>NZ_CP145605.1:2881250-4166875 GCF_036884255.1 Paenibacillus tundrae | reverse complement strand
TAAGATGAAAGTGGTGTATGGTGCACCAGTGAATTTGGACGAGTTCAAGGAAGACCCTTCGGGTGATGCGCTCGAGAGAGCAACTGAGAAGATTATGTCCAAAATCAATGAAATGGTTAAAACAGGCGTACCGAGTAAATAAGGTTATGACCTGAATTGCTGGGTGTATGTTTCCATTTTACCTGTGGGAAGCTATAGAAGCATCTGGTACTGAAAGTGTTTTGAACTCTGCTATAGGCAGGTTTGAATATAATGGGGTTTTTGAATTGAGGAGGGTATTTGACATGTCGGAAGAAATTAAAAATCAAGAAGCAACCCAAGATGAGTTGGATCAATTCGTTTCCTTGAAAAAGGGAGATACCGTAAAAGGAACCATCGTCAAATTGGAAGATAACCAAGCTTATGTAAGCATTGGATATAAATATGACGGTGTTATTCCAATTCGTGAATTGTCCTCTTTGCATGTAGACAGCGCGTCTGATGCAGTTGAAGTTGGGCAAGAAGTTGAGGCAAAAGTCCTCACGATTGACGACGAGAAAGAAAAACTCGTTCTGTCTAAGCGTGCAATCGACAGCGAAAACGCTTGGGATCAATTGCAAAAGCATTTTGAAGACCAAGACGTATTCGAAGTTGTTGTAGCTGATGTAGTTAAAGGCGGTTTGGTTGCAGACGTGGGCGTGCGTGGATTCATTCCAGCATCCATGGTTGAGCGCCACTTCGTTGAAGACTTCAGCGACTACAAAGGCCGCACATTGCGTGTTAAAGTGAAAGAGATCGACCGTGAAAACAATAAAGTGATCCTTTCCCAAAAAGACGTATTGGAGCAAGAATTCGAAGCAAACAAAGCTGAAGTTATGGCTGGTTTGCAAGAAGGTCAAGTTATCGAAGGTACAGTTCAACGCTTGACACAATTCGGTGCATTTGTTGATGTAGGCGGAGTTGATGGCTTGGTTCACGTATCCGAGCTTGCTTGGACTCACGTTGAAAAACCATCTGACATTCTGTCCGAAGGTGACAAAGTTAACGTGAAAGTGCTCAAAGTTGATCCTGAAAAAGGTAAAATCAGCCTGAGCATGAAAGCTGTTCAACCAGGTCCTTGGGAAACAGCTGGCGACAAATTTAATGCTAGCGATATCGTAACAGGTGTTGTAAAACGTTTGGTTGACTTCGGTGCATTCGTTGAAATCGCTCCTGGCGTTGAGGGACTTGTGCACATCTCACAAATCTCCCACAAACACATCGGCACTCCACATGAAGTGTTGAAAGAAGGTCAAGAAGTTCAAGTGAAAATCTTGGACATGAACCCTGCTGAACAACGTGTAAGCTTGAGCATCAAAGAAACAGAAGAAGCTCCAGCTCAAGCACCTAAAGCAGAAAGACCTGCTAGAAACAATGCTCCACGTGAAGAAATCAACAACCCTAACGTTTCCCTGAGCAATCAAGGTATGAGCACTACGCTTGGTGAACTGTTTGGCGACAAACTCAGCAAATTCAAATAAGTTATCTGTGCATGGTTCTTAGTTATATACTGCATATTTTGCTGAACAATAAAAGCAAGATCGGCGAGCCCCAGGCGGGTTCGCCGATTGTTGTTATTACGAGGATTACGGTACGAAAGGTTAGCCAAGACAGGTGTTTTTTGCTATGATGAGTATCGTAAAGTATGGACAGGAGGAGTGGAATGTATGGCAAGACCCGTTGTGGCAATTGTCGGACGACCGAACGTGGGTAAATCCACTATATTTAATCGGATTATCGGCGACAGGCTGGCCATTGTGGAAGACAAGCCGGGCATTACCCGAGATCGGATTTATGGAATCGGTGAATGGAACGGCAAAGCATTCAGTATTATCGATACAGGTGGTATCGAGATTGACGGCGAGGACGTCATTATGAAATCCATCCGCATGCAGGCAGAACTTGCGATTGAAGAAGCGGATGTTATTGTATTTATGTGTGACGCCAAAGCGGGAATTACGCAATCAGATGAAGAAGTTGCAGAGATGCTGTACCGCTCAGGTAAGCCTATCGTTGTAGCCGTTAACAAAGTGGATAATATCGGGCGCAGCGAACTGATTTATGAGTTCTATGGTTTCGGGTTCGGTGATCCGATTGGGGTCTCAGGTAGCCATGGTACAGGCGTAGGTGATCTTCTCGATGCAATCGTGGAGAAGTTACCAGAACTTGAAGAAGAGACGTATGATGATGATGTTATTCGTGTAGCACTGATCGGCCGTCCGAATGTAGGTAAATCCTCACTTGTGAATGCGATCCTGGGCGAAGAGCGGGTTATTGTTAGTGATGTTGCGGGAACTACGCGTGATGCCATTGATACCCCGTTTGAAAAGGATGGTCAGCGTTACGTATTAATCGATACAGCAGGTATGCGCAAACGTGGTAAAGTGTACGAAACGACCGAGAAGTATAGCGTTATGCGTGCGATGCGTGCTATTGAACGTGCCGATGTTGTTTTGATTGTCATTAATGGTGAAGAAGGCATTATTGAACAAGACAAGCATATTGCCGGTTATGCATTTGAAGCGGGCAAAGCTTCACTGTTTGTAGTAAACAAATGGGATGTTGTGGACAAAACAGATAAGACCATGAATGAATTTGAGAAAAAAATTCGGGATCACTTCTTGTTTATGACATATGCTCCCGTGGTCTTTTTGTCAGCCAAAACAAAACAACGCTTACAAAAATTGCTACCGGTTGTTCAACATGTGGCTCAGCAGCATGCACTACGCATTCAGACACATCTGCTTAATGATGTCGTATCTGACGCTGTTGCGATCAATCCACCACCAACGGATAAAGGTCGCAGAATGAGAATTAACTATGTAACACAGGTAGCGGTTAAACCACCAACAATGGTTATTTTCGTAAACGACCCAGAGTTGATGCACTTCTCATATGAGCGGTACCTGGAGAATAAAATCCGTGGTGCGTTCGACTTTGAAGGTACGCCAATTCGTATATTTACTCGGAAGAAGTCCGACGAAAGTTAGGGGAGAAGTTTGTGATTTTACAAATCGCAGCGATTGTACTGAGTTATCTACTCGGTTCAATCAGCTTTAGTGTCCTCCTTGCCAAGGCGATTCGGGGGATCGATATCCGTCAACATGGCAGCGGTAACGCAGGAGCTACGAATACGTTGCGTATTCTGGGGAAAGGGCCAGCTATTCTGGTTCTGCTCCTTGACGTGCTCAAAGGAATCGCTGCGGTATGGATTGGAGTTTGGCTTAGCGGCGGTTCGGAATGGATTCCAGCGATCTGTGGTATAGCAGCTATTGCAGGGCATAACTGGCCACTATACTTCCGTTTCCGCGGGGGAAAAGGAATTGCAACGGCAATTGGTGTACTTGCGACACTCTCTCTTGTTCCTGCATTGTGCGCCGGAGTTGTCGCAATCCTGTCCATCGTATTGACACGGTATGTTTCATTGGGGTCACTGATCTTTGTTGCATTGACACCTATCTTTATTCTTGTTTTACCCGGATATTCAATGACTATCTTCTGGGGAAGTCTGATTATTTGTCTGTTTGCATTCTGGAGACATCGTACCAATATTGCGAAGCTCGCCAAAGGACAGGAAAATAAATTGGGATCGAAAAACCCTGGAGGGGGAAAACGCGTTGTCTAAAAAAGTTGCTGTACTGGTTGCGGGCAGTTGGGGAACCGCTCTTGCCAGTGTGCTCGCTGCGAATCAGTTGAATGTAATGATGTGGACACGTGGGGAAGAACAGGCTGCTGAGATAAATGAACAGCATACGAATGCTCGCTTTCTCCCTGGTGCTGAACTGTCCCCGCTGATTCGGGCAACGACGGACATGGGTGCTGCGGTTGAAGGCGCATCAGCAATCGTCATTGTTGCACCTTCTTCAGCAATGAGAGCTGTGGCACAACAACTTAAGGCTCACTACAAGCCGGAAATGCTCGTTATTCACGCAACCAAAGGGTTTGAAACGGAGAGTCTGAAACGGATGTCAACCGTTATCGCCGAAGAGCTTGAATGTGAAGAAGGACAAGTCGTTGTCCTCTCAGGACCGAGTCATGCGGAAGAAGTAGTAAAGCGTTGCCCAACAACAGTAGTAGTCGCATCGCTGGACAAGGCTGCTGCTGAGTCAGCCCAAGGATTGTTTATGAATGCCTATTTCCGGGTGTATACGAACCGAGATATGCTTGGTGTTGAATTGGCAGGTGCCTTCAAAAATATCATTGCACTAGGTGCGGGAATGTCCGATGGACTTCAGTTTGGTGATAATGCTAAAGCGGCGTTATTAACACGTGGTCTTGCTGAGATTACACGCATTGGTGTGGAGATGGGTGCGAATCCACTGACGTTCTCTGGTTTGGCAGGGATCGGCGATCTGGTAGTTACAGCTACCAGTCAACACAGTCGAAACTGGAGAGCAGGCTCTATGCTGGGTCAAGGTAAGAAATTAGACGATGTTTTGAACTCAATGGGCATGGTGGTTGAGGGAATTCGTACTACACAGGCTGCTTATTTTATTTCACAAAAATATAATGTGCAGATGCCAATTGCGGATCAATTGTATCATGTCCTTTTTCAGGAGAGACTGCCACGAGATGCGGTTGAGGCTCTAATGGGTCGAGATCCCAAAACGGAGATGGAAGTTATGAAACTTGAAACTTGGGAACAATGGCACTCCTAATTGTTGTACCTTGTTGAACGGATATGGAAGCTTATTCACCTTTTCTGCGGTGCACTCATACTATACACATGAGTATTACCGGAGGAGGGGAGACGAATGGGTAACAATATTTCTAAGGATGCACTGAAAGCGATCAACAAAAAAACAGGCAAAACGATTACGGAAGGTGCTGTCAAGAAATTGGCTAGCACAGTGAAACCATCCACGATGCAGAACGAAGCTCAGTTGCGCCAATTGATTAAGCAGGTATCCGCTATGGCGAAAGTTCCGGTGTCGGAAGATACGGTTCAGGATATTGTAAGTGCGGTCAAGAAGAGCGGATTGAACCCGAACAGCATGGAATCGCTTATGAAAATGATGATGAAAAAATAATAGATCGTGCCTGCATAGGCAGTGGATGAATAAGATGAAAAGTGAGCTGGCTTCTGCCAGCTTGCTTTTTGTCTTTTTTTTGGAAAAAAGCGTTGAATTTCGTGTTATAATAATTGCAATTGTCACGGTGTCAGTGATGAATTAACGGACTGAAGGGGAGACTGTTGGATTATGAGCGCAATGGACAAGATGTGGCTGTCATTGGTTGCGATTCTGATTATGGGTTTATCTGTATTCCTGATTACGTTTGCTCGTGCCAAAACGAAAGGTATTATACGCGGGGTATTGTCCTTTATTGCATTTCTGATTATGTTAATTGGCTTTTTCGGCGGAATTGCATCTCTAACCTGAGCCGATCCAGAGACTGAGGGATAACATCCGAATAAGCACATCATAAGAACTGACACAATGAACACGGATGAAAGAAGGTGAGCCCGGATGGAGCTGAATAAAACGGGGGAACGAACAGCGGATTATCCGGAATTACATGCTGCTCTGCTGGAAATCGCGAAGGTCTGGAGTAAATTACCCTTCACATGGCTGCTCGGAGGGAGTTGTGGGCTGCTATTGCAAGAGGTAGAATTGCAACAGGCGCCAAGAGACATTGATATTTATGCGGATATTGCTGCGGCCAAAATGTTACATAGAACTGCACCTGGGACAATTCTGGACGAACCACAGATCGATAAGACAGGCCCGTACGCTTCCTTACTTAGCCATTACCAGGTGGGAGAATGTGCGTTGGAACTAGTCGGTGGTTTTGAGATATGGGCAAGAAAGAGCTGGTATCGGGTAGAAATTGATCGTTTACTCGCTGCGCATGCGCCTTGTGTTCAGATGGGTGCATTCACAGTTAAACTAATGCCGCTAGCTCATGAATTGTTATTCAACGTATTGAGGGGACGCGTGGATCGGTATGAAGCAATTGCGAAGCAGATTCGGAAGCAGCCACATGAACATCAATCCCTCATGCTTTTACTCAGTGAGCAAAATGTGTGGACAAGTCGTTTTCGATCCGAAGTTAGTGAACTTATCGGGTTTGATTGGCATGCGTAATAGAAAGGAGGGAGCACATGGAGCAGATCATTACATTTTTGCCTGATCAGAAAAGTATTCGTTTGAAAGCAGGCGTAACCTTACTGAATGCCGCACGCCGTGCAGGCGTAAAAATAACGACGCGTTGTGATGGGAAGGCGGCTTGCCTGATGTGTAAAGTGAGAGTCGATGAAGACTATGCCCATGCGTTGTACCCTCCGACCGATGCAGAGAAACGTAAACTGGGGCAGTTATTGGAACAAGGAACGAGACTGGCCTGCCAAGCCAAGGTCGGGGCTTCATTGTCTGTTCACGTGCCTGAAGATCCTCTCAAAGCCGCGATTCGTAAACAACTGGAGCGTCAGCAACAGGAAGATGATGACTGGTTCTAAACTTATTCTAACAGCCAGATAGTTTAATATTTTTTTGGTTAATTACGTTGTACTTCATGCATGAGATCCAAGGAGGATACGGATGATCAAGAACTCGTCTAACACGCAGTGGAGTAGAAGAAGACGGCACATTAGCGCTTTATTCTTGTTTCTGTTATTTGCTTTAGTGGGTAGTGGCTGTATGTATCAATCCCAAAGTGGTGCAGATCCCAAAGTCGCCTATCGGGAAAGTGTTAGCCGAATACAGCTTGCAGTGGAAGCCTTTCAGCAAGATCAGGGAATATTACCTATCCTTAATGCGGGTGAGGAAACGCCCAAATTCGAAAAGTTCAGAGTTGATCTCGCTAAGCTGAAGCAGCAAGGGTACATCGATGAAATACCGGTAACGGCTTTTGAGAACGGTGGTAGCGCTTACTTCTTAATACAGAATGAAGAGGTAAAGCCAACGATCAAAGTTATGGATCTGCAGACTGTGCAGAAGGTTAATGATGTACAACGAATGGTTAACCAGTATAAGTCCGTACATAATGGCAAGTTACCTGTAGGAGAAGAGTTATACCCTGGTCTGCATGGTGTAGATATGAAAGAAGCTGCTGTTGCTGGCGCACCTGAGGTAACACTTAATAGTGTGTATTCAGGGCAAGAGCTGCCCTTTATGGTAGATGAGGCAGGCAATGTATATGTGGATTATGCTTTTGACATTATGCAGGCTGTGGAGAAATCAGAAGAGTCGCCTACTGAGACAATGGACGTACGTGATTATCTGTTGGAACACTCATATTTTGTCCCTGTCAAATCAGTCACTTATGCTTGGGAGAGCAATGCTCCTGTAGCAAAAAGTAATTCATTGTAATCTATATGAGATAGGTTTCACCTAAAAGGGAGAGTTCCAGTCCAAGGAATATCTCCTTTTTGGCATACGTTGGTTCGAATAAAGCGGGGTTCTTTGACTGTTAGGCATCTCCAATGAAATTCACTGAAATCCAATAAAACGAAGCGTCATAAATATTGCACAGCGCTCATAAGGTAGATTGTAATAAAGACGCGCAGTCCGGGAGCCGGGCAATTTTCTAAGGACAAAAACCTTAAGAAAAAAACAAAAATACGCGTCATAATGCTGCATACGGATACATAAGATGATACTAGTCCAATTGCATGTACGAGTTAACGCCGCTTTCGCCGGTTTCATCAGAATGCAACGTTCGGCGGCGGACGACTTCCGGGCACTCACAAAGGCGGCTCTACCGTTGCAGGGATTTCAGTCTTCTGATTGAAAAAACGAAGCGGATGCTCTTTAGCATTTTTCCTTCGGAGTAATTTAGGGAGGGGATTTCATTGGAGAAAGTAGACATTTTTAAGGACATTGCTGAGCGGACCGGAGGGGATATCTATCTCGGGGTTGTCGGCGCAGTCCGGACGGGGAAATCAACATTTATTAAACGATTCATGGAAACAATCGTACTGCCTAACATCGCAAGTGAGGCTGATCGTGCCCGTGCAGTGGATGAACTTCCACAGAGTGCAGCAGGTAAAACGATCATGACCACCGAGCCGAAATTTGTACCAAATAACGCAGTTCAGATCAAAGTCGCCGAAGGATTGGATGTCAATGTACGTCTTGTGGACTGTGTAGGTTACGCTGTAGAGGGAGCTAAGGGATACGAGGATGAGAATGGCCCACGTATGATCTCTACACCTTGGTTCGATGAGCCAATTCCGTTCCAGGAAGCGGCAGAGATTGGCACACGGAAAGTTATCCAGGAACATTCTACACTGGGCGTTGTTGTTACAACAGATGGTACAATCGCTGAGATTGCACGGAGTTCCTATGTAGAGTCCGAAGAGCGTGTTATTGCTGAACTGAAGGAAGTGGGTAAGCCGTTTGTGCTCGTCATCAACTCTACTCGTCCGCGCAGTGAAGAGGCACTTCAATTGCGTAACGAGCTTGCAGCGAAATACGACATTCCAGTGATGACGCTGAGTGCAGCGACAATGACGGAAGACGATGTGACAGGTGTTCTTCGTGAAGTATTGTATGAATTCCCAGTACATGAGGTGAATGTGAATTTACCGAGCTGGGTTATGGTACTGAATGATACACACTGGTTGCGTAGCAACTATGAAAATTCTGTCCGTGACACTGTGAAGGATATTCGTCGACTGCGTGATGTGGATCGAGTAGTAGCTCAGTTCATGGAATACGAATTCATTGACCGCGCTGGACTGAGCGGAATGAATATGGGTCAGGGTGTAGCTGAGATTGATCTGTATGCGCCGGATGAGTTGTATGATCAGATCCTCGTGGAAGTTGTGGGGATCGAGATTCGAGGCAAAGATCATCTGTTACAACTGATGCAAGAGTTCTCTCATGCCAAAAGAGAGTATGATCGCTTCGCTGAGGCACTGGAGATGGTCAAAACGACCGGCTACGGCATTGCGGCACCTTCTCTGGCTGAGATGGCGTTGGATGAACCTGAACTGATTCGTCAAGGGACTAAATTCGGAGTTCGCTTAAAGGCAACCGCACCTTCGATCCATATGATTAGAGTCGATGTGGAGTCTGAATTCGCACCTATTATCGGTACGGAGAAACAGAGCGAGGAACTGGTGAGATACCTGATGCAGGACTTCGAAAATGATCCGATCAAGGTATGGGATTCAGATATGTTCGGACGTTCATTGCATTCTATTGTGAGAGAAGGCATTCAGGGCAAGATTGCTATGATGCCGGATAATGCACGCTATAAGCTACAAGAAACGCTCGGAAGAATTATTAACGAAGGATCAGGCGGATTAATCGCCATCATACTGTAAAATCAAAGACCGCAAGGGATGCCTTGCGGTCTTTTTACTGTGCTTTTTCTTGATTCTGGAGGATTTGGATGGAAGTTCAGATTTTACGAAAAAAAACTTAGCGAGTTTTAGCTTTAAATTACTAAAACCCATTTACATACTAGGGATTAGCCGTTATATTAATATTCAACTATTGTGATCAAGATCACAGAGAGAGAGAATGACTAGGGGGAATAGAGATGAAGAGAAAAGCTACGAAATGGGTTTGGTTAAGTGTACTGCTCGTGTTTACATTGGCACTGTCCGCATGCGGAATCAAAAAAGAGCCAGCAGCAACACCAGCTTCTGGAGCGGAGGACAAGCCTGCGACTGAAGCAGTCACTGGCCCGCTAAGTGGTAAACGGGTTGCTCTGATTATGGAATTCAACACAGGTACATTCTCACAACAATACGTACAAGGTGTTCGGGAAGAAATTGAAAAATTCGGCGGCACGCTGACGACGTTTGTTGCCGATAACGATAAAGCGAAAATGGTATCATTGCTCGATAGTGCGATTAACCAAAAGTTTGATGCCATTCTGACGGATCATGGTGATTCGTTGCTTGAACCAGGTGTCAAAAAGGCTGTAGAACAAAACATTCCAGTTGTTGTATTTGATGCGGATATTAGCGTTCCAGGTGCTACAGTGCTGTCTCAGGATGATCAGAAGATGGCTGAGCTCACATTAGAACAAATGAAAAAGGACATCAACGGTCAAGGCAATATTGTTAAAGTATGGGTAGCTGGATTTGCACCGATGGAACGCCGTCAAATATCTTACGCTAAGTTCATGAATGAAAATCCTCACATTAAAGAAATTGCTACATTTGGCTCAGCTCAAAATCCAGCGCTTGACACTCAAGCAAAAATGGAAGCCATTCTGAAGCAATATCCAAAAGGTGAAATTACAGCAGTGTGGACAGCATGGGATGAATTTGCTAAAGGTGCAGCACGTGCAATTCAACAAGCTGGTCGCGATGAAATTAAAGTTTATGGTATCGATATGAGTGATGAGGACTTGCAAATGATCCAAGACCCTAAAAATCCATGGGTTGCATCCGCAGCAGTTGATCCAACGGACATTGGACGAGTACAAGTTCGATACGCTTACCAGAAGATTAATGGTGACGAGACAGAGGATGCAGTGGTGCTCAATCCGGTTTATGTACAACGTGAAGCATTGCCTGAGAAACAAATTTCTACTTCGGAGCTGTCAGAGTATGTAGAAGGCTGGGGTGGAAGTACGCAGGGTATCAAGGATTGGATGAAGGATTACGGCATTACTGCCAAATAAGCCTGCTCCAGATGTTCCTTAATAGCAATCAACAAGCGTTAGTCGAGCGCGCCGAGAGGCGCGCTTTTTCCAGCAACAGAAGATCAGATGAATATAGGTTAGTAAGCTCTAACGAATAAAAAAGAAAACAACAAATACACCCATAGGAAGTGATTGGAGGTACACATCATGACAACGGCATCTATTCTGCTGACAATGGAACATATCCATAAACAGTTTGCTGGCGTTCCTGCACTTAAAGATGTGAATTTCGCTGTAAAAGGTGGAGAGATTCATGCACTTCTTGGAGCTAATGGAGCCGGAAAGAGTACATTAATGAAGATTCTTTCCGGTGCTTATCCGCTAGATCAGGGCTCGATTAACCTGAACGGCCAGATCCTACGCTTGAACTCTCCTGGTGATGCCAAAAGCCAGGGGATCCACTGTGTGTATCAAGAAGTGGATGCAGCCCTAGTGCCTCAATTAACCGCAGCAGAGAATATTATGTTAGATCAACTTGCCTCTTCTGCTGGGGGATGGTGGAAGAGTCCGCGAAAACTGCAGCAGCGCGCTAGCGAGGTGTTGAGGCAATTGGGAGCAGACATTTCTGTGCACAAGAAAGTGGCCGACCTTACACTTGCGGAGAAACAGATGATTTTGCTCGCGCGTATCTTGGTTCAAGAAGCCAAGGTTATTATTTTTGACGAGCCGACTGCCCCCCTTAGTCAGGAAGAGACGGATGCATTTTTTCGTATCGTGCATTTGCTGAAGGATCGCGGAGTCGCATGTATTTTCATTACTCACCGCCTTGTTGAAGTCACGAGTCATTGTGATCGAGTGACGGTGATGAGAGATGGTCAGCATGTGTTTACGGGGGATACCAATGGATTGACGATTAACGATCTGGTTACTCAGATGTTGGGTAAGTCCTTTGATGAAGAATTTCCTAAGACTGAGGCACCAATCGGTGATCTGTTGCTTGAAGCGCGTGGACTCCGTCGTGGGCTGAAGGTTAAAGGCGTTGATCTATCTGTACACCGCGGTGAGGTGCTTGCTGTGGTAGGTCTTGTAGGTGCAGGCAAGACGGAATGTTCACGTCTCTTAATTGGAGCAGATCGGCTGGAGGCAGGCGAGATACGGTTGAACAATAACAAGCTTAGGATGGCTGAACCTGCTGATGCTGCGGCACTGGGAATCGTCTCTGTGCCTGAAGAACGTCGTAAGCAGGGTGTCCTGATTCATGAGAATGTTGAACGCAACTTAAGCTTACCGTTGCTTAGCAGGTTAAGTCGGCTTGGTTTTGTGAGTCGTAAAAGGGAAAAGGAGAACGCGGAATCATTAATTCAGCAACTTGGTATTAAGACCTCTTCTGTTCGTCAGGAGGTTAAGTATTTAAGTGGCGGTAACCAGCAGAAGGTAGCCATTGGCAAATGGCTAAACGCGGAGGCCGATGTATTTATATTTGATGAGCCAACAAAAGGGGTAGACATCGGAGCTAAAAGTGATATTTTTCGGATCATTAACCAACTTGCTCTTGCAGGAAAAGCAGTTATTTATTTCACATGCGAATTGGATGAAGGACTTGGCATTGGAGACCGGATTGCTGTGATGTGTGAAGGTGAGATTGTAAAGGAATTCAAACGAGGCGAAACTAACCAAGAACAGCTGCTATATTATGCAAGCGGTGGACAAGAGGTGCAAGCATGAAGGACAAATCATTAGATTTTGCGTTCCGTTACGGAGCAATTATCGTTATTATTGGTGTTATTGCATTTTTCGGCATTAAATTGCCTTATTTCTTTACGTACAGCAACTTAACCGATATTCTAGGTTCCATCTCGATCGTGACGTTCGTGGCGATTGGTGTCACATTATCTCTAATTGTGGATGGATTCGACCTTTCTGTTGGCGCAACTGTATCACTAACGACGGTGGTTACTGCCTCTTTGATGATCTGGTACCAACAACCGTTAGCCGTTGTTATCATCGTTCCGCTGGTGATCGGCGCTGTCATTGGTCTTCTTAATGCACTGCTTATTGTGAAACTCCGTATCCCTGATCTACTGGCTACACTAGCCATGATGTATATCATCGGCGGGATTCACAAAACGTACGCACAAGGCTATACCATCTATAACCACATGCAATTTCCGGATGGAAGCAAAGCTGCGGGGGAGATGGACCCAACGTTTTTGCAGATTGGACAGGGAAAATGGCTAGGGATGCCGATTTCGGTTATCCTTTTGCTCATTGCGGTAATCGGCGTTCACATCTTTTTAACGTATACGAAGTATGGTCGTCAAATGTACATTACGGGGGGGAATGAAGAGGCTGCTAGATTGTCTGGAATCAAGGTGAAAAAGGTAAGAACACTCGCCTATGTGGCAGCAGGTGTGTTTGCTGCAATCGGTGGTATTATCTATGCATCCAAGGTTGGTTCCGGTCAGATTGATGCTGGTTCTCCGTTGTTAATGGAATCCGTAGCGGCTGTATTTGTAGGGTTCTCTGTGTTTGGTGCGGGGAAACCAAACGTGATTGGAACATTTATAGGTTCGGTTTTAATTGGTGTATTGGTCAATGGTTTGACGATGATGAATGTACAGTATTTTACACACGATATTGTAAAAGGTGGCGTTCTTGTCCTGGCCTTGGCCGTTACATTTTACGTGTTAAACCGCAACCGCACTTGAAATTGTGTGCTGTCTGTATTAGTATAAAATTTGTTCCGCGTATGGAGCGCGCTTGGTTTCAGGCGGCATTCTGCCGGAAAGAACTGTTAACCGCAAGCGGAGAATGGTGTTCATCACGCTCAAGATGTACGTAGATTTTTTGCGTATGAACGTATATTTCGCGATAAAACGGAAACACAGTATAACATTCAGGACATTGATTCAGGAGGTGAAAAACAAATGAATAAATCAGACTTGATTACACACGTGTCTGAAGCTACTGAACTGTCCAAAAAGGATGTAACGAAAGCGGTTGATGCCGTGTTCGAAGCAATCTCTGAGGCTCTTCAAAGCGGAGACAAAGTACAATTGGTTGGTTTTGGGAACTTCGAAGTTCGCGAACGTTCTGCTCGTAAAGGACGTAACCCGCAAACAGGTGAAGAAATCGAAATTCCTGCGAGCAAAATTCCTGCATTCAAACCAGGTAAAGCGCTCAAAGACGGAATTAAATAAGATTTCTACATATTCCATATGTCGACAAAAAGACCGTGACTTGTTCACGGCCTTTTCTTTTGCCCTTTTAAAGTGGATCTGAACGGCTGTCTGACGGATTCGTTTCTTCTGGCTGCAGGCTATAAGCGATTAAAATCAGTTCTTTGCCTGCGGCATCAGAGAGATGCTGTTCAACCTCTTGAATCTGGTGCACATGTTCTTCTGTTAGTGTTGCTGGAGTGTATTTCAAGAGTAATTCTCCTTTCTGTAACTAGATATTTTGTAGTATGACCCGTCATTGAATAATTGTTGCGTTTCATATGGATAGGACTCTGTTGACAAATGCAACGATTTTAATCATCATTAACGCTATTGAACTAGGAGAGGGGACGTTACGTGATGGACCATCCAACCGGCAGTGATTATATTGTCATTCGAGCGGAAGAGAACGGTGTACAGGTAATCGGCTTAACTCGGGGCCAGGACACGCGTTTTCACCATACAGAGAAGCTCGACAAGGGAGAAGTAATGTTTGCTCAATTCACGAATCATACTTCTGCTATCAAAATCCGGGGCAAAGCTACGCTGATTACCAAGCATGGTGAAATTCAGTCCGAATAATGAAAATTGCAGGCATAGCCTGCTTTTTTTCATTGTACAATGAGGTATGAGCCTTTACCGGACAGACTACACTAACAGGTGAGGGCAGGGAGGCGTTTATGAAACCCGGAATGATCCTTACCACTTCAGTGTTAGCAACGGTTGCAGCAGTTTTTCTGCTGGTGGCGATACAGAATTTACATATACGTACATGGGGCGAGGATCACGTACTGCCAGTCACAGCAACAAAAGCACCAGACGAATTATCCGATGAAAATTTGGTGGATGTGCTAAATTCTATGCATTTAACAACTCCCATCGCAAGAGTAGAATGGAAGCAATCCATTTTGAAACTCGACTTAAAGGTAATTGGAACGGGAACAAGCTATAGTGAAATATACGCCAACATGGCTGCGATTGCCGAGCTGAGTTTTCGGAGCTTGGACAATGTGGAACAAGTATTGCTTCGTGTTATGGCCGAGGATGAATGGCTGCATAAACAACATCTGTTGCTTGCCGCGGATATTCGCCGCAATGAATGGCCGATGGAAGCAATTGATAGCCTGCGAAATTGGAATAGTCCAGCGTTATCTGACGAATTAAAAGCCTGGTTTCATATTATGGTGACGGAACTCTGGAGGAAGCAGTTCGAAATGTTGAACCAGGGGTAATAGAATAGCAGGATTCAGTGCGTGTCCGATAAACATATGCTATAATATATAAGATTGTAGTGCAGAAAAAGGTTTAACAATGCAAAGTCTCGGAGGCTGGAGAATGAATTCATATCGCGTACCCCAACTAGCAAAAAAATATACGGATTACGACATGATTCGACAACATACGGAAATACCACCGTTTCCGGATAGCCGAGCGCGTCTGTTGCAGGTGTTTGTGAGCCGCACAGATGAGAAGCAGCATGATGAAATTTATGCTCTAGCTACCTCGCTCGTTCAGTTGGCCATGGATACGCATGATCGTATTGATACTTTATCCGGAGCACGTAGAGAACAGGAGATGCGATCTCGTCAGTTGAATGTGCTCGCTGGCGATTATTTCAGTAGTCGATTCTATCAATTGCTTGCCCATGCCAACCGGATCGAAATGATTGGTAAACTTAGTGGTGCAGTCGCTGAGGTTAACGTGGGTAAGATGTCATTATATGAACGTATGAAGAAGCTCGTCGTTTCGCCTGATGAATACTTACGTGAAACGGTACAGCTGAAAATGCAGCTGTTTCTTTCTTTTACAGACATAATCAGAGAAAAGGATCAGTCGATCTGGAAGCATCTGCTTGCGGAATTTAGCACTTGTGAGAACATTGTGGCAGAATTGCAGAAGCTAAATGATGAGAAAAGCTTTGTTTACAGTTATGCCTTCTGGAGTATCAATGAGCAGGGCAGTGATGAGGAACGGAAGGTTCTTCGTCAACCTGAGCCAGATATGCGTGCGTGGGCTGGACTGGTTTTGAAGTATCGAATTGGTGAAATCTTGCTGGACAAGCTTCGTAATAGCACACACCGCATACAGCAATTATTGCAAGACAAGGTGGAGGGTGAAAGTTTGCATGAAGTGCAGACGATTTTGGAACCTTACCTCACCTATTTGCAGCCTTCACATGCGGTAGTTAGGGAAGATTGAGGGGGAGACGAATGGGTAGCACAGAGACCAAACCGAAAGAAGAATTTGTCCATTCGGTTTTTCAGAGTATTGCGGGTAAGTATGATGTCATGAATGATATCCTAAGTTTTCGTAGGCACAAAGCTTGGCGTAAGTTCACGATGAAAAAGATGAACATGTCCCAAGGAGACACAGGGCTTGATCTGTGCTGCGGAACCTGCGACTGGACGCTTGCCATGGCGGAAGCAAGTGAAACGGGTCACATGCATGGTCTCGATTTCAGCAGTAACATGCTGGAGGTAGGCCAAACGAAGATTAATGCAGTGAATCGTGACAAGCAGATCACACTTGTGCAAGGAAATGCAATGTCACTTCCATTTGACGATAATACGTTTGATTACGTGACGATAGGTTTTGGTCTTCGGAATGTACCGGATCTGAGACAGGTTCTGTCTGAGATGCAACGTGTTGTGAAGCCGGGAGGCAAGGTGGTATGTCTAGAGCTATCCAAACCAACATGGCAACCTTTTAAAGGCATTTATTATTTTTATTTTGAACATATGTTGCCTAATATGGCCAAGCTATTTGCTAAGCGTTATGAGCAGTACAAATGGCTACCAGACTCGCTGGCACTATTTCCGGGAAGAAAGGAACTGGCGAGCATTTTTGAAGAAACCGGATTACAGCAAGTGCAGGCCTATCCTCTGACCGGAGGCATCGCGGCACTGCATATTGGAACCAAGGAGAATCAGCATGTTTAGGAAAATTCGTATCTTTTTAGAAATGATCAAGATTGAACACACGCTTTTTGCATTACCTTTTGCTTTTATGGGAGCTATTCTCGGTTCCATGTTAGTCAATGGCACCTTCCCGTCCTGGATGCAAATCTTCTGGGTACTACTAGCTATGGTAGGTGCGCGAAGTGCAGCATTTGGCCTCAATCGTATTATTGACCAGGCCATTGACGGCAAGAATCCACGTACGGCAATGCGAGCTATTCCAGCTGGATTGCTGAAGAACGGCGAAGTTATTATTTTCATTATTGTTTCATTTGTATTGTTATTCTGGGCATCATCCAATCTTAATGTGTTATCCATGCAATTGTTGCCTATTGCTGTATTTATGCTAGTACTGTATTCATATACCAAACGATTCACATGGCTATGTCATATCGTGCTTGGTATGACGATTGGTCTTGCTCCACTTGGGGGCTGGGTCGCGGTTACGGGTTCGATGGATTGGACAGCTATTGTACTCTACGTTACGATTGTATTCTGGACAGCAGGCTTCGATATCATCTATGCATGTCAAGATCTGGAGTTTGACAAGGGAGAAGGCTTGCATTCCATTCCTTCTCGCTTTGGATTGATTAAGTCATTGAACATCGCAAAGCTCTTCCATATCATTACGGCGATCGGTTTCTTAGCACTCTTGTTAATGACTGATCTCAGCTGGTGGTATGGTGCGGGTATGTTGATTACGTACGGTATTCTATTCTATGAACATTACATCGTATCACCTAATGACATGAGCCGAGTTCAAACGGCATTCTTTACGATGAACAGTGTGCTTAGCCTTGTGGTGTTTACGTTCACTTTGATTGATCTGGCGGTGAAGTAACGATGCAGCAGCCGGACAATAAACGCCTCGTCGTTGGTATTACTGGAGCCAGTGGAAGCATTTATGGCATTAGGCTGATTGAAACGTTACTTGATCTGGACTACACAGTGCATCTCGTGATTTCTAATGCGGGCTGGCGTGTGTTAAAAGAAGAAATGGACTGGGATATCACGAGCCGTGACGCTGTGCTTGAGGAAAAATTCGGGGGCCGCTCCGGCTCAATCATCTACCATCCCGTTAGCGATATTGGAGCTTCTATTGCGAGTGGATCTTATCTTGCCGAGGGTATGATTATTATGCCTTGCTCCATGGGAACTCTCTCATCTATTGCGCAAGGGTCATCTGATAATCTGATGTCTCGCGCAGCTGATGTGATGATGAAGGAAGCGAGACCGTTAATTCTCGTTCCACGAGAGACGCCGCTGCATGCAATCCATTTGGAGAACATGTTGAAGCTCTCTAGATTAGGTGTGCGCATGATTCCGGCGATGCCGGCTTTTTATTACAAACCTCAGAGTATGGACGAGTTGATTATGTTTTTGGTGGGTAAAGTGCTGGATAGTCTGCGCATACCGCATCAGCTCTTCAAGCGATGGGGAGAACCGGATGAACGGGGTTAACAACTGGAAGCTAACTATGTCCCTGTGGCTAGTAAGAAGATTATGCTTCTGGTTGTCGCCCCGCACCCGGGGTATTGGTGAGTGCTGATGAATGCTTGTGATGGCACACAGCCTTGACCCATACTCCGGCAACTTCTGTATCCTTGTTTCAGAATACGTCGAAGAGTTTAAATCCCGGATGTCGGTCATGGCATTCGAAGAAATGTGGCACGACATATAGAACACAAGTAGGGACGGCGAGCCCGGGCTTTCGTTATGCCTGCAGGCCGGAATTGCTGGAGGGGAAGGTAAGCATGGATTTTTGGACTGACAATACGCTGATACGGGTGAACGAATGAAACTATTAGATATTTTCGGGTTGCTAAAAAAAGATATGGATTACATTGAAAAAGAGTTATATCGCAGTGTTCAAGGGGAACAAAAGTTGCTGAGTGAAACTTCGCTTCACTTGCTCAAAGCAGGTGGGAAACGTTTACGCCCCGTATTTGTGCTGCTTGGTGGGAAATACGGTACATATGATATTGAGCGGCTAAAGCTCATTGCGGTTCCGCTCGAATTGATACATTCGGCTTCCCTTGTACATGATGACGTCATTGATAATGCGGCAACTCGTAGGGGTAAGCCGACAGTGAAATCCAAGTGGGATAATCGGATTGCTATGTACACCGGGGATTATATTTATGGGAAAGCGCTCCAACTGACTGCTGGTTTATCCGACCCGGCAATTCATCGTATTCTGGCCAAGGCAATGGTTCAGATGTCCATCGGTGAGATGGAGCAGATTCGCGACTTTTTTAACACTGGACAAAGTGTTCGTAATTATCTTCTTCGTATTCGGCGTAAAACGGCATTGCTGATTGCAGTGAGCTGTCAATTGGGAGCTCTTGCGACACGTGCACCCAAGGAAGTATCTTCTCTGCTATATACCTACGGGTATAATGTGGGCATGGCGTTCCAGATTCAAGATGATGTGCTGGATCTGGTTGGAACAGAGAAGCAATTGGGTAAGCCTCCGGGCAGTGATATGAAGCAGGGAAATATTACGTTACCTGTGCTCTATGCATTACAAGAACAGCAGTTACGTGAACCACTACTAGCAGAAATTACTCGTGTTCAACACGAGGACGGACGTGCAAGCGCATCAGATGCAATTGGAATGATTCGCCAAAGTCAAGGAATTGCTAAAGCAGAAGCACTCGCTGACCGATATATGAAGAAAGCGCTCGATGCTCTGGATCAGCTGCCTAACATCAAGACCAGCAAAAATTTGCGTGATATTGCTCATTTTGTCGTTAAACGTACTCATTAATTTCAGGTGTCGATTGAATTCAGGATTGGCAGTTGAATGACTCATGCACGAATGTAGAAGTGACAATCCTCATTGGGAGGAAATGCACTTGTATGTTACAATCAAAGGGATTGCGTCTACATATTGAAATAACTTTGAACCGTGAGTGAGGAGTGAGCCAATGGATCGTACATTTTTAATGGTGAAGCCTGATGGTGTGCAGCGTGGTTTGATAGGGCGTATTGTTAGCCGTCTGGAGGACAAAGGGTTTAAAATGGTTGCGGGCAAGCTGGTGCAGATGACGGAGGATCAAGCTAAGCGACATTATGCCGAGCATGAAGGCAAGCCGTTCTTCGATGAATTAGTTGGATTTATTACATCTGGACCTGTATTTGCGATGGTTTGGGAAGGTGACGATATCGTGGCATTAGCACGGATCGTAATCGGCAAGACCAATGTGAAAGAAGCAGCTCCAGGTACTATTCGTGGAGATTTTGCTAGTCACACACCGCATAACCTAATTCATGGGGCAGATTCGCCGGAAAGTGCTACCCGTGAAGCAGCAAACTTCTTTAGTTCTGAGGAATTGGTAACGTACGACAAGAGCATCGCAGCCTGGTTGTAATTTATTAACCAGAAGGGTGATACGATGCTGGAGCAGGAACAACAACTAGACCCGGATTATGCCGGATTCATTCGTAAAATCAAAGAGAGCACGGGCATTGACCTTGCTCAATACAAGGAAGGCCAGATGAAAAGACGGCTGACCACACTTCGCAACAAAAACGGATTTAATACATTTTCTATTTTTTTTGATGCAATGCAGAAGGATAAGTCCCTATTCTATGAATTTTTGGATCGTATGACGATTAACGTATCCGAATTCTGGCGTAATCCGAATCGTTGGGAAGTGCTTCGGGATCAGATTTTACCTGAACTGGTAGGTTCCAAGCGTAAAGCGAAGGTATGGAGTGCGGCTTGTTCAACAGGTGAGGAACCGTATACGTTAGCTATGATTCTTGATACGATGGGGATTCTCAAGGATAGCTCGATCACAGCAAGTGATTTGGACGAAGGAGCAATTGCCAAAGCCAAAGAAGGTCGTTATATGGAGCGTTCGCTCAAAGATGTACCTAAGGAAACGGCTGAGCGCTACTTCAAGCAGGATGGCTTGGTGTACCGAATTGATGAGAAGCTCAAAAGTTCGGTTAAGTTTGTGAAGCAAAATCTGTTGTTGGATCGTTTCGATGATGGGTACGACCTGATTGTGTGCCGGAACGTAATGATCTATTTCACCGAGGAAGCCAAAAACCTGTTGTATCACAAGTTTGCAGCAAGTTTGCGTCCAGGCGGTGTTTTATTCGTGGGTAGTACGGAGCAGATTTTCTCTCCTGGGCAGTATGGCTTGGAGACAGCAGAAACATTCTTTTATCGCAAGAAATAAGTTCATTTCGTAATGACTAGATATTGTTCATAACCGTCTGGGTTACACATGTTCATGTGTACGCTCAGGCGGTTATTTTGCAAAGCAGGGAGAAATGAAGCAAGAGCAGTACAATAATTCAGAACAATGAACGGAGTCGAAAGTTCGTTTTGGTGCAAGAAAACGTGTGCTTTCTTGTCAAAGCGGGTCAGCTATACTATAATGAGCAAAGAAATTATGGGATTTTAGCAATGTGCAGTTTAACAGTTTAAAGGGGGAACGTATTATGAGTTTACGTTATTTGACCGCAGGGGAAACGCACGGACCCCAATTGACAGCTATTATTGAAGGATTGCCGAGCAATCTGAATATTGACTTTGAAGAATTGAACTTCCAGCTTCACCGCCGCCAAAAAGGATATGGTCGTGGACGCCGGATGCAAATTGAAAAGGATCAGGCAACGTTCGTTGGTGGAATTCGCCATGGATATACGACAGGAGCACCTGTAGCACTTGTTGTTGAAAATAATGACTGGAAGCACTGGCAGAAGATTATGAACATCGAGCCAATCGAAGGCAGTGACGAAGAGAAGCGTCGTGTGCATCGTCCACGTCCAGGACACGCTGATCTTAACGGTGGACTCAAATATAACCTGAAGGACTTACGTAACGTGCTAGAGCGTTCTAGTGCACGTGAGACTACAGTACGTGTAGCATGTGGTGCAATTGCACGACAATTTCTAGCAGAATTCGGAATCAAAGTTGCTGGACGTGTCCTACGTATTGGAGAGATTGAGGCTCCGTATCGTGATCTGCCAATCGATGAATTGATCGAGGTAACAGAAGCTTCGTCAGTACGTGTAACGGACGCAGAGACGGAGAAGAAGATGGAAGCATACATTGATCAAATCAAACAAGAAGGCGACTCGATCGGCGGTATTGTTGAATGTATCGTTGAAGGTGTACCTATTGGACTCGGTAGTCATGTACAATATGACCGCAAATTGGATGCCCGAATTGCTCAAGGTGTAATGTCCATTAATGCATTTAAAGGGGTAGAAATCGGTATCGGGTTCGAAGCTGGTACGATTCGTGGATCCCAAGTGCATGATGAGATTATGCATACGGATGAGCGTGGCTACCATCGTGCAACGAATCGTTTGGGTGGATTCGAAGGTGGTATGACTAACGGCATGCCTGTCGTTGTACGAGGCGTAATGAAGCCAATTCCAACTCTTTATAAGCCGCTTCAGAGCGTGGATATCGATACCAAGGAAGCTTTTTCAGCTCAGGTTGAGCGTTCCGACGCATGTGCAGTTCCAGCAGCAAGTGTTGTTATGGAGCATGTGGTTGCATGGGAGATTGCAAAAGCGTTCCTAGAGAAGTTCGGTGGAGACTCCATGGAGGAAATCCGCGCGAACGTTGCAAGCTACCAAGCTCAATTGGAGAACTACTAAAATGCGCCAGTTAACAGTTCAATTGGAGGAAAGATCATACCCGATTCTGATTGGTTCTGGTTTATTGGCACAAGCACCTCACTTTTTTGAGCAGTATGGTCTAACGAAGAAGAGCCCGCTATTAATTATTACGGATGCAAATGTGGCTCCTAAATATTTGTCCACGCTTGAACAAACGCTGAGCACGGCTGGATTTACAGTTGTCTCAGCCGTTGTTCCTGCTGGTGAAACATCGAAGTCACTATCCGTTTACCAAGATATGATGACAGCTGCAATTGAAGGCAAGCTAGATCGAAGCTCAGCGATAATTGCTTTAGGCGGTGGCGTGGTAGGTGATCTGGCTGGATTCGTTGCAGCTACATATATGCGTGGAATCAAGTTCGTTCAAGTACCAACAACGATACTGGCTCATGACAGCAGTGTAGGCGGTAAGGTTGCAGTCAATCATCCGCTTGCCAAAAATATGATCGGTGCTTTCCACCAGCCGGAGCTCGTGCTCTATGATGTAGATACACTGCAATCGTTGCAACCTCGTGATGTATCTGCTGGTTTATCCGAGATGCTGAAGCATGGCTTGATTCGTGACGAAGCGTTCGCACGTTGGTGTGAAGAGCATGCAGAGCAGTTGCTCGCATTAGATCCAGAGGCACTTGGCTATGGACTTGAGCGTGGATGCGGAATTAAGGCAGAGATTGTATCTAGAGATGAACGCGAAAATGGAGAACGAGCGCTGCTAAACCTGGGTCATACGATTGGTCACGCTATTGAAGCAATTGCTGGATACGGCGAATTCCTGCATGGTGAAGCAATCTCGATTGGTATGGCTGGCTCAGCATTGCTTGGAGAGAAGCTGGGAGCCCCAGCAGGGCTGTATGATGATACGGTTCGTATGCTTCGTGCCTTGCGTCTTCCTGTAACTTTGCCGAGTCATCTAGGTACAGATGCATTAATGGAAGCGATGATGCATGACAAGAAGTTCCGTGAAGGACATATGGTCTTCATTATTCCTGAACGTATTGGTGCAGCTCGAATTGAAAAAGACGTGCCTGTGTCAACTGTCATGGAAGTGATTGAATTGCTTAAGAAGGGAGATTAACAACATGGTGACACGCGGAATTCGCGGGGCTACAACAGTCACGCATAACACCGAAGAACATATTTTGCAGGAGACGGCAATATTGTTACAAGAGATCGTAGATCGTAATGATATTACGCCGGAAGATATCTGTAGTGTCTGGATCACAATGACGGGAGATTTGGATGCAGCTTTTCCTGCAAAAGCCATTCGCCAGTTGGAAGGCTGGGAGCTTGTGCCGCTAATGTGCGCACTGGAGGTTCCAGTAGAAGGGGCATTGCCACTATGTATTCGTTTTATGGTGCATGTGAACACAGCCAAAGCCCAGAATGAAATTAATCATGTATACCTGAATGGTGCGCAGGCATTGCGTCCAGATCTCGCAGCACCTTCCGGTTCATAATTCCAGTGGTTGTCAAACCGAATGGAATCATGTATAGTGAGAAGCAGTTGAGTAGAGTTTAGATTGAGCTGAGAGCAGCTGAGCTAGTGGAGTAATAGCAGAGTCCAGCGGGTGGTAGCCGGAGTAACATAGGCCGGTCAACTGATTCGCGGTACGTCGCGCTATAGGATTACAGGATTAGGGAAAGAGACGTGTCCAGTGACATCGTTTTGTTTTGGTATAACCTGTTCAAATTGAGACAGATTCTATGAGTATTATCATAGATGAATGGATTTGATTCAGTGTACCTGAACGGAACATGTGTATAATGGATGTACGTTTAATCTACCGATAACCTGATGAATCCGGCAAAAGATGTATAGGGACTTGTTATTTATAAAACACGAACTTGTTGAATACAGCTTATAACCAAACCTCTACCTGATGGTAGAGGTTTTTTTGTATATATGTACCTAATCTGAAAGGACGTGATCTAATGATAACGCCAAACGTTAATCAAGTACTGAAAATGTCAAATGAATATAATCTGATTCCCGTTGTTAAACGGATCTTGGCTGACATGGAGACGCCAATCCGAATCTTCCGCCGTTATGCCGACAATGACCGAGCGTTTCTGTTGGAAAGTGTCGAGGGTGGAATTCAATGGGCGAGATATTCCTTTGTCGGTACAGATCCGTTCCTGATGATTTCCGCCAAAAAAGGCCGAATCGTAGTAGAAGAGGCAGGGCATACTCGGGAGCTTCCTGGTAAGCCGATTGAAGAGCTGAAGGCTCTTTTGCGAAAGTACCGTAGTCCTAAAGATGATGAGCTTCCTCCATTTACAGGCGGAGCGATTGGATTTTTCGGATACGACCTTCTGCAATATTATGAGAAGCTTCCAGCTCACGCGCTGGATGATCTCAATATGGATGATATTCGCTTTATGTTCTGTGATCAGATTATCGTTTTTGACCATGTGAAGCAACAAATGCTGCTTGTAGGTAATGTGCATGTAAGAGATGGAGCTACGGATGATGAAATACGCCAAGCTTACGCACTGACTTCTGAGAAGCTGGAGCAGGCTGCGGAGCGTTTGCAGCAACAAGGCCCTGGTGAAAACTTGAATCCTCGTTCGATTCCAGGTGATGTTGAGCTAGGGGATATTCGTTCCAATCTGACGAAAGAACAATTTATTGGCAATGTGGAGCAGGCTAAAGAGTACATCCGCGCAGGAGACATTTTTCAAGTGGTGCTATCCCAGCGTTTTCACATTGATACCGAAGTTTCTCCGCTTCACGTATACAGAGTGCTGAGAACGTTGAATCCATCACCTTATATGTACTATCTGAAGATGGATGATGAAATTATCGTAGGAACCTCGCCTGAGGCGTTGGTTAAAATAGATGGAAATCGAGTGGCGACACGACCGATAGCTGGCACACGTCCAAGAGGCGCAACGGAAAGTGAAGATCGTGCACTTGCAGCAGATCTGCTACAAGATGAGAAGGAGCGTGCAGAGCATTTAATGCTGGTTGACTTGGGTCGTAACGATCTGGGACGGGTATCCAACTTTGGCACCGTAAAGTGTGACATGTTTATGGAAATCGAGCGGTACTCTCACGTTATGCACATGGTATCGAATGTGACAGGTGAGCTTAGAGAAGATAAGGATTTCTTCGATGCATTTCTGTCCTGTCTGCCTGCGGGAACTGTATCTGGTGCACCGAAACTGCGGGCAATGGAAATTATTGCGGAGCTTGAGCGTGAGGCACGTGGGGCATACGCGGGAGCGATCGGTTATCTTGGTTTCTCGGGCAATATGGATTCTTGTATCACGATCCGAACCATTATTTTCAAAAAGGGAAAAGCTTATGTACAGGCTGGAGCGGGAATTGTATGGGATTCTGTGCCTGAGAAGGAATATGAAGAGACGGTGAATAAAGCCAAAGCGTTACTCAAGGCGATTCGGACAGCGGAAGCGATGTTCCCAGTCAAGAGCAAACATCATGGATTGAAACTTGCCAATGCTGATTATTTTGTCAGTCCAGCAGGCGTCGCAGAAAACTGAGAGAGGAGAGACCGGATATGAACATAAATCCTGTAATGAATGATAACTTACAGCAACTGACTTCAACGCCTCAATCGGAAGAGGGGATGAAACAAGGTCTGGCTAAAATTTTGGAGGGACACGATCTCCAGCAAGCAGAAGCACGTGACCTGATGTACTCCATTATGAAAGGCGAGGCTACTCCGGCTCAAATCGGAGGTTTGCTGATGGCGCTGCGGATGAAAGGTGAAACCGTGGATGAAATTACTGGTTTTGCCGAGGCTATGCGTGGTCAAGGTGGCAGAATTCTTACCGATGGTAATGGGCTGTTAGATACTTGTGGTACAGGTGGCTCAGGTATTCACAAATTTAATATCTCCACGGCTTCGGCAATTATAGCATCAGCAGTTTCTGTTCGGGTTGCCAAACATGGCAATCGTTCTGCATCAGGTAAAGCAGGCAGCGCGGATGTGCTTGAGGCGTTAGGGGTTAATATTCATCTGAATGGAGAGCAAGCGAGACAATGTCTTGATGAGATTGGAATATGTTTCTGTTTTGCTCAAGTGTATCATCCATCAATGAAGCATGCAGCTGCACCGCGCAAAGAGCTGGGTGTGCGTACAATCTTTAATATGCTCGGACCATTAACGAACCCTGCTGGCGCAGACCGCCAATTGCTTGGTCTGTACGACCGCAGCCGCACACCGATGATTGCTGAGGTTTTGAATCGTCTGGGCTTAAAGAGAGCATTGGTAGTTGCTAGTCATGATGGTCTGGATGAAATCAGTATTTCTGCACCTACGCAAGTATCGGAGTTAAGAAATGGAGAAGTGCATACGTATGACATTGATCCACGCAATATGGGCTTAAACTTGCATCCACTTGAAGCGGTACTGGGAGGAGATGCAGTCCAAAATGCCGAAATTATTAAACGGATCTTCCAGGGAGAGCGGAGCGCGTATCGTGATGTTGTTTTGCTTAATGCTGGAGCATGTATCTATGTGTCTGGTCTTGCGGATAGCATTGCGGAAGGTGTGACTATGGCTGCTGAGGCTGTAGATACAGGGAAAGCTGCTGGGAAACTGGAACAGTTAATATACACAACGGAGGCGTACAGTCATGTATCTTGATCGAATCGTTGCAACCAAACAGCAGGAAGTCGAAGTGCTCTCACAAACATTTAACATGGATGAGGCGCTTAAAGAGATTGAGCAGTTGCCAGTAACACGTGGGTTTGAACGGGCGTTAGCAGAGCGGCGTAACCGGAGACTGGGGCTTATTGCCGAAGTGAAGAAGGCTTCCCCGTCCAAAGGATTAATTCGACCGGACTTTCATCCGGTGAACATTGCATTAGCTTATGAACGAGCTGGAGCAGATTGTATCTCTGTACTCACAGATGTTTCTTATTTTCAAGGAAGTGCAGCGTATTTGAAGGAGATCCACCAAGCTGTGAACATTCCATTGCTTCGTAAAGATTTTATTATAGATGAGCGTCAGATTGCCGAGGCAAGACTGCTAGGAGCAGATGCTATTCTGCTGATTGCAAGTATACTGACACAAGATCAGATTCGACGTTACTTGGATTTTGCCAAAAGTATAGGTCTGGATGCTTTAATTGAAGTGCATGATCAAGCTGAACTAGAGCAAGTATTGGAGATACCGCAGGCAACGCTTATCGGGATTAACAATCGGAACCTGAAAACATTCGAGACCAGTCTGAATACAACGCTAGATCTCATGAAGTTGATTCCATCAGGGGTGACACTCATCAGCGAAAGTGGTATTGATGGTGCTGAACGGTTGGAGGAACTAATTACAGCGGGTGTTCACGGAATTCTCGTTGGGGAGCATCTGATGCGTAAAGATGATGTTGAAGCGGCTGTGAACGAATTAATGGGTTCTCGATGATGAATGAATATACGAACGACGGTACGGGGAGCAGAGACATGAATCTGCATAAACAACCGGCTGCGGCCGTAAAAATTTGTGGACTTCAGGACGTTGAAGTGCTAAAATCGATGATAAACTTGCCTGTTGATTATATTGGTGTTGTTTTTGCTAAATCCCGTCGCCGCATTGAGCCCGAGCAGGCTGCTGAATTAAAACAAGTATTGCTTGCGTGGACGACATTGGATCGACCGAAGTTAACCGGGGTATTTGTTAATCCTACATTGGAAGAGCTTGAATACGTCATGGACGCGGTACAATTAGACGTGATACAGCTACATGGACAGGAAACGCCGGCCTTCTGTGAGCAGGTGAAACAACGTTGGCAGACTGAAGTGTTCAAAGCTTTTTCCTTCCCGAAAAATGAGTCGGGTACCGAAGTGGATGATACCACGTTAACGACACTTAATAGTTACGTGCACACAATAGATGCTATATTACTCGATACGTATGATCCTCAATATGTTGGTGGTTCTGGTCATACCTTCGCTTGGGAGCGGATTCCAACCTATGCGAAGTGGGCGAGAGATCACGGCATTGTCTTGTTTGTGGCTGGAGGTTTGCAGCCTGATAATGTTCAACAATTGATTCAGGCATATGCACCGAATGGTGTTGATGTCTCAAGTGGAGTAGAGACGGACGGAATAAAAGATATCGCAAAAATTACAGCATTTGTAGAGAGGGTGAAGCAGGCATGACACATCAATTGCCGGATCAACATGGGCGTTTCGGCTCCTTCGGAGGCCGCTTTGTTCCAGAGACACTAATGAACGCATTAATTGAACTAGAGGAAGCATACAGCCGCTTTTCAGAAGATGAGGAATTCAATAAAGAATTAAACTATCTTCTCAGTGAGTATTCTGGTCGGGAGACACCACTGTACTATGCAGAGCAGCTCTCTCGTCGTTTGGATGGCCCTAAGGTGTACCTGAAGCGCGAGGATCTGAACCATACGGGTGCACATAAAATTAATAATGCCATCGGACAAGGATTGCTTGCTAAACGGATGGGCAAAAAGAAGGTTATTGCTGAAACAGGAGCAGGTCAACATGGAGTAGCTACAGCAACGGTTGCTGCTTTGCTTGGTTTAGAGTGTAAGGTATTCATGGGTGAAGAAGATACAGAGCGTCAACAATTGAATGTATTCCGGATGAAGTTGCTCGGTGCAGAAGTAATTCCAGTAACGTCAGGAACGAGAACATTGAAGGATGCAGGGAACGAAGCTCTGCGATATTGGGTTAGCAACGTTGAAGATACATTCTATGTCTTGGGTTCAGTTGTAGGGCCACACCCATATCCAATGATGGTGCGTAACTTCCAACGGGTGATTGGAGATGAGACTCGTCGTCAGATTCAAGAGCTTGAAGGTCGTCTGCCTGATGTTATTGTGGCAGCAGTAGGTGGAGGAAGTAATGCCATCGGTATGTTCTATCCATTTATTGGTGATGCAGATGTGAAGCTTGTGGGTGTCGAAGCAGCAGGCAAAGGTGTGGATACTGAATTTCATGCGGCAACGATGAGCAAAGGAACACATGGTGTATTCCAAGGCTCTATGAGCTATTTGCTGCAGGATGAATATGGACAGGTTCAGCCGGCTCATTCCATCTCTGCTGGCTTAGATTATCCGGGCGTTGGACCAGAGCATTCCTATCTTAAAGATATCGAACGTGCGAAATATGTTCCGATCACGGATCAGGAAGCATTGGATGCGCTGCAATTGCTCTCAAGAACCGAGGGAATTATACCTGCTCTAGAATCTGCTCATGCCGTTGCGCAGGTAGTCAAGCTTGCTCCTGAACTCACATCTGATGATATTGTCGTGATTTGTCTATCAGGTCGTGGAGATAAGGACGTCGAATCCATCATGAAGTATACGGGAGGGCAATTCGCATGAATCTAATGGATCAAACCTTCCAACAATTGAAAGAGCAGAATCGAACAGCACTTATTCCTTTCCTAACCGTTGGAGATCCCAATGTGGATACAACGGTAGAGATTATTAAAGAGCTTGAACAAGCAGGTGCAGATATTCTAGAGCTAGGTGTACCTTACTCAGATCCTCTTGCCGACGGCCCTGTCATTCAGCGTGCTTCCGAGCGGGCACTGAAAAGCCAGATTACCATTCGTACTTGTATGGAGACGGCAGCTAAGGCGCGCGAGGCTGGAGTGAAAATGCCTTTTGTCTTGTTTACGTATTATAATCCTGTGTTGCAGACTGGGCTTGATGTGTTTTTTGATGAACTGCTCAAGCATGACATCAGTGGCATGATTATCCCGGATCTTCCGATCGAAGAAGCTGAAGAGATGCGTCGTCGTGCCGAAGCAGCGGGGGTGCATTTGGTACCGCTGGTTGCACCTACGTCCAATGCGAGAATTGAGCGGATCGTCTCAGGTGCACGCGGCTTCATCTATTGCGTGTCTTCCCTTGGTGTAACCGGAGAGAGAGCATCCTTCTTTGAAGGAGTCGAGCAGTTTATTGAAACGGTAAAAAGCTTAACTGACATTCCGGTAGCTGTTGGTTTCGGTATCTCTAGCCGTGAACAGGTAGCGCATTTCTCCCGTATTTGTGATGGGGTTGTTGTGGGTAGTGCCATTGTTCGTCAGGTGGAGGAAGCCATCCCGCTCCTGGAGAATCCAGAGACACATCAGGCAGGGCTGTTGCAAATTCGCAACTTTGTGGCACAATTAAAAGGATAGGGACTATAGTTCATAATCCCTCGTTATGTATTGGCATCATGATCCTTATTTGATGAACAGGCGGTGGTCGGATTGAAACCTAAATCCCAGATTGTTAATTTGCCGGTGTACCAGCCAGGCAAACCGATTGAAGAAGTGAAACGTGAACTGGGGCTTGAGCAAGTCATCAAGCTGGCTTCCAACGAGAATCCATACGGTAGCTCTCCTGCTGCGGTGGAAGCTATAACTAGGGAAGTTGTGAATGTTAGCATATATCCGGACGGTAGCTCTGCAGAGCTTACAGAGGTTCTTGCTGAGCACCTTGGTGTGAATCGTAATAATCTGATTTTTGGCTGCGGATCAGATGAGATCATTGCTCTGATTACGCGGGCGTTCTTCCTTCCGGGAGACGAGACAATCATGGCAGATCAGACGTTTTCGGTGTATAAAAGCAATGCCGATATTGAGGGTGCGGTGAGCATTGAGGTTCCATTGAAGGATGGGACACATGATTTGGCATCTATGCTGGCACAGATCAATGATAAAACAAAAGCGGTATGGGTATGTAACCCTAATAATCCTACAGGCACCATCATTTCCGAACAGGAATTGACTGCGTTTATGGATCGGGTGCCTTCCCATGTCATGGTGGTGCTGGATGAAGCCTATTATGAATTCGTAACGGATCAAGCTTATCCTCAAAGTATTGCTATGTTAGATCGCTATCCTAACTTGGTTATTTTGCGGACATTCTCCAAAATCTATGGTCTGGCTTCCTTGCGGATCGGATATGGTATTGCGAGCCCGCAGATCATCGACTTAATTAATCGTGTGCGCGAGCCATTTAACACCTCACGTTTCGGTCAGGTGGCAGCGACAGCAGCGATAAGGGATCAGGCTTTTGTGAAAGAGTGTGCTCAGCGCAATACGGAGGAACGTGAATTCCTGCAAAATGAGTTTTCACGTCTTGGCTTGCCATACTTCCCATCGCAAGGTAACTTCATTATGGTTGATTTGGATATGCCATCAGCGACAGCATTTCAATCTTTGCTTAAGCAAGGTATTATCGTGCGTCCAGGTTTCAAAGTGTACCCAACTTACATTCGTGTGTCCGTTGGAACAACAGAACAGAACCGTGCATTTATTGCGGCACTGGAGAACACGCTGGCAGAGAAGGCGGTAGCACGCCCTTAATTCTAGCGATGAAAGAGTGAGGACTACATGAAACTAAAAATTGCAATGATTGGTGTAGGGCTCATCGGTGGTTCCCTGGCGCTTTGCTTCAAAGGCAAGCCAGGTGTATCGGTGATGGGCTACGCCCATCTGCCTGAACTAAAGGACAAGTACATAGCAAGTGGTGTAGTAGATGATGCTACGCTATCACTGAAGGAAGCGGTGCAGGATGCCGACTTCATTTTTTTGTGTGTACCTGTAGGTTTATTGGAATCATATTTTCAACAATTAGCGAAGCTTCCCTTGAAGAAAGGATGCATCATTACGGATGTTGGCAGCACCAAGGCTTCTATCGCTGCGTGTGCTGAACATGTTCGAATGACCGATGCCTACTTCATTGGAGGACATCCGATGGCTGGGTCAGAACGTGCAGGCGTTGACGCAGCATCTGCAGTATTGTTTGAGAATGCTTATTATGTATTGACTCCTTCTGTGCACGTACCGGAGGAAGCTTATAGCCGATTGTCTGAGCTCTTAGCATATACGAGAGCACAGATTGTTCGAGTTGAACCGCTGCTACATGATGATATTGTGGGAGCAATCAGTCATTTGCCACATGTTATCGCAGTAGCACTTGTCAATCAGGTGCGGGAGTACAACGAATCTAATCCACTCTATAAAATGCTGGCAGCAGGTGGCTTCCGGGATATTACCCGGATCGCATCAAGCGATGCAATTGTATGGAGAGACATTTTGCTTAGCAACCGAGAGGTACTTCTAGGCTTAATGAAGGATTGGAACAGCCAGATGTCTGCGTTCACCGATATGTTGGAACAGCAGGACGGGGAAGGGATTGAAGAGGCTTTTCGTCAAGCCAGGGAGTTCAGAAGTGTGCTTCCCGAGCGCCGGAAAGGTATGATCTCGTCTTTATATGATCTGTACACGGATGTTCAGGATGCGCCTGGTATGATTGGTAAGATTGCGACCGAACTTGGTGCAAATGACATTAACTTGAGCAACTTGGAAATTATCGAGAATCGTGTGGACGTCCCTGGCATCATGCGGCTATCTTTCCGGCAAGAAGAGGATATGGAGCGAGCGAGAACATTACTTGCTTCCCTTGGATACCAAGTTTGGGTTTAATCATGCATATAGAAATTGAAGAAGAGGGCGACAGCCCTCTTTATTTGCGTGTGAAATTCGCTTGTTCTTAAGTTGTTACTTGAAATATGGAAAAGAACGCAAAAAAAAGACCGCTTACAAAAGCGGCCATTGCTCACGTGGAGCAATACAGTTATTGGATAGGAGTGGAGAGAAACCATACTGTACTTTTATTATATGTATACGTTTTCATTTTGTCAACATATAAAGCGTAATTATTTTAAATAATCATAGCTTCCGTCAATTCAGGAAAAAGTTTGTATAAACGCAACCATTTTCATTCTTTTTACGTTTGAAGATATAGAAGGTATTACGAGACGAAACAAGCCTGAGTAAAATAGGGATTCGTTTCCTGTTAGAGTTCTGTAATGGTGGTTCATTGGCATTGGAGGATTATTTTGAGTCAACGGGGTCATAGACGAGAAAAAGAAAGCATATGAATGTCTGGTCGGGTTCCTGTTGAACGGAATAGATTTGCCAGCAACGGCTGACCGTTGTACAATAAATACTGTTAATGTAGAAACGTTGGGGAAATTGCCATTACATAGGGGAATTTGGCGGGAAGGCCTGTTTCGGCACTGAACGCTGTTTATATGCGGTGAGAACCGCAACTTTTTTGTGCCTGTTCGGTAATACATGGATAGAGTCGAACGGGGAGAAGCACATGGATGGGCGAGGAGGGGTCGCACTCAAATGACGGATTCCCAGTTGATTCGAGAGATCAAGGAAGGTAACCTGGAGTTATATTCCGAGCTGATGCGTCGTTATCAGCGTAAAATACTGGCTTTCGTATATCATATGTTGAAAAGTTCCAATATGGAGCTGCTTGCGGAAGATCTCTGTTCTGAGACTTTCTATAAGGCGTTCCGCAGTTTACACTCATTTCGTGAGGTGGATGCCTCTTTTTCTACGTGGTTGTATACCATTGCGAGAAATACGGTATTGAGTGAGCTTCGCAAACAGCGCAGCGGTAATGTTCCACTCGAAGAGAGTGGCGTCGTGCCGATTGCTCCTTCGGAGAATGCTCCAGAGCATGCTGTATTGCGCAGTGAGCGGGTGATGCTGGTTAGGGATGCCATTAACAATTTGCCGGAGAAGCAGCGTTCTGCCATTATACTCCGTGAGTATGATCAGTTAGACTACCAAGAGATTGCTAATATTCTTGGGCAGAGCGTAAGTTCTGTAAAATCGTTATTGTTCAGAGCAAGATCAAGCGTAAAAACTCAATTGGAGCCTTATTTCTTCGAACCGGTGTACGAGCCATATGAAGGGATGAAGAACCGATGAATTGCAATGAAGCCCAGGAACTGTTTGCAATGGTTTGGGACTTGCCGGCAACTCATCCTCAGCAGATTGCATTTCATGCTCATCTCGCTGGTTGTGAGGAGTGCTCACAGCAGTTTGAAGTTTGGCATGAAGCTCAACTTCTGCTGCATAGCATACCGACACCCGTAACAGAGCAACAAGCAGAGCGAGTAAATCGAAATGTAATGGATCGCATTTATGCGGAGTCACCATGGCTCTTGCCTGAAGAGGCAAAAGTAAATCGATTCTCTGCTGCAGTGCGCAAGCATATGTCTTTGTGGATTGCTGCGTTTCTGGCTATTTTTTTGTGCAGTTTCCTGTACATGGCGATGTTTAAGCCGGCTGTATCGGAAGCAGAGCAACCACGCGTCATCTCTACAGGTATTTTGGAGACGGCCGTTGCTGGCAGCGAACCATCTTCATCTGGCATGTATCAATATAATATGCCAGGGACGGATCGGGGTAGCATCATTGAGCCGTTTGTCGTGAGTATGGGTCCTACCTATCCAGGATACTGGATGGCTCTATCATTACTGGCCATTGGTATGGCGTTATTCTCGCTTGGACGTATGCACCGTACAACGAGCAAGCGTAAGCAAGGTGTACGTGCTTAGTTTCAATGATCATTACTGTGTATTGAGAAATGAGGGATAAGATGCGGATCGGGCTTATACGTCATGGTTTAACAGATTGGAATGCTGCAGGACGTATTCAAGGGCAGACAGATATTCCTTTGAATGCAGAAGGTCGTGAACAAGCAGAGCGTTTGGGTAAACGTCTTCTCACCGAGGTGTATCAATGGGATCATATCATTACGAGTGGTTTATCTCGTGCTCAGGAGACGGGTGAGATTATTTCCAAGCTGCTGAATGTACCCATGCTAGAGCCGGATGTAAGGCTTAAAGAGAGAGCGTTCGGTCAGATCGAAGGTTTAACCTCAGAAGAACGAATCGCTCGCTGGGGTGCAACCTGGGAGACGCTGGATCTAGGACAGGAGCATATCTTGGATATCCAAGCGCGTGCACTGGCGTTTCTGGAGGATCTATGGTCAGCATATCCGGACAAGAATGTCCTGATTGTATCTCATGGAGCATTTCTGGCAAATCTGTTATCCGCGATCTTCAAAGACCGGTATACAGAACGAATAGGTAATCTTTCACTTACGATTCTGGAGAAAACCCAGAGTGACTGGAGTCCTCTCCTATACAACTGTACAGAACATCTTATAATGAATTCGGCCAAACAATCTGAGTAATGAACTCGGGTTGTTTTTTTTTTGTTTTCTGCGAATTGCGCAGTCATAAGGATATGTTTAAGTAGGAGTAATAGGACTACTTGTCTCTTGTTTTTCTTCTGATTAGGCACATCTAGGCATAGGATGGTTACTAACAGATAAAAGATTTAATAAAAGATTTGAAAAAAGAGGTTTAGATCATGGGAATTCCGTCAACGATGTTTACAAAACCAAACTACTCTAGGCTCTGAATCAATAGTCATAAGTAGTTAGCTAGCGAGGCGATGACCCATGAATCTAGCGGATATGCTTACTTTTGCAGATATTGGCCAACTGAATCGAATAGCAGATTATTACCAGTGTGAGTGTAAACCCAATTCCAAACATGAACTCATCCAGAGTATTCTCACCACACTGGGAAGCAGATCTTTTTTTGAACAACAGGTTCATGAACTGAATCCCGTTCAACTGCGTTTTTTGAACAATCTGTTATTTGATCCCCGCCAATATCTCGGTATTGAGGAACTGGTTGCCATAGCACGTCAATCTATGGATAAAAAGGAAAACGAGACAGGTGCTAGTCCACGTGATTTGATCACTCGTTTCCATAAGAGTGGATGGTTGTTCAATGGAACGACGCAGCATACTAAATATTTGTACCAAGTCCCTCTTGATCTGAAGTTAAGATTCCGAGATGTGTTATCGAACCATCTGAGAGCCGGCATTGCGAACACAAGCGAACCGACAATGTATAGAGACGAATATCACTTGCTTGTCGATGATCTTCGGTTGTTTCTGCGATATGTGCAACAACATGAGATCGCACTTAATGCTGAAGGCATGATGTATCGTCGTTCACAGCAGCAGGTGATGGAGCATCTGCATGTTAGCGAAGAGCTAGTTGGCAAAGCAGGCTGGAGATTTGGCTATGGTCGTTCCTTCAAGGATTATCCAGATCGATTCGCCTTCATGTATGACTATGCATTTCACTATCGGCTCATCCGTGAAGAACAAGGAATACTGCAACTAACGTCCGCTGGGGAGGAAAAACAAGCTGCTGAGAATTCAACAGAGAAAACATCGGAAATGATACAGCTATTTCGATTTTGGTTAAGACTGTATAAAGGTGCTATTCCAAACCTATCCTCCATCGTATATTGGACAGGTGAGTGCGCCGATGAATGGTCTAGTACAGAGTCGCTGTTTCGCCAAATAGGCCCGTTCATTCAGCCCTTCTACTACGATACGCCCGAGACGATCTACGAGAACCGAATCCTCAAAATGATGCTGCATCTCGGGATGCTTCGGATGGGGGAAGCTGCGAATGGACGAACTGTACAAATGACGGCATGGGGTTCACGTCTTGCTGCATCCTGTCGTTCGCTTTCTGGAGACATCTCACCCGTTTTGTTTGACAAATGAAGGACAAGTTGCTAAAATCACTCCCAAATTAAGGAGTGATACGAATGATAATTCCATATCAAGGCGTACTGCCGCAGCTTCATCCTTCAGTATACGTAGCTGAAGGTGCGAAACTTATTGGCGATTTGAGAATGGGCGAGGAGTCTACTGTTTGGTTTAACGCTGTGCTAAGGGCAGATTTAGCGCCGATCATCATTGGACAGCGTTGTAATATACAAGATAATACGGTTGGTCACGTGAATACAGATCAACCCTTGATTCTGGGAGATGATGTTTCAGTCGGACATTCTGCTATAATTCATGGCTGTCAGATTGGAACTGGCTCACTGATTGGTATGGGAGCTATACTTCTTAATGGAGCCGAGATAGGGGAACACTCCTTAATCGGCGCCGGTTCAGTAGTTACTGAGAATACTAAAATTCCGCCCTATACTCTTGCTTTGGGAACACCAGCCAAAGTGATACGTGAATTGACGGATGCTGATCGTGAGCGGATGTCCAGGACTTCACTAGGTTATGTTGCCAAAGGAAAGGAATATAGGAGCTCTTAAATCCGTTTTGGAGGTGCATCCTATTGGATAAAATGAAAGTTACGTATGAAGTCATGTTGGGGCTGGCTGCTGAGATGGTGTGGGACGAGGCGCTTCGTAAACAGCGTAGCGAAAAGCTGTATATGGAAATCGACAAAGCGCTGGCTACTGGAGACGAAGTAGCTTTCCGGAGTCTAACGGATGAACTGAAGGCCATAAGCTGATATTTAATGTTTAAATAAACATTCATATAGAATGGAACCAACAAGGAGTGTGTATGTCGCATTCCTTGTTTTTTTATTGATTTTTTGGGGTCAGCAACTCTGTTTGGCACAAATTATGCAGTATTAGCAAGAAAGGTCAAATTTAAATCAATAGATTTATGCGAATTGCTCATATATAATATGGGAATAAAATGGATGGAGAGGGGAAATAGGGAAGTGAAATTCAGTGAGATGACTCAAGACAGTTGGGCTGAGCTGCAACTCTATCTGGACACCTGTCTAATTCCTTATACAGCCCTTAAAGGTAATCAATCGCCAGTTGAAGCTACTGAAGCGTTGGAGCGGCTTCGAGATTTTCTAGACTTGGTAGAGATCCCATTCAAAGGGCGAATTATGACCTATCCGGCGTTCCATTTTGAAATTCCGGAAATGTCAATGGCATTAAACACAGTGTGTAAACAGCTTAAAGCATCTGGTTTCAAATATGTGGTTATAATGTCATCAGATGGACTATTAGAGAAAGATCAAATGCCTGATGCTGATTTAATTTTACTTCGCTCAGATATCGTTCAGAACGTGGAAAAAAACGAAATTCCTCGGTATGTTGGGGAGAAAATCCGTGACTTATGGAAAAGATGAATTCGAATTGGTAAATGTGACAAAAAATCGACACTTTTGTAATAACGCTTACAATTGAACCTTAAAAAAGTGTGACAAATTCTTGACGGTGTTCTAGGGCTACTATATGATTATGTATGTTCTAGTAAGACGTGGAATTTCTGATAATGAAAACGGTTGAGAGAGTTGGCTGAAAAAGGGGGTTGGAGACAGTATGAGCAGTGAGCATGACCAGCACGAAAACTCAAAGAGACCGCCAAGCAGGATGGAAATGTCACGCAGGCAGTTTTTGACGTACACGCTTGGTGGAGCTACAGCCTACATGGCCGCCGGTGCAGTTCTGCCCATGATCCGTTTTGCGGTGGATCCGATTTTGCAGCATAAGGGAGAAGGTACCTCTGTCAAAGTAGCAGAAATCAGCAAAATTACAACTGAACCTCAAGAATTTACATTTGAACTACAACAACAGGACGGTTGGTATCTAAGCAATGCTTCGTTGGTGGCTTGGATTCGTAAAGACGAGCAGGGTAAGATTTATGCGCTTTCGCCTATTTGCAAACATCTAGGTTGTACCGTAGGTTGGAACAGCGACAAAAATTATCCTGATGAGTATCATTGCCCTTGTCATGGTGCGCATTATGACAAGGAGGGGAAAAATCTTGCCGTGGCCCCGAAACCGCTGGATGAGTACGTGGTCAAAGAGGAACAAGGCTGGGTATACCTCGGCGAGATCGTTCCGAACACCAGAGTGAATTAGGAGGCGTGGACGCAGATGTTTAAAAATATCTATGACTGGATTGACGAACGTCTCGATATCACGCCCATCTGGAGGGACGTTGCGGATCATGAGGTTCCAGAGCACGTGAACCCGGCACATCATTTTTCCGCATTCGTGTACTGTTTTGGTGGGTTGACGTTCTTTATCACTGTAATTCAAATTTTGTCAGGAATGTTTCTGACGATGTACTACGTGCCAGACATTATTAATGCTTATGCGAGTGTCGAGTATTTGCAAACCAAAGTAGCCTTCGGTCAAATTGTACGCGGAATGCACCACTGGGGAGCGAGTCTTGTCATCGTAATGATGTTCTTACATACGATGCGTGTGTTCTTTACAGGCTCTTACAAGGCACCGCGTGAAATGAACTGGGTAGTAGGAATGTTAATCTTTTTCGTCATGCTAGGTCTTGGTTTGACAGGATACTTACTGCCATGGGATAACAAAGCGTACTTTGCTACCAAAGTTACTTTGGAAATCGCCAACACAGTTCCGTGGCTCGGCCCGATTATTAAAGAATTTTTACAAGGCGGTACTATTGTAGGTGCACAAACGTTAACACGTTTCTTCGCCCTACACGTTTTCTTCCTCCCCGCAGTGCTTCTAGTGCTACTGGTCGGACACTTTATTATGATCCGCAGACAGGGTATTTCAGGACCACTATAATTTGAGAAGGGAGGAATCGTAATGGCTCACGGACCGAAGTCAGAGGATGAGGAAAAGATTATCTATGTTGGTGATTCACGTGTCCGCAAGGGTGCTGGTTTCATCACGCCACCAGATTACACGGCTTATCCGGGCAAGTCTGAGGCGTTCATCCCTAACTTTTTGCTGAAGGAATGGATGGTTGGTGTCGTGGTATTGGTCGGTATTCTCGTACTAACCATATCCGAACCTGCACCTTTAGGTTATCCGGCCAATCCTAGCGCATCGGTTATTCCGATGCCTGACTGGTACTTCCTATTTCTGTATCAGTACTTGAAATATCCGTATGCCTCTGGTGACTATGTGTTGCTCGGCGTACTGGGGGTAAGTGGAGTTGCTTTTGGTGCGTTGTTGCTGGCGCCGTTTCTGGACACTGGTAAGGAGCGTCGCTTCTATAAGCGCCCGATTGCTTCATCGCTGATGATTCTGTCTGTCCTTTCTGTATTCTATCTCACGAATGTTGCTTGGACGCACTACAAGCATGAGCTTGAGGCGTCAGGTCAGAAGCCTGAGCATATTCAACGGGAAGAAGAAGCGCATGAGAGGGCTGAACAGGGACTGCCTACTTCGAATGCACCAGGACAGCAGCAGGAAGTTGCCATCGTCGAAAAGGATGATCCAGCGATGGAAACGTTCAAGAAGGCGGGCTGTATTGGATGTCATGCAGCTGATATGAAGGGTGGACCTTCAGGCCCATCCCTTCGAGGTGTAGGTGACAAACATAGCCAGGAAGAGATTCTGACGATTATCAAAGAAGGATATAACCAAATGCAGCCTCAGTACAACAATGCTATTGCTAAAGGGGTTACCGATGAGGAGATTACCCATCTGACAGAATGGCTTGCGAAACAGAAGGCGGAACAGTAAAATCGAATTAACCAATGAAACCTGATCGTTTATACGGTCAGGTTTTTTGGAGACTTTAGCTATACTTGAAAACAAGGATGTAGGAAGGGGAAGCGAACGTGTCTTTATCGTTTTTTTGGAGTAAGGAATTTCTGACTAACCGTTATTTCCTGTGGCTTCTATTTTGGTGTAATGCATTAGGAACAGTATATGGATACATATGGTATGGTGATCAGTTGGTAGACACGCTAGAGAAGCAGCCACTTTGGCAAATTGTATTTGTGCCTGACAGCCCAACGGCAAGCTTATTCTTTACGCTGTCCTTATTATGGATTTTGTATAAACCGAAATCGCAATGGGTTAATCGTATTGGACATGTGATTCAAGCTTTAGCGGTAGTGACCTCAGTTAAGTATGGTGTGTGGGCGATCTCTATCATTTTCGCTGGATGGTCGCAGGGAAATGCGGCAGCTTGGCAGGATTGGATGTTGATTGCATCACATGGTGCTATGGCTATTGAAGCTTTGTTATATGTTCGATTTTTCGGTTTCCGCTGGGTGGCACTTCTAATTGCGGTGTTGTGGACTTTACTTAATGATGCGATGGATTACACGTATGATATCTACCCATGGCTACCTTACACACTCTGGGATCATGTAGATCTGGTACGCAATTTCACAGTGGTCTTAACGCTGCTAAGTATTCTGGTGTCATGGCTTGCATTGAGGCAAGCCAAACGGAGTTAATTTCACGTATGAGCCTGTTCTAAGGAAGGAAAACCTGCCATAGATTGATGGTGGGGGGGATGTCCATGAAGAGAAGGTTCAAGAGTACATTAAGGTTATGGATAATATCGTTCATGGCTCTACTGTTCTGGGCGAACTTGTCATATAGTGGTTCTGCGCAAAGTAATGGTGAGAATGGTCAAGTTGAAGAATCTGTTTCAGCCAATCTTTCGATTCAGCAGATGAATGAAGAAGCAGCTCTATTATACCGTTACGCACTGGAGCAGGATGTGGAGAAGGTCAGAGGCAGTATTCTTAGGATCAGTAATGGGCTGGAACATATATCGTTCGAAGGTCAAACGACGGTGGAGGGCATCCATGCTTTATCTGAGACAGTGGTTGAAGTAAAAGAGGCTGCTGTACGAATTAAAAGTGATACTGCAGCTCTACAGCAAGCTTCGGCGAAATTAAGACTGGCAGCCGATAGCCTGGCTAATCCCGCAAAACCATTATGGCTGCAGTACTATAAGATTATAAAAGACGATCTTCAAGCTTTGTCTTTAGCGGCGAATCAGCGACAAAATGCTGCGACATTGTTAAGTCGGTATGCTGCGCTGGAAGAGCATTATGAGACCGTTCGTCCAGCAGCTCTGATTCGGCGTGAACCCTACGAGATTGCGCAACTGGATGCCTGGCTGTCTCATACCAAAGGGCTGACGATGGGAAAACAACCTGATCTCTCACAACTACAGGCTATGATGATGCATGGTGAAGAGTTGGTGAATCAGTTGTTTGGACGTGAAAAAGACGAAAGTGCCTTCGTTCCATTTGTACAAGGACCGGATCGGAGAGCAGCGGGAATGTTTATTACGTCAGTGATTGTTGCGACTCTAAGTTACGCAGGATTTCGGAAATATCGGGCTCAGCAACAGGGGATATTTCCTTTTCGGAGATAGGCAAGAATACATGGAAATGTGAAGAGAGACCTCTATCCACAAGAAATGCTGTCGTGCAGCTAATTTCTTGGAGATAGAGGTCTTTTATTATGATTAGTTTTCCTTGAACCCCTCACCGTGCACGTCATGTACGTCACTGATAATGACAAATGCACGTGGATCAACGGAACGCACGATCGTTTGCAAACGTCTAAACTCCTGGCGAGAAATAACGCAGTATGCCATGTGCTTAGCTTGTTTGGAGTAGGCTCCAATAGCAGGAATGAGTGTGACTCCGCGATCCATTTCCCGGGTAATCAGATCAGCAATTTCGGGAGCATGGTCACTGATGATCATAAACGCACGAGCAGAGTATGCCCCTTCCTGGATAAAGTCAATGACCTTTGAAGCGATAAATACAGCCACGAGCGTATATAGAATCTTTTCTTTAGGAATGTAAATCAGAGAGATCCCGATAATGATAAAATCGATCCCCAGCAGTATACGTCCCATACTCCAGCCATATTTTCGATTCAGAATGCGAGCGATAATATCAGAACCACCTGTCGTTCCGCCCCAGCGAAAGACGATCCCGAGGCCTGCGCCAAGTGTAACACCAGCATATAAGGCAGCAAGCAAGAGGTCATTTTCCGTATGGAGGGGTTCAATCCAACCCAAATGAATCATTTTTTCAAACAACCATAGGAAAATAGTGAGCGCGCCGATCCCCACGCCGGTATAGATCATCTGTTTGCCACCCAAAACTTTGAGTCCAATCAGGAAAAGTGGCACATTCAGAATTAAGGTTGTGAGTGAAGGCGAGATGCCAAATGCATAGTTAACTAAAACGGTGACGCCGGTGACTCCGCCTTCCATCAACTGGTTAGGGATGATGAAATAGAGCAGTCCGAACGCGTACAAGGCTGTACCGAGCAAAATAGGCAGAATTAATTTAAATTGCACCAACGATTTAATTGTACTCATAAGATCCCTCACCGTATGTAAATTTAGAATGTTAGAGAGGTTGTTCAAAAAGTCAGCTTTCCTTTTTGAACACGCACTTACAGCAATCATTCCCATCTTAGTATACCTTTTTGTAGATTCTTTAAAAATGATTTGTGGTTTATATTGTGGAAGTGTATCTAAATAACTGATATTATTATGAACAAATACGACATTATTTCAAAAGGAGAATCCGTTCTCATGGAGAAAAGCATCGCAGAAATGCAGCGTGAGGTTGATCTCTATATCTCACAGTTCAAAGAGGGATACTTCAGCCCACTCGCCATGCTGGCTCGCATGTCAGAAGAAGTAGGGGAGCTTGCACGGGAAGTGAATCATGAGTTTGGTGAGAAGCCGAAGAAGGCTTCTGAAGCAGATAACTCGATTGAACTGGAACTTGGAGATATTTTATTTATCACGATTTGTTTTGCCAATTCGCTCGGCATTGACCTGGCTCAGGCACACGATAAAGTCATGCATAAATTTAATACACGCGATGCTAATCGGTGGACTCCAAAAAACACCGATTAGGCGTAGATTACATATGCTGTACCATCACCCGATTGGGGAGGGACAGCTTGGATGATGAAGCCGGAAGATTACATGCAGCAAGCATATCGCTGTATTTTGCAAAATGATTTTGAGCAGGCGATTCGGTGGTTCGAATCAGCCATTCACGCTCACCCGGAACATGCGGAGCTCTACTATCGCTGTTCCATCACGCATGCGCGCAGTCAGCACCTTAGTCCTGCATTGCAATATGCTCGCAAGGCTGTGGAGTTGTCTCAAGACACGGAGGAGTACAGATTGCATTTGCAGACGCTTGAAGCGAAGCAACTGAGCATTCAAGCAAAGGGCATGTTAGAACAGGCAGGAAGTGGAACACATGAACGTTATGTGCAAGCCGCTAGGCTGCTGAAGCAAGCCGTTAAGCTTGATCCCTTATCTGTGGAGGCACATGTGATGCTAGCTCTTGCATACAGCGATCTGAACGAGTTCGAACTTGCAACGAATGCTGTACGTGATGCATTGTCTCTGGATCCTCAGAATGGGCAATTGCATCTATTGCTCGACCAAATCAAACAGCGTATGAATTCTATTCAATAAGAATCCATTCTAATGGCGACATTAGCATAGAACGGATTCGGACTACTGATCAAACATAGCGAGGAGATGCAGCCAAGATGAGTGAAAGAATCAGAGTTGCCGTAATTGGAGCGGCTGGCCGGATGGGCCGAGAAGTGGTGAAATTGGTGCTTCAAGATCCTGAATTAGAATTGGCAGCAGCAGTTAACCGTTCCGGCGCCGGCACAGACGCCGGAACACTCGTCGGTCTTCCAGAGTGTGGAGTATTGGTGACCGACGATATCGAAATGGCTTTTGCTGAATCTAAACCACAGGTTATGGTTGATTTTACGATCCCACAATATGCGTTTAAACATACTGAAATTGCGATCCGTTATGGGGTAAGACCCGTTATGGGCGTTACAGGGTTTACAACCGAACAAATTGAGCAACTGGACAAGCAGTGTCAGGACAAAGGTATTGGAGGTTTGATTGCTCCTAACTTCTCCATTGGAGCTATTCTAATGATGAGATTTGCGGCACAAGCAGCCAAACATATGCCTAACGTGGAGATCATTGAGTATCACGGGGATCAGAAGCTGGATGCTCCATCAGGAACGGCCATCAAAACGGCTGAGCTCATTGCAGCCAACCGTGAGGAACTTCGCCAAGGTAACCCGAATGAAGAAGAGCTTATCGAGGGATCTCGTGGTGGATATTATAATGGCTTCCGCATTCATAGCGTTCGTCTACCAGGCGTATTTGCACAACAGGAAGTTGTATTTGGTGATTTTGGCCAGTCGCTCAAAATTCGTCATGATTCCTATGAACGTGCAGGTTATATGCCAGGTGTTAAAATTGGTATCCAAAAAGTTATGGAATATACAGGACTCGTCTACGGTTTCGATAACTTTATCGACTAAAAGAGGCTGTTCAGAACCCGGACGTTTTGAACCTGAACCTAAAAGGAGATTGTCATGTTAAAAATTGCATTTATTGCCCATGATCGCAAAAAAGAAGAAATGGTCAACTTCGTGACAGCATATGAACCTGTATTTACTGACCATCAATTATATTCCACCGGCACTACAGGTCTTCGTATAATGGAAGGAACATCTCTACAGATCCACCGATTCGAATCCGGCCCGCTGGGTGGAGATCAACAGATTGGTGCGTTGGTTGCGCAGAATGAGATGGATCTTATTATCTTCTTGCGTGATCCACTGATGGCACAGCCACACGAACCGGATATTAATGCACTTCTTCGTCTATGTGATGTTCAAGGCATTCCTCTGGCAACCAATATTGCAACAGCCGAGATTCTCGTTAAAGCATTGGATCGTGGTGACTTTGCATGGAGAGAGCTTGTTCACAAATATAAGCCAGAGGCGGGTGTAGAACCGGGTGATACGCAATGAGTTTAGATATACTCATTTTCGGTGCTCACGCGGATGATGCGGAAATTGGTATGGGTGGAACTATCGCGAAACACACGGCAGCCGGATTAAAGGTTGGCGTGTGCGATTTAACCCGAGCTGAGATGTCATCGAACGGTACGGTGGAGCGCAGGGCCGAGGAAGCGGAGGAAGCCTCCCGCGTCCTCGGTCTTTCGTGTCGGTCAAATCTGGGACTGCCTGATCGAGGCTTATACATAACGCCAGAGCATATTCAAGCGGTAACGGCTGAGATTCGTCGCCATGCCCCACGTGTGGTATTTGCTCCCTATTGGGAGGATCGCCATCCGGATCATGTGATGTGCAGTAAAATTGTGCAGGAAGCTGTATTTAATGCGAAACTAAGAAATTACATGCCGGAATTGCCATCTGTGCAAGTGAAGGAATGTTATTTTTACTTTATTAACGATATTGGCAAAACGGATTTGATTGTAGATATTTCGGAACACTATGAACAAAAGGAAAATTCACTGCTATGTTATCGTTCACAGTTTGAGATGGGGGTTGGTACTGTCTCCACTCCACTGAATCAAGGATACATTGAGCGGGTAAGGGCAAGGGATTCTCTATTAGGGCAGCGTAGCCTCATCCCTTTTGCTGAAGGTTTCGCAACTTTAACACCTTATGTTGTTCGTCAGTTTGGTTCAGCAAATCATAAATAACGGTGAATCTTCTTATTATAGATGATGAATGATGATTCGATTTCCGTTGCATTACATTAACCTGCACTCGCGGGGGATCAAAGGAGCGTCCATTGGATGGATCAAAAGTTAAAGATTGGCATCACCTGTTATCCGTCCCTAGGAGGGTCTGGCGTTGTCGCAACGGAGCTAGGCAAATTGCTTGCCGAACAGGGGCACCAGGTTCACTTTATTGCCAACAGTATCCCTTTTAGACTGGGTACGTTTCAGAAAAATATATTCTATCATGAGGTAGAGGTTAACGACTATTACGTGTTCCGTTATCCGCCTTATGATCTCTCTCTCGCGACGAAGATGGCACAAGTAGCGAAGGCTCAGCAACTTGATTTACTTCATGTACATTATGCGGTTCCGCATGCAGTATGTGCTTTCTTAGCTAAGCAGATGGTGGGCGATGACCTAAAAGTAGTCACAACCCTTCATGGTACAGATATAACAGTGCTCGCACAGGATGAATCATTGAAGGATCTCATCCGTCTGGCGATTAATGAAAGTGATGCGGTAACCGCTGTATCTCGTGATTTGATTCGTGAGACGGTGGACTTGTTGGATATCCAGCGTCCAATCGATCTCACGTATAATTTTATTGATAAACGAATTTATTATCCACGTGATGCGGCCAGCTTACGTCGTGATTTTGCAGCGCCGAATGAGAAAATATTAATGCACATCTCTAACTTCCGACCAGTGAAGAGAACGCAGGATGTAGTAGAGGTATTTCGGCAGGTGCAGGAACAAGTTCCTGCTAGATTATTGTTTGTGGGTGAAGGGCCAGACCTCCCCAAAATTCAGTGGAAGATCAATGAAATGGGCTTGAGTGATCGCGTGCATTTTCTGGGTAAACAGGATGATATCGCGCAAGTGATCTCCATGGCTGATGTCCTGATGCTACCATCGGAAAAAGAAAGCTTTGGCCTTGTTGCGCTTGAAGCAATGGCTTGTGGTGTGCCAACGATTGGTTCACAGGCTGGCGGTATTCCTGAACTGGTGTTACACGGCAAAACAGGATTCTTGTCTCCGATCGGAGATACGCAGTCCATGGCGGAGAATGCAATTCGTTTGTTAACCGACGATCGTCTAGCTGCTGAATTCAGAGAAGCTTGTTTACATCGAGCTCATCATGATTTCTGCAATGATGCCATTCGTCATGAATATGAAGAAATTTACTACCGGGTGCTGGGACGTGAAGTTCCGAGTCTCAAGCCGGTATGTGGTTGATACAATCTTGACCTCGTAAGAGCATATGGACGTGCTTAGCGAAGTGCAGGACAGTAATGAGGTGAGTTAAGTGGTTCAATGGGTACAGGTGGATCAAGAGATGGCACGACAAAGTGAACGTGTGATTTGTACGTTGAACGAGCATGGTTATGAAGCCTATTGGGTCGGTGGTTGTGTACGCGATGAGCTCCTAGGCAGAGCAGTGGATGATATGGACATTACGTCTTCGGCTTCTCCTGAGCAGGTGATGCAGTTGTTCGAAGATTGTATCCCAACTGGGCTCCAGCATGGTACGGTGACCGTTCGCTCCGGTGGCTATTACTTCGAAGTGACAACATTCCGCACAGAATCGGAATATAAGGATAATCGAAGACCCTCAGCCGTACATTTTGTGAAGGATATCAAAGAGGATTTGCAGCGACGCGATTTCACCATGAATGCTCTTGCAATGGACTCAGACGGAAATATTGTTGATCCTTTCGGTGGTCAACTTGATATTCGCGAGGAGCGAGTTCGTTGTGTGGGAGAAGCCAAGGCGCGATTTGGTGAAGATGCACTGCGAATCCTTCGGTGTGTACGTTTTGCATCCGTTTTCCGCTTTAGCATTGCCTATAACACGTGGAAGGGACTTCTCCTTCAGAGAGATCTGTTAAAACATATCGCTATGGAACGAGTGCGAACCGAGATGGTCAAAATGATGTCAGGTTCACATCCGCTCGCAGGTATGGAGCTTCTGCTTCGCAGTCGAATATTGGAAGAAGTCAAAGCCCCTGTCGATGCCAACCGGTTTAATAGAACACTTCTGATGAATCTTGAAGAGCTCAAGGGTGAACATGTCTTACTCCGTTGGGCATTACTTCTGCTGGCAGGGAACTATTCAAAGGATGAGGCGGATACGCTGTTACGTCAATGGACATTCTCTAACGACGAACGTACCCGTATGACTGGAGTTCTCCAAGTGGAAGCGGTGACCAGCAGCCTTGTGCAGGAAAATAAACCTGTAGAGGCTCTGCGAGCAGAGTGGATTCAAGCGGTACTGGTATGTGGGATCCGTGCCACTCAAGACTGGCTCATGATACAATCCATTCTTCCAACCGCTTGGAGAGAACTGCCGGTCTCCATGGAAGATCAGTTCAACTATATTCAAGCCCACGCTTCAGAGTGGAGCCAGTCCATGCAGGTGCAGGAATTAAAGGATCTGAATATTACTGGCGAGGCGATTCTCGGTTTACTTGGACGCAAAGGCGGGCCTTGGTTGGGACAGCTCATGAAGCATCTGCTGAGAGAAACCGCAATTGGAAATATAGCAAACCAGCCTGAAGCGCTGAGTGCAGAAGTGGAGCGGGTGGGAGCCATTGACCAAGCATGAAGAACTGCTACATATGTTACTAAAAGCGGATGGACAGTTTGTATCTGGGGAGGAGATTAGCAAAAATTTACTCATCAGCCGAACTGCCGTGTGGAAGCAAGTGAATAAGCTGCGCGATCTTGGTTATGAGTTTGAAGCTGTCTCTCGAAAAGGATATCGGCTTCTTACGAAGCCTGATAGCATTGACGAAGCAGGCCTCCAGTTGGCGCTGCAGACAGAAGTATTTGGACGTCAGGCGATTATTATGCAATCGACGCCATCTACTCAGGGAGAGGTGCAACGGCTCGCAGACGAAGGTGTCAGCGAAGGTGCTGTTGTACTTGCGGAGGAACAAACCAATGGACGAGGCCGTTATGGTCGCAGATGGTATTCTCCTCCAGGTAAGGGCATATGGATGAGTATCTTGCTGCGTCCACAGCAATCTCTCCGTAATACACCGCAACTAACATTGTTAACAGGGCTTGCCGTTTGTCGCGCGATTCGTTCATTTACAGGCGTAGATGCTGGAATTAAGTGGCCGAATGATGTGCTGGTTAATGGACGTAAAATATGTGGGATTCTAATGGAGTCAGCTCTAGAAGATCATGAACTGAGATATTGTATTGCAGGAATCGGGGTCGATGTTAATTTTGACAAGCAGGATTATCCTGAGGAACTGTCACCGATTGCGACGTCTCTCCAAATAGAAACAGGCAAAACGGTAGACCGAACTTTACTTGCAGCAGCAATTCTATCAGAGCTAGAGCAATTATATGATATGTATCAAAAGCAAGGCTTTAATGTGATTGCTACTTTGTGGGAAGCACTATCCGTCTCGCTCCATCGTGATATTAAAGTATCCAATGCTCATGGCATTGTTGAAGGAACGGCACTGGGTATTGATTCTTCTGGTGCACTAATTGTACAGAAAAAGGATGGAGAACGGATTACGGTTTTCTCTGGCGAAATTTCGTTAACTGACTAGAGAATTGTCGAATTTCCAAGATTAAAATGAACATAAGACGTGAAGTTTAAGCCGAACTTTGGTATACTGTGTTTGTGAGGCGATATCGGCTAATGTAGACCGAATTGCACTCCACGCAACAGTATGCCTTATTGGCTTGAATCGAACAGTATTAGGAAATGTTCCAAAAGATCGCGTTTGGATGCGAATTTTTGAAACGTGTAACCAGCAATTGAATTGATGTTGAAGTGAGATGTTGGATTCTGCTCTGAGCCGAAGAGGACCGAGACAGAAGGGACGATCGCAAGTGACTCTTTTTTGACTTTTCGGGACTTTTTAGTGGAAAACTAAAAGGTTTTTTTGTTGTGTTTACATTGAAAAGGTGAAAGGAGCCATGACCAAAATGGCAAACAAACAAGCATTAAATATTGTGAAAATGAAAAAATATAAACAGGATGGCGTTCCGCTGAGTATGATTACTGCCTATGATTATCCAACCGCGCAACTTGCCGAAGAAGCAGGTATTGACCTTATTTTGGTTGGAGATTCACTCGGTAATGTTGTGCTCGGTTATAACTCAACGCTCCCTGTAACAATTGATGATATGGTGTATCACACACGCTCTGTAGTACGCGGGGCAGAGAATACCTTTATCGTTGCAGATATGCCGTTTATGACCTATCACGGCAGTATTGATGAGACACTCAAAGGCGTGCGTCGCCTGATGCAGGAGGGGCATGCTCACGCCGTCAAAATGGAGGGCGGAATGGAGATTGCAGATACCGTGAAAGCGGTAGTTCAATCAGGTGTGCCTGTTCTGGGGCATATCGGTCTGACCCCTCAATCCGTTAATCAGATCGGTGGTTATCGTATTCAGGGTAAGGATGCGGCTGATGCGAAACGTCTCATGGATGAAGCTAAGGCGCTTGAAGCGGCGGGGGCGTTCGGGATTGTTTTGGAATTGGTAACGGAAGAAGTGGCAAGAGCGATCTCAGAAGAACTTTCGATTCCTACGATTGGTATCGGAGCTGGACGTGGCTGTGATGGCCAGGTGTTGGTATTCCATGATGTGGTGCAATATGCTTCACCTTATACACCCAAACGTTTTGTCAAAACATACGGGGATGTAGGCGAACTGATTCGTAACAGCATTAGTTCATACGTGAAGGAAGTCAAAGACCGTTCATTCCCAGCACAAGAGCACGTGTTCACAGCAGCAGATGGCGTGCTAGACCAATTATATGGACATCGCAAAGAAAAGGTGGCGAACAACGGATGAAAGTAATCCGCACAATAACCGAAGTAAGACAGGAAATTAGCAGATTGCGCCAGAGCATTGGTTCAGCTGAAGCCACGGTTGGTTTTGTACCTACTATGGGTTATCTGCATGAGGGACATGCGAGCTTGATGCGGGCAGCGAAGGAGCAGAGCGATATCGTTGTTCTAAGTATCTTTGTGAATCCAATTCAGTTCGGACCAAACGAAGACTTTGATAGCTATCCACGTGATGAAGCTAGGGATGTGGAAACAGCAAGGCTGCAAGGGGTGGATATCGTATTTATTCCCTCTGTGAGCGAGATGTATCCAGAACCTACGCAGACAACAGTGTCTGTTTCCCAATTAACGAATCGTTTGTGCGGAGCATCCCGCCCAGGGCACTTTGATGGGGTCACAACGGTGGTTTCTAAGTTATTTAATATCGTGCAACCGCAGCGTGCATTTTTTGGCATGAAGGATGCGCAACAGGTGGCCGTTATTCAGCAAATGGTCAATGATTTGAACATGGCGGTGGAGATTGTACCTTGCCCAATCGTACGTGAAAGCGATGGTTTGGCTCTAAGCTCAAGGAACGTCTATCTAAGCGAAGAACAGCGTGAGCAGGCACTCGTGCTGTCACAGGCTCTGCGATTAGCTCAAGAGACTATAGATACGAATTCCTCGGTAACTGCGGCGAACATTCGCGAGATGTTACGTAAGGTGATTCAGGCGTCACCACTGGCAGTCATTGATTATGCCGAAATTCAAGCTTTTCCAAGCTTACAGCCACTAGCTGATCATGAAATGGTGTACGGACGTGAGGATGTCTTAATTGCCCTTGCAGTTAAATTTGGAAAAACAAGATTGATTGATAATATTAAGTTGCACAAATCGGAGGTGCTGTCTCATGTTTAGAACACTGATGAAATCCAAAATTCACCGCGCTACCGTCACGGAAGCGAATTTGAACTATGTGGGTAGTATAACCATTGATGAAGATCTGATGGAAACTTCCGACTTGATGGAAAATGAAAAGGTTCAAATTGTTAACAATAACAATGGAGCACGTCTCGAAACTTACGTGATTCCTGGCCCGCGTGGCAGCGGTGTGATCTGTCTTAATGGAGCGGCTGCTCGGTTGGTTCAACCTGGTGACACCGTAATTATTATTTCATATGCGATGATGTCTCAAGAGGAGGCTAATGCTCATAAACCAACCGTTGTCTTTGTAGACGAGCAGAATAAGCCTGTTCAAACCTTAAAACAAGAGATCCACGCAACAATTATGTAATCGACTGGTAAGGGGAATGAAATCGGTGCATCAAGCAAAAAATGAGTACAGGTCACTGCACTAATTCATTTTTTCAAGGGTGGGGATGCATCGATGTTCCAGCATGTTTTCGCAGAAATGAACGACATGTTAGATGAAATTATCAAGCGCTACCCTTCCGCTGAAGGCCTGAACAAACAGGAGTTGCTTCAAAAGTGGAATTTGCTCAAGCGGATGAGTGATGGCATGATTGATGAGTGGCTGATGTTTGAGGAGAAGATGAGTCAGGTACGTGAACAAGAGCTGGTCAAACCTGCGTCGCTAGAACCGGAGCAGGAAGCCGTTACGGCACTACCTGAAATTCATTTGGAGTGCTTTAGCCGCGGTCAAGGCTATTTCAAATTGCAGATGTACCCGCAAGCCATTACCCAATTTTCGCGGATTGTAGCCGACTATCCAGATAGTGCATTGACTCGTTATTATCTGGCGCTTGCTCATCTCAATTTGGAACAAAACACAGAGGCATTAGCACACTTACATCGTATATTGCGACTTAAGGGATCACCACGTCTAAAGGGGCTGGTCTGCAATGCCCTTGGATGTATTGAAGCCAAGCTTGCGAATCCACAAGGAGCATGTTCGTTGTTTGCACAGGCGCTTCAGCATGACCCAACGTTGACCGAACCACTGTATAATATGGAAGCTTGCAGGCAAAACAAAGGACAATTGCAATTCGGAATTGGCTGACTGCATTTGGGATAAAAAATTGGAGTAGCCAGCATGAAGACGGTGTTTCTTCCTCAGGGATTACGGAGGAGGCACCGCCTTTTTTTGTCAGTTAATTTTCAAACGTCCTTTTTTTTGCTATGCTGTAACATAGACTGGAATGGAAGGGATCGTACATTGCAATGAAATTTGCCGTATTGGATTTCGAAACAACCGGCACGCAGTCCGACGGTGAAATTATACAGGCCGGACTTGCCATCATAGATCATGACTACAGCATATCTCAAATATATAGTTCTTATGTGAATCCGGGCGTACCGATTCCACCGTTTATTACGGGGTTAACCGGTATTACCGAGGAAGATGTTGCGGACGCTCCTTCATTAGAAGAGATGATGATGGAGATGGTTCCACTGTTGAACGATGTCGTTCTGGTTGGTCATAACGTCGCATTTGATTTTCATTTTCTTCAAAATGCATTAGACCGTTGTGGATATTTGCCATTCACAGGACGAATTTTGGATACCATTGATTTTCTCAAAATCTCATTTCCTTCACTTAGCTCCTACCAGTTAGGATATGTATCGACTGAATTCGGATTTCAGCATGACCGTCCGCATCAGGCGGATAGCGACGCGTTAGCTACCGCGCATGTACTGCTGAAGTGCTTGGATGAGCTACGGGAATTGCCACTTATTACGATTCAGCGTTTGTCTGACTTATTTGCACCAGAGGATAGCGATTTCGGTTGGTACCTCGACGGTATGCGAAGTGAGAAGGAAGCTGAACCTATTCAGGATTTGGATGGACACACCTATTATCGCCAATTAGCGCTTAATGTGAGTGATTGGATGGACATTGGTGCTCCACGCAATGAGCTGGAGGGTAATCCGCTAGATGGTGTCAGTTTTGAGCAATTCATGGATCAGGTTCGAAGCAATCTCAGAGATACCTTGGATCACTACGAGGAACGGGAAGCACAGACTTTAATGTTCAGCAGTGTGAGACAGGCTCTGGATGAAGAGAAGCACCTGCTTATTGAAGCAGGTACGGGGACAGGTAAGTCTCTGGGGTATCTGCTACCAGCCATTTATGAAAGTGTGAAGCAAGAACAGAAAGTAATGGTGAGCACACACACCATTAATCTGCAGGAGCAACTTAGAGAACGGGATATACCGATGCTTACTGAAGTTGTACCGTTGCCGTTTAAAGCTGCTGTATTCAAAGGTCGGGGTCATTATTTGTGCCTGCGCAAATTCGAACACAAAATCAACAAACGTGAATTTGCTACACCCAAAGAAGACTATTTCACAGCAGCACAGATGATTGTTTGGCTTGCTCAGACAGAAACAGGGGACGACGAAGAACTGAACCTGAGCGCGCGTGGTGGGGACTTCTGGGAGACGGTGCAGAGCGAGTCTGAATCCTGCCTTGGGCGATCTTGCCCATGGTTCCGCAAATGTTTCTATCACCGGGCGAAGCATGAAGCTGGCTTATCAGATATCGTAATTACGAATCATTCCAAATTATTTACCGATGTGAAAGCAAGTCATCAGCTTCTTCCTGCGTATGAAAGTCTTGTTATAGATGAGGCTCATCACCTAGAGGACGTAGCAGGCAAACATTTAGGCTTGCATATGAAATATTTCACGATGGTTCATACGCTCACACGTCTGTTTAAAGATAGCCGTAACGGTCAGTTGCCTATGCTTCGCTCCCAGCTATCAAGCCATGAAAAATCAGTACAATGGGGTTCAGCTATTGATCAGATGTTCCCGCTTGCTGTTGAAGTCAAGGACATGTGGGACAGATTGAGCGAATCTTTATTTAATCTTCTTCCTGAGCGTAGTGATGCTTCCCCAGGGGAGACAGGTCAATTCTCTCTTCGATTGAAGCCGTCGCAGAAGCCTGATAAGTGGCAGGCGCTTCAAGAGGATGAGAATCAAATATACGTAACGTTAGGTGACTTGATTCGTAAGGGTGATAAGCTGTTACTTGAGATCAAGGAAGAACAAGATGATTATCAATCCGATAGCTTGATTACGGATATTACAGGCCTTCTGAAGGATCTTGCCCTACTCAAAGAGAATCTACGTTTCTTCATGCGTATGGATGATGTCAATACCGTTTATTGGATGGAAGCAAGTGGACAGTTCCGAAGTAAATCGCTACAGCTCTATGCGGTTCCTGTAGATGTCAGCGCACAACTGAAGGAATTGTTCTTCGACAAAAAGAAAAGCGTTGTTCTGACTTCAGCTACACTTTCTGTAGATAAGTCATTCCAATTTATGATTGAGCAACTAGGATTGCAGGAAGCAGCAGACCATAACCGTCTGCTTACGTCCTTGCTACCGTCTCCGTTCCGTTATCGGGATCAGGCCTTGCTTGTTATTCCACGTGATTTCCCAAGTTTAAAAGGCAGCGTAGGGGATGCACACTTTGTTGATATGTTGGTGCATTCATTAGCCGAAACGGCCATTGCGACGCGTGGACGAATGATGGTGCTCTTCACGTCATATCGGATGCTGAGACAAGTGTATGATCCGCTCAAGGAGGCCTTGGCGGGTAATGATATCTCGCTGCTCGGTCAAGGGGTGGATAGTGGTAGCCGTTCGAAGCTCACACGCCGATTCCAAGACGCCAAAGCAACAGTACTTTTGGGTACCAGCAGCTTCTGGGAAGGGGTAGACATTCCAGGGGAAGCACTCACCTGTCTGGCAATTGTTAGATTGCCATTCCAGCCGCCTAATCATCCATTATTGGAAGCGAAAAGCGAGCTGTTGCAACAACAGAAGAAAAATCCATTTATGAAGCTATCTGTGCCACAAGCTGTTATTCGTTTTAAGCAGGGCTTCGGAAGACTTGTACGGACAGCGAAGGACAGAGGCATCGTCATTGTATACGATACACGGGTCATTGAAGCATATTACGGTAAGTATTTCTTATATTCGTTACCAGGTCCCAAAATGGAGCATATGCTGACCGAACAGATGGTTCCACGAATTCGTGAGTGGTTAGACCAGCCTACTGATGAGGCATCGGAATAGGGCTATACGCGCAAGCGTTGCACCCTGATCGCAATTAGTTGTAAAATTTATAAGATTCAATAATTGAGAAATAAAGATTACTGCTATCATAATGTATATCATTGAGGCATCCTGTCCACGTAACCGTGATTTTGTATGGCATGCAGGGTGCCTCCTATTTAATCTATCTTCAGGGTCACATTGGTAAAGGGGAGTAAACGAATGAAATCAGATAAAATATCAGAAGCTGTCGTGCGGCGTTTGCCAGTTTACTTGCGTTATTTGAGTGAATTGAGTCAACGTGAGGTTACTACGGTTTCTTCTCAAGAACTAGGACTACGCTTGGATCTTAATCCAGCTCAGATCCGAAAGGATCTAGCCTATTTTGGTGATTTTGGTCGCAAAGGCATTGGCTATGACGTTTCCTACTTGATCGAGAAAATTCGGCACATCCTGAAGATCGATCAGCAAATCAACGTAGCATTGGTTGGTGCGGGTAATCTTGGACACGCCTTGTCTAATTACAATGCATACTTGAAAGACAACATGAAGATTGTTGCCGTATTCGATGCTTACGGTCCCAAGATTGGTACTCAGATTAATAGCTTGAAAGTTCAACCAATGAATGAATTATCAGAGTCTGTCCAAAAGGATAATATTCGTATCGGCATAATTACAGTTCCAGATACAGAAGCTCAGAATGTAGCTGATCAACTGGTCGAGTCGGGTATTGAGGCTATACTTAATTTTGCACCAACGATCTTGAAAACGCCGCCGCATATTCGCATTCACCATGCTGACTTTACGACGGATCTACTCAGCCTTGCTTATTACCTGGAGAATGGAAAGGACGACGAGGAAGATGACGACAAATAAATGGGTTATTCATAACGGCAAATTTGCTGTAAATAGTGGTTTGGACTGGAAAGTGGTTCAAGGTTATATGGTTGTGGAAAATGATAAGATTGTGCATATTGGTGAGACGCTACCGGAAGGGGACGAGAGCCTGCCTAAAGTGGATGGAAAAGGACTTCTTTTCCTACCGGGTCTGATCAATACGCATGGTCATGCAGCAATGTCACTTCTAAGAGGACATGGAGATGATCTAGCGCTGCAGGTATGGTTACAGGAGAAAATGTGGCCTATGGAAGCTAAAATGACGGCTGAAGATGTGTACTGGGGATCATCCCTATCTGTGTTAGAAATGCTAAAAGGAGGAACTACGGCTTTCCTCGATATGTATGATCATATGGATCAAGTGGCTAAAGTGGTAGAACAATCCGGTATTCGCGCTTCTCTGGCTCGTGGAGTTATTGGTCTGTGTTCAGAAGAAGAGCAGATGCGTAAGCTGGAAGAATCGGCTGCATTTGCCCGTGAGTGGCATGGACAAGCGGATGGCCGCATCACAACGGTTATCTCACCGCACGCTCCATACACATGTCCGCCGGATTACATAGAGAAGCTTGTACAAGTTGCACACGACTTGAATCTGCCTCTGCATACACACATGTCAGAAACGATCCGAGAAGTGGAGCAAAATGTGACTGATTATGGGCTTCGTCCTGTTGCTCATCTGGAGAAACTGGGATTCTTCTCCCGTCCTTCCCTTGTTGCTCATGCCGTACACCTGAATGATGAAGAAATTGAAATTTTGGCTCGAAATCATGTTGCAGTTTCCCATAATCCGGGTAGTAACTTGAAGCTTGCTTCGGGTGTCGCTCGTGTACCGGATCTTCTAAAAGCTGGTGTGATGGTGTCCTTGGGAACCGATGGCCCTGCAAGCAACAACAACCTGGATATGTTTGAAGAGATGAGACTGGCAGCTCTGATTCATAAAGGAGTATCGGGTGATCCAACGGCTGTACCAGCTGGAGAAGCTCTTCTGTTAGGAACGGCTTATGGCGCCAAATCTATTTTCCTAGATGATACGGGTTTATTAGAAGTGGGGATGAAGGCAGATTTTATCGCCCTTAACATTGAACAAGCTCATTTCTATCCGCATACGGATCTAATCTCACATACCATCTATTCGGCTTCAGCGAAAGACGTGGAGCATGTGTGGGTGGATGGTAAACAAGTGATTAAACACGGCGAATGTCTCACAATGGACGAAGAGCGCATCTTGCGTGAGTCTCAATCGGCATTTGATGGTTTGCTTGCCCGTTAATTCATGTAGCGTTTTAGAGGAAAGGAAGTTCGGCTTTTGAAGAGAAAAAAGAAGTGGATCTGGATATCGTTGCTGGTTCTAGTTCTGCTCCTGTTTGGACTTCAACGTTATTATGTCTATGTCACTCAGGATCAGCGCAATGAAGAAGCTATGGCTATTGAAGCTGCACAGCAGCAAGACATTACGTTCACTCAAGATATCCGTAAATATGTCTGGGGTGGTAAAGATGGCGCAGACAACATCTATTGGACCTTTCTAGGTAAAAATAAGGACAAGCAGGATGTTCTCGTATGGGTGAAGTTCGACAATACAAACAAGCCGGTAACAGGCTCTGATGTAGTGCACAGTGAACTGGTTCAGAATGGCATGTCTGAAACCCAGATTCGCAATCGATTTAGCTCAGAGGTACCGGGTGGAGAAATAAAGCGTATTATGCCTGGTGTCGTGAACGGAATCTACGTATGGCAAGTGTATTATAATGACGATACCCACAATTATTATCGTTTCTATCGATTTAGCAATGGGGAACAGGTAGATTTAGTCTACACATTACCAAATAGCTAGCTACTGTACAGTTGCCAACATTACTTCCTTGTAATGAAGTCTAACTCGTATAGTACCATAAAGCACCAAAGTACCGGCAGATGATAGCAGACTGCACGGTTCTTTGGTGTTTTTGTCATTCTATTGGATTTGAATAGTTAAAATTAATAATTTATTCATATTTTAGCCTTCGAAATTGTATATACGATGTGATATACTCAGATATGTATTCAACATTACATGATGAATAAACAAGACAAATAAATCCTGTTTAATTACGAACAGGACTTGGATTGCAAATTTATTGACGCCTACAGGCTTAGTATAGGCCAAATTTGGGAGGGAAACTCATTTGAAGCTAAAAGTATTACCGATTGCTTTAACTGTCGTCATTTCTGCCGTCCTGTTGTTTGGAGGTTGGTTTGTGTATCGCCAAGTGGCCATGCAGAATCCGATCGAAAAAATGATTACCCAGTATGATGGAGTCAATGATGTTCATTTAACTATTAACCGCAATAGCGTGCAAATGAAACTTGATCTTGAACCAGATGTCGATTTGGGGAGACTAGTTCAATATATTCACAAAGAAGGACAGACTCTTATTGGCAATCGTAGCCTTAAACTTGACGTTATTGATCACTCCAACGAGGCATTAGAAAATTGGTGGGGTGATGCGATGTTCACCGTAGCTCAAGCGATGGAAAACAAACAATATACCGAGATCACACCAACGCTGTCTAAGATGGCTACCAATGGAATTAAAGTAAATACCGCTATGGATGATAACAACGTATACGTCAGTCTGCGAGATGGAGACGCAAGCAAGTTTATTATTCTACCACGTGTGCCAGGACAGATAGGAGTGTGGCCAAATGCCTAAGTGGACTAAAGAAGTTGTAATTGGATTTGTTCCAGTGCTAATTATCTTTCTTGCTTTTGTGGGTGTAAATATCATCCCAATTTTGTTTGCTGTATTGTTGGTCGGTGGATTGCTGTTCATGATGCAGATGCGTGGTGGTATTACCGTTGGAGCAAGTCAGGAGCGCAAACGGAAGAAAAAAGGGCCATCCAAGCTGACATTTGAAGAAATTGGTGGTCAGGATAGTGCCAAGCAAGAACTACGAGAAGCGCTCGATTTCCTTATCCGGCATGAAGAAATTCAAAAATTCGGGATTCGCCCGCTGAAAGGTATATTGCTCACAGGGCCTCCGGGAACAGGTAAAACCTTAATGGCCAAAGCTGCCGCTCACTATACAGATTCCGTGTTTGTCGCTGCATCAGGTAGTGAATTTGTTGAAATGTATGTCGGCGTCGGTGCGGGTAGAATTCGTGATTTGTTCCGTGATGCAAGAACACGTGCAACGAAAGAAAATAAAGAAAATGCCATTATTTTTATCGACGAGATTGATGTCATTGGTGGTAAGCGTGAAGGTGGACAACAACGTGAATACGACCAAACGTTGAACCAGCTTCTGACTGAAATGGATGGAATCTATTCATCCGAAACACCTCGAATCTTAGTGATTGCTGCAACTAACCGTAAAGAAATGTTAGACAGTGCATTGACTCGTCCGGGACGTTTTGACCGTCATATTCAGGTGGACATGCCTGATAAGAAGGGTAGAAAGCACATCTTGGAACTGCATGCAGTTAATAAGCCTATAATGACGGATGTAAGCCTTGAGAAGACGGCTGAAGAGTCTTATGGGTTCTCTGGAGCACAACTTGAAAGTGTGATGAATGAAGCTGCGATTTATGCGATGAGAGATGGATTGTCCAGTATCGAACAGCGTCATCTGTCGATGGCAATTGACAAAGTTATGATGGGCGAGAAGACCGATCGTGAGTCCACTGTTGAAGAAAAGAAACGGGTAGCTATTCACGAATTGGGACATGCCATTATGGCGGAGTTAGTTCGTCCTGGTAGTGTTAGTCAGGTAGCGCTCAGTCCCCGTGGACAGGCTCTTGGTTATGTTCGTCACAATCCACAACAAGAACAGTATTTATATACCAAACGTTTCTTAGAAGAGCAGATTATGATTGCCCTTGGTGGTGCGGCTGCAGAGGAAATGTATTACGGTGGTCGTAGTACGGGGTCACGTAATGACTTTGAACAGGCGACAAATGTTGTACAGACGATGATGGCTTCTGGTCTGACATCGCTCGGTATTGTGAATATGGACATGGTTACTACCGAAGAGTTGATGCGTGAGAATAAAGTCATTTTGCAGGAGCTTATGAATCAAACGAAACGATTGCTTGAAGAGCAACGGACAATATTCGACAACTCTCTGGATACCTTGATGAGAGAAGAAGTGTTGTCTGGAGAGCAATTTCGTTGTCAATTTCGTGACAGCGCCCTTTTACCGGCATAATTTATTTATGTCGGTTATTTTTTTTTACATTTCAGTCGTGCTAAGATATTATTATATGTTGGGTCGAAATTTGTAATTTTCGGCGAACAGGGTACAATAGAGAAATAGAGAACCGAAAGGATGGAACAGAACCATGTTTTTTAAAAAAATAGGAGTTGTCGGCGGCGGTACGATGGGGCAAGGTATTTCCCAAATGCTCGCAGCCAAAGGACTTGATGTGCTTCTGGTGGAGCATACAACGGAGAAGCTTGATTATGCCTATAATATGATCGAGACCAACTTGGATAAACAACTAGAGAAATGGGCAATTACGAAGGCAGAGAAGAAACTGATCCTCTCCCGAATCAACAAAGTTGCTCATTTGGCAGAGCTGGGTTCTTGCGATATGGTCATTGAGACGATTTCGGAAGATCTGGAAGCTAAAAAAGCAGTGTTTAGCCAACTGGATCAAGTTTGCCCAAGTAATGTTATTCTTGCAAGTAATACATCCACGCTGAGTTTGACCGAGCTTGCAAGCTCGACCAAGTACCCAGAGCGTGTTATTGGTATGCACTTTATTCACCCGGTATCCCGGGTTGATCTTGTTGAAATTATTCGTGGCTTGAAGACGTCGGATTCCACATTTGATGAGACTAGACGTTTTGTTGAAGAAGTAGTAGATAAAAAAGGCGTTATGATTTATGAATCCCCAGGATTCGTTACATCCCGTTTGATCTGCCTTCTGATCAATGAAGCACTTCATGTATTGCAAGAAGGTGTTGCTTCTGCTGAGGACATTGATGACGCAATGCGTATTGGATACAACTTCCAGCATGGCCCACTTGAGATGGCTGACCGTTTCGGACTTGATTCCGTTGAAGCAGCACTCGAAAGAATGTTCCGTGAATTCGGGGAATTGAAATATCGTCCTTCGACTGTCCTGAAGAAAATGGTACGTGCAGGACACCTGGGTGTCAAAGCGGGCGAAGGATTCTTCAAGTACGACAAGGATGGTGACAGACTGTGAAAGTATTAGTAATCAACGCGGGGAGCTCCTCGCTTAAATATCAATTGTATAATATGACAGACGAGTCCGTACTCGCAAAAGGTCTTGTAGAGCGGATCGGGATGGACTCCTCCATTCTCACGCACAAACCAACTGGTCGCGAAGACGTGACAGAAGTTAGCGAAATTCTGGAGCATACGACTGCGATTCGTAAAGTTATCGATATGCTGACAGACAAAGAAAACGGAGTGTTGGGTTCTGTAGATGAAATTCAAGCTGTTGGACATCGTGTTGTTCACGGTGGTGAAGCATTTAAAGAATCCGCATTGGTTGATGATGCAGCGAAAGCTGAGATTCGCCGTCTGTTCGACCTCGCGCCGCTTCATAACCCTGCAGCGATGATGGGTATTCGTGCGGCTGAATTGAATATGCCAGGCGTTCCTCAAGTTATGGTCTTTGATACAGCATTCCATCAAACCATGCCTGAGAAAGCTTATCTGTATGCAATTCCGCGTGTACTTTACAAAAAATATAAAGTTCGTCGCTACGGAGCGCACGGTACTTCCCATGACTATGTAAGTAAAGCAGCAGCAGAATATCTGGATCGTCCGTTAGAAGACCTGAAAATTATCACTTGTCACGTAGGTAACGGTGGTAGTGTAACAGCAGTTAAAGGTGGTCTTTCTGTAGATACGTCCATGGGTATGACGCCGCTCGAAGGATTGATGATGGGAACACGTAGTGGTGACCTTGATCCAGCGATCGTACCTTATGTAATGAACAAGGAAGAACTGAGCGTAAGTGAAGTAAACTCCATGCTGAACAAACACAGTGGATTGCTGGCGATCTCTGGGATTAGCAGTGACATGCGGGAGATTACAGAAGGTATGGAGAATGGCGATGCTAACTCCACACTGGCTTTCGAGATGTACGAATATCGTCTGCGTAAATACATTGGTTCATATGCAGCAGCAATGAACGGTGTAGACGTAATCGTCTTTACAGCAGGTGTAGGTGAGAACTCCGTTGTTCTGCGCCAAAAAGTATGTGAGCAACTGACATACCTAGGTGTTGAACTAGACGAAGCTTTGAATGCTATCCGTTCCGGCGAACCACGCCGCATCACAACTAGCAATTCCAAAGTGGATGTTCTTGTTGTGCCAACGAACGAAGAATTGGTGATTGCAAGAGATACACACCGAATCGTATTGAATTCTCAGTAATCTAATTGTAAAGTGAATATAGCATGACAAGGAAGTGCAGGGGACAGGCATAAGCCTGCCCGCTGCATTTTCAAATTCAGCACTAAGGGAGAGATATGGGCATGAGCACGGAGTGTGTAATTCGTAACGTGAATGAACATGTAGGCGAGACCGTAAAGATCGGCGCCTGGATTAACAACAAACGTTCCAGCGGCAAAATTCAATTTTTGCAACTGCGTGATGGAACCGGATATATTCAAGGGGTTGTCGTAAAAAGTGAAGTAAGCGAAGAGATCTGGAATGCAGCAAAGAGTCTTACCCAAGAGAGCTCGCTATATGTTACAGGTATTATTCGTGAAGAGCCGCGCAGTAACTCCGGCTACGAAATGACAGTTACCGATGTCGAAATTATTCATCTCACGGAGAACTATCCAATTACGCCTAAAGAGCACGGTGTTGACTTCTTGATGGATCATCGTCATCTGTGGTTGCGTTCGACTAAACAACGTGCAGTTATGGTGATTCGTGCAGAGATCATCCGCGCTGTTCAGCAGTTTTTTGATGGTAACGGATTCACACAGGTTGATCCACCAATTCTGACACCATCCTCTGCAGAGGGTACTACGAATTTGTTCCACATTAAGTATTTTGACGAAGATGCATATCTGACTCAAAGTGGACAGTTGTACATGGAAGCAGCAGCGATGGCACTTGGTAAGGTGTATTCCTTTGGGCCTACGTTCCGCGCAGAAAAATCCAAAACGCGTCGTCACTTGATTGAATTTTGGATGATTGAGCCGGAAATGGCGTTTGTAGATCATGAAGAGAGCTTACGAGTACAAGAGAAGTTCATTGCTCATGTTGTACAATCCGTGGTGAAGAACTGCCGTGCAGAGCTCGAATCAATTGGACGTGATGTTAGCAAGCTTGAAGGCATTGTCGCACCATTCCCACGCATCACATATGATGAGGCGATTGAGTTCCTGAATGGACAAGGCTTCGATATTCCTTGGGGAGAGGACTTCGGTGCACCACACGAAACAGCGATTGCTGAGAAGTATGATACACCGGTCTTCATCACACACTACCCAGCAGGTATCAAAGCATTCTACATGAAGCCTGACCCGAATCGACCTGAAGTTGTCCTTTGTGCAGATATGATTGCACCAGAAGGTTATGGAGAGATCATCGGAGGTTCGCAACGGATTGATGATCCAGAACTGATGAAACAACGCTTTGATGAGCACCAGCTTTCGGATGAAGCATATCAATGGTACTTGGATTTGCGTAAATACGGATCGGTACCTCATTCTGGTTTCGGTCTGGGATTGGAGCGGACGGTAGCTTGGATCTGTGGATTGGATCATGTACGTGAAACGATTGCATTCCCTCGTATGCTCTATCGTTTGTATCCTTAATGCTTAACCGTGAGTCTATGGAAGATACCGGCTCCAAAGCATGGATCAATGGAGCGGCTTATGGGATGACATCGGGAACAGCGCAGCTTCCTTATGCATTACTGCGCTATTATCATCAGTTAGGTCTATCCGATGCAGAGGTGCTCTTGCTCGTTCAACTTCTGGGCTTTCAACAGGCAGAATTCAATGAGTTTCCTACCTTGGAAGAGCTCGGTGGTCGTATGGGACTAGCCCCAGAAGGCATTGCAAGAATGCTGCAACGCTTGATGAAGGATGGATATGTTGCCATTGATGAACATCGAGATGAGGAACGAGATATTCAGTACGAACGTTATGACCTGCATGGGCTGTTTGCACGATTAGCGACTTGTGTGGCTGAGGATGTTGCTGCTCTACAGAAACAACAGCTGGACAATAACGCGCGTTCGAATTCGAACAGTGTTCAAATAGAAGAGGAAGAGCGTAATATGTTTTCCATCTTTGAAAAAGAATTCGGACGTCCACTTTCACCTATGGAATGTGAAACGATCTCCGGTTGGCTCGATCAGGATCGGTATCAAGAAGAATTAATTCTGATGGCGCTGAAAGAGGCTGTGTTTGCAGGCAAAGTACATTTCCGATACATTGATCGAATCTTGCTTGAATGGAGTCGTAATCGAGTGAAGACGGTTCAAGACGCCAAAGCGTATACGCAACGTTTTCGCAGTGGTGGTCGTTAATTCAACATATAGAAGTATCTCTATTCAGACAATCAGACAGGCCAGATGTTATTCTGTGCCTGTCTTTTTATTGTTGTGAAAAGAAAACCATACGCTATGCGTATGGTTCAGGGGAGCTTTCAGCGATGTATCAAAAAAAATTCCTCCTAATGTTACAATAAATTTGGTTCGCCAACCGAATTTATCGACAATAGGAGGAATACAGATGTCATCTGATGTGAACAGTTTAGCACATACAAAATGGAATTGTAAGTATCATATCGTGTTTGCTCCAAAGTACAGAAGACAAGTGATTTACGGAAAATTGAAACAAGACATCGGAAAGATATTGAGACAATTATGTGAGCGAAAAAATGTAGAGATTATTGAAGCGGAAGCGTGTAAAGACCATATTCACATGTTGGTGAGTATCCCACCAAAACTTAGTGTGTCAGCATTTATAGGATATTTAAAGGGAAAGAGCAGCCTAATGATCTTTGACAGACATGCTAGTCTAAAGTATCGATATGGAAATCGGAAGTTCTGGTGTAAAGGATTTTATGTAGATACGGTCGGAAGGAACAAGAAAGTGATACAGGAATATATCCAAAATCAATTGCAGGAAGACATCGTCGCAGAACAAATAACCATGGCGGAGTACATCGATCCATTTACAGGCGAAGAAACAAAGGAGCAACGAAAGAAGAAGAAATAGAGAACCCTTTTAAGGGTGGCCGAAAAAGTAGTGCGGTTGGCGAATCCTTCAACGCCCTTTTAGGGCTGGCCAGTAACAAAGGCTTTCAGCCGCAGAGCAAACCACCCGTTATACGGGTGGTTTTGATTGTGATATGATTCAGGATGGAAATTCCGCTTTTCAGGCGAAAGGCAACTATGTGAATAAAAAATAAAATAATATGCAGGGGCAGAGTGAAGCTTTGTCGTCTAATGTAATGGAGAGGAGGGGAGAGTTATTGATGAAGCGCGCATAATTGAACAAATCCGTGAAGGAGACACATCCCAGGTTCGCTTGTTGATCGATAAGTATAGCCAGCATGTGTACCACGTGGCTTACTCGGTACTACGAAACGATCAAGAAGCTCAGGATGCAGCTCAGGAAGCGTTCATACAGATGTACAAATCTCTCCCTGATTACCGATCCGAAGGCTTCAAAACATGGCTTACCCGCATTGCGTTTCACAAAGCAATTGATGCCAAGCGTAAGCTCGGCAGACGAAGCAATGAAGATTTAGGTGGAGAAGAGAGAATCCATCACTTACCTGGACGAGAAGAAGATGTTCTTACAAGACTGATTCGGGAAGAACGTAAGGAAGCTCTACGAGCACGAATTAGCCAGTTGCCTGCTCAGCATCGTGATATCATCACGGCATATTATTTAAAAGAGAAAAATTATGAGCAAATTGCCCACGATGCCCAAGTGGCTGTAAAAACAGTAGAGTCCCGATTATATCGTGCACGGCAGTGGATACGAAATCATTGGAAGGAGGATGAGTGGCGTGAATAAATCAGGTGTATATACCGTTCAGGAATGGTCCGAATATATAGAAGGTCGAATCCCTCCCAACCAATCACTGTATATGGAACAAGCACTTATAGACAATCCAGACGAAATGCACAATTATCTAGAAGCTCTCGATGTTCATGGAGAATTGCCTTCCTTGAGTGATCCAACGGGCTTTGCCGACTCGATCATGCATCAGATTAATCAAATGCAACCGTCCAATGTCCTGCCTCTACCACGTTCGCGTCGTTATCGCTGGCTTGAACATAAAGTATTTCATTACGCTGTGGCAGCCTGCCTGACGCTGATTTTCCTATCATCGGGGTTGTTTGATAAGGTAGCTCCTTATCATCTTCAGGATGGTGAGTCTGGCGGATCATTTACAGAGAAATGGACGGAGGCAGCTACGTCGTGGCTGGATAACTTCAAACCGAAACCATAAATAAGTTCGTATTGCCTGAAAAGAAAGGATGACGTTTGTGCAATCAGATCGTAATAAATTACTCGCATTTCTACTAAATATGATCCCTGGGCTTGGATTCTTATATTGGAGAAGACCTATTCGGGCAGTCGTCTACCCGCTTCTCTTTTTTGGAACACTTGTAGGGTTCTTCATGTTGGGTATTGTATTGTCGGAACAGGATTTGGTGATCTTTGGTGCTGTGGCATCCGTATTCTTCTGGGGGATCAGCATGCTTGATATGATTATCGTGCTATTAAGTTCGACAAGCTATCGAGAAGAACAGTATAAAGGATATAGGGCGCCTTACGGCCGAGTGAGTGACTCTTTTCATGACCGAAGGGTAGATTCGCTTGAGCCGAACGAAAGCCATGGAGATCACGTCTATGAAGGATATGATCGTCCTGAAGGGGCATACGGTAATCCGATGTATCGCAAAGGTACTGAAGGTGAACGATTCTTCACGATACTCCTTTCATTTATACCTGGACTTGGACATCTTCATATGGGGCTGTTGCACCGAGGACTATCGTTCTTAATTGCTTTCTTTGGATCCTTTGCAATGATGGTTTTTGTAGCCTCTATTACGAATGAAGAGAACTTCTTAATGTTCCTGCTCATTCTACCTGTCATTTGGGTGTACTGTATGTTTGATGCGGTACAGCATATTCATCGCAAGCAAGCAGGTGAGGTAATACAAGACCGCACACTGTTTGAAGAGTTGGAAATGGGAAGAGTAAATGGGCGACGTAGCAGAATGCTAGCAACGCTGTTGTCAGCATTCCCAGGCGCTGGGCATCTCTACTTAGGTTTACAAAAAAGAGGTATGCAGCTCATGTTTTTGTTCCTGGGCAGTATATACATTCTAGATTTGCTTCGTTTATCCGTATTTTTATTTATGATTCCACTCATCTGGTTCTATAGCTTCTTTGACGGTCTTCAATGCTCAAGCCGGTATGGGCGGGAACCGTTAGAGGATCATCCCATCTTCAAGGATTGGGCGCGCCATCAACGACTGATTGGATTCGGAATTGCAGCACTAGGCTTGTACTACTTAGCGATTCGTCTTATTATTCCGCAACTTAGTGAGATGTTCCCCAACGTATTCTTGACGTACGAGATTCGATCCTACCTGAATACGATGATCGTCTCGTTATTACTTATCGTTGGAGGGTTGAAGCTGCTCTTTGGGAAGCAACGTCCGATCAAGAGTGGGAATAGCAAAAATCCCGACGATGAACTCGACAGTCTATTTTTGTTCAAAGATCGTGAAGATCGATCCTAAATCAAAAACACGCCATAGTTCCTCATGGGAACATCGGCGTGTTTTATGTTTTTTGAAGCGAAGCGTTCGTCTGAAAGCTTTCTCCAAGAAAGCTACATCGGAAGCATAAGCTATCCACGGATGTTCCCCTTTGTCATTGGGATCAAAGAAATCTGGGGATAACAGTGATCGGAATGTTGTTGTGTCATTATAGTGGTCAGTGTGAAAATGATTCGTTCAATCTATATAGCGTAATCAATATCACATATTAATTACGATGTAGCCCCTTTAAGCAATAGCTGACGATACATTACTTCGAACAAAAATTCGAAGGCCTCCAGATGTCTTTTGGCTTCAAAAGCATCTTTACCCCATGCATAAATACCGTGATTACGCAGCAAGATACCCGGTACTTTGGCATCAAGCACATCTGGAACCAATTCAGCGATTGAAGGAATATCAGCAAAGTTAGGCAGAATCGGTACACGAATCTCCGCATTTTCCTCCCAAATGTTGAATGCTTTGATCAATTCGATTCCTTGGATTGGCACTTGGCCATCAGCGCCGAAGAATTCACTAATTAGATTGTTATACACGGTATGTACGTGGAATACCGCGCCGCAACCTGTTAAGCGGTAGATTTCGCAGTGGATTAGCGTTTCTGCACTGGGCTTCAGGTTAGTTGTTTCAATCGCTTTACCTTGCTTGTCCACGAACAGGAAATCTTCTGGCGTGCGCAGAGATTTATCTTTACCGGAAGCTGTTACTGCAAAATAAAACTGTTCTGGATCAAAATCACCAACACGCATGGACAAGTTTCCACTTGTACCTGGGAACCAGTTACGGCTGGCAAACAGTGCTTTAACATCCGCTAGTTCTTCGAGAACTTGACGTTTGTGTTCCAAAGTAATTTTCTCAAAACCCATCTTTACAGCACTCCTTGTGTTTGCTTCTGTTTCATATCTTCGATGATATCGTAAAAGGTAGTGAATGGCACATGATCGACACCAAGTTCAATACATTTATCCGTCAAAATAGAACGGGAATAGACCAGGTCAGCAATTTTGGCACCTTCAAAATCAGTAAGGCTATCGCCAATCAGAATTCGATTATATTGATCTGCTGGGAAGGTACGGATGACCGTAGTTTTGCACATACCGCAGCCATTCTCGCAAGGAGGCTGGCAAGGATGCGGCCATTCAATCCGAATGGTTTCGCCCGTAAAATCTGCTCCGTTACAATACACATGATCCTGCGGGATATCGAATGGTGCGAGCAAAGGTTCGATGAAAAAGTCCATGCCTCCGCTGGTCACATTGAATTCAATGCCTTCACGGCGAACAAATTCTAGGAATTCGCTGAAGCCTTCACGAATACCGGCTTGTCCAAGCACAAATTCCACAATCTCATTTTTTTGTGAGGAGGGCAGGAGGGCGAACATTGCCCCAACGCCTTCACGTAATGTTATTTTTTGTTCAATGGTATCTTTCATAATAGCCTCAATACCAGGAGGATTGAATTTTTTCATAATGGCAACGATATTGTCCGAAAGCGTAATGGTTCCATCAAAATCACAGAAAATGACGGTTTGTTTATCACTTCTCATCGTTCACCACCCCACAGATCCAATGCGCTTTTGAGTTCCGGATGCTCCAATGCATGTTGTGCCAGAGGAATCGAACGCTGCGATGCCTCGATTGCCTGCAAGAATGCACGTCCACCAGCCTCAGTGCCCATAGGATGTCCATGAATGCCTCCGCCAGCATTTACAATCACATCGGTACCGAAATCCCGCAGAATCAGCGGTACAAGGCCAGGATGTATTCCTGCTGAAGGAACAGGCATACTTGCACGCACAGGAAGTTCTGTCGACAGCAATTGTTCAGTAATCGCCATATTCTCTTCTTTTGGCATCGTTACTGAGCCGTATGGAGATGGGAACAAGACGATGTCTGCACCCGCAAGTCGCATCAGTTGGCCAAGTAAGACGGAAGCGGAGATACCGTAATGTGGAGATGGATACACCGCGCCAGCAAGGGCTGGATGAGCCATAATTGGCACATTGATATCAGGGTCGCTGCTAAGCTCGTGTAGAACGTCATATCCGTACGCTAATACGTTGAATAACAAGGCGTTAGCTCCGGCGTTAATGGCACGCTCAGCCTGTTTCTTCAGTTGTGAGGTCGAACCGGTCAGATTCGCTGCATATAGCAGTTTCTTTCCCGTTTCTTGACGAGCCTGCTCGGCTGCTTTCATACAAACCTCGACTCTTTTTTCAATCGGAGTTAGTTTGTTCTCAAACAGAATTTCATCATCTTTGATGAGATCAACGCCACCGAGCGCTTGACGGATAAACTGCTCACGCAGTTCATCTGCATCTAGTCCGATAACGGATTTGAAAATACTCATTAACAGCGGACGATCATGTACACCAAGCAGATCACGAACACCGTTTAGTCCAAATTTAGGACCAGGGAATGCGCTCAGGAAATTGTCTGAGAAGCCAAGCTGTGTAAGCTTAATGCGCCCATCCATCGAAATTTTACCAAATACGGTAACAAGCAGAGCCGGAATATCTCGGCTGAAGTTCACATCTGGATATCCAATTGTGATATCAGCATAACGCTCACCAGGAGACATACCGTCAGCCTCATGCACCTCAACCTTAATAACTTCTCCTAAATGCTTCTGCATCGCTTCGCGTTTGGCCTGTGGTAACTCAGTCCAGCTGCCAACAGTCATACCAATGGCAATGGATTCCGCTTTTTTACGAAAATCGGCATGATCGTCATGCAAACGATATGTAGCAGTACACATGTTATTCATTTAAAATCTCCTTCCAAAGCAGCCCCCATTTCCCGTGAGCGCTCAGCACAACGGTTAACGGCTGCAATTACATTTTCAAAGAAGTCGCCTTCGTCGAGCTTCTTCAGTGCAGCTTGAGTTGCACCTCCAGGAGACGTAACATCACTGCGAAGCTTCATTGGCTCCAGTCCGGTCTGCTGAACCATTCGAGAGGCACCAAGCACCGTCTGAACGGTTAGATCACGTGACTGCTGGCTGGATAAGCCGCCTCGAATACCTGCAGCGATCATAGCCTCCATTAGATAGTATACATAAGCCGGCCCGCTTCCCGAAATCCCTGTAAGAATCTCCAACTTATCTTCAGGCACAATGGTAACGATCCCGACAGCTTCAAACATGGTCATAACCGTGCTACGCTGCTCGTCTGTTATTTCGGCCGAGAAGGCAAGGCCTGTAGCGCCAAGTCCAATGGTACTTGATGTATTTGGCATTGTACGAGCGATAGGCTGTTTACGACCAAGCAGCGTTTGCATCGTACGTATAGATAATCCCGCAATGACGGATACGATCAGTTGATCTGGTGATAAAAGAGGACCTAATTCCCGCAGAGCAGCAGCGGCATCCTTTGGTTTCATGGCCAATACAATAACGGGAGAACCCGAGAGAATCTCCTGGGATTGTGCCGCAGTTCCGGTATGAACCGCGTAACGGCTGCTGAGTTCCTCCTGACGTTTCTGGTTGCTGCGGTTCAGCATCGTAATATCCTGTGGACTTACGACAAGGCGGGAGATTAATCCGCGTACGATTGCTTCGGCCATCGCACCTGCTCCGTGGAAAGTGATTTTCTGTTGTAATAACGTCTGTTGTTCTTGACTCATGATTATCGTCCTCCTAAATAACTAAACTGCGAACTTATTGACGGATCTGACCATCGCCAGTAATGCGATACTTGGTTGAAGTAAGTGCAGGTAATCCCATTGGACCACGTGCATGTAACTTTTGAGTACTGATGCCTATTTCGGCTCCATAACCAAACTCGAAGCCGTCTGTGAAACGGGTAGAAGCATTATGATACACGGCTGCTGCATCAACATCATGCAAGAAACGCTCAGCGTTTTCTGTATTCGCCGTGACGATACATTCGGAATGCTTGGTGCCGTATTGAGCAATGTGCTGCATGGCTTCCTCCAGGCCGGATACAACACGGATATTCAAAATGTAGTCGTTATACTCTGTCGCATAGTCTTCTTCGCTAACCAGCTGGGCAGAAGGGACAATACGTCGCACAGCATCGCAACCTTTTAATAGCACGTTTAGCTCACGGAATTTTTCCGCAATATTTGCGAGATGTTGCTCTGCGAAAGCAGCGTGTACTAATAGAGTTTCCATAGAGTTACATACGGATGGACGTTGCGCTTTGGCATTAATCGCAATCTCTGCTGCCATTACCGGATCGGCAGATTCATCCACATATGTATGGCAGATGCCTGCACCCGTTTCAATGACTGGTACTGTCGCATTCGCAACTACATTTTGAATGAGCGAAGCTCCGCCGCGGGGAATAATGACATCCAGCAGTCCATTCAGTTTAAGCATCTCGTCCACAGACGAACGATTAGCATCTTCCACAAGCTGTAGGGCGTCTGGAGGTAAATCTGTCTTTGCCAATGCCTCATGTAATACCTCAACAATTTTGCGATTGGAGGAGAGGGCAGATGATCCGCCGCGCAGTAGAACTGCATTGCCAGTCTTGAGGCATAACCCTGCAGCATCTACTGTCACATTAGGTCGTGCTTCATAGATAATACCAATGAGCCCGATCGGTACTCTTAACTTCTGAATGTGCAAACCATCTGGACGCGTAAAGGTTTCAAGAACTTCACCCACAGGGTCAGGCAGATCCACGATCTGACGAAGTCCCTCTGCGATTCCCGCAATTCGTTCTTGATTTAACGCTAACCGGTCAAGCATAGATTCTGGCGTTCCTTGTTGTCTACCGCGCTCCAGATCTTCACCATTTGCAGTAATAATGATATCTGACTTCTCTAGGAGAGCATCTGCCATGGCAAGGAGAGCTTTATTTTTCTGATCTGTTGTCAGTCGGTTCAATTGTGGAACTGCGGCTTGTGCCTGAATGGCTTTTTGTCTCACTTCACTCATTGTTGTATTCCTCCCATTTTCTCTGATTCGTATGAAAAATAAATCAACCTAAGGCTGTTGCCCAGCCTTATTTCAAAGTAATCCATTCATCCCGATGGATAACCTCAAGTCGATGAATGCTATTTAATGTTTTGATAACCTCACCACTAGGTAGTCCTGCGATAAGTCGCAGTTGGTCATCATCGTAATTTACAATCCCACGGCCAAGCAGTGTATCATCGGGTCCAAGGACTTCGACGACATCACCGGCATGAAAGGTGCCAAGCACCCGCCGAACACCGACGGGGAGAAGACTATGTCCGCCATGCACGAGAGCTTCCTCTGCACCAGCGTCTACAACGACGGTTCCAAGCGGGGTAGACATGAAGCCAAGCCATTGTTTCTTACGGGATAGAGCAGCAAGCTTGGTTTCGAAATAGGTTCCTTTACCTGTGCCCTCCACAGCTTGGAGCATATCACCAGGCTCATTCACACGGCCAACAAAGACAGGTACGCCTCCACGTGTTGCTACTTTGGCTGCATCCACCTTAGAGCGCATACCCCCGGTACCCACAGATGATCCGGAACCTCCTGCATAGGCATAAATCTCGGCTGTTATTTCTGTAATCCGATCGTATCGCGTAGCAGAAGGATCTTTGCGTGGATCTGCGGTGTAGAGGCCGTTGGTATCCGTCAGAATAACCAAGTGTTGCGCCTTCACTAGATTCGCGACCAGAGCAGACAATAGATCATTATCTCCAAATTTGAGCTCATCGACAGATACCGTATCATTCTCATTAAAGATCGGAATAACACCTTGTTTCAGCAATTCCTCGACGGTCATACCCGCGTTACCCATCCGTTTTCTGCTATGAAAATCGGTTCGAGTCAGAAGGATTTGTGCCGTAGTAACGCGGTGCGCCGCAAAAGCCTGTTGATATGCTTGCATCAGCAATGCCTGCCCAACAGCCGCCGCTGCTTGTTTCTCATGGAGCAATTTAGGGCGGTGCACGTATCCGATCTCTCGGAATCCTGCGGCAACAGCGCCGGATGTGACGAGTAGCACTTCATGACCATTTTGCATCAACGCAGCAATTTCTCCAGCAAAAAAAGCAATGGAGTCGCGGTCGAGTCCGCCTTCTTCCGTAGTAAGCGAGCTACTACCAATCTTAACAACTATACGTGAGGACATGCTTTCACTTCCTTAAACATAATGAATGATTCGTTACAGAACAATGTTCAAAAAGTATCGTATCCAGTACGATCAGAAGCTGGTGAACTCTCAGCCATACTTCGTCATGCAATGCGAATTTTGAACAAGCTCTGAAAGGAAAATCTATACAGGTACAAAAAAAACTCCCGCCCTTTTTGTTATAAAAAGGACGAAAGTTTGTTACTTCCGCGGTACCACCTTTATTGATGAGTGTATCATCCGGCTTCATGCCCTGTAACAGAAGGCACTGTCCTGTTCATATCATGTTTGTTCAAAAAATTCACCAGTTTCATCCCATCTAATCGATAGTGAAAACTATATTTTGAACACGCATATATAAAAACAGGCCGCTCAGGGGTAGGTTTCGGAGAGAAGTCACGGTAAATTCTTGCAGCCTCATGGAATTTACTCTCTGTGCGTGTCTTGTTCCTCTCGTACTGGTCCCGTCATCACGTTTCGTTCAATATTTCTCTATAACATACCATGGAAACTCCCCAGATGCAAAGAGATATACAGCCTATAATGCTTCCCATTTCTAGCTGTGTTCCATCTTCTCGGACTGAAAATCAATTGATCTCAAGACAAACGATAAAAGGTACGATTATTACTTAAATAAGTTAAGCTTACCAATGCGCTCTACAGCTTCTCGTAACCGTGTCTCATCACTCAATAGCCCAGCACGAACATAACCTTCGCCATGCGTACCGAAGCCAATTCCAGGAGCTACAGCGACCTTGGCTTCTCGTAGGAGTAGGTCGGCAAAAGTAGAAGACGTGAAACCCTCAGGCACAGGCAGCCAACTGAAGAATGAACCACTTGGCTTGGCAGCCTGCCAACCGATATGCTCAAGTGCACCATAAAACGCATTGCGACGAGATTCATACCGTGCCACTAGATCGGTGACACATTGCTGAGAGGAGGTCAATGCTGCTGCTGCAGCCGATTGAATACCGCCGAACAGACTGACATAAATGTGATCCTGCAATAGATTGATTTTCGAGATAATGTCCGCATTCCCAAGGGCGAAACCTACACGCCATCCAGCCATATTATACGTTTTGGATAGGGTGTAGAATTCAATTCCGACTTCCTTAGCACCTGGTGCTTGGAGGAAGCTCACAGGGCGGTGTCCGTCGTATCCGATTGCACCATAGGCAAAGTCACTAGCTACAACAATCTGATTCTGAACAGCAAATTCCACCGTATCTTCATAGAAAGAAAGAGGAGCTGTGGCAGATGTCGGGTTGTTCGGATAGTTCAGATACATTAGCTTAGCCTTCGCTCTGTCCTCAGCCGAGATTGCTTCGTAGTCAGGCAAAAAAGCATTGGACTCCAGCAGTGGCATAAAATGCATATGTGCTTTGGCAAGAGCTACACCAGACCAATAATCGGGGTATCCCGGATCTGGAACCAAACATACGTCACCCGGATTAAGTAACACTTGCGGTAATTGAACGAGACCCGTTTTGCCACCAAATAGAATAGCAACTTCTGTGTCTGGATCAAGATCGACATTGTAATCTTCTTTATATCGCTTCGCAATCGCTTCCTTCAAGAAGGCATATCCACTGAATGGTGAGTATTTGTGATAGAGCGGGTTTTCAGCCGATTCCTGCAACGTTTTTACGATATGAGGTGGCGTTGGTGTATCGGGATTGCCTTGTCCAAGATTAATGACATCATGTCCAGCGTTGATTTCGCGATTCACATTCTGCACAAGACTTGCGAAGAACTGTGTAGGCAACTGTGTCATTACATCAGATGTAGGTATCGTAAAGGCTGAACGACCTGAATTGTGCTGTGAATTCGTCATTAGTATCATCACTCCGGTTATTTAAAAATGGAAATAAGTATTCATTAATTTATCACGTCAATCCCGAGCTGTATAGAGGGAAAAGAGCACTGATGTTCCTAACCACGTGGATGTTTCGGGTTTTTGTACAAAACGAAAAGTAGAAAATTACGTTTGTCCATTGAGCATAAACGATGATTTGTTTTATGATACAACTCGATAATGATAATCAATATCATTAATAAGATCGATTTTTCTTTTACAGAGAAATAAAGTACATGAACAGATCTAGGGGGAGAAATGGGAATGAAAAAAGGTATACGAAATACGGCAGTTTTACTGACACTAACGTGGCTATCCATGCTTCTACTTGCTTGTGGCAACGAGGCATCGACTTCTACAGCCAATTCTACAGAACAGTCTAGCACAGCCAGTGAGGCACAGTCCGGTACAACAACAGAGAATGATCAAGCAGCGACTTCAGCTAGTAACGAAGAAGCTCAAACTCGGATATTTAAAGATTGGACAGGCCATGAGGTAGAAATTCCAGTATCACCTAAACGAGTGATTTACCATGGTGAGGTTACGGGAGATCTTCTAGCACTCGGCGTCGTGCCCGTAGGTATACTTCGGCAAGAAGGAACCGTGTATGATGATCAAGTCACAGAAGCTGAGGACGTGGGATTCCCGATCAGCGTAGAGAAGTCTCTATCGCTTAACCCGGATCTAATTATTTTCTCCAACAGTGATGAGAACCAGTATGAGTCAATCTCTAAGGTAGCGCCAACAGTGACATTTGATTCGTTTGCAACGATTGAAGATAGAATGCGTACATTAGGTGATATGTTGAATAAAAAGGAAGAAGCTGAAGCGTGGATCACAGCCCATCAGCAAGCGACAGAAGCGATGTGGCAGCAACTTCACGAGAATGGATTAGAAGCCGATGAGACCGCGTCGGTGTTCACGATGTATCCGGGCAATCGCTTGTTCGTCATGGCGGGTGCAGGATTGCCTCAATTGTTGTATGGATCAGGTGGAATGAAGCCCACAGCAGAAATTCAGAAAGTATTGGATGAAGGGTTAGGCTTCGCTGAGATTTCAACAGAGAAACTGCCAGAAATCGCAGGTGACCGAATCTTTATTCTAAATCCTGTACCAGAGGAAGCGAAACAATCAACCAAAGAACTGCTTGATAGCTCAGTATGGAAGAACCTTCCTGCGGTAAAAGCAGGTCACGTGTACCAATTTGATATTGTCAAAGCTTCAAGTGATGCGGTATCTAGAGAGTGGCTTTTGGAAGAACTTCCTAAACAGATCACGCCATAAGATACGGAAATAGCTCTAATTTCAATTTCATATCAAAGTACGAAAATACTGCTAAATCATTAGTTGTGACCACTCACACATGAAGAACATTCAACATTTTTGTTGATATGTTCTTTTTGTTGTATGGATTCATGCGATTTTCTGGATTCGTGGGCATACCTACGATATAATCAAAAGTATAACGAAGTGATAATTATTCTCAATATAGGTGAATGAACTATGTATATAAATGATGAGGTGAACCCAATGCCTGTGTCGAAGCAGGTTGAGGGCACGTTGTTCTTTTCGGCATTTATGTTCCGGTTTGGTAGTATAGAGCAGCGTAAGGAGCAGCCTGAACAAAGGATGCTGGAGAAGGATTGCCGAAAACATACATTTTTGATTTGTGAGGAAGGTACGGGACGTCTGTATATAGGTCACAAGCAGTATGTATTTTCATCCGGCAAGATCTATCCCCTGGCTCCAGGCGAGAGTTATCAGATTGAACATGATGATAAGCAAGCTCTACATTATGTGGCGGTTGAGTATGATGTATTTCATGTGTTAACAGATGATCCAGAATTATATACGCGTTCATTATTTGAGCATCGTAACAAACTGGGGGGTTATGCATACGCTCAGTTGAGCGGGATTCTAGAATCCATGCTTCCTATGCGTGACTATCGTACAGACAGCGAATATGCTGGGTTGAATGTGCAATTTCAGAAGCTGATGGGGATGATGATCACCAGATATACTTCATTGGAGACGGAACTGAGTCCAGAAGGAAAAGTAAACAGCACGATAAAGTATGTGGACGAGCATTACGCTGAGGAGATCACTGTACAAAAACTTGCAAAGCTGGCCGGGCTGCGGCCTGCTCAATACACGACGTTATTTAGACAGCTCACAGGGCGTAAGCCACTGGATTATGTGAATCATGTGCGAATCCAAATCGCCAAAGAATGGCTAGGCAAATCCGATGAACCACTGAGAGATATTGCAAGTAGGGTTGGTTTTAAGGATGAATACTATTTCAGCAGACGTTTTCGCCAATCCACGGGTTTCGCTCCTCGCCAATATGACCGATCTCTTCAGCGTCAGACACTTGTTCAAGACTTCTCTTCTCATGATGTGAATATTCCAGCTGTTCCTGAACGCATTATGTATTACGGGGAATCGGCAGGTGATATGCTGATCATGGATCTTCCGATACTGAATCAACGAGCATATGATGCGGTGCAGCCGATTAATGTGGAAGAAACCGTGGAGATGAAGCCAGACTTAATCATTTTTGACAGCAGCGATGATCAGCAATTTGAACAATTCTCCCGGATTGCACCGACACTTGCGTATAACTCTCATGCGACGCTATTCGATCGTATTCACATGATCGGAAGTTGGTTTGGTAAATATGCTGAGGCAGAGCAATGGTGGTTGACGTATACCGAAGATGAGATGAAAATGTGGCAAAAGCTCCAGGCATTCATTCAACCAGGGGAAACCGCTTCTGTCTTTGTCTATCACCGCGGTGTGCGATTATTCGTGATGGGTAACATTGGACTTGCTCCAATGTTATATCATCCCCTGGGCTTCAAGCCAGTTGCAAAAGTACAGGAAGCGTTGGCCGCAGGTAGAGCCTATAAAGAAATTGCTGCTGAGGCGTTGCACCAATATGCTGGAGACCGTGTTTTTCTTATGTTACCTGAAGATCCCATTGCAAGGCAGGCGACGGAAGCTTTAATGCATAGTGCTGCTTGGCAAGGGCTGAACGCAGTGAAAAAGGGTCACGTATATCTGCTTGAAGAAACGATATGGAACTTGGGTGATGCACTTACCCGCATGAATTTATTGAGCTTGCTGCCAGAACTGTTAGGTCGGCGTTCTGATAGGTAGTCAAAAGCGGACTTTTGGAACAACCTCTAAAAGTGCACTTGCAGACGTCAGGATGATCAAGCTATGATATCCAATATTACATTTCGGAGGAGCGCTGGTCATGACACAACAACAAGGAGAAATGCGAGTAGCCTTGATACAAGCTGATATTCAATTGGGAGATCCTGAGGCTAATCATCAACATATGCAATCATTGCTTGAGCGGGCAGTGAAACAATATCCTGATCTGGGCTTGGCTGTATTGCCCGAGATGTGGAATACAGGTTACGCCTTGGAGCAAATTCATGAGCTGGCTGACCCTGAGGGGGAACATTCGCGAGCATGGTTATCTGCTTTTGCCAAAAAGCATCAAATCTCGATTGTTGGTGGCTCCATTGCTGAGAAACGCAATAACCAAATTTACAATACGATGTATGCCTATGATCGGGAAGGTCGTGAGGTAACACGTTACGATAAACTGCATTTATTCCGATTAATGGATGAAGAAAAGTATTTGCAGCCTGGCGCAGAGCCGGAAATTTTCGAATTGGAAAATGGTCTTACGGCAGGGGCTTCCATCTGTTATGATATTCGCTTTCCGGAACTTGCGCGGACATTAGCTCTGAATGGGGCTAAAGCTCTGATTGTACCAGCTGAATGGCCAAAACCTCGCCTGCATCACTGGCGCACACTTCTGACGGCCAGAGCCATCGAGAATCAGATGTATGTGATCGCTTGTAATCGTGTAGGACTGGGAGGGGACACGGAATTCTTCGGGCATTCTCTCGTTATCGACCCTTGGGGGGAGATTGTAGCTGAGGGCGGAGAAGGGGAGGAGATCGTAACGGGAATGATTCGTCCTTCCTTGGTGGATGAGGTTCGTGGACGTATTCCGGTATTTGAGGATCGGAGACCGGGGCTTTACTTTGGTGAAAAATAAATAAAAATAAATAAAATATTGAGAATAAGTGTTTATCCTCTCAGTGGACGGGTAATGATAACTATCCCGTCACCAAGGAGGATGATCAATCAATGGACAACCATGTGAAAGATACGCTCAGGAGACTGGAACAGGATAACACAAGGGTAGATCACTTAAGACAATTCTTAGAGAATGGTGCAGGAGGGCTATCACCCCCTGAACAAGGAACGCCAGATGAAGGACGTCTGGTGAATCAGCAGAACAGGCTGACGAGTGATCGTAATTTACGTAAATAAACTGTCAGATCGAAACGACCTATGTACGTTTCTACGTTAACTTAGATGATTAAACAATAAACGTGTGAAACATTGTGCTCGAACAGTGCAACACGCTCGAATAAGTTGAAGAATGCCTTGCTGTAATAGGCAAGCGCTGTATGAAATAAAAGGGAAGACCCGCGGGTCTTCCCTTTTATTTGTCTTGAGTTTAAGCATCAGTCTACACAGCACTATACCTAGATTAGTATATGTCTAATGGTCACCTTCAGACAGTTTCGCAACCGTCTGCTTGAAGGTGTGGATAAAGGCTTCAGCTGCTTTGGATAATACTCGTCCCTGACGATACGCAACAACTAAAGTACGGCTCGGTACAGGCTCAGCCAGAGGCACATACACCGGTACAAATTCACTGCGAGGTGCTCGTGCGATAAAGCGCGGAACCAGAGTAATACCCATGCCTGTAGCTACTAAGGATTGTACGGTTTCAATATTATTGCTCTCGAACACGACATTGGGATCGAAACCAGCCTGTTCACAGAGGTCAAAGGTTAGTTTGCGGAAACCTTGTCCTTTCTTCAGGACAACAAAAGACTCTTCACGAAGCTCCTCCATCCTTACGGGAATAGGGTTGGCAGGATCACCTCGCTGTGCTAATGGGTGCGTTGGAGGTACGGCCAAGTCAATTCGTTCCTCACCGATCACAACATAGGATAAACTTGGTTCTTGTAGCGGAAGGGATAACAAGCTAAGATCGGCTTTGCCGCTTGCCGTTAGTTTCTCTAGCGTAAGACCCGAGTCCTCCAGCAACGTTACTTCAATCTCAGGATAGGTTTGTTGAAATGCAGGCAGAACATGAGGTAGTAGATGAGAGCCGGTAATTGGCATACTGCCTACAACGACTTTGCCTTTACGAAGTTGCGAAATGTCTGACATTTCCTGTCTGAGCAGCTCAACCGCATCTACGATTTTCTGAGCCTGTTCAACAAAGGTAACACCAGCATGGGTCAATTCCACTGTGCTCGTATTTCGTTGAAAAAGGAGCACGCCCAATTCTTTTTCTAATTTGGATAATTGCTGGCTTAACGAAGGTTGTGCGATATGTAGCTTCTCTGCTGCACGTGAAAAATTCCGTTCTGCCGCAATCTGCAACGTATATTGGAGCTGTCTAAATTCCATCGTCATTGGTCATTCCTTTCATCATTGCCACTATTATATCACCCTCAAGTCGTTTAATCCTTTTTTGCTAAAATACATTGACACAATCCGTTTAGAAACGTAGTATAGGGTTATGATAATGATAATTGTTATCAATTAAAACCTCTGCTGAGAGCAGTGGTTTATTTGGTTTTTCCTCGTTATAGGTTAATCCTATTACATCTATAGATATTATATCTTGGAACAATGAATGGACGAGTGATATATTTATGTCATTCAAGAGCTTCACTGATGTGAACGAAACAAGAGGCTCTTCCAAGGAACGAACTTATAATGAGGTGAAAATGATGAGTAAAAAAACGATGTTTGAGAAAATTTGGGAAAACCACGTAATTCATCAGGAAGAAGGCAAGCCAAGCATTCTTTATATCGATCTGCACCTTGTACACGAAGTAACTTCTCCACAAGCATTTGAAGGTTTGCGTTTGAGCGGTCGTAAAGTTCGTCGTCCTGAACTGACATTTGCAACAATGGATCACAACGTACCAACGAAAGATCGTTTCAACATTACTGATCCAATCTCCAAACAACAAATTGATACGTTGTCGCAGAACTGCCGTGATTTCGGCGTTAAGCTATATGACTTGGACACGATTGATCAAGGTGTCGTACACGTTATGGGTCCTGAATTGGGTCTGACTCATCCAGGTAAAACGATTGTCTGTGGTGATAGCCACACCTCAACCCACGGTGCGTTTGGTGCACTTGCCTTCGGGATCGGAACAAGTGAAGTAGAGCACGTTATGGCAACGCAATGTTTGCAACAAGCCAAAGCTAAAACGATGGAAGTTCGTTTTGTTGGTAAACGCAACCCAGGTGTAACGGCGAAGGATATGATCCTCGCAGTAATCGCTAAATATGGTACTGACTTTGCAACTGGATACGTTATCGAATACACAGGAGAATCTATTCGTGAACTGAGTATGGAAGAGCGTATGACGGTCTGCAACATGTCCATCGAAGGTGGCGCAAGAGCAGGTATGATCGCTCCAGACGAAACAACATTTGAATATCTGCGTGGACGTGAATATGTGCCTGCAGATGCAAAATTCGATGAAGCTGTTGCAGCTTGGAAAGAGCTTGTGACTGATGAAGGTGCTGAGTTTGATCGCGTAGTTGAAATCGATGTAGAGTCATTGATTCCACAAGTAACTTGGGGCACTAGCCCAGGTATGGGAACTGACATTTCTTCCAAAGTACCTGTTCCTGCGGAATTACCTACTGAAAATGAACGTAAAGCGGCAGAAAAAGCGCTTGAATATATGGGTCTTACACCTGGAACACCAATCTCCGAAATTCCAGTGGATTATGTGTTCATCGGTTCTTGTACTAATGGACGGATCGAGGATTTGCGTGCGGCTGCACAAGTAGCCAAAGGCCACACGGTTTCCAGTAATGTTACGGCAATTGTCGTTCCCGGATCAGGACGTGTCAAAATCCAGGCTGAAAAAGAAGGACTTGATAAAATCTTCACAGAAGCTGGCTTCGAATGGCGTGATGCAGGATGCAGTATGTGTCTTGCGATGAACCCCGACGTATTGAAACCAGGTCAACGTTGTGCTTCGACATCCAACCGTAACTTTGAAGGACGTCAAGGACGCGGAGGACGTACGCATCTGGTATCTCCAGCAATGGCAGCCGCAGCGGCGGTTAAAGGTCACTTTGTTGATGTACGTGACTGGAATTTCAAAACGGAAGCAGTTATCTAATTGTAACGAATAGAAGGGAGAACGGATCATATGGAAGCTTTCAAAACACTGCAAGGCATCGTTGCACCGGTTGACCGGGTCAATGTAGATACAGACGCAATTATTCCCAAACAATTTTTGAAACGGATTGAACGCACTGGATTTGGACAATTTTTGTTCTACGAATGGCGTTTTGACGAAGAGGGCAACAACAATCCTTCTTTCGAAATGAACAAATCGCGTTATGAAGGGGCATCAGTTCTGATCTCTCGCGCTAACTTTGGCTGTGGATCTTCTCGTGAGCACGCACCATGGGCGATCATGGACTACGGATTCCGTTGTGTGATTGCACCATCTTTTGCGGATATCTTCTATAATAACTGCTTCAAGAACGGAATTTTGCCAATCAAGTTGTCCGAAGAACAGGTAGAAGATCTGTTCCAACGCACTGCAACTCATGATGGCTACGAATTGAATGTAAATCTGGAAAACAAAACGATTACAGATGCACACGGGTTACGTATTGAGTTTGACCTGGATGAGCACCGTCGTCAGTTCCTGTTGCAAGGACTGGATGATATCGGTTTGACACTTCAACATGACGATGAAATCACAGCATATGAGCAACGCCATGCGGCAAAATTGTTTGGTTAATTGCTAAAATAATAAGAGTAAAAGCTTCTGATTCACAGTATGGACCTGGTTCCAGTCTGTGATTCAGAAGCTTTTTTCATTTCAGTATATGTTGATCGATTTCTACGATCATTCATCGAACTCTTATACGTAAAATACGGAGTCTTTCTTGGCCGAATATTGTAACACATATGCTGCATCACAGTTCATGGCTCTCGATGCGATTTTAACCTGAGTGTAATCCAATCTTGTTTCTCTAAGTACACGCTTGACGGCTTGGATGCCAAGCTTCTCATCCACAACATGGCAGTATATGTTCAAGGCGTATTGCTCTACTGGATTGGTAGACTTGCCCATATCGAAGCCGTCTACGAAGCCTAGACCTCTCCAGCCCAGCTCACTTGTTAATGCCTCCGTTGCTTTCTCCTTCAGCCACAGATCACGTTTGCTTCCTGAGATGCTCTTCATCGGATATTGGATGAGTAAGATGACAGCCTCTTGCTTGGAAGCTTCTTCATAGCCTTGACTAGTGTACCGTGATAGAAAATTATGTTTGAATTCGTCTTCATTTTGATATTCGCCAGGAAAATCAATTCGACTTGTCGTACCTAATGCACCAACTGTTCCAACATGCTCAACCAGCTGTCCATCTTCAATCCAGTATTCTGCGTACAGTAGATTACCATCGGGTTTCTTCTTATATAAAGTAAACACGCCATACCTCCATTTGGATAGATTGTAATACATAGCTCTCGTGCCCTATTTGAAGTTCCATAATATGTATAATCCAAGTTACCTTATTGAAAGTGCTAACGTCAATACAAACACGATGAATAGATGCTACATTCACAGATAGAAAACATGTACCGATGTTTATTCTTTTTCGCCATATTTCCGACCAATTATGACAACGTTGTAACCGGAATATGACAGGATATCTGATAAACTGGTTAGTAGATTATGGAAGGCTACATAACGTAAGACATGTGCTTATATCTAGAGATATTGGAAATTTCAACAGACCAACAGAATGGTGGATGATGTATGAGAAAATGGTCGGCAGTCTTTGTATTTATTTTATTCCTGTGCGTATTTCCTACAATGGTGCATGCTGACACGCCTCCTTCCATCGTACTGGACGGTGTAACGATTGAGCAGCAAACGGGAGCTCCTGCTGAAAATACGGGCAAGACAGTGATGGTTCCCATCCGAGTGGTGTCCGAAAATTTGGGCTATGAAGTGAAGTGGGAGAAAACGACGCAGACGGTCAGTGTGCTAAAAGGAGCAAGAAGTATTCAGATGGTCGCTGGGCAAGAGGAAGCTACTGTTAATGGAACCAAAGTAAGCTTGGATGCGCCTCCTTTAATCAAACAAGGAACGACTCTAGTTCCGTTGCGCTTTGTTGGTGAGGGCATGGGTTTAAATGTAGGTTGGGACAATGGAACCAAGACTGTAAGCCTATCCAGCCTTCCGCCTGTAGTAGAAGTAGATAACGGAGAAGATTCGATAGAAACACCTGTATCGGTCAATCTTTCAGAGCTAAATAGCATTAACTTTAGCGGAAATCAGCTTAGCTTGGAAATCAACGGAAACATCACTCCGAAGCTGTCCACACTTACGAATCCGGATCGTATCATCGTAGATTTGCCGGGAACTACATTCTCACAACAATTTATTCAAGGACAAGCTTCCAAGCCAGATGGAAGCGGCAGTTTTCTAGTCACAGACTCTACATTTGTTAATCAGATTCGGTATGCTAACTTTAGCAATTCTCCTGCTACTGTACGAGTTGTCTTTGATTTAAGTCATGTTGCTACTGCGAAGTGGTCACTGGGAGACAATCAAAAGATACTGATCGATCTCACCCCGAATAGTGATGAAACACCAATCACTCCGCCTCCTGCTGTGCAAGTTCCTAACGGGACAAAGGTTGTTATCATTGATCCAGGGCATGGAGGAAGACAGTCTGGAGCGGTTAGTGTGACAGGCAAATATGAAAAGGACTTTAATTTGGCTGTAGGACTCAAAGTACAAGCATTACTCCAGCCCTATACGGACATTCAGACTGTCATCACACGGAAGGATGATACGGAACTGTCCTTGCAGCAGCGTGTTGATTTAGCTGAATTGAATCATGCTGATGTCTTTGTGTCCATACACGGCAATAAATTTACAACACCTGTGCCTAATGGGGTAGAAACGCTGTACACTCGCTCAGAGAGCAAAGAGTTGGCGGATATCCTTCATAAATATGTACTGCCTATTACGGGACTTAAGGATCGTGGCATTAAAACGGCAAGTTTGCACGTGACGAGGGAAACCACAATGCCAGCCGTTCTTCTAGAGCTTGGATTTTTAAGTAATGAATCGGATGAAGCGATAATGTTCACCGAAGATTATCAGAACAAATGTGCACAGGCCATCGTTGATGGAATATTAGAATTTTTGAACAAAGATTGAAATAGTCATAATTTTAATGATTAGGACAGTTCGTTGTTTCAAGATGCATAGTTGTGAATAATGGGAAATTAAAACCATAAAAATGTAGAAAAAGCTTGATTTAACAACGTTTTTTTTCAGTGATAATGGAATATATTCGCAACTTTTGCGTGTTGGAGGCGTCTAATAGGTGTCTGGTAATGCCCGAGTAGTCAGTCAGAGCTGAAATTCCGCAACGTGTGGCAAAAAAATATGAGAATGGTAGGGGTGAAGGATGAAGAAGTTCGGTTTTTTGGTACTGTTATTTGTCTTTGGGCTCGTTTTCCCGGGCTATAGTCATGCAGCAACAGATACGAAAATTATCCTAGATGGGAAAGAGATTGTGCAGCCTTCGGATGCCAAAGCGGAAAACATCAACAGCAGTGTGATGGTTCCAATTCGGGTCATTTCCGAAAGCCTGGGATATGGTGTGGACTGGCAACAGAAGACAAGCACCGTGACTATAAGCAAAGACAACACTGCCATGCAGATGATTGTTGGACAGAAGACGGCAACGGTGAACGGCAGTAACGTGAACCTGGATGTCCCGCCACTCGTGAAAAATGGTACGACACTTGTTCCGCTCCGATTTGTTGGTGAACAAATGGGTCTAAAGGTGGGTTGGAACAATACCACGAAGACGGTAACATTAGTTACCCAGAATTCAGGTTCCGGAAACGGAACGACTACTCCCCCGAACTCCGGCAATAACAGCGGAGACACGCAAGAAGGTCTTGTACTGGTGAACGGCATCAGCTTCAGTGATAATCGCTTCTTAATTGCAACAAGCGGAGACACGAAGCCGAACGTCTTCACGATGACAGGACCGGATCGAATTGTTATCGATTTGCCTAATACGGCATTTGCTGATTCTTTCAGTCAAGGACAAGCTCTTGATAGCAATCAGAATGGACAACTTGTTGTGAACGGATATCCCGATGTATCTAAGATTCGTTATTCGTTATACAGCAATACGCCATCAACCGTAAGATTTGTTATTGATTTGACAAATAGCAAAGGTTATGACGTACAGAATGATTCTGGTTTAGTTATCGTTGATCTGAACAAAGAAGGCCCAACAACACTGCCTCCTGTTGGAAACAATGGTAAAAAAGTAGTTGTTATTGACGCAGGACACGGGGATCAAGATCCAGGTGCGATCGGCGTAACGGGCAAAAGAGAAAAAGACTTTAATTTGGCAATGGCACTGAAAGTAGAAGCCTTGTTGAAAAAAGAATCGAACATTGACGTTATGCTGACGCGCAGCGATGATACATTTTTGGCGTTAAAAGAGCGTGTAAGAATCGCTGAAAGTCTAAAAGCAGATATTTTCATTTCAATTCATGCGAACAGCGGACCTGCGGCGGCGAATGGTGTAGAGACATTTTATTCTCGCGCTACTAGTCAAGCACTAGCAAAAGTAATGCATAAGCATTTATTGCAATCATCAGGGTTAAAGGATCGCGGTGTTAAAACGGCTAGTCTACATGTAACTCGCGAAACAACAATGCCCGCTGTTCTGCTGGAAGGTGGATTCCTGAGCAACAAGAGTGACGAAGCAGCACTGTTTACGGAAAGTTTCCAAAATAGTGTAGCCAAAGGTATCGTTGCAGGGATCAAGGAGTATCTGGGAATCAAATAAGGGTGAATTCCTTATGTACAGGAGGCGGAGTTAGAATGAACAAAAAATTATGGATTGCAGCACTACTAGTAACGGTTATGGCGGTCGCTGCGGGATGTGGAAATAAACCGACAGCCGCTCCACCTCAGACGCAAGGTGCAGGTTCCGAGGATACTGTGACAGAAGTGCAAGGTGAGACGGAAATTACTGAACCTACCACTGTAGAGCCAGATGAAACGTCTTCGACACCAACACCAGACACGACTACGTCTGAATCGGAAGGAACGGATTCATCGGAGGGTACCAACCCAAGCTCAGAAAATACAGGACAAGCGGATGCTTCGCAAGCAACTGAGAAGAAGACCATCAACGTATTCTTTACAGATCCAGAGGAGTTAGAGCTGCATGAATCTACGGCAACAGTGAGCTTTGCAGCGGAAGAAGACAAGTACAAGTCTGCATTTGCAGCGCTACAACAAACAACAGATGACAAACTTGTCCCACTGTGGTCTAAAGACATTGAACTGAAGTCTGTTCAGTTTAAAGATGGCGCGCTCACACTCGATATCCATATGCCGGATACGGCTAGGCTCGGTGCTGGTGGAGAAGCATATGCCATTGAAGCGTTGCAAAAAACGTTCTTCCAGTTTGATGAAGTGAAGACACTTGATCTATTGGTGGATGGACAACAGTCCGAGAGTTTGATGGGCCATGTGGATTTGGAACATCCAATGACAAGATCTTAATCGAGAATTTCATATCTTGTTTACCGTGTACTCTGCGGAATATCAGCCGTTTTACATGAGAGAGGGGAATCATAGGTGACTTTTAAATATAATAATCCATCACACTCTAAAAAAGTAGTTTCAGCCGTACTTGCAGGTATGATGGCTCTTAGTGCTGGCGGGGCTGCCTTGGCAGCTGAAGCAACAGATGCTGGGCAGAGCCAGACGACAGCAGTAAGCAATACGGCTGCACCAACCGGTTTGTTCAGTGATATCAAAGCAGGATATTGGGCTGAGAAACACGTATACAAGCTGGCTTACCAAGGAATTCTGCTCGGTGAAAAAGGCTTATTCCGTCCAGGAGACGCGGTAACACAACAAGAAGCGGTAACTATGGCCATTCGGTTTATGAATAAACAAGACCAGTTGAATGACAGCACGGCTACGGCATTACCGACAACTATGGAAGTAGGCAACTACTTCAAGCCTTACGTCGCATTAGCGTTGGAACTGGGATTGATTGATAAAACGGAAGAAGAAGCAGTGGATGTGTCCAAAACATCTTGGGGACAGAAGCCTGCTACTCGTGAATGGATCACGAAGCTACTTATTCGTTCGTTGAACAAGGATGCAGAAGCAAAAGCGCAAAACAATCAATCAACAAGTTTTGCTGATAATGCAAGCATCTCTGATGGCAGCAAAGGTTATGTTAACCTGGCCGTTAGTCTAGATCTTGCCAAAGGTGTAGATGGAAACAAGTTCAATCCAACGGGCTCTGTTACACGCGCACAGCTTGCTACGTTCTTTAGTAGAGGTGAATCGTTGACAGATACCGCTTATCCTAATACGTACACAGGTTACGTTACTGGACTTGAAGATGGCCGAATTACGATGGTCGTTGACGGTAAACTGACGACTTTTGCTGTGAACAGCAATACGCCTTATTTCACGAAGGACAGTGAAAATCGTTCACCACAAGCCAATGTTCAATTGTATACCAAAGTGCAGGTGGTGGGTTCAGCGGGTAATGCTTCCTATGTAGAAGTGATCGATGCAACACCTCAGGTAGAGTCAGTGGAAGGTACGTTTGCGCGTTCGCTATCAGGTAATAAAATTGGTGTGTTCGTGGGTGAAAACTACGAGACATTCGGATACGATGATTCAACAGCGTTCATTGACCAAAACGGATCAGCAATTAAATTATCAGATATTACAGCGGACAGCACCTTAGAAGTACAACGTGAGACTTTCTCCGCTGACAAGAAGACAGTAGTTATCCGTGTGAAATCGGGCATTGTCAACAAGAGTGATACGGGTGTAGTCGCTGAGGTCGTAACATCTGGCAAAACGATTAAACTGGTTAATACAGCAGGAATAACAGAGCAATACACGTATAGTGACAGCCTTATGATTCGTTATCAGGATCGGATTCTGACGCTAGCTGAGCTTAAGCCGGGAAGTGCTGTGAAATATACGGTGAGAGATAGCGTCTTGCAAACGATCGAATTGTCACAGGGTGTGGAGCAATCGGTTCGAGGCACACTCGTGGAGATTGGTGGGAATCAGTCTACATTGACATTCAAGCGTGAAGGTGGCTCCCTTGAAGCTAAGCTGCTGGTTGAGAAACCGGAAGTTATCATTAACGGAATACAGGATGCTTCATTAAATGATCTGATCACAGATGCAACAAATGGAGATCAAGTAGAGTTAACATTAAACGCTGAAGATCGTGTGACACGTATCCAGGTCATTGGCCGCCAAATGGAACCGATGAATGGTGCATCTGTCGTATCTTATAACGCTAAAACAAAAGTACTTACTGTGCTGGATAGCAACAAAAAACCGTTTGTATTTACATTGGATGAAAAAACAAAGTTGGACTACAATTCAACGAAGCCAACTATGGCAGGTTTAGAGGCGCTACTAAGCGATGGACGCAAGCTAGATCTAACGTATGTAGGTACTCGTGCGCTTTCCGTTAAGGTTGTTTACAAGTATGAGGGTACCATTAGCAATATTGATACTTCCAACCGAAAAATTAGTTTGTTGTCTGGAAATCAAACAGTCACCGTACCTTATACAATCGCTCCTACAGTGGAAATGTATAATAAGTCTGGTGCAAGTCTCTCAGATTTGAAAATTGGCGACAGCGTTACGGTCACGTTGGGCGCGAATCAGGATTATATTCAGAAGGTAGCATTGAAATCCGTTGCTCAATTCGAAATTACGGGTATTGAAACCAATGGTCGTGTTCGTGTAAAATCCGATTTGCTGACAAGCCAATTTTACTTCGATCAAGCAACGCTGACAGGAGAAAGCGGTCAGACATTAACTGCTTCACAATTGACAGTAGGAAACTTGATCAACGTTACGTTTGAAGGGATTACACCTAAAGCTGTTCAGGTTGTGAAACGTACACTCGCTGAGGTTACCTCAGTTGATTCAACTTCAGTTACACTGAAACTATTCAATGGTCAATCCGAGACAGTTCCGGTTAGTGGTCCCGTCAAAGTGATTAAATCCGGTTCTACTTTAACTTCACTGGGAAGTCTTACTGTTGGAGATCGGGTCGAAATGACGAAGGATACGGATAACTCCACTCGTTTCAGAGTGATGACAATCTTGAGCAAACAGTTCTGGTCTTATGATGGCGTAGGGAACCAAATTCTGGTGAAACGTGAGACAACTACGGACACTAACTATCGTTTTGCACTTGGTACAGGAGTATATGTTCACCAGGGTGACAATACTTTAAGCGTGCAATCTCTAAGAGATAATGATAATATTGTATTGTATCTCCTGAACAACATCGTGATGGAGATCCAAAAACAGTAATCGTTTCTTTTCGAGGATCAAAGAATGACCGTCTTGATGCGGGATCTTTCCCGCATCAGGACGTTTTTTTTGCAAGCTTTTGTGTCCTCGTAAAGTACTCGAAATAAGTTTGGAAGTAAGGCTCCACCATGTGTGGTGATTCTGTGGGAGGTAGCTCTTCATGAATGCAGCGACAGTTAGGCACATACTCGATACGATGGAATCGATGTTTCCTGATGCACATTGCGAATTAAATCACAGCAATGCGTTTGAATTGACGGTAGCTGTCCTATTGTCCGCCCAATGCACCGACGAAACAGTAAACAAGGTAACCGCAGACTTGTTTCAAAAGTATACAAGCCCTGCTGATTATCTGGCGGTTCCTTTAGAGGAATTGGAACAGGATATTCGGCGAATCGGCCTGTATCGGAACAAGGCCAAGCATATTCAGAACATGTGCCGTATTTTAATAGAGCAGTATGGCGGTGATGTACCGCAGGAACATGATCAGCTTGTGACGCTACCAGGGGTCGGACGGAAAACCGCGAACGTTGTTGTTTCTAATGCGTTTGGCGTTCCTGCCATTGCGGTGGATACGCATGTAGAACGTGTGTCCAAACGGCTAGGACTGGCTGGATGGGATGACTCTGTTCTTGAAGTCGAGAAGAAATTGATGAAGCGCGTACCCCGGGATGAGTGGACGTTGACCCATCACCGGATCATCTTTTTTGGACGCTACCATTGTAAGGCCCAGAACCCAGCGTGCCAGATCTGCCCTCTGCTGGATATATGCAGGGAAGGGAAAAAGCGTATGAAAACGTCCCAAATCAGGAAAGATAAGGAACGTAGTAGTACCCCTAAACGAAAAATAAATTAATGATTAGAAGAGGATGAGTAACGATGAAATGCATTTCCGTTTACACTGACAATTTTGAAGCCTTCTCCGATATTTTTGAACAAGTTGTGGAGCAGGAAATGGCTGAAAATGAAGAAAAAGAAGTAGAAGGTATCACTGTAAGTCATTCTGGCGACGTGCCTGAGCATTATTTGGAGCGCATGTCCACAAAACCAGAAGTTGTGGTTATGAGAGACAAAGGAAGAAATATTACAATTCTTCAGCATGGACAAGTATTTGAAATCTTGTTGCCTACGATGGAGAACGCGGTTTCTTAATTTACACCTATACCCATGGATATGTTGCATCTGTGTTGGCACGCTCATAATGAAGCAATACCTCATACGAAGGGTGCAGCATGTTCGTGAAGTACCATCGATAAAACCGATATATTCGGTTTTATTTTTTTATATATAAGGAATTCATTTATAGGTTGGGTCGGTAGGATATCTATAGAGCAGGGTAGATGCTTGGTCTGTGCGTTAATACATAGAAATCGTTCAAATTCGCACAAGGTAATGTTAAAATAGGACTATTATAAATGCGAGTTCAAAAAGAATCCAACTTTAATGCTGAAAATGCTGAGTAAGTATGTGATTTTTTCTTTTATAATCCAAGCGGACTTTTTGAACAACTTCTATAAGAGAAAGGCATTATCACGAATGATGCCAAATTGAGGAGCCAGGGGGAAAGGCCAGTCATGACGAAAACAGATTATCCAGTAGAAATGGCTAAACCTCTGCTTCCACTGCGAGAGGCAATGGAGCAGACGAGAGACCATACGGCGGTACAGGCTATAACAGATCTGATCCGCAAGGCGGAAATGAAGCAATTGACCATCGCATTCTGCGGACACTTCTCAGCAGGTAAGTCTAGTCTGATTAATAGTTTGTGTGGTAAACGGGTACTGCCTTCAAGTCCTGTGCCTACAAGTGCTAACGTCGTATCAATCCGCAATGGTGCACCGCGAGCGATTATTCATACGACAGATCACGAAAGCGCTGACAATGCATCAGGCGTGGGTAGTACACTGGAGGTTTCCCCTGAGCAGTTAGAAGCGTATTGCAAAAATGGTGGTGCATATCGTTCGATTGAAGTGTGGGATGATATTCCCTTGCTGAAAAATGATGCAGTTCTGTTGGATACACCTGGTGTGGATTCAACAGATCGAGGTCATGGATTGGCGACTCATTCAGCACTTCATTTAGCTGACGTAGTGTTCTATGTGATGGATTATAATCATGTGCAATCAGAGAGCAACTTGTCATTTGCTAAAAGTTTGTCGGATTGGGGCAAACCGTTGTTCTTGATCGTGAATCAGATTGATAAGCATCGAGAAAATGAGCTTTCGTTTGATACGTATATCGAAGGTGTTGAAACGATCTTTAATGCTTGGGAAGTTCGATATGATGGGCTACTGTTCACATCACTTCGAGACAAGGATCACCGCTACAACCAGTGGAAGCAGATTCCTGAGCTTATTAAACATATGTTGGAACATAAAGAGGGTCTGATCCAGCATAGTTTGGTGAGTTCCGCCAGTCATGTGACAGAACAACATTTAGAGCGGCGAGCGGAAGAACGAGAAGAGGAAGAAGCGAGTTTACTTGAGGAAATCGGTGGGCCGGAAGGCTTGGAGAGATTGGAGCATGAGCTAGCGGCAATTCAGCAAGAAGAAGCTGAGCTTCGTTCCAAGCCCTCACGGGAACGAGAGAAGTTTCGGGCAGAACTTGAACCTCTTCTGGCCAATGCCAATCTCACACCAGCAGATATCCGTACATCGGCAGGTGCATTTCTGGAAAGTCGCAAACCTGGTTTCCGGGTGGGACTCCTATTCTCGGGCGGCAAAACGGAGCAGGAGAAACAACGCCGAGCGACAGAGCTTGCTGGATTGCTGCAAGACCAAGTTCAGGGACAAGTGGAGGTTCATATACGCACGATGCTTAGACAGCTAGGTGAATCTCATCAGCTCTGGGGATCTGAGTGGGAACAGGCGCTGAATGCAGAGCTTCCTGTCGTGGATGAGGCTTTGCTTGAGATGAAACGAAGTGCAAGTGCAGAGTTGTCTCCTGAGTATATACTTCAATATAGCAAAGATTTGCGAGGCGAGATTGAGGCTCGCTACCGCAAGTCGGCCATGATGCTGGTCGACCGCATGCTTGAAGCGCTGAGCGCGCAAGGCGAAGCCGCGCTTCAAGCGCTGGACGCCAGCCGCACAGCGTTGCTGGCGCAATCCGCTGCGGCGACGCGCTACACAGCGCTCCAGCGCGCCGCCGCAGCGGAGGCAGCAGGGCTGCGAAGCCTGCTGCCTCTTGCGGGCTCCCTCTCCTCCGGGCTATTGCCGGAGGTGCGGAGCCCGCAAGTGCCCGCGCACGAGCCGCCGAGCGAAGCTCCCGGCTCGCACACGGGCACTACGCCTGTGGCTGCGCAGCCACAGGCAACGCCGCCGCGCACAGCAGCAGCGGCGCAAGGGCACCCGGCGGCTGGCGCTGAGCGTCGCCGGCGCCTGGACGCAGCGGCGGCACGGCTGGAAGCCGCCGCTGCGGTGGTAGAGCCGTACCCCGCCATGGGGTCGGCGGTACGGGATCTGCGTGCACGCGCGGCTTCGCTTGCCGGCGGCACGTTTACACTCGCGCTGTTCGGTGCGTTCAGCGCGGGTAAGTCCTCCTTCGCCAACGCTTTGCTCGGCGAAGCGATCTTACCGGTCTCGCCGCACCCAACAACAGCGGCGATTAACCGCATTATGGCTCCGTCCGGTGGAGCGGAGCATGGCACTGCCCGAGTCCGGATGAAGACTCACAATGCCTTCCAAGAGGATCTGGCATATTCGTTCCGCTTACTTGGCTTAGGTGAACCAGGGGCGGATTGGCAGAAGCGCGTCAAATCTCTGTCGCCTCAAGATGTACATCCAGCGGGAAGACCTCATTATAGCTTTTTACAAGCGGCTGCGGCTGGTTGGGAGGATACTGCGGATCAATTAGGTCAAGATGTGTTAGTTGATCTGGCCGGTTATCGTAACTTTGTAGCGAATGAACGGAAGTCCTGCTTTGTTGATAGCATAGACCTCTACTATAGTTGTGCAGTTACGGAGCAAGGCATTGTCCTGGTAGATACGCCAGGGGCTGACTCGGTGAATGCCCGACATACCGGAGTAACGTTTAATTATATGAAGAATGCAGATGCGCTTATATTTGTAACGTATTATAATCATGCCTTCTCACAAGGAGATCGACAATTCCTGACTCAATTAGGACGGGTGAAGGACAGCTCAGCAATGGATCAGATGTTCTTTGTTGTGAATGCAAGTGATCTTTCTTCGTCAGAAGAGGAATTGGAACAAGTTCTGAATCATGTGAGCACCCAGCTTCGTACCAACGGAATTCGTTCCCCTCGATTATTCCCGGTGTCCAGCTTGCTTGCGATGGATGGTAAGAGCACCGGTAATGCTGAGTTGCTTCAGCAGTCGGGCTTTACGCGGTTTGAAGAAGAATTCAATCGCTTCGCTGGGAGAGAGCTTGCCGATCTCGCCGTTCACGGAGCAGCGGAAGAATTGACACGTGTGGTGCAGCGATTGAAGCAGAGAGCAGAAGATGCGGTACAAGGTGAAGAGGTGTTAGAGCAGCGTCGTCTGGAGCTGAATTCGATCATGGATCAATCCGTAGGCCGTATTCGTACCCTCTCTGAACGTTCCATGAAGGAGGAGCTGACACAAGAAACAGGGGAGTTGCTCTTTCATGTGAGACAGCGACTCGCATATCGACTCGGTACGTTTATGGCTGAGGCATTCCATCCGTCAGTACTACGAGAAGATCGCGGTCAATTGAAAAGCGCCTTTGCTGCATGTGGACGTGAACTGTTGCGTATGATTGCGGTTGAGCTTGAACAGGAGCTCCTGGCAACCACACTACGATTAGAACAGACGGGTCAGACATGGTTGCAGAAGCAGATCACGGATTGTATCGAGGAATTGAAGCGTTTATCTGGGGGAATGGATCTATCCTTATCCTTTAATGAGGAATGGACAACACCCGTTCTTGAGGAGATTCGATTAGAGGAGCCATCCGGCTGGAAAACCTATCAAAGTTATTTACGCAATCCCAAGCAGTTCTTCGAAGGAGGTGGGCGTCAGCGACTGCAAGAAGTGCTGGAGCCTGTCATCAAACAAATGGTTGCTGATGTGTTACCTCCTGCCCAGCATAAGCTTATTGAATTCTATGATGTGCAGCTTCGGCAGTCATTACAGTATCAAGCCAGACAGTTAGAGGAGAGACTTCAAGAAGCGGTAAACGCGCTGAATGAAACGTTGACAAGTGGCATACTCGCAGACGAATGGAATGCTCTTTCCCTGCAAGTACAGCAATTCGTACACGAATAAATCTACACGAAGTGTGTACCTATGAATTCATGTTCAAAAAGGCTCCCGACCAAGAGGTCAACAAGGGAGCCTTTTTTTTGTACGAACAACCTGAAATGAAGAGAATATTCAAACATTTGATTGATAGGTGGTTGTTTACCCCTGTTAATGCCGCATTAAGGAGAAAGTAGCCTGAATATGGTCTGTTATTCGCTTTGCCGCGAAGGGGGGACGGTGATAAACTTCATAAATGTTCATACTATTTTGAACTAGACAAGAGGAGGAGAAACATGGATGTTCTCAGGCAACTGCAAACCTTTTTTTGGGAAAAGCGATCGTATTTATTTGTATCAATCTTGTTCCTCGCCTTAGCGACTGCACTCGGGCTTGTGTATCCGAACCTGCTTAGGATTTTGATTGATGACGTAATTATACCGCGAAGTTTTGAAGACGTTCCCATACTTGCTTTAACTGTGTTAGGTGTTGTTATTTTGAAGGCAGGTATGCAATTTTTACACGGTTTCTTTGGAGGCCGACTGGGTAACTTTTTGGCATACCGGCTACGTAATGCTTGTTATGAAAAGCTTCAATTTTTATCCTTCCGTTATTATGACACGGCCAAAACGGGAGATCTGATGTCCCGCCTCACGGGAGATTTGGAAGCGATCCGGAACTTTATCGGATTTGGCTTCGCCCAGATTCTCAACATGGTATTGATGGTCGTATTCGGCGCAATTATGATGATGACGATGAGTTGGCAGCTTACCCTGTATACACTCATTTGTATTCCTCTACTTGCCTTCGTTGCGCTAAGATTCGAATCCCGAATTCACCCTGCGTTCCAAGAAATGCGACTCGCGCTGAGTTCACTCACGACAGCCGTACAGGAGAATATTACAGGTGTGCGTACGGTTAAGTCTTTTGCTCGTGAACCATATGAAGTGGAGAAGTTCTCTACACGCAATGAACGTTACAAAACGAATCAGATTCATGCGGCAACCCTATGGAGTCATTATTTTCCGATCATGGAGATCCTCGCTTCTGTAAGTGTGGTCTTGCTCTTGGTCATCGGTGGCAGAATGGTTATTCAGCAAACGCTAACACTTGGTGAACTCGTTGCCTTTTTCAGTTTGATCTGGTACATAATTGGACCAATGTGGAACCTAGGTTTCCATATCAACAACTATACTCAATCAAAAGCTTCGGGTGAACGCGTACTAGAACTGTTGAATACGCCAGTAGATGTACAAGAAACAGAAGATCCACTTATTATGGAGGCGGATCATGTTAATGGACATGTAACCTTCGAGTCCGTAACTTTTGCGTATGGCAACAAAATGCCAGCCGTGACAGATATTAATTTTGATGCACCTCCTGGAACGGTTATCGGTTTCCTCGGCGGAACAGGGTCAGGAAAATCGACGATTATTCAGCTCCTGATGAGAGCGTATAACGTTAACTCGGGAACGATTAAGCTAGATGGGAAGAATATTAAAGACATCGGTATTCGTAGTTTACGTAGCCAGATTGCTTCAGTGTTCCAGGAGACGTTCCTGTTCTCCTCAAGTATTCGCAACAATATTTCCTACGGATTGAAAAATGTCACAATGGATGAAATCATCCGGGCAGCGAAGCTGGCCAAAGCACATGATTTCATTATGGAATTCCCTGAAGGTTACGACACGGTTGTCGGAGAGCGAGGCATGGGTCTTTCAGGTGGTCAGAAACAGCGGATCGCCATCGCAAGAGCTTTATTGAAAAACCCGAAAATTCTAGTGCTTGATGATGCAACTAGTGCGGTAGATATGGAAACCGAGCATGAGATTCAATCCGGCTTCCAAGAGGTTATGCGCGGTAGAACGACATTTATTATTGCCCACCGGATATCTTCACTCCGACATGCGGATGAGATTCTGGTGCTCGATGAAGGACGTGTCGTGCAGCGCGGTAAACACCAAGACCTTATTGAAGTACCTGGACCATATCAGGATGTTTATAAGATTCAATATGCAGATTACATTGCCCGCGGTAAGCGGGAGGCTGGGGAGCAGGTGAATTCATGAGTGCCGATACGGTAGCAGATAGGCGCGAGGTCAAGGGAACCTCGAATCAGAAATTAAATGAACGATTCGTATATCAAGATGACGAGATTATAGAAAAACCGTTTAACTGGAAAGAGTTTGGTCGGTTGTTTGCATATATGAAACCTTATGCAAGACAGCTTTTGCCACTAGTCATCTTAATGATGATATTGGGAACAATTACCAAATTGTCTGTACCTTTCCTAATCAGTTTGGCGATTGACCGTGCGATAGCACCTCAGACGGGATTGCCTAGTATGACATTGCTTTATTTGATCGCTGGCTCGGTACTTGCGCTGTATTTAATTCAGTGGGGTGCGAATACGTATCGGATCAAATTGACCAATATTATTGGACAGCGAGTCATTTACGATCTTCGATCAGACCTGTTCAAGCATATCCAGAAATTGTCCTTTAACTTTTTTGACAAAAGACCAGCAGGCTCAGTGCTTGTACGTGTCACGAATGACATTAACTCCTTGCAGGACTTGTTCACAAATGGTGCAGTTAACGTCATGATTGACTGTGTGCAGTTGCTTGGTATCATCGTCATTTTGTTGCTGATCAACTGGAAGCTGGGGCTTGCTGTCATTATCACGGTTCCGATTATGTTTATTATCTCGACCAAACTGCGTGTGTTGATTCGCCGTGCATGGCAGGACGTGCGTATGAAGAACTCCCGTATTAACTCCCACTTGAATGAATCCATTCAAGGGATTCGAGTGACTCAAGCGTATACGCAGGAAAAAGAGAACATGAAATATTTTGACAACATGAACCTGTCCAGCAAGAAGTCTTGGGATAGAGCATCAGCGATGAACCAGGGATTCGGACCACTTATTGAGATTACGGGTGGTTTCGGTACATTAATTCTGTTCTGGTTTGGTGCATACCTGATTCAAGATAATCAGTTGACTGTCGGTTTGCTTGTAGCCTTTGCCAACTACGTCGGTAACTTCTGGGATCCGATCAACCGTCTAGGTCAAATGTACAATCAATTGCTGGTTGCGATGGCTTCTTCTGAACGGATCTTCGAATTCATGGATGAGAAGCCAAGTATTGCAGACAAACCAGGTGCGAAGCCACTCCCTTCAATTAAAGGCGATATCGTATTTGACAATGTTGTATTCGAGTATGAGAAAGGCAGACAGGCGCTGAAGGGAATCAGCTTTAAGGCAGACGCAGGTCAATCGATTGCACTGGTAGGTCACACAGGCTCTGGTAAGAGTACAATCATTAACCTAATCAGCCGTTTCTATGATATATCTGACGGGCGTTTAACGATTGATGGTCGGGATGTTCGGGATGTAACTGTAGAGAGCTTGCGCAGTCAGATCAGCATCGTGTTGCAGGATACATTTATCTTCTCAGGTACGATCCGTGATAATATTCGATTCGGGCGGTTGGATGCAACGAATGAAGAAGTGGAGGAAGCTGCAAAAGCAGTAAACGCTCATGAATTCATTATGAAGCTTCCAGGTGGATATGATACTGAGGTTGAAGAGCGCGGAAATGTCTTATCCATGGGTCAACGCCAACTATTATCCTTCGCTCGTGCATTGCTGGCAGATCCACGTATCTTGATTTTGGATGAAGCAACAGCAAGTATTGACACGGAAACTGAACTGAAAATCCAAGAGGCGTTGGAGGTTCTGTTGCAAGGTAGAACATCCTTTATGGTCGCTCACCGTCTCTCAACGATTCGGAATGCGGATAACATTATTGTACTGGATCATGGTGAAATTAAAGAAGAAGGAAACCATGAGCAGTTGATTAAACAGCAAGGTGTGTATAACGGGCTTATTGAGGCTCAGTACAAGTTTTTGTAGAGCAAACTTAAACATTTTCTAAGCGTTATAAGAATCTAAACTATAACACTCTGGTATTCTTTTAAACTTGATCTTCTCGGATAAGAGCAACCTATTCGTTGGAGGCAGGTATAAAGGTTACTGGAGTGTTTTTTCTAGTACTTCCCATATTGTCGATTCAATAGATCTATAAACGATGGTCTTCTTAAGAAGTGTATTATCTTAGATCATGCAAGGTTTCATATGTTATATTGAAACAGCTTAGGGAAATCTACATTTAGGGCTGGGGGGAACACTTTTGCACGATACCTATGTGAACATACCATCAGCTCGGTTTGATCCGCTGGATCATATGCATTTTAAACTCACTTATATAGATCATACGAATGAGAATACGAGCGAATGGTTTTTGAAAAAGCATTTTATTGAAACATATATGCTTATATTTGTGGTTAGTGGACAGGGCTGGTTAAGGATCGATGGGAATTTTGTGGAGCTGCATTCAGGTGGGCTGTATATCGGCTTTCCTGGGCAATTAGTAGAGGCGAATGTACATTCCTTAGATGAATACGGTGTGTATCATATGAGCTTTGATGTAATGTTTACACGAGAGCAAGATAGAGTGGTCGCTTTGGATCGAATGAAGCAGCTTCTCCGTTATGAGGTAAACGGTGAGCTCACATCCCTTTCACCCGTTGTTGTTGGTGAACTCTGTCAGATGATCTATCAGTTCATCTTGGACAAAGACGGCTTGCAACGGTATTATGGTCAGATTCGTTTTCAGGAGCTAATGTACACGATATTTTCTGATGGCGTTCTTGCAGCAGAGAATGAACAGGCATTACCTGTTGAACAGGTGAAGGTCTACTTGGAGCAGAACTATACGAATAAATTAAGCATTCAAGAGTTGGCAGCTGTTGCGCGAATGAGTTCAAGGCACTTTATGCGTGTTTTCAAGAAGAGATATGGTTGTAGTGCAATGGACTATTTGACCTCTTACCGAATCAAGCAAGCTCAGATGTTGATGCGGAACGATCACAATTATCGACTCAAGGATGTTGCATCATATGTAGGTTATCAGGATGAATCGTATTTCCGCCGCAAATTCAAACAAATCTCGGGTATTCCACCAGCGGCATTCCTACGAAATAGCAAACAAAAAATTGCTGCCGTTCATCCGTTCAGTATCGGGATCCTGCTTGCACTGCAGATCATCCCATGTGCTGCTCCAGCAAGTCATCCATGGACGTATTATTATCGGCGAAAATATCAGACGGACAAGGTGATCCCGCTCGCATTAGGGGAGAACACTTGGGTAGAACAGCTTCAATCACTTCAACCAGATTATATTGTGACAGTATCCACAGATCTGTCCGAGTCTTTACAAAGTCAGCTTCAGTCCGTTGCTCCCGTTTGTACCGTCCCTTGGGAAAACAATGACTGGAAAGAGCATTTGAGAGTGGTTGCTCGATTTTTGGATAGATCGGATATCGCCGAGGTGTGGCTTAAGAGGTATGAAGAGCGTGCAGCTCAAGTGAAGGAAGAGCTTGCAGTGACCATTCGCGAGGACGAATTGCTTGTGCTCAAAGTGTACGGCGAGCATTTGCAGGTGCTTAGTTCTGCTAGCATTGCTTCTGTCTTCTATGAAGATATGGAAATGAATGCTCCTGCAGGTGCAGAGACTCTATGGAACAAGGATTCTGTCACCCTACAGGAAGTATCCACGCTCCATTTTGGAAGATTATTGTTGATCATAGGTGAAGATGAGACTTCTAAACAGACTTGGACATGCCTGCGAGCTTCGGACGAGTGGAATAATATTGCTGCGGTACGAAACGGTAAGATGGACGTATTAATGTCTAGCGTTCTGCTGGATTATACTGCGTTCACCCATGAACTTATGCTGCATGAACTATTAAAGCTGTGGCACGATCGTCCATAGTAAAAAGTCTGAATCGTCAATATCATGCTAGACTGAATTTGATTATACTACTCCTATATCACAATGATAATGATAATTATTATTAATTAGACATTGTCATTACTTATTGACATATAGGGGGTACATACAGAAATGAGATTTAAATGGCTAGCATTAGTAAGCATGATATTGATTCTGCTCGTGATTACCGCGTGTGGTGCGAAGGGGCAGGAAGTAAGCTCGGGCTCCGGACAGGATCGTGTGGAGAGTGGAGCAACGTCACAAGAAAGTAACGTAAAAACAGTGAATAGTGAGATGGGCGAAATTGAAATTCCAGAAACACCACAAAGGGTTGTTGGTCTATCCGTAGTATATCCTGAATTTTTGTATGCCCTTGGTATTGTGCCTATTGCTGTACAAAATTATCATGACGATTTTCCTTCTTATCTGTCAGAGCCTTTCTCGAATACGATGAAAATGGGCATCGGCAAGACACCGAATTTTGAAGCCATTATGGAGGCGAACCCAGATTTGATTATTGCTCCAGCCTGGTGGTCGCAGAAAGACTACGACCAGTTGACGCTAATTGCACCAACTGTGTTGTTGCAAGGTCGTGATGATTGGCGTGATGAGCTGCGTGATATCGCCAAAATTGTAAACAAGGAAGAGCAGGCCGAGCAGGTCATACAAGATTTAGTGGAGAAGGAGAAGATGGCTGCTGACACTTTGAACAAACGGATTGGTGATGAAACGGTGCTGTACATTCGGGTAATGGAAAAGGAAATTGTAATGCATGGAGAGAACATCGACCGAGGCAACTTTGTTCACAAACGACTCGGAATGAAGCCCGTTCCTAATTTCCCGCAGTCCGAAAAGGCAATGTCCGTATCCCTAGAAGTGCTGCCTGAGTACGATGCAGATCATCTAATCGTTCAGCTTGATGACGAGACTAATCCGGAAATTAAAAAGAAATTCGAACAGATGTTATCGACATCATTGTGGAAAAATCTAAAAGCCGTCAAGGAAGATCATGTGTACATGGTAGGTGGCAAGGAATGGTTCAATCTGGGTATGGCTCCGCTTGCAGATAGCTATGTTATTGATGATATCGTTGCTGCTTTTGAGGAAAAAAATGAATTGTAGATAAAGAACTCTGTTACCAAGTCTCGCATTTCATAACTAATTAATCAGGATGTGTCCACAATGCATGAAGAAGATATTTATGATGTAACCATCATTGGAGGCGGCCCTGCCGGGATGTACGCGGCCTTTTATGCGGGCATGCGAGAGATGAAGGTCAAAATTATTGAAGGTAAAGATCAACTTGGCGGTTTTCTGCACACCTATGCTGAGAAGACGATCTGGGATGTAGGCGGGTTGCCACCTATGAAATGCTCAAAGTTGATTGAGTGGCTTGTACAGCAGGCGAACACATTTAACCCAACGGTTGTATTTAATTGTCAGATGGAACGCTTCTCTCGTATGGAAAACGGAGTATTGGCGATCTATACCACTGAGGGTGAGATCCATTATACTCGAACGATGATCATCGCAGTAGGTCGTGGCGTCGCTGAAATTCAGAGGCTGGAACTACAGGAATCGAAAGATAATGAGCCTATAAACCTTCACTATACGGTGCAAAACCCAGAATACTTTGCAGGGAAGCATGTGCTTGTGTCAGGTGGTGGCAACAGTGCTGTAGACTGGGCTATTGAACTTGCAAAAGTTGCTCAACGTGTCGTTGTCATCCATCGTCAATCTGAATTCCGCGCAATGGAACGGAATGTCAGCGATATGCATGAGATAGCGGATGTGAGAACTCCCTATCAGATTACACAGCTTCATACCAATGGTGATCGCATCAACCAGGTAGAGATTACGCAGACGGTGAATCGAGATCATATCGTATTGGATGTGGATGAAGTTGTAATTAGCCATGGGTATACAAGCAATCTTAGTGATCTTGCCAGTTGTGGACTAACGATGAGTGACGGAATGGTTATGATGAATCAACACACTGAAACCAATCTACCGGGTATATTTGCAGCAGGGGACTGTGCCACTAATGAGAGCAAAGTCCGGCTCATAGCTGGAGCTTTTAACGATGCAATTGTTGCCGTGAATCGTGCCAAACAATACTTGAATCCAGAGGCGGCTAAGATGGCGTATGTTTCCTCCCATAACGAGCTCTTCCGTGATAAAAATCGAAATATATCCCGTTCATAAGTGGGCAAAGAAATGGTTTGTCGTAGACATGTAGGAGAAGATTTACGTTTTCTCATCGCTCGTCAATCGCTTTCTCCTCTCCCATGAAAGGTGACCAAGATCTCCGAGATGTTAGGCCTCTTACATGACAAGCTTTAACATTATATTTATATCCTTATTTCTGGGAAGATTGGAAAGAGTGCCAAAACGCTAAGCAATAATTGTAAAATTTGATCGAAAAAACAGAAAAAATCTTGTAAAATTCACAAGAAAAATAGGGAGTACTCTTGCAATCTTTAACCAAAACCCCGAAAATAGAGAGACAGATATAGAAGATTTCTCTTTGGGAGGATTGGAAAGAACATGTGGGGTGCTCCTTTTTCGGCTCAAGCCAAAAAAATGCTGCTATTAGGCAGCGGAGAATTGGGAAAAGAGGTCGTTATTGAGGCCACGCGACTGGGAGTCGAAACGATCGCTGTTGATCGTTACGATAATGCACCTGCAATGCAGGTTGCTCACCGGTCTTACTGCATCGACATGTTAGATGCCGAGGCTCTGAAACAATTGATTCGTAAGGAACAACCGCATTTTATTGTACCGGAGATCGAAGCTATTGCTACAGAAGCTCTTCTTGAGCTGGAGGAAGAGGGATTTTGTGTCGTACCTACGGCTCGTGCTGCTCGTTTAACGATGGATCGCGAAGGTATTCGTCGTCTGGCAGCCGAACAATTGAAACTTCCAACGGCAGCTTATCTATTTGCGGACAATTTGGAGCAACTTCAAGAAGCTGTTCGTGAATTGGGTACACCTTGTGTAATCAAACCACTGATGAGTTCTTCGGGCAAGGGGCAGAGTGTATGCCGTACGCCGAATGACGTGGAGGATTGCTGGAACATCGCTCTTTCGGGAGCTAGAGGCAAATCCGTACGTGTTATCGTGGAGAGCTTTGTGAAATTTGAGAGTGAAATTACGCTGTTAACTGTAAGATCTGTATCAGGGACTGTATTTTGTCCTCCGATCGGTCATATTCAGAAGGATGGGGATTATGTCGAATCTTGGCAACCTCATGCGATGACGCCAGAGCAATGGGAGCAAGCTTGTCATATTGCGAAGTCTGTTACCGATGAGCTTGGTGGATATGGACTGTTCGGGGTTGAATTGTTTCTGACGACGGATGGTGTAGTGTTTAGTGAGGTATCTCCTCGTCCACATGATACAGGCATGGTTACAATGATTACTCAGGATTGTTCTGAGTTTGCATTACATGTCCGTGCTATCCTTGGTTTTCCGGTAACGGGTGTACATTTGCTCACACCGGGAGCTTCAGCTACGCTGAAAGCTACTGATGAAACATCTGACTTTACTATAGGCGGTATCGAAGAAGCATTGGCACTTCCGCGTACTCAGGTTCGTATTTTTGGTAAGCCTGAGACCAAGGTTGGACGCCGAATGGCTGTAGCGTTAAGTGCAGACTTAAATGTGGAAGAAGCTCGAAAAACAGCGGTTCAAGCCGCAAATATGCTGAAAGTGGAGGTAAATCATGTCCAATAATGCCCAGGCCCCTGTACTGATGATCCGAGAGTGTGAACTGCGAGATGCAGAAGCGGTAACGGGACTGATGCGAGAGGTCAGCTATCCGACAACAACAAATGTTATGAAAGAGCGTATCGAAGGGTTGGAGAACAATCCGAATGCTTGCATGCTTGTTGCCGAAGTGGATGAACAAATTATTGGTGTGATCGGCTTGCAATGTGTGCAAAGTCATGCCTATCCAGAACCAGCAGCACAGATTACTTCTTTAATTGTGGGAGAAGAACATCGTGGAGGCGGAATTGGTCGTCGCTTGATGGCTCGTGCAGAGGCTTGGGGCAAACAGCAAGGCGGCAAACAGCTGTTTGTTACCGGAGGTAATCGCGAAGCAACTTCACCAACGTATTCATTTTACGAGCACATTGGCTTCCATAAAAAAGGATATCGTTTCAGTAAAGTCCTTCTATAGAAAGAAAGGTCTTGTCGTTCAGAGGAATCCTATTGGAATTCGTCTGTTGCTAAACAAGACAAAATCGTGGCATTCGGACAAGTTTATTCGGTCTGGATGCCATTTCTTTTTTTGATGCTTATGTGCGTGAATAATAGATTATGTACTTTTCAACTTGTTTATAGCATTAATCATTTATTTTATATACATCGTGGTAAAATCGTTTTTTGCTGTCAGCATAGTAATTTAAACCGTAGATTCATCATTGAAACAGTTATAAAAATGACAAAAAAGTTACTTTTCCATATTTTAAAGGTTCACAACACTCCTCTTAATTGATATACTGCTAGAGTATTCATTACAAAGTTGTCATAATTTAATTTTTGAGGAGATGAATTATTTGAAGAAGAATTTGATCAAAACTGTCGTCGCTGGAAGTTTGACAGCTGTATTGGCTGTAGGGGTTATGCTCCCTGCCTCCGCATCTGCTGCTAACCCATCCACATATAAGCAAACATACAAAATTACAGATGCAGGTAGCCTCCAGACCTTCTTGGAGAAATGGTTGAAAGACAATGGATTCACTGTAACGAATGGTCAAGTGGTTAAACAGCCTGTAGCTGAGCCAACTACACCTACTGCTCCTGCTAAACCAGCACAACCAGCACAACCAGTTAAAGAAGACAAGCCTGCGACTACGCCAGCTAAAGATCCTTCGAATACAGGAAACACAGGTAATACAGGTAATACAAACAACACGAACACTGACAGCACTAAGTCTGACTTTGCTTCTCAAGTTGTCAAATTGGTGAATGCTGAACGTGCCAAAGCAGGTCTAAACGCACTGACTTCTGATGCACTTCTGGACAAAGTTGCTTTGGCAAAAGCGAAAGATATGAGTGACAATAACTACTTTGCTCACCAATCACCAACGTACGGTTCTCCGTTTGACATGATGAAACAGTTTGGCGTAACTTACAGCTATGCTGGTGAGAATATTGCTCAAGGTCAAAAAACACCGCAGGAAGTTGTTACAGCATGGATGAACAGTGAGGGTCACCGCGCAAACATTCTAAACAAAAACTTCACGCAGATCGGTGTTGGCTATTACAACGGATACTGGGCGCAAGAGTTCGTTGGTAAATAAGATATCGTTATATGTGTATTGAAGATCGAGATATGCTAAAATAAAGCTTCCAAAAAGGTTATACCAACACAGAAAAACATCTGTGGAGGGTATAACCTTTTTGCCGTAAAATGACATAATGAAAATGCATTTTACAGTTACCATGACAAAGTTTGCAAATTAACCACAGAACATTTATGTTAATTATGAAAACATCATCTTTAGTGTAAAGTCATTTATAAATTTATATACACCGTAGCGGTGTAAAGAGTGGAGATGTGATGGATGAAAAAACAGAAAAAAGTTCTGGATTCAGCACCATGGATCTGGAGAATTGTAGGTACATTATCAATACTAGCAACCTTGTTGCTGATATTCGGATTTGGGTACGCGATAAAAGATGTTATTTATCCGGAAGGAGACACCTCGCTGAATTCAGGCGATAAAGCAGCTGCATCAAGTGATAATCAGGATGAACCAGCTGTTGTAGAGGATGGCAAGATTCGTATGGCTGTTATTGGTGATTCCCTAGCAAGAGGTACGGGAGATGATCAGGGTTTAGGCTTTGTACGACGGGCGGGAAACATCCTGAAAGATGAGGGCTACGATGTACAGGTTCTGAATAACCTTGGTGTTAATGGACTGAGAACAGATGCGTTATTGACGAAACTCGATGAGCAAGGCGTACGTTATGTGCTGAAGCAGTCCAATTTTATTCTCATTTCAATTGGGGCGAATGACCTGTTTCAGGGAGGGCAAGTTCTGCAAGGGGAAAATCCACCAACAGCAGAATCGTTGTCAGCCGCTTTACCGGAAACGTCTAAACGTCTTCAAGAAATATTGAAGAAAGTAAAAGAGATTAATCCGACTGCTCAGATTGCATACCTTGGTCTCTATAATCCGTTTGGTGATGTGAAGGAACTGGAGGAGCCTGGTAATGCAGTTGTTTCGGCATGGAACGATGCCGCTTCCGCTATTCTGGACAATGAAGACAACATGACGCTCGTTCCTACATTTGATCTATTTGAGAATCATCTGGGCGAATATTTATCATCCGATCATTTCCACCCCAATGGACAAGGCTATGAACAAATTGCAGTTCGGATTGCACAGGAATATCAAGCAGAGACACCGGCAGAGGGGAGCGCGAAATAAATGGCAGAGCAGCAATACGATTCAGTATTATCCGTACAACATCTGAAGAAAAAGATTGGACGTAAGTGGATTATTAAGGACGTTACGTTTGACGTTAAACCAGGTGAGATTTTTGGATTTCTGGGACCCAATGGAGCCGGCAAAACAACGACAATTCGTATGCTTGTGGATCTGATCAAACCAACCGAAGGCAACATTAAAGTCTGTGGTTATGACGTGAACCGAGATCCAGAGAGAGCACTGAAGTACGTTGGCTCCATCGTTGAGAATCCGGAGGTATATACATATTTGACCGGGTGGGAGAACCTGGAGCATTTCGCTCGTATGCAACCTGGCGTGGATTATGAGCGTATTCAGGAAGTTGTTGATATTGTCCGTCTCGATCAGCGTATTCACGACAAAGTTAGAACGTATTCTCTAGGGATGCGTCAGCGCCTCGGAATTGCTCAAGCACTGCTTGGACGTCCGCGACTGCTCATTTTGGATGAACCGACAAATGGACTTGACCCTAAGGGGATCAAGGAATTACGTATCTTCATCAAGCAGCTTGCTAGTGAAGGGATGGCTGTCTTTGTCAGCAGTCACTTGTTAAGTGAAATACAGCTTCTCTGTGACCGTGTAGCCATAATAAGTGCTGGACGTGTACTGACGGTTGGGGGCGTTCATGAATTGATTGAAGACCATTCGAAGTTAGCGATATGGCATCTTACACCCCTGGAACAAGGCAAACAAATGCTGTTGAATGCAGGGATTACGTTGGTCGATCGACCTGGCGATGTGATGGATGACACTCTTGTTGCAGGGCTTGGTTCCAACGCTGTTGTTGCCGAAATGCCTGAAGAGCAGATCCCTGATCTGGTGCAGCAAATGGTTCAAGCTGGGATTCAAGTGGAAGGTGTGCAGCGTATCCAGCCAACACTGGAACAACTATTCTTAAAAATGACAGAAGGTGAATCCATTGAGTAATATTATGCCGTTAATTCGCAACGAAACGATTAAAATGGTGAAGAAAAAACGCCTTTATATTATTTTTATCGTTCTGGCCGTTTTGGTGCCGATGTTTACGTATGCACAGATGAAATCTTCGCAAAATAATCAAGACAAGTTTAACGGCGATTGGCGACTTGAGCTGCAACAGGCAATTACCGATAATCAGAACTCGCTTGGCAGTGATCGGGTTCCTGAGGAATTTAAGAAATATAGAACGGTATATATCCAGCAGATGCAATATTATCTGGAAAATGACATCAATCCGAAAGAACCGGGTGGTGTTACCTTTACGAGAGAGTTCATGAATAATGCAGTTGGTTTATTTATTCCTCTGTTAATTATGGCGATTGCTTCGGATCTTGTGTCAGGAGAACGCACAACAGGAACCATTAAAATGCTCTTAACTCGTCCGGTTAGGCGATGGAAAGTGCTTCTAAGCAAACTGATCACACTGATCATGTTTGTTTCGATTATCGTCGTATCGGCTTATGTGATCTGCTATGCCATATCGGGCGCTGTTTTTGGATATAAAGGATTTACGATGCCGGTCTTCACAGGCTTCAAGATTGTGGGGACAGAAGTGGACATGTCGACTGTGCATGCTGTAGATCAATGGCAGTATATGCTCATGCAGGCAGGATTAATTTGGTTTGTTAGTGTGATCGTAGCCATGCTGGCCTTTATGGTATCGGTTCTTGTGCGAAGTACGGCTGCAAGTATTGTCATTATGATGGCTGCTCTGATTGCAGGAACAATCCTTACGAACATGGCGGCTTCATGGGAGACAGCCAAATATCTCTTCATGGTAAACCTTGAACTTCCTAATTATTTGTCAGGTGGATTACCGCCAATTGAAGGAATGAATTTGTCATTTTCCCTTATTGTGCTTAGTGTTTGGGGCGTTGCTTCACTGATTGTGTCATTCCTTGTCTTTACGAAACGGGATATCTTGAATTAAAATGGACAAGGATAAGAAAACATCTGTTTGCATTTTAGCATTTTTTTTAGTTGGTAGTGAAGAAGGGGGAGCATGAATGGTCGAGCAAATCGATATGTCGGCAGGTTCGACAGGCGGAGGACAAGGGTCTTCAGGCTACGACGCGGACGACATTCAAGTACTTGAAGGACTGGTAGCGGTTCGGAAACGGCCCGGGATGTACATCGGCAGCACCAGTTCTTCGGGTCTGCATCATTTGGTATGGGAGATTGTTGACAATGCTGTCGACGAACATCTCGCCAAATTCTGCTCCAAAATCGATATCACCCTGCATAAGGACGGTTCCATTACGGTTCAGGATAACGGAAGGGGAATTCCGACAGGTATACATAAAACAGGGATTCCTACTCCCCAGGTCGTGTTTACGATTTTGCACGCAGGCGGAAAATTCGGTGGATCAGGATACAAGAAATCTGGCGGACTTCACGGCGTTGGTGCTTCGGTAACGAACGCTTTGTCTGAGTGGCTAGAAGTTGAAATTTTCCGCGATGGTAAGATTCATCGTCAACGATTCGAATATTGGCAAGATAAAAAAGGTGTAGAGCATGTCGGAGAGCCTATTACAGGCCTTGAAGTGCTGGGCAATACTAATCGCACCGGAACGAAGGTTACGTTCAAGCCGGATATTCGTGTTTTTCAAAATGGTATTCAGTTAAATTACGATACACTCGCGGAGCGTTTGCAGGAGATTGCTTTCTTAAACTCCGGTCTACGGATTGTGCTCAAGGACGAGCGCTCAGGAAATCAAGATGAGTACATGTATGAAGGTGGAGCAAGTCAATTTGTCGCATACTTGAACGAAAATAAAGATGTGCTACATGATGTCATTCATTTTGTTGCGGAGAAGGATGATATCGAAGTTGAAGTGGCGATTCAGTACAACGCAGGTTATACCGAAACGCTGGCGTCATTTGTTAACTCCATACCTACCAGAGGTGGGGGAACACATGAGACCGGATTCAAGACGGCCTATACCCGTGTGATGAATGAATACGCAAGACGGACGAACATGATTAAGGAAAAGGACAAAAACCTAGAAGGTAACGACCTTCGTGAAGGTATGATGTCTGTTATAAGTGTCAAAATGTCTGAGGTTGAGTTCGTCGGTCAAACGAAAGACCAACTCGGAAGCGCATCTGCTCGAAGTGTAGTGGATTCTGTCGTGGCAGAGAACATGCAACGGTTCTTAGAAGAGAACCCACAGGTTGCACAGACATTGATTCGCAAAGCAGTTCAGGCTTCTCGTGCAAGAGAGGCAGCGCGTAAGGCACGTGACGAGATGCGTTCAGGCAAGAAACGTAGTGAAAGTTCCAATCTGAACGGTAAGTTAACTCCGGCACAATCGAAGGACTTTTCTCGGAATGAGTTGTTCATTGTAGAGGGAGATTCGGCGGGAGGTTCAGCGAAACAAGGGCGGGATTCCAAAATTCAAGCCATTCTTCCGCTGAAAGGGAAGCCGCTAAACCCAGAGAAGGCCAAGCTTGCTGACATACTGAAAAATGAAGAGTATCGTGCAATTACTGCTGCCATTGGAGCAGGTATTGGTACCGAGTTCGCGGTTGAAGACAGCAATTATTCCAAAATCATCATTATGACAGATGCCGATACAGACGGTGCGCATATCCAAGTATTGTTGCTAACGTTCTTTTATCGCTACATGAAACCTTTGATTGATGAGGGTAAAGTGTACATTGCTCAGCCGCCGCTATACAAAATCACTAGCAAATCAGGCAAAATGTCAACCGTTCGTTATGCTTGGACGGATGAACAGTTGGCTAATTACATGAAAGAATTAGGTAAAAACGTCGAACTTCAGCGTTACAAAGGATTGGGCGAGATGAACCCTGATCAATTGTGGGAAACGACAATGAATCCAGAGTCGCGTGCATTGCTCAAAGTGGAAATTGTGGATGCGGCAAAAGCAGAGCGACGGGTATCCACACTTATGGGTGACAAAGTAGATCCGCGTAAACGCTGGATTGTAGAGAACGTTGACTTTACAGAGTACGAAGAATAGAAGGTGCTTGGAATGAGTCTATCAGAACAATTTATGCCGGCCTTTCTCGAAGAGGTCGTAGGTGACCGTTTCGGTCGCTACTCCAAATACATTATTCAGGATCGGGCAATCCCCGATGTGCGTGATGGGTTAAAACCCGTGCAGCGGCGTATTTTGTATGCCATGTATGACTCGGGTAATACGCCTGAGAAGCCGTATCGTAAGTCTGCCAAAACCGTTGGAGACGTTATGGGTAATTACCACCCTCATGGTGACTCCTCCATCTATGATGGTATGGTGCGGATGGCACAGCCATGGAAAATGGGCCATATGCTGGTGGACGGTCATGGTAACTGGGGCTCGCAGGATGATGATCCGGCTGCAGCGATGCGTTATACAGAAGCACGTTTGTCACCGATTGCGATGGAGATGTTACGTGATATTGAGAAACGTACTGTCTTGTTCAAGGATAACTTTGATAACACAGCTAAAGAACCCGTTGTATTGCCCTCACGTTATCCGAACTTGTTGGTTAATGGTGTAAGCGGGATTTCTTCTGGCTTTGCAACGGAGATCCCAACGCATAATCTGCGGGAGGTCATTGACGCAAGTATTGCTGTGATGGAGAAACCTTCGATTGAGCTAGAAGAAATTATGATGTTCATGAAGGGGCCGGACTTTCCAACAGGTGGATTGATCATGGGCGGTGATGGCATTCTAGATGCGTACCGCACGGGTAAAGGACGTATCTATATTCGCTCCAAAACGGATATCGAGAACATGCGTGGTGGCAGACAGCAAATTGTCATTACGGAGATTCCTTATCAAGTCGTGAAGTCTCGCCTAGTCACCGCGATGGAGAACATCCGTCTGGAGAAAAAGGTCGAAGGCATTGCTGAGGTACGTGACGAGAGTGGGCGTGAAGGGTTACGGATCGTAATCGAATTGAAAAAAGAAGCGGATGCACAGGGGATTCTGGCATATTTGCTCAAAAAAACCGATTTGCAGGTCACCTATAACTTCAATATGGTGGCGATCGTCAACAAAGCCCCGCAGCAGTTGGGCTTAAAAGCGATTCTGGAAGCTTATATTGCTCACCAGCGTGAAGTTGTGACGTTCCGTACCCAGTATGAGCTGGAGAAAGCGGAAGACCGTGCACATGTGCTAGAGGGGCTTGTTAAAGCACTGAATATTTTGGATGAAGTGATCGCGGCGATCAAAGCATCAAAAAACCGCCAAGATGCTCAGAATAACCTAATGTGGATGTTTGGATTTTCCGAGCGCCAAGCGGATTCAATACTTACCCTGCAATTATACCGTTTGACTAATCTGGAGATCACTTCGCTGGAGAAAGAACTTGGCGATCTGATGAAAAAGATTGCACAGCTACGTGCTATTCTTGATAGTGACCGCAAGCTAATCGGAGTAATTCGTAAGGAATTGTTGGAGATTCGAGAGAAATACGGTATTGATCGTCGCTCTGCAATCCAAGGCGAAGTCGAAGAGCTTAAAGTTAATTTGGAAGTGCTGGTTAATGCGGAAGATGTATTTGTGACTTTATCCAAAGAAGGATACATTAAACGCACAGGCATGCAGTCCTTTTCAAGATCTGGTGGGGAACGTAACGGTAGCGGTGTAAAAGAAGGGGACTATATATCACAAGTCCTTGAAGTAAATACACTTGAAAACCTACTGGTATTCACAAAGAAAGGGCAATACTTCCTTCTGCCTGTTCATCAGGTGCCAGAGTTCAAATGGAAAGATCCAGGGACAGCTATTGTCAATGTGATTCCACTTGCCAAAGATGATCGGATATCCACTGTGCTTGCAGTGAAGTCCTTTGAGGAGCCTAATCATAGCCTGGTGTTTGTGACTCGTAACGGCCAGGTGAAGCGTACCGAATTGAAAGAGTATGTAACGAAACGTTCGGGTGCTGTGGCTGCGTGCAAAGTAGGTAAGGATGATGAGGTATTATCAGTGCATTTAAGCACAGGTGACAAAGAAATTATGCTGATTACCAAAGAAGCAATGGCGATCCGTTTCCGTGAGGATGAAGTTAATCCGATGGGACGGGTATCCGGTGGTGTACGCGGGATTCAGCTAAAAGATACAGACGAAGTGGTTGCTGCTTTATGGGTAGAGGGCGATGAAGGTGAAGTTGCTGTGTTGTCTGATCTAGGCTATGGCAAACGTTCATTATTGCTCGATTATGCATTACAGAGCCGCGGAGGCAAAGGTCTTGCAACATTTGAGTTTAAGGAAGGCAAACGGGTTAAGCCGAACGGTAGCCGTATTGCAGCAGCCTTCTATTGTCGTGAAAAACGAAGCTTTAATGTAATGACCAAGGAAGGGCATACTCATGCGATTTCTTCGGAAGGTGTGCCGATTACGGAGCGTAAGCATATTGGTAAGTTACTTGTACATGTAGATAAGCAAGATGAAATTATGGAATTGCTCGGAGACTTTACGGAAGATGCTTCCGGCGCATCATCATAAATTTCAAAAATAGTTATAATAGAAGACTCTTCACAGTGCAGCGATCCTGTCATGTGAGGAGTCTTTTTTTGTTGCTATGAGGCGGATTACAAGAGAGCTTTTATGCGAAGTTTAACAACCTTCGTCGATTACGGTCGATCGCTAGGAAATTGAAAAAACCCAGCAGGAATGCGGCTTTTGAGGGCGAAAACTTAAGCAGGTGAAGTGATAACCGGATGCAGAGAGGAGCGTTATAACATGTATAATTCCGATTTTGCGAAGTGCTGGTCAAGGTTAACAAAGGACTATAAATTGCATATGGATCAAGAATTAGCCCCCTCCCTAACTGAAGCTCAGTTGGCAGTACTGGAGGTTCTTGAGGATCACCAGAGAATGAAGCCATCTGATTTGATTCCTTTTTTGGCGACTACACCTGCGGCGGTGACGATGTTGCTTGATCGCATGGAGAAGAATGGTCTCATTCGTAGAGATCGAGATAATCAAGATAGACGGATCGTCTGGGTTTCTCTATCGGACAAAGGACGGAAGGAAACGGAGCGAGGCATTGCTATTCGCAACGACTTCATGAATTCGGTGCTTAGTAATATTTCAATGCACAATCAACAACTACTGGTATACCTGCTTGGCAAGATGACAGCACCCAAAACCAACGTTCAAGAGCCGGCCTTAACGAGTTCAGGTTAAACTAAGGCAATATAACTAAAAAGTGATACGAAGTACGTATATATCTGATGACTTGCCAGCAGAATTGATGTACCCCTGAGCATACTCCTGGTTTTTATAAGCTGGGAATATGCTTTTTGGGTTGAATTGATTTTGAATTGTTATAACAGAATAACAATGAATTCATACGATATGCCTTTTTAGAAAATAAAATTGACAACAAAATCAATATATCGTAATATTACGATATAACGTTTTAGGAGGAATTATTTTGGAATTGCCTGCTTTTGATCGGAATCAATTAAAACAGTTTGACGAACCAGCTGAGTTACTTAAGGCGCTTTCTCACCCGGTGCGTTTATGTATTGTTCGTGGTTTGATGCGCAAAAAGAAATGTAACGTTTCATATATGCAGGAATGTCTGGATCTTCCGCAATCAACGGTGTCACAGCATCTGCAAAAGCTTCGCAGTGCAGGAATCGTAGCTACAGAGCGAAATGGTCTTGAAGTAAATTACGTACTTGCAGATGCACGTGTGGAGCAGTTAATTAGGATTTTATTCGAAAAGGATGAATGCGAAGATGAATAAACGTAAAAAAGTGTTAATCGTGGGAGGTGTCGCAGGGGGTGCATCTGCTGCTGCACGCCTCCGGCGTCTTGACGAACATGCAGAGATCATTATGTTTGAAAAAGGGCCTTATATTTCATTTGCTAACTGCGGCTTGCCTTATTACATTGGAGGTACAATTGAAGAGCGTACACGACTACTTGTACAGACACCGAAAGGTATGGAGGAACGATTCAACATTGATGTGCGAACACAAAGCGAGGTTATAGCTGTTGATTCAAGTAAACGCACCGTAAAGGTACGCAGTGCTATACGTGGTCTATATGAGGAAAGTTATGATGAATTAATTTTGTCGCCTGGTGCCCATCCGCTTGTGCCTGATCTGCCGGGTAAAGAGAACCCATTGATCTATACCGTGCGGAATATTCCCGATATCGATAGAATAAAAGAACAGATAAGTTCTCATAACAACCAAAGTTCAATTGTTATCGGCGGTGGATTTATAGGTGTAGAAATGGCTGAAAATTTGAAGGAAGCTGGACTCGATGTAACTTTGGTTGAAGGCAATGATCAACTGTTAACACCGTTTGATCCTGAACTTGCGGCTACGCTGGCGCAAGAGATGGAGCAGCATGGAGTAAATCTCATATTCTCGCAACGAGTTCAAGGCTTCCGGACACTGGATCGAGGTATCGGCGTGGAATTGTCCGATGGCACTATATTATCTGCTGATCTGGTTATTCTGGCGATCGGCGTTACACCAGACACTTCATTTTTACAGGACAGTGGCGTGGCTCTTGGTTCGCGTGGGCACATCCTTGTTAATGAAAAGATGGAGAGCAGTATTCCGCATATTTATGCCGTGGGTGATGCCATTGAAGTGAGGGATTACATTCATGGTGCGCAGACAGCAATTCCCCTTGCGGGTCCTGCGAACAAACAAGGACGCATTGTAGCGGATCAGATTGCAGGTCTCTCAACAACTTATAATGGGACTCAAGGAACGTCGATCATCAAAGTATTTGGGTTAACGGGTGCATCTACCGGCAGCAATGAGAAAACGCTCAAACGAATGCAGATAGACTATCGTACTGTGATCGTACATCCAGCCTCCCATGCTTCCTATTATCCAGGTTCCAGTGCAGTGACATTGAAATTGCTCTTCTCTTCGAATGGGAAAATTCTAGGTGCACAAGCTGTTGGTTACGAGGGGGTGGACAAACGAATTGATGATATTGCGGTGGCGATTCACTTCGGAGGAAATGTACGAGATTTGACAGAACTTGAATTGAGCTATGCACCGCCATATTCTTCTGCGAAAGACCCGGTAAACATGGTCGGGTATGCTGCTGAAAACATGATTGCAGGTCGATTAGACTCATTCACGTATGATCAGCTGGCAGAGCGCAATCCTGTTGAGTCTGTATTGTTAGACGTACGAAGTGACCTAGAATACCGTAACGGCAATATTCCAGGTTCATTGTCCATTCCGGTGGATGAGCTGCGTCAACGTCTGGATGACCTAGATGCTTCCAAAGAAATTTGGGTTTATTGCCAGGTAGGCCTTCGTGGTTATACCGCCACACAAATTCTACGCCAGCATGGCTATAAGGTGAAAAACTTGAGCGGGGGGTACAAAACCTATCGTCAGGTACAATTCAAACCTGAAACCGTCTTAAGAGGTGGCATCGACGGGGACAACGGAAGGAACAATAGTAACGACATTAATCGCCATGAGATAAATAAAGCAGATGATGGGCAAGGGGAAATTCCGATGGATGACGAAACCAAGCAAGGCTCACAAGTACATTCGTCAGATGAACTTCGCATCGATAACGAATTGAACGTATGTGGTCTGAGTTGCCCTGGGCCTTTAATCGAGGTTAAACAAAAAATGGATCAGCTGGTAGACGGACAAACTCTCCGAGTGAAAGCTTCCGATCCAGGATTCTATGAGGATGTGAAGGCATGGGCTACAATGTCCGGGTCTGACGTTCTTAAGCTGGAGCGGGACAAGGGCGGGGTGATTGAGGCAGTTTTAGCCAAGAATACTTCACCTATTACAAGCCATTCACAGCAACTTGATAAAGCCAGTACTATGGTGGTATTCAGCGGTGAACTCGATAAGGCTATTGCCTCATTCATTATTGCCAATGGGGCAGCAGCAAGCGGACGGAAAGTAACGATGTTTTTCACCTTCTGGGGCTTAAATATCATTCGCAAGCACGAGATGTTGCAAGCACCTGCTAAAACAGGTATGGCTCGTATGTTTGATATGATGCTGCCAAGCAACAGCCTCAAGCTGGGACTCTCCAAGATGAATATGTTTGGTACAGGTTCAAAGATGATACGGGGGCTGATGAAAAAAAATAATGTCGCTTCGCTGGAGCAACTTATGGAGTCTGCTATCGCACAAGGGGTAGAGATCGTGGCTTGTCAGATGTCGATGGATCTGATGGGCATTCAGCATGAGGAATTAATTGATCAGGCTGTCATTGGTGGCGTTGGTTATTATCTCGGACAAGCAGATCAGGCGAACCATAATTTGTTTATCTAAAAGTATAATCGAATCATTAAACTCAATCTTATTCTCGAAATGATCAACCTCTATTTCACCTCAAGTGGAATAGAGGTTTTTGGTGATCATGACGACTAGAACAACGTTACAGTTCAAGACTATGGCTGCATAATCTCATCGTTCAGGGAAAAGCTACAATCAAACTGATTAGCTCCTACCGGGCTTGCTTATATATTTTATATATCAAATATAATATGTTCTAATATTATTTTAAAAATCATATGTAAAGAGTTGACTATGTAAATATTTTTGTTATAATAAGTAATTGTTCCCCTGATATTTCGTGTGCGAAATATTATATTCCAAAAGTAAACGGGTGAAACAATGACTGATACGTATGAAGTATTCTATATTATTAATTCGTTCCGACAAGTGAATCAAATGCTCTTCAGAGCATTCTGGAATGAAAACAAGCAGATCGAGTTGACCTCTATTCAGTTTATGGTGTTATCCATTCTGAAGGAGCGACCTTCAATCGGAGTCAATGAAGTGGCAGAACTTTGCCATATGGGAAGCAGCTCTATGAGTGCGGTTATAGAGCGTCTCGTGAAAGGTGAATACCTCATCCGGACTCGTTCACATGCTGACCGCCGATCCGTTATGTTGCAGATTACGGATAAAGGGGAGAAGGCGCAGCAGGAGACACATCACCTATGGATGGAAAGAGTATCGCCTATTCTGGACATTCCGAAGGAAGATCTCGATCATCTGCTAAGAATTCATACTCAAATGATTGAAAAGTTAGAAGGAAGAGAGATGAACAACCAATGAGTACAACCGCTACAGCGCCATCCGTAGGGATGGACAACATCAAGAAAGGGCCAATCGTTGCCGCTTTGTTAATAGGTGCTTTTGTAGCCTTCTTGAATCAAACCCTGATGAACGTAGCTCTTCCTAAAATCATGGAAGACCTCGCGATTAACGCGAATAAGGCCCAATGGCTTACAACTGGATATATGCTCGTCAATGGTGTACTGATTCCCGTTACAGCATATCTCATTGCCAAATTTTCTACACGTCAGATTTTTATCACGGCTATGATGCTTTTTACATTAGGAACACTGGTCTGTGGGATTAGTCCTACCTTCGCCATTCTCATGGTCGGTCGTGTTATTCAAGCAGCAGGCGCAGGTATCCTAATGCCGCTGATGACCGTTGTTTTCCTGACAATCTTCCCGATTGAGAAACGTGGTCAAGCCATGGGTACAATGGGGATTGCGATGATTTTGGCTCCAGCGATCGGACCTACATTGTCAGGTTACGTGGTAGAGCACTATTCCTGGAGACTGTTGTTCTACATTATTCTGCCATTCTCTATTATTGCAACAGCAATCGGTATTGCATTTGTCAAAAATGTAACACGTCAATCTAAACCGAAATTGGATTACCCAGGCGTCATCTTATCCACACTTGGATTCGGTAGCTTGTTGTATGGTTTCAGTGATGCAGGTACAGATGGATGGGGCAGTGCAATTGTTATCAGTTGCCTGATTGTAGGTGCACTTTCCCTGGTACTATTCGTTATTCGTCAATTGACAACCGATCATCCGCTTCTAGAGTTCCGTATTTTCAAATACAACATGTACACACTAACAACGATTATTAACATGCTAGTAACGATGGCTATGTTTGCAGGCATGATTTTGTTACCTATTTTCTTGCAAAATATTCGTGGGTTCTCACCAATCGAATCTGGGCTCCTGATGATGCCAGGTGCAATCCTGATGGGAATTATGTCCCCGATTACTGGTCGTATTTTCGATAAAGTAGGGGCTCGTTGGTTGTCCGTTGCGGGTCTCGCGATTACAGCCGTTACGACCTGGGGACTTAGCCGTTTAGCGATTGATACAACATATGGCTATATGATGTTTATCTACACAGCTCGTATGTTCGGGATGTCCATGCTGATGATGCCAATTCAGACAGCTGGTCTGAACCAACTGCCTCAGCGTCTCAATGCACATGGTACGGCAATGTCTAACACACTTCGTACTGTAGCAGGTGCGATTGGTACGGCGATCTTGGTCACTATTATGAGTAGTAAGCTGAAGTCACATCTGGCAGATACACTTGCTCAAGGACAGATCAATCCGGATGACCAAGCAGCAATGTTGCGTGCGACCGCAGACGCTACGATCTATGGTGTTAACTATGCCTTCACGGTAGCGACTGGTATGACGATTGTGGCTATGCTGATGGCGTTCTTTATTCGTAAAACGAAGCCGGCTGTCGAACCGACGCCTAAGGAATCGTCCGAAGTTAACGCAACAGCGTAATGCATCATGTTTCACGTAAAATGAAATTGTACAAAAAGAGAGCCTAGACAGATTAATCTGTCTAGGCTCTCTTTTGTTATTCAGGCTCAGGCTGGTAACCAAATAGCACAAGATCAATAGTTCCATCGAGCTTAAATTCAACACCTTCACTGATTAGCTCGGTTTCTTGAATCAGCCGTGAATGTTCATCTGGAATGGCAATTTCACCTTTGGCGTTCACGACTCGGTGCCAAGGGAGACGTTCCTTCCGGCTCATGGAGTGTAGAATACGTACAACCTGTCTTGCAGCTCGTGGGCTTCCGGCATGAGCTGCAATCTGTCCATAGGTCATGACTTTGCCTTCAGGAATAGAAGAGATGATGGAGACGACATTTTGTGTGAATGGTGTCATAAGAATGAATTTTCCTTTCACATAAGAATAAAACCGTGTACCCATGTCTAAGCGGGATACACGGTTATTGTACTATTTCTGAAAAGCCTGCTCGTACAAATTGAATGGCCATTCAGCCCAAGGGAATTCCCGCGGAGGAAGTGATATTAGCGTAATCTCTTCTTTGGTTACTGGATGGGGAAATCCTGCAATAGTAGACCAGAGGGCGATCTGCTGCCCTGGTTTATTCACTCCAGCGCCGTACTTCTGATCCCCGAACAGAGGGCAATGGATGGCTTGCATCTGTACCCGAATCTGATGGGATCTGCCTGTATGCAGTTCAACACGCACAAGGCTGTATCGGTCATTCTGACCGAGCACTTGGTAGTCTAATACGGCATCTTTACCGCCAGGTGTGCCTGGGGGCACGACGGTAACCGTATTTGTGCGGGCATCCTTCAGCAACGTATGCTTCAACGTGCCACGCTGAGCTGGTGGCTTGCCATGCACAACAGCTGTATATATTTTACGGAAATCTCGTCCTCGAACAGTCTCAGACAAACGAGAAGCCGCTTTGGATGTTTTGGCAAAGATCATCGCTCCACCGACAGGCCGATCAAGTCGATGAACGAGACCAAGATACACATTGCCCGGTTTGTTGTAGCGTTCCTTCAGATCCTGTTTAAGCAGTGTGAGCAGATCTGGATCTCCAGAGGCATCCTCCTGTGTTGGGACGTTCACGGGTTTAACAATGCCAAGCAAGTGATTATCCTCAAACAAAATAGGTATATCTACCGTACGGTGTGAATGATCAGACATGACTAGGACTCCCAGCGGCCCAAAATGCCGCAAGGCAGGTCAAGACCACTACGTGTAATCGGCAAGCCAATCTCACCTGCGGTAATGTTGCCTCCATATTGAGCGGACATCGTCATCGTAAGCATGTTACGCAACACCGTTGGAGAGATACCCGTTGTGTATGAGTTAATAAGCAAGAATAACGGATTATCCGACAAAATGTTCATGCAGGACTTAAGGAACGGGTACAAGTTCTGTTCCAGCTTCCAAGTCTCTCCATTGGGTCCTCGACCATAGGAAGGAGGATCCATAATAATCGCATCGTAACGGTTACCACGACGTTCTTCCCGTTGTACGAATTTGAATACATCATCTGTAATGAAACGAACAGGGCGGTCTGCCAGCCCAGATAACTGCACATTTTCCTTCGCCCATTGTACCATGCCTTTGGCTGCATCTACGTGCACAACAGAAGCGCCAGCATAGGCAGCAGCAACTGTTGCTCCGCCTGTGTATGCAAACAGGTTCAATACGGAGATTGGACGACCTGCGTTCTTAATTTTATCCATCATCCAGCTCCAGTTAGCGGCTTGTTCAGGAAACAGACCGGTATGCTTAAAGCTAGTTGGTTTAATATGAAATTTAAGATTTTCATAACCAATTGTCCAGCGTTCAGGAATCGGCTTTTTCATATCCCAACTGCCGCCACCAGAAGAACTACGATGGTAATGACCATGCACCTGACGCCATTCATTCGTTTCTTGTTTAAGTGGCCAGATAATCTGTGGATCGGGTCTACGCAAAATGACATCGCCCCAACGTTCCAGCTTCTCGCCGCCTCCTGTATCAATTACTTCATAATCCTTCCATTGATTAGCTACGTACATATTCATTTATCCATCCTTCAAAAGTCATTTGGATACTATTGTACAACAAAAATAGACATATACGCCAGTTAGGGGGGCGCAAGACCTATAAGAAAACAAGCTTGTGAGGAAGGTTGCTCCACACAATGATGTATAGTTTCATACCAATATGCTTTTTAGTGTTGTTTCTAAGTTAGCTCCGTATACTAAAATTGATTACATTGGAAAAATTAATTTGACAATGATAATCATTATCACATATGATTTTGATAATTCAAACGTTACTTCATTCGAGAATTAATATCCATGATTAAATAAAGTGAGGGAATAATAGATGGCTAAATTGTTAGTGGCTTATGCAAGTATGACAGGGAATACAGAAGAGATTGCTGAATTGATTGTGGAAGGAATCAAGCAGAGTGGTCATGAGGCTGATCTCAAGTCTGTAACGGATTGTAATGCAGCGGATGTGCTGGATTATGATGGATTTCTAATTGGAGTATATACCTGGGGAGATGGTGAGCTACCCGATGAGTTTCTAGATTTTTATGAAGAGCTGGATGAGTTAGATCTGACCGGGAAAAGAGCCGCAGTATTTGGTAGTGGTGATACTTCCTATGAGCAGTACTGCGGAGCGGTTGATCTGGCTGCAGAGAAGTTGCAGGAGCGTGGGGCGGAAGTATATCCAGAGATGCTTAAAATCGAATACAGTCCGCTTGAGCAGGAGAAGGATACTTGCCGTGACTTTGGCAAAAAATTCATTGCTGCCGGACTACAGGTGTCCTAGAGAAGATGTTAAAACAACATGTTCAAGCAAGCGTTCCTTTGGGGGTGTCAGGGACCTCAACACGATTGCTTGAAGATTACAAATTAGAGGAGATGCTGCGCAGCCCACACCGGTTCATTCGCCCAGAACCGGAGATCACGCAGGCATCTCAACTTCTATGGAGACATCGAGTCCAGTATGCAGTCAGTCACGCAGTGAATGCCTTTTATAGTATGGATCCGGAAGTGCGTAAAGAAGTGCCTGTCCAGTATATGCTGGAGAAGTGGTGGCCTAAGAAAACAACGGGATTCGAATCGGTGCTCCACTACTGGGAAGTGAAAAATAAGATCATTGATGAGTTATCACGTATCATCCGGACCAATGAAGACCTGCAGCATCCTTCGATTTTGTTCGAACAGTGGAAAACAGAAATTCCTTCGCTGTCTATGGAGCTGTCGATGATTTTTCATGCAGCTTGGCAACCTGAAGGCTGGGATTCGCTATTAATCCAGAAGTATATGGTGGTATATGACCCCAATGTCGTTGAAGCTTTTCAGCACATGGCAAGTGTGTTTTGTTATGAGGCCTTTGGCACACTGCCGGGCATGATTGAAGTGTATTGTTTGTTGGAAGGACGTAAAGTCCGTTTTATGCCTGGGCGCCAGTCCCTTGCTCGTTCTATGGATTATATTCATTTGATCCGAGACAGTGTACCGCAAGCTGAAGACGTAGAATCAGATCAATTCAGTGCACGTGACAAAGCTCGCATCCATGAAGAAGCTGATCGACGTAGAAGTGAATTAGAGACGAAGAAAACCTGGTTAATGTAGAGAAGCTAAAGTGAGATGAAGGAGGATTGATACCATGTCTAGCCATACGAAACATGAGATGGGTAATGTGAGAAGTCAAGCTGGAAGCTGTGAATTTAGTCCACTCCCTGTACCCCAAGCGGTCATTGGACAATTGTTGGATGAAGCAGACCCGTCATTATATGTAATGAGTTCAGAGCCGTGGCGCTTTATGTTGTTCGCCGGGGAAGGACGCCAGTTATACTTGGAGGCAGTTAGACAGAGCTATCCTCCTCACTTGGCTGATCGTTATGGGGATTGGGCTACGTATCAGTACACTGAGGCGATCCCAGCACATCTAGTCGTCGTAGCCCCATCTGCTGCCAGAGAGGATCAATCGTTACCCGCGAAGGCGTGGAGTAGACGATTCTCGTTACTGGCAGCAGAAAAAGGTTTGCATGCTGTGTGGAAGATGAACGATTATCAACATCATCCTGTGTTTATGAATTTGATGGGTCTAACTCCCGAAGAGAAAGTGTTGGGTGTGTTTCACATCGGGTACGGAGACCAGCCAGCGTTCAGGCATGTTGACTATGGCAGACCCGCTTCTGAGCTTATGACGGTGTACGATCATCTCGTTTAAATGATGTAAACGTTACAGATGTCGTCATTCTGCGCCTGCGATGAAACTGCGAACGAGTTCGCGGTAAGTTTGGTCCTTCAAGTAGGCGGCATATAGTCGATTCGATACCGTTATCGAATTGCCGAAGAAGAACCGTTCAAACTGAGTCTGTCTTCCACCGAAGGAACCTGAACCCAGCTCCCAGATCAGACGAAACAGTGCAGTACGTTCTATAGGTGTTGAATCTGTACCTTTAAGATACGTATTGAGGTGAGCAGCTACATCGGATTGGAACTCCTCTTCTTGTGGGATCATGATCATGCCGCTAGATGCTAATAACTGCATCGTGTCGATCATGTCAGGATAGAGTTTCGGATACAAGATGTTCGCTGCCATCAGAGGTTTGGGAGCAGGTAGTAAGAATCCTCTACCATCGGGTATAGCATTGATTTCTGCCGCAATCGCTAACGCCTTTAGCGTTTCAAGCCCTGCTAATATACGAGCTGTTTTTTCAATGACATGAGCTTCAGAGACTTGATCCAGTGTCTCCGTAAGTAACTGTATCGTTCCCAAAATAAATTCTGTCTTGGCAATATAGCGACACAATACCTGATGTCCTGCGTAGATGTGGAAATGACTTCCGCTGAATAAACGTGAGGACATTTCTTCATCTCCTGCGAAGAAGACTCGTTCATGAGGCACCAATACATGGTCAAAAATGACGATGTTATCCATCTCTTCATATCTGGAGCTAAGCGGATAATTATAACGCGAATCTGCAGCATACGTATCTCGGCAGATCATACTGATGCCTGGCAGATCATTAGGGACGGCAAAGGCGAAGGCAAAGGGATTCTCATCATCGAATGGTGCAGGAGAAGGGGAAGGATATACGAAAATCTCATCACAAGTGGCACCCTGGGTCGCCATCATGAATGCACCATTAATGATCAAGCCATCAGGTGTTCGATCTACGATCTTAGCCGCAATGGCATCTTCGGTTGCGTCAATCTGTCCAGATATTTTGCTGGCATGGGGCTGAATGAATGCATGAGAGAGTGTAATGTCATTGTCGCGGCAATAAGCATAGTAGTTTTTTAAATTCTCAGCATATTGTGGTGATAAGTCATTCAGTAGGTCTGCGGCTGTGTAAAACGCCATGATTGCAGTATTCATGTAATCCGGAGAGCGACCTAAGAAGCCATGATGCATATTAGACCATAAATTCATGGAGATTCGGCGTCTCTCCAGATCATCCACGCTTTTGGGTGGAAGAAAGGAAAGACCGACTGGTTTGCCATCGACTGGGGAGGCATAGGTCATCTTAGCCGCAAGCAATGGGTCGTGCTGCATATCATACATTTTGGCCTGAGTATCCATTAAACCAGCAAACGCAAGATGGTCTGAACGGTTTCCGGTCACTAGGTTTCCTTTGTACCACACGGGTACCGTTTGAGCATTGATACGATCGATATACTGTTTGCCATTTTTAACGGGCATCGTTATTCACCTCTTGGATCTAATCGTTCATAGGCATACGCACTGCTTTCGTAGTTTACGTGTGAAGAACGTCCAGTGTGCATCCGAGAGCGATAAGGGAATAACGTTTTTTTGTAAGAAAGGCTTGATAATAATTATCATTCTTGTTACAATACAAAAAGAAAAAGGAACCGGCTAGGGCTCCTTTAACTGTAAACAATTCATTAACTTATTTTACTTCAAAAGTTTTGCAGTCTGTTTCCGCAGACTCACTTGCTTCTTTGGAGCTGTGGCTTACGATATAAATGGAGCTTGCATTACATTTGTTCTCTTGAGCCCAGTGCACACATGAATTTACTTCGCACAATACGTCTTTTGCCATGATTAATAACCTCGCTTTGTAGTGGGATTACATTCGTTGGTATAAGACATATCCAGATTCTGCAAGTTGCCGCTTGCTAATCTGAACTTTATTGCTCTCTAGTACAAGAGGGCTTTTTGCGTTACACACAACGATGCACATTTAGAATAGCAAATAATGTCTCGGCTTGCAACAGTACAAGACTACATGGATGCTTTTTATCCCATGATCTCTCCAGTGTTGGCAAAAAGGGATTTGTGTGATATCTTTTAATAGTAATTATTACGAATAAAAACCGGACGACGGATCATACTTATTTATAGATCATCAACAATTTTAATGCATACCGCTGGATTAGCGTTAAAGGAGAGTTAGCGTAATGAGTAAAACCAATCATATAAATCGGATCCCACGAGCAAAAGGTATTGATATGGCCGCATTCTATTCACCCAAGGAATGTGCACGTAAAGCCAAACATATTGTATTTTCGGCGGAGAACGAACGCATCATTGAAGAGTTTCTAACGATTCTTGGAATGAAGGATCGTTTTGTAGAACACGAGGTTCCGATTCCGAATAAATTAGTCATGTTTGGGCCGCCAGGCACAGGGAAAACGTTAACCGCATCGTATGTGGCAGATCGTCTGAACTTGCCGTTGGTGCTTGTACGTCTGGATGCGATCATTCATAGTCATCTCGGGGAAACGAGTACCAATGTGCGTAAATTGTTCGAATACGCGAAAGTGAATCCTTGCGTGCTCTTCTTGGATGAGTTCGATGCGATTGCGCGTACAAGAGAAAGTAACGACGAGGTAAAAGAGATGGCTAGAGTTGTGAATACGTTGTTGCAATGCCTAGATGAGTTCGAAGGAGACAGTATATGTATTGCTGCAACGAACCTCGAAACACAATTGGATCATGCGATCTGGCGCAGGTTTGATACCAAAATGAATTATGCTATGCCGGATGCTCCAAGTAGGCAACGCTATATCAGCAAACTGGTGGGGCAGTTTGAACACCAGGCTGATGTGCAACATTATATGTGTCAGCGGTTAGAAGGCTGCAGCTTCGCCGATGTGGAGCAGATTATACTCAAAGCCAAAAGAAAAGCGATTATAACGAGCAGCCCTCTGCATGAGCAATTGATCTCAGATGCCTATGATGAATATATGCCACGGTTACTAGGAACCTAATGCAAAGACTGCGATTAGACGTAAGAAATAAACGGACAATGGGTAGTTATAATTGAAAATGAGAATGAAATTTAACATTGAGAATAAGATTCAGGATTTCAACTTATCTCGTGAATGAAATGAAAAAAGGAACAATCTGGCGATAGGCCAGTTGTTCCTTTTTGGTGTTTGTTTTATAAAAAGATAAGCAATAATGTTCCGGCTGCAAAACAGTAATACGAGAAATACTTGAGGTTACCTTTCGCCATAATTCCCATAAACCATCTCATGGAGAAGTAGGTGACGAAAAGTGTTGTAATGAATGCAATCAGATAAGGAATGGCGAGTTGTCCCCGATTTGGATCGTTGGCGATATCTGATACACCCATGATAAGTCCGCCGATACTAATAGGGATATAGAGCATAAACGAGAACTTTAGGGCGGTTTCCTGTTTCATCCCGACAGCAATGGAAGCAATAACCGTAGCACCAGAACGGCTTATGCCTGGAATGAGCGCAACGGCCTGAGCAAGACCAACCAACAGTGCATCCTTAGTGGAGAGATCCCCGTCCTGCTTGCGTCCACGAAGATTGCGAATCAGCCAGAGGGCAACCCCGGTTACTAATAGCGCGATGGCAACGGTGTATACGGACGAGAAGATTTCTTCGATCTTGTCTTTGAACAGAACTGCAGCGACAGCAGCAGGAACTGTACCGATGACTATGTATAAGCAAAACATAAAGTCTGCTTTATATTCTTGTTTTCGCGTTCGCAGATATCCTAATGCACCGATAATTAGTTTTTTAATATCTTCACGGAAAATAAAAACAATCGCGAGTAGAGACGCCGTGTTAGTCAGAATCTCAAAGGACAAACCGTTCTGCTTCAACCCCATAAGTCGTTGGGCAATGATTAGATGTCCACTAGAGGAAACCGGAATGGGCTCTGTCGCACCTTGTACGATTCCTAATAATAAATACTTTAACCACAATATAATGTCTTCCATCTTGTCCTCCTTGAATACGTATCATTGGAACTTCCAATGATCATCTCTTTTTCTCTTATAAGGATACACTACTCTATTGATGATAGTTGTTTAGCTTACTGACTTGCAAGTTTCAATTTCGTAAAGAGTTGAAAAAAATATCATTTACATATGTAAGCAATGGGTTGTATACAAACGGAACCATGACCTTGCTTAAGTGCGTTTGCTGTTGAGGTCATGGGGCGCTCACGTTACTTTAAGACATATGAAATATGCTTGTAAGTTGTTTCATAGCGTGATATTATTTGATAATGATTATCAATATCAAATAAGAGGTGGGTTTATTTTGCGTAAAGGGAAAACTTCTATATGGCTCATGATGGGACTTGCACTTCTGCTCATACTTAGTGCGTGCGGACAATCTGTAGGCACTAATGCGTCAACAGATGAGGGCACTAACGTAACAGCAGAGTCAGAAACGAAGACAGATCAGGATACGACGACAGCTGGCTCTACAACTGCAGAAGAAGAGTTAGTCACATTCCAATCCGATGCAGGAGAAGTTCAGGTGCCTAAAGATCCGAAACGAATCATTGACTTGACCGCATTCACAACCGGTTATTTTGTTGCTCTAGATGCTCCAATTGTTGGAGCTTTAACCGGTGCAATGAACAATAAATATATTAAGGATCAACTGACAGCAGCAGGAGTTACTGATCTGGGTGATGTGCCTACACCCGAGCAACTGGTTAGTTTAAAACCTGATTTATTCATCGTATATACAGGGACAGAGGGAATTGATCAGTTATCGCTCATTGCACCTGTAGTACAGATTGAATATGGTAAACGTCCCTTCAGAGAGCTATTGATCGAACTAGGCAAGTTGACCAACAGAGAAGACAAAGCGCAAGCTTGGATAAGCAATTGGGAAGAGCAGATTAATGAGTTAAAGCCTAAAGTGAAAGAGGCTGTAGGTGACCGTACCGTTTCCATCCTGAACCCTTATGACAAAGGATTATACGTCTTCGGTCATAATTACGGCCGTGGTGGTGAAGTCATCTATGGCGAATTTGGGCTTAAGGCACCAACCAAGGCTCAGGCGGAAGCAATCGACAGTGGAACAGGATGGGCTTCCATCTCCATGGAGGTTTTACCTGAGTATGCGGGAGATATTATCTTCACTAGCCCATGGTCTGGTGATACAAATGATGCTTCGAAAGTCTATGAGCACAACCTATGGAAGAGCCTTCCTGCAGTTAAAGCGAATCATGTGTTCCAACTTGATCCTACCTCGGATACATACAATGATCCGGTAACGCTGGAGGGTCAACTGAAGTTTATTACGGACAGCCTATTATCTGCGAAGTAGCCTATACAATAATTAAAGGATACAAATACAAATAAGACTTCCGTCTAAGTTACGGAGGTCTTATTTGTATTGAAGTTGAGCGTAATGATGAGATGCGAATGAAGTAGCAATGGACAGAAGTTGAAGGTATTAGATTTCAGTGTTACATCACAGGTTAAGTCGATGATATTGGATGTTAACATAACAGTTAATTGGTGATGGGGTTACCATTATTCACCCTGTGTATTTCTTCTGTTCCCGCACTCAGTGCACTCTCATAATACGCGCATTTATGATCGATCACTTCCATCGTCTTCTGTAGCTCCGCAATCTGAGCTTCTACGCTAGCTCTTCGCTCTGTAAACATGTCGTACCTTTGCTTTAACGTAGAGTCTCCTTCAGAGCACCAGGCAATGAAGTCTTTGATATCTTTGATGGGCATTCCGGTTGCTTTCAGACATTGAATGATCTTAAGAAAATCAATGTCAGATTCCTTGAATAACCGAGTTCCACTAGAAGTTCGTTCAACAAAAGGCATGAGCCCTTCCCGATCGTAGTAGCGCAGTGTATATACCGTAAGGTCTAATTTTTTGGCAACCTCGCCAATCGAATATGTCATATATATGATGTTCCTTTCCATTAAGGATAGACTTGGAGTTAACTATAGGAGTGATCCGAGTGAATACTACCATGTCGCATGAATAGATGTCAAAGTTGGAACAAAATAAAAAAAAGTATTTGACCTAGAGTTAACTGTAGGGGGTACGATAATGCTGTATTCGAAATGACTAGGAGGTTTTTTACATTGATTATAGCTAAAGCGAGAGCAGTTGACGGACCAGACCAACAATTTCGAAGTGCCGAAATTAAACGACGGGATCTTGATACCAGTGACGTACTGATCGAGATTAAATATGCGGGCATTTGCCATTCTGACATTCATACTGCACACGGTGACTGGGGGCCTGTGAACTATCCACTCGTTCCTGGACACGAGATTGCTGGCATTGTAACGGATGTAGGTACAGGTGTATCCAAATATAAAGTGGGCGACCGCGTAGGTGTTGGATGTATGGTGGATTCTTGTGGCGAGTGTGCAAATTGCCGCAAAGGTGAAGAGCAATACTGTCTCAAAGGAAATATTCAGACCTATGCTGGGGTAGACAAATATGGTGAGCCTACGCAAGGTGGTTATTCTACACATATCGTTGTAACAGAGAACTTCGTTGTTCGAATCCCTGATAATATTGCGCTTGATGCCGCTGCACCATTGCTGTGCGCAGGTATTACGACGTATTCACCACTACATCACTGGGGAGCTGGCCCAGGCAAAAAAGTAGCGGTTGTAGGTATGGGTGGACTTGGTCATATGGCAGTTAAAATTGCACATGCGATGGGTGCGGAGGTTACCGTATTATCCCAATCACTCAGCAAAAAAGAAGACGGCCTGCAATTTGGCGCTGCCCATTATTATGCGACAAGTGAACCGGAAACGTTTGAGAAACTTGCGGGTTCTTTTGACCTGATGATTAATACGGTAAGTGCCAGTATTGACATTAATGCATACCTGTCTCTGCTCACGCTGGATGGTACAATCGTTAACGTTGGTGCGCCAGCAGAACCATTGCCCGTACAAGTATTTTCACTCATCGGTCACCGTCGTTCGTTCGCGGGCTCAATGATTGGTGGTATTCGTGAGACACAGGAAATGCTCGACTTCTGTGCAGAACATAATATTGCTCCCAACATTGAAGTGATTTCGGCTGACCAGATTGACGAAGCTTACAAACGTGTACTGGCTTCAGATGTGAAATATCGCTTTGTTATTGATACGAGCACGATTTAATAGAATCCATTCGATAATAACTACCTAATCGTCATTGATTAGCGCACGTATATAAGCACGTAATAGAGCAGGTATACTAAAAAGCAGATAACCTTTGTGGTTACTGCTTTTTTTGCTCTCTTTGCTTGTACGAGTATGTATGTGTGTTTGCTATTAGGGACTGTGTTGGCAAATGCTATTCATTAGTTCGATTGAACGCAGTGATGCATCAGGTTGTTTAGTTGTTTGAGACATGGATTATACTAAAAGCAGCAGTAATGATGCGTTTTGATTAAAAGGTAATTAGAACTCCGTATTCATGATAGAATGGATTGGAGTAAAAGGGGGAGGAAGATGATGGAGACTTTTGCAGAATATTTAGCAAGCATTGATAACCCGGAGCATAAGGAACGAACCGAAGAGGTTCTGAAATGGATTACGGAGAAGTTCCCAAGTTTGAAAACCAAAATTGCTTGGAATCAGCCGATGTTTACCGACCATGAGACCTTTATTATCGGTTTTAGCGTGTCGAAGCAGCATCTAGCTGTTGCTCCAGAGAAAGTAGTCATTGATCAGTTCTCAGAAGAAATCGTTCAGGCGGGTTATGAGCATACCAATCAGCTTATTCGTATGAAGTGGAAATTGCCGATTGATTATTCGTTACTTGAAAGAATCATTGAGTTTAACATTAAAGATAAGGCAGATTGCACTACTTTTTGGCGCAAATAGTCAGAGAAGTTAGAGACTTTTGCACAATTCACCTCATAGAGTAAATAAAACGCGCACCGATAGATCATCGGTGCGCGTTGGTAGCTTGTCACTCGCTTCATATACTCCGCAGGTGAGGCAAGTAGGTTGTTCATTTTTGATATAACTTTTAATAGATAACTAGGCTTTAACTGGTGAAGGATACGTTTGTTCTTTAGTCACATGTTTAGGTATCTTCCAACGTGGCAGTCTTAACGTGAACTTACTTCCATTAGGCGTGCTTGAGGCAAGAGACAGTTCACCGTTTTGGGCGTTGGCCAGCAGTCTGCTATAGGTAAGACCGAGACCCAAGCCACGATTTCTACGTTTTTTTATCTCTCCGCGGTAGAAGCGTTCAAATATTTTGGATTGATCAGCTTCCGATATACCGGAGCCATAATCCTGTACATCAATGAATAGATGGTCTTCTTCTGCCCGCAATTCAATGTCAAATTTGGCTGTTTGACCCGAAGGAGTAGCTTGAAGCCCATTATTCAGTAAATTAACGATAATTTGCTGAATTCGCAGGGTGTCACCAATGGTGTATAGTGGGCCAGCAGGCGCATGTAGTTCAACCTCAGGTGTCTTATCTTCGTACGCAATCTTCCACTGATAGATGATCTCGCCAACTAATAATTGCAGATCTGTTCGTTCCTTACGAACAGCAACGCTTCCGGCAGACATGGCATTGTAATCTAGTAGATCTGCAATCATCCGCTCCATACGTTCCGATTCCTTCAAAGCGATATCCAAAAATTCTTTTCCTTCCTGAGGACTGACCACGTCGTCGCGTACTGCCATCACGAGCCCTTTAATAGAAGTGACCGGTGTCTTCAGTTCATGGCTCACCCCTGCCAAGGAGAGGGTACGCCATTCCTCAAGTTGTCTTAGACGTGTCGCCATATCTCGGAAAGAGCTCACGAGTTCCGTAATCTCACGCTCCCGTGTATTGATATCAAGACTCACGTCGTAATTGCCACCACGAATTTGTTCAGCTGCATAAGCAACTTGCCGAATAGGTCGGGACAACTTATTAGATAGCAGATAGATCGTAAACCATCCACATAGAATTAATCCGCCCAGAATCAAAAGTACAAGCCACATCGTCTCTGGACCGAATGTAAGAGATTGCTTCGACTGCATTACCCATACTTTTCCAAACGATTGATCACCTTCATTAATACTGACGGTTACTCCTGCATATTTGTTGTTTCTTGGTTCACGAAAGTCGTCAGACAGTCGATAAAACACCTCTTCTTGTGTCATTTTAGGCTGAGAGAAAATCAATTGATTGTTGTTATCCAACACCATGACACAGAAATAATGATCTGTATTGAATAGTTTCTCCCTCTTGGTTACCATGGTGTCTAGATCGGGTGGTACATGAAGCTTATTATTGTCAATAGTCACTCGATCGGCAATCTCCAGCCCTAATAACTCTGCAGTTTTTAGACTTTTCTCAATAGAGGTTGTACGAATCCAGTAGAGTGCTCCTGCGACAATAATGGTGAATCCAATGCACAAGATTAGAAAATAACGAAGTGTCCAGTGGGACAAAATGGATGTTGAACGTCTCGGCCCTTTCCGTCTCAGTTTGCGATCCAAAATTGATACCCCATTCCTCGCAACGTCCGAATTTCTCCAGTCTCTGGCAACCAGTGAGAGAGTGCCTGACGTAGTCGTTTAATTGATAAATCTACAGCACGATCACTGCCATCATAGTCCATGCCCCACACTTGTTCGATCAGATGATCTCTTGTAAATGTACGATTTGGATATTCAGATAGAAATATAAGTAATGATAGGTCGCGTGGCGTGAGTGCAACCTCGGCGCCGTTAAGCAATACCTGCTTGGCAGCGAGATCAATAACGAGATTGCCGTAACAGCGTTTATCTTCACCACCCGAAGTGTAATGAGGGTTACGTCGCAGCACAGCATTAACTCTGGCAACCACCTCTTCGGGAACAAATGGTTTGCTCATATAATCGTCAGCACCGGCATTTAGTCCATTGAGACGATCTCGGATGTCATCCAGTGCGGTTAGCATGATCACAGGACAAGCACTTTTTTCACGAATAATGCGCAGCAGATCCCATCCGTCCATTCCAGGTAGCATTACATCAAGTAATACAAGGGAAGGATTTACGGATTCGAAAAGGTTAAGTGCAGTGGGGCCATCTGCTGCATGATGCACCTCGAATTCTGCTTTTCTCAGATAAGCAGCCAATACCCGGGCAATGGCTTGCTCATCTTCGACGATGAGTATGGATTTCAAGAAAAGCGGTCTCCTTTCACTTCAGAAGCTTGTGTACTGATTTTACATGAGCAAGCGCATAATGCCAATCCTGTATTAGAGGATTCAAAAAAAATTGTAACATGTTCTTGTTTGACTTCTTCCTGACACATTGGGCTGATATTATCCATATCAACAAGTAACCTAACCAATAATGTACTGGAGGAAAAATAAATGAACAAGAAGACAAAAACATGGATTATTACAGGAGTAGCCGCAGTGGCTATTTTCGGGGGTGGAGGATACTATCTCACCAATAGTTACCTCGGCAACAACGTCGAAATCGAGCAAGTGCTCCCTGCAAGTACAGCAACATCAACCACAGCAGTAGATAGCACAGGAACGCCTGTAGCGAATGATGTTGTTGGCGCAGAGCAATTGAATGGAGACTGGAACATCAGCGAAGGCTCAAAAGTATATTTCTCTGTAACAACTTCACAGGAAACCGTCAATTTTGTGGACGAGCAGGTATCTGGTAAATGGACAATCAATGTAGATGACGCATCGCAGATGAAAGCAGAAGGACAGATTGAGATGGACGGTATTGACTCTGGCAACGGCCAGCGCGACGGACATGTGAAAGAAGCGGATTTCTTCGATATTGCTACATACCCTCAAGCAACGTTTACAGCTACCTCATTTGAAGGTCTACCAGCGGAATGGCCTGTAGGTCAGACGGTTGATGTGAAAATGAATGGAACATTGACTGTAAAAGGTGTTGAAAAAGAAGTCACTTTTGATGCAAAAGCTGCGTATGACAATGATCAGGTATTGTTGTCTGCGACTTCAATGGTAACGTTCGAAGACTTCGGTATGGAAAACCCTCACTCTGTTGTTCTCTCAACAGAGAATGACATTAAGCTACAGTTGGAGTTGAAACTCACGAAATAAGAAAAGCATCAATGGCACAAAAGCGAATCTGTTCTGTTCTACCTGAGGGTAGCGGAACAGATTCTTTTTGCTGTCTATTAATTCTAACAAGGCGACCAGGATGTGCTGAACTAGTTGCGACACACAATTTGTTAAAAAAACTGCTGTTTCCTTTGGATTATACCGTGTCGTCTATCAACCTGAAGCGCTTACAATAAAAAAGGTTAAACGCATTCATTGATCGATTTACAACGATAAAAAGGGGGAGATCAAGAGTGAACAAGAGGTACATAAGTGGTTGCCTTGTGTTGCTACTGTTATTTTGTGAGCTAGGTTTGTTGGTTCAGCCGGCAGACGCGGCAACGAAGGTGAATGTAGCATTGAATAAAGAGGTGACGGTTAGCACCGAATACTTGGAATGGGAGAGTAGTAAAGACCATTTAGTAGATGGGAAGATGGATACACATTGGAGCGCAAAAGAAAAAGCTACGGAAGAGGCTCCTCAATGGATCGAAATTGATCTGGACGGAGAGTTTCGCTTAAACGGGGCAGAGATTGTATTGAAAGAACAAAAGAAGATTCATCTTGATGTTGAGGTATCATTGGATGGGGAGAATTGGGAGCAAGTAGCTACTCATAGAGAAGAAACAACAGAGCAGCAGCTCAATTTTGACTTTCAAACCGATCTAGTTCGATATGTAAAAGTGACTATTCCATTTTATGATCAACAGGGGGCATGGCCAACGCTGTCCGAGATTCGTATTTTTGGACAACAAGAAGGACGTGAGCCAGAAAATATTACAGCTTATGATGCCGTGAATATCACGACAATCATTGGTGGTGCGCCTGTCTTACCTACAGAGATTCGGGCACAATATGGTGCGGATCAATCAGGGAATGTAGCTGTAGTCTGGGATCATATTGACCCTGAACAATATCAGTTGGCTAACACATTCAGTGTAAACGGTCATGTGGAAGGTGCAACAATTCAACCTACCGCTTCGGTAACGGTACAAGGATATCAGGATGATTTTATCAGAGGTGTCGATATCTCCACGTTAACGGCCATTGAAGACAAGAAGGGTAAATTCCTCGACAGTAACGGTACCGAAAGGGACTTGCTAGATATTCTTAAAGACCGTGGTGTGAATTATGTCCGTATTCGCTTGTGGAATGATCCACAGAAATCAGGAGGCTATAACGATAAAGAAGATGTCATCCGTTTAGCCAAGCGAGTGAAAGAAAAGGGCATGAAAATCCTGCTCGATTTCCATTACTCGGATGAGTGGGCGCATCCGGGTCAGCAGCTACGTCCCAAAGCATGGGAAGATCTGACCTTCGATCAGTTGAAGCAGGCTGTATACGATTATACGTATGAGGTTGTTGGTGAAATGAAGGAAGAAGGTGCCATGCCAGACATGGTGCAGATTGGTAACGAGATTAACAGCGGTGTGCTTAATGGATACGTGAGTACAGTGAATCAGACGGAAAATGTGGCTCTGCTACAGCGTGGTGTTGATGCTGTACGTGACCTCGAAGGAGATCAGCACGTTCAGATTATGATCCATCTGGCTGAAGGTGGACAAGCGGATATGTTCGATACCTACTTCGGTGAATTGGAGAAAGGAAAACTGGATTATGATGTTATTGGTCTCTCTTATTATCCGTTCTGGCACGGTACGTTCGCAGATGTACAGGAAACGATGAACCGAGTATCCCAGAAATACAAAAAAGATGTCGTTATTGCTGAAACATCGTATCCATTTTCCTTCAAAAATGGTGATGCTCATGGCAATATTATTGGCGGCCCGGACAAGTTAAATATCGGAGGCGCGACATTCCCAGCAACAGTGCAAGGTCAATATGACGCCATTGCTGGCATCATGGACTTGATTGCCGAAGTGCCCGAAGGTCGTGGGGCTGGGTTCTTCTATTGGGAGCCAGCATGGATTCCTGCTGGAGTGGGCTGGATTGCTTCCGAAGGGGATGCTTGGGAAAATCAAGCGATGTTCGACTACGATGAATTCCCTGGGAACGGAGGATATTCCTTAGAAGGACGTGCACTGCCATCCCTTGATGTGTATAAACGCGGAATGCAGAATGTTCCTGCAGATCGTCAGCATTTATCTGCTGCAATTACACGCGCACAAGGTTTGGTAGCCGCAGATTTCGAAGAAGAGAGCTGGCAATTACTCGCACCAGCGATTGAAGCTGCTAAGTCTGTATACCGTATGGCATATACATCAGCAGGCGTAACGCAAGAAGAAACGAATGCTGCAACCGAGTCCCTTAAGCAAGTCATGGATTCAATGGAAGTAATCCCTGCGAATCGAGCGTTGCTCGAAGCTAAGGTAATAGAAGCCCGGACATACAAGGAATCGGATTGGTCAGCGGTCACATGGGGGATTTTTACTAAGGCGCTTGCACATGCGAGTCAGGTTCTATCAGATCCTAGAGCGACCCAGACTGACGTAGATGCGGCGGAGAAACGTTTACATGAAGCCATTAGCGGACTATCTGATGTAGACAAAACCAAATTAACGTTGCTGATTGGTGAGATGCAGCAGCAGAATGTATCATCGTATACCCATCGAAGCTGGAAGACGCTAATGGATGCGTTGCAGGCTGCAATCGTTGTGAGAGATAAGCAAAGTGCAGTGCAATCTGAGGTTAATCAAGCTTTGGAAACATTGCAACAGGCCAATCAAAGTCTTGTTCGCCTGCAAGCTCTAGCAACTCATAAGACAGCGACGGCTTCTTCAAGTGCTGGAACAGGTGGGGGACAAGCGAATTCACCAGAAGGAGCGATTGACGGAAATACAACGACGTCATGGGGGACTGATCAGAGCGTAGATAGCTGGTGGGAAGTAGACCTGGGTGAGGTTGCGTCTGTCCGCACGATTGAAATGTCGATGTGGAGTGGTGGTATTAAGTACAAGATTGAGGTCTCTAAAGATGGTAGTAAATACGTAAAAGTCGTGGACACAACAAGTGATGTTATTGTTTCAACTGGGCCAAGACACGTTCTCCCTGATCAGACACAAGCACGTTATATTAAGGTTACGATAACAGCGGGACCAGAATGGGTAGGGTTTATGGATTTTGAAGCATATGGTACGTTCCCAGCAGATAAATCGGCTCTCGAAACAACCGTGAATTCAGTAGCCAAACTGCAACAAAATGATTATACATTAGCAAGCTGGAATGAGTTCAGCAAGGCGCTTGTGCACGCGAAGTCTATTATCCAAGATGAAGAAGCGTCCGTGCAAGATGCTAGCACTGCTAATGAAGAGTTAAAGGCTGCGATGCATAAACTCGAACGGCAAGACGCTACTCCTGGCTCGGGGCAGCCTTCGCAGCCGTCTCAACCATCACAGCCAAGTGAACCATCACAACCGTCACAACCGTCCAGTTCAGGATCGGTTCCATCAACGGGAAATTCCAATGGTGTGACACCGGCTGACACAAATAGTCGACCTGAGAAAGGCGCGATTACTGTAGAGGGTATCTTAACAGGTAATGGACACTATTCGATTCGTCCGACTGCACAGCAATTAAACGAAGCGATTCAATCGATGGGTGCAGGAGAACATCAGTTAAAGCTCATTGCTAATCTACCTGACAACTCCAAAGCTGTATCGTTCCAATTAGACACGAATCAACTTGCAGAATGGGTGCGTTCGCAGACGATTAAGTCACTAGATCTAATAGTAGGACAGACATCAATTCGCATTCCACTGAACTCTATTCCGTTACAAGATGAACAAACTGCCGGAACCTTTGATGTTGAGGTGTCTGAAGGATCAAATATAGCTTTAACGGAATCACAAAAAGCAGCCATCGGTAACCGATCCATCCTTAACGTTAATGTATTGATGAATGGGAAGCCAATGGCGTGGACAGATAGAGCGATTGAAGTCGTCATGTCCAATGAAGGCGAGCTTCAAGGAAGCGATACCGTTCGAATTGTACAATCGCTATCGGAGAATGGTGAGATGAAGCCGGTAATGTACTCTGTAGCGAATGACAAGAACGAAAGCATTGCGTTCAAGCCTACACAATCCGGAAGTTTCGTCATTACTGAAGTTCAAGTTCCGTTAAACGATTTGCAAAATCATCATTGGGCGAAACCAGAGGTGCAGAACCTCTATGGTAAAGGGATTATCAATGGCATGAATGCCACAAGCTTTGTTCCAGATGGTAACCTGACACGTGCACAATTTTTGCAAATGATCATTAAAGGAATGGGAGATTCACGCCTGCCAGAAGCAAGTGTGCAGACTCCAACAGATGTGAAGGAAGGTCAATGGTATGCAGATGCGGTGCGAATCGGTGTGCAGATGAATATAATCCAAGGCCGAGCAGATGGAACCTTTGGCGCGAATGAGCCTGTTTCCAGAGAAGATATGGCGGTTATGCTGAATCGTGCTTTGCAATCTTTGAAGCAAGAAACGGATACAGCAGCTCCTACGGCGCAAGAAGGGAATACATTTGAAGATCATACAGCCATTGCTGGGTATGCAAGAGAAGCTGTAGCGTCGATGCAGCAACTTGGACTATTAAATGGCATGGCAGATGGTACGTTTGCGCCTAAACAAACGGCTAATCGTGCACAAGGTGCTGTTGCAGTCGCGAGACTGATGGAACAGCTGTATGCAGAATAATAACATGTAAGCAGGAGAGATCGGGTCATAAGACTCGATCTTTTTTTGTCCAGACAATGTATCTCTATCTCTATTAGATGTATTTTCCTACCTCAAAAAAAGAAATCCAAAAATCATTAATGTCATATTGACATTAACAAATTTGTTTGTTATCATTTCGATAATATCATTATGACTATATTGGAAATGGGGAATGAACCATGTTCGGATTTCGATTTGTAAAATTTCAGCCAAGTGAATATGTGATGAAAGTGAAGAACGGTCAGGTACAGCGTCAAGGCGTAGGTTTATCCTTCACATATTATGAACCAACCACTTCGGTTGTCGTGTTACCTGTATCCTCTGTAGAAGTACCTTTTATGTTCGAAGAAATAACTGCAGATTATCAGACCGTAACGGTTCAGGGACAACTTAGCTACCGTATTGTGGATTACATGAAAATTACACAAAGCTTGAATTATACGTATAACTTACGTAAAAATCAGTACATTTCCGATGACCCCAGTAAGCTTGATCAACGTGTGATCACGATTGCCAAAGTCTTGACCAAGAAGCATCTAGAACAAATGCCATTGAAGGAAGCAATACAATCCAGTGAACGGCTTGTAACGAGTATGAAACGTGAGGTTGCACAGAGCCAAGAACTGGAGAAGCTGGGCGTAGAGCTAATGAGTTTATCGATTCTGGCGATTTTGCCTAACAAAGAAACGATGCGTGCGCTGGAAGCGCAGGCTCGGGAAGAAATTTTGCGTCAGGCTGATGAAGCATTATATGTGCGTCGTAATGCGTCCATCGAGCAGGAGCGTAAGGTGAAGGAAAACGAACTGAATACGGAAATCGCAGTTGAATCCAAAAAGCGGCAAATTCGAGAAACGCAATTACAGGCAGAACGTTCCATCAAACAAAAGCAAAATGAGATGGAGCAGGAGCAGCTCCAATTCAATACAGCGATGGAAGAACGAAAACAACAGCTGATTGAGCTGACGATTGCCAATCGGAATGCAGAAGCAGACGCCAAAGCTTACGAAATGGCAGCTGTAATGAAATCACTGCAGGATGTAGAACCGACCGTTCTGCAGGCCATGGCGAATATGGGGATGAATTCGGATAAACTTATTGCAATTGCATTCCAGGAACTGGCGGAGAATGCAGGTAAGATCGGACAACTGAATATCTCACCTGATCTGCTGCAAGGTTTGATGTCTAACTCGAATAGAGAGCAAGGGGGTAGAGGACGATGAGACGATTGGCAACCGAAAAGTCAGCATCCATGCCAGCGACGGAAGAGCATCGACTAACGGAACATAAACTTATTTTGATTAAACGACGAACACGGCTGGAGGAGTTGATCGTTCGTTATAATACGGTACAGCAAGCACAGTTCTATATTGAACGTCTTGGGGCGGACTTTAATGATTATATTGCAGAGGATGCTTGTTATCGGGAGTCCGTGAAGCAAGCGCAACAGATTCTTGGTTCGCTCGGAAGAGTTCATACGATAGATCGGGAGCATGTGCCCAATTTTATATTTGGTAAACAGGATATTATCATTGTTGTAGGTCAGGATGGTCTTGTTGCAAATACACTCAAATATCTATCAGAGCAGCCGCTTATTGGGGTTAATCCTGATCCAATGCGTTGGGATGGGGTGCTGCTTCCTTTTACGGTAGAGGATCTGCGCTTTATTATTCCTGACGTGATGCGTAGACGGCGTTCACTAAAAGAAGTCACGATTGCCAAAGTTGAACTGAATGATGGTCAGTATCTCTATGGGGTCAACGATCTGTTTATTGGTCGGAAGACACATGTTTCAGCTCGTTATGAAGTGCAATTTGGTTCAGCCGTAGAACGGCAATCCTCTAGTGGTGTGATCGTATCCACAGGGATGGGCTCTACGGGCTGGTTCAAAAGTGTGCTGGCAGGTGCGACTGGCATTGTAAACTCGGAGGCCTGGCAGCATATGAACACAAACGATGAATTAACGACTACGGATAGGGGACAACAAAGGATGGAGCATTTTGGTTGGGACGCACCCTACCTCTACTTCACTGTTCGCGAGCCATTCCCTAGCCGTACAACAGCCGCCAATGTTGTGTTTGGACAGATCCATGCGAACCAACCCTTACGGATGGTATCCCAGATGCCAGAAGATGGAGTAATATTCAGCGATGGTGTTGAACAGGATTTTCTTGAATTTAATTCAGGTGTGGAGGCGACCATTAATCTTGCGGATAAACGAGGGCAGTTAGTCGTATAATGTCTCCATTTTGTATACCTACAATAAGATCAGACTTAAATATCGGGATAGTCATTCACATAGCCTGGGATTTCTTGATTTAGATCAAGGATTTTCAGGCTATAACACGTTATGATGGATGTAATCACAGATTACAGAGGAGGATGAATGAATATGAGTATCACATCATTGCAATCCGTAAAAGAATTTAGTGCAGAACGCTTTACTAAACGGGTGTTATTCCGACACGATGGCGGTGTCACATTTGTACTTCATTTTTTACCAGGTCAGCAGCTTCCGGTACACAAACACCCAGGGACAGATGTTATCTTGCTGGTCGTTGAAGGCACAGGAACGATGATTCTGGATGGAGTTGAACAGGAGGTCAAGCAAGAGGACGTGATCTGTTGCGGAGGAGAGACGGAATTTGCCTTCCATAATACAGGTAACAGTGAGACTCGTTTATTTGTAACGCTAAACAAGGTGCCTAACGAATCCTACGCGCAAAATATATAGGAAGAACAAGTCACACTTTATAATCATGTGTAATTACACCTGTAGATCGTAGCATGTAATCATGAACTTGATAACGGTTAAACAACAAAAAGCGTACTTACATCTCTGGTAGGAACAGAGCTTAAGTACGTTTCTTTGTGATATGAATACATCAGTCGATGTCAGAAATATCCTAACATCTCTTTGGCTTCTTTAGACATCAGCTGAGGTGACCATTGAGGCTCCCATACAACTTGTACATCGATATTAGTCTTGCCTGTATTTTCTTGTAACACCCACTTCACGGCGCCAACAATCGTATCATGTAGTGGGCAACCAGGGGTGGTCAGAGTCATTCGTACGTGCACACGCTCAGGTTCTTCACGTACTTCATATACAAGTCCAAGATCAACAATGTTGACGCCTAACTCAGGGTCATATACTTCCTTCAGACATTCTAACAAGTCTGTTGTTTGTTCCATGGTTATCGCTCTCCAATCCTCCAAATTAACGTTTAAACACTAAGGCTATATTTACGATATAAGCAATGGAAATCAGGGATAGTATGGTTCCTCCGACCATCATTACTTCTGCCAAATTTATTAAAATTCCACTCACCAGCAATAGACTGCCACCCACCATGGCGATGAGTCCCCATTGTACGTAGCGTTCACTCAGCATGCCAGCCATAAGGGGCACTCCTGGTCTGCCAGCTTGTTTCCCATACTTATGTGTCCACCATAGAAACGGTACGATTTTGGAAGCATAACCTAATATCGTGAGTGAAACCCAGCCTCCTAGATATACCCATCCAGTGAGAAGCACTACTCGAGGATGAAGCAACAGATCCGTTCCTTGTGCGGAATAGATTAGCAATGCTATAACATATACGGCAAAAGCACGACTTACATACACCGACCAGCGAATACCTGGCCCTGGATTTTTTTTATGCCGCTTCTCCTGAATCTGTTCCAAGTGATACACATAACAGATCATTGCTGCACTTAGAAGCAATAGTGCGAACCAGAGTAAGCCGTCTTTGATATCTGTTAGAAATGCAATTACACCTGTGATTACCGCTGCATTCCATAATACCAAGACGATCTTTTGCAGCCTTATGGAGTAATCATGAGATAGGTAGAACATCGGTAACATTTTGTAGCTGAATCCAGTGATTAACATCCCGAACCAACCAAGGGTTCCCATCCAGATGTGTGCTCCGAATAAGCGCTCATGTAGACCATTCCATTGTCCAAAAGCAAAATTCAATCCCATCAGCATACCGGAAAGCCCGGTCAGAACCAGATACAGACAAGAACAGGCGGCACTAATCGTTACCGGGTTCCACTGAGAAGCACGGAAGAGCGTTACCCCCATATTCCATCCAAACAATAAAATACCGGTCAAGGCTAGCGTCGCTGAGCCGGCGATCCAATGAACATCTCCACGGATGAAACCATATAACATACCTGTAAGTCCGATGGTGAAGAAGAAGTAATGGCAGTAGCCGAGTAGCAGACTGTAGATATTAGATTGCAGAATAACGTGAATTAACTGATACACCGCACCCATGGCAAGCATGGTTGCCCACCCCAGAACAAAGAGGTGAGCGTGAAACCAGCCTTCAGGGCCTCTTAATTCATCACCAAGCCAGCCTGTTAGCGAGAGCAGAGAGAAGGCGTGATACATAACAAATCCGAAGATGCCCGTGATGATAAAAAGAAACGGCAACCTGGACATGGCTCTCGCCTCCTTACCCTTTTTCAATTCTCACTTTTGCTGTGCCATCCGCTTGATCCTCAACTGTATATAGGCAGCCCAGATTGTTTAACTCTTCAATTAAGAACACGGGAACGCGATCATTGTGAATGAGAACAACATCTCCAGGTTTGCAACGCTCGAGTGCAGCGAGTGTGCGCATCATCGGTTGTGGCGGTTCTAATCCGCGATTATCCAGCGTTATGGTTGTAGCCTTAGACTGATCGTCAACTCCCAATGCAGAGTTAACTCCTTCAGGGCGTCCTTGACATGCTTCCTCGTCTGATTCTAACGAGATATCAAGAGTTGGTTTGTCGGACTCAAGCTGCTGCGCAGATAATGCTTTTGCGCCTTTTTTGTTTTTCTTGTGAACGAAAGTGGTGACCCAGTGATCCGCGCTCATTCGTTCAGACGAGTTGGAGTACCCTTTCAATTTGAGAATGCCAAGTAGCGGCGTTGGCTTAAATGGGGCATGAAGTACAAACACATCCTCAGGATGCAGACCTTTTACCGTATCCATAATGAGTTGGAAGGGCTCCAGCTTTTTATTTAAATGAGGCCGGACATCCAATTCAACAATATTGACATCAGCTCGAGACATGTGCGTTCACATCCGATCCTGTACCCGCTACATGGGCCTGTTGGAGCAAGTGTTGTGACGACTCATAGAGAGCAGCCATTCCGCCGTACAGCGCATAAAAGAATGATTCCGGCGCATCCAGAGAGAAGGACAGATATGCCTTAGGATCCATACCTAACAATCGCTCAAAAAGTCTTGCACTGTCATAGGCGTAAAAACAAAAGTGTGTATATTCAAAGACTGGCATTTTCTCATAAATCGTAATGATTTCTTGTGCATATTCCGCTTGATTCTGTTGTGCCATCTGAATCATGGTCGTCGCATCTTCCAGCCGAAGCGTGATGCGAAGTGTAGTGTCATTTATGATGTCAACTTGCGGCATGGCTGCTCATCTCCAATCTATCGTTTGCTGATCTTGACCTGGAACGTGGTAGGTCCTTGTTCAATATACTCCCAATCGAAGCCATCAGGATGTGTAGATTGGAACTGGAAGCGCAAAGGTTTCGGATCGTGATCGTTAATGAGTAGCATCGCTTCTTCAGGCTGTAGCTGATCGAAAGTTTCGAAAATGATTTTATGTTTCAGATGAGGTGGGTACTCAGTAGCGTTAATTGTAGCTGCATATGTGTTCATGATTCATTCCTCCAAGTGGGATAGTGTGGTGCTGCAATTTGATTATAGAAAACGAAAAGAAGGGGCTGTGTGAGCAGGCTCACATTTCCTATTGTCATAATCTTGCCTTATTTAAAAGAGAATCCTGTTTGGAAAGGGGTTGCGGCGATTTTATAAATGTGCCAGTGTGCGTTATGTTTCACTTCTTGTGATATTTTGCACAGTTAGGCGAGCGAGACATCCTTATATTTAGCACCAAGATGACAATTGATGAGAGGAAGCAAGTTCCCTCCTTCAGCCGAATAAAGACAGCACCCTAGAGAAGGGAGGTACGTGTATGGAATCAAAATTAATGGATCCGTTTGGCAGAGTTCATGACTACTTGCGGATTTCGGTTACAGATCGTTGCAACCTGCGCTGTGTATATTGCATGCCAGAAGAAGGGATGCAGTTTGAACCGACAGAACGAATCCTGTCTTATGAAGAAATCACGTCGATCGTCAAGGCGCTTGCTCCACTGGGTATTCGGAAATTGCGTTTGACTGGGGGAGAACCTCTGGTTCGCAAGGGGCTGGATCAACTGATTGCGATGTTGTCCGCTATTCCAGGGATTGAAGATATCGCATTGACAACCAATGGCATCTATCTGGCAGCTTATGCAGATCGACTCAAGTCAGCGGGATTAACTCGGGTCAACATTAGCTTGGATTCGCTCAAGCCGGAGCGATTTGCGCGTATTACACGAGGCGGCAAGGTAGATCGTGTGCTGGAGGGCATCAAAGCCAGTCAAAGGGCTGGATTTCAGCCCATCAAGCTAAATGTTGTACTGATGAAAGGTGTAAATGACGATGAGGTTGAGGATTTTCTGCGCATGACGCTGGAGGCCCCGATTGATATTCGATTTATTGAGTACATGCCCATCGGTGATAGCGGGAGCAGCTGGAAGTCGAGTTATTTGCCGCTTGAACATGTGCTGAAGACTTGTGGAGACAAGTGGAACTACGAGAGCTGCGGTGATATGTACGGCAATGGTCCGGCAGATAGTTATCGAATCGCTGGAGCAGCTGGAACATTTGGTCTGATTCATCCGGTCAGCAGTCATTTCTGTGGTAGCTGCAATAGGCTCAGGTTAACAGCCGACGGCAACATTAAACCGTGCCTGTACTGGTCGGATGAGTACAATGTTCGCCCGCTAGTTGGCGACGACAAGGCGGTACAGGATCTGTTTTACAAGGCGCTCGGCTCCAAACCCGAAACTCATGACATGGTAAAAGCCTTAAAAGGGCAGCAGATTGACGGAACACCTACGCTGCGGCATATGTCGCAGATCGGAGGGTAGCAAGAGAAGCAAGTGCTTCAAATAGAGATGCGAATGCAGTTTAATCTCTAACTCAATTTCAGGTGCGAAATCGCATCAACAGGTCACATTTGTGGGAGGACAACAATGAGCAGCAAAAGCATGCCCTGGATGGGCAAACTGAAGTATTTTGCCAAACGTGAAAAAAACGCGGAAGGCTGGAGTGAGATGTCCCCGGTAAACCGGGACTGGGAAGACGTGTATCGCCGCCGCTGGCAGCATGATAAAGTGGTACGTTCCACACACGGCGTTAACTGTACAGGTTCATGTAGTTGGCAGATTTATGTGAAAGATGGCATTGTGACATGGGAAACGCAAGCGACGGATTATCCATCTACCGGGCCGGATATGCCTGATTTCGAACCACGTGGATGTCCGCGTGGAGCAAGCTTCTCATGGTACCTATACAGCCCATTGCGTGTGAAGCACCCTTACGTGCGTGGTGCGCTTCTGGAAATGTGGCGTGACGCTCTGAAGACTTATGGTGATCCCATACAGGCATGGTCAAGTATTTCGAATGATCCAGTCAAAGTGAAAAGATACAAGTCGGTACGCGGTAAAGGCGGACTGGTTCGTGCTTCATGGGGCGAAGTGACACAGATTATTGCTGCTTCCATGATTCATACGATCAAAGATTACGGCCCTGACCGTATCATTGGTTTCTCGCCAATCCCAGCGATGTCCATGGTCAGTTATGCTGCCGGATCACGTTTCTTGTCTTTGGTAGGTTCACCATTGCTTAGTTTCTATGACTGGTACGCAGATCTGCCGCCGGCATCCCCGCAAATCTGGGGAGATCAGACGGACGTTCCGGAGAGCAGTGATTGGTATAACTCTGGTTACATTTTAGTTTGGGGTTCTAATCTGCCGATGACACGTACACCGGATGCTCACTTCCTCGCAGAAGCACGTTACAAAGGAACAAAAGTGGTATCCATCAGTCCGGATTATGCGGAATATGTGAAGTTTGCAGATACATGGATGTCTGTGAAACAAGGGACAGACGGCGCTCTTGCAATGGCTATGGGGCACATCATTCTGAAAGAGTTTTATCTGGATCATCCTACAGATTACTTCATGTCCTATGCGAAGCAATATACAGACTTCCCGAATTTGTTGATTGTCGAAGAGAAGGATGGCGTGAACATTGCAGGCCGATTCTTGCTTGGTGAAGACCTGGGCATCCAAGGCAACAATATGGCATGGAAAACCCTTGTATTCGATGAAAACTCCGGCACTTATGCTATCCCAAAAGGGAGTATGGGCTTCCGTTGGGGTGAAGAAGGTACGTGGAATCTCAAAATGGAACAGGTGGATACCGGCGAGCCGATCGATCCAAGATTATCCATGCTCGGAGTGCATCATGATCTCGTAACCGTACATCTGCCTTACTTCGATGATGAAGGAAGTCATGTAATGGAGCGTCAAATCCCAGTGCGCCGCATCTGGGTTGAAGATCGCTGGATTACCGTCACGTCGGTATACGATCTCGTGCTGGCGAAGTATGGTGTCGATCGTGAAATGACACGTTCAGCAGACTCTACTGAAATCGTATCAGGAGTTGTTCTGGAAGCAGAAGAGGACAAACCATTTACACCAGCTTGGCAAGAGAAAATTACCCGAGTTGACCGGGATACCGTCGTTCAGATCGCACGTGAGTTTGCACAAAATGCAGTGGATACGCAAGGCCGCTCCATGATTATTATGGGTGCCGGGATCAACCACTGGTACAACTCCGATGTTATCTATCGTGCCATTATCAACCTGCTTCTGATGACAGGCTGTCAAGGGGTTAACGGTGGTGGCTGGGCTCACTATGTAGGTCAGGAGAAGCTACGTCCAGCGGAAGGTTGGCAGACGATTGCATTTGCACGTGACTGGAGTGGACCTGCCCGTCTGCAGAACGGAACATCGTTCTTCTATTTTGCAACAGATCAATGGAGATACGAGGAAACCCAAGTCGGAGAGCTAACCTCGGCACTTGAAGGTGACCCGCGCTTCCAGCATGTTGCTGACTATAATGTCATGGCTGCACGCATGGGCTGGCTTCCATCTTATCCACAATTTAACCGTAACTCGATTGATTTGCACCAGGATGCACTAGATGCGGGGGCAACAACGAAGGAAGAGATCGGCGAATATGTGGCATCGGAATTGCAAAATAAAAATCTTAAATTCTCGATTGAGCAGCCGGATGATCCAGCGAACTTCCCACGAGTGCTGTTTGTCTGGAGAGCAAACCTGATCTCAAGCTCAGGCAAAGGACATGAGTATTTCCTCAAGCATTTGCTTGGTGCAACAAACGGGTTGCTCAATGATGATGATCATGGACTTCGTCCAGAGCATGTGGAGTGGGTGGATGAAGCTCCAGAAGGCAAGCTTGATCTTATGGTCAATATGGATTTCCGCATGGCAGGTACAGCAATGTATTCCGATATCGTACTGCCAGCAGCAACATGGTATGAAAAAAGCGATTTGAGCAGTACGGATATGCACCCGTTTGTACATCCGTTCAACCCGGCGGTAGCTACACAATGGGAATCTCGTTCCGACTGGGATACGTTCAAGGAGATTGCACGTGTGTTCTCCGAAATGGCAGAACAGCAGTTCGATGGTCCACAGAAGGAGATTCTGGCTACACCGTTACTGCATGATTCACCGGATGAGCTGGCTCAACCGTATGGTGAGATTAAAGACTGGAGTGCTGGAGAGTGCGAAGCTATTCCGGGTAAAACCATGCCGCATATTCAAGTGGTTGAACGTGACTATGCTGCGGTCTATAACAAAATGATCAGTCTCGGGCCGAACGTGAAGGATAAACCGATTGGTACGAAGGGCATGTCCTGGTCGGCAAGCGAAGAATACGAGAAGCTGAAAGGCATCTTAGGTGTGAACCGCAAAGATGACGTTGGACAAGGATGTCCAGATCTAAGTTCAGATCGTAACGTCGCTGAAGCCATTCTGACGCTGTCTACAACAACGAACGGTAAGATGGCTGTACGTGCGTGGGAGTCTTTGGAGAAGAAAACGGCACTGCATCTGAAGGATTTGGCAGAAGAACGTTCAGAAGAATGCTTCACCTTTGACGAGATTACTTCGAAACCAAAAACGGTTATCACATCACCTGCATTTAGCGGATCGGAAAAAGGCGGACGACGGTATTCACCGTTCACGACCAACGTAGAACGACTGATTCCATGGCGTACTCTGACAGGCAGACAACAGTTCTATATCGACCATGAGATGCTGCGTGAGTTCGGTGAGACGCTGGCTACCTTCAAACCAATTCTGAAACATACACCGTTCCATCCAAACAGCAAACGTCCGATTGAGGGCGGCAAGGAAATCGTGCTGAACTACATGACACCACATAACAAATGGTCTATTCACAGTATGTACTATGATGCACAACCGATGTTGACCTTGTTCCGAGGTGGTCCAACGATCTGGATGAACCATGAGGATGCTGAGGAAGCGGGCCTAGTGGATAACGATTGGATCGAATGTTTCAACCGTAACGGGGTCGTTGTGGCAAGAGCCGTAGTTACACATCGTATTCCTCGTGGAGTAGCCTTTATGTATCACGCCCAGGATCGACACATTAACGTTCCAGGGACGAAAATTTCACAGACACGCGGAGGTACGCATAACAGTCCGACTCGTATTCATGTGAAGCCAACACATATGATCGGCGGTTATGCTCAGTTAAGTTATGGTTTCAACTATTATGGCCCGACAGGCAACCAGCGTGACCTGAACGTCATCATTAGAAAACTGCAGGAGGTGGATTGGCTTGAAGATTAAAGCACAAGTCAGTATGGTCATGAACCTGGACAAATGTATCGGCTGCCATACATGCAGCGTAACATGCAAAAACACCTGGACGAATCGTCCAGGTGCAGAGTACATGTACTTTAACAATGTCGAAACAAAACCAGGTGTCGGTTATCCAAAACAATGGGAGGATCAGGAGCGTTATCGCGGCGGCTGGGAGATGAAAAATGGCAAGCTGGAGCTGAAATCCGGTACACGTGCAAGACGTTTGCTTAACATTTTTCACAACCCAGATCAACCAACGATCGACGACTACTATGAGCCTTGGACTTATGATTACGAGAAACTGACCAATAGTCCGGAGAAAAAACACCAGCCAGTTGCAAGACCGAAATCTCAAATTACAGGCGAATATATGAATCTAGAATGGGGTCCCAACTGGGAAGATGATCTCGCCGGTGCTCATATAACGGGGATGGAAGATCCAAACATGAAGGGTGTCGAGGAATCCATCAAAATGGATTTTGAACAGGTATTTATGATGTACCTGCCGCGGATCTGTGAACACTGCCTGAACCCGTCCTGTGTGTCTTCCTGTCCATCAGGTGCTATGTACAAACGGGAAGAGGACGGAATCGTTCTTGTTGACCAGAATGCTTGTCGTGCATGGAGATTCTGTGTGTCGAGCTGCCCGTACAAAAAAGTATATTTCAACTGGCAGACGAACAAAGCTGAGAAATGCACACTATGCTTCCCACGGATTGAAGCGGGTCTGCCAACGATCTGCTCTGAAACTTGCGTTGGACGTATCCGTTATATCGGCCTGATGCTCTATGATGCAGACCGCATTGAAGCGGCGGCTTCCGTGGAGAATGAAAAGGATCTGTATGAGTCGCAAATGGATGTTTTCCTTGATCCAAATGATCCTGAAGTTATTCGTGAAGCACGTGCAGCAGGCATTCCGGAGGACTGGATTATTGCAGCGCAGCAGTCTCCAATCTATAAAATGGTGATCGACTGGAAGATCGCACTTCCACTTCACCCTGAGTACCGCACGATGCCGATGGTATGGTACATTCCGCCGCTGAGTCCGATCACTAATCGAGTAGAAGGCCAAGGAAGTTCGCTTGATGCAAATGATATTTTCCCAGCTATTGATAATATGCGTATTCCGGTTGAATACCTGGCGAACCTACTTACTGCTGGAGATACAGGACGTATTCGTGAAGTACTGCGCAAAATGGCTGTGATGCGGATTCACATGCGTAACCAGCAAACCGGCAAAGCGAGTGAGTCCGAATTGTTGGATCTTGTTGGCATGAGTGCGCAGGAAGTTGAAGATATGTACCGTCTGCTCGCTATTGCGAAATACGATGACCGCTTTGTGATCCCGCCAGCTCACCGTGAGGAAGTGGCAGATCTATTCAGTGAACAAGGAAGCTGTGGCCTTGACTTTGCAGGCGGCCCAGGTTCTTGCGGCGTATTCTCATAGGAGAGGAGACAACAACGATGACAATCGATACGAATACAGAAACTATCGTGAAACAGGTTTATGAACCGGAAATGAGAAGAATGGTCTGTAAACTGATCTCCTATCTGCTGCAATATCCTGATACCGAGTGGAGAGAGGGATTACCTGGGGTGCAAGAAGCCGTTCTTTCGATCTCTGAGGAAGAAGTGAAGCAGATCGTGTTAACCTTCACCAGAGATGCACAGGCTGTAGATGCCATTAAGTGGCAAGATTCTTATGTACGTGCGTTTGATTTTGATAAAAAATCAAATCTTTATCTCACTTATGCTTTGCATGGTGATGAGCGAGATCGCGGACCGGCACTGATTGATTTGAAGCGTAGATATGAAGCGGCTGGTTTCTATATGGAAGCCAGCGAGCTGCCGGATTATTTACCAATGGTGCTTGAATTCATTGCCGAGGCTCCAGAGAAAGATGCAATCGGAGTTCTGGATACCTGCCATAAAGCGCTGGTCACGATGACCGAAAGTATCGCAGGACAAAACAGTCCATACGGACCGCTCCTTACGCTCATGTTACAGGTGATGCCCGAGCCGTCTGTTTCGGACGTACCTGAACCAAGCAAAGAAGAACAGAAACAACCGCTGGGCGGTCTGAACGAGATCGTTGAGCTGATGAGGAGGGGCAATCGGTGAGTACACTGGAATTAATGTTATGGGGTGCTCTCCCGTACATGGTCATTGTGTTTTGTATCACGGCGACCATCTGGAGATATGTAACCAATCCGTTTAGCTGGACATCCAAATCTAGTGAGATGCTGGAGAAACGTATGCTACGATGGGGAAGTTTACTCTTCCACATCGGTATTTTCGCCGTCATCTGTGGACATATTGCCGGACTACTTGTACCGATTGAATTTTATCATTGGATCGGTCTAAGTGACGAAGCGTACCATATGGGCGCTGTGTTCGGCGGATTACCGGCTGGTATTATCGCATTTACCGGATTGGTTATTCTGTTGGTACGCCGGTATACGGCTCGCAGAGTGCGGGCAACAAGCAGCGTCGGGGATTGGGTGGCACTGGCTATGTTAATCATTGTCATTGTGACCGGGATTCTGGCAACATCGGCTAACGCGGTTAATCATAGTGGATTCGATTATCGTACAACGATTAACCCATGGTTACGTGGTCTGTTGATATTCCAGCCTGATCCGACTCTGATGCAGACGGTGCCCATGAACTTTAAGGTTCATATCTTGCTCACATTTGTATTGTACAGCGTATTTCCATTCACACGTCTGGTGCACATGCTGAGTATGCCCCTCGGATATCTAAGACGTAGCTATGTGCTGTATCGCAGAAGAGACGGAGCCGTGTATCCGAATCAGGAACAACAAAAGGAAAGGGCGATGTAAATGCAGCAAAAAGGAAAAATTCAACTGCCCTTGCAAACGACGAGTCTTGTTCTTGGGTTTATGGTATGGGTAATCTTGTCATCCCTCATGCCTTTTATCAAAGAGGATATCGCGCTTACTTCTTCCCAGCTTGCTTGGGCGACAGCTATTCCTGTCTTGATCGGATCGATTGCTCGTATTCCAATTGGTTATTGGACGAATCGGTACGGGGCACGTAACATTTTCATGATCAGCTTTGTGTTATTACTTGCTCCGGTATGGTGGGTCAGTCGAGCAACATCATTCAGTGATCTAGTTATTGGTGGCTTCTTCCTCGGGATCGGTGGAGCCGTGTTCTCGGTTGGAGTAACCTCGCTACCCAAGTATTATCCGAAAGAACGTCATGGTTTCGTTAATGGGATTTATGGTATTGGTAACTTGGGTACAGCACTATCTGCATTTGGAGCACCATTGGTTGCTGCACAGGTGGGTTGGTCCAAAACGGTACTATTTTACAGCATTCTGTTGGTTGGTATGGCTGCATTGAACTTTGTTTTGGGAGACAAAAAAGAAACACGCGTCACGCTTCCTCTGATGCAGCAATTAAAAGATGTGTCACGGAATAACAAGCTATGGCTTCTATGTTTGTTCTACTTCCTGACGTTTGGTTCATTCGTGGCGTTCACTGTTTACTTGCCGAACTTCCTCGTTACCAACTTCCAGATGGATAAGGTTGATGCGGGACTTCGCACAGCTGGCTTCATCTTGGTGGCAACGATTATGCGTCCGGTTGGCGGATGGCTGGGTGACAAGTTTAATCCATTCAAAATATTGATGTTTGTGTTCGGCGGATTGACCATTGCCGCGATTGTATTATCGTTCGCGCCATCCTTCTATATCTATACGGTTGGTTGTCTGACTGTCGCGCTCTGCGCGGGAACAGGGAACGGTACAATTTTCAAATTAGTGCCGATGTATTTCGTCAAACAAGCAGGTATCGCTAACGGAATGATCTCAGCAATGGGTGGTTTGGGCGGTTTCTTCCCTCCATTGATGCTGACGTTGCTATACAGTATGACAGGTCATTATGCGATTGGCTTCATGGCATTATCCCAGATTGCACTGGTAAGTCTCGTGCTGGTTATCTGGATGTTCTATCAAGAGAAACTACAACTGTCTGCTAGCATTTTGGAGAATACCATTGAAGCAATTCTGGTGACGGATACGAACAGTGTTATTCGTTCTGTGAACCCAGCCTTTACGGCGGTTACAGGCTATACGGCTGAAGAAGCGGTAGGGCAGAAGCCAAGCATGCTGAAATCAGGCAAGCAGGATAAGAAGTTTTATGACCAGTTATGGCAGGAACTCCGTGAAAAAGGATACTGGCAGGGCGAAATATGGAATCGCAAGAAAAATGGTGAGCTTTATCAGGAATGGCTTAGTATTACAGCAATCCGTAATGAAGCAGGGGAAGTCAAATATTACGCGGGTATGTTTAGTGACATGAGTAAACCTGATCTAACGATTGCCTAAGCGATTCATGTAAACAGACAGTTATTGAAAAAGTGATCCAACATACAGCAAGAGACCTTAACTTGATTTACAGTAGTTAAGGTCTCTTTTTGCACAAGCGTTAGTTTCAATACCCAGAGGATGTCATTAACGTTCCTGATGAATTTGGCTTAACGCTGAGCTGTCATTGTGAATAACAGAAAGAACAAGTTAGAAGCAGGGAGCAGGATGTAAGAAACAAATAAGTAGCAAGTAGAAAGTAGAAAGTAGCAAGTAGTAAGAAACAAGAAGCAGCAAGATGCAGAGAGCCATCTTGCCGTTATGCTTAAGCGTCTCGCTGTTCTTTTAAAGCCTGAAGGTTGTGAATGATGATGCGGCTACGATCAACCTCAAGCAATTCGTCTTTTGCGAGCTGGTTCAGCAGTCGATTGGCTGTCTCTCTTGTCGTTCCGATGGAATTGGCGAACTCCTGGTGTGTCATGGGCAGATTGATGACGATCTTATCCGCTTGCTCCTGACCATGCTGCTCGGCAAGCATGAGAAGAAAGGAGAGCACACGATTACGTACATCCTGACCGGAAAGCACTTGTAATTTATCCTGTAACTCTCGTATTTTATCGCCGAGTACACGCATGATTTTGATGGCAATCGAAGGTGTGCTTAGCATGAGCCGTTCAAAGTGTCTGACGGGAATTGCCAGCAGGCTTGACGGCGTGATCGCAACAGCAGTAGCGGGATAGGGATGAGCGTTGAAGAATCCGGTATGAGGAAACATATCTCCTGTTTTGAGAAAGGATACGATCTGTTCATGTCCGTTCTCATCCGTTTTGTAAGCTTTGACAATACCGGTACGAATGAAGAACACAGCTTCTTTTTCACTGCCCTCACTAAAAATCACTGTCTTTTTGTTGATGCTTCGGGATATTGCAATTTCTTCAACCTGTTTTAACTCTTCGGGGCTTAGATCCTGAAAAATAGGGAATTGCTGCAGAAATTCCGCTGCGTTTTCTTTATTTACCCTGGTCATACAAGTTCATCCTCTCTGTGAAGCTTTTTGTATTGATAAACCTGATAGGAGGTTGTGATTGAATTGAAAAGTAATGGAAGTACAAACGCTAAACCAATCGTAATTCCCCATGAACATGGTGGGTGGGCGATGGTCAGCGTACCTTTTCTTGTAGGTGTGGCGGCAAGCAGCCCCCAATGGCTTCATCTGCCGCTGTTCTTTGCCTGGCTTGGCTTATACCTGACCGCTTATCCTTTGCTGCAATCGCTCAAACGAAACGCGAATCGGCAGCGCTTATATAAATGGGCAGCCATATACGGCACGATCGCTCTAGTGTGTCTCATTCCGGCCGTCATTGGTCAATCATCGCTGTTATGGTTTGGCCCCATGTTGGTGGGACTGCTTTTGGTTAACATCTGGCATGTAAGACATAAGGCCGAAAGGTCATTGACCAATGATCTATGTGCAATGCTGGTCTTCTCTCTAGGCGGAGCGGCAGCTTATCTGATTGGCAGCGGTAAATGGGACTACGGCATGGCCATCGTTGTATTATTTTCCTTTTTACATTTTACAGGAAGTACGTTCTTTGTGAAATCCGTCTTTCGGGAACGCAGCAATCCGCGCTGGATCAGGTTGTCACGTCTTGTCCATGTTGTAATGCTGTTCATTCCGGCTGCAGTTGGGTATCCATGGATGGGGCTGGCCTATGTCTATTCCGCTGTGCGAGCATTTCGATATGCAGGTAAAACAATGCGTCCCATGAAGGTGGGGATCATCGAAATTATTGGAGCGGTACAGTTCCTGCTCTGGTTCATCCTGCTGTGAATCACATCATTTTATCATAACGTGATTTAAGTGCACATCAGGTGATATAGGTCACACCGTCATTGGATTGTTATTAAAAATGAAGTCCACACGTTCCGTAATTTGTTTTTGATCTGGCAGCAAGGGTTAATGGGAGATAAAACAATTAGGATCAAGAGAGGGGCGAGCCCGGATGTGGACTGCATTGATGTGGGGCGGCATCTCCGCCTCAGCGGTTGTGATCGGTGCACTTGCAGCATTATTTATGAAGATCCCGAAAAGAGTCATCGGCTGGATTATGGCCTTTGGGACGGGCACGCTGATCGGTGCGGCTACGTTTGAGCTTCTTGGAGACGCATTGAACGATGGAGGTATACTGCCAACGGCTATCGGTTTTACCGCAGGAGCCGTGGTGTATACCCTGTTTGATTTGCTTATCTCGGCCAAGGGTGGGTCAGATCGGAAACGTTCTAGCAAGAAAGATTCAAGTCAGCAAAGCGGACTCGGGATTTTCGCTGGTACGGTGATGGACGCGATTCCCGAATCAATCATGCTAGGTGCCAGTTTGCTGGCCGGCAACGGTGTCAGCGTGGTGCTGGTGGTATCTATTTTTGTCAGCAATATTCCTGAAGGATTATCCAGTACGGCAGGGTTGAAGAACAGCAAGTATAGCAAAGGCAAAATTCTATTGATGTGGTTCGGTGTATTACTAATCTCTGCACTTGCCGCTTTGGGCGGGTATCTGTTTCTGGAACAGCTTCCGAAGGAGATGGGTGCAGCAATCGGTGCTTTTGCTGGAGGAGGCATTATAGCCATGCTCTGCTCAACGATGATGCCTGAGGCTTTTGAAGAAGGAGGCCCTATTGTAGGGTTGATCGCATCGATGGGATTGCTTGTGTCCTTGCTGTTGGGTATATGATTCTGTACATGCTCAGTTTCCGTCAAACTCTAATACGTTAAATCAAGTAAAAAAAAGAGTATCCTCTCAGAATCATCTGAGTTTTGGATACTCTTTCTAATGTGTTAATCCAGATCAAAGCTAACGAGACGTTAGTGACCAGAGCAGCTTCCGCCGCAGCCACAAGCTTCTTTGCCCAGTTCTTTCGATTCAGGCAAGCGATTCAATTCAACAGACTTCGTAAAATAGTTGCTGATCTGCTGATGCAATTGACTGAACTCACGCTGTGCATAGATAAATCGACGAATGAGAGGGTTATCATACAGCGCGCGCTCTTCCTCTTCATACACCTTAATCTCGGAATCCAACAATTCGATATTTTGCCGTTCTTTCTCTTCCAATGCTTGATGTTTCTCCATAAAACGTTCATATTGAGTGGTCGCTTGTTCATCAGCGGCAAACTCATCAATCATGTCACGCATTTCTTTGTAGCCCTCATCCTGCAATAGAAGTGAGCATAGCTCTTGCATTTTGTGCATGATAAGCTGTTTATCTAATTTTACAACGGTATTTGTACTCATGTGGTCAACCTCCTGATCTTTTCTTAACTGTATAATGGAATACAACTGCATACTGTGACGTTACTCACATTCCATGTGAAATAGATTACTTGCTTGAATCGTAAATCTTCTATTATTCAGTGTATTAACTTCTCCTTGAGCTGTTCTAATTGAAGGATGAGAATGCAGTTTCCTGTAACCTGCAAGAGCCCTTGTGTCTGCATAACGGTAAGCTTACGACTAAGCGTCTCGGGGGTAATCCCGAGTAGCAGAGCCATATCTTTTTTGAAGACAGGCAGACGAATCTCATGCTGTGCATGATTCCGACTATGAAAATACAACAGCAGCTTGGCGATCTTCTGTTCAGTTGTGAGAGCGCTAAGAGAAATGTTCCATTCATCTGTATCACGCAGCAGCTCAGAGACGGCAAGTAGAAAATGATAAGCAAGCTTTGGATCATGTTCGAGCAATTGATCAAAGTCATGTTTGTTCATCGAGCAGATGGAAGAGGACTCCAGAACTTCAGCATTTGCAGGATGTGGTTTCTGGTGAAGCAAGGCATCTTGTCCGAAGAAATCTCCGGGAAAAAGGAAACGAACAATATGCTCTTTGCCATTCTCCGTGTATTTAGATAGCTTCACACACCCCTGATGAACCACATAAAGCGTATCTGAACGATCACCTTCCTGGACAATATAATCCCCTTTGTTATATTGCCGAGAGTGAAGGAGAGAGAGCAGCAATTCGGAATCTGCCGGTTCAAGATGTTGGAACAGGGATACTTTGGAGAAACAGGCATCCTGATCTTCGTGTGCACATATCATTTTGTGAAACACCTCAATTGGTTTAGTTAGAATGGGTGCGGAATTATCTTGTTTCAGTGTGTCATCGCTGGTCCACCATGGTCTGTACCGTCCTTCGTCACACGGAGAACCCCAGAAGCCCCTTTGGCAACATGGTTGAATTGGTGCGTTACAATAGGATAATCGCCTTCTTCATTTACAGTAAATTCGACGACAGCACCTCCGCTGGCAGGTAGCATAACGGTCTGTATGCCGTATTGAATATTGCGTGGATTGCCGTCTGTGTAGACACGATCCATCATGGTACCGACAATATGGAAGGATGAGACTTCGTTTGGCCCAACATTGCTTACATAGATTCGAACTGTATCACCAACTTGGGCTAGTAAGGGCTGTTCTTTTAACCCGTAGTCATTGCCATTAAAAACAACATAGTTAGGTTCCGCATTCATAAAAGCATCATAGTCGTGTTCTTTGTACCACTCGCTCTGAACCAGGGTATATTCCCGATCTACCAGATGATCAGAAGGATATCCCGCCTTCGGTTCAACAATAATCATGCCATACATGCCGTTCGCAATATGAGCGAGAACCGGTTGCGTTCCACAGTGATACATGAATACACCAGGGGAGGATGTAGGATATGTGAATGTTCCTGCCTCACCGGGCATTACATCGATAAATTTGCTGCTCGGAGCAGCATGCACGGCATGAAAATCCATGGAATGAGGCATACTGGCATCTTTATTTTTCAATGTGAAAATCAATGTATCTCCTTCGGTTACTCGTAGGACGGGACCAGGCACGGTTCCATTGAATGTCCAGGCATTGTACATAACGCCTTTGGAAATTTCGATATCGGTGACTTGAGCAGTCATCTCAATGTATACGTTCGTCCCTTCGCGCCGAATGACTGGATCGACAGGTTCTTGACTGATTCGAGTTGTCGTTTCTACAGCGTGATGATCAGGCTTGACGGAGTCTGAACTACAGTGGGCGAGAGTAGCTGTGAAAATGACAAATACCAACGACAATTTCATTACATGGAGTATAGAGAACATGGGAACACGACCTTATCTTAGGGGGTGTCTCAAAACGCTCTGAAGTGCATCTTTCACCACCTTTTCACCCCCTGCCGCGTCAGTTCTCCTTGACGTGCCTCGGCACGCCTGCAGGAACCTTCCTTGCTTGGAACAAAAATTCGGCGAAATCTGCGTCCTTCGGAGTTCTCAGACGCATCCTAGTGATTTAATTCACAAAAATTGAAGTATTATCTTTCTTTTATATATAGATTACATAAATGCAATCAGGAGGGGTGTGATACGAAACACACTTGAGTCATAGAAAGAGAAAAAGTTGAAATAGAAGAGGGCGTTTCTTGTACTACGTAGCTGAGTTACATATAATTTAGAATGAGAATTGGTGAAAGGTGGAAGTGGAATGAAACGTTTCGAAGATGAAGGTGCATATAAGTACAATTTTTATTATCTACTTCATCGGGGGAAGCAGATCGACGTTAAATGTAAGGAATGTGGTGGGCATGCGGTTATTTCTAAGTCTGATGATCGGTTGGTGTGGGCGTGTTCCAATTGTTATGCTCAAGGTGCGGAAGAACCAAACTATCGTTGTGATGCCAAGGGAAGTTGTGTCTTATGTGAACGATGGTTCAATGTGCAAGTCACGGATGAGAAAAGAACACCTCATCAATCAGCGCATGTGGAATGCCCACATTGTGGTAAAGTCAATCAAGCTCTGTTGTATCGTCGAGAGACACATCGAGGGTATTATCCAGAAATTCGGGAAGGGCGAGAATCGATCTTTGGTATGGAGCTGTACTTTCTCGATCAGGTAAGAGGCAAGCACGTCTGGGCAGTCAATCGCGAGCATTTGAATTATCTCATTGCTTATATCTCTGCAGATTTGCGAGTGAAACCTGCCAATTCACCTATGAAAACGGCCTCGCATGCGATCCCTGCTTATATGAAAAATGCTAAGAATCGAGAGCAGGTTGTTCGAACACTAACGAAGCTGCAGTATAAAACAGGATAACTTGCAAGAGATATTGTGTTGGAGGTTTACTAATGAAAAAAAGAGTATCACTGTCTATTTTTGCTATGTTATGTATTCCAGCATTTTTTATCATGCAAAGTTATGGTGTTTTTCAGAAAGAGAAAGTGTTGTCAGATTATGCCTTAGCTATTGAAGTGAACGGCAAATCTTATGCGACTTGGCCACTAATTAATGGTTATGCTGCGATGGACAAAGCTGAGGAGAACCGTCAATTTTACTATCGTATTGATGCAAGTGGTCTTCAAAATTTGTTTCAATTAGCCTACCAAGAATATGAGATTGAGCCGAATGATACAAACCCTTATTTGGCGGGACAAATAAACTATTCATCTGACGCAATGAATTATGTCAATGAAGAGCAGCAATATCTCAATGCCAATGACTTCATACCTATAGTGAAGGTGTTCAATCACGATGGTCAACTGATCTATACATATGAAAAAACAGGCAAAGGCGATGGAAGGTTGGTTCAGTCCATTATTCATCAAGGCATGACCCGATCGAACGGCAATGGAAGCAGTAAGGCAGCCCGTGACCCGTATCTTAATATAACGGCATTGTTCCGGGATCAACTTCATATTGATATTCAATTAACCGTGGATGAGGAACGTAAGATTGTTTCCATTCGAATGAATAAACCGGAGGCGAGATCATGAATGAATTAGGAGTACAACAAGGGCCAGCCTATCTCGAAGGGTTGGTACAGACATTGAAGAAGGAACAAGCTCATGAAGTAGAATGGAATGGAAAAGTACAAACGCCAGATGGTCACGACAAGTTCCATATTTTTTATTATGGTGACTTGATCGATGATGATCTGATAAGTTGGCATGATTCGACACCATTACTTGTATATGTAGAGCATACTGTAACTGGAGAACGTTATCTGTTATTTGATGCTGCCAAACATGGATATGATGCCATGCTATGTGAGACGTATGCTGAGGATAAGCTTAAAAATAGGCCTTTGCGTCCTTATCTGGACGTAGAAGGAGAGGATATTTTTGAAGTGTACTTAACCGCCTACTACAATGTTCCATATGATGATGAGTTTGGGGAAGATGTTCATGAAGATGGAACCTATGAACTGATTACGGGAGAACGCATGAATTTTGAGTTAGTCAAGCGTAATGGATATGATGCGTTTGCCATTCAAATTACTAACCGCAAAGGGGTCTCAACGGAGATTGTTCAAGAAGAATTGGCCTAGAATGTTATAACGTAAATAGCATGATCTGATGATAGGGAGATGTATCATATGTACATTGTATCTCAAGCAATGAAGCCTGTATCTGCTGAAGAACTGAATCATTTCGAAGAACAACATAACATCTCATTACCTTCATCCTATCGCAGATGGCTTGAGCAATATGGAGAGGGTACTTACACCGGCTGGATGAATATACAGCGGCCCGATCAAGACGTGCTAGCTCCTTTTGTTGAATATGACTTCTGGATTCATACAGAAGAGACACCAATAAGTCAGCGCCAACTGCAGGAATGCGTTAGTATCGGAAGTTCAGTGGATGGAGATTTCTTGGCAGTTCACCCTCAGGTCGAGGGATTGCTTTGGCTTCCGCGTCATGATGAACATATCACGTTGTGGGCTTGTGAGGGTGATGGTGCAGAAATAAGTGAGCTGTTGGATCGTATATACTGTGGTTATTATCAACAAGACAAGCCATTAACCCCGCATTATTTTGAACCATGGAATGAATTACGGCACCATACATTTTATCATCTTGAGGATGGTGAGCAAGGTAAGTCCTTATTGGAATTGGCGCAATGCTGTAAAAAGGAGTTCAAATGGGATGCTGTAGTGGAGAATGAGCATAGATGTATATTATTTATGGCATCTATTGGTGGTTATCTGCGCTTTAATTATGCCTATGGCAGAGAAGTCGCCATGTTCTATGAAGAAACAGGTGAGTCAGAGGGTAGAGACCATGACCTGCATTTGTTCTTAATCGCACATCATTGTCGCCCTATACATATAGGCGGAGTGGAGGAATGATCATTTGAGTTGGTTAGATGAGAAGATTGCACAACAGTGGCGTCAAGAAGGTAGACGGTATGCACAACTTGTAAATGAATTTGTACGCAAAAGTATGGCTGGTGAAAATCCGGATGAATCTGCGCTTGAGAATGATGATCGAGCCAGTCTTAGTGCTGAAGTCTGGGAGATGGTAAAACAGGCTAATGCGCAAGGGGATGTGCTACGTCTACGATCTGAATTACCTCCTGCTTCATGGCCGATGGGTGAACAATTTCAGTCTGTGATGCAGGCCGTGCAAGTTGTTGGATTTATTGCGCAAGATGGCGTTGTATTTAATATTGGGGCTCATACGCAGAACGGCGTCGTATACACCGCGGATTCACAAGGACTAGTTGCATCTCCTCATTATCATTTTGCGGGATGCTCCCCGAATGGCATGGATTATGCATTAGCAGATGAAGCTGTTATTCGAATCATTCGAAGCCCTGATCGTCAGCTACAAGGCCGAGAGCTTGCTATGTATCGTTGGGAAGATATTCAGTCTAGCCTTCATAACACGCTGCCTCAGATCGAGTCGCTGGCAGATTGCGAATATCCTGAACGTTCACTTATAGAGCTAATTCCATTCAACGAAGGACAATCTCTTCTTATTTTGTCCACATATGGTGTTCACCTCATCGAACAATCTCAAGTATCCTTGCTGCACCCTGATCCGTCGGAGATTCAAGAATATGAATTGGAAGATACTCAAATCGACATGGGTCATGCGGCAGTTTCAGAGAATGGTCGCTGGATTGCCTTTGGCAGTCAGGTAAGTAACCACATGCTCCTGGATCGACAACAGAATCATACGTATTCGTTATATCCGGAAATGAGTTACCCGCATCATGCTATCTTCACTAAAGATAACCGTAACGTTTGGTTTAATGCATGTCACTTTTATAACGGTGCTACGATCCAGGTTAAACTAGACGAGGTGGAGGTCAATGAGAAGAAAGAAGATTGGCCTATTGTGGATGAAAATGCGCGTGTGTATGCCTCTGCGGAGACTCACCAAGGCATTGTGATTGGAGATGCATATGGTTATCTGCGCTGTGTGGATAATCAGGGACAGGAAGTATGGCGTCATTTTGTAGGTGGTACGATCTCGTCCATCGTGGTATCGCCTGATCAATCCAAGCTTGCAGTAGGTACATACAGTGGCATGCTGCATATCCTTGATTTAACTTCAGAAGCAATGGACGATTACGGCATTGGCACAGGCACGATTCGTGAACTCGAGCGTTATGTGTTATGGCGAGGAGAAGAGCCGCTGCGCTGGTAGGACGAAGAAGGAGGACTTCTGTTGAAATTAGACGTACAATCTAGGATCGACGGGTTAATGGATGCTTTGCATCAATTGTTAGATGTTAAAGTGGTGGATGAAGAGATTAAAGAATTGTACCAACAGTATAAACAGATCGATGGTGCCTCCAAGCAGAGTTTGGAGGCATTTGAAGCGGATTTTAATATTAAGTTTCCTGCGGATTTTCGTGCATTTTATGAACGTAAAAATGGCAGTGGTTACGGATTTCATATGTTGTATCCTGGAGATGCAGAGGAACAGCGGAGTATTCCGTTTTATCTAATGTCCTTGGATGAAATTCGTGAGACCAAACAATACTTTTGTGAAGTGGATGAAAAGTTGGAGGAATTTTACTCTGAGGAAGAGATTCGCGAGCTCGACCCTGAGATCAAACCATTTTTATTCCATAAACAATGGATACCCTTTGCAACGATGGCAGGTGGTTCACTGTACATCATGCTGGATTTTGATCCCACAGAGAAGGGCAAGTACGGGCAGATTATTATGTACGTGCATGATCCGGATTTTGTATATTATCTTCACGAATCATTCGAAGAACTGCTTGAAGCTTCCAATCGCAATCTCAATGTGAAGGATGAAATTGATTATTGAGGAACGAAGACAGGAACTGCATCGTGTAGCAGCCCCTGTCTGTGAGCGATCGGTTATTTTACCACTGGAAGAAGCGGTGACCGTGAAATCCTCCGCCCGATCCTCCACCATGAGGACCCCCTGGGTAGCCACCGCCTGGTCCTCCACCGTGAGGGCCTCCTGGGTAGCCACCGCCTGGTCCTCCACCGTGAGGGCCTCCTGGGTAGCCGCCGCCTGGTCCTCCACCGTGAGGACCACCCGGATAGCCGCCACCTGGATAACCACCGTGCCACCATGGACCGCCTCCGATTGGATAAGGGAGCGGAATGGGGAAGAAGGGTGGGTACGGATAAGGATATGGATAAGGTGGCGGCGGAGTTGGTGGATAATAAGGATAAGGATAGCCTGTAGGTGCAGGGTACTGAACAGAGCGTGGATCGTATGCCATGTTTTGTGCCTCCCAATACTCAAATGATGATATCAGCCTATGCCTGAATGCATGCTCATGACACTAAATGAATTTCAGTACGAGCAAAAAAATGGAGGAGGAATTGAATGACAACGGTATCCCTATATACCGATCCAAGAGAAACTACATATGATCAAATCATTGATGAATTAATAGAGAAGACCGATCGCTTCTTGATCGTAGATCGAGGGTACGCAATAGATGATCCTCCTAAACGGGTTGCTCAAGTTTTAGAACAATTGGAGCCCTATCTGATCGAAGTTTTCACAATGGATGAGGCCATGGTAAGAGAGCGTTTCATGCACAATAATAAGATAGATAGTCATGCGATGTACTCCAGCGGCAGTTATTACATATATTCATGCACCCCAGAGTCTGGGCAGGTGCTTAAGCAAGAGGCTACTCGATTTGGAGATTGGTTGTATCCGTCATTACCTGATGATCTCTGTTTTCTTAAAGAAGATGGCAGCGATTACTTTTATACCGTAGCACATGAAGGAATGTATGGCATGGGAATTACGGAGGAAGAAGCGAGCGAGTTAATGGAGCGCATTCCCGGCTTATTTTTCAAATTACAAAGGCATGAGCAGTTTGATTGCTTCCTAAATGACGCCATTCAACACCAGACGGATCGTCTAAATATTACCGGCTATCTGTTATCCGAAATTCCAGATCGCATTCGTGAACTCACGCAATTGAAGGAACTCGAAGTTTTTGAACAACATGTGAGTGAGCTGCCCCCGGCTTTCTTCGAACTGAGCGCACTAGAGAAATTAACCATTATGACGGCAGATCTGAAGGGCATCCCGCATGAAATTGGAAAGCTTACTCAGCTCAAGGAGCTTACCATTTATGGTGGCAGTGCATTTCATGTCGAACCTGGATGGAAGCCCAAGCCTAAGCATGAAATGGAGCTAAGTCATTTACCTGCTGAGATTGGTAATCTGAGAGAGTTAGTGAGTTTGAGCATAGGTTATTCAGGTATTCGGGAGCTGCCTCCAGAGCTTGAGAATCTCAAGAAGCTGAAGTGGCTAAATATCACCAATAGTCTAATTGAAGGAACCCCTGACATCGTGTCTCGGATGCACTGGTTAGAACATGTGAGCTTGAGTGGACATTCTCTTGGTCTGAGTGAAGAAGCTCTGCTGACTGAAGAAGAAATAGAGTAACATAACTACCCTCTGATAGACGTGTTCTATTCAGAGGGTTTTGTCGTTTCTATTCAACGTTCAGAATTGGGCTCACGAATATAGGCTGATGACATAAGCTGGCGTATAGGTTTTCACCTAACCGTAGAATGAAGGGCAGGCGTTAAATGTTGGCAACCTCGAATATGGATTACACGTCACCGAATACTGAATTCACCTATGATGTGAACCGAAATTTACTATTTAAGAAAGACGAACAAAATTATATTAATTCCCTCTCCATTCAACAGTTAAATACCCTCGGCAATACCTCATTGTTAGATATTTTTCTCAGTACGGGCAACGTGGTAGAGCCTCATGTTCATCAGAATGCAACTGAACTGGTCTATTGTATTCGCGGGGCAGCCGTTGTCTCCCTAATCAATCCATTTACGAACGAATTGTTGAATTTTCCGATTACTCCCGGTCAAGTGGCGAATGTACCGCAAGGCTGGTGGCACTACGAAATTGCGACTGTAGATGATACACACTTACTGGCGATTTTTGATGCACCTGTGCCTGAAGCTATATTTGGTTCAGATATTTTACGCCTCACACCTCCGAGTATACTTGCTCATACGTATTGTCTTGATGAGGCACAAGTCCAGGCAACCTTGGCTCCAATCCAGAAGACCGTATTTATTGGCCCACCCGCAGATTGCGTAGCAGATGTCTCTACCCCTTCCAACCCTGTATGCCAGCCGAACAACCAACCGAACAACCAACCAAACAACCCGCCCCACGTAAATGTCCAGCCTTATGTCCAGTTACAGACTTCTCCTCAGGGAGAGCATTCGTACGGAGATGCTGTGAACCCAGCGTATGAACATCTGCCCCATGCGTCTTATATGTTGCCGACTTCGAACTATACGCCATATACGATGCAACGGCAGTTGATCGGTAACGGTTGGAGGTACTGATCACATCGTTTTGATAAAAAACTGAGAATTTTGTCACAGATTTAGCTCTTCATTTGTCTTCAGGTTGTACACCAATTTACGGAGGCGAATGACATGAAATTAAGATTGAACTATAGAAAAGCGAACCCAAGTGCGTATAAAGCGATGATGGCACTTGAACAGTATGTATCTGGTCAAATAGAGGACAAGGTTTTATACGAGTTGCTGAAAATCCGGGTATCTCAAATGAATGGTTGTTCCTTTTGCCTAGATATGCACGCTAAAGATCTGTTGAAATTGGGGGATTATGCAGATCATATTCTGCTGTTAAGTGTATGGCGCGAAGTGCCTTTGTTTACAGAAAAAGAACGTGTTATGCTGGAGCTTGCTGAAACGGTGACTGAGATTTCACATCAAGGTGTGCCAACAGAGCTGATTAATAAAGTCCGAGAACACTTCAGTGAAGCAGAACTAGTGGATCTGATCATGGCAATTAATACAATCAATAGCTGGAACCGAATTGCAATTACAACTGGAATGTACCCAGGATGTTTTAATTAAACCAATATTCGATTAGTTCCGAAACCATCTGCCAGAGGAGGCCGTTCATATGAATTCCAGTCCACTCCCCAATGAACCAGAAGTGTCTTCTCTGGAAGTTGGTGAACTGTATGCACGTTACAAATCTTATGCATTCGCAGTCGCGTATCGTATGCTTGGCAGTGTTGTTGAGGCCGAAGACATTGTGCAGGATTGTTTCACTGGCCTTCAAAGTCAGCCTTCCGCGGTAATTCATAATCCGAAGTCGTATATTGCCAAACTCGTGGTAAACCGGAGCTTAAATGTATTGAATTCTGCCCGCAATCAACGCGAAAGTTATATTGGAGAATGGTTGCCCGAACCACTTTCGGATCTGGGAACTGGCTTGGAAATGGCAGTGGAGCAGAAAGAGATGATCTCATACGCATACCTCGTCATGTTAGAATGTCTTTCGCCAATAGAGCGTGCGGTTTTTGTACTTCGTGAGGCATTTCAATATGACTATCAGACCATTGCAGATTGGCTTGGTAAAAGTGAAAGCAACTGCCGTCAAATTTTCAGCCGTGCGAAGCGTAATTTACCACAGGATCGATCCTCTCTGGCACGAGCACAGACGACGAACAAGGCTCAAGAGCAGATGCTTGCACGTTTTACTGCCGCTTTTCTCAATTATGATGTTCAAGCAATGATGGAAATGCTCGCTGAAGAGCCTGTGTTTACTGCGGATGGCGGTGGACGTGTGCATACAGTCATGAGATCGATGAAAGTTTACAAAGGCGTATTGGCACTGCTCACCTCGCGCAGAGTGCTAACTCGTTTACGGTCACGACAATGGTTTCCCACACGAATAAATGGAGAGCTACAGTTAGCTTTACTGGACGATGGACAAATAACAGAGGTTCTGTGTCTGGAGCTTGACTCGTCTGGAGAACGGATTAGAGGAGTTTACCTAATGGTGAATCCGGATAAACTGCGGTCGATTGTTGTGAAGGGGCATGAAATATAGCATTATAGCATATTGCCTTGGAAAGTTTGTGTGTGAATTTGAAGAAAGCGGCAACTCACCCATTTGAATTGGGTTGGAGTCTATGCCGCTTTTTTTTACATCAAACCGTGTGTAGTTACTCTGGAGAATATCGATCTAGGATGGATTCTATCGTAGCATGGATGTCAGGCGTAAGCCTATCATTTGTTTGTTCCAGAAGGGCTAACACCCGCTCTAAACTATCGAGTATTTCGCTTTTTGTGTTAGGTTCCCTTTTCGCTAATGCTTTCTCATATGCCTGTTTCACTTCAGGGATCAATGTGCGGATCTCATCCTCCGTGAACCAGTCGTATGCCAGTGTATTATCACTTCCATAAAATAAAAAATGTACATACAAATATAACAAATTCTCAACCGTTGTCGTGCGGCTGGATTGTGGGTATGCATTCAAAAAGGTCTCCATGGCTAATGTGCGCTGGATCAGTTCGCCCCAAGGGATGATGAGGGCAGCATCTGAGGTCGAAGCCTGATTCGATTCAGTAGCCATGATATCAATATACGCAGCGATGTCGGGAGCCAAGTAAGGTTGGAGTCTTTTGTAACCTTCATAATTAATAATCGGATAATACATGCCCTCACTAGTTTCCAATTTGTAACCGAGATCAGAAGCTTCCTGTAATAATTTACGGGTCGCTGGGTCTTTGATCTCTTTGAGCAAGCTGCTGTAAGTTAGTTTCTTATCATATCCTATATTTTCATGTGCTTCTGAGATAATCGTTTGTACAGGGTCAGCATATATTTTTTCGTCGATTTCGGCTAATTTAATGTTCTGAACTGATTCCAATTGCATCGTCATCAAGGTAGCCTGCCTTGTATTCACCTCATGTACATGATTCAGCAGATATTTACGTGCCTGAATTAGACTGGCTGATGACTTTACAGCATTTTTCCAATACTTCTGGAACTGATGGTATACTGCTTTGGAATCTGGGACGGGTGCCGCCCATGCGGCTTGTGGAGTAGACAGTACTGCACCCACCGTGGTACATCCTAAAGTTAGCGCAAGAATACCCAGTTTAATTGAAGCGTTTAATTTCACTCTAATACCTCCCATGGTGAAAAAGTGTCAAATTAAATTACAAAGTTTTGGTGGTTGGAACCTTTGGCGAGAGCAAATAGTTTGAACGTTGTTAGGGTTTTCTTTGATTAAACCAGTTTTTGGTAAGTCAATCAAGTACTTCATCTTACATCTACATTCGTCGTTCTGAGAACAGAAAAAAGAGCAATCCTTGGACAACCTTAGGGGTTGAATGGACTGCTCTTTCACTAGATGTACTTTATTTATTTATTTATTTATTGGAGTGATGCGTTGTTACTACGAGGCATTTGTGGAGCCCCAGTTGCAGGTACATAAGCTTGAAGCATTTGCTGTGTATCGTTTGCGTTAAGTTGTGGCACTTGATAGTAACCACGTTGGTTCTGATACATAAAAATCTCATAAGCCATTTCAACAAATTGCTGTACCTGTGATGCAACTACACGTCGTACCGTTGGGTTAGTAATTTCAGAGGAAGACATCGCCAGCAATGAAGCATGAGATTTAATAAGACCTAACATGTGACTGCTAATTCCAGCATCTTTCACATCGGCTAGGGACTGATTGGGTTTCTTAGGTGCAGATGGCTTAAGTCCATACACAGGCGGAGTCATATTAGGAATCATGTAGGTTGCGGTCTCTTGGGAAGGTTTCTGTCCTGTAGCGAAGCATTCTGCGGTCAAGTTGTACTGTGACAACATAAAGTTGTATTGGCGATCCAATATATCGAGCAATTCGGTATCCAATACAAATGTTCTGAAGATCATGTATTGATCTAGAACGTTAATCGCACAGGTTAACACTTCATGCACATCAAACAATTCATGTCCGCCATGGTTCAATGTAGGGATAAACCCTGGGTTAGCATGATTTGTAGGATTGATTTGATTTTGATTCATGTGAATTTAATTCTCCTTTGGGAAATGGTATGATTCTATTATGTTTATTTCCAGCCAAATTATGTATTGTAGGAGGAATTATAATCATTGTTGGAAGAGTTCTAACATTTTAGTTGAATGTCAAGTGGAGGAAGATCATTGAGAGAACTGAACTACATCAAAATATTTATTTATCTAAGTATAGTTACTGTTGTGACGGTAGGTTTGCATTACGCTACTGCAGCTTGGCTTGATCAGAGATATTTTCGGTTTTTAATCTGGAATCTATTTTTGGGTTGGATTCCGTTTATCTTCTCCTATGTAGCATATGTATTCAGCTATGTGAAATGGAAAGGTGCGACCTGGCTTGCCATTGTAAGTGGTCTATTATGGCTGTTATTTTTCCCGAATTCATCCTATATCGTAACAGATCTCGTTCACCTGACGGCACGAAGCTCGCGATATTATGGTGGTAATGGTCTGAATTTCACGTATTGGTACGACTTAATTGTGGTGCTCATGTTTGTTTGGGTTGGACTGTTGCTTGGATTCCTCTCCATGTATCAGCTACAGGAAGTGATCTATAAGAGAGTCGGGCGGATGGCTTCTTGGATCTTTGTATTAGCGGGGTGTGCGTTGGGAAGCTATGGTGTACTCCTTGGACGAGTATACAGATTAAACAGTTGGGATGCGTTAACGAACCGTTCCACACTCATCGCATTGATGCAAGAGAGTGTAAGCCGTCCATCGCTAGCCTTCTGTATGTTCTTTGGCGTGTTTATTCTAACCATCTATGCAACACTGTATTATCTGATCAACACAAGAACTACACGAGTGAGTAGTTGAAGAATGAGATGAGGTTGGAGAGAGAAAAGAATGATTGGAGGAGGATGATAAGGTGACTAATATAACGGATGTAGCACGCAAGGTAGAGGAAGTCATGGAGGAAAAAGATTTTTCCGGTGTAGTGTTGTTACAGCAAAACGGGAAAACAATCTTCTCTAAGGCTCGCGGATATGCCAATCGTAGCGAACAGATCTCGAATATAAGTGATACCCGATTCGGAATTGCCTCGGGATGTAAAGTTTTCACGGCGGTAAGTATATGTCAATTGATCGAGCAGGGGAAATTCTCGTACGAGAGCCGTCTAGTAGATGTGCTTAACATTGAATTTCCTTTGTGGGACAAAGACATCTCAGTGCATCAGTTATTAACGCATACTGCGGGTATCCCTGATTATTTTGATGAAGAAGTCATGGAGGATTTCGCGGAGCTATGGCAGGAACGGCCGGTCTATATGATGCAACAATTACGTGACTTTTTGCCAATGTTCCAGAACTTAGCGATGAAATCTGCACCGGGCGAACGCTTCCACTATAATAATGCCGGTTATATTGTGTTAGGACTCATTGTTGAACAACAATCTGGACAATCCTTCACTGAATATGTGGAGTCACATATTTTCAAACCAAGCGGTATGAAGGATTCTGGTTATTTTCGGACAGATCAGTTACCTCCTAACACGGCCATTGGTTATGTTGATCAGGAAGACGGTACGTGGAACACAAATATCTTCTCAATCCCTGTTCAAGGTGGGTCTGACGGCGGTGCTTATGTTACAGCGCAGGATATGATTCATTTCTGGCATGCGTTGTTAGGATACAAGTTATTAACGGAAGAGAATACGCGGAAACTCCTCATTCCGTACTCGCATCAAGAGGATGAAGAATATTACGGACGTGGAATCTGGATTGACCAGAAAGGGGAGGACATCTTCAAGTATCATGTCATGGGATTCGATCCCGGGGTGTCATTCATGTCTTCTGTGTACCCAGCACAAGGCATTCAACTCGTTGTATTATCAAATCAGGAGTGGGGGCCATACCCCGTCACGCTGGCTATTGAAGAATCACTTTTAGTTTGATGGAGAGCATAATAGGAGTAGAAATCATTTCGTTCTAAAACGTATATATATATCATCCTTAGCAGAAGAGCCCTCAACCCAGTAGGTCATTCCTAACGAGATTGAGGGTTCTTTGTATTTATATGATAAGTAAGACTTGAAACAGTCTCTTATAGATAACGCAACAATTGAGGAGCAATCAACCTTGGGAACACATCCAAAGGAGGCTTCTCTTTTTTGCGTTTATCGTTGGTCAGCACTACAACCAGTTCAAGCGCTGGCACGATATATACGAATTGACCGCCAAATCCACGAGCGTAATAGTAGTTGAACGACGGTAACGCAAAGTCTGAAGCAGCCGTGGTTGTTGTAGATTGTATGCCTGTAGGATGCTCATCCTCTATTAAAGGAGAAGACTCTGCCAAACAGGTATCCACCCACCAATGCCAAGCATAATATCCGTGATTAGGAGGAGTCACCGCGATTGCAGGGGTAGTGGATCGTTCCACGAGATCTTGCGTAATTAATGCTTCTCCTTTCCACTGACCTTTCTGCAGGAACAATTGACCGAACTTAAGTAAATCCGCGGGAAGCATTTTAAGACCGAATCCACCGGTGTGCACACCTTGAGGGTCACTCTCCCACTCATAGTCAGTAATCTCCAGTGGGTCAAATAAATAACGTTCTGCAAATGTATTAACGCTCATACCGGTTTGCTGCATCAGAATCGCTGATAAGATCTGGGATACGCCAGAATTATATTCCATGTGTGTGCCTGGTGTATGGCTTAAGGTTTGTTCCAATGCAAAATGAACCCAATGATCCGTTCGTGTCATACGTGGAAACGAATTCTGTCCTCCGAACTCATCCCAGTTGAACCCAGCGGTCATCGTTAATAATTGTTCAAGCGTGATCTGTGGTTTTCTGGCATCTGCATCAGTCTGAACTTCTGGGAAGAAGAACGAGAGCGGGGTTGATGCATCCGGAATCTTACCCTGATCCATCGCCATGCAGACAAGTGCGGAGAGCACACTCTTCGTGCATGAATTAATTTTGGCTATACGCGTCTTGGCTTCTTCGTCACGATAATGCTGATAGATCAATTCTCCCTGTACACTGACGAGACAGCTTCTCAGGTCTAGTGCGGGAATGATTGAATGTAACATGTCATGTATAGATGAAAGATTCATAGTGTCCTCTCTATCGCTTGGTTTTAGTCATAATCAATGATATCGAATAGGAATGTCCATTATCTTAGCATAGGATTGAAGCGAAGCTCAATAAGGAGAGCCTTTTTAACGCATAGCATCACTAGATTAAACTTCAGCTAATCCCCCACGAATCAATGCTCCGCCATCCTCAGGCATGATCATCAACCTGGACTGGAGACTGATTTCAATTCTCCTTCTTATTGTTACACTGGAAAATAACTACAAATGGAACGAGGTGGTTCAGCGAATAAACGTAGTAGTTACATATCATGCTCCGTACGAGTATCTAAGTGAAATCAGGCAAAGGAGAAATGAACAATCATGCTAGCACGGATGCTGCAAAATGAATTTAGGCGAAAAAAAGGAATTACGCTGACTTTATTTATTTTTGTTCTATTGGCGGCCATATTAGTCGCTTCCGGCACCCGAATGATCATCGAGTTAACCCATTCAATTGAACATCTATTTACGCAATCCAAAACTCCGCATGTGGTGCAGATGCATTCAGGGGAATTGGACAGGTACAAAGTTAATGAGTGGACGCAAGAAAATGAACTCGTGGATCAATATCAGATTGTAGACATGATTAATGTCGATGGTTCCCATGTTTACTTTGGAGCGGAGTCCGAGAAGGGCAGCATTATGGATATGGACTTTGTTGTTCAAAATAAGGACTTTGATTATTTACTTAATATGAACAATGAAAGGGTTCAGGTGAATGACGGGGAGATTGCCGTCCCGGTGTATTACCTACAGGAGAAACAGCTACAACTTGGAGACCATGTCGTTATTCAAGACGGTACGTTCAACCGATCCTTCCGAATAATAGATTTTGTTCGAGATGCACAGATGAATCCGTCGATTATTCATTCCAAACGGTTTGTGATTAGTACTCATGACTTTCAAAAACTTCAACAAAGTACAGGAGAGACGGAGTATCTCATTGAATTCCGACTTCTAGATCCGAGTAAAACGAACGAATTCATTCAAACTTATCAACATGCAGGTCTACCCAATTCAGGGCCACTAGTCACCTATAGTTTGTTTCAATTGCTGAATGCACTGACAGACGGGGTTGTTGCAGCGGTAATTATCATGGTCAGTTTAATTCTGATTGTGATCGCAGTCTGTTGTATACGTTTCACGATGCTGGCTACGATTGAAGAAGATTATCGGGAGATCAGTGTGATGAAAGCGATCGGCATATCTGGAGTTGATATTCGAACGTTATATTTAAGCAAATATGTCGTTATAGCGGGTCTGGCATGTATTGCGGGTTACCTATCCTCGATATTTGTGAATAGGCTGTTCACGTCCAATATCATGCTATACATGGGAATAGCTCCCACGACATGGTTAAATGAAGCAATTTCCTTATTCGCCGTCACTACTATTTTTGCGATTGTCCTAGGATGCTGCAGCATAGTACTCCGTCGTTTCAATCAGATCTCTGCAATCGAGGGGCTGCGGTCAGGAACCCTTGGTGATACGAATATTTCCAAAATGAAGCTAAATTTATCTACTAGCCGGTGGTCACATTCCGTTCCCATTTTCCTGGCGTTACAAGATGTGATTCAGCGTAAACGGATGTTCCGATTGATACTGCTGCTGTTTACAGTTAGCACAATCATCATTATTGTCCCTGTTAATTTCCTGAATACCTTGCGGGCTCCTAGCTTTATTTCATATATGGGTGTCGGTCAGAGTGACATTCGTATTGATCTGCGTTATTCCGAGGATGTAGAGGAACGATACGCCGAATTACTCAAGTACGTGCGGACGGACAACGATGTGCTGCAATATTCACCCCTTGTAACAAGCCAATTCAACGTACGTAACAATGAAGGAGGTTATGACTATTTAAGCGTCGAGACAGGAGACTTCAATATTTTCCCCTTGTCTTACCTGAGTGGCTCGGCTCCCAAAACTGATAATGAGATTGCGTTATCTGATACCAACAGTCTTGAGATGGACAAAAAGGTAGGCGATCCTCTTGTGCTTATGGTAGCAGGTCGGGAGAAAACCATGATTGTCAGCGGAGTATACCAGGATGTGACGAACGGCGGGAAGACTGCAAAAGCGCTACTGCCGTATGACAAGGATCGAGTGCTCTGGTACGTGGTTAGTTTAGATCTTAAGGATGCAAGTCAGATTACGGATAAGATTGCTTCGTATGAGAAAGCATTTGCACCCGCAAAGGTCACCGATTTACAGGGGTATTTACATCAAACACTTGGTGGCACCATTGATCAGTTGAAACGAGTGACGATAGCTGTACTTATTGTGTCCCTGTTGGTCTCCATTCTCATTACATCGTTATTCCTCAGAATGCTTGTGGCCAAGGATCACGGAGATATTGCCATCTTACGAAGCTTGGGCTTCGCTCTCTCTAACATAAAACTAAAATATGTCACGATTACACTCATCGTATTAAGCATCGGCGTACTTGCTGGAACGGTTCTAGCCAATACGCTTGGGCCATGGATCATCAGTGCCATTATGTCATCATTCGGAGCCTCCCATATTGAGTTTGTCATCAATCCATGGCAAGCGTACATCCTATGCCCGTTATTGTTGGCGAGTGCCATCACCATAGCTACTCTGCACAGTATTCAATCCATCCGAGAAGCTAGCATTGTCCAAATGATTGTTGAATAAGGAGAATGAATATGACAGTGATATTGGAAGCCAGACATGTGAATAAGTCGCATACGGTCCATCAACACGAGGAACACCAGATTCTAAAAGATATTAATCTGCAAGTAAGACAAGGTGAGTTTGTCACCATTATGGGTCCTTCGGGTTCTGGCAAATCTACACTACTATACAATATCAGCGGTATGGATCAGGTTAGTGAAGGAAGTGTTTATTTTGCAGGAGAGAAGATTTCTGCGTTACCTGAGAAGAAATTAGCGAAGCTGCGGTTGAATAAGATGGGTTTCATTTTCCAGCATAGTCATCTGTTGAAAAACTTGAACTTGCTCGACAATGTTGTGTTATCGGCGTATTTGGCTAAGAACAGCAGCAAAGAGGTTATCAGTGCACGAGCACTCAGATTAATGAAACAAATGGGTGTGGATGAGTTGGCCAGCCACAATATTACACAGGCTTCGGGAGGTCAACTGCAGCGTATCTCGATCTGTCGGGCGTTAATTAACAATCCGGATATTCTATTTGGGGATGAACCAACAGGAGCGCTGAACTCAAGGACAACTTCTGAGATCATGGATATCTTGGACGATATTAATGCTGCAGGAACAACGATCTTAATTGTGACTCATGACGTTAAGGTAGCAGCCAGATCAGAGAGAGTATTATTTATGTTGGATGGTAAACTCGTTGCTGAGCGTAATATGGGAAAATATGATAAGCAGCAGGATATCAAAGCAAGAGAAATGGCGTTGTCTGAGTGGCTCACGGAACAAGGGTTCTAAATGCACATAAACATGACTACAATAGACCGACAGTCGGTCTAATGAATTTGGAGGTTGGACATGTGAGGATCATTAAAAAACCAGAGGAGCGTCGGAATGAAATATTAGACGCAGCCGAGGCTTTATTTATTTCAAAAGGCTATACCCAAACAACGATCATTGATATTTTACAGGCAGTGAACATCGCCAAAGGTACGTTTTATCATTATTTTCAATCCAAAGAAGAGGTTATGAATGCCGTCGTGATGCGCTTTATCGCCGTTGGTGTAACCGCAGCGAAGCGAATAGCCGAGGACGATTCTTTGGATGCACATACGAAGATTTTTAACATTATTACAGCTCAAGGGCAGGATGTAGGCAACAAGGAACAATTCATCGAAGAATTACACCAAGTCTACAACGTAGAGATGCATCAGAAAAGTCTGATGGAAACGATTCTGCAGCTCAGTCCGATCTTGACAGAAGTGATTGAACAAGGCATTCGGGAAGGGGTGTTTCATACTCCGGCGCCAAGAGAAATGGTTGAGTTTTTGCTGGTCTCTTCACAGTTTTTATTGGATCGAGGGATATTTCAGTGGACAGAGGAGGAACTACAACGCAAAGTCGAAGCGTTTATGTATATTCTGGAATGCACACTTGGTGCGGAAAAAGGAAGTTTCTCGTATATCATCGAGAGATATTGCCCGAATGAATCAAATTAGCGGAGGGGTAGTCCTATGGAATCCACCGAACATCAATCCTTTGGTAAATTTCTAATTGTATGGTTTGGACAACTGATCTCGACAATTGGCATTGGTCTAACGGCATTTTCGCTTAGTGTGTACGCTTTTGAACAAACGAGTACAGCGACTGCCGTAGCTCTGATTACACTGTTTACCTTTTTACCAAATATCGTATTGCGTCCAATCGGAGGTGTGCTTGCGGATCGATATGATCGTCGTACGATGATGATGATTGGAGACTTAGGGTCTGCGATAGGGATACTCTTTGTTCTAACTATGATTCTGATAGGAAGTATTGAGCTGTGGCATATTTATGTTGGCGTTGCATTCAGTTCTGTATTCTCCGCTATTCAAAGTCCTGCTTATAAGGCTTCGGCTACCGATCTGTTGACGAAAGAGCAATTCTCCAGAGGCAGTGGTTTGTTACAGCTTGCTGAATCCTCCAAATTTTTGTTATCACCGATTATTGCAGGCATTTTACTTACCATCACTTCGATTGAAGTTATTTTAATCATTAATATGTTAACCTTCCTTGTAGCCATTCTGGCGGTACTTGTCATTCGGGGAAGCGCTAGAGTGGAGCGATTGGGTAGAGAGAAGAAGCCTTGGTTTACAGATCTTGTCGAAGGCTGGGTCGAAGTGACCACGAACAAGGGTATATTGCTGCTCGTCATTATTATTTCCATTGTAACGTTCTATCTCGGATTCTTGGAAACACTCATCGGTCCAATGATATTATCATTCTCAGATACAAAGACGCTAGGAATATTCCAATCCATTAGTGCAATCGGTATGCTGATTAGCAGCCTGTGTATTGGTATTTTTACAATGACGAGGAAATATGCCAGCGTATTAGTTATTGGCTTAGTTATGTCAGGTATTTCATTTTCCCTTATAGGGGTATCAACGAATCTTTACTTTATTATCTTTGCCGGATTCTTGTTTCTAGGTTCACTTCCTTTTGTGAATATGAGTGCTGATGTGCTGGTGCGTAATAACATTGCGAATGAAAAGCAGGGCAGAGTATGGGGCATTATCGGAATTCTATCGCAACTCGGATTTATCATTTCTTATAGTCTTGCGGGTTTCCTGGCAGATCATGTGTTCAACCCGTTGCTTATTGAAGGGGGAGCTCTTTCTTCGACCGTAGGTTCCATCATTGGCGTCGGTCCGGGCAGAGGCATTGCTTTGTTATTTATTGTTGGGGGAGTGTCTGTGGTCATTATGGCTGCTATCACTTCTCGCTTGAAGCCGATTAAGCTTCTAGAGCAAGGTATGGAGATGGTACCGGCAGAGCCAGTAGGTTTAATGCAGGATTGAAGACATCGTAGATGAATTAGTTAATTAGTTGTTTGCTCAAAAGGCATGCTGCTGGATTGGTTCAGTTGTAACCATTCAATCACTAGAGATAACGTGATAAACTTGTGAGAGAGAATATGGAAATTTTCACTTCGCTTGTAGGAGGTTACACCAATGTTCAAAATCGGAAATCAAGGAACATTCAAAACATTGCCGGATCAAGCTCTGGCCATTTACCAAGGAGATACCGCTGCAGTAGAAGAGTTCATTAAGCAAGGCATGGATCTGGAAACTGAGATTGTACTTAGTCAATATACCGCTATGACACCCATCGATCTCGCTCTAATCTGGAATCAGCCTGCAGTGGTCAGGTTGTTGGTCTCGCACGGTGTTAACCTCAATGCCAAAAATAATCCGGCGATGCTGAAGGCCGTGAGATGTTGTGGGGAAGAGATGGTTCGGTATTTGTACGAGAATGGTGCAAAATTAGACGGACTTAACCGTGTGAAATCAAGCGCGTATGATGAAGCCTATTACGGTAACAAAAAGAACATCCCCCTCCTTCATGAACTCGGATTAGATATTCGCAAATTTGGTGGGAAGACTTTACGTAAAGCAGTAGCTGATCACGATATGAAGACGCTCCAGTATTTGCTAGATGAAGGGGTAGATATTAACTATAATGAGCCAGATATGGTCTATCCGTACAAAGCAACACCGCTCACGGTAGCGGCACGATCTAATAACATGAAGATGGTTCGATATTTGGTAGAACAGGGCGCGGATGTTACGATCCAGGAGAAGGATGGTGAACGGGCATATACTATTGCGCTTAGTCAAAAAAATGAAGAGATGGCCGAGTATCTGAAATCTCTCGAACCGAAGGAGTTCCATGACATCAGCAATAAGTTGTTGGCGTTGAAGCCATACAAGTTGCCAAAGGAATTAATCACTTTTCTATCCGAAGCACCACGGCGGATTGAAATTGCTGAGAACGAGTCCAACGTTCAATATGTTGAAATATTTAATCTGGTCGATACGGTTGAGATGAAAATGGGTAGACAGAAGCTGCTACGGATCTCATCTGAATTGGATCAATACTCGCACTTAATGATGGTATGGCATCCTAGCCAGAAGTGTCTTGGATTCTATGATATTGAACACCAAGAGTACGAGAATGTTGCTGCGCTTGATGCATTTTTAGCTGATCCCGGAATTTCAATTGCGAACTATATGAATCAGCTCTGATCGATTCGAATATGTTTCGTGCTCCAACCATATAGAGAAGAAGTTCAGCGAAGTCTGGTTTATTAACCAGACTTTTTTCTATTTACAAATGGTGGGATATTAAGAACTCGGATGTTTTCCATTTTTCTAGGCTTAAAATCGCTATACGCAACATAAAGTACACAATGAGATGAATGTGCAGAAGGAGGAAACGGCATGATCGATCCGATATTACAAGCCCCGAACGTACAGTTAGCAGGGGATTCTACAGCCCTGTTGTACTACAAGCGGGATCCACGAAATTATGTAACTCAGTTGTTTGGAGAACAGCTACCTACCATCAAAAATGGTTTCTTCAACGTACACATGAGCAAAGGTATTATTGTACAGCCACACTGGCACACGAATACAACAGAGATGATTGTGTTAATTAGCGGAGAGATAACAACCTCCGTATTTGACCCATTTACCCGTAAACGAATCAGTTACCATCTAACACCCGGGCAAGTGGCGATTTTTCCCAAAGGGTGGTTTCACTGGTTTGTGGCAGATACAGATGATGTGCATTTGCTCACTATTTTCGATGTGCCAACACCTGACATTGTGCTTGGTGCGGACTTCCTTGCAGCAACACCGCCTGAGGTGGCGCATCGCGCGTATTGTATCGACGAGGAAGCCTATGCCAAAGCTGTTGCCTCCATTCAAAATGATGCAATTCTTGGTCCACCGATTGGTTGTGTAGAGCCAGCTTACGATCAGGCTGGTCAACCATCCAAAACATTAAAATCAGACAAATCATCGAAAGTGTAATTCTCACATATTTGTATCGTAGTACATAGACTCGTGAACTGGAGCGTCTTCCAGATACGGGTCTTTTTTCTTGTGTTTTATCATGTAGCTGGTTCAGAAACGGTATACATGGTCTTAAGTAAATCCATTAACACGTACATAATTCTCTGTTAGAATAGTTTGCATATATCATTTGTTGTCCAACTATATACTTCATCAACATAGAAAGTGGAGGGCTAAACTATGGCAATGAAAGAGGCAGAAATGCTCGAAATCGCTGCGAAATATGCACCAGTTCTAATGTTTGATATGAATGAACCCTTTTATCCTGACTTTGTAGGGATCTCGCTGTTGGAACGTCCCGGGGCATCTCCATCATTTAGAAGAGAAATTGATTTTCCCGTGGAGGCTGTGCAATACGTTATTGAATATGCCATCTGGTGGGATTATGAGATTGGACATTTGTATGAAATGGAGCATGTATGGATCTATGTTGGTTACGATGGCGAAGTCGTGGATTGTGAAGCCAGTTTTCATGGTAAAGTACTCCGAGGCATGTTGAAGGATCGAATGAATGTTGTGAACCATCAGGTGATTCTGTACTCACAGCCGGGCAAGCATGCATTTTCACCTTTACCGGTCGTATTTGAGCTGTTGCCAGACTTATATAGTGCAGCAGGAGCGAAGGCTGGGTGTGATGGTTTGTTAGTCAATGAGTTATTCCAGGACTATTTTGAAACAAATGCAGAGATCGATGCCCGTGTGCGGAATTATCTATTAAGTAAATCGTTTATACCCACCATGGTATTTGAAGAATATCCATTGAAGCTGGAAACATTCATGTCATGGGACAGGCTGTTTGCACTGATTCCACAGCGAATTGAGAGCCGATTAATAGAACTGGAACATTTATTTGAACAATCTTCGTTTTCTTCTTAGTTGGATAGTTAAGTTTAAATTCATATATACCATTAAATTATAAGAACAGAGAATCAAACTCTTTAGAAGAGTTTGATTTTTTTGTCATCTATGAAGATATAATCTCAATTGGATGAAATTTGAAATTGCGACCTGAATCCAAAGTCACAGAAATGCAAACCCACTAATTTGAACACAGGCTTTGCTTTGAGTGTATATAGGTCTTTGTACTTGGTATAAGTGATTCTAAATACCTTACATTAGATGAATTACAGATATATTAAAAATGTTAATAAATTTAATAGTTGTTTAGATTTTCGTAATTGCGAACGATTGGCGATTAATAATGTGGATATTTAGATTTTCTTTTACAAAAAGAAAGGTACTGTAGAATCTTTTATTTTTTTCGTATTAGTGAAATGTTTAATAAATGCAAATCTTCTATTCACATTTTTGATAGTAATGTCGAAATAAATCGTAAGTTGTCTAGAGCGTTGCCCGGGGGAAGGGGTTACCGACGCAAATAAATACATAACTGGACACGAAGATGCCTAGGAGGAGATTAAATGAAGTGGTTCGGTAATTTGAAAACAGCAACAAAGATTATTTCAGCATTCTTAATTGTGTCCATGATTTTGGCAGCACTCGGGATTTATTCAGTGATTACATTGAGAAGTACGAACGAACGGATGCAAGAAATGTATAATAACAATCTTATGTCTGTAAAAGAACTATCAGCAGCACAAGTAGATTATCAGCGTATGCGTGTGGGTGTGCGTGACCTCAACACTGAATCCATTGATGCTGAACAAACAAGAATTATGGATAACATCGCCTCAATTCGTCAAACGCTGGACGATCACATCAATAATTACCGTGCTTTAGCAACCACTCCACAAGAAAGCGATCTACTTCGAAACTTTGATACACAGTATCCAAATTATTTAACCTTGTACGACCAAGGCATAAACATAGCTTTAAGTGACAACAACGCTGAATTCACAAAATTCCTTAGAGAAACTTTAAAACCTCCTGGTGATGGCGTAGTACAAGTACTGCAAGACTTGATGAATATTAATATAAGTCTAGCTGAAGAAGCAAATTCAAAATCAGAAGCGGCTTATTCCGCCTCCTTTATGGTAACAATCATTTTAGTTGTTCTCGCAGTGACGTTTAGTATTTTAATCGGATACATTATTTCACGTTCCATTTCCAAACCGTTATTGTCCATGGTGGAATTGGCAAGGGAAGTGTCTAACGGTAATCTGACCCTCAAGTCAGATATTTCAAGCCGTGATGAAGTAGGTCAACTAGCCCAAGCTCTGAATCGTATGGTCGATAACTTGAAAACATTGATTGACAGCATTGTTATGAACTCTCAAAGTGTTGCGGCATCATCCGAGCAAATCTCAGCAAGTACACAAGAAATTGCAAGCACAAGCACAAGTCAATCAAGCGAAGCAGCGAATATTTCCGAACTGTTCAAGGAACTTTCCCTTGCTATTAACTCTGTTGCAGCAAGTGCTGAAGAAGCAGCGGAATTGTCTAATGATACCGTGAAAACAGCCCGTGAAGGTGGACATGTCGTGCAAACTTCACTGGAAGGCATGCAGGCTGTAAATGTTAAAATGTCACAGTTAGAAGAAGATTCTCGCAAAATTGGTGACATCATTGAAGTAATCGACGATATTGCAGAGCAGACGAATTTACTTGCGCTGAACGCAGCTATTGAAGCGGCACGGGCAGGGGAGCAAGGTCGTGGGTTTGCTGTTGTAGCCGATGAAGTACGTAAACTTGCAGAGCGAAGCGGAGAAGCAACAAAAGAGATCACGAACATTATTAAAGTGATGCAAGAAAACACGAGACAGAGTGTACGCGCTGTAGCGGATAGCGTAGAGCAGTCCTCTATGACAGGGCAGGCATTTGATCAGATTATTGAAATGGTCAATAATTCTTCACACAAAGTGAACGAAATTGCAGCTGCATGCGAAGAGGAAGCGGCACAGGCGGCAGAAGTAATGAGTTCTGTTGAATCGATCTCGGCATCGAGTGAAGAGTCCGCTGCGGCTTCAGAAGAAACGGCTGCAACATGTCAATCACTAGCACACCTTGCTGAAGAGCTGGCTCATTCCGCATCTGCATTTAAGACTCAATAATCAAACCAAACAGAGGTGACCAGATGTCTTCACTTCAGCAAGAGCAGTACATTGAACTATCCGTTGGGGCTGAAACCTGCGCGATCCGAATCGAAGAGATTCATGAAATTATTAAAATGCTCAGTATTACCGACATTCCTTACAGCCGTCCGGAGGTAAAAGGAGTTGTCAATCTTAGAGGCAAGGTTGTCTGCGTAGTGAGTTTACGCAATCTGTTAGGAATGCCTGATGAGCCGGATACAAGATCAACACGAATTATTGTTGTCCGTTATCAGGATGAATATGTGGGACTTATCGTAGACAAAGTCAACAAAGTGACTACGTATAATGAGATTCATCCTCCGACGAGTGGACATGCCCGAAGCCGAGAAGCCGTCTTTCTTGGTGTTGGGCAACGTGAAGACCAACTCGTGGGCATTTTGAAATTAGAAGAGATATTGGGCGGATAGGGAGGGGAACATGACATGATGGATTTATCTGCCTACCGCGACATCTTCATAGAGGAATTAAATGATCAGTTGGAGCGTATGGATCAATCGTTGTTGGAACTGGAACGTTCTCCATCGGTGGGGCTTGTTCAGACGCTTTTCCGAGCAGCGCACACTATTAAAGGATCGGCATCAACCATGGACTTCAGGGAGCTTAGTGATCTAACCCATGAGGTGGAATTTGCACTGGAGTGGGTCCGCGACAAGAAGCCTGAGATCAATTCGGTGCTTATCGATACGTTGTTCCGTTCTCTGGATGCAATGAAGGTGCTACGGGATCAGTATGTTAGCGGTCAGCCATTTCAGAATTTTAAGAGTGTGGTTGCTGAGATCCAATCCCTTATTCAGAAGCCTGTCGTTATGGAGCCAGTAAAGGCTCCCGAGCTTAAGAAGTCGGAATGGTTGGTTGCACAGGAGGCTGTGGATGCAGGGCATCAGCTTTTCTCTATCCGAATTACGTTGGAAACGACATGTATGATGAAGGCTGCAAGGTACTTTATTGTGAGACAGCGGATTGAAGAACAGGGTGGCAAGATCATTGCAGCATCTTTGGCAGATCAAGTAGCTAGTGGGGAAGACGATGATCGGTACGCCAATTTTGTTATCGTAGCAGCCATTGCTGGCGACCCACAGGGAATTCAAGCGGAGCTGTCCAATGAGTCCGATGTACAGATTGTGGTTGTAGAGGAGTATGTTAAAGATGTGGCCGTCGTTCATAACGAACCGGTTGCTGTTCAGGAGAAGGCTGAAGCAGGCGGTGTTGAGCCATCTACGGAAAAATCACTCTCGGACGACCGTAACAAGGGTACGCAACCAACCGTAAGAGTAAATGTTGAACGTCTGGATCATTTGATGAATCTGGTCGGGGAACTTCTGATTGACCAGACCTCGCTTGCTGACCTCAGTGGTGAAGGGGCGCGTAATGCCCCCTCCCCGTTAATGCAGAGCATTGGCGGTGTCTCAGATCATATGGGAAGAGTGATCAAGGAGCTGCAAGAAGGTGTAATGAAGACTCGTATGCTGCCTATTGATCAGCTATTCAGTCGTTTTCCACGCCTGGTTCGAGATCTATCTCAGAAGCTGGGTAAAGAATTGGAACTGATTATTCAAGGTGGAGAGACAGAGCTTGATCGGATGATTATCGAGGAATTGAGTGACCCATTGATTCACTTGATTCGAAACAGTGCAGATCATGGCATTGAGAGTCGAGAGATTCGGGAGCAACAAGGTAAACCCACCAAAGGACGTATCACACTCACTTCGTTTCACGAAGAAAACCATGTCGTTATCCGATATTCGGATGATGGTAAAGGCATTGACGGTGAACGAATTAAAGCTTCTGCCCTGAGTAAAGGGCTAATTACAGAAGAACAAGCCTCACATCTGACGGAGCAGGAGGCAGTGCATCTGATCTTCGAGCCAGGATTCTCTACCGCTTCCTCTGTGAGCGAGGTCTCGGGTCGTGGAGTGGGAATGGACATTGTGAGAAGCCAGATCGGTCGATTGAACGGCATTATTGACATTGACACGGAGCCTGGTAGGGGGACAACATTCACCATTCGTTTACCTCTCACACTAGCCATTATCAAAGGCTTGCTTGTTAAAGTTTCGGGTCGTGTACTGATCATTCCAATGTATAATATTGCAGAGATTGTTCGCATAGATCCGGAAGATATTCAAACGATACAAGGCCAGCTAGCTATCTTGAATCATGGGCGTATCGTGCCGTTCCATTGGTTACGGGATAAACTGAATTATCCGCCTACCAACCGGGAGTCCAAGACGATTCCTCTCATTATCGTTCGTTCGGTGGATAAAACGGCAGCGTTTGCTGTGGACGAAATCATGGGTAACCAAGAGGTTGTTATCAAAAGTTTAGGATCGTACTTAGGAGCAATGAATCATCTGTCTGGCGCGACAATTCTGGGCAATGGACGAGTCGCTGTCATCCTTGATGCATCGTATTTAGTGAGCCATTAAGCAAGACAACGATCTAAACGAGATCGTAACATCAGTGGATATCATATGAGAATAAAAAAAAGAGTGCTTTATTATCCTGCTTAGGACGATAGAGCACTCTTTTGTTGCTATATGTGTTCCGTTTATGACTAAGTTACGATTTGAAAATTAGATCCATGAAGCGGTTCGTTACCAGAGAAGTAGGCATATTACGCTTTGTCATAATTCCGACGTGGGAAGGTGGCAAGGACACATCCAGCTGAATTTCAAACAAAGAGCCTTCTTCTAACTCCTTCGATATGAACTCCCGAGTTACATAAGAGATCCCTAACCCCCGCCTTGCTAGTTCAATGAGTAGATCAACACTACCTACTTCGATTTCAGGTTTAAGTGTGTAGCCATAGGAATTAAACAATTCCGTAATGGCCATCCTTACGCGGCTATTTCGAGAGAAGAGAATTAACTGATGTTCAAGCAGCGTCTCCAGAGACAACACTTTGTCTTTGAGTTCAGCATAACGTTCCCCAGCGACGAAACAATCCTTGAGTTGAATACTTTCTCTTACCTCCAACTGAGGATCCACAATTGGCATGCGGACAACGCCTAAGTCGATTTTACCCTCTTTCAGGAACGTGATAACCTCTGGTGTGGTTCCGTGGCTTAAGTGCAGCTTGATATTTGGATACAGCACGTGAAACTCTTCGAGATAAGACAACATGTAATGTTTAAACAGGGAATCACTACCGCCAATTCTAAGCTCGCCACTATCCAGACTTTTCAACGCAGCCATTTTTTCTTCTGCCAAAGAGATCAAAATTTGCGACTGCTCGATGTAAGAGTATAGGCTCATACCTTCTTGTGTCAGCGCAACCCCTTTGGAATTACGATAAAACAAGGTTAAACCAAAGCTTTCTTCCAGTTGCTTAATCGCATGACTGACGCTTGGTTGCGTAATGTATAACACTTTTGCCGCTTGCGTTAAACTTCCCGTCTTGGCAGCCCAATAAAACACCTTATATAGTTCATAATTTGTTGTCATAGATATGGTCTATAGCTCCTGTGAAATATATTAATTACTTGTATGGCTATGAAACGTATTATAGTGTAACTACAGCAAAGAAACCAGAGTTACTTGGAAGGAGATAGTGAGATGGAACCAACGTCTTTAATTTTGTTTGGTGCTACTGGCGATTTAGCCAAAAGAAAAATATATCCTGCACTATATAATTTATACATTGAGCAGAAGCTTCCAGAATCTTTCTCCTTGATTGGTTTAGGTCGTAGAGAATGGTCTGATGAGTTCTTTCAGGCACAAGTGGAAAAGTCGCTTCATGAGTTTTCCAGACGCCAAGCTGATCCTGCACGAGTGAAGTCATTCGTAAAAGCTTTTCGTTACAGTGTATTGAATATAAGCCATAAGGAAGATTATATAAAGTTGTTAGATCTCGTTCAGAAAAGAGAAGCTGAGCTGAGCATTCCTTCCAACCGTTTGTTTTACCTTTCCGTTGGACCGGAATTTTTCGAGCCTATTGCGCAGAATATTCAAGAAAGTGGGTTAGGCTCAACAGAAGGCTGGAAACGGCTTGTTATTGAGAAGCCATTCGGACATGATCTCCAGTCTGCTCGTGATCTTAACCGCAACTTGAGTGAATCCTTCACGGAAGAAGAAATTTATCGGATTGACCATTATCTGGGTAAACCGATGGTACAACGCCTGGAGACGCTACATCAAAGCAATCCAATCATGAAGGCATTGTGGAACAATCGCTACATCTCGAATGTGCAGATTACGGCAAACGAGACAGTGGGTGTAGAGGAACGGGCATCCTACTATGATCATGTAGGTGCAGTGCGAGACATGTTCCAGAATCATATGCTGCAATTGCTGATGATGATGGCGATCCAGCTTCCTTACAACAGCACACCGGAAAAAGTAGGGTTGAAGAAAAAGCATATTATGGAATCCATCTTGCCTTTGCAAAAACAAACGGTTGGAGCGAGCGTAATCCGTGGACAATATGCAGAGGGAAGTATCCAAGGCAAACCAGTTAATGCTTACACTGCTGAACCAGGTGTAGCTGAGAATACGATGAACGATACGTTCATTGCTGCAAAGTTACAAATTGATGATTTCTTCTGGCGTGGTGTTCCATTCTACATCCGTACGGGTAAAAGAATGAAAGAGAAATCCACACGCATCGTCATTGAATTCAAAGAACCATCTGGTCAAGCTCATGGAGTCAAGAGCAACGGCTCCAAACCTAATTTGCTTCTCATTGAGATGAGTCCTGATCAAAGTATGACATTGCAACTGAATGCAAGTGATCCGCAAAATAAGGGAGACTTTAAGCCAGTGCATATTGATCTTTCGCCTGATCGTGAAGATCTAGCTGAAGCGTATGAGAACTTGATTCACGATGCACTGCATGGTGACCCAACATTCTTCGCACACTGGGATGAAGTGGAGTTGTCATGGGCTTGGGTGCAGCCAATCTTGGATGCATTTACTGAGAACTTGCTACCTCTTCACTTATATCCTGCAGGAAGCTACGGTCCAGCAGAATCGGATGCAATGCTTGCAGCTGAAGGCCACCATTGGTGGTTTGACGAGCCCGCTGATCAGGATGTATCATCCGTAACAGATGTTCCTTTGGCAGTGAATGGCAACCTGTAATACCTAACCACATGTATTCAACCAACGAGCCACTTCGATAGGATAGGTTGAACTGGCTCTGTTGGAAACTAAAAATCATCTTATGGAGGGAATTAACCATGAAATTTTTCATCGATACAGCAAACTTAGAGGATATCAAAAAAGCGTATAAAATTGGTGTACTTTCAGGCGTAACAACTAACCCATCTTTGGTTGCCAAAGAAGGCATTAAGTTTGAGGATCGCATTGAAGAGATTTTGCGTGAAGTGCCAACGGTTGAGTCCGTATCTGCTGAGGTTACTCCAGATGCACTTACTGCAGAAGAGATGATTGCACAAGCGAATGAATTGATCAAAATCAACAATAACGACAAAAACATAACGATTAAACTGCCGATGACACTCGCAGGTCTGGAAGCTTGCCGTTATCTGACTGAGAAAGGTGTAAAAACAAACGTTACACTGATTTTCACAGTTAACCAAGCGCTTTTGGCGGCACGTGCCGGTGCAACTTATGTATCCCCGTTCTTGGGACGCCTGGATGATATCTCAGAAGATGGAGTACAGTTGGTTGCCAAAGTTGCTGAGTTGTTCCGTACACATAACTTGGATGCACAGATCATTGCGGCATCCGTAAGACATCCGGATCACGTTACGCGTGTAGCTATGGCTGGTGCTCATATTGCTACAGTTCCTTTCTCTGTCATTGAGCAGATTTCCAAACACCCACTGACAGATCAAGGTATGGAGAAATTCGCAGCAGACTGGAAAAAAACAGTTCAATAAGGTCTGACGAAAAGATAAAAATATAAAACATGGACTTTGGGAGGACATAATGAGTAAACAACAGATTGGTGTTATTGGATTGGCAGTAATGGGTAAAAACTTGGCTTTTAATATTGAGAGCAAAGGGTTTTCCGTATCGGTATTTAACCGTTCACCTGAGAAAACGCATGACCTTTTGAAAGAAGCTGAGGGGAAAAACCTAATCGGTACGTTTTCAATTGAAGAGTTTGTAGCTTCTTTGGAATCTCCGCGCAAAATCTTGATCATGGTTCAAGCAGGTAAAGCAACAGATGCAACGATTGAACAATTGCTTCCTTACTTAGACCAAGGAGACATTATCATTGATGGTGGTAATGCGTACTTCCCTGATACGCAACGCCGCAGCAAAGAGCTGGAGGAAAAAGGATTCCGCTTTATTGGCGCAGGTGTATCCGGTGGTGAAGAAGGCGCATTGAAAGGTCCAGCAATTATGCCTGGTGGACAAGAGAGTGCTTATGCCTTAGTTGAGCCTATCCTGACAGCAATCTCGGCTAAAGTTGGCGATGATGCTTGCAGCACATATATCGGACCAGACGGTGCAGGACACTATGTCAAAATGGTGCATAATGGTATCGAATACGGGGATATGCAGTTGATTGGTGAAGCATACCACCTGCTCAAATCCGTATTGAATGTCTCTGTAGAAGAGTTGCACGAGATCTTCACAGAATGGAATCAAGGTGAGCTGGATAGCTACTTGATTGAGATTACAGCAGACATCTTCTCCAAATACGATCCAGAAACCGGCAAACCAATGGTAGACGTAATCTTGGATGCAGCTGGACAAAAAGGAACAGGTAAATGGACAAGCCAAAGTGCGCTTGATCTCGGCGTTCCACTGTCCATGATTACCGAATCCGTATTCTCCCGTTTCTTGTCGGCGATGAAAGACGAGCGCGTAGCAGCAAGCAAAATTCTGAATGGCCCTGCGACAGAAACGTTCTCTGGCGACAAAAAAGCATTCATTGAGAATGTGCGTAAAGCACTGTTCGCAAGTAAAATCGTATCCTATGCTCAAGGCTTTGCTCAGATGCGTGCTGCATCCGATGAGTACGGCTGGGATCTGAAATACGGTAGCATCGCTATGATCTTCCGTGGTGGCTGCATCATCCGTTCACAGTTCTTGCAAAACATCAAAGAAGCATACGATAAAGATGCAGCGCTCAAAAACCTGCTCTTAGATCCATACTTCCAAAACATCGTTGAATCTTACCAAGGCGCATGGCGTGAAGTCGTGGCAGCTGCTGTACAACAAGGAATTCCGGTTCCTGGCTTCTCCAGCGCACTGTCCTACTACGATAGCTACCGTACAGAACGTTTGCCTGCAAACCTGTTGCAAGCACAACGCGACTACTTCGGTGCACACACGTTCCAACGCGTGGACAAAGAAGGTTCATTCCACTTCCAATGGATGGACACTAACGAGTAATTATATGGTATAGATGGAACTTGAAATTATTTAGCGCCATTTATACAGCAATATGACACCCTTGTTCCTCATGAGTGTAGACTTATGAAGGAACATGGGTGTTTTTTTATGGTTAAAAGCGTGATTAAAGAATGTTTGAATTTAAGTATCATCAAATTGTAATAAAATGTACGCAACTACTTGAGGTAAATAGATGCGTCGACCCCTTTAACTACGTTATACTCATGTATAGAGGTGAAATTTGTCTATTGGATTCAAATAACAACTTATACTTAATTTGACGTGGGGGTTAAGCTTGGCATGTTTGTACTTATAGGTATATTGTTTTTGCTTGTATATGGTCTTTTAGTGTTCTACATAGGATGGAGCGGTTGGAGCTGGATGAAGCCTGTTGTGGCAGCCAGATTCCGTTTGCTGTACATCGTTGTACTGGTGTTCCTGTCACTGTCGTTTATTTTGGCGAGAATGTTTGGTAACATTTCATTTTTGAGCATTATCGGTTCATACTGGCTCGCCATCTTCTCATTGTTATTAATCATTTTGCCTGTTGCCCATTTAGTACTTTGGTTACTCCGCTTAACTCGTATTCCAAGACATCACGCACACAAATGGGGTGGTGTGGTTACGCTGATTCTGCTGCTGTCTACACTAGGATACGGGATATTTAATGCGTATAGTCCAGTCGTTAGACAGTATAATATCCAGGTGGATAAAAAGGTTGAGGGCATGGACAAGGTCAAGATCGTGATGGCAGCAGACATGCACTTTGGACTTCTATCAGGCCCAGCTCATGCGAAGCGTATGGTAGAGGAAATTAATGCACTCCAGCCGGATCTCGTGTTATATCCAGGTGATATTATTGATGACAATCTGGACATGTACCTCAATAGTGGGATTGCAGATATTATTCGTGACATCAAAGCACCTTATGGGGTCTACGCTTCCTTGGGTAACCATGATAAGTTTGATGGGCCGATTGAAGATCTCATCGCAGCGTTAGAGAAGAGTGATATGCAAGTATTATACGATGATAAGATTATGTTAGATGATAAGATCACCCTTATTGGGCGTAAAGATCGAACAGAGAAGGATCGTGCTGAAGTAGCGACATTGATGCAGGATACAGATCTGAGTAAACCGGTGATCATGTTGGATCATCAGCCTTATGATCTGGATATTGCCGAACAGAATAAGGTTGACTTGGTCGTATCCGGTCACACGCATCGAGGACAGATTGCGCCGGCACAGTTCATCACAGCAGCGATTTACGAGAATGATTGGGGTTATCTGCAAAAGGGTGATATGCATTCCATTGTGACCTCTGGATATGGTTTCTGGGGACCTCCAATTCGGACAAGCAGTCGCTCTGAGATTGTAGAGATTAATGTAACGTTTAAACAATAAAACCAAAGCCCTTCGCTAGAAGGGCTTTTTTGTATATGTTACATGTACGTAATCCCCTTGGCATACCTCTAGCTCTGTGGCTCGAATAATATCGAGAGTACTCCTTGAATTTCCCCCTGTTTGTTCCTTCATTAAAATGTAAATATTATAAAAGTACATGCCTCTTCCATGTGAAAGGAAAAGTAAATGTTCAATATGAAAAACATAGAAGACAGACAGTGGCAGGAATTTCTGTTGACACCGTTTTCAGCTTGTGATAAATTATATCCGAGGCTTGTTACCGGTAAAGCGGGCAAAACCACTATGGAAATGATTTTATTATTTCTGTTTTGGTTTTGCCCTTTTTTATGTCTCAAAATAAAGCAGGTGGGTCCATTATGATTATCAAACAGATATTTAATAACAATATCGTCAGCACAGTGGATGATAAAAATCAGGAATTGCTGATCCTCGGCCGGGGTATCGGATTTAAGTTTAAAGCTGGCGATGAGATTGACGAAGAGCGAATTGAAAAGGTGTTTCGCCTTCAGGATACATCGATTTATGAGAGATTCAAATCGATCGTGGCGGAAGTGCCCATTGAAATTCTGCAGGCAACGGATGATATTGTTACGCTTGCGCGGACGCAGCTGAATAAAACGATCAGTGACGGAATTTACGTCTCCCTGTCAGATCATATTCATTTTGCCGTTCAGCGGATGGAAAACGGCATGATTACGCGTAATCCGCTCTCGTGGGAAGTACAGCATTTCTATAAGGCAGAGTACGATGTGGCTAGAGAAGCGTTAACCTTGCTCAAGGAACGACTGGATATCGAGTTCCCCAAGGATGAAATTTGCAATATCGCTTTGCATTTCATTAATGCAGAAGTCAATGATTCAATGAATGATGTCACCCACCTGATGCAGCTGCTTCAGGAGATCATGAATATTATCAAATATCACTTTAATGTAGAATTGGATGAAGATAGTGTTAACTATTTCCGGTTCATCACACATTTGAAATATTTTTGTCAGCGGGTCATTACACATTCATCACATGATGACGCGGAAGAGTATTTATACGAGGTCGTTCGGAAAAACTATCCGGAAACCTTCGAATGTATTGGTAAGATTGAAGCTTTTATCCATAAGAACTATCAGTATGACATGACACATTCGGAGCAGTTATATCTGACGCTCCACTTGGAGCGGTTGATGAAGACCAAGCGAGATAGGTAAATAACTCACATCTATTGCACCAAACACCAATTGTAGTAACAACAATTGAATATGACTGGGCTTGTTACTGTTCAATCAGGCAATACCCGAATGAAATGACGTCAGAAGTCTGCGTTGTATTCGTTCGGGTATTTTTTATTGGAAAAATGAGGAGGAGCTCCATATGAAACATCAGGAAACGGCACAGGGAATCATTAAAGCCGTCGGGGGTACAGACAATATTAACTCGGTATATCATTGTGTCACACGGTTACGTTTTGATCTGAAAGATAACGACAAAGTGGATAATGGTTCCCTAAAGCAACTAGATAAAGTCATGGGCACGAATATCTCTGGCGATCAGTTCCAGGTAATCATCGGTAACGATGTATCTAAAGTATTTGATGCAATGGTCAAGGATCATCCAGCCATTGGGCAAAGTACAGAGACGAAACAACCTAAGCCAGATAAAAACAAAAACATCATTCTTAACATTTTCGAGACCATTGCGGGTGTATTTGCACCAATGCTGCCAGCCATTACAGCGGCGGGTATGCTCAAAGGATTGCTTGCCTTATTTGTATCTGTGGGCTGGATGACAGCGGGAACAGATGTATATCGGATTCTCTCAGCTATTGGTGATGGGGTATTCCACTACTTACCGCTACTCATCGCAGTAAGTGCTGCTCGAAAATTCGGCAGTAACCCGTTTGTAGCGATAGCGCTGGGTACGGCACTAATGTATCCAGACATGAGCAAATTGCTTGATGGAAGTCAATCCGTTGCGTTTCTCGGTATTCCAGTAACTGCTGTAAGTTATGCTTCATCGGTTATTCCGATCTTACTTGCAGTATGGCTCATGTCCTTTGTAGAGAAGTGGGTTGACCGCATCATTCCAGCAGCATTGAAATTGTTGCTTGTACCTCTGATTACCTTGCTTGTGATGGTTCCAGTAACGTTAATTGCTATTGGTCCTCTGGGAACATTTGTAGGTAACGGTTTGTCGGGCGGCATTAACTGGTTGCTGAATGAAGGTGGTCTGATCGCGGGTATTGTGCTAGGCGGCGCGATGGCGTTGATCATCATGACGGGAATGCACTACGCGTTAGTGCCAATCATCTTGAGTAACATTGCAACACTGGGCTTCGATAAGTTCTTGCCACTGACGTTCATCTCTAACATGGGTCAGGCAGGTGCAACATTAGGTGTATTCTTCCGTGCGAAGGACAAAAAACTTAAAACCGTTGCCTTGTCTACAAGTTTCACGGCACTCATGGGTGTAACTGAGCCTGCAATGTACGGCGTAAACATGAAGTACAAAAAACCTTTTGCTGCAGCTATGATTGGTAGCGCAGTGGGTGGTGGATTCGCCCTCGCATTTGGTGCTAAAGCATATGTCCTTGCAGGTAACGGCGGTCTCCCAGGACTTCCTTCGTTGATCGGACAAACCTTCTGGTATTCACTAGGTGGTATGGCGCTAGCGTTTATTGTAGGAACGATCATGTCTGTCGTATTCGGAATTAAGGAGGAAGAAGGCGATGCTGAAGCGTTGGCTCAATTCTCTCCAGGCGCTACAGCGTCACCCAAAGCTACACCTGCCAATAACGCATCTGTAGACGTGGACGACATGGGTGCTCCAGCTCCTACAGGTAATGCAACAGCAGTTGCACCGATGACAGGAAAAGCAATCCCCCTGCAAGAGGTCAATGATCCTACCTTTGGAGACGAATTGATGGGCAAAGGTGTTGCTTTCGTGCCTTCGATCGGTGAACTCGTATCTCCAGTCACAGGAACGGTAATGAATGTGTTCAAAACAAAACATGCCATTGTTGTACGCAGTGATGATGGTATGGAACTACTGATTCATGTCGGAATCAACACCGTGAAACTACGTGGACAGTATTTTGAATCCCATGTTACATCAGGCACACGCGTGCAAGCGGGAGATCTTATGCTTACGTTTGAACTTGATGAAATTGCGAAGGAATATGACATTACTACAGCAATGGTAGTTACTAATACAGCCGATTATCGTACAGTTCAACCTGTGCAATTAGGCGACATTCAGATCGGTCAGGATGTATTAAAAGCAGAACTGTAAAAGAGAAGAGGAGGATAACGATGAGCAATCGACAAGGTTTTCCAGAAGGTTTTTTGTGGGGTGGCGCTATAGCAGCTAACCAAGCAGAAGGAGGATTCGACGCAGGAGGCAAAGGGTTCTCTACGGCAGATATGGTTCCTTATTTTGAAAAAAAAGATTATACGAACCTAAGAGAGCTTATGCATGTAACCAGTGCAACGGTTGAAAAGGCCATGGCTTACCACAGCGCAGAAGGGTATCCGAAGCGTTACGGAATCGATTTTTACCACCGTTTTAGAGAGGATATCGCGTTATTCGCTGAACTTGGCTTCAAGACATTCCGGTTGTCCATCAACTGGCCGCGTATCTTCCCTAATGGTGATGAAACTGAGCCGAATGAAGCGGGATTACGTTTCTATGATGAAGTCTTTGATGAGCTGCGCAAATATGATATCGAACCACTCGTGACGCTCTCGCATTATGAGATGCCGATGGGGCTTGTATTGAAGTACAACGGTTGGGCAGGCCGCGAGGTGATCGAACATTTTGTGAGATATGCAGAGACAGTCATGACACGGTATCAAGACAAGGTAAAATACTGGTTAACGTTTAATGAGATTAATACAACCATTATTGAGCCGTTCACTGGCGGTGGTATTATCGAGGATCGTGTGGAGAACACCATGCAGGCTTCATATCAAGCGCTCCATCATCAGTTTGTTGCCAGCAGTCTGGTTACGGAGAAAGCACGTCAGATTAATTCGAATTTCCAAATTGGCTGTATGCTAGCTCGTATGATTCACTACCCAGCTACCTCGAAGCCGGAAGATGTTCTGCAAGCTCAGGTGGACAATCAGTTGAATTTACTTCATACAGATGTTCAGGTTCGTGGTAGTTATCCCGCGTATATGGATCGTTATTGGGCAGAGAACGGAATTTCTGTTGTAATGGAACCAGGAGACAAGGAAATTCTACGTGCGCATACCGTTGACTTTATCTCGTTTAGCTACTATACATCGCTAGTGTCGGCAGTGAATCCCGAAGATTATGGGGTGACTGGAGGCAATCTGTATAGCACGATCAAGAATCCGAATCTGGAACGTACAGAGTGGGGCTGGCAGCTTGATCCCATCGGACTACGTATTGCATTGAAAGAACTGTATGATCGCTACCAATTGCCGTTATTCGTTGTTGAAAATGGTCTCGGAGCTAAGGATACGCTTGAAGCTGATGGTTCCATTAACGATGATTATCGGATCGATTACCTGAGAAGACATATTACTCAGATGAAAGAGGCCGTAATGGATGGGGTAGACCTTATGGGGTACACCAACTGGGGCGCCATTGACATCATCAGTGCTTCCACGTCAGAAATGTCCAAACGATATGGCGTAATCTATGTGGATCAGGATGATCATGGAAAGGGTACACTGAATCGTTTGAAGAAAAAAAGCTTTGCATGGTATCAGAAAGTGATTGCTTCAAATGGTGAAGATTTAGCGTAATATACTGGGCAGTTCTTGCATGTCGATGTTGCGGCGCAAGAGCCGCCTTTTAATTAGAGCTGAAAAACAATAGCCTCCTAACATGTATGGTGATATACTGTGTTCGTATCGGGGGGAGATCTAGATGAATAAACCAATTATTGCAGTCGACATGGACGACACCATATGTCAGCTCGTGAAACGCGCCATATATCATAACAACATTAATTTCCCAACACATCCGCTGCGATATGAGGATATGCTTCATTGGGACACCTCTCACTTGCGCCACCCAGAGAGTACCCATGATGTTTTCTATGGTCGCCCGGGTCTGTTCGAAGAGTTGGAACTATATGACGAATATGTGGTCGAAGAGATGGAGAAGTTGAACCAAGCGTATGATCTAATTATCGTGACTGCGGCAGAACCAAGAACAGTGGTAGAGAAGTGGAACTGGCTTCAGAAGCATATGCCTTTTATTACGGCAGACCAATTTATTACATGCAAAAGAAAATACCTACTTGGCTTCGATCTGTTAATCGATGATGGTGCTCATAACTTAATAGCTGCACATGACTTAGGGAGAAAAGTACTCTGTATTCCTCATCCATGGAATGTGAAAGAACGGGAGCGGTATGGGTTTCCGTTGATGTCTACATGGCATGGAGCGAAAGAATACATTGATAGAATACTTGAAACGGTAAACGCCTGATAAACCGTTCTATAAAAAGCTGTTCAATAAGTTCACTTTTGATTGCGGTGAATGTTTGGCGGCATCTCATCTTTTGGATATGCAACAACGATCGCATGAATTATGAACTCTTTCTGAGCGTCCTAGCTGCCGGTTAATCTGATGTATAGCTTTTGCGATACATATGAGGTGTTGTACCCGTGATTCTTTTAAAGACGGCGTAAAAAGTATCTACATCCCGGTAGCCGACCAGTTCGGCGACCAGGCTGACATTATGTTGTGAACTCTTTAGGAGTTCGCAACTTTTTTGTATACGCAGATGTTGAAGGTAAGAACCAAAAGTCTGGCCTGTATGCTTCAGAAACATACGTCCAAGGTGCTTCTCACTCCAACTGGATATACGGACGAGATCACGTAGACGGATTCGTTCATGAATATGGTGATTCAGGTACCTGAGGACGTGTTCAAAATCATCTGTATTGGAATGCGTTTGCTTATAATCCTGTTGGTATTGTCGATAAGTCGTCACAACTAGTTGGCTAACCAAGGTATATAACATCGTGGAAGAGCCGGTGTCTAGTAGAGACGATTCTTTATATAATCTAATCATAATTTCTTCGATCTGCTGAGTATGATCAACGACATGTACATAAGGCATCTGATTGAGTTCTAGTTGCTTGAGGTGATCGCATATCGCTTGCTCCTGAATGATTGTACTGAGCGTTGAGGTCAGTTCAGCATTAAACAGGCAGTTATAAATAATAAGTGGTGTCACGGATAGGTTTGGAGTGGAAGGCCGAAAGACATGAGGAATACCAATTGGGATAACAAACAGCATACCCTTGTGCACTGGAATGACATCTTCTCCAATGTGATGAAAGCCCTTTCCTTCCGCGACATAACAATACTCTACGAAGTCATGTGCATGGAACGGGGCATCGAAATTTTCCGAGCATCGATTCACAAATAATTTAAGATTGTTGTTTAAAAAGGTTTCACTTTTAAATAGCTCAATCGCTGATTGCATGTTTAACAACCTCAATTCATGACCGAATTACCGGGTGAATTCGTCCGAATCACCGGGTATGATCTCCCATAGGATCGATATAATTATAGCGTAAGACAGAATATGAAACCACGATGGAAAGGGATGTTTCTCTTATGTTGACGGTTCATCATCTTCGCTGTGAGTATAAAATAAATCCAATCGGTCTGGATGTGAGGTCGCCAAGATTAAGCTGGCATCTACAGTCAGACCAGCGAAACTGTGTTCAGACCGCCTACCAGATTCAATTAGTTCTACAAGATTCGCATGAGCAGATGGTGTGGGATTCCGGTAAGGTGATCTCCAACCAATCCATACATGTTGAATTAGATGGCTGGCTCCCGTCGGCAAGAACAAGGTATGATTACCGGATTAAAGTATGGGATAACCACGAGAACGAATCAGACTGGTCGGTTACCGCGTTCTTCGAAATGGGGCTAATGGACAGTGCGGATGCTTGGCGAGCAGAATGGATCTCGGCACCATTATCAGCAGAAGAGGAGAAGGATGAATCATGCCCGCGTCTCCGCACATCATTTCAACTAAATAAGGCTGTAACCAAAGCAAGAGTTTATGTCACAGCTCTTGGGTTATATGAGCTTCATTTGAATGATAAACGTGTGGGAGAGGCGTATTTCACACCTGGATGGACGAGTTATAGTAAGCGTTTACAATATCAGACGTACGATATTACGGACTCTTTAGAGATTGGTGAGAATACACTCGGCGCCTACTTAGGTGATGGGTGGTATAAAGGATATTTGGGATGGAAGAATGAACAACAATTTTATGGCAAACGGACAGCCTTATTACTTGAACTTCACATAGAGTATTCAGACGGCTCAGAGGAGTATATCGTGACAAATGAACACTGGCAGTCGTCTTCAAGTGCGATTCGCATGTCTGATATTTATATGGGTGAGACATATGATGCCCGCCTGGAAACAGCATGGACAGATATTGATTCGTCATCATGGTCGCCGGTAGAAATACTGGATCATCCGAAAGACATCATCGTTGCTCAAGAGAATGTACCCGTTACGCAAGTGGAGTATCTTCAACCTATAGCTATACTTACCACACCGCAGGGTGACCGTGTGCTTGATATGGGTCAGAACATGGTGGGATGGATGAAATTCACGATTCAAGGTGAGTCAGGTCATGAGGTTGAGCTGTTACATGCCGAAATATTGGATCATGACGGTAATTTCTACACGGATAATCTGAGAGCTGCCAAGCAGCGAATTCAATATACCCTCAAGGGAGGCGAGGCCGAGACGTATGAGCCCCACTTTACATTTCAGGGATTCCGTTATGTGAAGTTGATTGGTTTTCCAGAGCACATTAATCTGCAAGATTTTGCAGGGGCTGTCCTTCATTCCAATATGGAGCAGACGGGTGAATTCAAGTGTTCTAGCCCACTTGTTAATCAACTACATCACAACATTTTGTGGGGGCAAAAGGGGAATTTCCTCGATGTACCGACAGATTGTCCACAGCGTGACGAACGTCTTGGATGGACGGGAGATGCGCAGATGTTTATCCGAACAGCGTCCTACCTCATGAACACGGCACCATTCTTCACAAAGTGGCTTCGTGATCTAGGAGCAGACCAGCGTGCAGATGGCGGCATACCCTTTTTCGTGCCTAACCCAAGTAGTGAAATCTTCTCCAACGAGATGCAAGATACAGGGCACTCGTCTGCAGCTTGGGGAGACGCGGCGGTGATCTGTCCATGGACACTGTATGAAATGTACGGTGACATACGATTGCTAGCTGAGCAATATGGAAGTATGAAACGCTGGGTTGACTATATTTATCATCAAGGCGATAAGCCATATCTATGGAATACGGGTTTCCACTTTGGAGATTGGCTGGCTCTGGATTCCAAACCAGATAGCTACATCGGAGCGACCGATCCGGATTATGTAGCAACGGCCTTTTATGCCTATTCTGTATCTTTAATGAGAAAAGCTGCCTTAGCATTGGAGAAAAACGAAGAAGCAGCGCATTATGGTGAACTGCATGATCATATTGTTAAAGCATTTCGAGAGGAGTTCGTGACACCATCGGGTCGAATTGCGGTACCAACTCAGACAGCTGTGGTGCTGGCATTGCACTTTGATCTATTAGAGGAGTCTGGACGGAAACGAGCGATTGATCAACTCAGCAAACTGATTGCTGAAGCGAATAATCATCTGACAACAGGATTTGTAGGCACCCCTTATTTGAACCCTGTGCTTAGCGAGACGGGGCAACATGAGCTAGCTTACACCCTACTATTTCATGAGGATTATCCATCCTGGTTATATCAGGTCACTCAAGGTGCCACTACGATCTGGGAGCATTGGGATGGTATCAAGGAAGATGGCCGGATGTGGAGTGCTGACATGAATTCGTTCAATCATTATGCGTATGGTTCAATTGGCGAGTGGTTGTATCGTTATGTGGCAGGCATACGTGCAGACGTAGAACGTCCCGGTTTCCAAGCCATTCATATTGAACCGCAACCAGGGCCTGGACTAGATTGGGTGGAGGCTAGTATAGAGACGATGTATGGAAAAGTGCTTTCCGGCTGGACACGACAAGAACAAGGTGAGATGCAGCTCCGTGTAGTTGTGCCAGCGAATACGACAGCAACAGTCGTGCTTCCCAATGCGGTATCTGATACAGTCCTGCTTGATGACGTAGCGCTGGATCAGGCTTCAGACGTAAATGACATTCAATTAGAAGCAGGTCAGCTCCAAGTGATGTTGGGATCAGGAAGTTATCTATTTCAATACAAAATGCAGTTAACGGAAGCATAACGATCAAGCATCATAGATTAAATGTCGAAAGTTGTTTTATATTGTTTTAAATCGTCGAAAAATGATATGTATAACCATTGTATTAGCCTCGCTCGCTGATTAGAATGAAGCATGGAATCTGGATTGCGGCCGGAACCTATCTTCTTTTATATCAGGCATAAGCGAGGTTTTTGATGTATGAATCAATCTGTTAATCGGCCCAAGCATATTGGCTATCTGGATTTCTATCGTGCTATTGCTATTATTGCAGTAGTTGCGATTCATGCTACTTCTACAGCAGTTACGCATTATGCGAAGAATACGTTCCAGCAAGAGTTTTATTATTTTTGGAATCAATTTTTCCAATTTGCAGTACCGGCATTTCTATTTCTGTCATCACTTGTTCTGTTCTACAATTATCATTCTAAGGCGAATGATCGTCGCTGGGTTCCAGCTTTTTACAAGAAACGTTTGCTGTATATTTTTGTTCCTTATCTCGTATGGTCATTCATTTACTTTGTTGTGAAGCAAGTTATCGCAGGGAAACAGCCTGTCGATCATCTGGAGCGATTTGGCGAGCAATTGCTGACGGGGACGGCACATACACATCTGTACTTTTTTCTAATTATTCTGCAATTTTATGTGGTCTTTCCTATATTGTTGTCCTTAACGAAGCATGCTGTCTTCACCAAATACATGCCACTATTCTTCATTGCCGCACAGGCGGTATTTTATATGATTCATCTTCAAGTTCATTTGGAACGTTTGGGCAGTATGTTGCCAAGTTATTTCATCGTCATTGGATTTGGAGCTTGGATCGGTCTGAATTTCGAGAAAGCTCTTCGAATATTACATTCGTTTCGGTTTGTTGTACTGGCGGCACTCATTGCCGGAGGCGTTATTTCCATCTATGGCAGTTCATATGTGAAAATGATACTTGAAGACATGCCGTTTGTTACATATGCACTATTGTTTGTATTTCGTAATCTGTTTACATTGTCGGCATGCTTAGTGTTGATGCTGATCTGTGAACAATTAGGCACTCGTAAAATAAAACATTCAAACCCGCTCAAGGTCAGAGCAGTTTTGAATTCACTGGGAACTGTCGCCTTTGGTGTGTTTCTCATACATCCAATGGTATTGTTATTCTGGAGACGTGAGTTCACTACAATATTTGTCTCACATTTCAGTATCGGCATTATATTGTCATACCTTGCAGCTCTAGGACTATCATGGTTGGTTGCACTTGGCATTCGCAAAGTGAACTGGGGCTGGATATTGATCGGTCGCTAGATATTTGATATTAAATATCATGCAAGCATAGATGAACGATAGAGGTTTCAAGCTTCCTTTCTTACGAGGATTGCTCGAAATCTCTTTTTTATTTCATTGGGAGCATGTATGATGGGGTAATATTGTAATTTCAATATTTTGGAATTGGTGAGAGGTTGCTCAATCAGATCCACCTAGATCTGCTTCCGGAGCAAATTTTGTTGAACTCAGGGCTTATGCTAAGGGAAATTAATAAAGGGAGTGAGAAGTTTGTATATGCTTTTGGTACTTATTGTAGCATCAGTGCTTGCTGTATTAGTTCCGTTTGGACCAATTCTGTTAATAGGCATAGCTGTAGCATTAGTGGCGGAGAACTACCGTCAAACGGTGAAAATGCGAGAGGATATTCTGGCGATTAAGAACCATCTGGGACTGATGAACAAAAAAGAAGCCGAACAGTATGAGATGGAACGTCAGAATAAAGATGTAAGTCAGTTAAGTCCTGATGAGATGAAAAGTATCAATCAGGAGATTGAAGCAGAGCTGGAGCAGGATCGAAAAAAGAACATATGAGCGTTAGCTGTTATAGAGGGTGTTCTAAATCGCGCTTAAGATGGACATGAAGCAGCTATACGAACAGTGAAAATAAAAATGTAACACCGTAAGCATGATCGTGCTCGTTCTGGCTATATTATGATTAAAGATCACTCAGACACGATGCGTTCTAATTTAAAGAGAGGGTTCTGATCATCCATCATGACAATAATGATGCGTAAGCCCTAGAAGAGATAATAGAGGAATATTAACTTTTTGTTGCACTATGTAGAATTTTGTAATAATATGAGGGAAGCGCGTACAACATATCGGGTTGTAACTGTTGAATCAGGCAAAGCCGTATACCTTGAGAAAAGGGATTGGTTTGTCTTTTTCTGTATATTGGAGTGATAAAGTGAAAATCGAGAAGGTGCTGAACAATAATGCTGTAGTTGCAATGAATGACGAGCAGGAAGTTATTATCATTGGCCGGGGGATTGCTTACCAGAAGCGGGCGGGTGATATTGTTTCCGAGCAGCATATCGATAAGATATTTACTTTACAGAATGAAGATATTCAGGAAAACTTTAAGGCATTAATCTCAAGCATTCCTCTGGAATACATGAAAGTGTCGGAGGAGATCATCGCATACGCCAAATTAAAACTTGGTAAGAAATTGAATGAGAGCATTTATCTTCATCTCACAGATCATATCCACTTTGCCATTGAGCGGTATCGCAAGAACCTGCCTATTCGTAACGGATTAATCTGGGAAACAAAGCAGTTGTACAAGGAAGAGTACGAAATTGGATTGGAAGCACTCAATATGATCTGTGATCAGTTTGGTGTAATTCTGCCCGAGGACGAAGCCGGTTTTATGGCACTGCACTTTGTAAATGCTGCGTTGAACGAAGAAATGCCGAATATCAAGAGTATGACGCAGGTGATGCAAGAAATTTTGACGATCATCAAGTATCATTTCAAGATTGATTTTGATGAGAACTCATTAACATTTTATCGCTTTGTGACACATTTGAAATTTTTCGCCCAACGTTTGGTGAAGGGGAAACATTACAAGAGCAACAATGATGATGAATTGTTCCTGATGATTCAGAAAAAGTATCCTGCAGCGCATAAGTGTTCCGAGAAGATTAAGAAATTCATTGAAAGCAACTACACGTATCAACTGACTGACGAAGAAATGATGTACTTAACAATTCATATTGAGAGAGTTGTGAACGCAACTTCTGAATAATCCCATAGATCAGCTTGCAGGGTTGCAACCACAAGGGCAAAACCTGAACGATTGAATGCAGAACACTACCCCTATAAGGGAAATGTTTTGACATTCAGATGTTCAGGTTTTTTTTATTCTCTCCAATATACCTCGAATCCGTGTTTAATCAGAAAGGAAGAACATAATACATGAAACACGAGCAACTAGCCAAAGACATTCTAACTGGCGTTGGTGGCAAACAAAACATTAATAGTGTTGTACACTGTGCGACCAGACTAAGATTCAAATTGAAAAATGACAACAATGCTCAAACAGACGAGCTCAAAAATCTCGACGGTGTGATCACTGTTATGCAAAGCGGAGGACAATACCAGGTCGTCGTAGGTAACGAAGTATCTGATGTCTACAAAGCACTGCTTCAAGTTGGGAATATGAGTGCTGATGAACCCGTGAGTGCAAGTGATAATGGTGACTCATCTGGCAAAAAGGAAAGCTTGCTTGGTCGTTTTATTGATTTGATCTCAGGTGTATTTACGCCAATTCTAGGTTTGCTTGCTGCAACAGGGATGATCAAAGGTTTCCTGTCGATGTTTACTTCACTTGAATGGATTGATCCTGCTTCCGGTACGTATCAATTGTTGAACGCGGCAGGTGACTGTCTGTTCTACTTCTTCCCAATCTTCTTGGGATACACAGCTATGAAAAAATTCGGTGGGTCACCATTCCTTGGTATGGCATTCGGTGCATCACTGGTGTATCCGACGTTATCCGGTTTAAGTACTGGAGATCCATTGTATACGTTGTTTACAGGCACGTTGTTTGAATCACCGATTCATATTACGTTCTTAGGTATTCCGGTTATTTTGATGAGCTATTCTACATCCGTTATTCCAGTTATTATCGCTGCTTATTTTGGTTCCAAAGTAGAAGCGTTCTTCAAGAAAATTATTCCTTCTGTGGTGAGAACGTTCCTTACGCCATTCTTCACGATTCTCATCGTTGTGCCCGTAACGTTCCTATTGATTGGTCCAATCGCTACTTGGGCAAGTCAGTTAATCGGCGCAGGTGTAACAGGTATCTATGACCTGAGTCCTTTGGTAACAGGTATTGTTGTTGGTGGGTTGTGGCAAGTGTTGGTTATCTTCGGTCTTCACTGGGGAATTGTACCGATCATGCTCCTTAATCTGTCCACATTAAAAGCAGACCCTATTTTGGCTATGATGTTTGCTGCTTCATTTGCACAAATTGGTGCAGTTCTTGGTGTCATGTTGAAAACGAAAAATACTAAACTTAAATCACTGGGTGTACCTGCTTTTGTATCAGGGATCTTCGGTGTGACCGAGCCGGCAATTTATGGTCTTACGTTACCACTGAAAAAACCATTTATTATGAGCTGTATTGCTTCAGCAGCAGCGGGTGGTATCGTTGGTTTCGCTGGCTCCAAATTATTTGTATTCGCTTCAGGGATTTTCGGTATTCCTGCTCTAATTAGCCCAACAGAAGGAATTAACTATGAATTCTGGATGGCTATGATCGCTACTGTAGTTGCCTTTGTACTAGCCTTTGTATTGGTATATGCTATTGGATTCAATGATCCTGCTAATCCGGAAGCTGCTAAACAGACTCCAGAACCAGTAAAAGAAGAGAAGGTTACGCTTGAGCCTAATCCGAACAATCGTTACGAAATTTCTAGCCCAATGACGGGTGAAGTGGTTCCGTTGCAAGATATTAATGATGCTACCTTTGCTGGTGAGCATATGGGCAAAGGGATTGCAGTTCGCCCAACGAGTGGTAGAGTAGTATCACCTATTAATGGTGTGGTACAGACGATCTATCGTACTAAACATGCAATCGGACTTGTAGATGATCAAGGTGTTGAGATTCTGATTCATATCGGGCAAGATACGGTACAGCTCAAAGGTCAGCATTTCACAGCTCATGTGAAGGATGGAGACCGTGTGAGTGTGGGTGATCTGATCGTGGAGTTCGATCTACAAGCCATTGTTGAAGCGGGTTATGAGATTGTCACGCCTATTATTGTAACGAACACAGCGGATTATCTTGATGTGGTCGGTACGACAGCTCAGAACGTGCAGGAAAAGGATAAATTGATCACGGTAATTGGTTAAATCTAGTTCATTGTGCTATCATTTATTGGAAAATAGGATTTAACTCAAAAACAACTTCGAACTATTCGAAGTTGTTTTTTTCTATTCCAGATACCGGAAATAATATATTTATATTCTTTAAAAATAACTGTTGCAAATGTAGTTCAGATGTACTATTATGAATTCAAGAAGTAAGCGCATACATCAATCGGATTGTAACTGTTCAATCAGGCAATTCCGACCAACCTTGGTCAGTGAAGATTGATCGCAACTTACTTTAGTTATTAAGATAACTAAATACCAATGTGTACAGCCTTACAGGGTTGCAACCGTTAAGGGCAAAACCTGAATTGCTGAATAACACGACTTATTTCCGGATGATCCGGTACGTTGTGTATGTTCAGTAGTTCAGGTTTTCTTTGTTTCAAAGGCATGGATGAGACACACTTAGAGGGGGAAATACAATGAGTAACTACGATCAATTGGCCAAGGATATTCTGTCACGTGTAGGGGGTCGCGAGAACGTAAATAGCGTATTCCATTGCGTAACAAGATTGCGGTTTAAACTGAAAAATGAAAGCGTAGCCAAAACGGAAGAACTTAAAAATCTGCCAGGTGTTATTACCGTAATGCAGAGTGGTGGACAATATCAAGTGGTCATCGGCAATGAAGTGCCGGATGTATATAAAGCTGTAGTCAAAGCGGGGAATTTCCCGAGCGAGGGACAGTTTGAAGAGGCAGAGGATAACTCTGGTAAGAAAGTTGGTTTGTTCAGTCGCTTTATCGATATGATCTCAGGTGTATTTACACCATTGCTCGGTTTGCTTGCTGCGACAGGGATGATCAAAGGTTTCAATGAGATGTTCGTAGCCTTTGGATGGATCACTCAGGATTCTGGAACGTATCAGCTCTTGAAAGCAACGGGCGACAGCTTGTTCTACTTCTTCCCTATCTTCCTGGGATATACAGCAATCAAGAAATTTGGTGGTTCACCGTTCCTAGGGATGGCGATTGGTGCCTCTCTCGTGTATCCGACGTTAGCTGGTCTTAAAGCAGGGGATCCATTATACACCTTGTTTACAGGTACATTGTTTGAATCACCAATTCACGTTACGTTTCTAGGTATGCCTGTTATTCTGATGGAATATTCCTCTTCGGTTATTCCAATCATCATTGCAACTTTCATAGCTGTAAAAATCGAAAGATTTTTCAAAAATGTCATTCCAAAAGTAGTAAGCACGTTCCTTGTTCCGTTCTTCACCTTGCTTGTAATTGTTCCTGCAACATTCTTGGTTATTGGTCCAATCTCCACATGGGCTGGTCAAATCATCGGCGCGGGAGCTACGTATATTTATGACTTGAGTCCACTTATTACAGGTTTGGTTATCGGTGGTTTGTGGCAAGTGTTTGTACTGTTCGGACTTCACTGGGGTCTCGTTCCAGTTCTGTTGCTCAACCTTAGTACAGCAGGTGCCGATCCGATTGTAGCGATGTCATTCGCAGCTTCATTTGCTCAAACTGGTGCTGTTCTTGCCGTATTGCTCAAAACTAAGAATACAAAATTAAAAACACTCAGTATTCCAGCATTTATTTCCGGTATATTCGGCGTAACTGAGCCAGCGATTTACGGCGTTACGCTTCCACTGAAAAAACCGTTTATCATGAGTTGTATTGCTGGTGGTATCGGTGGTGGTATTTTAGGATTTGCAGGTTCCAAGTTGTATATGTTTGGTGGCCTCGGAGTATTTGGATATCCAGCGTTCATTAATAAAGAAGTTGGAATTGAATCTTCATTCTACATGGTAATCGTTGCAACACTGGTTGCTTTTGTCCTTGGTTTCATTCTAACTTATGTAGTTGGCTTCAAAGACAAAGAAGAAGCAGCGCCTGCTCCAGCACCAGTACTTGATCCAAACCCAAACAGCAGATATGAAATCATGAGCCCGATGGCTGGTGAGATCGTTCAACTGAAAGAAATCAATGATGTAACGTTTGCAGGAGAGCACATGGGTAAAGGGATTGCAATTCGTCCAACGAGTGGCAGAGTGGTGTCTCCAATTACAGGCACAGTACAAACGGTGTATCGGACTAAACATGCGATTGGTCTTGTCACTGATGATGGTGTAGAGATGCTCATCCATATCGGACAGGATACAGTGCAACTGAAAGGGCAGCATTTCAACGCACATGTAAAAGATGGAGACCGGGTTAATGTAGGTGATCTGATTATGGAATTCGATCTGCAAGCGATTAAGGATGCAGGATATGAGATTGTGACACCTATTATCATCACAAACACTTCAAGCTATCTGGATGTTGTAGGAACCAAAGAAGCATCTGTTCAAGAAAAAGATAAATTGATCACTGTACTAAATTAAGTCCAATCAAATAAACAGAATTCACAATGATATGGGAGGGCTACTCAATGTTTGAGAAGTTGACAGCCTTCCCAGAGAATTTTCTCTGGGGAGGAGCAACAGCAGCGAATCAATTGGAAGGTGCTTACCTAGCAGATGGCAAAGGCTTGACGACCGTAGATTTGATTCCAACGGGAGCCAATCGAATGAACATTGCGCTCGGTAATCTTAGTTCTTTTGTGCCTCAAGCGGGAGAGTTTTATCCTTCACATGAAGCGATTGACTTTTATCATCGTTACAAGGAAGATATCGCCTTATTTGCCGAAATGGGATTCAAGTGTCTTAGACTCTCCATCGCTTGGGCACGAATTTTTCCGAATGGGGATGAGACAGAGCCGAACGAAGCAGGTTTGCAATTCTACGATAATGTCTTTGATGAATTGTTGAAATATAACATCGAACCGGTAGTGACGATTTGCCATTTCGATGTGCCGGTTTATCTGGTCGAAACGTATGGTGGATGGACAAACCGTAAAATGGTCGGTTTCTTTGAGAAATATGCGAAGACGTTATTCAACCGGTATAAGGGTAAAGTGAAGTACTGGATGACTTTTAATGAAATCAATATGTTGCTGCATCTGCCGTATATCGGTGCCGGAATTGTACTTAAGGAAGGGCAGGACAAAGAACAGCTATTATATCAAGCGGCACACCATGAATTGGTGGCAAGTGCACTAGCAGTTAAAGCTTGTCACGAGATTATTCCGGGTGCACAGATTGGCTGTATGCTCGCGGCAGGTATGGTGTATCCTTACACGTCCAATCCGGATGATGTATGGAAAGCGATGGAGTTAGATCGAGAATCCTTCTTCTTCATCGATGTGCAGTCGAAGGGAGCATACCCAGGGTATACGAAACGATTCTTCAGAGAACATAACATTCATATTGATATGCAACCGGAAGATGCAGATATTCTTCAACAAAACACGGTAGATTATATCGGGTTCAGCTATTACGCGAGCCGTTGTACAAGTGCTGATCCAGAAGTGCTGAAGAATTCAACCGAAGGTAACGTCTTTGGTTCCGTGAAGAATCCTTATCTTCAAGCTTCAGAGTGGGGATGGACGATTGATCCCAAAGGGCTCCGCATTACGTGTAATCAGCTACACGACCGTTACGGTAAGCCATTGTTTATTGTAGAGAATGGGCTTGGTGCAACGGATGTCTTATTAGACAACGATACCGTAGAAGATGATTACCGGATTGAATATCTGAACAGCCACTTCGCTGAGATGGCAGAAGCGATTCAGGATGGCGTTGAGATTCTCGGTTACACAAGCTGGGGGCCAATTGACTTGGTCAGCGCAGGTACTGGTGAGATGAAGAAGCGTTACGGATACATTTATGTAGATCGGAACAATGACGGCACAGGTACACTGCGAAGAGTGAGAAAGAAAAGCTTCCATTGGTATAAAGACGTTATTGCTAATAATGGCGCACAATACTTCTAATCATTTTTCTAGCAATAACTAAATAAAACAAAGAGCAATCTCGTTATAACGGGATTGCTTTTTGTTTGCATGACTTGAAATTACCATTTAATTTTTAAGGCCAACTTGTAGTCAATCAACATGGATTTTTCCGGAGTTAGGTCTACCTGAGATTGAAATAGAATCGAGATTTAGGCGGCCAAAATTTAAATCGAATTGAGCATAAGCAAACCAAAGGGTAGACATCTTAACAGTTGGCCTATGGTTTTTTATGATTGATAGTAGAATGGAATGTATGAGTTAGGTGTCACACTTTGACTTGTTGGCGCTCAAAGATACATATGAATGCTTTACGCGATCCTGAGTAAACTCGATCTGTTTAAGGTACCTGTAGGCTCTGGTAGGCGTTCAACCGTCCATACTGCCAGTAAACGCCTGAACCCGATACTGGATCGGAAGCGAAGCAGAGGGCATCCCGTATCTGTGCGTTTGTTTTACCTTTGGCAGCGAGCAAAGCAGCTACTCCGGCTACGTGCGGAGCTGCCATTGATGTTCCGCTAAGATAAGCATAAGAGCTACCCAAATATGTGGATAAGATGGTGTCGCCCGGTGCAGCCATGTCGACCCAAGAGCCATAGTTGGAGAAGTTAGATTTTAGATCAGAAGGGTTCGTTGAAGCAACCGCAATGACGTTGGGATAGGATGCAGGCACGATTGGATAAGATGTATTGTCATTACCTGCCGCAGCGATAATGACGGCACCTCGATCCCAAGCATACTGTACGGCAGCTTGAAGGAATGCTTCGCCCATCGGACCACCCAAACTTAGATTGATCACTTGAACACCATTGTTGGCTGCAAAGACAAGCCCATTACCGACATTGCCCATCGTTCCTTGTCCGTTGTTATCCAGTACGCGAATTGGAACGATGGAGGCTAGTGGTGCAACACCTGCAATCCCGACACCGTTATTGGTGATGGATGCAGCAATGCCGGCTACATGGGTACCATGACCGTTCCCATCTTCGGGAATATTATCATAATCAACATAGTCGTAACCGGGGAGAAGCTTGGCGGCAAGTTCGGGGTGATTCAGTTGCACGCCTGTATCGATGATGGCTATTTTGATCGTGCTGTTGCTCTGGTTTACATCCCAGGCAGCAGGAGCATTGATTTTTGGCAGATTGTACTGGTAAGGGAAGAATGGGTCGTTAGGCGTGAAAGAGGTGTTAACGTAATAATTGGGTTCGGCATGCTCAATCAGTTCATGATCCTTGTAATGCTTGAGCATACGATGCATGTTTTTACGAGATTCCAGACGATACCAGCCCATATCTTCATACGTCTCAGCAACGTTACATCTACCTTTCCGGTGAAGCGTGTGCATCTCGTCGGGGGTTGTCCCTTCTTTAAATTTGACTAAAAGCTGCTTGGGAGCGTGAGGATGAAACGAACTTTCCGTCACGTAATCCACATAACGATAAACGAACCAGGTTATCATCATGACAGTTACTGCACTGATGCTGATCCATAACCACATGGAAGATACCCCCTCTAATTTGGATTATGATACGACTTATCGTATGCAGAATCTATTAGATGGCGTGGGTGCTCTACCAATTTGGTTAGATGTGCAGATAGATTGATAGGATGACGGGAATTCGGTAAGATGGATGGAAGAGCAGATCGGCACGAACAGCATTCTGAGAAGTGCCAGCAATGAGCTCCAAATACAGAGATAAGGAACGTGGAATGTTTTGACACAATTTCTGATTAAACCGACAGTAGCGCCCGTTCAGGTGCACCAGATTCAGGAAGCCATTGATTTTGCCATGCGAGTTCGTCGTGAAGTGTTTCCGATGTTGGATCACACAAGACTACCTCTAGATTTTGAGCAATTCAGTGCACATTATATGGAGTCCAAAGATGCAATTTTCTTGGTAGCTACGGTGGGTGAAGGTCAGATCGTTGGTTCTATCGGAATTCTGCCATATGATGATCGAATTGAAGTGATACAAGGGCGATATCCACAGGAGTCCGCAGCCGAGATCGTGAAATGTTATGTCGATCCTGCATATCGCAGATATGGTATTGGATCGATGATGTTGCAAGACTTGGAAAACAGGGTGGGAGACATGAGGTACACAACGCTGTACCTACATACACATCACTTTTTACCTGGAGCTGTAGATTTCTGGAAACGTCAAGGTTTTACCATTATTACGGAACAGAACGATGACTGGCAGACTGTACATATGGATAAGCCAGCAGGCAAGATCTGAAGGCCTTAACGTTTACGTAATTTCTTTGTTACCTAATATCACGAGTTGGGGGAGTTATTTATGTATACGAGTCTAATTGAGAAACTGGAGCATACCCAAGTCTTACGTTGGTTTCCGAATCGTCAGGTTCAAGAGAGCTGGATTGTTGAAATTGAACAGGAGCTTGGTTTTCCATTACCACCTTCCTATCGCTGGTGGCTGCTGAATTATGGTGTAGCTCACCTAAGTGGGACAGGTATTCTTACGATATCTCCTCCCGAACACCGAGAATACGCGGATACGGATATTTTGTATATGTATCGTCTTGCTGATGAAGATGCGAAGCGGGAAGGGAAAGTGGAGCTTTTTGTCCCGGATGAGGATGAAATATATTATTTCGATATTCGAACAGCAGATGAAAATGGGGAATACAAGGTAATTAGGCTTGACTATTTAAATGGAGAACCTGAAGTATATGCTGATTCTTTTGCTGCATTTTTGGAGAGGTTGATCGACGAACGCACGCCAAGATAACTCATTATCGTATTAACAGACTATAGACTTACACAATGAGGGATAACGAGATGAAGAGAACGAATCAGAACACAGTGAAACCTAAAATGGTGTTTATTGATATTGATGGTACGTTGGTAGATGACGAAGGGAACCTTCCGTTATCAGCGCGACAAGCTTGTCAACAAGCACGCGAGAATGGGCATTTGCTCTATCTTTGTACGGGGCGTTCCAAGGCTGAGGTCTATGATGCGATCTGGGAAGTGGGGTTTGATGGCCTGATTGGTGCAGGCGGTGGCTATGTGGAATTTGGCGAACAGGTGTTATATCACAAAAAGGTTACAGTCGAAGCTGTACGCCAGATGGTTGATTTTTTCAATGAACATGACATTGATTTCTTTCTGGAATCAAACTCTGCACTGTATGGCAGCCGGAATCTGCAAGGTCACCTTGAGCGACGCATATATGGCGATATAGACAATGATCCATCAGCACGAGCCAAAAAAGAACAGCAGCCTCATCCATTTATTGCAGGGATCACCTATGGTGAAACAGATCTGTACAAGCATGACGTCAATAAGGTTTGTTTTCTGGAGAATCCTATAGTACCGTTTGAACGCATTAAGCAGGAGTTTAATGGAAAGTTCGGAGTCATTCAATGCACCGTGCCGATCTTTGGTGAAGGTAGCGGAGAACTCACGATATTGGGTGTGCACAAGGCTTCAGCGATCGCCGATCTGATCGAACATGTAGGGATAAGCCGAGAAGACACCATTGCGATTGGTGATGGGATGAATGATGTGGAGATGTTAGAATTCTGTCACGTAGGTGTTGCGATGGGCAATGCGAAGCCTGGGTTAAAAGCGATTGCAGACGATGTCACGGGTACCGTCCAAGAGGATGGATTATACCATGCTTTTGTGAAGTATGGCTTAATTAAAGGGTAACTCCAGCTTGGTGAGTGTGGAGGAAGTATGGGCCATTGAATTCTAACTGCACTCTTATATGATGAAAGGACGGTTGATGAATGTCGGATCTGATGAAAATGGAATTCGAAATTAAGGCCTTTGGATTAGAAGGTCACGAGGGGTATTCCGAGGCCTATCGCCAAAATGAGATTGTTCGCACAAAACTGGTATCGAGAGACACCACGTTGGGGGAAGTCGAAGAGGTCATTAAGGAACTGATGGCAGAGATCCGACAGGAATTCATTCAGCCACCAGAATACGTTAATGCCAAAGTCGTTCTAAGGGTAAAAAGCGAGAATGGAGAATTGAAGTATTTAGGGTGAATTCATTAATTGGACATCATCCGAACGATTGCAACCAATGCGCCAACCATGGCTCCTACAATGATAATACTGACTACCGTGAATATAAGCGTGAATTTTTTGCCATTCATATAGATCTCTCCCTGTTGTGAATTTAACTTATTTTGATCATTGGAGATGAATTTTAGTTAAGTTATTAAAACTATAGCATGAAGAACGGATCTAGGAACAGAGAAAACATAATAAAGAAGCACAGAGTCAATTCATTTCTTCATCATTTCGACACGACTGTCCGATATATATGATGTACGTGCAAAAGCCTGTAGACGAAAGGAGTGTGGATTATGGATATCGCAGCATTGTCTGTAGTCATGAGTCAAGCATCGGTTAAACAATCCGCAGGCTTGCAAGTCATGTCTATGACTAAAGATCTTGCGCAACAGCAAGGTCAACAAATGACTGAAATGTTGAAGTCGGCAGCTCCACATCCCAATCTGGGAGGAACATTGGATATCTCTGTATAAACGTTACTCCGCTGTATGATGTATTCCAATGTAACAAACTCGCAGCAAGCAAGCCCAAACAGCTCCAATTCGTGTGAATTGAGGCCGTTTGGGTTGTTTTTCGTGTTCATAATAAGATTAAACTGTAATTTGAGAATCCAAATTCAAGCAGTCTGCACAAAGAAAATTCCTACTAATGGCGCTTCAGTTGACGAGTTATCTTTGCGTAGCATTAAATATCCATTCGCATCGGAAAGTCCTAATATATCTTGATATGGCGCCGGGAAATCACCCGAATAAATCTGACATACGATATCGTAATGAACTAATAGATGTGAGATTCCGTGCATGCCATTAGGTGAATTTGAGGTGAGAAATGAGAATGCAGGAAAATCATGCTCCCTTAGTTCAACTTCCGAGAATGTTATTCCACACAACGGTATGCATGAACTAGGGCTGGCGGACATTATAGAAGAAGGAGTTACTGAGACATATGTATAGCCTCCCAATATGTTTTCATTCCACTCCAGCTCATCCCCGGTATATGTTACTTGATCCAGAAAATAATCTGCTGCCGAATAGGTGGAGAATACCGAGATGAACCTATCTGCCGGTAAAGAGGCAGAAGGTACATGCTTGGCAAGTTGATTACAATCGATTGAAAAGAGATGAATTAAAGGATCACCCTCTGGATTAAGGGGCCACTCTTGTACATATGCTTTGTCACCGCCGATCCAAATCCCTGAGTCTTTATTGGCATGATTGGGTTCAAATGTCATTCTTGTAACTTGGTTCATCATCAAGCTCCTTAGTTGTGATTGCTTTGACTTCGAATGTTCTGCTTCCAGCGTAAAGTGAACATATCGGTAGGTTTAAGATTTATGTTGGATGGCATATCCGAAAATCTGCTTCGCATGGGTCCAATCGACACCATGATTCCCTCTCCAGCCTGCCCATGGCATCTCCAGATCTGAACGGCCGTTGGTATTGTTTAATTGTAACCCCGCAAGGTGAAGATCCTCGACTTTTGTCCAATGATTTGGGCTGAGGCTCAGCTTCTGATTGGGTAGAACCCCAACCAAGGCGAGAGATTGCAGTATACCACGCCGGATTCCAGGTGTGCCTTTGATTAACTTATTCGAGGTGAGACGCTTCTCATATTTGCCCGGAGATTCATCATCGGTTGCCTCATCTAGACTGATAAGCAGTTGGTTAAAAATAGTGATATCGTCTGCTGTTGGTGTAATCGGTGTTTTCTCCAGCAGGTGTACGATCTCATACAGATCCACATAAGCACCACGGCTAGTGCCTCCATAATAATTCCCTAAGTGGATGGCATAACGAATCCAAGAAATATTCTCCCAGCCATTGTCGTTGTGACTAAACCCGCAGATTTTGCACATGAGAAACCTCTCGGCTTGTTCGTATATATGCGGAGTGGTATGAATCATCATATGGTAGCTTGCAAGTGTCGAAATGCCCCTCGGATAACTGCCGCCTACTCCTGCAATGAAAGCATCAGTAATTGTACGCCAGGATAAGCTCTCATTTTGTTGTAGAGCAATCAGCTTGTCTATGATTACATCATGTTCGATCTGTACGATGTCATTCACATTCCAATTGTGAACTTGCAAGAGTTCTTGTTCTGCAGCAGTCAGTGTGTCAACCTGGTACAATGTAACTTGACGTTCGCGGTCGTACACGCCATTCGAGTAATGATATAATTTCTTCAGAGTCTTAAGTAACTTCTTGTCCATAAAATCTCCTCTCAATGAACATTAGGTTAGCGTTCTTTATACATAAGGGTAGATCGTATTGTTTCTCTAAATTATATAAGGCTAAGACATGAATAGAAATCAGTACAAGGTACTAAAAAAGAGGTTACCCAAAAAGTCCGTTTCAATTATAAAGGATGGTGGAACATGAGAATTAACAAATACATCAGTGAGACGGGTTACTGCTCACGCAGAGAAACCGATCGCTTGATTGCTGCTGGGCGCATTACGATCAATGGAGAAGTGTGTGAAAGGGGGGCTGGTGTTGAGCCAGGTGATATCGTGCTTATCGATGGACAAGAAATTCCTAGGGAAGAACGTGAACGTGTATACATAGCACTGAATAAGCCTATTGGCATTGTATGTACGGCTGCCGAGAGCGTTGCGGGCAATATCATTGAATATGTCAATTATCCCTCGCGAATTTTTGCGGTTGGTAGACTCGACAAAGCCTCAGAGGGCTTGATTTTATTAACCAATGATGGAGATATCGTTAACAAAATGATGCGCTCTGAGCATAATCACGAGAAGGAGTATATCGTAACCGTTGATAGACCTCTAACAGATGAGTTTATCCATGCGATGTCGGCGGGGGTTGAGATTCTAAATGTCGTTACCAAGCCTTGCGAGGTGTATCGTGAGGGTGAATTTGTTTTTCGCATCATATTGACACAAGGGCTTAACTTGCAGATCCGACGCATGTGCAAAGCACTGGGATATAGAGTGATGAAGCTGGAGCGGGTACGTATTATGAATATTACGCTGGATCATCTGGAAAGAGGCAAATGGAGACATCTGGAGCCAATAGAATTGGACAAGCTTCTTTCCCTATTACAATGATCGACTAGTGGATTTTCCAGCTACATTACTTGAAGTATCGACATGACCGGTACTTCTTTTTTCGGATAAGTAAGATCCAAGCAAGGTTAGTGCAACCCCCAGGATGGTAAACCAAGTCATCGCTTCGTCCAGTATGAGTGCAGATGCAACGACTGTAATTACAGGTACAAGATAAATATAGATGCTCGTTTTCACGGCACCAAGTACCCGTACAGCTCGGTTCCAAGTGACAAAGCAGAGTGCAGAGGCTCCTATACCCAGAAACAGAAGATTGGCAAGATTGTTCATGTTGGCGAACCGCACCAGCCTAAGGTCAAATTCAAACATAAACAAGGTTGGCAGCATGAAAACCAAGCCATAGAAGAATACTTTACGTGTTGCACCGATCGTATGATAGGTTAAAGCGCCGATTTTGCGCATGAGAACGGAGTAGACTGCCCAGACCATAGGTGCGAGAAAAGCGAGAACATCTCCAATGGGGTTCAGCTTCAATAAAAAACTGCCGTTCAAGCTAATAAGTATGATGCCAGATAGTGCAAAGGCGAATCCTAGTACAAAGGAGCGATTCAGACGCTCTCCATGAAGGAAAAAGTGTGCAAGTACAGCAGTGAAAAATGGCGCGATGCTGACAATAACCCCTACATTCGATGCAAGTGTGTACGTTAAAGCAATATTTTCAATGAGGAAATAAAGGGTTACCCCACACAAGCCTGCCGCTGCAAAGAGCATTTCTTCTCTAAATGAGACCAGGGGTATTCGTTTGGAATACAGCAGAAACAAGACAACATATCCGATAACGAAACGAAAGAACAATATCTCCACAGGTGTGAAATCGATCAACAGAAGTTTGGTAGAGACAAATGTTGTTCCCCAGATGAGTATTGTAAATAGAGCAAGCATATGCCCAGTTGAGAGCTGACGTTCATGTGTCATCATATGCTATCTTTCGCAGCGCTGGCGCTAGCTTCATGATTAAAAATGCGTCTATACTGCCGAGGGGTGAGCCCGATCAGTTTTTTGAAAAAATTCGTAAAGTGGCTCTGGTCACTGAAGCCTGTCCGCGTAGCAACTTCAATAGGGAGTGCACCTTGTTCAAGCAGCTTCTTGGCATGACTAATGCGAATCGTTTCCAGGTAGCGATAGGGAGAAATGCCTTTTTGGGTTGTAAATAAGCGTAGCAAGTGATATTTGCTCAGACCTGTCATCTCGACAAACTGATCTAGCATAATCGGCTCCATATAATGGGCTTCTATGTACTCGCAGACACGTCTGATTTCGGTGGTGAGATCCTGTGATGCTACTGGAGCCAGCGCATCCGCATGATCTCTGATCAATTGATCCAATAGCATTAACAATGCTTCTTCCTTATGGAAATCGGATTGACCTTCCAAGATCATCAAGTGTAATTCATGTAATGACGTGCAGAGTTCACTCTGATAGAGCACGGGTTCTGTAAACCGGGGAAGGTAGTCTTGACCGGTAATTTCCTGCACATATTTTCTCATCACCTCAGGTTGAATGTTGATGCATCGATAGTCCAAAGTTCTACCATCTATCCCTTCACAGGCATGAGGATCCTGCGGATTGAAAATAATGACATCACCACTGTTCAGCATATATTCCTTGTTATTGCAGGCGAGGTAACGTTTACCTTGCTCAATAAAACCAATGACGTAATAGTCATGAAAATGGTTCGGGAATTTCTGCATAATACCTTCGAATTGATAGGCTTCCAATTGTAGATCTGTATCATAAACGACGGTTCGCACTTCACGTGTCATATGGTGCACCTTCTTTCTAGTAAGTTATACATAGTATAAAGGGAGAAGAAGGAATTTTCTTGAATGATATTGCGGTTTGCATTACAATTTGAGCATCTTAGATTGTAAACGATTAACTACTAACAAGCTATGCTTCAAGGCAGACAAAGGAGGAAAATAACGTGTTCGAACATTTAGTTATTTTTAAGTTTAACGATCAGACCACACTGGCTAAGCAGCAGGAGTTTGTAGATCAATTGTTGGCACTAAAGGAGAAGATTCCGGGCATTCTTGAATTGACAGCAGGTATTAACCAAACGGAAGAGACAGACCGAATTCAAGGTTATACGATTGGATTAAGAGTAACCTTTGAAGATCAGCAGGCTTTGCGCGCCTACGGACCACATCCTGCTCATCAAGCATTCGTAGCTTCTCTTAATGGATGGGTTGAGAATGTTATCGTATCAGACTATCCGTTGCCCCTTAAATAATTGACGAGAAGTAAAAGTGAAGAATGAATTGAATCAGCAACAGCAAAAGCTAGTTTATGGGTTAGACTATGGATTAGCTGTTTTTGTGTTGTCGTTCGAAAAGTTGGAATCGTTCACCGATTGATAATTGTGATTGGACGATAGTCAGGTTCATCTTTATACTATTTATCAGAGTTAACAGCTCTGTATTTACGGAATAAGCATGCAAATTTGGGCTGAATATGCTAAAGTTTCTACAAGAACATGAGTGTCATGTTCGCTATCAATGAATTTTTCATGCGACTACATAAATGAGCATTGCTTGAGTAGGCAACAATAACCTTGTATTCAAGGAAAAGGAGTGTAGTGATATCATGCCAACAGCAAAGCTTGCGACAGGCTGGAATTTTGATAACAGTTATGCACAATTACCACAGACGTTTTATACGAAGCAGGGAGCGGGGCCTGTGCAGTCCCCTCACTTGATCATTTTTAATGATACAGTTGCAAGGGAACTTGGTTTAAATACAGAAGAGCTGAACAGTGATGCAGGGGCGGCTATTTTTGCTGGCAACCTCACACCCGAAGGGGCTGAGCCCTTGGCTCAAGCGTATGCAGGTCATCAATTTGGAAATTTCAATATGCTGGGGGATGGACGTGCATTACTTCTAGGTGAACAGATTACCCCAGAAGGGGAACGCGTAGATATTCAATTAAAAGGATCTGGGAGAACGCCATATTCTCGCGGAGGGGATGGACGTGCGGCTGTTGGGCCGATGGTTCGTGAATATATTATTAGTGAAGCCATGCACGCCTTAGGCATTCCTACAACGCGAATTCTCGCTGTTGTTTCAACAGGAGAAGCCATCATTCGCGAAACGGAGCGGCCAGGGGCTATACTAACCCGTGTGGCTTCCAGTCATGTGCGTGTAGGTACATTCCAGTATGCAGCAAGGTGGGGAACGGTAGAGGAATTGCGGGCTTTGGCGGACTACACGCTGGAGCGTCACTATTCGGACATCAAACTGGATGAGCACCGCTACCGCTCTCTGCTTGAAGAAGTAATCAAACGCCAGGCATCGCTGGTGGCTCAGTGGCAACTGGTTGGTTTTATACACGGGGTCATGAACACGGATAATATGACGTTAAGCGGCGAGACGATCGATTATGGGCCATGTGCTTTTATGGATGTATACAAACCAGGAACTGTGTTCAGCTCAATAGATACTCAGGGGCGGTATGCTTATGGCAATCAGCCTTACATTGCGGGATGGAACCTAACGCGCTTAGCAGAGTCTCTATTGCCGTTATTACATGAGGATGAGGATCAAGCTGTGCAAATTGCCCAGGATGCCATCTCCCAATACTCTGACTTGTATCATCAAGCGTGGTTGTCTGGCATGAGAGCCAAACTTGGATTGTTTAATGCGGAGCCTGAGGACGAAACATTGGTGAAGGATCTCTTGGAAACGCTGGAGAAGGCCGGAGCAGATTATACCAATACCTTCTTGGATCTAACTTTCGATAAGACTCATCCTTCTAATCTCGCTGACCTTGATCCATTCAAGGAGTGGCATACACACTGGCAGACAAGGTTGGAGAGACAGCCTCAATCCAGAGAAGAAGCACGACAACTGATGAGCAATCATAATCCAGCGGTCATTCCACGGAATCATCGAGTAGAGGAAGCGCTGGATCGTGCGGAAAATCATGGGGATCTTAGTTTGGTAGAGAAACTAGTTGAGGTGCTGTCAAATCCATTCGACCATTCGATTGAACGTTCAGAGTACACCGAAGTCCCTGCCACATGTGACTCATCTTATCGAACATTCTGCGGTACTTAAACCTAAGAATAAAACATGGTAATATGTAATTATCGCACCACATCTAGTGTTATTCGTAAAATGAAATAAATTAAGGCTGCCTAAGGGCAGCTTTTTTAATGGAATAGTGTAAGGATGAAGGTTAAGATATATAAAGTGAATCAATGTCGAGGACAAGCCTTGAATAGTGGGAGGAAATCCCGTATTAAATCGGCAGGCTATAGGAGTGTGAATATGTCACATTTGCTGAACAAACAAGAAATTGCAGATGCACTAGCTGAACTACTCAAGCATACATCTTTACCTCCGGATCAGTTAGCGGGCAATATTAATCGTTTATTTGAGGCGTTTAAATGGGAGGGTGTGCCTTATGTAGAAGTGGGCAAAACCGCCTATATAGTTACAATCTATGAGCGGGGAATGCCTATGTTGAAGAAGCGATTGAAGCAAACAGACGAAGTTCTATACTGGTTACTGGAAGATATTATTTTTACGATTGCGCATGTTGAACTTATGAAACGGCATGGAGTTGACAATGTACATACACATTTGAAGTACACGGAGGCTGTCTATGCAGAACTGAACTCGGATGTTAAGGAGGCTTTCCAACAGATTGGTGGAGTATATCTACATTGGCACGAGAGTGGCAAGAGGCGGGAACTTGAACAGAGCTGAAGAGCATAGGTCTTTATCTGTTGGTGTATAATATGGACGAACGCTGTTTCCAAAGCATCTTTTTTTGAAAAGTATCTTGAGAATAATATTGGTGACCAACCATAGATTCGCAAAGCATATAAGGTAGAGATTACTTGGTCTTGCATTGACTCAAAGGTTCCGCTATACTGGCTATAATCTAATACATGAACTACGATGATAGAGCGCAGTAGCGGCTTTGTCCCTGTTACAGAAAGTCAGGGGTTGATGGAACCTGATACATACAAGGGCTGCGAATTACACTCTGGAGTATCTTGGGTAATGCCAAGCGGGATGGCGAACGATATTTCGCCAAAAGCGGTACAGACAACAGGTTGGTTTCAATGTCTGTGCAAGTTGGGTGGTACCACGGTTATGAATCGTCCCTATGTCAACAGATGACAAGGAGGCGATTTTTTTGTGTCCAAAAAAAGCTGCCCAGAAGTGTTTCTTGCTGACTCACGTATCTCATGAGCTGAGGATTATGAAACTGGAGAAGGAGTTGTATATTCGTGAATATTATTGATGAATTAGAATGGCGCGAAGCCATTAACCAACAGACGGATGAGGAAGGACTGCGTGAGCTGATTGGGTCGAAGTCGGTCTCCTTGTACTGTGGTGTCGATCCTACAGGAGACAGTATGCATATCGGGCATTTGATTCCTTTTATGATGCTCAAGCGTTTCCAGCAGGCAGGACATCGTCCAGTCATTTTGATTGGCGGAGCGACAGGTACGATTGGTGATCCAAGTGGACGTCAGTCTGAGCGTTCTTTGCAGACATTGGAGCAAGTTCAAGACAATGTGAATGCATTGACAGCTCAGTTGAAAAAGCTTTTTGTGACCGAAGGCGACAATCAGGTACGCATGGTAAATAACTATGACTGGACACACCAGATCAATGTCATTGAATTTTTACGTGACTACGGCAAAAACTTCAACCTCAATACGATGCTTGCTAAAGACGTCGTGGCGAGCAGACTTGAGGACGGAATTTCGTTCACTGAATTCTCCTACCAGATTCTCCAATCACTTGATTACCTGCACCTGTACAAGAATGAAGACGTACAATTGCAGATCGGCGGCTCTGATCAATGGGGAAACATTACGAGTGGTCTTGATCTCATTCGTAAAAAAGAAGGCTCTGAGGCTAAAGCGTACGGTCTGACGATTCCGCTCATGCTCAAAGCAGATGGCACTAAATTCGGTAAATCAGCAGGTGGTTCAATCTGGCTGGATCCGAACAAAACGACACCATTTGAGTTCTACCAGTTCTGGGCGAACACGGATGATCGTGATGTCGTGAAATACTTGAAATACTTCACGTTCTTGAGTAAAGAGGAGATCGAGGCCTTGGCACAAAAGGTGGAGACAGAGCCGCATAAACGTGAAGCACAAAAGGCACTCGCTGAAGAAATGACGAGATTCGTGCATGGTGAGGACATGCTGGAGCAGGCTAAACGGATTACAGCAGCCTTGTTCAGTGGAGATATTCGTTCCTTGACGGCAGATGAGATCGAGCAGGGCTTCAAAGAAATGCCTACCTTTGAAACGGAAGGCGAAGCTAAAAATATCGTTGACTGGTTGGTGGATCTTGGTTTAGAGCCATCAAAACGTCAAGCGCGTGAGGATATTACCAAAGGTGCAATCTCCATGAACGGTGAGAAAGTAACAGAGCTGGAATTTAACGTTTCTGCAGAGCATGCCATCGGTGGGAAGTTCATCATTATCCGTAAAGGGAAGAAGAACTACAGCCTGGTGAAGTTGAAGTAAAAAAGACAGCAATACAAAACCGCCCCCCTTTGATTAGATCAAAGGGGGGCGGTTTTACTAGTGCTTCAAGCTTAATTAGTGTTGATTTACAATCGCTGTAATCTCTTCATCAAGATCCAGTCGTATATCTTCACGATAAGCTCGAATATTATATTCACTGTGGAGATAACGCAGAATCGCTTCAATCATGTTGGATTCAACCAAAAATTGACTTCGGCCTTGAATCCAGACTTCAGCGGAGTATCCTGTGTCTTCCTCCCAGCTCAATTCAACGTTAACATCAGTTGGTCGTACACCTTTACGTTCTGCCATGTGAAGGCAGATCGCATTCACGATTTCATCCATGCTCAGAACCATAGGAATTAGTACCGTCCGTTTCTGTTACGGTCATCATCACGATCATCACGGCGATTATAACGTCCGTCTGCCGCTGGTTTACGGTTGGTGAGCTTTCTGAAGAGTGTCATCGCAAGCATAACAATCAACATAATAGCAGCTACGTTTACGAGCAATCCAAGGATGTTACCCAGAGCTCCCATGCCGCCGAACAATCCACCGAACATCAATCCAGCCAAACCACCAAGCATCATACCTTTCATGAATCCGCCGCCACCGCCGAAGAATCCACCACGGTTTGTTGCAGCTGCGCCTGTACCTGAGTTGTTATTGCTGTTCGATTGACTTACATTGTTATTGGAATCCGATTTCTTAGGAGTATTGCTATAACTTTTCGTACCTGATTTGAAACCGCCGCCACGTCTTGCATCGGCTGAATCTGGGTTAACCACACCAACTGTTGCGAACAGTAATGTAAATGCCATGAACACCATCATAAGATGTTTAATACCGAATTTTTTCTTCATTGTAAAGATCGTAACCCCCCGATTAATGTTGTTGGATTTCTCCATAAAATACAGCCTTGCTTAAGTAATACGGTTAACTCGCGGAAACGTTTCAAATTTTGTTTAATTTTCCGAAATGACCGGGATTGGATCCTGAATCGCCGCTTGACCATCTAATAACTGGGTGACCCAATTACACCATTCGAGGCCGGTTTGAGCGTTCATTAAGCCCTTCTGCACGAGAATATAGCTCCCGAACTCTCGACTTCCCACACGTAAATTATCCTGCGGGATGCGAGATTTCAAATCTTCAAAATATCGTATTCGCTCGTTAAACCAGTTTTTACGCTCATTGAGGATGCGTCTCATGCTTCCGTCCTCTGCAATACCGACACACAATATGCGAAGATTGAATTCATCGCGTGTAACGGGCGCAGTGACCGGAGTGATCATCCATCCAAGCAGTTTTTCAATACCTTTGTCCGTGACTGCGTACATTTTCTTGTCCGGTTTGTCAGACTGTTGCACCCAGCGGGAAGATAATAACTCATCGTTTTCCATCTTGGACAGGAGGGGATAGATCTGACTATGCTTAGCCTGCCAGTGTGGCTGAATTTTCAGCATCAGATCATAACCTGACGACTCCTCGCGGGTAAGCAGCCCGAGCAATCCGTAGGAAAGTATGTTCATGCACATGTCTCCTTAATATTAGGGCTGAGCCAGAGAAAACAATACAATTGTATTCTTTGACCGCTTTCATAAAAGTGTACACTGAAACTGTATGGTTTGACAACCTGACAGCTAAACTGCCTTAATTTAGACAAAAAAAGAGTGCGAACCCGGAAGGTTCGCACCCAAAAGCATATGAGAGAGATGTCTACACGCTATACCCATCAGCGACAAGGTCAAGTTTACCCGTATGTGGGTCAATCACCAAGCCGTGGACAGGTGCGTTAGGTGGAAGTAGTGGATGTTTCTTAATCACTTCCACAGTATGTTTTACCCCTTCTTCAACACTGTCAAACCCGCGCAGCCACTTGTTCAGGCGGATGCCAGAGTTTTCAAGTGTAGACAGTACTTCCTCTGATACGCCGCGCTCCAACATATGACCAATCATCGTTTCCGCATGAAGGGAAGCCATACCACATTCCTTATGACCAACTACAACAACTTCATCGGCTCCAAGCTCATAGAGAGCAACAAGAACACTACGCATAACACTACCAAAAGGCTGGGAGATGATCGCGCCTGCATTTTTGATGATCTTTACATCGCCATTTTTCAAGTTCATGGCTTTGGGCAGCAATTCAACCAACCGGGTATCCATACATGTGATGATAACCATTTTTTTGGTTGGGAACTTACCAGCCGTATACTTTTCGTATTCTTTTGACTCGACAAATGTTTTGTTGTGTTCCAGAATCTCTTGAATGTTGTTCATATCCATTGCCTCCTGTGATTAAATACGATGAGCACGGCCAATTACATTACGTGTAGCTTGTCCTAGCGTAAGCCGTATTGCTTCAATCATTACCGTCAGCATCTATCATTATGGCTTCATTTTAGAACCCTAATTCAATTTGCCTCTGTTAAAAGTTGATTATAGCCATTTCAAAAAGTATCATCAATAGGGAAAACTATTAAATTTGGAGAGGTGAGCGTAACAATGGATCAACAAACACTAGAACATTTGGAATCTTTTCGTCTTTTAGTTCGCAAAATCAAAAGTTATCATGAAGCCATTGGATTGCTTCACTGGGATTTACGCACAGGTGCGCCTAAGAAAGGTGTTCCCACACGATCCGAAACTCTGGGTATGTTGTCTACCGAAGCTTTCAAGCTACAAACTTCTGCTGAAATGAAATCATACCTCGATACATTGACTCAGCCTGACGTATTACAACAACTTGAGGATCTTGATCGCCGCCAGGTGGAAGATTGCAAAAAGGAATACGATCGTAGTCAGTCCGTTCCTCCTGAGAAAGTTCAAGCTTACACTGTACTGACAGCTAAATCAGAAACAGCATGGGAAGATGCCAAGCATAACAGCGATTTTGCTGGATTTTCTCCGTATCTCACTGACATTGTTAAACTCAAACAGGAGTTTATTGATTATTGGGGTGTCAAGGATACGCGTTATGATACGTTGCTGGATATGTATGAGCCTGATCTTACAGTGGAGAAGGTCGATGCGGTATTCGCTCGTCTTAAAGACCGCTTAGTTCCTTTACAGGAGAAGATCAATGCTTCGGATCACAAACCTGACACATCCTTCTTGAACCAGTTGTTTGATACAGAACAACAAGAGAAGTTCAGTCTATTTATTTTGGAACAAATGGGATATGACTTTGAAGCGGGTCGCTTGGACGAGAGTGTTCATCCATTTGCTACAGGTCTTAACCCAGGTGATGTGCGGATCACTACGAACTATTTGCAGGATGATGTGGCGAGTGCGGTCTTCAGTTCATTGCATGAAGGTGGACATGCCTTGTATGAACAAAATATTGATGATAGCTTGGCAGGCACACTCCTTGCAGAAGGAACGTCGATGGGGATTCACGAATCTCAGTCCCGCCTTTGGGAGAATATGATTGGCCGCAGTCTTCCGTTCTGGTCACGCTATTACAAGGATTTACAGCAACATTTCCCGCAGCTTAGCGAAGTTGAGCTGGAGGATTTCTACCGCGCAATTAACCGTGTAGAGAGTTCGTTAATTCGGATTGATGCAGATGAGCTGACGTATAACCTGCATATTATTATCCGGTATGAGATTGAGAAAATGCTGTTCAATGAAGGGCTTGAAGTGAAGGATCTACCGGAAACGTGGAATGAAAAGTACAAGGAGTATCTTGGTATTGCACCGCCGAATGATGGTGAAGGCGTGCTTCAGGATGTTCACTGGTCCGGTGGAGATTTCGGTTATTTTGCATCGTATTCTCTCGGCAACATGTATGCGGCACAGATTCTACATACGTTGCGCAAAGAGATGCCCGAATTCGATGCCCATATCGCTGAAGGCAATCTCATTCCAATCAAGGAATGGTTGACGGACAAAATTTATCGTTATGGCAGAACACGTACACCTTCTGAATTAATCATGGCAGTAACAGGAGAAGAATTGAATCCAGATTATTTGGCTGATTATTTGGAAGAGAAATACGCTGAAATATATAAGCTGTAAATCAGGCAACAACCATATTTAATTTGCAAGAGCGGGGCGAACGAGCCTCGCTCTTCTTTTGTGTGCAACTTCTTAACCTTTTGCTGGGCTTCCGCATATTGTTAGTAGAGAAACAATGGAAGCCCAAAAAGGAGGGGAATATGATGAAATACACGCCCTGGTTCATCCGAGCGATCGTTATTTTGCTCATTGTCATCGTTGCACTCACCAGCTGTAACCAAGAAAAAAATGAGTCCAAAATTACAATAGGTGAGGTTACGCGCTCAGTCTTCTATGCACCAGAATATGTTGCTGTGGCTCAAGGTTTTTTTGAAGAACAAGGGCTTGAGGTGGATATTCAAACGACGGCTGGCGGGGATAAAACGATGGCGGCGTTACTTGCTGGCTCTGTTGACATCGCCTTGGTGGGAGCAGAAACGTCCATCTATGTGTACCAGCAGGGTGCTGAGGATCGGGTCATTAACTTTGCACAGCTTACCCAGACCGACGGAACGTTTCTGTTTGCCCGGAATACAGAGGATACCTTTGACTGGGATCAATTAAGAGAGAGCACGTTCTTAGGACAACGAAAAGGCGGTATGCCGCAAATGGCAGGAGAGTTTGCATTAAGCAAACATGGAATCAATGCACATCAGGATCTCGAACTGATTCAAAATGTGGATTTTGCGAATATCGCGTCCGCCTTTGCATCGGGTACGGGAGATTATGTGCAGCTGTTTGAACCACAGGCATCTATTTTTGAGCAAGAGGGACGCGGGAAAGTCGTAGCATCATTCGGAACGGAGAGTGGGAAGCTGCCCTATACCGTGTTCATGACCAAACAAAGCTTTATTAACGATAACCAAGAAGTGGTTCAGAAGTTTACCAATGGGTTGCACAAAGCGCAGCTATGGGTGGATTCTCATACCGCAGAAGAGATTGCTGAGGTCATTCTTCCATTCTTCAAGGATATCGATCCAGCGATCCTGATCAGCAGTGTGAATCGGTATAAGGAACAAGGTACGTATGCGACGGATCCGATTATTGATGAGGATGAGTGGAACAATCTACTGGATGTGATGAGTGCGGCAGGCGAACTGAAGGAACGTGTGGATGGAGAAGTGATTGTGGATAATGCGTTTGCGGAAAAAGCCGCGGCGTCGAAGTAAGAAGGTGTTCAGGAAAGGAAGTGATCGTAAATGCCTGAATCCGAAACGGTAATCCGATTGGAAGGGATCTCGCAAGTGTATGTCAGTGAACGTGAAGCTTCCTTGGTGATTGAGAACCTAAGCCTTCGTGTGAATCAAGGAGAATTTGTCAGCTTAGTCGGCCCAAGTGGATGTGGCAAAACGACCTTATTGTCGATCATCGCCGGGCTGCTTACGCCGACAGCAGGTGAAGTTAGCGTCAAAGGAAGACTGGTTGAAGGCCCGTCTTCCCAAGTAGGTTATATGCTGCAACAGGACTATCTATTCCCCTGGAGAACTATTTTGGACAATGCACTGATTGGACTTGAACTTACAGGCAGACTGGACGACCGAAGTCGAATTCGAACACGTGAACTACTGGCAGATATGGGGCTTGCGGGAACGGAGAATCAGTACCCATCCGAATTGTCTGGTGGCATGCGGCAGAGAGTTGCTCTTATACGCACACTTGCGACTGACCCAGGATTATTGCTGTTGGATGAACCGTTCTCTGCGCTGGATTACCAGACCAAGCTGCAGTTGGAAGATCTGGTATCTGATATTTTGAAGGAGTCAGGGAAAACGGCAGTGCTTGTAACCCATGATCTATCCGAAGCTATTGCTGTAAGTGATCGGATTATTGTGCTTGATCGTAACCCGGGTCGCATACGTAAGGAGTTTGTTGTTCCAGCAGCGATACGGGAGGCTCAGCCTTTTTTTGCTCGGGAGCAGGAAGGATTCAACGAACTTTTTCAAGCTTTATGGAGCGAGCTTGAACAGTCCGGAGGAGGTGAGAATATCGAGTGAATCAGGCAAAACGAAAGCAGGAAAACCGCGAGGTCTGGATGAAAGAGTTATATCAAAACCACATTCAGCAGGTAGCGAGATGGCGTCGTCAGGTGCTTGCGGTACAGTTATCCCTGCTGGTAGGTATGTTTCTTTTATGGGAACTTGCTGGAAGGATGCGTTGGATTGATGTATTGCTGTTTAGTTATCCGAGTAAAATATTCAGTCAAATCGGCAAGGATGTTGCGAGTGGGGAAATCTGGGTGCATGTTGGGGTTACTGTAGGGGAGACGGCAGTCGGTTTTTTGCTGGGGACACTCGTAGGAACATTACTTGCTGTCCTGATCTGGTGGTCTCCTTTTCTCTGCAAGGTGCTTGATCCGTATATGGTTGTGTTCAACAGTATGCCGAAGGTAGCGCTGGGTCCAATTTTTATTGTGATGTTTGGTGCTGGCTTTACAGCCATCGTGATGACGACGTTATCCATTACAGTCATTATTACGACGCTTGTAGTGTACAACAGCTTTAATGAGGTGGATCGTAATTATATTAAAGTAATTCGCACATTTGGTGGGGATCGTACTGAAGTTTTCAAGAAAGTTGTTCTGCCTGCGTCGTTTCCTGCCATCGTGTCTACGCTCAAAGTAAATGTTGGTATGGCATGGGTTGGTGTAATCGTAGGTGAATTTTTGGTTGCAAAACAGGGTCTAGGTTATCTAATTATCTATGGATTCCAGGTGTTTAATTTCACGTTGGTACTCTCCAGCTTATTAATTATTGCTGTTGTCGCCACTGCCATGTACCAACTGGTGGTATATGTTGAACGTAAATTAATAGCAGGACGCAGATCATTATAGTGCCGCTAAAAAAGGATTTTTGGCCTATGAAATGATATGTATACAATTTCACAAGAGGTGTCACGTTGCCCGAACAGACAAAATCAAGTACCATACAATTACGATATTCCGCGCAGTCGGGAATACAGATGACGATTGAAATAGAGAGCCTGATGGTTCCGTCGCATGGATTAGCCAGCGTCCTCTTGGGGGCGCATTGTTATGACCGGCATGCCTGTGCATGTCGGTTGATGTCGTTTGTCATTTCAATCATAACCTTACCATACATCATTCCTTGTTTTTGATATGGAAGAGCAATGGATTGCTGCAAGTTGTGTAATACTAGCATTATCGTTTGTAGCGTTATGCATACCATCGGTGGGATCTGTTGTATCAGAGGATTGAACGCGTACCAGCAGACAAGCGTGCAAAGCGTTGAATTCCGGAGGGAGACGAGCTGGCTATGAATTTTTTTCAGCTTAGAGGAGATGGAATGTTAAATGGGCTTTAGGGTAATAAAAACCGCAATCGCAGCACTAATGGCTGTACTGATTGCGGATTGGTGCGGACTACCTGGTCCGACATCGGCAGGATTGCTTGCCATCCTAGGTGTGGATGTAACCAGAAAAAAAAGTATCCGTACAATATCAGCGCGTTTCTTCGCGTCAGTCGTGGGGCTACTGTTTGCCAGTGTGCTTTTTCATTTTCTCGGTTTTCATTATTGGGTGTTGGCGGTATACATATTAATTGCATTTCCGGTCATTGTTCGAGCCGGGTTTAAAGAAGGCATTGTGACAGGGTCTGTCGTGGTGTTCCGTGTATTCAGCGGTGGAGAAATGGATGTACACATTATCTTGGTGCAAGTCGCGTTGCTATTAATTGGTCTGGGTTCTGCCATGATCGTAAATCTGGCTTATATGCCTGCTGCAGACCCGCAGATGTTACGTATTCGTAAAAGAATCGATGAACTGTTCTCAGTCATTTTCAAAGAATTTGCAGCTACACTGCGTAATCCGAATGAAGTATGGGCAGGTAAAGAGCTTATTGAAGCAGATAAAGCCGTTCTCGGTGGTATTGAAGCAGCGAAGCGCTCACTCGAAAATCAAGTGATCCATCCTAATGAGGAATGGAGCGTATATTTCTACATGCGGAAAACGCAGCTGGATTCGATTCAGCATATGATGCATCTTGTATCTCAGATATATCAGAAGATGCCTCATGCCGAGATGGTCTCAGAGCTGTTCGATCAGCTTAGTCAGGATGTACTGACAGAGTCATACACTGGACGAACCGAAAAACTTCTTGCAGATGTACAAGAAGAATTCAGACGTATGGAGCTGCCAGATACAAGGGAAGAATTCGAGATTCGTTCTGCAATTCTCCAGCTATGCCGCGAACTCGCGCTGTATCTTAAGATCGCGAAGAAGGACAAAGCGCCGTCACCGATTTCGGATCGTTCTCAATCTACAAATGAATAATAGAAAATAGTTGTCACCCTAGACGGATGCCCTGCATACACTTGTAGTGAATGATTGTATGGAGGAGGTTTAAAGATGTCATTGAGTCATAAACATCAATGTAGAGAGATCATCACGAAGGCGATCTGCGGCAAAGGTCGTAAGTTCTCTACCGTAACACATACCGTGACTCCGCCAAATGGTCCGACCAGTATTTTGGGGGCTTGGATTATCAACCACCAATATGAAGCCGTATCAGCGGGAGATGGGATTGAAGTTATTGGTACTTACGATATCAACATTTGGTATTCCTATGACAAAAACTCGCAGACGGATGTAGCCAAAGAAACGGTGTCGTATGTAGAACATGTGCCTCTGTCTTACCTGGATCCAAAGCACCGGGCTTCCACGGTAGAGGTATCTGCGGAATCAACGCAGGAACCAAGTTGTGTGGAAGCCACAGTATCAGCAGGTGGAGGCAGCGTAATTATCCGGGTGGAACGGGAATTCGCTGTTGAACTGGTAGCTGAAACTAAGGTTTGTGTGAAAGTGTGCACGGATGGTTGTGGAGATTATGAGGATAAGGACTACGACTACGGCAGCAGCGATGGAGATTATGATGATCTCGATCCCGATCTGCTGGACGATGAGCTGTAAGTTCATCGTACCTGTTGTTCAACTTTAAGGTATCATATGCGCCGGAAGCGGCAACGAAGAGGGCGTAAGCCCTCTTTTTTTTATTTTATTATGGAAGGCAGAAAGAGATTAGGCGATGTGAGGTAAACGTTGAATGTAATGTACTATTTGATGCGATTAAAATTTTCGTAAAACCAGATGAAGGGAGGGGAAAGGATGAATGTGATGGAGGAAGCGGAGGAGGCAGTAAGGAGATACCAAGGGATGCCCTCTGGTGAACGAATCAGGCGGCTGGAGCAAGTAGGCATTGAAGTGGCTTCATCACAGGAAAAGCTGAGGCTTAAGTCTGGACTGCGCGTTCGTTATGAGGTGGAGGTATGCTGTCTTCAGGCTATTAGAATCAAACGAAGAGATACAAGTGGTATGAACAGTTCGCAGGAAAGTGTGCTTGATCGTGACGCAGCATCAACGCTGTTCAAACGGATTGAAAGACTAGCGGTCAAAACATTGTATACGCTTGGATTAGATCATGGCTCTGTAAGGCTCGAGGCCTCAGGTAAGACTGGCTGTGCGGTAATCTCAATTGATCCCCGGCCATGGAAAGGAATGACGGATCTGACAACACTGTATCGTGCAGGTTGGAACGAGCTTCAGACAACGCTGGATGAAGAACGTCGTCATCAGGTCATTCCGGTGCTTGGGATGGATCCGGAATTCTTGCTTGTACAGATGCCTGAATCCAAAATCGTTCCTGCCTCCCGGTTTCTAGAGCGCTCAGGGCTTGCTGGGTGTGATTCGGTGACAATCGGTGGTCGACGGATCTATCCTGTCGCGGAGTTGCGTCCGTCTCCAAGCGCCGAGCCACGTGAATTGCTCACCCATTTGCTTCGAGCCTTTAACCTAGCCTCACGCAGCATAACGGATCACTCATTGATATGGCAGGCAGGAGGGATGCCACAGCGAGGTCTGCCACTTGGCGGGCATATCCACTTCAGTGGGGTTACGCTAAGCGGTCATTTGTTACGCGCTCTGGATAATTACTTGGCGCTGCCGCTTGCCTTTCTACAGGATCCTCGGGGAGATGGGAGACGCCCGCGCTACGGCGTTCTTGGGGATTTTCGCGTAAAGTCCTACGGTGGATTCGAGTACCGCACACTTCCAAGCTTCTTGGTGTCTCCGTTAGTTGCCAAAGGGGTCGTTGCGCTAGCCCGTCTCATCGCAGGTAACTTTTTGTATCTACGTCAGCGCCCCTTGGCTCAAGCTCCTGTTCACACGGCTTTTTACGAGGGGGATCGGGATGTGATGCAGAGGTATATTCCTACGCTTCTGGATGACCTGACAAGGCTATCCGGATACGACAAGGTAGAACGATACGCAGCGCCTCTCATCCGTCAGTTGAGAGAGGGCAACACATGGGATGAGAGTCGGGATATACGCAAACTCTGGAATATTCGAGCAAGTCATGAAGAATGAATACTTTTTTGTTATAATAAGATTCGATCAGGTTTGGATATAGCTACGGAAGATAGGCAGGCAAGCAACCTGCAGGGAAATGGCGCAAGCCATAACACGAGGCGGAGGCATGATTAGATGCTTTACCGCCTTATTGTTCCTTATAGGGGGCGTTCAAAAATGTGCCAAAAGAACGCGCTGTAAGGATTGATGCTACCCTGACAGTAAAAGCAAACGGATGGAGGATATTCATGGCTCAGTATACGCCAATGATTCAACAATACTTGCAAGTTAAAGCTGAAGCACAGGATGCTTTTCTTTTTTTTAGATTAGGTGATTTCTATGAAATGTTCTTCGATGATGCAATCAATGCAGCTCGTGAGCTTGAAATAACATTAACCGCGCGTAATGGCGGTACAGAAGATAAAATTCCGATGTGTGGCGTACCTTATCATTCGGCTGACAATTACATACAGCGTTTGATTGAAAAAGGATATAAAGTAGCGATCTGTGAACAAATGGAAGATCCGACGGTAACAAAAGGAATGGTTCGCCGTGAGATTGTGCGTGTCATTACTCCTGGTACAGTTATGGAAGGTAAAACCCTCGGAGACAAATCGAATAACTATATGGTTTGTTTAACGGGAAATGCCAATACACTGGCTTTGGCGGCGTGTGACTTGTCCACAGGAGAGTTGTATGTCACATCCGTTCCGTATTCTGCAGAGTGGCTTAAGGACGAGATCGGTATCTACGAACCCTCGGAATTTGTGGGGGATGCTGCCTTGCTCGATGTCGTTGCAGCCCAATCGTCACCGATAGGTCGACCGGTGGTATATACGCCATGGGTGAAGAGCAAGGGAGATCTGGTGCGTCAGCAATTCGGTGAAGCGGTATGGGCTCGGCTGGAGCCAGAGCGCCAAGAATGTATTGCACGCCTCTTCTCTTATCTAAGTGAAACGCAGAAGCGTTCTCTTGGTCAGCTTACTCAAATCTCGACGTATGAGCCAGAACATTACATGATCCTTGATCCGTTCACTAGACGTAATCTGGAGCTGGTTGAAACGGTACGGGAACGATCCAAAAAAGGTTCATTGCTGTGGCTGTTAGATCGAACGGAAACGTCGATGGGTGCACGTATGTTACGTAGATGGGTTGATAAGCCATTGCTGCAAAAAGGCAAAATTAATGAGCGTCTTGAAGCGGTTGATACGCTATATAATCAGTTTATTTTACGTGAAGACCTTCGTGCGGAGCTCAAGGATATCTATGATCTAGAGCGTTTAGTCGGGCGAATTGCATTTGGCAATGCCAACGGACGAGATCTGAATGCACTGAAGCAATCGCTGTACAAAGTACCTCGCTTGCGCCAGCACTGTGCAGATTCATCGTCTGCTACCCTTCAACAAATTGCGCAGGTGATGGACAACTGTGAGGATCTGCGTGATATCATCGGGCAGGCAATTGTGGATGAGCCACCCGTATCCGTGCGAGACGGTGGATTAATTCGAGCAGGATATCATGAACGGCTGGACGAGCTACGAGAAGCTTCTGTGAATGGCAAGCAATGGATTGCGGAATTGGAAGCGAGAGAGCGTGAGGCTACCGGCATTCGTTCACTTAAAATCGGATATAACAAGGTATTTGGCTATTATATTGAAATTACCAAATCGAATCTGGCTGCCCTTCCAGAGGGACGTTATGAGCGGAAACAGACTCTTGCTAATGCGGAGCGTTATATCACGCCAGAATTGAAAGAGAAAGAAACCTTAATCCTTGAAGCACAGGATAAAATGGTTGATATTGAGTATGCTCTATTTACGGAACTTCGAGACAAGCTGAACTTAGAAATTGCCAGATTGCAGAAGCTGGCTGAACAGGTCGCAGAGATTGATGTGTATCAATCGTTTGCAGCGATCAGTGCTGAACGTAGTTTCGTTAAGCCTACAATCACGGATGGATACAATCTTGTTGTTGAGCAAGGGCGACATCCTGTGGTTGAGGCTGTTATGCGAGATGGGGCGTTTATCGCCAATCAAACTGCAATGAAGAAGGATGAAGCTCGGATTCTGTTAATCACTGGCCCTAATATGGCTGGTAAGAGTACGTATATGAGACAGGTGGCACTCATATCGATTCTAGCGCAGATTGGTTGCTTCGTTCCTGCTGGACAGGCAGAAGTACCGATTATGGATCGGATTTTCACTCGAATTGGTGCTGCCGATGATCTGATCGGTGGTCAGAGTACGTTCATGGTGGAAATGGCTGATATTCAGGTTATGACCGAAAAAGCTACACCACGGAGTTTGATTATTATTGACGAGTTGGGACGAGGCACATCCACGAGCGAAGGTATGGCCATTGCCCAATCCGTTATTGAATATGTACATGACGTGATTGGATGTAAGGCACTTGTGTCAACACACTTCCATGAACTTGCTCATCTGGAGGAGAGTTTAGGCAAGCTGGCGAACTACTCCATGGCTGTTCAAGAAAGTGGCGACAAAGTCAATTTCTTGCGTAAGCTCATTGCTGGTGCGGCAAGCAGCAGCTACGGAATCTATTGCGCACGTTTGGCAGGATTGCCGGATAGCATTATCGAGCGAGCCAATGGATTGCTTCATGGGTTCGAGCATGCTGCCGCCCAGGTGGCCGTAGGGAGTGAGACTGTAGTCAAGCTCAGTGAGCGTGAAGTTTTCTCCAGGGAGGACACATCACTGATCGATGCTTCTTCGATCATCCGTGAGGAAAACGTATCTTTGGAGCCAAACGAACCTATCGAGCAGTCTAATCAACGAACCGAGCAGGAGATCAGAAAAGGCAATAAGGGGCAATCTAGTCATAAGTCTCCTGAAGTTGTGCAACTGTCTATTTTCGGGGACGAAGAACCGAGTGCAACTCAGGCTCCAGTTATCCAGGAGATGGATCAATCGACGAAGGAATTCATTCACCATATGAAAGACATTGATGTGATGAATATGACACCACTTCAGGCAATGCAAGTATTGAATGAACTCAAATTAAAGGCGCAGCAGTTATCCTGAGAATACGGGAGGGGAGAAACCTGTGGCGAAAATACATGTACTAGACGAACATATTGCCAACCAGATAGCAGCAGGTGAGGTTGTTGAGCGCCCTGCATCTGTGGTGAAAGAGTTGCTAGAGAATGCGGTGGATGCTGGAGCTACCAAAATTGAGGTTGCAGTAGAGGAAGGTGGACTTCTTAGCATTCGCGTCAAGGATAATGGGTCAGGCATAGAACCTGATGATCTAGAGACTGCCTTTTACCGTCATGCTACGAGCAAAATTACCCATGGGCGTGATCTATTTCAGATTACCAGCCTAGGGTTCCGCGGCGAGGCTTTACCAAGTATAGCGGCAGTTTCTAAGGTTGATGTATTGACAGCCAGTGGGGATGACGGTCGAGGACGGCGCATCATCATTGAGGGTGGTAAGCTTACTTCACATGAGGATGCGACATCACCACAAGGCACGGAGTTTATTGTGAAGGAGTTATTTTATAACACACCGGCGAGATTAAAATATATGAAAACCATTCAGACTGAATTGGGGCATATTTCAGACGTGTTATATCGTATGGCGATGTCTCATCCTCATATCTCATTTACACTGCGGCATAATGCCAACGTGTTGTTGCAAACGTTAGGTAATGGGGATCTGCTGCAGGTCGTTGCCGCCATCTATGGAACGAGTGCAGCCAAGGCGATGTTACCGATTGAAGGTGAGAATCTAGACTATCGCATGAGTGGATTAATCAGTCTGCCGGAGTGGACTCGTGCTAATCGTGGTGGGATGTCAACGATAGTGAATGGTCGCTTTATTCGAAATTATGGTCTCAATCAGGCGATTCTTAAGGCCTACCATACCTTACTACCCATTAATCGTTTCCCACTCGTCGTTATTCAACTTGAGATGCATCCATCACTAGTGGATGTGAACGTGCATCCAGCGAAGCTTGAGGTACGCTTCAGCAAAGAAGCTGAGTTATACGAATTTGTGGAAGCGACGGTGCGTGGTATATTGCGACAGGAAGTTCTTATTCCCCAGGTCAAGAAGCAACAGATCAGACGTGGAGATGATAGCTCATTTATTCAGGAACAGTTCCTTTTTCCAAGAGGGCCGGTTAAGGAATATGGAGATTCTGAAGGGCATAAAGGACAACCAACCGCAGGTGATGCACCAGAAAACGAATTGAAGCATGGATCAGGCAAAGGATCGGAGATCGGTTCAAAGCATATCTCGGGGTCAATCCTTCCTTCAGAGGAGGATGATCTAGATGCTCCTGCTGATGTTCAACCTGGCGAGGCTACTGAACTCGTAAATCAGTTGGCACCATTGCCTGAGGCACCACCTGAACATGAAGCTTCATATGATCCATTTGCTTCGTTGAGTCCGAAACGTGCTAATTCACAACCGTTACAACATGATAAATCATCTGTGAATCAACATCGCTCTACAGATTATTCTGTTAGAGAATCACGTTCATCCTACAGTCCAAGTAACACTGCAAAGGGAGAACGGAGCTGGAAGGGCTCCAGTCTGCCGGATACGGCGAAACTGGCGTCTGCCATCCAATCCAATGCGTCGATGCCTGCATTCCCCGATCTTAGTCTGATTGGACAGCATCATGGCACGTATCTCATTGCGCAGAACGAAGATGGACTCTATCTGATCGATCAACACGCTGCACATGAACGAGTGAATTACGAGTATTATTATGAGAAATTTGGCAATCCAGCAACAGCTTCACAGGAGTTGTTGTTACCAATAACACTTGAGTTTACGCCATCGGAGACGGAAAAGCTGAAAACAAGATTAGCCTGGTTTGAACAGGCAGGTGTTTATTTAGAGCACTTTGGCGGACAGACTTTTCGAGTACGCTCGCATCCTTTTTGGTTTCCTAAAGGGGATGAGAAGGACATCATTGAGGAAATGTCTGAATGGGTGCTTAGTGAGCGAAGCATTGATGTGGCGAAAATGAGAGAAGCTGCTTCAATTATGTGTTCGTGTAAGGCTTCCATTAAGGCGAATCAAAAGCTGACCAATCAGGAAGCGGAAGTCTTGATTCAGCGGTTGGGTTCGTGCAGGCAACCTTACACTTGTCCACATGGTAGACCGATTGTAGTTTCATTTTCAACTTATGATCTGGAAAAGCTATTTAAACGGGTGATGTAATCATTTAGGAGGAAGTTATGTATATTACAACCGGTGACACGGAGGCCACTTCTCTCGTGGAACGGGCACGAAAGCTTGCACAATCAACAGGCGGAACTTACGTGCCACGCAACAGAACATCGTTGACAAGAATGCTAGAACGGTACGGAGTCAATGAGATTCTTGTTGTATTGAAAGGTAGAGCGCGTTTATTTCGCAAGGACGCACCCCAACTGGAATTTCATCCAAGTATGGGGTTTGTTCGTGCGAAGCGTGTGCTTAGAGGAGAGCCTGATCCTATGCTAGACGCTGGTTTAGTATGTGAAGGAGATACCATCCTAGACTGCACAGCAGGCTTAGGTACGGATGCGATGGTTTTCTCTGTTGCTGCTGGCAAAAGTGGACGTGTGATTGCATGCGAAAGCTCACCAGCCCTTTACGCATTGTTAGTGGAAGGGATGTCTCATTATGAGAGTAACCAGCCTGCAGTAGATGAAGCATTCAGACGTATTGAGCTCCATCATGCCAATCATCTGGATTTACTGCGGTCACTGCCTGACCGAAGCTGTGATACGATTTACTTTGATCCGATGTTTCGTGAGCCAATGATGGACTCCAGTGCCATCCAGCCTCTTCGAGAGTATGCAAACGCAAATGCTTTAGCGGAAGAGAGTATTGTTGAAGCGAAGCGAGTGGCACGTAAGCGGATCGTTATGAAGGAAAAGCGCGGCAGCGTGGAGTTTACGAGGCTTGGATTCGAGGTGCTGGATCGAGCGAATGCAAAAACACTGTACGGAGTGATTAATGTTGAAAGTGGAAACTAAGCCGAAATTGCTTGTATTGGTTGGACCAACAGCAGTAGGCAAAACAAGAATGAGCATTGAGCTTGCCAAAGCGTTTCATTGTGAGATTATTTCGGGAGATTCCATGCAGGTATATCGCGAAATGGATATTGGCACGGCTAAAATTACACGAGATGAGATGGAGGGTATCCCTCATCATTTGATTGATATACATGAACCGGAATATCCGTACTCCGTGGCGGAGTTTCAGGAGAGCGCTACACGTTTAATTGGAGAAATTCAAGAACGTGGTAAACTTCCGTTCATTGTAGGCGGAACCGGGCTATATGTGGAATCGGTATGTTATGGTTTTCAGTTCTCGGATAGCGGCTCCGACGAAGCGTTTCGCGAAGAGCAATTTCGTTATGCGGAGCAACATGGAGCTCAGGCGCTTCACGATAAACTAAGAGCAGTCGATCCTGTGAGTGCAGATCGTTTGCACATAAATGACCAGCGAAGAATCGTGCGGGCGTTGGAAATCCATCATTTAACGGGTGAGAAATGGTCAGATCAACTTGCAGCTCAAAAGAAAGAGTCTCCATACGACCTAAGCATCATTGGACTCACGATGGATCGTGCGAAGCTGTACAGCCGTGTGGAGGAACGAATCGACCTGATGATCGAGCAGGGCTTAGTCGATGAAGTGAAATCCTTGTTAGATCGTGGTGTTGCCAGAGGGCATATTTCCATGCAAGGGCTTGGTTATAAGGAAATTGCTGCATATCTGCAAGGGGAAGTGAACTGGGAAGCAGCGGTGGAATGGTTGAAAAGGGACACACGTCGATTCGCTAAACGTCAATTGTCCTGGTTCCGTCACATGAAAGATATCGAGTGGGTCGATGTGACAGATACTGAACATTTTGCAGGTAATCTTGAGCAAGTGTCTGGATTAATTAAGCAGAGATTTAGTTGATTTATAACGGAATACTCAGTGTTACAACTTTTGAACCTCTCTCTTTTGAATAAAAAGAGGGAGGTTTATTATTTTCGCAGAATCAGCATGCAACCCATTCGAGAGAAGAACAGAGGGATCGAGAAGAAAAGCGTTAACAAACGGAGGATTTGTCCCTCTTTTGCAAAACTGGTGAGCGGTGTATAATGGATAAGTCTTCTAGTTATTAATTTGCTTGTAACAAGGTGCAAAATAGCAGACAAGGGGTTTTTGTGGATTATATGAAACTGTTCATGATATAATAGCACGAAAGCTACTCAGCGATATTGAATATTACTTAATCACGAATTCAAATGAACCAATGGGGGTACGGCTAATGAACAAGTCCATCAACATCCAAGATACGTTCTTGAACCAACTGCGGAAAGAAAACATTCCTGCTACGGTCTATCTGACCAACGGCTTCCAAATCCGCGGAACGATCAAGGCATTTGACAATTTTACGATCGTCATTGACAGCGACGGACGCCAGCAAATGGTCTACAAGCACGCCATCTCCACGTTCACGCCGCAACGCAGCGTATCGCTGATGCAGCAAGACAACAACGGCGAAGCTTAAAAAATTACGAAACCTTTTTATCAACCATTTCGTCTACATGTATAGGAATTGAAGCAGAGCAACCTGAATAAGGGTTGTTCTTTTCATTCCGGGCAAAATAAGTTTAATATAAGCTTAGCCAACAGACGAATAGAAATTACGCAACCGAAAGGGAGTCAGGAGGTAACATGCCAAACGATCCGTTGTCGAGGTCTAATAATCGCAATAGCAATAATAAGTCAACCAAAAAAGCGAAACCAAAGACCTCTAAAAAGAAAAAAATTACGGGTAAACGCGTTGGATGGACACTGTTTTTCACAATGGCAATCGCCATTTTCTGTGCACTAGGTGGGTATTTGTTTATTATGGTGAGTGGGCAGAAGCTGCTCGACGCCAATATGGACAAAACTACGATTAATGAAACGTCCAAGGTGTATGACCGCAATGGTCAACTAATGGGTGAATTGTCCATCAAGAAATTAGAACCGGTGGATAGTGATGCTATTCCGAAATTATTGAAAGAAGCCTTTGTTGCGACAGAGGATAAACGTTTCTATGAGCATCAGGGTGTAGATATCTGGTCAATCGGACGTGCCGCGGTAAAAGACGTCATGGCTCGTTCAATGGTTGAGGGTGGTAGTACATTAACTCAACAATTGGCCAAAAATATGTTTTTGTCGCGAGACAAAACATTCTTCCGTAAAGCAACGGAAGTATCCATCGCAATGGCGCTAGAGCGCAAATATACAAAAGACGAAATTTTAACGATGTATCTGAACCGAATTTTCTTCGGTCATCAGCGTTATGGCATCAAAGCAGCGTCAGAATTTTATTTTGGTAAAAAAGATTTGAATGAATTAGAATTGTGGCAAATTGCAACGTTGGCTGCCATGCCTAAAGGGCCATCAGCTTACAATCCACTGAGTAATCCTAATGATTCCAAAGCACGTCGTGCTGTTGTTCTGCAACTCATGTATGAGCAAGGTTACATTAGTAAAGCTGAGATGGACAAAGCGAAGGCTGTTGATTACGACTATACACCACCAGAGAAAGAGAAGAAGTATCAGCCATTCATCGACTATGTTCTTCGTGAAGCAGAGCGAGTAACTGGCAAAACAGAAGATGATCTCAATATTGGTGGATACAAAATTTACACAACGATGGATGCTCAGGCTCAAACCGCAATGGAAGCAGCCTTTGCAGATGATAGCTTGTTTGAAGAAAGTAAAGACGATCAGAAGGTTCAAGGCTCAATGGTTATTATGAACCATGAAAATGGCAGTCTCGTTGCACTTCTGGGTGGACGTGACTATCAAACTAAAGGGTATAGCCGGGTAACACAGAGCCGCAGGCAGCCGGGTTCAGCTTTTAAACCGATCGTTTCATATGCACCAGCGCTTGAGACAGGCGATTACAATGCTAACTCTGCTCTAAGTAATGCGAAGCAATGTTTCGGTAATTACTGTCCGAATAACCTGCATGGATATTCATCGACGATTAGTATGACTGATGCAATTACTAAATCAGAGAATATTCCGGCTGTATGGTTATTGGACAAAATCGGCGTGAACACGGGTATAAACTTTGCCAAAAGTGTTGGTATTCAAATGGCAGATGAGGATAAGAACCTTGCGATCGCACTAGGTGGTCTGAGCAAAGGTACGAATACACTGGAAATGGCTCAGGCATATAGCGCCTTTGCGAATCTGGGTGAGTACCAACAGGCTTATTCAATTAAAGAGGTCGTAGACAGCACGGATAAACCGATCTATAAGCATGATAAATCAGACACAACTCGTGTTATGAGTGAACAGAATGCGTATCAATTAACTCAAATGCTGCAAAATGTAGTTAATGATGGTACTGGACGTTCTGCACGCTTAGATCGACCGGTGGCGGGTAAAACAGGGACTGTTCAAAGTGGAATCGCCGGCAATAGTGCGAACCGTGACGTATGGTTTGTTGGATATACGCCAGAATGGACAGCCGCCGTGTGGATGGGTTATGACAACCCTGATGCGACGCACATGCTTAAGAACAGTAGTAAACTTTCAGCTGCTTTCTTCGCTAAAGTTATGAGCGATGCGTTAAAAGGTGTACCGGTGAAGGAGTTCAAGGCGCCGGAAGGCGGTCAGACACCTATTCCGGAGCCAGAACCGGAACAACCGCAACTGTCGGTGAGTGGTTTGAGCGGATCGTATGATCCTACATCGCAAATTGTATCACTCAACTGGACAGGAACAGGTGATTCGAATACACAGTACCGGATCTACCGGAAGGAAACATCTGAAGCACAGTTTACACATCTTATTGATTCTATTGGAGCAACCAGTACGCAGGATCTAAGTGCTCTTCCGGGACTAACCTACGAGTACTATGTGACTGCATATGATTTGGCTACTGGTGTTGAAACTGCACCTACCAATACCATTTCTCTCATGATTGAAGCGCAGGAAGCGATACCAGATGAAACTGAGCCAGATCCGGATCCAGGATTGGATCCAGGCACAGAGCAACCGGGAGTAGATAATCCGGATGATGGATCAAATGGTAACGGCAATCCTGGGGACAACAATGGTAACGGTAATCAGAATGGTAACAACGGAAACAATGGAAACAATGGAAATGGTAACAACGGTAATAACGGCAATAATGGCAATGGAAATGGAAATGGTGGATCGGATCAAGGCGGCGGTCAACCAGGAGATGGAGGTACTCCTCCGGATCAAGGCACAACTGACCCTGGTAACACTGGTGATGATTCTACAGGTGGAACCGTTACGACGCCAGGGGAAGTAGTGAGCCCTGATCCTGGTAGTGACGGTACAAACCAACAGCCTGATGCGCCAGCTAGTACTCAATCAGGAACTGATGGATAGTTCGTTACGCTGATTCCAATCTTTGATGCATAAGAACCTACTTCCCGATCAACTCGGGAGGTAGGTTCTTTTTTTTTGGATTTTTTTCAAATGAAAGGTAACGATTGAGATGGGTGAAAGCTTAATTTTGAGTGTATAACTCAAATATGGTAAGCTGTAACTATTCGTAATACGCCTGCGCAAAGCCGAATAAGAGCTGGTTGCTCGAAGTTCGGTAAAGGGGCGTATGCATTGTTCACCAATAATAGAGCAGGTCATGACCTGTGGTCGGCAAAGAGGGGTTCGTATGAAACGGAAATTCGGGGATCGCGCAAACTGGCGCCGGATTACGAACCGACAATTTACATGCCGGTTTGTTCAATCCAAAATATTTACTGGATACATCACATTGTATACGATACAGGATCTGAAAGAACCTCTATGGAAAACCTATGGGGGAAGCACATTCTGTATCGCAGACAAAGGTTACTCTTGGTTACAGTATTATCCCAAAGGAGAGCATTTTGTCGTCACAGCAATGTTTGATGATCAGGAGCGTATCGTAGAATGGTATATTGACACGTGCCGCAGTCAAGGCATAACGGATCAAGGGGTTCCATGGTTTGATGATCTTTACTTGGATGTTGTCGTGTTAAAAGATGGAGAGGTGTTTCTGCTGGACGAGGATGAGCTTGAAGATGCATTGTCTCGCAAGCACATTACAACCGGAGACTACGACTTGGCAAACAAGACAGCTAAGGAACTGCTGCACGCAATCGATGCGCATGTATTTCCGTATTTTCAATTGTCATTGAAGCACCGACAAACGTTGTTCGAAAGTGGAGAGTTCAAAAAGAACGTTCAGATTTAATGTTTTACAATAGTTTATACTATGAAAGATCAGGGCGTGGTTTCATTTTAATGAAGCCATGCCTCTTTCGTATGCTTTTGAAAAATGAAAATAAGCGTACAATCTTCCGTCAGATAACTTGGAATTGGTTGCATGAGGTAATCGAGTAATCGCATATACTGTCTTAACGAGGTGATTACTGTGGACGAGAGCGCCAGAAAAATAACTGTAAACGATTCTCGCATTAATATTGTTTTCAAAAGCCAGGATCTCTTAGAGATCACATCCGAGCAAGCGGAAGACATGGCATTAATCAGTAATCATTATGAATCGGCAGCAGATATATTTCGTGATATGCGAGAAATGATTGGGTTAGAAAAAGTAAAAGATCTGATATACGAAATCTACGCGCTGATTCAGGTGAAGAAATTTCGAGATGAGCAAGGACTAAAAAGCAGCAAGCAGGTTTATCATATGATTTTTAAAGGCAATCCAGGAACGGGTAAAACTACAGTTGCGCGAATTATTTCTAAGATGTTGAATCGGATGGGCGTCTTAAGTAAAGGGCATCTTGTTGAGGTGGAACGAGCAGATTTAGTCGGTGAATATATTGGGCATACTGCATTAAAAACAAGAGAATTAGTCAAAAAAGCGATGGGTGGCATTTTATTTATAGATGAGGCATACAGTCTTGCCCGTGGTGGGGAGAAGGATTTTGGAAAAGAAGCCATTGATTGTCTTGTTAAGGTGATGGAAGATAAAAGTGAGGATCTAATTATTATTCTTGCGGGGTATCCGAATGAAATGGGGGATTTTTTAGAGATTAACACAGGTCTGCCTTCAAGATTCCCTATACAAATTAGCTTTGATGATTATTCTACAGATGAATTGATGCTGATTGCGATGAAGATGGCCACGGAGAAGGACTACAATATTACGTCTGATGCCATGATCAAATTAAAAGAACTGATTCAATACGAAAAAGACATTCGTAATCATTTTAGCAATGCCAGATATGTTAGGAATGTGATTGAAAAGGCAATTAGGCATCAAGCGGTCAGACTCATGGGCAGGCCAGGTAACATTTCCAAACAAAATCTGATGGATCTATTAGCGAGAGATATCTCCTCCAAAACGATGGAAACGAGCCTGAACAATCATATTATTTTCCAATAATGCTGACTGGAATATTTGAAGTTTCTGCTAAAGTAAGCGATAATATAATTTTGGATCAGCCGGCCGGTTTAACCGGTTCGGCTTAAAGTATGCGATACCAAAACGTTCTGTGAAAATGGGACGAGTTGATGTGGATATAAGGAGTGAGTTGACTAATGACAAGTGGAACACATGATACAGATCAAGTTAAAAAAGACCGCGCTATATTGGTTAGTTTGATTACGGATGAAGTTAAACGATCTGGAATTAATCCAGAGTATTCCTTGGAAGAGCTTGTAAAGCTCGCTGAGACAGCTGGAGTAGAAGTATTAAGTGTGCTCTCTCAAAATCGGGAGACGCGGGATACAAAGTGGTTCATCGGTAAAGGGAAAGTTGAAGAGCTTCGTGCAGCAGCAGAGGAGCTGGGAGCTACCACGGCAATTTTTGACCAGGAGTTGTCTGGGGCTCAGGTTCGTAATCTGGAAGAAGCGTTGGATCTCAAAATTATTGACCGTACACAATTGATTCTAGACATATTCGCTCAACGTGCTAATACACGGGAAGGTATCATTCAAGTTGAATTGGCTCAGTTAAGTTATCTGTTACCTCGCTTATCGGGTCACGGTAAAAACTTATCACGGCTTGGCGGTGGAATCGGGACACGGGGACCAGGGGAGAGCAAGCTCGAGACGGATCGCCGTCATATTCGTGGTCGTATAGATGATCTCAAACGTCATCTGGAGGAAGTAACAAGGCACCGTAAATTGCACCGTGAGCGCCGTAAGAAGACAGGTATCGTGCAGGTTGCTCTTGTTGGCTATACCAATGCGGGGAAATCTACGTTGCTTAAACAACTAACTTCAGCTGATGTATATATTCAAGATCAATTGTTTGCTACCCTAGATCCAACATCTCGCACAATGGAACTGCCGAGCGGCAAAGAGATTGTACTTACCGATACTGTTGGATTTATTCAAAACCTTCCGCATGATCTGATTGCAGCATTCCGTGCAACGTTGGAAGAGGTGAATGAAGCAGATCTCATTCTTCACGTTGTAGATGCTTCCTCGGCAATGCGTGATGATCAGATGAGAACAGTAGCTGATATCTTACAACAGCTTGGTTCAGGGGACAAGCCTCAATTGGTTCTCTACAATAAAAAAGATGCATGTACACCTGAGCAACTCGAAATGTTACCTCTGGATAAGGATCACATCAAAGTGAGTGCGCTGGACGAAGCTGATCTTCTGAAAATACGTGAACGTATCCAAGAAGAATTAACGGGCGAAACCAAAAGATTCCGTATTCCTGCGGAACGTGGGGATCTTACCTCGGTGTTATATAAAGTCGGAGATGTAGTAGAAACTACATTTGAAGAGAATGATGTTATTTATCAGGTGGAGTTGCAGACTGGTGAGTATGAGAAATACGGATATTTACTTGAAGATTTCATCGAATCGTAATATTCGTGACACATTCATGTGATAAGTTGACACAATATATGCGATTAAGAGTCAGATTCGAGCAATGAAGGGGAATGAAGTACGATGGCAAGTTTTGATTCAACAATTGTTGAACTTCAACAGCAAGTAGAAATTCAGATTGAGCAACAATTGAAAAAGATAGATCAAATTACGGATCACAATCAATGGAAAGTGATTGATGCTTTTCAGCGTAGACAAGTAAGTGATTTTCACTTCGCAGGTTCTACAGGCTATGCCTATAATGATCGTGGTCGTGAAGTGTTGGACGAGGTATATGCGGACGTATTCGGCGCAGAAGCTGCGCTGGTACGTCCTCATTTTGCGTCAGGTACACACACCATTGCGACAGCTCTATTTGGAGTACTGCGTCCAGGGGACGAACTGTTGTACATTACAGGTAAGCCTTATGATACATTGCATAAAGTTATTGGTAAGCCAGGTGATGGCACCGGTTCTCTTCGAGATTTTGGAATTGGCTATCAAGAGACGGCATTGCTTGACGATGGTCGTGTCGATTGGGAAGCAGTAGAGAAGTGCATTACACCAGCGACAAAAGTGATCGGCATCCAACGTTCGCGTGGCTATGACTGGCGCTCTTCCTTCTGCATTGACGAGATCGCAGAGATGGTATCAAGAGTGAAAGCGATCAAGGCAGATGTTATTGTATTTGTCGATAACTGTTACGGTGAATTCACGGAGCAGCTTGAACCAACCCAAGTGGGTGCAGACCTAATGGCAGGATCGTTGATCAAAAACCCTGGCGGAGGAATTGCTGAGACCGGTGGATACATATGTGGAAAAGAAGAATATGTTAGGCTTGCTGCATATCGTCTGACCGCACCTGGCATTGGTGGTGAAGTCGGTGCCATGTTGGGAACAACTCGGGCAATCTATCAGGGACTTTACATGGCGCCTACGATTGTTGGACAAGCCATTAAAGGAAGTACCTTTGCAGCAGCAATGTTTGCAGCATCTGGTTTCGTGACTAAGCCGGCATGGAATGAACCACGTACGGATCTGATTCAGGCAGTACAATTCAGCTCTGCAGAGCATTTAATTGCTTTTGTACAAGGGATTCAGCGCGCTGCAGCAGTAGATAGTCATGTGGTACCGGAACCATGGGATATGCCAGGATATGAACATCCTGTCATTATGGCGGCAGGTACATTTATTCAAGGCGGAAGCTTGGAATTATCGGCGGATGCACCGATTCGTGAGCCTTTTATTGGCTATATGCAAGGTGGATTAACATACTCCCACGTCAAATATGGCGTTTTGATGGCATTACAAGCAATGAAAGATCGCAAATTATTGTGAGTTTATCTAACACGTCATTGACACTTGGTAACATCTAAATGTACAATAAGGTCAAGAATAGATGACTGGAAGGTTGATGAACATGGGTGACGAAATTCGCAGAAATATGGCCTTATTCCCGATAGGTATCGTAATGAAACTAACGGATCTGTCCGCACGGCAGATTCGTTATTATGAGCAACACAGCTTGATTGTTCCTGCGAGAACATCAGGTAATCAGCGTTTATTCTCATTCAATGACGTTGAGCGTTTGCTCGAAATTAAGGCTCTGATTGAAAAAGGCGTTAACATTGCAGGTATCAAGCAAGTGATGAATCCAGTATCTAAAGAATCCGAAGAAGCGACTGTGATTACAGCCGATACGGAAGTGAAGCGCAGAGAGTTATCGGATACACAACTACATCGTTTGTTAAAACAACAATTGGTGTCAGGTAAGAGACCTGGACAAGTATCTCTCATTCAGGGAGAGCTTTCCCGCTTTTTTAATAAATAGTAAGCTTGTATAACCGGGAGGGTGAGAGTAAATCATTCAATTGGCAAGCATGACGCCTTGACCCGTGGAACTTTCTAATGTACAAATATAACAAGCAAGCCAAATACGCAGATAAGAAAGGGAGAGGAATCATGAGTTATACAAAAGAAGACATTCTCCGCATCTCCAAAGAAGAAAACGTACGATTCGTTCGATTGCAATTCACCGACTTGCTGGGGGCGATCAAAAACGTTGAGATTCCTGTAAGCCAGTTGACGAAGGCTTTGGATAACAAAATGATGTTTGATGGTTCTTCCATCGAAGGTTATGTTCGTATCGAAGAATCCGACATGTACCTCTATCCGGATCTTGACTCTTGGCTTATTTTCCCATGGGTATCCGACAATCGCGTTGCGCGTTTAATCTGTGACGTATACTTGCCAGATGGCAACCCATTCCCAGGCGACCCACGTGGCATCTTGAAACGAAACCTGAAGGAAGCCGAAGAAATGGGATTCACTTCCTTCAACGTTGGTCCTGAACCAGAATTCTTCTTGTTCAAAACGGATGAAAAAGGAAACCCAACGAACGAACTGAATGACCAAGGTGGGTATTTCGACCTTGCGCCAACAGATCTTGGTGAAAACTGTCGTCGCGACATCGTAATTACACTTGAAGAAATGGGCTTTGAGATCGAAGCATCTCACCACGAGGTAGCTCCAGGTCAACACGAGATCGACTTCAAATATGCGGATGCATTGAAAGCGGCAGACCAGATCCAAACGTTCAAACTCGTTGTTAAAACGATTGCGCGTCAGCATGGATTGCATGCTACATTTATGCCAAAACCATTGTTCGGTATGAACGGTTCCGGTATGCACTGTAACCAATCCTTGTTCCGTGGCAATGAAAACGCATTTGTTGACGAGTCGGACGAACTGGGCTTGAGCAAAACTGCACGTCACTTCATGGCTGGAACTCTGAAGCATGCTCGTGCGTTTGCAGCAATCACTAACCCGACTGTGAACTCCTACAAACGTCTTGTACCAGGTTACGAAGCACCATGTTACGTAGCATGGTCTGCAAGTAACCGTAGTCCAATGATCCGTATTCCAGCTTCACGTGGTCTGAGTACACGTGTTGAGGTGCGTAACCCGGATCCGGCAGCTAACCCTTACCTAGCTTTGGCTGTTTTATTGAAAGCAGGTCTGGACGGCATCAAACGTGAGCTTTCCTTACCAGCTCCGATTGACCGTAACATTTACATCATGTCAGAAGAAGAGCGTGTGGAAGAAGGCATTCCTAGCTTGCCAGCTGACCTGAAAGAAGCATTGAACGAATTGATCCGTAGCGAAGTCATCTGTGATGCTCTTGGCGACCACGCCCTGGCTCACTTCTACGAGCTGAAAGAAATTGAGTGGGATATGTACCGTACGCAAGTCCACCAATGGGAACGCGATCAATATATCACACTGTACTAATCCCCGAATCCCTTGCGCCACATGGCGTGAGGGGTTTTTCTTTTTGTGGGCAAATGGTTTTTTAGTGCGGTGTAAGCAATTGTCCCCCCGAATATCCCCTCGAATGCCCACAACTTCTGATCTTAGAGCGGATCATAGTGATTCAAACCGTGAAAATAATTCCAATAGACTACTAAAAATCGATAGATTAGAGATAAGTTAGAACTTAGATTTAATACAGAGATCAAGTACAGTGATTATGTATTTCAGAGAATTAGTGTATCAAATGTCACATAAATAATTGTAAAAAAATAGTATTATTGTATTTGTGATGCATAAAAAATACTAGGAGATGATCTTGTGGCTTTGAAAAAAATATTAACTGCTTCTGTTTTGTCTCTTTCCCTCTTGGCAATCTCTGTACCAGTAATGGCAAGTCAAGCCTCTGATATTACCATTATGAATAAACAAAAGAATGTGACGATATATCAAGATTTTCCTTCGTCTGCTGACATTCCTGCGACTAAATTTTATTCTGATGCAGATGGTTATTACGGTATGCTAAGAAGAACTAATATTGTTCAAGTTAGCCCATCACATGTGAGAGCCTACTATTCAGGAACTGTTGTACAAGATCTGGGGTAAAAGAGTTAACCCGCTAACCTAAATGGTTTGCGGGTTATTGTTTATACTATGTGTTAATTAACATGCCTGTCAGGCTCTAAGCCGATCGCGTTTACAATAAACCAAGGGTCAATCGTGGGTAATGCAGCAATGTCTGGCGTGGTTCCAGTACAAGGTAGATCCATAGTTTACTAGTGAAGTGGAATGTTATTTGAATGTTTCATTTGCGGAAAAAGATGACAGGTGCTGTTGACGTGGATCTATCGAAATAACTACATATGCCACAGTGTAGAATAACTCAACCTATAGTCCTAATGGCGTATAGGTTCTTTTTTATTAAGTAAATGCGGATAAGATAATAAATACTCAATAGATTGGTTACGTATATTTATGGTGAAATATCAAAGAACGGTAAATAGTATGTACTGCTGGTGAGCATTCGCTTATATGAGTGTAAATATCACAATTAGATGTTCAAATTAGCAGTCAATATTGCATCATAAAGTATGGGGAAGGAGTAACGTTATTTATCGCTCAGTTTTACCTGTATACATAGTTGTGTGTGTTAGTAGCCTTATATATGTTAAGTTACGCTCCTGTGTTTAAAGGTGTGGCCTTGGATGATTAGCAATGATTAGTGTAAAATAGTTCATTGTTATTAATATGTTGAAAGTTTCATATGGATGCGTTATAATAAATTATATTTTTAACAATTAAATTTTGTAAAATTAAAAAACTCATTAATTGGAGATGTTAATATGAATCAAGCGAAGCAACTTGTTTCCGAACAACGGACATTTTTCTATACAGGTCAAACTAAAAACGTTGAATACCGTATCCATGCTCTTCAGCAACTACGAGTAGGAATTGAGAAATATCAGCAACGCATATTAGATGCATTACGTGCTGATCTGAATAAGTCAGAGGCTGAGGGATACGGCTCAGAGATTCGAATCGTACTGGGAGAATTAGATTTTGCATTGGAGCATTTAGAGGAATGGGCTACGCCTAAATCTGTACCTACAGCTGCAGCTATACCTGATGGAGTAAGTACCATATACGCTGAACCGTACGGAGTTGCACTAATTATTGCACCTTGGAACTATCCATTCCAACTAGCTTTTGGGCCACTCATTGGAGCAATTGCAGCGGGGAACTGTGCCGTTATTAAGCCATCCGAATTAACACCGACAGTTTCTCATCTGATCAACGATCTGATTCAGGATGTATTTCCTAGAGAGTACATTGCAGTTATGGAAGGTGAAGTTGAGACAAGCACGGAGCTATTAAACGAACATTTTGATTATATTTTCTTTACAGGGAGCACGGGTGTTGGACGCGTCGTTATGAAAGCCGCTGCTGAACATCTGACTCCGGTTACGTTGGAACTGGGAGGCAAAAGCCCGGTCATTGTTCACAAGGATGCGGATCTGAAGCTTACGGCTCAGCGTGTTGTACGGGGTAAATACCTCAATGCTGGACAAACCTGCGTAGCACCAGATTATTTATTTGTACATGAACAGGTACATGATGCATTGATTGCGTTAATTCAAGAAGAGATTCAGGACAAATTCGGAAATGACGTAATGAAGAACTCTGATTTCCCACACATTGTTAATGCCCGTAACTTTGATCGAGTGTCGAGATTCCTGGAAGATGGTAAAGCGCTGATTGGTGGTCGTTCTGAACGTGATCAACTGCTTATTGAACCGACAGTATTAGGGGATGTTGACTGGAGTTCAGCAATAATGCAGGAAGAGATTTTTGGCCCGATTCTTCCGGTCATGACCTATCAAGATCTTAACCCCGTGTTAGATGAGATTGTTCGTCGTCCAAAACCATTGGCGTTATATCTATTCACACAAGATGAGCAATTACAGGAGCAAGTTCTGAATCAAGTATCCTTTGGTGGAGGCTGTATTAATGATACGCTATCTCATATGACTTCGCATTACCTGCCATTTGGGGGCGTGGGGGAAAGTGGTATGGGTTCGTATCATGGACAGCAAAGCTTTGATGTGTTCTCCCATCACAAAAGTATTATGAAACGTAGCGAATAATCGTCAACTATTTCATTAGTTAAAAGTAACGAAAAAAAGAGGTTGTCCTAAACAATAGGACAGCCTCTTTTGTGTATTTCACTTCATGTGTAGAAATTGAAGACTGAAAATCAAACCTTATTAATGAATATCGCGGAAAAGACCAATAACTTTACCTAAGATGCTAACATGCTTCAAGCGCAGCGGTTCAAATGTGGCATTCTCCGGCTGAAGACGAATATGATCCTTTTCTTTATAGAAGGTTTTCACTGTAGCTTCGTCATCCTCAGTCATGGCAACAACGATATCACCGTTATCAGCAGTTTGTTGTTGACGTACAATCACATAGTCTCCATTTACAATACCTGCTTCAATCATACTATCTCCTACGACAGAAAGCATAAATACCTTTTGTTCGCCTACATAATGAGTAGGAAGAGGGAAGTAGTCCTCAATGTTCTCGGTTGCTGTGATAGGAACACCGGCAGTAACTTTACCCACAACAGGAATGCGAGCAACGCTGTGAGCGAACTGGTGGGAGTGCTCTGATTCTTCTTGGCTTAACAATTCGATAGCTCTTGGTTTCGTTGGGTCTCTTCTAATAAGACCTTTCTTCTCCAAACGATCCAAATGTCCGTGAACCGTAGAGCTGGAAGCTAGTCCAACAGCTTCTCCAATTTCCCGTACGGAAGGAGGATACCCCTTCAACCGGACTTCATTGCGTATAAACTCCAGAATAGCCTGTTGCCTGCTGGATATCTTCGACATACCGTATCAACCCCATTTAGTAACGTTTGGGAAAATTATAACATAGAACCTCCGTTCGTACAAACATAAGTTCTAAATAAAATGGGATAAAATCAAGAAAATTGCTACAAAAAGATGGAATTTTAAGCATTGAAAATACAACTTGCGACTAAAGGAACAACTTGAGGAAGAATTAAGTCGGAAATGAAGCGAAAAATAAGCGAACAATTGTTCTAAAAAAGTTGTTGAACAAAACAAATGTTCGTGTTATATTGATTTCAACAGATAGGAACAAATGTTTGGAGGTCGATTTTTAATGAGATATTCAACTTATCAAAGTATTTATGAACCAGTAAATTCCGAAGCGGTTAAGACTAACATAGGTAATTTCCAAAAATCATTTGCACAGTTAAAGATGCCAACCTGGATTTTGAAACTGTCTTTGGCGGCTTTCATTATAATCGTTGGATGCAGTACAGTGCTCACTGTATTTGCCGGGAATGAGAACGATTTGTTGCCCGGAGGAAAAATTGCAGTTTCTGAAGGTGATACTTTATGGAGTATTTCTGTAGATTACAAACCGGAGAGCATGGACACGCGTGTATATATAGAAGCAATTAAGCAAGTGAACCAACTTCAATCGACTACAATTCGAGCTGGACAAGTACTGGTTTTGCCCCAGATTTCCCAATAAAGAGTAGATTCTAACCAGCTAACCGCCGCTGACCTTGACAACCCGTCCTGATCATGTCAAAGTTAATATGACTTTGTAATTTTGGAGGGGACAAGATTGGATATAGATAGCCTAGTAGCACGTATTAACGAATTGGCTCGCAAACAGAAATCTACTGGTTTATCCGAGGAAGAGCTTGCTGAGCGTGCTAAACTTAGAGAGATTTATTTGAACAACATCCGTAGCAATTTCAGACAACAGTTAGATTCCATTGAAATTGTGGATGATGAGAAAGATCAAGGCCGCCAAGGCAAACTCAAACACTAGAGAAACCTAATGATATCATTACGATATTTAGGTTTCTTACTGTTATTTGAGATTGCTGTTTTTTTTAGATAATTGAATTTATAAGTTTTCAGGCGAAGCTGAACAATTCGATTATCGCAAGAAAAACTTCAGTTAAGCGCGGTCTGTCTTCTTTGAAAGTACGTCGATAGACGTTTTTCTTATAAGAGGGAACTTTTGGTTTACAGTCATGTAAGCCGATACAAAGACAATAAGGGGGATTCTCATGGCTCGTTCGTTCGAGAGAACGGTTCGGAAAAATTCTAAGCAGTTGAATCAACAACGCAAAAAGAGTGGTCAGCAAGTTTCAGGTACACCAGGAGTCGATATTTTTAAAGGTCGCAGCCTGTTGTTCCCTATATTCTTGATAGGACTTGCATTTCTGTATCTGTTTATGAGTACATTTCTTGTGAAAGCTCCAATGACAACCTGGGATTGGGTTACTATGCTGCTGTACGTATTTTTGGCAGTAATTTTTCTCCTTCGTCGTCCTTACCTTAAGATTGGAAACAGTACGATTGCGACAATTAAAGGTAACCGTGAACGGTCGATCGGCGTTGACGATATCGTGAAGTTCCGAATTGAGCCTGGCTCAGTTGTCATTGAACACAACGGTCGTGGCAAGAGATGGGTATTCACCAAATTGTTGAATCGTTACGATACGGATGCGATTACTGAGCGTCTTTTGAGATTTGCTAAGTCGCATCAGATTACTGTGGAAACTTACGAGCAAAAGTAATTACTGCATAAAGGGGAAGATGACCGTAATGACGTTAAAAGCGATTTTGTTCGATCTAGACGATACATTGTTATGGGATGAGCGCAGTGTTAGAGAAGCATTCCATGAAACTTGTCTTATAGCTGCGCAAGAGACAGGCGTTGATCCGGCGGAACTTGAAGAAGCTGTTCGTAATGAAGCACGGAATCTGTATGAATCCTACGAGACATTTGCGTTCACCAAGATGATTGGAATCAACCCATTTGAAGGTCTGTGGGCCAACTTCACAGGTGGTGATCAACCGGAGTTTCGCCAGTTAGAGCAGCTTGCTCCAGTGTATCGTAGGGATTCATGGTATCGTGGTCTCTTGAAATTGGGTGTGGATCGTAAAGATCTTGCGGACAGATTGGCATCCCAGTTTGGGGCAGAGCGTAGATCGAGACCTCATATCTATGAGGAAACGATGGATACGTTACGTCATCTTCAAGGAAAGTTCAAACTTTTGCTTTTAACGAATGGTTGTCCAGCTCTTCAACAAGAGAAGTTAGATGGTGTTCCTGAGATCGTACCTTTCTTTGATGAAATCATTATCTCTGGTTCTTTTGGTAAAGGTAAACCTGATCCATCTATCTTCCAGTATGCTTTAGACAAATTAGGTGTTCAACCTGAAGAGAGTATGATGGTTGGAGACAAGCTCACGACGGATATTCGCGGTGCTTTATCAACTGGGATTAAGTCAGTATGGATTAATCGCGAGAACAAAGAGAACGCCGAAACGTATACACCTGATCATGAGATTAAGCATCTTTCGGAATTGGAACGTATTATTTCTACATTCTAAAGAGATTTACGATGTTGATTAATTACCAAACATCAATGACTCGTCTTGAGATGAAAGTTCATCCAGCGCGGTTATTGATGTTTTTTTGTTTTTAAAAAAATCAGCAACTGTTAAGAGCATAGCCAACGATTATTTTTTTGTAAAAGTTATTGAAATAATGTATTACCTGGATTAGAATATAACTAACATACTAGTATGACTAGTATATGGAAAAGAGATGGGTGGTTAATTCAAATATTGGTTTTATTGAGATGTTTGAGTATACCACATTTATTTTTAATTATTTTGTAAGCGCTTTACATAACTTTGATTCAGTTAAATGGAATACAGAAGATAAAGATTCAACGCTGCTCTGAGGAAAACGCTTAGAGAATGCAACATCACCCAATAAAATGATATCGCTTACATTTACAGCTTGTTTATTCCGTAGTGGGGGTGAGATTGGTCTGTTGGTATAGTCTTCATCACAAAGAAGAGGTGGAGTCGTAATTGGAGTTTTGTTTCTCAGTTACATTATCAAGATAGGGATCGGAGTGAGTGACACATGGAGTCTGAAACAGCTAAAGCCACACTAACGATGACATCTTTACGTAAAGAGAGCAAGCTTAGAACAATGGGAGCAATGTTCCGCAAGGATTGGCAGTTGTACTCATTGTTAATTCTACCCATTATTTACCTTATTATTTTCAAATATGGACCAATGATCGGTAATATTATTGCATTTAGACGTTTTGTACCAGGGGGAAGCATCTTTGGAGAAACCTGGGTTGGACTAAGATACTTTCAAATGTTCATCCAAGATCCAACTTTCTGGAAAGTGTTTAGCAATACGTTAATGTTAGGTGGACTCGCATTGCTATTTACTTTTCCAGTTCCAATCATTTTTGCCCTTTTGCTAAATGAAGTGAAAAGCAAACGTTTCAAAAAATTCGTGCAAACTGCTTCGTACCTTCCACATTTTCTGTCTATCGTAATCGTAGCAGGCATGATTCTACAATTGACCTCAGTAAATGGTTCTATTAATAGTCTAGTCTCCTTTTTTACGGGTGAGAGCATTCCGTTCATGCAAAGAGCAGAGTGGTTTAGAACCATCTATATTACCTCTGAAATTTGGCAGGGAATGGGATGGGGAGCCATTTTGTATCTTGCGGCACTGACAACGATCGATGACTCCTTATATGAAGCAGCCCGTATCGATGGAGCAAACCGATGGAAACAAACAATTCATGTTACGATCCCAGGTATTTTACCAACGATTGTCACCTTGCTTATATTGAACATGGGTAATTTCTTAGCTGTTGGTTTTGAGAAAATTTTGCTCTTATACAACCCGCTTATATATGAAACTTCTGACGTGATTTCAACCTATCTATACCGCGTCGGTATGGGAACAGGTAACTTTAGTTATGCAACCGCGATTGGGTTATTTGAATCTGTGATTGGATTGATTCTGGTATTCTCGGTTAACGCAATCTCACGCAGACTGACACAGCGAAGCTTGTGGTAGAGGAGGGGCAGCATGATTGAATCTAAGTCCTATAAAGTGTTCAAAGTATTTAACGCCATCTTTCTGATCCTTGTTGTATTCATTACGCTTTATCCGTTCCTTAATGTTGTAGCCCAATCATTCAGCAGCGAGTCCTACATTAACTCAGGTCAGGTAAGCTTGTTCCCAAGAGGTTTTAATGTAGAAACGTACAAAACGATCTCCGCGGACAGCATGTTCTGGACCAATTATAAGAATACAATTATCTACAGTGTTGTTGGTACGTTGATTTCGATGTTCATGACAACGATCTTTGCGTATGCTCTCTCCAAGAAAAGACTCATGGGACGAAAATTTCTAACCATGTTTGCGGTATTCACGATGTTCTTTAGTGGAGGTTTGATTCCAAACTATGTGTTGATTAATTATCTTGGTTTCAACAATACGATGTGGGCAATTGTAGTTCCTGGTGCAATTAGTATCTATAACATGTTAATTATGAAATCATTCTTTGAAAATATGCCTGAGGAGTTAGAGGAAGCCGCAGCTATTGATGGACTGAATACGTATGGAATCTTGCTGAGAATTATACTGCCACTAAGTAAAGCTGTCATGGCAACAATGGTTCTATTTTATGCAGTAGGTCATTGGAATTCCTGGTTTCCCGCATTCCTGTACCTCGACAAAAAGGAACTTTTTCCCGTTACGATTTACTTGCGTAATATGATCGCTGGCGCGACCGGTGGAGCTTCAGCAGGTGCTTCGGCCGATAACTTAACTCAAATTGCCGCAAATATTAAATCCGTTACAATGGTACTTACCATTTTACCTATTCTCACGATTTATCCATTTGTTCAGAGATACTTTGTAACCGGTATCATGTTGGGGTCAGTTAAACAATAGTCCCAATTCGATATAGTTCTCATTTGAATTTTAAGGCCAAACTTAAACCACATGCAGGGGGTAACGAAATGAAACGCAGACCACGTAAACTTGTAGGCAAGATGGTTTTGGCAACAATGATGAGTGTTGTACTGGCAGCCTGTAGTAGCGGAGGTGGCAGTGAAGGGAAAGTAGAAGCTGAGACGTTAGGGGCAATGGAATCGTATAATGTCGGCGATACGTTTAAAGCCACGGAACCATTCAAACTTCCAATTCTGTATAGTGATCATCCATCGTATCCTTACAATAAGGATTGGCTATTAATCAAGAAAATAACGGAGCTAACGGGCGTAACATTGGATCCAACGATTGTTCCCATGAGTGATTATCCTCAGAAAAGATCCCTTTTGATCAGTTCTGGTGACGCGCCTTTGGTAATTCCAAAAACATACCCTGGTGAAGAGTCAGCCTTTGTATCTTCAGGTGCGATTCTGCCAGTAAGTGATTATGTTGATATGATGCCTAACTTCAAGGATAAGGTGGAGAAGTGGGGACTGGAAGATGAGCTAGAAGGACTGCGACAAGAGGATGGAAAATATTATGTGCTCCCAGGTCTTCATGAAGAAGTCTGGCCAGATTACACACTGATTGTCAGAACGGATCTGTTTGAGAAAAATAATATTGCGATCCCTACGACATGGGAAGAGTTATATGATGCAGCTAAAAAGCTTAAAGAAATTTATCCGGATTCCATTCCGTTCTCCGATCGCTTTGAATTCAACAGCACGTTGAACATTGCTGCCACTGGTTTTGGAACAAAAGGTGGGTGGGGTTTTGGTAACGGTTTGACTTACAAGAAAGATCAGGATGAGTTCGTATATACTGCAACGACACCAGAGTACAAGGAGATGCTGACGTACTTTAACAAGTTGGTGTCTGAGGGACTTCTGGACAAAGAAAGCTTTACACAAGATGATGATCAGGCTACTCAAAAATTTGTCTCTGGTAAATCCTTTATGATTAACGGTAACTCGCAAACCCTTGTACTACACCGGAATGATATGAACAAAACATTAGGTGAAGGGAACTTCTCCATTGCCAAAATCACTGTACCTGGTGGACCGAAAGGTCAACTGATGTCTGGCTCTAGACTTGAGAACGGGGTCATGATTTCAGGCAAAATTAAAGATAACGATTACTTCCAAGCAACGCTGCAATTTATTGACTGGTTATATTACAGTGACGAAGGTCAGGAATTTGCCAAATGGGGTGTTGAAGGAGAGACGTATACCAAACAAGATGGTGTGCGCAAATTAGCGGATGACGTGAATTACAACGGATTGAATCCAAAAGGAACGAAGGATTTACGTATTGATTATGGCTTTTCAGGTGGTGTATTTGCCTATGGCGGAACGACAGATCTGCTTCACTCGATGTTTAGCGAGGAAGAGTTAAAGTTCCAACAGGCTATGAAGGATACCAAGGAAGTCATTCCGGCTGAACCGCCTATCCCATACTCCGACATTGATCGTGAACAGGTTACATTGTTAAGCACTCCCTTGAAGGACTACACGGATCAGAATACACTTAAATTCATCTTAGGAGATCGTGATATTTCGGAGTTTGATGCTTTTGTAGAAGAGTTAGAAAAACAAGGCTTGTCACAATATATTGAAATCTCAAATGATACGTACAAGAAATACAAAGAAAATAATCAGTAATGGTATCTAATCTGTAATGTACCCTAGTACCTATTGCCGTTTCACTGACCTAGTTTTAGTGGGACGGCAATTTGTGGTAGTATGGGTGGATACGGCTGATAGAAAGAGGTTAAGCGATGTCACTTCACCAGAAGATTAGAGGCTCGACCCGAGCTTATTCATACAACCTCATCAAGGAACGCATATTTCATCTAGAGCTTGAACCTGGAACCAAGATTTCGGAGAAAGAAATTGCTGATGAATTGCAGGTTAGTAGAACCCCAGTACGTGAAGCATTTATGAAGCTTGCCGAAGAGGAGCTGCTGGATATCATTCCTCAGAGCGGAACCATTGTTTCCAAGATTAATCTGGAGCATGTTGAAGAAGGACGCTTCATGAGAGAGAAGATTGAGAAAGAAATCGTTACGCTCGCTTGTTCCTCGTTTGATGATGAATACAAGTTCAAAATGGAAACCAATATCGCGATGCAAGAAGTGAGCGCGGATAAAAACAATTTTTACAGATTGTTTGAATTGGACGAGGAATTTCATCAGATTCTATTTCTAGCTACAGGAAAAATGAGAACTTGGAAAATGCTTCAACAGCTTAATATTCCCTTTAATCGATTACGGATATTGCGGCTCTCTGAGGTTTCCAACGCCAGCAATATCATTTCTCAACACAAGGAAATTTATCAACTTATTACGGAACGCAAGACAGATCAAGCAGTTGAAGTAATGGAGCAGCATCTTCGTCTTGTTGTGGTGGAGCAGGAAACGATTAAAAGTAAATATCCACATTATTTCATATAAAAATACAATTGGTGTATAATGACTTCATACACAAAACCCCCTGTTCCGCGGAACAGGGGGTTTGTTGAGCACACACAATCCTGTATGTGATTAATTTTGAGCTTGTTTAATGAATGTAGGATCTGGATATGGATCAGCAATCCAGCCATTTTTCTCGATAAAGAGTCGAACAGCGATAATTTGTTTGTTCTCCATTAATGTGAAGAAGTGCGGTGTGCTTTCTGGTACAGAAATAACGTCTCCAGGAGACAACTCAACATTAAAATAACCTACATCATCAGTGGCTTTAATAACAAAAATACCTTTACCCGCTACGATTGCACGGATCTCATCCTCCGCATGGGTATGAATTTCTTCAAACTTAGCGAGTTTCTCCTCAATGTCAGGGGTTTGTTCAGATAAAGTGATTACATCCCAAATCTGATACCCGCGACGTGCAGCTAAGTCTTTAATCTCATGGTCGAAGGTTTCGAGAACGGCGCTTTTTTGATCATCCGTAAGTGCAAAGTTGTTTTGCAGCTCGGAGTCTAATTTAGACGCGTCCCATTTTTCGTAGAGTACTTCATATTTGTCTAAGAAATTTCGAACATTCTCGTCTCCAGTGATACGTTCGTTCGTATTTCGGATTACAATTTCAGCCATGTTCTTTCCCTCTTTTCCACTTGGTTTAATTGATATTATATCGGCTGCAACGAATTTTGTCGATTCACATTTTGTCACAGTGTGCCTAAAAACCGCTTGAGCACGGTTAAAACCGATCTTTCACAATAAGTTAGTTTCTGTTAAACTAAGATTTAACGTTTTGCGGGGGTGAAGATATTGGATAAGCTTAGTCTACACGATGCAATAAAACAACGAATATTAATCCTCGACGGTGCAATGGGGACCATGATTCAACAGGTTGATCTTACCGGCGCAGATTTTGGCGGTGAAGATCTGGACGGGTGTAACGAGATGCTCGTACTTACAAGACCTGACATTATCCAGCGTATTCATGAAGAATATCTGGAGGCGGGAGCCGATTTGATCGAGACCAATACGTTTGGAGCTACCTCTGTCGTATTGGCTGAATACGATATTCAGGATCGTGCCCGCGAGATTAATTTGGAAGCGGCAAGAATTGCTAAAGCTGCAGTGGACAAATTCTCAACGCCTGAGTCTCCACGGTATGTTGTGGGAGCAATGGGACCAACAACCAAAACACTATCTGTTACTGGCGGCACTACGTTCCAGGAACTTATCGATAGCTATTTCGAGCAAGCTCTCGCTTTAATTGAGGGAGGCGTTGATGCGCTACTGCTTGAAACTTCCCAGGATACCTTAAATGTAAAAGCAGGCAGCATTGGGATTCAATTGGCTTTTGACCAGAGCGGTGTGAAACTGCCTCTTATGATCTCGGGAACGATTGAGCCTATGGGAACCACTCTTGCTGGTCAGAACATTGAAGCCTTTTATATATCCTTAGAACACCTTAACCCAATTTCGGTTGGACTAAACTGTGCAACAGGGCCGGAATTCATGCGTGACCACATTCGTTCACTATCTGGTATGGCATCTGTGGCTGTGAGTTGTTATCCTAATGCTGGCCTTCCAGATGAGAATGGTAACTATCATGAATCACCTGAATCGCTTGCGCAAAAAATCGGTGCTTTTGCCGAACAAGGTTGGTTGAACATTGCTGGTGGGTGTTGCGGGACAACCCCTGCCCATATTCGAGCAATGCGTGACACGCTTGACCAATATCCTCCAAGACAAATGAACGGAACTCATCCGCCTGCACTTTCAGGCATTGATCCTGTCTATGTTGAACAAGACAATCGTCCTTACATGGTGGGTGAACGAACAAACGTGCTTGGATCACGGAAATTCAAGCGACTGATCGTTGAAGGGAAATATGAAGAAGCTTCCGAGATTGCCCGTGCTCAAGTGAAAAGTGGCGCTCACATTGTCGATGTCTGCGTTCAAGATCCGGATCGCGAAGAAGCGGAAGATATGGAGAAATTCCTTGAGCTGGTCGTGAAGAAGGTTAAAGTTCCACTGATGATTGATACAACGGATGCTCAAGTCATTGATCTTGCGCTTCAGTACTCTCAGGGTAAAGCGATAATTAACTCCATTAACCTTGAGGATGGCGAAGAAAAATTCGAACTGGTTACCCCCCTCATTCACAAGTATGGCGGAGCAGTTGTTGTCGGCACCATAGATGAGCGCGGCCAAGCGATTAGCAGAGAAGATAAACTTGACGTAGCCAAGCGTTCCTACGATCTTTTGGTGAACAAATATGGTCTTAATCCAGAAGACTTGATTTTCGATACACTGGTGTTCCCTGTTGGTACGGGGGATGAGCAGTACATTGGGTCGGCTAAGGAAACAATTGAAGGGATTCGCGTAATTAAGCAAGCCATGCCTGAGGTTCACACGATTCTGGGGATTAGTAACATCTCCTTTGGACTTCCGGAGGCTGGCCGTGAAGTATTGAACTCCGTATTCCTGTATGAATGTACGAAGGCGGGTCTTGATTACGCGATTGTAAATACAGAGAAGCTCGAACGGTATGCGTCGATTCCAGAGCATGAGCGTAAACTTTCCGAAGAGCTTCTATATAATACGAATGATGACACGTTGGCAGCTTTTGTTGCAGCGTTCCGTAATAAGAAGGTAGAGAAAAAAGAGAAAATATCTAATCTCTCCCTTGAGGAACGACTAGCCTCTTACGTTGTTGAAGGAAGTAAGGAAGGGCTGATTCCTGACTTGGAACAGGCTCTAGGCAAATATTCAGCACTTGAAGTTATCAATGGTCCACTTATGCGTGGTATGGAGGAAGTAGGACGACTGTTTAACAACAATGAGCTTATTGTCGCTGAAGTACTCCAAAGTGCCGAGGTGATGAAAGCTTCTGTAGCTTATCTAGAGCAGTTCATGGAGAAGAATGAGACATCAGTCAAAGGTAAAATTATTTTGGCAACCGTTAAAGGTGATGTTCACGATATCGGTAAAAACCTGGTAGAGATCATTCTATCCAACAACGGTTACCGGATCATTAATTTGGGTATAAAAGTACCACCTGAACGTATAATCGAGGCGTATCGTGAGGAAAAAGTCGATGCAATTGGATTGTCTGGTCTACTAGTTAAGTCAGCACAGCAGATGATCGTCACGGCTCAGGATTTACGTACAGCAGGCATCGATGTACCAATCATGGTGGGTGGAGCTGCGTTAACTCGTAAATTCACGAAGAACCGTATCCGTCCAGAGTATAATGGAATGGTTGTATATGCGAAGGACGCGATGGATGGTCTGGATCTGGCGAACAAGCTGATGAATCCTCAGACGCGTGAAGTAATGCAGCTGGAGATGGATGCTGAAAAAGAAGCTGATGCTGCGAATTCAGAGAATACTCAGCAACTGCCAGAGCTTACCCGAGTAGAGCGTTCTGATATCTCGGTTGATCATCCAGTGTTAGTACCTCCAGACCTGGAAAGACATACGCTTCGTAACTATCCGTTATCTCATATTCTGCCTTATGTGAATATGCAGATGCTGTTAGGTCACCATCTAGGCCTTCGTGGTTCGGTAGAGCAGCTACTTGCGTCAGGTGATCAGAAGGCAACAGATCTGAAATCTGTCGTCGATGAAATTATGCAAGAAGCTGTTCGTGACGGCATTATTCAGGCGCATGCGATGTATCGATTCTTCCCTGCTCAATCCAGTGGAAACAGCGTCATCATCTATGATCCTGAGGATACAAGTAACATCTTGCATACATTTACGTTCCCGCGTCAAAAAGTAGAACCTTACTTATGTCTCGCAGACTTCTTGAAGCCCGTTGATTCTGGGCAAATGGATTACGTAGGTTTCTTGGTAGTGACTGCTGGACACGGCGTGCGTGAATTGTCAACGAAGTGGAAGGAAGAAGGAGAATATCTCCGTTCACATGCTCTGCAATCTGTAGCGCTCGAAGTCGCTGAAGGTTTAGCTGAGCGGGTTCACCATATGATGCGAGATATTTGGGGCTTCCCAGATCCGGCGACCATGACCATGAAACAACGTCACGGTGCTCGCTATCAAGGCATTCGGGTTTCGTTCGGATATCCGGCGTGCCCAGACTTGGAAGATCAAGGGCCACTGTTTAAGCTAATGCAGCCTGAGGATATTGGTGTGGAGCTGACAGAAGGATTCATGATGGAACCAGAAGCATCCGTATCAGCCATGGTTTTCAGTCATCCACAAGCGAAGTATTTTAATGTAGAAAAGGCATAGTATAATAAAATGGTCGGGCAAAGCCCTCCGCATTGTCGGAGGCTTTTTGCTGGCAGCAGAAAGAGGTGCGATCCAGAGTGGAACTATATTTCCTGGGAACTAACGCTGGTGTACCTACGCTGCAGCGGAATGTAACTTCCATAGGACTTCGAATGTTAGACGAACGAAGAGCGTTATGGTTGTTTGACTGCGGGGAAGGAACACAACACCAGATCTTAAGCTCTCCGCTTAAACTGAGCAAATTGGAGAAAATTTTTATTACCCATCTGCATGGAGATCATGTATTTGGTCTTCCGGGTTTACTGTCAAGCAGAGCATATCAGGGTGGGACAACACCTTTGACGTTATACGGACCACCGGGAACAGAGCGTATGGTATCGACCGCTATGGAATTAAGCCAATCTCGTATCAACTATGAGCTTACGATTGTGGAGCATACGGGTGGTAAAATTTTTGAAGATGACAGCTTCATTGTTGAATCCGAGTTATTGGAGCACCGAATTGATAGCTACGGGTACCGTATTACAGAAAAAGACCGTCCTGGCAGCTTGGATTCTGCGAAGCTTGCGGAATACGGATTGAAACCAGGTCCGCTCTTCGGAAGGCTTAAACGTGGTGAAACGATTAAGTTGGAAGATGGTACCTTAGTCCGTCCTGAGGATGTTCTTGGCGCACCTAAACGTGGGAAAATCATTACGATTCTGGGAGATACACGTCCGTGTGATCATGTGCGTACACTTGCCCAAGATGCGGATGTGCTTGTTCATGAAGCTACATTTATGCATGATTTGGCCGATACTGCACACGAGTACTATCACAGCACAGCCCAAGAAGCAGCTGAAGCGGCAAGAGCATCAAACGTAGGGCAGTTGATCTTGACTCATTTTAGCTCTCGCTATAAAGATGAAGAGCAACTACGGCCACTTTTGGAAGAGGCACAGGAATTATTTCCGAATACGTTACTTGCCATTGAGCATCAATTGATTCCCCTGGCATCTTGGAAGGAAGGAATATAATCCTGTAGCAGATTGATCCATCTGATCAAGCGTGAATGAGGAATTCATGAAGAGCCGGGACTGCGGGAAAGTTACTCCCAAGGTCCCTTTTGCAATCTGTCGAGAAAGCGTGTAGGATGTGCAGTATAAGCAGGGAAATAAATCAAATTATTTTCCGGGAAAGCGCAGGAATTGACAAGCTTGTACAGAAGGCGCGCAATGTCATATGTCCGTGTTCGATTCAGTTCGACGTGTTGTGACTTAGTGGGAAAACACTCTGTTTAAGACTTCATACATAGCTTCACGTTGGATTTTAGGTTCTATAGTTAAGGACATGAAATGTTAATGGAATTAAAGAAAGGGCGTGTTATGTGTGGTTAAGGCCTATTTAATTGACCTAGACGGCACACTCTATCATGGTAAGCACCGTATCGAAGGAGCTGACAAGCTCATTCGAACATTAGACGAGCAGGGGATTCCTTATTTATATGTGACGAATAACTCTTCACGTACACCCGAAGGAGTAGCGGAGCATCTGAATGGTATGGGTATTCCTGCCAAAGCTTCTCAGGTGTGTACATCTGCAGTAGCTGCAGCTGAGTATGTTGCTCAAGAATCTCCAGGTGCTAAGGTAGCCTGTATTGGCGAAGACGGATTGTTGAAAGCTATTGATGGGGCAGGACTTGAGCTTACTGAAATTGATCCACAATACGTCATTCAGGGAATTGATCGTGAGTTTACCTATGCTAAATTAACTAAAGCCTTACGGTGGATTAACGCTGGGGCTCAATTTATTATGACCAACCCAGATCTTCAACTTCCTTCTGACGATGGATTAACGCCAGGCGCGGGAACAATTGGAGCTGCCATTGAAGCAGCAACCGGAGTTCAGCCAACGGTGATCGGAAAACCATCCAGCATTATTATGAGATCTGCTATTCACCGCCTCAATCTAAGAGCGGAAGATGTTGCTGTAATTGGAGACAACATGCGAACCGATATTGCAGCAGGGGTGGCAGCGGGGTGTGAAACGTTGCTGGTACTCACTGGTGTTACAACACGTGATAATATGGATGGACATATTCAAGCGGCGAAGGCGCGTCCTGATCATGTGTTTGAAGATTTGCATAAACTGATTGAGTGGCTGTCGCAGACGACAGGCCAAGCATCCAAGAAGGGGTAGATGTTATCATGCCAGAACTGCCGGAAATGGAAAATTACAGAGTATTACTATCTGAAAAAATATTGGATTTACCGATCACAGGTGTGATTGTTAATCGGGATAAATCCATTAATAAAGAAGTTCAGGCTTTCTCACAAGAGCTTGTAGGAAATCGAGTTATTTTTGTCGAGCGTAGAGCGAAGCATCTTATTTTCCATTTAGCTAATGGGAAACGGCTTGTTCTTCATCTCATGTTAGGCGGAATGATTTACTGGGGCACGGAAGCAGAGCGTCCAGATCGCTCCACACAAGTCGAGATTCAATTCGGAGAATATACATTGTTCTTTATCGGCCTTCGTTTGGGTTATCTGCACCTGCTTACTTCGAAAGAAACAGAAGAAGCGATGTCGGATCTTGGCCCAGAGCCACTGGATCGTCGTATGAACGTAGAGCGTTTTGCGAATTTGCTGAAAGGAAGAAGGGGTACACTCAAAACTACCCTCGTTAATCAGCATATTATCGCAGGCATCGGTAATTGTTACTCTGATGAAATTGCATTTGCAGCTGGGCTCAGACCAAGCTCCAAAACGCAAAATATTGCTTCTTCGCCTGAACTAATGGAGCGTTTGTATCGCGCGATGCAATCCGTGCTAAGAGAAGCTGCTTCGGAGGGTGGTTATATGGAAATGCCCTTAATGAACGGAGATACGAAGACAGGTAGTTATGACGAACAGTGCCGGGTATATGATCGTGAAGGGGAAGCTTGTCCGCGCTGTGGGGGAACAATTGAGCGAGTAGAGATTACGGGCAAGAAGGCATTTTTCTGTCCGAATTGCCAGAATGAGGCCTAAACAAGGAATCGGTGCACATGTGAGCACGCGGGGAGGTTTTCTTCAAGCAGCCAAGAGGGCGCATGGAATTGGAGCGACAGCTTTTCAATATTTTCCGAAAAACCCTCGAAGTCTTGTACTGAAGGATTTCGACCAGAGTGATGCGAAACAGTGCAGGGAATGGTGTGAGCAGCATGGGATAGCATCCATAGGGCATTCACCTTATCCTACGAATCCAGCAATAGGCATGACCCGTGGAGAGGCGGCGTTTCATGCTATAGTTTCATCGATCCGCAATGATTTGGAAATTGCCGAGGCTTGCGGATCAGTTGGAACGGTCGTTCATTTTGGTCACATGAAGAGTAATAACCCACTTGAGGGTTATCAAAATCTCATTCAATGCCTGGATACAGTTCTGCAAAGTTGGACGGGACAGGCTAAAATACTGCTTGAGAATCAAGCGGGCGATCATGGCCCCATGGGAACCACGATGGAGGAATTAGTGCAAATTCGTAAGCTTAGCCAGTTTCCTGAACATATTGCTTTTTGCTTTGACACCTGCCATGCTTTTGCTTCAGGCATGTGGGATCGAGGAAACGAAGGTGCGATGCTGGAGAAAGGCAGACAGCTCGGATACTGGGAATGGCTTGCGGCAGTACATTTTAATGATTCGAAGTATGCGTCTGCATCTTGTAAAGATAGACATGCCAGAATAGGGCAAGGATATATAGGTCGACAAGGGATGCAGGAGCTGCTCAGCTCGTCTGAATTTCAACAAACCGTAGTCGTGCTCGAGACGGAATCAGGCGAAGATGGAACGCACCGTGATGATCTTTCGCTCATGCGTTCCTGGTTATAATCAGGGGAGAGGAGCGATTGTATGCATGTATTTTTGGATGATTACAGAGCCTGTCCGAAAGGGTTTGTATTAGCTACAAATGCTGAAGAGTGTCTGATGCTTCTTCGTGAGGGCGATGTGGATATACTATCTCTCGATTATGAGCTGGGGCCAGATTCGCCGAACGGCGGTGAAGTGGCGGCTTCTATTGTGAGAGAAGGGCTGTATCCACGTGAGATCTATTTGCATACATCGAGCATGTATGGCAAACGACAGATGTATGAAATGTTGTATAGCAATAAGCCGGACGCTGTAACTATTCATAATGGTCCAATGACAGGAGAAGTTATGCTTCGAGTGGCTGCTGAGGACAATGTCGTATGAAGCCAATTACATCCAAAATGTTAATGCGCAGTGTATGGGAAGGTGTGCCGCAGGCTGTATTCATATATACGCCTCTATGCGGTACCTGCGCTGCTGCGCGTCGTATGCTGGAGATTGCTGAGCATCTGCTACCGGCTAATATTCTGTTTGAAATGAACATTCATGACATTCCTGAACTTGTACAACAATTTCAGATTTCGAGTGTTCCTGCGGTAATGATATTCGATGGAGAGCAGGATGTGCCCAAGATGGTCTATCGAATGAGTTCAGTAGAGCATTTGCTGAATGAGATTCGGAAGGCGGTGCTAAAATGAGTATAATTAAGATGGAGCAGGTCTCACTTAAACGTGAAGATCTTCAGATTCTTGATAACGTAGATCTAGACATCCATGAAGGTGAGCATTGGGTCATTCTAGGGCGAAACGGCTCTGGAAAGACAACACTACTTGAAATGATGAATGGATATATGTTCCCTAGCCATGGACGAATAGAAGTGCTTGGTAATTTATACGGACAATGTGATGTTAGAGAAGTGCGTAAGGAAATAGGTTATATCAGTCAAACCTTGATTGAAAAGCTCACGCCGCGAGATCCAGTATGGGAAGTCGTGGCTACAGGTGCGTATGCATTCTTACGCTTTTATCAGACCATTCCAGACGAAGTTAAAGAGAAAGCGTTGAAACTTCTTGATGAGATGGGATTTGCCAAACTAGCCAATCATGCACTTGGAACACTCTCACAGGGAGAACGGAAAAAAGTCATGCTAGCGCGATCCTTAATGGCAGATCCCAAATTACTAATTATGGACGAGCCTTGTGCAGGCTTGGATCTCTACGAACGAGAAAAAATGCTGGCTGAGATTGATCGTCTACGCAAGCGTAATATAACGGTCGTGTATGTAACCCATCATGTCGAAGAAATCGTACCCTTGTTTACACATGTGGCGTTGATTCGTGATGGTCGTGTTGCTGCAGCAGGACCTAAACACGATGTATTAACTGAAGAAACAATTAAGCTTACGTACGATATTCCGGTCGAGATCCAGTGGGATGATGGACGTCCTTGGATACGCGTACGTTCTGGAGGGTAACACAATTTGAGTACACAGTCGTCTTGGGGAGAAGGAAACTTTTCCCGATTTATATGCACTGCCAATCATGGATTTGCTCCATATGCTCAGGAGGAGCTGCGCCGTGCTTTTGGTGCAGTTAAGAGCACAGTCGTCGTACCAGGTGAAATTTTGCTTGCGGGTCTACCTGTCGCTGAAGAAGAAGTATCGAAGAAGCTCTTAGATGAGTCTCCTACGTTTTTGCGGCATATTCAACCTGTTCAATTCCAAGAAAGTACAGAGAATACAGAGGAAGCGTTGGATAAGTTTGTTGCTTTTGTTCTGAATCGATCTGAATTGACGGGAGAGCGTGTTGTATTGCAGGTTCGCAAAACAGAGTCAGCTTTCTGGGAGGAAAATGCTGCTTCGTTGAAGCAAATGTTAACGGATAAGTTGCACGAACTCAATTGTGAATGGGTTATCCGCGATGCTGATTTTGTTATTTCGGTATTTGTCTCAAATGATACGTTATATGCTGGGATTTCGAAGCCTGAACAGAACCTCTCTGATTGGAGTGGCGGAGCGATCCGCTTCCAGAAGGAAGAGGGACAGATTTCTCGTGCGAAGTTCAAGCTACTTGAAGCAGAGCAGACGTTTGGAATCGACTTTACATCGTTCCGCAAAGCGTTAGATATTGGAGCTGCACCCGGTGGTTGGACGTCTTTCTTGCTGGAACGTGGGTTAGAAGTAACAGCTGTTGACCCTGCCAAAATGGATGCAACCCTGCTGCAGTCACCTCGATTGACATTTTTGAAGAAGAATGCAGGGGATGTTCGTTTTCATGACGGAGAATTTGACCTGCTTGTATGTGATATGAGTTGGAGTCCTAAGTTGATGAGCCGCCTTGTATCCGACCTTCTATATAGTCTACAATCAGGCGGAACCGCTGTTGTTACAGTGAAGTTGCTGCATAAGAAGCCACTTGCTCTGATTAAGGAAGTTATTGATACGTTTGAGCGCTCACGTATGCAGATTCAACGCTCTAAACAGTTGTTCCACAATCGGGAAGAGATTACACTTTACATGATTAAGTATTAACGCGAACGTTATAGAGTGAATTGAAATTTATTGCTTTACAATCTATTATTGCATGTACTATAATGATACCAATATTAACCATAACGAATTGAAGGGAAAGCATCCCGGAGTGAATGAACCAATGATTTTGGTTCATAGCTTCGGTGAAGCTTTCCCTTTTTTGTTGTGTCAGAGAGGAGTGTGGCATATGAGACATCCGGCCAGACTGGAGCATGGCAGCCTGCTGGGCGGAAGATACCGAATCGTATCTGTTTTGGGTATAGGCGGGATGAGTCATGTATATAAGGCTGAAGACTTGAAGTTGCCAGGTAAGTTCTGGGCGATCAAAGAGAGCATAACAACCGTCTCTTATGAAGGAAGTATGGAGGCTGAAGCGGCGTTGTTAACGTCACTGAGACATCCTCGGCTTCCACAGATTGTTGATTTTTTCGTTCCGGATGAAGAGGGATATACTTATTTGGTCATGGAATACATTGATGGCGAGACACTTAGTGAGTACTTTAAGAAGTGCAAAGGCAAGATCCCGATGGAACAATTGACTGAATTCATATTGCAGCTTCTGGATGTGTTGAGTTATCTTCACGGGCTGAATCCGGCTGTGATTTATCGGGATCTGAAGCCGTCAAACATTATGATCATCTCGGATGATGAAGTGAAGCTGATTGACTTTGGCATTGCACGGAGCTATAAGTCTAACCACGTTGAGGACACCGTCAAGCTGGGGACGGCTGGTTTTGCTGCCCCTGAACAATATGGTTCTGGACAGACGGATGCGCGCTCAGACTTGTATGGCTTAGGAGCATTGATGCTATATTTAATGACTTCTGGTGCATATACGGAGTGGATTCAAGGCGTTGAAGGCGCGATTCGTAGCGATGTTCCTCGTACGTATATCCCTGTCGTGAGGCGGTTGCTTAGGCTGAGCCCGGATGAGCGATTTCAATCTGCGGAGGAAGTGCGTAAAGAGTTACTTCGTAGACCCGGAATAGCAACTTCGGGGGGAGAAACAACGCTGACGATGAGTGGAGGAACAAGGGTAATCGCTCTGACCGGAGCTTCATCCGGTGTTGGAGTTACCCATACAGCTATCGCGATTAGTCACTACTTAGAAAGGCAAAATTTCAAAGTTGCTGTAATCGAGATGTCTCCACGCTCTCAATCATTTTCACGGATTCAACAGATTATACAATCAGGTAAGCCGTTATCATCGGGAAGACAGTTTGAGGTTGATGGTGTGCACTATTGGAAACAATCCGGACGAGGTGATATTTTGTCGTTACTGGGTGGAAGTTATCAATTCATCATTATGGATCTCGGAAGTGGACAGGATCAGAATCGACTTGAGGAATTTCTTAGAGCTGATCTACCCGTTGTGATTGGTTCAGGAGCCGAGTGGAGACAAGCGGAGATTCATGCGTTTGTTCGTTCGAATCATCGTTTTCCAAGAGACAAATGGATATACTGTCTGCCACTAGCATCGTCGGATGCTGTCCAGCGTATTCGAAAATCACTAGATACGTCCAGTGTGTATAGTTTGCCGTTGAACATTGATCCATTTGACCGAGAACCACATATGGATAAAATATTTGCTCACATGTTCACCCATATGATTGGGCAGTTGCCGAAGAAGCGTTCATTTTTTGCACGAAGAAGAACAGGGGTCTGAGAATAGATATATGAAGGATATATGAAGTTAGATATTTTGAGGAGATTTTGAGAGGAGAGCCCTTTTTTGTCTAAATTAAGAAAGCAAAGTCGTCAACTCATCTATGCCAGTCTTACTGGAGCCGGTGTGGTAGGTTTGTTGTTCGGTGGATACGTGATCTACAACATAAAGACGATGAGTGAAACGAGGACTCAGATGGAGTCCCACTATTTATCCGCGTATGAACAAAAGGAAGCCGAATTATTACAGCAATGGAATTCAGGAGCACAGGGATGGGTGACAATCCGAGATGTCGAGGCAGGCGAGAAGATTATGTCTGAGGATATTAAGCTCGTTGCCGTTCCCGATGCACAGGCTCCACGTAATCTATGGTCTAGCACGAAGCAGATGGATGGTCAGATTGCCAAAATAGAGCTTAAGAAAGGAACAGCCATTACGACGGAAATGGTGTATGAAGATACGCCAGCACCTCCCGATCTAAGAAACCGTGAACTGCAAGTTGTTCTGTTACCTTCATCACTTGCTAAAGGAGATAATATTGATATTCGGATTCAGTTTCCGACAGGCCAGGACTATATCTTATTATCCAAGAAGAAAGTAGAGCGTCTGAATGCAGCAACGTTATGGATCACGATGACGGAAGAGGAGATATTGACCTTGTCCAGTGCGATCGTGGATGCCTATTTACATAAAGCCTCAATATACGCCCTGACGTATGTTGAACCTCAATTCCAGACAGCAGCGATCCCAACATATCCCGCCAATAGTGAGGTGTTGAAGTTATTAGAAAGTGATCCGAATATTGTTCGTCGAGCCGAACAGGAGTTATCAAGACAGGTTAGGAATTCGCTAGAGAGCTCTCTAGCAGCTTCGATGACAGCACCTTCACAAGGCGTGGAGCAGGATGTTGCTCAGTCATCAGTCTCTTATAACAGTAGACCGGGAACCAACAGTACGGCTAATGATGTCATCTGGAATGATGGATCAGGTAGTGTAGGGAATGACAATTCGTCGAACTCGTCCACAAACAATAATTATACTTCTGGTGTAACAGAGTACGATGAGCAGAAGAGCCTTCTGACAGGCGGAGAATAAGTAGTGGAATCTGAAATCAAAAGTAGAAATCAAAAGCCATATCAAATATTAGTTTCTCTTAACAACGAATTATAGAGTGATGAAAGGGGTCGTGAGTTCATTTGCAAACATGGATTTTTGCTGGATTATGTGAGAAAAACGACTTGTTATTATATTTATCTAAAATTTTGGCTGCTTCAGGTAAACGTGTCCTGCTTGTGGACGGAACATTGCAGCAAAAGTATGGATACTGGACAGGCGAAGTACAGCATTCATTACGAATTACCGAGTTTGAAGGGTTCGATATCGCCAGTCATTTTGTGACATCTAATGTGGTGGAGACTCATCTTGAAGCGAATGGAGAGAAGGTCGAATCGTATGATTATACTATTTATGATATTGAAACCTCTCATTTTGCATCCAGAGATCTGTGGTTAGCTGCTGATATTCGTGTATGGGTAAGCAATTACGAACGTTACAATCTGGAACGGGGCAAGTTGTGGTTGAAGCAGCTTCTAGAAGAGCAGTCTTTGCCGGTAGAGCTTTCATTTCAACGTATTTTAATCAATGCGGTTGACTGTAAGCTTGAAGAACGTTACTTATGGGCGTATCTGGACGGAAGTCCATTTGTGTGGACAGGGGATGCGCTGCTTCTTCCGTGGGACGAATTGACGGCAGCAGTGAAATTGGAGAACGAACATCATCGCCGCGTGTTACTTGCTCCCTTGTCTAGAAACTATAAGAAATCATTATGCCGACTGGTAGAGCAGCTGACGGGTTGGGAAAGTGTCCATAGCCGTCGGACCATGAAGGAAGCGGAGAGGATGAGGGCATGAGTATTATTTCATTTTGGAGCCCTTTTGCGGGGACTGGCACGACTTCAAATGCATTAGTAAGTGCGTACGCTATGGCGCTCCACTATAGAACCAGAATATTGTTGGTTAACACAGGTTCGACGGGGAGCAGTATTGAGGCTGCACTTCCACCAACTGAGATTGAGGATGCCGATTCCCTGTTTAGGTTTGAGGAAGGGGGATGGGATGCAATTGAACGATTGTACATCAGCGGAAGTCTAAGTAAGCATAATCTACGTGATTATACGAAGCCTTTGCTTAAAGAGCGTTTGGATCTGTTGACTGGCAGAATTAATCAGATCGAAAGATCTCCTAAGGAACACAAGGAAACGTTAAAGACTTTACTCCAGGTTGCAAACGAGTATTATGATTTGGTACTCCTAGATGCGGGTAGCTCAGCCGTGAATGAATCCTTATTGCTGGAGCAATCCGACTATATCGTGGTGAACCTATCTCAGAATATGAGAGAGCTAGAAGTGTTTTTTGAACATATTTTGCCGAAGCACTTGAGTGATCAGAAGATACATCTGGTGTTGAACAAATATGATCCAAACGCTAAAGCATCAATAAGCAACATCCGCAGACGTTTTCGATACAAGGGTTCAATTTCTATTCTTCCTTATACAACCGGGTTTTTGGATGCGGTCAATCGGCGTGATGCGGCAGCATATTTACATTTGGAAGGTCTAAGTGACAGTAAGAATGTTCGAAAAGGAAGCTTCACAGCAAGTATGGCTGAACTTGCTCGCCTCATAATGGACGGCGCAGGGATGCGCACGGCTCTGAAGAGGCTAGAAAGGGGTGCCTGACCCTAAATGTTATGGAACATGATCGGTATAGGGTTAATTATCGTTGCGGGTCTTGGTTATGTAGGTTTCAGATACCGCGCTTACCATCGAGAACAACGTACAGATGTGACTGAACCGGGCGACTTCACGATTGAAAGTTTAACCGAGAAGGTGAAAAATTCACTTCATGAACTAAGCCATGGTCAGTTGGCGGATGCTGGATTGCATGAAGAGGAATATCGGAGAAGGATCAATCAGCGAGCTGAAATGCGAAAGGCACTGAAAGGTTGTGTCTCAGGTAGTATCAGTGACAAAACCTATGTCAAAAATCTAATAAGTGATCTGCTAACACGCAGCATAGGACTGAATAAATCGAATGTGGATGAAGTTATTCCTTTTGCAGAACCGGAACTTCTGACAAGTCAGGATCAATTTGAAATTGTCTTTTACCTCTACCAGCAGCAATTCGGCATGGATGCGTTATCCCGTCTAATTGATACGTATGATCTGGGTAGACTGCGAATGGAAGAAGGTATCCAGGATGGGGGAGGCTTTTATATCTCTGAAGAAGATATTCAATATGTGTTCGAATGTGAGTATCGGGAGCTTGGATTCAGAGAAAAGACAGATATCATTGTGCAACGCATCTATCAACACTACAAAGGGTTCTCGGTTGTAGATGAAATTCGAGATCAACGCATTGACGGCGTGAGTGGTGGTGTTAGCGGCATGCTTGATGCGATGCAGGATGTGCGACTTCGGCAGCCTAGTTCGTGGAATGATTTACTGGAAGCGGGGCTTGAAGATGCTCAGACGCAGGCTCCATTGAACGGTATGCAGAGTGTATGGATTTTCTATAAAGGCAAGTCGATTCATCTAGCATTTCTGTCATTTGGCAGCATCCGTGAACTGAAAAGGGTATGTCAAAATATTTATAAATATAACTATCCCGGTCAGCTATCCGAAGCGAATGGTTACAAGGTTAATGAAATGAAGGATGGTTCTCGTGTCGTCGTGGTACGTCCGCCATTTGCAGAGTCATGGGCATTCTTTGTAAGAAAATTTGATATTCCTAATGCCTCGCTGGAACAACTGATCACAGGCACGAATGCTGAGCTGCCAATAACTATACTGCAGTATTTAATGAAAGGCAGCCGAATTACTGCCGTAACTGGAGCACAGGGTTCTGGTAAAACAACTTTGTTAATGGCTATGGTGAAACATATTTATGCATCATATACGTTAAGGGTACAAGAGATGGCGTTTGAATTGCAGCTTAGACGAATCTATAGCCGACGTAACATATTGAGTTTTCGCGAAACAGAGCACATTTCAGGTCAACAAGGACTTGATCTACAGAAAAAAACAGACGGTACAGTCAATATTCTGGGAGAAGTCGCGAGTGATGAGGTTGCTGCATGGATGATTCAGATGTCGCAAGTAGCCAGTTTGTTCACGTTGTTTACACATCACGCTAAGACGTTTCGTGATCTGGTGTTTTCACTTCGAAATTCACTGCTCAAAACAGGAATGTTTCAGCATGAGCATATTGCCGAGGAACAGGTAGTAAGTGTCATTAATTTTGATGTACATATGAAAAAGGACGCCGAGGGACGACGGTATATTGAACGTATTACAGAGTGTTTGCCTCGGGCAGAGCAGAGCGATAGTGTTGAAGAACGTAATGGATTTACATTCCGGAATGTCGTGGAGTATCAAAATGGAGGCTATGTCGTAACAGCTCCGATCTCGGCTGGAAGTATTATGGACATGCGAGATCAGATGACGTTGCAGGATGCTGCGGAATTCGACCGATTCATTGCCCAGTATTGGGGTGACCACTATGACCATTAAATCCATACTAATTATCGTATTGGGGATATGTGTCACGGGTATGATTGTCACTTTTCTTATCCTGAGTTTACTTCGACAGAGAGGAGGTGGATTTAATAAGAATGTAGCCGCAGGGTTGGCACCTGTTAGTAATCGATCATTAAAGCTCACGTCATCCCTATTGCGACTGTATCGATGGGGGATGAAGGTTCCACTGCTATCCTCGTACATTGTACAAGTAAAAAAGCGGATTTCATTCCGACACGTTGGTGATGAACCTGCTCTCAGAAGAAGGACGATGACGGTTGTTCTGATTATTGCCGTAGGGTACGGAAGTGTCAGTCTAATCTTGTTCCTCATGCAGCCAGGTGTTGCTTTTATTATCTTGTCTGTGCTCTGCGGTGTTGTATTAAACAGTCTAATCCTAGATATGTATCTGAATCGACTCGAAAAACGACTATTGGTACAGATGCTGGAACTGTTCGCAGATGTTCGTCATCGGTATCACCAGCATGGAATGATTGAGGAAGCACTCTATGAAGCAGGCGAGTTAGGTAACGGAGAAGCTGCCGAGCAAGTGATGCTTATATACGAAGCGCTGACATCGCCTGATCCGAGTGAAGCATTAGAACAATACTATGAAGTTGCGCCGAATCGTTTTCTTAAAGGTTTTGCGGGAATATCCTACATGGTGATGGAATTTGGGGATAAGGATCGAGCACAGGGTTCCATCTATCTGAAGGGATTAAGTAATCTTACCCAGGAAATTCATTTAGAAATACTGCGCCGAGATAAGTTAGATTATCTGTTAAAGGGTCTAAACATCATCGCTCTTGCTCCTGTGTTGTTCACAGCTCCTATTGAACGTTGGGCAAGAGGCAGCTTTCCAACGATGGATGAATTTTATCGTAGCAAGCTCGGGTTTATCACCAAAATATCAATATACATCATCATTATCCTGGCTTACTTGTTATTACAAAGGTTACAGCAGTATGATGAAACGCGCTTTCGAGCAGGTAGAAAGCAATCTTTGTTTGCCCGATTGTTGTATAACCAGATATTCATTCGTAAATTGGCGATGTTATTCGCCCCCAAACCAGGAAGTACCCAGTACAGCCAGACGGTAAGACTTATGCGTGAGAGCAGCTCTGAGTTAAAGTATGAATGGTTAGCCATTCGAAGGTTAATGTTGTTTGTAACCTGCTTCATTCTGAGTGTAACGTGCGTGTTGTTGCTACATCAGGTTGAGCGAAATCACATTATGTACGACCCGGTGCGAGATGATCGGATGTTCGGAGCAATGGCTGAAGCTGAGCTGGAGCAGGCCAAGGAAAAAGCAGCCCTGGATCGATCTGTCATGCAAAAAATTAATATGAAACGTTGGGCTAGTTATGATGAGATCGCTTTGGCTTTACAACAGAGCTCACCTATTCAACTAGACCATGATACACAAACCGAGGTTGTTGCGAGAATTATGCAAAAGATGGATTCGTATAACAAGCAGTTTTTGCACTGGTGGGAAGTGGTTATTGCTGTTGCCATCGGAATAGTGGGATTTTATCTGCCAATCTGGCTAATGCTGTTTCAGCGTAAAATGCGCAGTATGGATATGAGACATGAGATTTATCAATTCCAGACGGTCATATCAATCTTACGCGAGATGGATCGAATGTCTGTAGAGGAAATTTTGGAATGGTTAAATCGATTTTCTGTCATTTTCAAGCGTCCGCTCCAAAAGTGTCTACTGCATTTTGAACATGGGCCAGAGGATGCACTGGAGCAATTAAAGTTAGATGCCGGATTACCTGAGTTTCAGCGGCTAGCAGATAAATTACAACTTGCCCTTGGTAGAATTTCAATTCGTGAAGCGTTCGATGATCTGGATAGCATGATGGCCTTCTATTTTGAGCAACGCAAGCAGGAATATACCAAAATGATTGATGCAAAAGCAGCATGGGGACGGATGATCGGATTTACTCCGATGTATGCTCTAATTTTTTTATACCTTGTAATTCCACTTGTAGGGATGAGTTTCTTGCAAATGAACATGTATTATGAACAGATTCAGAAGCTGTGATAAATAAAGTGTTATAAAAATAAAACTGATCTATCTCTAAATCAGTTCTAGTTGAAGTCAAATTAAAATTAAAATCTATAATCATTGGAGGATTTTTCATGAATAATGCATCAAGCGCTTTAAAAGTGGCGGCAGGGATCTTTTTGACCATTGCGCTCATTACTATCGTGGTTTTACTTTTTATCTCTGCACAGGAAGCTACCAAGACTGCACAGAACAACTTCGCGGATATCCAGACAGAGTTGTCTCAGGCGGCTTTTACGGTATATGACGGTACTACAATTAGCGGATCACAGGTTACCAATGCATTGCGGAAATACGCAGACAAGGATCAATTCGGCATTCAGGTCATTACGGGTAAGAACAAAGGTGGACAATGGTATGGAAATGAGTTGAATATCTCTCAAGACCTCAATAATGAGAGCTATGGTTCAGTGATTAAGACGAATGAAAAGGTAGGGAATATTAACCAAACGATGAGTGAAAAAGAGAATCAGTATGTGAATCCGAGCGGAAAATTCAAAGCACTGATCGTAAAGGATAAATCGAATGTGGTCAGAGGACTCATTTTCCAGCAATCCTAACAGGGGGTTGACTATAGATGTTCAGAAACGCTCAACAGCTTATGTTGTTCAGTACGGCGGTTGTCCTATTTGTGACAGCCTGCCTGTACGGGCAGCAGTTAATTAAAACGATGACTGATGCTCTTAATAATACGACACAATTCACAGTAGAGATGGAACGAAGAATGAACACAACGCTCCGTACAACGGAGCCGAAAAGATATAGCGGTGCTGAAGTATTACATACGGTGAGACAAATGACTGGGACATCGATCACGGTGGAAGTGGATGGTCAGGCTCATCTCATAGACCCCTTAATAAATCGCAAGAAGACTATTCCCGTGCAGCTTAACGGCTCGTACAGACCAGAGTTCATTAGAGATGAATGGGGAGGGTTGATGAGAATCCAATTCTGGAAGGAGGCCAGCGTTCATTGATTAATGCTGCATCTAAGCTACTCGCAGTTATGCTAGCTGTAATCCTGCTCTATATCTATCCAACGGCTGAAACGGCTAACCGGCAGGATGACCTGGCGAGAATAACCGTGAATCAGAGCGTTGTACGTTTTGTAGATGCGGTTAGAACCAAGGGATATATCTCACCAGCCATGTACAGCGAATTGGAAGAACAACTGGCTCGAACAGGTAATGCCTATGAGATTCTAATAGAACATTTACACAAAAAATATGTGCCACACTATACTGATCCAATGAATCAAAGTACCTTCACAGGTACATATGAGACCGTAGAGGATGGATATTACACCAGTCAGATTAAAGAACGGTTATTTCCTGCTGCAGGTGGGCTAACTGCAGATGATCCAGGTCGTAGATATACGCTGGTTATGGGGGATTTTATTACGATTACTGTCCAAAGCACCAATCGCACATCCGGTATGTTGATCCGGGAATGGCTGAATGGAACTCCGACTGCACCTGCTGTGCTTACCACCTATGGAGGTATGGTTTTAAATGAAGATTACTGATTTCTCGATTGTGTTTGTAATTATCTTCGTGCCGTTGTTCTGGCTTGTATCTCTTCATACACGGGATGCTGAGGAAGCTCAGCTTCTAAGTCAGAAGTATAAGTCTGCATTGCAAACTGCTGTGCTCGATGCAGGAGCGGTGATGCATCAAAATGAAAAGCAAAATAATGAAGCAGGTTATGATTCTACGAAATTTGTGAAGGCGGATAAGGAACTAGCCTTGCTTACATTTACACAAACGATGGCGTTGAATATGGGGATTCAGGATGATCCGGCTGCTATTCAAGCGTTATATGATTACATACCAGCAATTGTTGTACTGGATTATGATGGATACTACATTTTAGCGAAGGAAACGGAAATGACAGGAAATGCCGAGCTTTCGTTCAAGCAAGTCTGGAGTCCCAAGAAGCCATATACATATGCAGATCCAAATGGCAGCAGCATTAATTTTACCTTGGATGGATATGTATACGCTTATGATGCTATCCAAGGGAAATGGATTGAAGGTTTTCAGAAGGAGTTGGCATCTAACACGCAAATCCCGTTATTACAAGATGCCGACACATTTGAGCAAGTGAGAAGAAGTTGGATTGTGACCAGTGTACAGGAGGATCTTGCTGATATTATTAACCGCCATAATGAATTTGCACGTAGAAATGGTATCTCTTATACGTTTACGTTGCCTCTAATCCCGCAAGAGGATTGGTATAATTCAATTAATGATACAGGCATTATGGCGTTTATCCAAGGTATACCTGTAGGAGATCAAAAAGTTAATAATTATGCTATTGGTGGAGGCAGGCTTGTAAAGAAGACGGCTGTGGTCGGAGGAGTAGATCCAGCAACTGGAGTTAAATATTACTATCCGTCTACATGTAACTATGGTTTTAGAGCCGAAGAGGTCTTTGGTGACGGAAAACAAGCTGCTGCACAAGGTTATTTTGAGCGTAATTGTTATGTCAGCGGGCAAGCTCCATAAGTGAAAAAGTTTGCAAGAAGACATTACTTTCAGAAAAGACAGGTACGTGCTAGAATAGGTCTTTGGTACAATGTCTAAATTAGTGATCAAGTAATGTCAAATAGATAGGAGCAACCTCATCTTATGAGTTTATTGTCAGTTGAGAACGTTAGTCACAATTTTGGAGACCGCACATTATTTAAAAATGTATCCTTTCGTTTACTGTCAGGTGAGCGAGTAGGTCTTGTTGGAGCAAATGGTGTAGGCAAATCCACGCTAATGAATATTTTGACCGGAAAATTGCTTAAAGATAGCGGCAAAGTTGAATGGACACCTAAAGTTCGTTATGGATATTTGGATCAGCATACCAAGCTAACGCCAGGTAAAACGATCCGGGATGTGCTGAAGGATGCATTCTTACCACTACTTGAATTAGAAAAAGAAATGATGGCAATTACAGATCAGATGGCTGATGCTGACCCTGAGCAATTGGAACAGTTGCTTGAAGAAATGGGTGACATCCAAGAACAGTTGGAGCAGGGCGATTTTTATTTGATCGATGTGAAGGTAGAAGAGATGGCTAACGGTCTGGGTCTGTCCGTCATTGGACTTGATCGTGACGTTGCTTCACTAAGTGGGGGTCAGCGTACCAAGGTGCTCCTGGCTAAGCTTCTCTTGGAGAAGCCTACAGCGCTTCTGCTCGATGAACCTACGAACTATCTGGATGTTGAGCATATTGAATGGCTGACCCGGTATTTGAAGGATTACCCGTATGCTTTTATTTTGATCTCCCATGATACAGAGTTCATGAACGAAGTAGTTAACGTGATCTACCACTTGGAATTTGCCAAGTTGACAAGATACGCAGCGAACTACAACAAGTTTCTTGAGATGGCCGATATGCAGAAAGCACAGCATATTGATGCTTATGAGAAGCAACAGGAGTATATCAAAAAGCAGGAAGACTTCATCCAGCGGAATAAAGCACGTGCTTCTACGTCAGGTCGTGCGAAGAGCCGTGAGAAGCAATTGGGTAAAATTGAACGGATTGATCGTCCGGATGAGGCAGCCAAACCTACTTTCAAATTCAAAGATGCTCGTGCCAGCAGTAAAACGGTGTTTGAGGGCATTGATTTTGAAATTGGATATTCTCATGCTTTATTACCTAAAATGACGATGACCATTGAACGTGGAGAGAAAATTGCTATTGTTGGTTGTAACGGTGTAGGTAAATCTACACTACTCAAAACGATTCTTGGTAAAATTCCACCAATCAGCGGCAAAACATTTTTGGGAGATTATCTGGAAACGGCTTATTTCGAGCAGGAGGTACGGGCGGGAAATATCACTCCAATCGAGGATGTATGGAATGAATTTTCGCATCTGACCCAGAATGAGGTTAGGGGACATCTTGCACGTTGTGGATTAAAAAACGAACATATTACTCGTCCACTTAACATGCTAAGTGGTGGAGAACAAGCAAAAGTGCGTTTGTGCAAGTTGTTAATGCGCGAGAGTAACTGGATTTTGTTCGATGAGCCGACCAATCACCTTGATGTAACAGCCAAAGCTGAACTGAAGCGCGCCCTGCAGGAATTTAAGGGTACAGTACTTCTCGTATCTCACGAACCTGATTTCTACGAGGATTGGGTTACAAAGACGTGGGATGTTGAAGCTTGGTCTGAGAAAAATTAGTCTACGTAGCCGAACAGGATTCAGAAATCTTCGGTGACAAAAAAAGGACTCTATGGTAATATAGGCTACAACTTCATATGAACACTAGGGGGGCCGCACGATGCGGCTGAGATGGAAGAATGCGATTCCGGACCCTTTGCACCTGATCTGGATCATACCAGCGTAGGGAAGTGGCGCGTTTTCGTTTATTAGAAACAGTACTCTGCATGAATAAGGTAGATGCTTGTTTCTGAGAGAACAGCATGTTGTTTCTATGAGATTTTGCAATGGGGCTAACCGTTGCATGCATAGAACCTCTGTGGTCGTTCAACACTTTATTAAACGAATCAAAGCATATATTTCGCAGCCACTCCCCTACGGGAGTGGCTTTTTTGTTATGTCATTGGTCAAGAGAGGAGGTTATCGTTTGGTAATTACAGAAGAGCATGACTCCGATGTCACAGCTTCTTTTGAGCTGCATGTCATTTCTCAAGGCGTAGGGAATTTGCACAACTTTGTGAGTATATCGAAGGATATATGGCCATGGGTGGACTATATTCATATTCGAGAAAAACAAAAGTCACCTGAGCAGCGTAGGGAGTGGGCAAACAAACTGCATCAATCAGGGGTTCCTCATCATCGTATTGTAGTCAATGGTGTGCTTGAAGTGGGTCAAGATGAAGGGTTCACAGGTGTGCATTGGGGTCAGGCAGATTTCTCACAAAGCACGACAAGATCTATAGGGGATATGCGAAAGCGAATTCGCATCGGTGTGTCCGTTCATTCTGTAGATGAAGCTAAGGCTGCTGAGCAACAGGGCGTAGACTATGTTTTTTTCGGTCATATCTATGACTCAAATAGTAAACCAGGAATCAAACCCAGAGGACTGAAGCTGCTTGCTGAAGTATGCGCCACAGTGAACGTTCCAGTAATTGCAATTGGTGGCATTGGGATCGAGCATGTTCGTGATCTTCGCAATGTAGGAGCGAGAGGCTTAGCGGTCATATCGCATATCTGGGCGAGTGAGCATCCAATCCAAGCGGTTAGTGCACTAAAACAGGCGATTGTGGAATCGGAAGGTTAATCTTGAGCAAGGAGATGAGATGGTGAACGATGGAGCGAGAGTTCGAAGCCGCAGTAGTAACCGGGATTTACGTAAAACTTTGTCCCTCAGTAGAACCAAAGCTGGAATCCACGACAAACTTCATGCAGAAACGATTGTGATTGGTGGGGGCGTGATTGGTTGTGCAATCGCTTATGAGCTTGCAGCACGAGGACAAGATGTTCTTCTGCTTGAACGTGCGCGGATCGCTGAGGGTGCATCTTGTGCAGCAGCTGGCATGATTGCAGCAGATAGTGAGCATTTTTCTTCACCGATGATGTTGAACCTGGCAACCATGAGCAGACAGCTACTGCATGAGCAGTATGAACAATTGAGCTCCCTGAGTGAGATGCATATTGGATATCAACAAAATGGTTTTATTACTCCTGTACGTTTGGAAAAAGATTTAAGCCGCGATTCCACTGTTACAGCACCACGATCAATCGCTTCTGAAATTTGGTGGGATGAAATCACGGTACAACAAGAGGCTCCATGGTTAAGCAAAGATATTTATGGTGCCTACTATCGACCGTTGGAATGTGACGTTCTACCTGTTAATTTGACTCAAGCTTATGCAAAATCAGCTCAGGCACTCGGAGCACGGATTATTGAAGGTGTGCATCATGTTAGTCTTCGAGTGGATGCAAACGGAGTACAAGGCGTGGAAACTTCAATTGGAACGATGACATGTCGCAATGTCATTGTTGCTAATGGTTTGCAAGGGGAAGTGTTAATGAAGCAGGCTGGGCTTCAATTGCCGACTATGCCTGTCAAAGGCGAAATTGCAGCAGTGCAGTTCTCGGATCATTCTAGACAACTTGCCCCAGACAAAACGGTATACGCAGAGGACATTTATATCGTTCCTAAGGCCAATGGAGAAGTATGGATTGGTGCGACCGTTTTACCGGGAGAATCTGATCTACATGTCTCAGCTGCCGGGTTGCAAAAACTGCTTGAACGTGCTGCCAGCTGGGTACCTGGCATTGGAGAAGCTCAGTTTGTACGGACATGGGCCGGAGTAAGGCCTTCAACACCCGATGGATTACCTTACCTAGGCGCATGTGAGAGCATACCAGGTTTGTATACAGCTTTTGGACATCATCGCAACGGAATCTTGTTAAGTGCCGTAACGGGTAGCTTACTCGCTGATTTTATTGAAGGTAAATCTTCTGAGGAACTGAATGTGCAGGGTTGTCGTCCAGAACGCTTTAATAAAAGGGGGATCTTGCATTGAATATTATAATCAATGGTCAACGAATGGAGATTGAAGACCGTTTGAACCGTGTAGATAAACTGCTGCACTCATTTGATCTTCATGTGAAAACAGTGGTTGTTGAGTTGAATCGTCAGATTCTTACCCGTGAACATCATGAGACGACCCATTTAAAAGATGGGGATCGGGTTGAAATTGTACATTTTGTAGGAGGGGGTTAAGTGATGTTGAAAATTGGGGAACATGACTTTCAGTCTAGATTATTGTTGGGTACAGGTAAATTTGACGATTTAGAGGTGCAGTCTCAGGCAATTGAAGCCTCTGGTACAGAGGTACTTACGTTTGCTGTGAGACGCCTTAACCTTGAAGAGCGTAACAAAAAGCATTTTCTCGATATGGTAGATTTGGATCGCTACACCTTGCTGCCTAACACAGCGGGCGCTTCTACGGCAGAAGAAGCTGTTCGGATTGCTGAACTCGCCCGTGCTTCCGGACTTTGTGATATGATAAAAGTAGAAGTGATTGGCGATGGAATTACTCTGTTACCAGACCCGATTGAAACGTATAAAGCCTGTGAGATGCTGCTACATAAAGGCTTTACGGTTCTTCCTTATATATCTGATGATGTAATCTTGGCGAAAAGGCTTCAGTTACTTGGCGTACACGCTGTGATGCCTGGGGCTTCACCCATTGGGTCAGGCAAGGGGATCATGAATCCATACAATCTCGAGGTTATTATTGAACAGGCGGTTGTACCTGTGATTGTAGATGCTGGACTTCGATCACCTAGTGATGCTGCTCGTGCAATGGAAATGGGAGCAGACGCTGTGTTGTTGAATACAGCAGTGTCTGGATCCGGTTATCCTGTGAGTATGGCGAAGGCCATGAGACTCGGGGTAGAGGCAGGAAGATTGGCATATGAGGCAGGAATGATTCCAGTGAAGCGTTATGCAGCAGCGAGTAGTCCGGCGGAAGGAATGGTTCATACATGATGAATGAGACGTGTTCACCTGACCAAGGAGATCGATATTCCAGACAAGAGCGTTATGCTCCTCTTGGCAAGGAAGGACAGCGCAAATTAAGTGACGGTAAAGTTTTGATCGTTGGTGCAGGTGCACTAGGAACCGGTATTGCGGAGACGCTGGTACGTTCCGGTGTAGGACATGTTACGATTGTAGATCGTGACTATGTAGAGTGGAGCAACTTGCAGCGACAGCAACTATATATCGAACAGGATGCAATGGAGAGAATGCCCAAAGCGATCGCTGCACAGAAGCATCTCAGTGCAATCAATTCCACAGTTACCGTTAAGGGAATTGTAATGGATGTTAGGGCAGATGAGTTAGAGGATTTAATTCCACATGTCGATCTAATTATGGATGCAACAGATAACTTTGATACGAGATTATTGATCAATGATATGTGCCAGAAATACCGCATTCCATGGATCTACGGCGGATGTGTCGGCAGTTATGGAATTACGTACACATTTGTCCCTGGTGAGACACCTTGTTTGAATTGTTTGCTCGGAGAGGTTCCACTTGGTGGTGATACTTGTGATACCTCCGGAATTATTCCTCAGGCTGTACAGATGGTAACAGCGAATCAAACAGCCGAAGCACTGAAATGGTTAAGTGGCCATCCAGAGGCGTTAAGACGGAAGCTATTATCTTTCGATCTATGGCGTAATGAATACATTTCAATTAACGTGGATGGTGCGAAAAAGCAACAATGTGCTTCCTGTGGTGAAACAGCGACTTATCCGTACCTCTCTGCTTCAAATCTGGAGAAGACGGACGTATTATGTGGCAGAGACACAGTACAGATTCGCCCGGCACGCCCTACAAAACTTGATCTAGAACATACAGCTGAGCGATTACGTGGACTTGATGAAGGTCAGGTTGAGGCTAATCCCTTTTTAGTTTCATTCACAACGGGAGCGCAACGAATGGTTATTTTCCAGGATGGACGTATTCTTGTGCATGGAACGAAAGATACAGCAGAAGCGCGAACGCTTGTACATCGTTACTTTGGTTAAGTGGTGAATTTACCCGACAAATATTAATGATACAAACTACCTAAGTCCATTCCTAAAGGAATGGACTTTTGGGTTATGCGGCATGATAAACAAATAACGAAATGTTGTTCTGCATCTTTGTGTTTATTTGTGACCCTTATTCATTGTGCAGAAATATCATGGCGAAGTTTGAGATAAGCCGGGTGAATACTACATGCAAACATCCATCCTTTTGGTGGGAACGACAGAGCGAACCGCATCCATTAAAGAAGTGTTACTGAATCATTCATATACTGTTGTGGAGCTTAGGTGGCAACAATTGCAACAAGAGCGATGTGAACAGCTGGAATCGATCCGTATGATCATTCTCTTGCATGGTACGGATTCACGCGAAGAAATGTCGGAAGGTATTGAACGTTTAGCTCAAAAGAGTAAGCCTGTCCCAATAGTGGTACTTACATACCAGGCAATGGATGAAGAGATTGTTCATTGGCTCGATCTTGGGGCAAACGATGTAATTCTAGAGCCCGTTCACTCGAGTGTCCTATTGGCACGGCTTCGTAATTTGTTAAGACTATTTGTGAGTGTAGGTCAGATGGATGAAGAGGTCATCGTTGTGCATGATCTTAAAGTGAATTTACGTTCTCGCCGAGTGAGCCGTGCGGGGGAATATTTGATGTTAACACCTAAGGAGTACGAATTGTTGGAGTATTTGGCTCGTCATGTTAATGAGGCGTGCACGCGTAGTATGATTTTAAGTGAAGTATGGGGATACGAATTTGCAATGGATACGAATGTCGTGGACGTATATATTAAACATCTCCGCGTAAAGGTAGACAAAGGGCGACCCCAGAAATTGATCCATACGGTACGTGGAGTAGGTTATATGCTTCATACCTAAGTATTGGGTAGTGGTCAATAATTACGAATGGTTCTCTAGATACTCTGTAGCAAATTAGAACAAACAAAAAGAACCGAATCCATGGATTCGGTTCAATTCAAGTTGTCCTTACCGTTTGCAATGAAGCGCTATAGTACGCGACGAGCTTTAATGTAGGTTCTTTTCCACGTGCCAGAGTTCAAATCTGACAGAGTTACACCTGGAGATCCGTAAGTGTGGAGAATCTTGCCATTTCCTGCATATACTCCGACATGAGTAATGTTAGAACCAGTAGAGCGGCTGCCGCTGGAGAAGAAGACAAGGTCGCCTACACGTAGGTTAGCTTTAGATACAGCTTTACCTTCTTTGGATTGCTTCACGGATGTACGTGGCAAGTCAACGCCATATTTCTTGAAAATATACTTCATAAATGAAGAGCAATCAAAATATTTCGTTGTTGTGGTTGAAGCGCCAAATTTATATGGAGTTCCAGTGAACTTTTTACCATAGTTTACAATTTGCTGTCCAGTTGATACCGATGCGGTTGCTGCTTGAGCAACGGGTGCGTTAGTCATAAGAACTGCTCCAAAACCAAGTGTAGCGCACAACCCGACGGTTACGGCCTTTTGGACTAAGATGTTTGTTTTCATGTAAGTACCTCCAAAATTCGTTTTCGTTAAGTTGCTAGAGCTACTATAACAGGTTTGTAACAGCCTAGAAATTGGATAGGTGTGCACAATCCCTTGTGTCACAAAGCATTGGATATCATTATTAAAAAACAATTAAAAATGTCAAAAAATTAATCATTGACGGACATCCATTTGGAGAAAAATAAAAAAGACCCTTGATATTCAAGGGTCTTTACGTGAATTCCACTTAATTTAAGTTTGAATCATGGGTTACAAAAACGTAACTATTTAAGATTCTAATCTAATCTTTGCTCTGGATAATTAGCAATAATCCGCTATCAATAGAGACGGTTCCAGACTTACCTAACAATTTGTTGCTGATCCCTAATGACTGTCCCATTCGCAGAGTGGCTTCCTGCAGTGGATATTGGAATCCTTTTAAGTTAATCCCTGTTACTTCTGGTGTCAAAGGTAATAAAGAGACATACTCATAGCCATGGTCTTCGACTACGGCTTCGGATGTCGTTAACATCATGAGGTTATTTTTGTCTTGCAGCGAACAGGAGATATGACGCTGCATCGCACGAACCATAATATGTACGTTTGCCAAAGTGTGATCCATGCGTGTCCCTGTAGCACCTAACATTAGAATATGGGTTGGCTCGTGATCCAAGGCTGTCTCAAAAGCCATCTCTGTATCTGTCCAGTCTTTAAGTACAGGATCCACCACAATCATCCGTCCACTTTTTTCACGAACTAATTGTTGTTCCTCTTCTGTAATGGAGTCAAAATCCCCAACGGCGATATCCGGCGTAATCCCATGTTCAATGAGAAATAACGCTCCGCGGTCTGCTGCAATAATCATGTCATCCTTATGAAGCGCCTCTAGGAACTCAGGAAACAGCTCCCCACCGGTAAAAATGACAATACGTTTCATGGTCATTCTATTCATCCTTCCTTCTAATGAAGGAATTATATCATTTTTTTATGTTAATTCGAAACTCTCCTATAGATATGCGGATATTTATAGAGCAGGCATATAGGAATATGAACAAATTGATGTTATTTGTACTGATTTATACGCTAATTGAGTTCGATTTCAACAAAATACACGTACATTTGACAAAATGTTGTTGCTTAATTTTAGTACTCGCGGATACAATGGGTAGAGCGACATGGAGATGACTTGAAAAGTGAGGTTTGAACAGGTTGGACTTACACATTTTTGAAGTGTTCAGTATTATAGGGACGATTGCGTTTGCGATGTCCGGTGCTTTTGTGGCAATGGAAGAGGAGTATGATATCTTAGGAGTGCTGGTACTGGGTCTTGTGACAGCCTTTGGCGGCGGAATTATCCGTAATGTCCTGATCGGAGTGCCGGTAACGACTTTATGGAGTCAGGGCGGGCTTATTATGTTGGCACTCGTATCAGTTGCCATTGCATTTATTCTTCCTTTACAATGGATTAGTCATTGGAAGCGAACGGAAGCGCTGTTTGATGCTATTGGACTTGCGGCATTTGCGATTCAGGGTGGTTTGTATGCTGCCAAAATGGGACATCCCGTGAGTGCAGTAATTGTAGCTGCGGTGATGACTGGTATTGGCGGGGGGATTATACGCGACTTGCTCGCAGGACGGAAGCCGCTCGTGTTACGTGACGAAATATATGCTGTCTGGGCAATGGCCGCTGGATTTACGATTGGAATGGGTTGGTTCACAAGCAATATGGGTCTACTAATCTGTTTCGCAGGGGTTGTGTTCTTCCGGATGTGTTCTGTACATTATAAGTGGAAACTGCCACGCCGTTCACTTGTTGCATCGGACAGCATCCAACCACAGACAACACAGACTGCATTAAGTCGTACGTTAAGCAAGGGGGAATAATTAAAATGATTCGAGTTTTATTCGTTTGTCTTGGCAATATCTGCCGATCACCTATGGCTGAAGCAGTGCTGCGCCACAAAATTGAAGAGCGCGGACTAGCACAGCAGATTGAAGTTGATTCAGCAGGAACAGGGGACTGGCATGTAGGTAAACCTCCTCATGAGGGAACTCGTAAACTGTTAGATAGCGTTCAAATCTCTTATGCCAATATGGCTGCAAGACAGTTCGCAAGTAATGACTTCGAGCAATTCGATTACATTGTCTGCATGGACAACTCTAATGAAGCGAATGTTCGCAAACTTACAGGTGGTGCAGATGCAGATATCATCAAACTGATGGATCTTCTACCTCATGAAGTGCTGCGTGAAGTTCCCGATCCATATCATACTGGCAATTTTGAGGAAGTGTATCAATTGGTTGATGCAGGCTGTGATGTATTATTGGAACGAATTACTGCTGAACATGCATTGGCTTAAGATTTTGTAAGGCACTTTGTACAAAAGGAATGGAATGAATTCAAGTAGAGCTGGGTTAAAGAATAACATCCAGCTTTTTTATTGCAGATATATGTAAGCGGTAACAATTAAGGGTAAAACAAAAGCGGCATATCAGCCGCTTGTTCAGTTGAATACAGTATTAATTTTCTTGAAGAAAGTATAACAGTGCTTCGGGCAGTTCCTTTTGCCAAAATCCCCATTGGTGGTTTCCTTCTTTCTCTCTATAGGAGACGATCGCACCACGTTTATCCAGTAAATCACGTGTATCTCGGTTCAATTGAACAAAGTCATAAGTTCCTGTGTCTGCTTCAAAAGCTGTTTCCTGCAAACCAACGATCATCCAGATGGAAAGCCAAGACAAATTCTCTTCTGCGGCATAGATTTCTTGGGAAGCGGAATAGAAGGCTCCGGACAAGCTAATGACGCGATGGAACAGATCAGGATAGAGTAGGGCAAGATGCAATGATACACTGCCGCCGAGTGAGTCACCAGCCAAGACACGTTCTTGCGGTGAGCGGCGCACAGGATATTTCTCTTCTACATAGGGAATAATCTCTTCAGCGAAGCAAGCGGTATAAGCCTTAAACCGATCTCCGAAGGGAGCGTACTCCTGTGTCCTTACAGACACGTCAACCTGAACCCCAACGATGATGAAAGGTTCGGCGCCCTCATCTAGGATAATGCGGTTTGCTGTTGTAGCGATTCGTCCAAAATTGAAAAATTCTTCGCCATCCTGACAATAAACGACAGGATAACTGAGCAGTTCATTGTAGCCAGGCGGAAGGTAAATTCGTAGAGTCCGCTTCTCTCCGAGATAACGACTTTCAATCTCTTCCTTTACAATTGTGCGTTTCAAATAGCGAGAATCCGTCATAAAACGTCACCTTTCTCGGTTTTATTTTTGCATTCGACCGCGCAATACGGTAAGATTAACCTTATGCGGGTTTAGGTAAAAAACGCAAACATGTACTATGCTGTTATACCAATATTACTACCCTGTTATACATACAATCCGAAAGAAAATATAAAAAAATTACGGATATCTTTGACGTATGCAGTGAAACAGGTGTATAATAATATTATAACAGCGGAACTTGATATTCAAATTTTTTGTTGAGGTGAAGAAAAAAATGAGCAAGGTTCCTTATGAAGTATATACGGAGGATGTAGAAGCTCTGTCCGTGCTGTCTCCTGACGGCGAAATTGTTAACAAAGACATGATGCCTAAGCTTTCCGACGATCAATTAAAAGAAATTATGTACCGCATGGTATTTACCCGTACTTGGGATGACCGTGCAGTAAACCTGGGCCGTCAAGGTCGTCTTGGTTTCTATGCTCCAGTATCTGGTCAAGAAGCTACAATGGTTGGTAGTGAATATGCACTTGAAAAAGAAGATTTTGTTGCTCCAGGCTATCGCGACATTCCGCAACTCGTGTGGCACGGACTTCCTCTTTATCAAGCGTTCTTGTACTCCCGTGGACACCAACATGGTGGACAAATTCCAGATGGCGTTAACGTATTGATGCCACAAATCATCATTGGTGCACAAATTCTGCACGCAATGGGTATTGCTATGGGTTACAAATTGAAGAAACAAAAACAAGTAGTTATTACGTACACAGGTGATGGCGGTTCTTCTGAAGGTGACTTCTATGAAGGTCTGAACTACGCTGGTGTATACAAACTGCCAGTGATCTTCTTCGTACAAAACAATGGTTATGCCATCACAACTCCTTTTGCTAAACAAACAGCAGCTCTGTCCATCGCTCACAAAGCGGTAGCAGCAGGGATCAAAGGTGTTAAAGTTGACGGTATGGACATTTTCGCTGTTATCAAAGCTGTTCAGGAAGCTGCTGAACGTGGTCGTAACGGAGAAGGCGCTACATTGATCGAAGCGGTAACTTACCGTTTCCGTCCTCACTCCCTTTCTGACGATGCTTCCAAATATCGTACAAAAGAAGAAGAGGCTGAATGGAGCGTTAAAGATCCAATCGCACGTTTCGCTAAGTATCTGGAGAAAAAAGGTCTGTGGACTGAAGAAGATACAGCTCGTGTGAAAGAAGAAGCAAAAGCTAAAGTAAACGAAGAGATCAAAAAAGCGGAAAAAACCGAGAAAATGACGATTTCAGGCTTGATCGACAGCATGTTCGAACAAACGCCTAAGCACTTGGAAGAGCAAAAAGCTGATTTCCAATAAGTTTTTTCCGATAAAGCATAAACATCCGGCGCCGGTTATGGTGTCTCGGTATACATGTATGAATTCAAATGTGAACTGTCAATGTTTAAGGAGGAAATGAAGCAAATGGCACAATTGAACATGAAAGAAGCAATCCGTGATGCGCTTCGCGTTGAGTTGAAACGTGATCCTAACGTTCTGCTTTTCGGTGAAGACGTAGGTAATGTAGGCGGCGTTTTCCGTGTAACGGAAGGTCTGCAAAAAGAGTTTGGCGAAGAGCGTGTATTTGATACTCCGCTGGCTGAGTCCGCTATTGGTGGTCTGGCTGTAGGTTTGGGTATCCAAGGCTTCCGTCCAGTAGCTGAAATCCAATTCGTTGGTTTCATCTTCGAAGCGCTTGACCAAATGGTAGTTCAAGCTGCTCGTATGCGTTTCCGCTCTGGCGGAAAATACAATTCTCCAATCGTATTCCGTACACCATTCGGTGGCGGTGTAAAAGCGGCAGAATTGCATACAGATTCTCTGGAAGGTTTGCTCACGCAAACTCCGGGTATTAAAGTAGTAGTTCCATCTAACCCTTACGATGCAAAAGGTCTGATGATTGCTTCTATCCGCGACAACGATCCTGTATTCTTCATGGAGCACTTGAACCTGTACCATGCTTTCCGTGCTGAAGTGCCTGAAGAGGACTATGTTGTTGAACTGGGTAAAGCGAACGTTGTTCGTGAAGGTTCCGACGTTACTATCATCACTTACGGTATGATGGTTCACACTTCCGTTAAAGCAGCGGAAGAGCTTGAAAAACAAGGAATCAAAGTTGAAGTAATCGACCTTCGTACGATCAGCCCGATCGATATCGATACAGTTATTGCTTCTGTTAAGAAAACAAATCGTGCAATTGTTGTACAAGAAGCTCAAAAGAGCGCAGGTGTTGCAGCTGAAGTCATTGCACAAATCAATGAAAAAGCAATCCTGCACTTGGAAGCACCGGTACTGCGTGTAGCAGGTCCGGATACTGTATATCCTTTTGCACAAATCGAAGATACATGGCTGCCTAACCCAGCACGCATTGTTGCTGCGGTTAACAAAGTCGTAAATTTCTAATTTAATCATCTGACATGCCGCAAGGCGCAGTATGGTGATTCACACCGCAGCGTAGGCTGCACTGTAAACAGCCATTAGCCCCTTGAGTAACAGTTATTTGCATTAGCAGTAACAGTTGGTTCTTGGAGTTAAGGGTTGTTTTCAGGATTGAGCACATAATCAAGGAGGTTTTTCAGTTGGCTAAATTTGAATATAAATTCCCTGAACTAGGCGAAGGCCTTCACGAAGGCGAAATCATCAAGATGCACATCAAAGTTGGGGACAAGGTAACTGACGACGATATCATCATGGAAGTACAGAACGATAAAGCGGTAGTTGAAGTACCTTGTCCAGTTAACGGAACAGTTACTGAAGTATTCGCTAAAGACGGTCAAATCTGCCACGTTGGTGAAGTTGTAGCAATCATCGACGCAGAAGGCGAACTTCCTGAGCAAGACGACGCTCCTGCTGGCGATCAAGGCGAGCAAGAAAAAGATGCAGCTCAAGGTGGAGCTGACACTAGCGGTTCTTCTGCAGCAGCTTCCAGCCCGGATGCAACTAAAGAAGGCGGCAATAACAGCGTACCAGCGGTACCTGCTAAAGACGTTCTGGCAACTCCAAGCGTGCGTAAATTCGCTCGTGAACAAGGTGTAGACATCGCTCAGGTTAACGGTACTGGCAACAACGGTAAAGTAACCAAAGAAGATGTTGAATCCTTCAAAAATGGTGGCGGTTCTTCCGCAGCGGCATCTTCCGAAGCACCTGCTCAAGAAGAGAAAAAATCCGCAGCACCAGCTGCAGCAGCTGATCAACGCCTTGAAGAAGAGCGCGTACCGTTCAAAGGTATCCGTAAAGCGATCTCTAACGCAATGGTTAAATCGGCTTACACAGCACCTCACGTTACAATCATGGACGAAGTTGACGTAACTGAATTGGTTGCTTTCCGTACTCGCATGAAACCAATTGCTGAGAAAAAAGGAACAAAAGTTACTTACTTGCCATTCATCGTTAAAGCATTGGTTGCGGCTTCCCGCCAATTCCCTGCTCTGAACGCAATGATCGATGAAGAAGCTAACGAAATTGTTTACAAAAAATACTACAACATCGGTATCGCTACAGATACAGACAACGGCTTGATCGTTCCTGTTATCAAAGATGCTGATCGTAAATCCATCTGGATGATCGCTGACTCTATCCGTGATCTGGCAGCTCGTGGTCGTGAAGGTAAACTGAGCGCGAACGAAATGAAAGGAAGCACAATCTCCATCAGTAACATCGGTTCTGCTGGCGGTATGTTCTTCACTCCGATCATCAACTTCCCTGAAGTTGCTATCCTCGGAACTGGACGCATCAGTGAAAAAGCGGTTATCAAAAACGGCGAAGTTGTTGCAGCACCAGTAATGGCTCTTTCCTTGAGCTTTGACCACCGTATCATCGATGGCGCAACTGCACAAAACTTTATGAATTACATTAAACAGCTGCTCGCTAACCCTGAGTTGCTTGTTATGGAGGTGTAAGATATGGTAGTAGGCGACGCTTCTCTCAATATCGATACATTAGTAATTGGTGCAGGACCTGGCGGCTATGTAGCTGCCATCCGTGCTGCACAACTGGGCCAAAGCGTATTGATCGTAGACAAATCTGAGCTAGGCGGCGTATGTTTGAACCGCGGATGTATTCCATCCAAAGCTCTGATCTCTGCTGCACACCAATATGAGTCTGCACTTCACGGTGAAGCATTTGGTATCTCTGCTGAGAACGTTAAAGTAGATTTCAGCAAAACTCAAGAATTCAAAAACGGCGTTGTTAAGAAAATGACTGGCGGCGTAGCTGGTTTGCTCAAAGGCAACAAAGTCGAAGTTTTCAACGGTGAGTGCATGTTCATCAATGAAAACGAAGCTCGTGTATTTAACGATCACGAGTCACCACGTTACAAGTTCAAAAATGCAATTATTGCAACAGGTTCCCGTCCAATCGAACTGAAACCTTTCCCGTTTGGCGGACGCATTCTGTCTTCAACAGAAGCATTGAACTTGCCTGAAGTACCAAAAAGCATGATCGTAATCGGTGGCGGTTATATCGGCGCTGAGCTTGGTCAAATGTACTCCAAATTCGGTGCTAAAGTAACAATCATCGAAGGTTTGGATACTGTATTGCCAGGATTCGATAAAGACATGACTAGCCTTGTGGCTAAAAACATGAAGAAAACAGGCATCGAAATCGTAACGGGTGCAAAAGCTGAAAGTGCTGAGCAAACGGATAAAGATGTAACTGTTAAATATTCTGTAAATGGTGAGTCCAAAGAAGTAACTGCAGATTACCTGCTTGTTACTGTTGGACGTCGTCCAAACACAGACGGTGAGCTGGGTCTTGATATGATCGGTGTTGACGTTGACGAGCGTGGATTCGTTAAAGTTGACCACCAAGGTCGCACTAGCATCCCGCACATCTTCGCAATTGGTGATATCGTATCTGGTCTTGCTCTGGCACACAAAGCTTCTTATGAAGGTAAAGTGGCTGCTGAAGCAATCGCAGGACAACCATCTGTAGTTGACTACAAATGTATGCCAGCTGTTGTCTTCACAGATCCAGAATGCTCCAGCGTAGGTTACACTGAAAAAGAAGCTAAAGAAAAAGGTTACAAAGTAAAAGCAGGTAAATTCCCTTATGCGGGTAACGGCCGTGCAGTATCTTTGAACCATGCTGAAGGCTTCGTGAAAATCGTAGCTGACGAAGAGAGCGGCCTTGTACTTGGTTGCCAAATCGTTGGTCTGGAAGCTTCCAACTTGATTGCTGAGCTTGGTCTTGCAATCGAGATGGGCGCAACTTTGGAAGATCTGGCGCTTACTATCCACGCTCACCCAACTTTGGGCGAAATCGTGATGGAAGCAGCGGAATTGGTTATGGGTCACCCGATCCACATCATTTCCCGTTAAGATCCTCTAAGCTTCGGATTCGTCCGGCATCATACGTAGATCAAAGAGGTGAGTAGTGCGTTAGCGCTACTCACCTCTTTTTTTCTGAGTATATGAGACTTCTAAAGGGAATATCTTGCACTTAGTGCTGTAAAACGTGGGCAAAATTGAATGTGCCTCAACTCTTTTTCCATCGTGCACAGTGTGATAAACTGTTAAGATGTTCAGACATGATGTAATTCAAGTCAAACTGGAATTGAGTGGCAACATATATAGAGATGCGAGGGGAAATCAATTTGAAAAACTATCTCGATTTATTACAAGATATATTAGACAATGGCGTACACAAAGGAGATCGTACGGGAACGGGAACTCAATCCGTATTTGGTAGACAGCTTCGTTATGATCTTTCCGAGGGATTCCCACTTGTAACAACAAAACGAATTCATCTTAAATCGGTGATCCATGAGCTTTTGTGGTTTTTGAGTGGGGATACAAACATCGCTTACTTGAAAGAAAACGGCGTGAAAATCTGGGACGATTGGGCGGATGAAAATGGTGATCTCGGACCTGTGTATGGCTCACAGTGGCGTACGTGGGAAGCACCAAATGGAGAGAAGATTGACCAGATCGCGGCAGTGATTGATTCGATCAAAAACAACCCGGATTCTAGACGTCATCTTGTAAGTGCGTGGAATGTGGCGGAGATTAATCATATGAAGCTTCCGCCATGTCATTTCGCGTTTCAGTTTTATGTTGCAGAGGGTAAATTATCATGTATGCTTACCATGCGTTCAGTAGATACCTTCCTGGGTCTGCCGTTCAACATTGCCAGTTATGCGCTTCTAACACATATGATTGCGCAGCAATGTGACCTTGAGGTGGGTGAGTTCATCTGGTCAGGTGGAGATGTGCACATCTATTCAAACCATGTAGAGCAAGTCAAAACTCAACTGGCGCGCGAGCCTTTTGCATTACCTAAATTGGTGATTAAGCGCAAGCCAGAATCCATTTTTGACTATAAGTTTGAAGATTTCGAATTTGAGAACTATCAGCACCACCCAGGTATTAAAGCTCCAATTGCAGTATAAAATGCAGAAGCGGAATCGATTTTGATTTTGGATCGAAGGAGTGTATATTCTTTGAGCATTGAACTTGTATGGGCGATGGGTGAGAATGGCGTGATTGGCTTAAATAATTCGTTGCCATGGCATTTACCCAAGGATATGGCCTTTTTCAAACAACAAACGTTGAACAAAACTATTATTATGGGACGTAATACGTGGGAATCTTTTGGCGGCAAACCACTCCCTAAACGTCGCAATATCGTCGTAACGAGAGACTTAGACTACACAGCAGAGCAAGCTGAAGTGGTTCACACCATCGAAGAGGGTCTAAGTGTAACGCAAGGAGAAGAGCTGTGTGTAATCGGTGGTTCACAGGTTTATCGCGAATTTTTACCGTTTGCCGACCGTCTTGTTGTCACCAAGATTCATGAATATTTTGAGGGAGATACATTTTTCCCTGAAGTGGATTGGTCTGAATGGGAGCTAATTAAGCAAATTGAAGGCGAACAGGATGAGAAAAACGTCCACGCGTTTACCTTTGAGTTTTACGAACGCAGACAATAAGATTGAACATAGCTTCAATCAATTTATTACGTTTTGAAGTGAATTTATAAAAAAATATTGAGGCGCTGATTACGAAATATTCGTGAACAGCGTTTTTTTTGATTTTTCAGAATATTTTTAGCCTGCAGAAAATGGTATATAACATTTATGTAACATAAAGCATAGGGAATTATGTATAATATACATATAGATCAACAGTGATAAGACAAAAAGTGTAAAAGTTGTAGGCATTCAACGTTGTAAAGCCCTAAAATAAGCCTAATATTCGGAAATCAGCATCAGATTGGTACAAATCAGTTGATTTAAATGGTAAATTATCTGACATTTACGTGACGTTGTGAACTTTGAAATGACTAACACACGCCTGTTTTTATGTTGAAATAACACATATTGCACCAAAATTAGGGGATTGACCCTGAGTAGATTGAGACGATATGATGTATAAAATACAAATAATTATGCGGATAATCCATTTAATATTCAGATGTCGAAATGCTACTATAATTGAAATATCTTCGAGAAGATTTTGTGATACAATAGACAAAAAACTCAGATCATGAGTAATCCATTTCATATAGAATCGTGCAGATGAAGGGATTAAGACAAGAACGGATGGGGGAAAACGTAAGATGTCTACACCTACTGGATTTATGGAATACAAACGGCAATTGCCAGCGGATCGCGAGCCAGCGGAGCGGATTAAGGATTGGGAAGAGTTTCATAAACATATGGCCGAAGAAGAGCTCAGAACACAAGGTGCACGATGCATGGATTGTGGTACCCCGTATTGCCATACAGGTATAGATATGATTGGTGGCACATCAGGATGCCCCGTGCATAACCTGATTCCGGAATGGAACAACCTTGTCTACCGCGGATTGTGGAGAGAAGCACTTGAGCGTCTTCACAAAACGAATAACTTCCCTGAGTTTACAGGTCGTGTCTGTCCAGCTCCTTGTGAAGGATCTTGTACTGTTGGATTGATTGGTCAGCCTGTAACCATTAAAACGATAGAAGAAGCAATTATTGAAAAAGGTTTTGAAGAAGGATGGGTAGTTCCTCAACCTCCAGAGAAACGCACGGGTAAACGCGTAGCTGTTGTTGGTTCGGGTCCAGCAGGACTTGCAACTGCAGCTCAGTTAAACAAAGCAGGTCACACAGTAACAGTATACGAGCGTTCTGACCGTGTGGGTGGTTTGTTGATGTACGGTATTCCAACAATGAAATTGGACAAAAAAGTAGTTCAACGTCGTGTGGACTTGCTTGAAGCAGAAGGCGTTCAATTCATCACGAATACAGAGATCGGTAAAGATATTCCTGCACAGCAACTAGTAGACGATTATGATGCTGTTGTATTGTGTGGTGGCGCAACCAAACCACGCGAATTCAACATTGAAGGTAGTGATCTGAAAGGCGTACACTACGCTATGGACTTCCTCAATAGCAGCATTAAGAGCTATTTGGATTCTAACTTGGAAGATGGTAACTATCTGTCTGCACAAGACAAAGATGTTATCGTTATTGGTGGCGGTGACACAGGCTCTGACTGTGTAGCTACATCTCTTCGTCATGGTTGTCGTACCATTACACAATTTGGTACTCACACTCAAGCGCCTATGGAGCGTGACCGCATCAATAACCCTTGGCCACAGTTCCCTAATGTGTACACATTAGATTACGCTCAAGAAGAAGCCAAAGCGTTGTTTGGTCAAGATCCGCGTGAATTCTCCATCATGACAACGAAATTTGTTGGTGACGAAGAAGGCAACTTGAAAGAGCTGCATACCGTTCAGATTGAGCGTATCGTGGATGAGACAGGTCGCAAAATCTATCAACCAATCCCTGGAACAGAGCGCGTTTTCCCTGCTCAGATGGCGATGATTGCGATCGGTTTTGATGGACCAGAACAGACACTGGTAGAACAATTGGGACTTGCAACAGACCGTCGTACCAATGTTAAAGCCCGCTACGGTAAATACAATACGAACGTTGATAAAGTATTTGCAGCAGGCGACATGCGTCGTGGACAAAGTCTAGTTGTATGGGCAATCAATGAAGGTCGCGAAGCGGCTCGTGAAGTTGATAAATATTTGATGGGAGCTACGGTTCTCGTATAACTCATATCGTTATTGCAACCCTCGCCATGATGGCGGGGGTTTTTATTTGCTTAACTTTCTATCTGCTTTTTATCTGATTCTTTAGTTTGAAGGATATAGAACAAGTTAAATTAATTACTTAGTTAATGGCAGTTAAGACTGCGTCGTTTGCGTTTTTTTAGTGTAAGTGTGAGGTAGAGCATTGCTTTTTATTCCTTAAAGATTTATTATTATATTATAATAATTATAAATAAGAGTTTTTTAATAATATGAAAATCAATGACGTGAAGATATAATATTTGGAGGTGCAACCAGCTATGGCGACGAATCGGGACAAATGCATTTCAGACCAGATTTATGATATTAAGAAGCAATTGGTTGAGAAAGGATACAAGTTGACTCAACAACGTGAAGTGACCGTGCGTGTGTTACTTGAGCATGAAAAGGATCATTTTAGCGCCGAAGAAGTCTTCTTGCTTGTGAAAGAACAATTCCCTGAGATTGGTCTTGCCACGGTATATCGTACACTTGAATTGCTAAGTGATCTGCAAGTGGTAGAGAAAATTAATTTTGGAGATGGGGCTGCGCGGTTTGATTTACGTAGTACGGACGGTTCTCATCATCATCACCATCTCATTTGTACAGACTGCGGTAGTGTAGAGGAGATTATGGAGGATGGGTTGCTCCGTTTGGAACAGCAAATTGAGCGGCAATATGGATTTGCTGTTACAGATCACCGACTTGATTTTCAAGGCGTATGCAAGGAATGTAGACAAAAGCGAGCTTTAAATGAGCCGGCTGCTGGTTAATCCCTCGTGAAGGGATGCTCCCGGACTCAAAATCTGATATAATATGTTTCAGAAGCAAGGGGCTTCCGTGGGCGGAAGGCCCCTTTTTGCCGTCATGCGGACGGTGAAGGAGGAGAGATGGACGGATGAAGACACTGGTTATAGCGGAGAAGCCTGATATGGGTCGAACCATTGCCGCCGTCATAGAACCAAAAGCCAAGAACAATCGCAGTTACCTCGAAGGGGAGCATTATATCATCACTTGGGCGATTGGTCATTTGCTCGGACTGGCTGAACCAGATGCATATGATACGAAGTACAAGCGTTGGAACATCGCTGACTTACCCATCATTCCGGATCAGTTCAAAATCGTACCTAACCCAAAAACGAAGGATCAATTGAAGATCATCGGAGAACTTTCCAAACGCGCTTCTGCTATTGTCAACGCATGTGACGCAGGACGTGAGGGTCAGTATATCTTCGCGCTGATCCAGCAGCAGTTGAAGCTTCGTCAGCCGGTTAAACGATTATGGATATCGGATCTGACTGCCGCTAGTATCCAAAAAGGATTTGATGGGCTGAAGGATGCATCGGAGTTTGAAAATCTTACACATGCTGCTCGTGCTCGAAGCGAGGCAGATTGGCTGATCGGAATGAACGCTTCACGCGCTTTCACGACACGGCACAATGCGCTGTTGTCTGTTGGACGTGTTCAGACACCGGTACTCGCATTGATCTATGATCGCGAGATTGAGATTGAAGCTTTTCAGTCGCAGACCTTCTATGAAGTGGCGGCTTGGTTTCGTCAGGAAGGTGTTGAATATCGTGGCTTGCGTCAAGGAGACAAGCTCACTGATTCAGAGGCAGCGGAGGCAATTGCAGCCAGCGTGAAGGGGAAGACAGGACGTATTACCAAATATGAAGCAAAACAAACGAAGGAATATCCCTACCGGTTGTACGATCTCACACTTTTGCAGCGTGAGGCGAATGCGAAATTTGGTTATGGTGCCAAGAAAACGTTGGACATTGCCCAAGCCTTATATGAAAAACATAAGGTAATCTCGTATCCACGTACGAACTCTAACTATGTGACGGAACAGAATATTGAAGGCATGCACAAAACGCTGAATTTATTGAAAAATGGAACGTACAGTGAGCTAGCTCAAGGAGCTAAGCCAGAACTGGTACACAAAAACAATAAAGGGGTCTGTAACCCATCACGGGTTGAAGATCACCATGCGATTTTGCCAACGTTGAAGCGACCGGGTACATTATCCAAGGACGAACAGAATATCTATGATCTGATCGTTAGACGTTTTTTATCTCATTTCTACCCACCAGCCGAGTATAAACAGCACACCGTACTAACAGAGGTTGAACAACATCAGTTCAAAACGTCTGTGAAGGAGTTATTATCATTAGGTTGGAAAGTCGTACTTTCTTCATCAGATCAGGAACAGAGTGGTTCTGGGAAGAAGAAAAGCAAAAAGAATGGTAATGAAGAAGAGGAAGCGGAGGAGTGGACGGACAAGTCCTTCTCTGTTCAGCCTGAGTTACCTGTTCAATGCACGAAGAGTGAATTCAAGGAGAAAGCTACCCAGCCTCCAAAAAGTTATACCGAAGGTACATTGCTCAAGGCGATGGAAAGTGCCGGGAAGCAGATCGAGAACGAAGAGCTTCGTGATGCCATGAAAGACAGTGGATTAGGAACACCGGCAACGCGGGCTGCTACGATTGAGCGTCTCAAAAATGTTGGTTATATTACCATGCAAGGCAAAAAGATGCAACTTACGCTCAAAGGGCGAACGGCGATCGAATTAATTCGGCGAGCAGGTGTGGATCTCTTAACCTCTCCAGAAATGACAGGTCAATGGGAACGAAGATTGTACCAAATCTCCAAAGGAGAAGCGGGTCAAGACAAGTTTATGGAGAACGTGAAGAAGTTTACCATGTCGATCATTGATAAGGTTAAGGTGCAAGCTCCTGCGCCAGCAGATGCATTTGGTGAAGATGCTCGTGGCAGTCGAGGTAAAAGCAAGGGCGCTAGTAGCAAAGGGAACAGGGCTAAAACTTCAACCAGAACAGCGGCTAGTTCTTCTGCATCAACGTCACGTTCATCTTCAGGAGCTTCTGGCAACGCCCGTAGCGCCACTGGTACGGCGGCTAAAACTAAGACGACTGTTGCTGTTTCTAATCCGTCTGGTGCTCGTGAGCTGTTGGCTCCGTGCCCTGCACCAGGTTGTACGGGTCAGATCATTGAAGGTAAAAAAGGTTATGGATGCACACGATTCAAAGAAGGCTGTGGCTTTGTCATCTGGAAAGAGTACATCGGCAAAAAAATAACGAGTACGATGCTGAGATCGTTGATCGACAAAGGAAGCACACAAGTGCTGGCTTTTAAACGAAAAGACGGCAGTACCGTTAAAGCTCGTATTGTGTTGCAGGACATGCTTACCGGTAAACTGACAGCCGAGAAGATCGAGACGTAAAAGCTCTGCATTTGGACTCTCTGGTATTGATAAATGAAACATAGGCGGAGAGTGTATTGTAATAAATACAGCACGAAAAAGGCCCTGTAAGATTACAGGGTCTTTTTGTATTGTTGCTCAATATTCTCTTGTATAACTTTCGGAACCTCTTCTAGTGCCGTAATCGTATATAAAGCGCGTTCGGGATTAGGTTTCAGCTCCACGATATTGTATTGCCATTCATTAGGCTGCTTAATATAGATACTGTGAATACCAGCTGTTACAGCAGGCATAATGTCTGTTCGTAAGGAGTTGCCTATCATCCACGTGGCTGTACGATCAAACGTCCCCGAAGATAAAATGCCTTCCAGAGCTTCAACGTTTTTGTGTTGCCGTATATAGATGCGATCATCGAAATATGCAGATAACTTCATCTGATCAATCTTACGTTGTTGAATGACAGTTTCCCCACCAGTGTAGAGATAGAGGGCATGTCCAGCAGACTGCAGGTTCTCCAACGTTTCGACCATATGAGGATAAGGTTCTACCTCCTGATCGTACACACTCATTCCAAGTTTGCTTAAGTAGTTCTCCTCTTTGGGGGAGGTAGATCTTGCGAACTTTTGCGAGAAGTAACGATACGTATCAATCAGAGATTGAGGGAAGTGGTGACTTGCGAACCCCACTTTGTTAACTCCAGTGACGTCAATCTCTAGTTGCTTCTCACGAATCTGCTGAATGGTTAGATCATCACCGTCAAACCACTCCTGCATGTTTTCGAAGAATTCACCCAGAATGAGGTTGAAGTATTTGTTACAGTATACAAGCGTATCATCTAGGTCGAACAAAATGTGTTGTTTCGTGTTGCTCATATTAAAATCACTCCTTGCAGCCGGCAACCTCAGTTTAATGCATTATATGCGAATGTAGGATTCCAGGAACATGTTCAATTCAGACACGCCATCCGGCCGAATACTATATTTCTCTTTACGGTTGCTTCCAAGAAGGTGAGTTCTCAGCAACCCCGCGATGCGTAGTGCCATTACCTGGTCCTTGACCATGTCTTCATCCTTATCGAGTTCCTCACACATTTCAGCTAGCGATTTCGGTTCGCCCGAAACGTAACGTAACAAGCGAAGTCTCTCGGGATCAGCCAGAGCATGAGTGAAGCGGAGCAAGCAGGTTGGCGGTTGATCCTCATCTTCCTCAGGTGCATCAATCGGATATTGCATGATCATCATGCCTTCGTAGAAGCAGTACATGTTAATAGGCCGATTATGGATGGTTGGAAACAGAATCACTTCGTTCAGTCCAGGCATCGGTTCAACAATGACACCTGCTGTCGCGTATTCAATTAACAGTTCTGGTCCCATTTTGTCCAACAGAATCTGTTTTTCCTCCGCATCCTCTTCGAGCCAAGTACGATAATCTTCGCTGATATTCTGGCAATAATGCTCGTCCCACAAGCGCAAAAGCGGAACATAACTGTCCCGTATCCGTGTGGACTCTTCCATTGTAATGGAAGGCAGTAAAGGTGAGATCTGTGCAAATAATTGTTCTGCCGACATATCCGAAAGCATATTCAGGAAATCTTGATTCTCTGAATCGCAGTTTCGATATGCCGCCCATGCAAACAATACGTCAAAATCATCAAAAGGCCACGTAGCGGCTGGAGCCAGCGCAGCTCTCACGTTGGAGCTTAGTTTGCCTTCGACCTCCAGAATCCATTCTGGACCAACGTCCAAATGCTGGATCCACTTTTTGGTGACATACACCAGAAAACTATTGAGCATCTCATATATCGGTGAAACATCAATTTTAACTTGATAAGGCATATGATGTAGAATCCTCCCGTCACATCTAATATACACAGCGACTTATGTACTATTATGGCTTGTTTTGCACGGCGTTGTCCACTATAATGTTCAAGTCCCAGCCAAATGTCCTGGGATATCTGTGCTTGAGCAAAAGAATATGAAGATCATACGAAAAGTCGTCAGCGATGGCGATTTTTCTTTGTATGCTTGCAGGAGGGAAACCATTTCGTGTCATCTATTCATACTGCTAAACCGTCACATTCCATATCCAACTACTTGATTTTGATAACGGTTATAGTTGTGGCAGGGATTAGCCAGGGGCTTTTATTACCTGTATTATCCATCTTTTTGGAACAAAAGGGTGTATCCCCAGGCCTCAATGGACTTAATGCTGCTGCATTGTATGTGGGATCATTTGCTATGACCCTAGTGGCTGAGCGTTTATTAGGAGCATTTGGTTTCAAAAAATTAATCATTGGTGGGCTCATCTTTGTTATGATTCCCTTAATCTTATTTCCTTATTTTCCGGATATCAAAATATGGTTCATTCTACGCCTCATCGTTGGCATTGGAGATAGTGCTCTGCACTATGCCGCCCAGCTCTGGGTTCTTCTTGTGACGGCTCCAGAGAAGAGAGGGCGCTACATATCCCTGTACGGGATGTCCTATGGACTAGGATTCAGTATTGGTCCGCTCGGGATCAAGCTGCTCGGGTTCGGTCAGGCAGTTCCATTCTGGGTTCTTTTCATCTGTATGGCAGCTGTGCTCGTGCTTGTATTAATGAAGCTTCCGAATTCTAGACCTGAGAAGGTAGAACAGGGGCAAATGCCGGAGCGTCGATTCCGTCGCAGCTTGACCTGGGCATGGTATGCGTTAATACCAGCGCTATTGTACGGTTATATGGAAGCGGGAATGAACAGTAACTTCCCAGTGTACGGTCTCCGCATTGGTATGGATGAGAGTCAGATCTCTTCGTTGCTTCCATTTGTCGGAATAGGTGGACTATTCCTGCAGTTCCCGCTTGGGATATTAAGTGATCGATTGGGTAGAAAAAAGGTGCTCATGGCAGCTGGGATTGCAGGAGGAATTACGTTTATGCTCATTCCGGCAGCCGGAAATCATTTCTGGTGGACGCTGGTGTTACTAACGATTGCAGGAGGGCTCGTGGGGTCGTTTTTCTCTCTAGGACTGGCTTATGCAGCAGACATTTTGCCAAAAGTGCTGTTGCCAGCGGCTAACGTCGTAGCCTCTTTCTATTTCACAATCGGTAGCATTATTGGGCCTAACCTCGGCGGTCAGGTTATTAACTGGTTCGCACCAGGAAGCATGTTTATATGGATGGGTTGCATGTATCTTCTGTTTGGAGTTGCAGGTGTGTTCTTTAGACGTAAACCTGAGCTTCAATCTGTGGTAGAATAGAAGCTGGTGTTCGCATGGAAATTGATGTCCGTTTCCGAGTACACTATGGAGTAGGGAAAACCTTGGACAAGGGGAGACATCGCGATGATCAGAGTTGAGAATTTAAGTAAATCCGTAGGAGCGGATAGAATTCCGGTTTTGCGGGATATTCGATTTGATATGCAACAAGGAGAAATGATCGCTGTTGTAGGTTCAAGCGGCAGTGGTAAGAGCATGCTGCTTAAATGCCTGGCGATGATGGAAAAATGGGATAGCGGTCGCTTAACCGTAGACGGAGCCGAAATATTAAAAGAAGGCATGGCTGGTAAACGGAGAATAAAGCGTGAATGGGCATACTTAGAACAAAATCCTGAATTATTTCCAAGAAGATCAGCACTCAAAAATGTGTTGATTGGTCGTTCAGGTCAGACACCTGTATGGAGAATGGTCACGGGTATGGTTCGTTCGGATGATTATATGGGGGCTATGGATTATTTGGAGAGTCTGGGCCTTCTCGATAAAGCGCATCAGCTGGCTGAAAAGCTTAGTGGTGGAGAGAAGCAGCGTGTAGCTATTGCTAGAGCGCTGGCTCATGGTGCTAAGGTAATTTTGGCTGATGAACCGGTTATTGGACTGGATCCACATACAGCTGATGCTGTTCTGGAAACGTTGCGTAAATTATGTGAAGAGGAACGGGCAACCATCATTGCGGTATTGCCGATTGAACTTGCGGAGAAGCACGCGACGCGGATCTGGGGACTAGCAGAGGGCAAGATTGCTTTTGATATACGTGGACGGCGGCTGACTCAGCAAGAAAAAAATATGATTTAAACTATTGAAAAGAGTGATGAACTTGCTTAACTCACGTTGGGGACGCTTGATAGCAGGTGGAGCGATTGCTATGTTGCTGGGCTCTGTTTTGAGCGGATGTACGGTAATAAGTGACCCCAAGATTTTGATGCGTAAACCGATGATGTCAACAGATAAAGAAAAACTGTACAACGTCGTGCAGCTGGAGCAGCCTCCCGAAAGTGAACTCATTCGTCCGAAAGATCTGAGCAATACGAGCATGATCCGTGTGGAAGATCTTAATGGAGACGGGACAAGGGAAGCCATTGCTTTTTATGAGACGCCGAATGAGAATGTTCGGATTCACGGATTACTGCTGGAGGAACAAGGCGGCGCATGGGTCAAAAAATTAACGTTTGATGTTCCAGGCAGTGAGCTGCAGTCCTTCAAGCTGCTGGATATTACGAATGATGGCAATCCCGATATTATATTGGGCGTAAGCTTGCAGGATCAAAAGGCCTTAACGGCATACTCCTATAAAAACGGTGCGCTAGAACAGGTATTAGGTGGCGTACCCTACAATCAATTTATTATTGATGATGCACAAGGCAATTCACTTGATCTGAATGGTGACGGGAAAAGTGATTTTACGATTGTTTCCCTGAATAGCAGTGGATTCGCAACGATTGCATTGTACCAATACGATGAGGGTAGCTTCAAGGAAGTTGATCGGATGCAGACGGACTATACGGTAAAAGAGATTTACAATGCACTTGGAGGCCAGATTGCCAAGGATCAGCCGGGAATTGTTCTGGATGCCGAGCTGGATGATAAGAGTTCATTCTCTCAGCTTATCTATGTAAAGGATAACAAACTGGTAAATGCATTCAAATCTCCGGATCAAACGTATAGAGATGACAAAATTTTAAGCGGTGATTTCAACAATGATGGTATTATTGAATTTGGGCTTAAAGAAACCCCAAAAGGTTGGGAGCATTACGTTTTTGATTCGCGTATGTGGTTCTATACCTTTTATCAATGGGATGGCAAGGACGGCAAGGAGTTTGTTTCATTCCAATATCGGGATGACGCCGACTTATTCCATTTAAATCTCAAGTCTGAGTGGTACGGTAAAATTACCATTGATACCCGATCAGAAAAAGAAAAATACATTCGCTTCAAAATGATCGATACCGATGAAACGGTAGCTGAAATCAAGTACTTTACACTGTCCCAGTGGGAACAGGAAAAAGGGAAACGGTGGAAAGAGATTACACGAACAAACGATCGAGTTATTGCTTCACGTGTAGCCCAACCGAATACTGATGGATTACTAGATAACATGTCGCAACTGAACAGAAAGGACGAGCTAAATGAGTAAAGTACTTATTTTGGAAGATGAAGAATCCATCCGCAGTTTTATCGTCATTAATCTGAAAAGAAATGGATTTGAGGTGCTTGAAGCAGGAGATGGCCATGAAGCACTGCGAATCTTGCAGACTGTGCCGGATATTGACTTAGCGCTTTTGGATGTCATGGTACCGGGCATTGACGGATTCGAAGTCTGTCGACGCATTCGTGAGACCAATGAACGCTTAGGTATTATTTTCTTAACAGCTAAAGTACAGGAACAGGATAAAGTATATGCATTATCGGTCGGAGCAGATGACCATGTGAGCAAGCCTTTCAGTCCAACCGAGCTGATTGCGCGTATTCAGTCCTTACTGCGTCGTGTCAATGTGCACCGGGAGACAGCGGCTAAGGTTACTTTCCAATCAGGTCCGTTCTCGCTAGACCTAATCTCGAAGCAGTTCAAGAAACAAAATGAACTCATTGAGCTAACACCTACAGAATTTTCATTGATTCAATTTTTCTTAGAGAAGGAAAATACACCGCTCAGTCGAGATTTGCTGCTGGATCATGTCTGGGGCAAAGAGTACATGGGTGACCCCAAAATTGTGGATGTAAATATACGTCGCTTACGCCAGAAAATTGAGAACAACCCTTCCGAACCTGAATACCTGCAAACTGTATGGGGACACGGGTACAAATGGAAGGGCAGGGAGCAATGATAAAAAAAGGTATTACGCGGCAGATTGTATTACACTACTTTTTCGTCGTTTTTCTAGCTCTGCTGCTGGTGGAATTTGTATTTATGCTGGCGGTGCAGCGATATTACTACGAGAGCATCTATAACACCATAAGTACTCATATTTCGAATTCCAAGGATTTTTTTGAACCAATCTCGCGGGCAAATAATGCTGAGGATGGTAACAATCTGTCTAGATTGCTTGAAAACCTGAAATTATCCAATACAGAATTGCAGATTCTTGATCTGAATGGACGTGTATTGGCAAGCTCAACCGCTTTTGAATCCGATCGTGCTGTGCTGCAAACGAGTGATATTTCTCAGGCGCTTAATGGTGCGATGGGGCGATGGGTAGGCAGGGAACCTTCGACAGGTGAACAGATTATGGCTGTTTCGCACAAATTCGACCTTGGTGGAGATCATACGTATGTCATCCGATATATGACAGCACTCACCATGGTCAACTCGAAATTGCTGGTTATGGGCTTGCTGGCTAGTGCAGTAGGTGTAGCTGTGCTTGCTATCGTATTAATTATCAGTATAGGTATGGCGAATTCAATAGTTCGTCCGATTAATAATATCACTGCTGTATCTGCTCAGATGGCACGTGGGCGATTGGATGTTAGGGTTAAGGGCAATTACAAGCATGAACTCGGTGAGTTGGCCTCAACATTGAATTTCATGGCACATGAGATCGTACGAAGCAATCAGATTAAGGACGACTTCATATCATCTATCTCGCATGAGTTGCGTACCCCTCTGACCAGTATCAAGGGCTGGAGTGAGACATTGGACTCCGGAGGTTATGATCCAGAGGAGACACGAATCGGGATGAGCATCATTTCCAAAGAAACAGAGCGTTTAATTGGGCTTGTTGAAGAGATGCTCGATTTCTCCAAATTGCAACAGAATCAGATGAAGCTGGTGAAGGGGACAGTCAGCATTCGTGAAATTGTGCAAGAAACGATGCTGAATGTCTGGGCCAAAGCGGAACAAAAGCAAATTCATCTGAAGCTGGATGCCGATGAAACGTATCCGTATAACGTATTTGGTGATGGAAACCGACTGAAGCAAGTATTCCTTAACATTGTAGATAACGCGATTAAATTCTCACATGAGAACTCCTGGATCTACTTGTCCGTAAAAGAAGAGAATGGTCAGATTATCGCCGCCATTCAAGATACGGGGATCGGGATTAGTGAGGAGCACCTAATTAAAGTACGAGACCGTTTCTTCCAGGTGAATCACCAGAACGGCGGAACAGGGCTAGGACTAGCCATCACACAGGAACTCGTGGAACTGCATGAGGGTACGATTACCATGCAAAGTGAACTTGGATCAGGTACAACAGTCACCATTACGTTACCGGCTCTCATGGAAGATACGAATGATGATGAAGCAGAGACCGAATCGAGTGATGGATCAATTCCAAATTGATAACACAAAAAAAGGTGGATTCCTTAGGAATCCACCTTTTTCTATATTATGAGGAGAGCTCTCCCGCACGCAAACGGCCTGTTTTTTCGTATACTTCTTTGAAAATACGTGTAGGTTGAGTACGTACAGCCGGTTTAGCAGCCACAACCTCATTAGGGCCAACAACCATAATTTCTTCAGCAGTGCCTTTAACGATCGCGCCGTCTTTAATAATGGCACCTTCCCCGATAATTGCACGCTCGATGTGAACGCCACGCCCGATGCGAGCATTCGGCATTACCACGCTGTCAAGAACTTCAGATCCTTTACCAACCTCAGCTCCGCAGAAAATGACGGAACGATCTGCATGACCTTCAATGGCGCAAGAATCATGAATCAAGGAGGAGAGATGTTCGATCCGGCTATTGCGAGCTTTGTACACACTTGGTTTTGTTCTCCATTCGCGTGTGAACATCGGCCAGTGATCTTTTTGCAAGCTCCAGTTCTCTTCGTTATGAAGCAGATCCATGTGAGCATCCCACAGGCTTTTCACAGTGCCAACGTCTTTCCAATACCCATCGAAGTTATAAACGTATAATGGATTGTTCTCATTCAACATCTGTGGAATGACGTCTTTACCAAAATCATGGCTTGATTCTTCGTTTGCAGCGTCAATCAGCAAATGATGTTTCAGATAATCCCACTTAAACATGTAGATACCCATAGAAGCTAGGTTACTTTTTGGTTCAGCAGGCTTTTCAGCAAATTCGGTAACACGTAAATTCTCATCGGCAGCCATAATGCCAAATCGATGCGCTTCCTCCCATGGGACTTCCATTACGGAAATAGTTGCCGCTGCACCATTCGCGATGTGAGCATCCAACATTTCGCGATAATTCATATGATAAATATGGTCACCCGACAAAATCAGCACATTTTCGGGGTTTTGTTTGTCAATATAGTCAATATTTTTATAAATGGCATCCGCCGTTCCCAAGTATTCGTCATTTCCTGTATGATAAGATGGAAGCAGGGAGATTCCTGCATCAACCGTATTACCAATTCCCCAAGGTTCTCCTCCACCAATGTGATCGTGCAAAGAGTCAGCTTGGTACTGCGTAAGCACACCTACAGTGTCGATGCCTGAATTAACGCAGTTGCTGAGAGGAAAATCGATAATACGGTAGTGCCCGCCAAACGGTACAGCGGGTTTTGCGATACTTGAAGTTAAGGGGGCTAATCGTTTACCCTCTCCTCCCGCCAACAGCATAGCGATGCAATCTTTATTAAACATGATCGTTTCCCTCCCAAGATATTTTTCTAGTGTAGTAGATACATAAACGCAACATGGAGCCATTGAAACGATATATACTGTAAAAATTCTGAAAATATACAACATTTTTTTAAACGCGTCATTTTTCTTTTCAACTTGGCTAGAATGGGGTAATGGTTGCTGTTATGACTATTTTCTTAGGAAGAAGGTGATCTCTTGGCTATTCAACCACTGACAAGTCCGGTTATTTCACCGGAAGATATTTATTTGTTTCATGAAGGAAACCTTCATCACAGTTATCGTATTTTAGGCGCACAGCCTGCGACCGTGGATCGCCGTCAGGGGTACCAATTTACCGTATGGGCTCCGAATGCCAAAGAAGTAGGGCTCGCTCTAGATCGTAATGGATGGAACGGTCAACAGGATCCTCTATATAAGATACCCGATTCTGGATTTTGGACTCGTTTTTTTCCTGAAATCCATGAAGGAACTTTATACAAATTTCGTATATTAACGGAAGATGGGACGGAATTGCTCAAAGCAGATCCATACGCCTTTGAAGCTGAGGTCAGACCGCAGACCGCTTCAGTAACAAGTTCCATTCAAGGTTATAAGTGGAATGATGGGGCGTGGAGACGCAAGCAAAGAGGCGTCTACAATAAGCCATTACATATTTATGAGATGCACATTGGAACTTGGAAACGCAAAGACGATGGCACGCTGTATACCTATCGGGAAATGGCTGATCTTCTGGTTCCATACTTATTAGAAATGAAATATACACATGTGGAAATGATGCCCTTAAGCGAGCATCCGTATGACCTTTCCTGGGGATACCAAAATACGGGTTTTTACGCCCCGACTAGTCGATATGGACATCCGAAGGATCTGATGTATCTCGTAGATACGCTACATCAGGCAGGGATCGGTGTACTGCTTGATTGGGTTCCGGCTCATTTTGCCAAAGACGCACATGGTCTTCGATTGTTCGATGGAACACCTTTATACGAGTATGCAGATCCGTTGTTAGCAGAGAAACCAGGATGGGGAACACTCAGTTTTGACTACTCCAAACCTGAAGTTTGTTCGTTCTTGATCTCCAATGCGTTGTATTGGATGGAAATGTATCATTTTGATGGGCTACGCGTAGATGCAGTAACGAGCATGCTGAAACTTGATTTTGAAAAAGGGCCAGGTCAATTCCGTCCTAATGTAGACGGTGGATTGGAGAACAAGGAAGCTGTAGCGTTCCTCCAGCAATTGAATCAAACGGTATTCCAATACTACCCTTATGCACTGATGATGGCTGAAGAATCCAGTGCGTGGCCACTCGTGACCTCTCCGGTCGACGTGGGAGGGTTAGGCTTTAACTACAAATGGAACATGGGTTGGATGAATGATACGCTGGATTATATCGAGTCTGATTTCCATGAACGTCCATCCAAACATCATTTGCTCACATTCCCTGTTGTCTACTCCTTCTCTGAAAATTATGTGCTTCCTCTCTCCCATGATGAGGTCGTGCATGGCAAAAAGTCATTACTGGACAAAATGCCAGGAACGTACGAGCAAAAGTTTGACGGGATGCGTGCTTTCTTAGGATACTTTATGACGTTCCCTGGTAAAAAACTATTGTTCATGGGAGGAGAGTTTGGCCAGTTCATCGAATGGAAAGATGAGGATCAACTGGACTGGTTCTTACTAGACTATGACAGTCACCGCAAGCTTCACCAATTTGAGCGGGATCTGTCTGCGCTTTACTGCAACGAGAAAGCGTTGTGGGAGCTTGATCATTCCTTAGACGGTTATGAATGGATTGCTCCGGATGATCATGCACAGAGCGTCATTTCATATGTTCGCAAAGGAAAAAAACCTGCGGATACACTCCTTGTGCTCATTAACTTTCAACCAGTCAAGCGGGAGCGTTACCGGATTGGCGTCATGCGTCCCGGTATGTATACCGAAGTTCTGAATAGCGATCATTCCGATTACGGAGGATCAGGTATACTAAATGATATGCAGTTGCCTACAGAAAAGATTCCTTTTCACGGGCATCCATATAGTCTGGAAATTGTTTTACCTCCACTGAGCGTGGTTATTCTAAAAAAGACGACACGCCGGAAAACGGATGAGACATCAAACCAAGTCACTTCTGTCAGACAGAAAACGATTGAAACTATAGCAAGCACCCCGGTCAAACCGAGAAGGAGGAAAAAGGCGTGAACATTCTATTTGCTGCCGCAGAGGCACATCCATTTATCAAAACAGGAGGACTTGCTGATGTGATTGGAGCTTTGCCTCAAGCCTTGCAAAAGGCTGGGGCAGATGTTCGGGTCATTTTACCCAAATATAAAGGTATACCTGATGAATACAAAGAGGCCATGCAACCTGTTATTGTGACGGATGTGCCACTCGGCTGGCGCCGACAATATTGTGGCATCGAAATGATGGAATATGAAGGCATCCCAGTGTACTTTGTAGATAACGAGTACTATTTTGGACGGGATGGCGTGTATGGTTATATGGATGATGGGGAACGGTTTGCGTTCTTCAACCGAGCTGTGCTTGAAGTATTGCCGCTTCTCGAATTCAAGCCTGATGTGCTGCATACTCATGATTGGCATGCAGGTATGATTCCTCTGTTGCTGCAGGCACATTATGCCCATGATGCGTTTTATAGTGAGATACGAACGGTCTTTACTATACATAATTTGCTGTATCAAGGCGTATTCCCACATTCGTTGTTCAGTGACTTGCTTGAACTTGATGATCGGTACTTCACCATGGATGGTGTGGAATATTACGGTAATGTGAATTTTCTGAAAGCAGGCATTGTCTATGCGGATCATGTTACTACCGTAAGCCCAACGTATGCTCAGGAAGTACAAACTTCTTATTATGGTTACGGGCTAGATGGGCTGCTTAGTTCGCTGGGGAACCGCTTCAGCGGAATCGTCAATGGAATTGATACCAACAGTTATAATCCGGCAACCGACAACAAAATCGCAGTGAAATATCGAACAAGCTTATCCAAGAAAATCGAGAACAAAGTAGAATTACAAAAGGAGCTTGGTCTGCCTGTTCGTCCAGACGTTCCTCTGATGGTTATGGTAACCCGTCTTGTCGATTCAAAAGGGCTGGATCTCGTCTGTCGTGTACTTGACGAACTGCTCTATTACGATGACATTCAATTTGCAGTGCTTGGCACAGGGGAGTCCGATTATGAGCATTGGTTCCGTGAGGCAGCCAATCGTTTCCCGCTCAAGATGTCTGCTCAAATTACGTTTAATGATGGTTTGTCCAGGCGCTTCTATGCAGGAAGTGATCTCTTCTTAATGCCTTCACGGTTCGAGCCATGTGGCATCAGTCAGCTGCTAGCTCTTCGATACGGCAGCATCCCTCTCGTGCGTGAAACGGGCGGATTGAATGATACGGTGCAGTCCTATAATGAATTTACTGGTGAAGGGAACGGATTCTCGTTCACGAACTTTAACGCCCATGACATGATGAATACGATCCGGCGTGCCCAGGAGTTCTACAGAGAGAAGCAGCATTGGAAGACGATTGTGAAAAATGCGATGAGCGGGGACTATAGCTGGGATGTCTCTGCCGAAGAATACATGGATATCTATCGAGATATTACAACGGATAAGTAATATTCAAGTTGATCCATTTCGTAAGGTAACCCAAAAATGCTCTAACTTGTGTAGCTAGACCTACGCAAGTTGGAGCATTTCGGCTTTTAGGGCTACAAACCACAGACTATTTTGTGCAAACCAACCCAAATGGATAGAGGCGGGACTACCCATGCGGGCAGTTTATCACAAGATTCTATGGTTTTATGTAGCATATACCTCTTGAATCAATGTTCTTAAGCATCAAGCAGTCGATATAAAATACGGTAGCCGTAAGGATCAAGTTGGATATGCATGATACCACCGGTAGGAACGACCTCTTCCTCGGTTAGAGCATCTTTCCAATCTTGGGTTTCCATAGGGTGTGAAAGGGTACGACTCTCTGGGGTATTGTTCATCCAGACGGTAAAATGAAGACGTTCATCCATGCGCTCATATACAATACAGGGGTCATGCTGGTCTGCTTTTAAGAAGCGAAATCGACCTTTACGCAGTGCTTCATTGCTCTTGCGCAAATCAATCATTAGTCGGTAAAAATCATATAGCTCCCGATCTTGTTTAGCTGAGTCCCACTCCATACATTTGCGGCAATCTGGGTCACTGTCACCACTTATGCCGACCTCATCTCCATAAAAAATACACGGGGTTCCAATGTAAGTGAAAAGGAAAACGACCGCAAGTTTCAATCTTCGCTTATCTTGTCCACTTCTGGACAGCAGACGAGGGGTGTCATGGCTGCATAACATATTGAAAATGACTTCATTCGTTTGCTGCGGGTATCGCATGATGAGTGATCCCATCTCGTTGGCAAAATTGTAACCATCCATCGACCCGCAGAAGAACTCCAGCACTTTGTCGGCAAAAGGGTAATTCATCACCGAATCGAATTGATCTCCCATGAGCCAAGTCAGGGAATCACTCCACACTTCACCCACGATATATGCATCAGGATTGGCCGCTTTCACCACTTTACGAAAGTCCCGCCAGAAATGATTATCCACTTCATTTGCGACATCTAGTCGCCATCCATCCAGTTTAATTTCTTTGATCCAATATTCAGCAACATCGAGGAGATAGGCTTTAACTTCAGGATTAGCGGTATTAAATTTGGGCATGTTGCCATAAAATCCGAATGTGTCGTATGAGGGGATTCCGTCCTTGATCTGTACGGGGAATTCATTAATGTGGAACCAATCTGCATACTTGGAAGCTTGTCCGTGCTTTAGCACATCTTGAAAGGGAGGGAAGTCCTCACTGCAATGGTTGAATACCGCATCAAGCATCACGCGAATTCCACGTCGATGGCAGGCTTCGGCTACTTGTTTGAGCAATTCATTGTCTCCAAAATGCGGATCTACTTTTTTATAATCAATGGTGTCATATTTATGGTAGGAGTTGGCTTGGAAGAGGGGAGTAAAGTAAATTGCGTTAACGCCTAGTTCAGTTAAATCCTGTAGATGATCCAATACACCTTGTAGGTCACCACCAAAATAGTTATCCAGTTCAGGTTTGCCACCCCAAGGCTGTGTTTCTTCGGGATTCAACTCTGGATTACCATTCGCGAACCTCTCGGTCATGATTTGATAAAAGACAGCTTCCTTTGCCCATTCGGGTACCTTAAATACATCGATTTCATGTATGTAAGAGAACTCATAATATCCTCCAGTTGGGTAAGGCGGGGCATGATGAATGCCATCGTCGGCCAGATATATATTTTCCGAGTCTGATGTAATTCGAAATATGTAGGACACACGCTTGAATTTTGGTTTAACCGCGATCTCCCAATAATCGAACATGCTGTCCGCAGCAGCCTTTTCAAGTTGAATTTCACGGAAGGTACCTGACCAATCATATTTGTCACCAGTGAGTGCAGTCACGTACTGTACATCATTTCTCTTGGTGCGCACACGCAGATGGATCGTAGACGGATCGTAGGCATAAGCCCATTTGTCTCGAGGAACGTGGTACAACGCTTCAAGCAGCATGACAGCACCTCCTGAAATTATAAGATAAGGTATGTTTATATAACCAAGTTAGCGAGCGTTGAATCGTTTTTTCTGCCTAAGTTATGGAAATTATGCGTTTTTTTTCAACATTTTCATATCCTTTTCACAGCATCTCCAGGTTGGTGGTCTATATACATACTCTACATAAAGAAAAAGCCTACTCTTGAACCCCTAATCAAGGGAGTGAGTAGACTCTGAGCAGCATGATTTAATTCATCTGATTAATATTTAAGCTGCTTAAACTCAGACTGGATCGCTTCCAGCAATGAGGGCTGAGTTAGTACATCGTAAGCGGTTGTTGCAAGCGCCTTGGCACCTAGAATCATACCGTCAAGCGCACGTTCCTGTAGAGCCAAATCACGGAACTCAATGGAATGCAGGGTATGAACTTCATCCACAACACGAATGTAAGGGTGAATCGCTGGACAGCGAAGGGATACATTACCAATATCCATCGAGCCATGATCATTGCCACTTACGATCTCTTCTTGTGGAATCCCGAGTTGAACTAAGTTTTCGCTAAATGTGTTTGATAAGCGCTCGTTGGTTACCATCTCATCATAAGAAGTTTCATAGTTGGACGTGACCAGCTTACATCCAGTCTGCAATGCCGATCCTTCTGCAATTTGAATGATCCGCTTGGTGAGGACATTCAGTTCTTTACGAGTGGAAGCCCGTACATAAAATTGAGCAGAAGCATAATCAGGGATAATGTTCGCAGCTTGTCCACCATGATTAATTACACCGTGAATTCTAACAGTGCTTTTGACCTGTTGCCGAAAAGCATTAATGCCATTAAAGGTTTGGATGACTGCATCGAGTGCATTGATGCCTTCGTGCGGGCTAGCTGCAGCGTGAGAAGATTTGCCATGGAACTCAAACTGCACGGCATCAATTGCGAGCGAGCTTCCTGATCTTTCATAAGCATAATAAGGGTGAGCCATGATCGCAATATCACAGTCATCGAACATGCCTGCCTCGGCCATAGGAACTTTGGCACCACGCGTCTCTTCGGCAGGTGTACCGAACACTTTAAGGGTTCCTCCCACTTCATCGAGGATCGACTTGAGACCTACAGCTGCGCCGAGACTCATCATACAGATGAGGTGATGTCCACAGGCATGACCAATCTCAGGTAAGGCATCATATTCGCACAATAAAGCGATGGTTGACCCAGACTTAGCAGCGGTGTAAGTTCCAATAAAAGCTGTATCAAGTCCGAGAATCGGCGCTTCTACTTCGAAGCCATGATATGTTAATTCTTCTTTTAAGCGAGCAGAGGCAAGATACTCTTCGTTGCCAAGTTCGGGATTTGCACCGATGTATGATGAAATTTCTTTAAAACGGGAAGCATATTGGTCAATAACCGTTAAAATTTGTGATTTGGAATGTGTCATAACAGGCTCCTTCTGCAAGAAAATAAAAATAGTGAAATGATTATATCATGTTTGCTCTCATTTTTCAGAAACAAGTCAAGATTTGTAAAAACAAAATGCATTGCATAATCATGCATTGTACTTTATAATGACTCAGGCATCGATATGAGGCTTATGCATCATTTTTATGGGCAGCTTCTCAAAAGCAGATATATCGAGTGAAGTAAAACTATGGACAAAGTCGTATACAAAGTATTGTAAGGGGAGAACAGGGTTGAAATTGATTAGTCGTTATACCATGATGCTGCTGGCCTTTGTACTGATGTTGACAGTTGCTGTACCGACGGTACTCGCAAGCGGCACTACGGACAATTCAGGCGGTAAAAAATTGGTGCTCGGCACAAGTGCCGACTTCGCACCATATGAATTCCATAAAGTGATTAATGGAAAAGATGAAATTGTTGGATTTGATATTGAAATTGCAAAAGAAATCGCTGCTGATCTGGGAGCAGAGCTTGTCATTGAGGATATGGGATTTGACGGACTTCTACCGGCACTCCAGAGTGGTCGTGTGGACTTAGTCATCTCAGGTATGACACCAACGGATGAGCGTAAGAAAAGTATCGATTTCTCTGATACGTATTATAAATCGAAGCAAGTCATTATGATTCGCACCGAGGATACAGATAAATATCAAACGATGGCGGATCTGCAAAATGAGAAAATCGGGGTTCAAAAGGGTTCTATTCAGGAAACCATTGGTCAGGGAATCTCGGGTGCCAAATTAACGGCACTGGATAAAATCTCCGATATCGTTCTGCAATTGCAGACCAAGCGTGTAAATGCTGCGATTGTAGAAGATACCGTAGCTGCTGGTTATCTGGACGATGCCATCGGTCTTGCACCTATTGTGGTGGACGAAGAGCAGGTCGAGGCTGCAATCGGGATTCGCAAAGGCAATACCGAGTTGCTAAATGCCGTAAATAGTACGTTGGAACGGCTTAAGAGCGAAAATAGAATTGAAGAAATGGTAACCGAAGCAAGCCAATTGATGGCAGGTAAAGATACCAAAAATATTTTTCAAGTATTCTGGGCGTATAAAAGCTTCTATGCGACAGGGATAGGTTATACCCTTTTGTTATCTGCACTCGGTGTATTGTTCGGGGTAATCATCGGTTTGATTATCTGTATGTTCCGTATGCATGATATGGCTATTCTGCGTTGGATCGGTACAGCGTATGTTGAACTGATTCGTGGTACGCCAATGCTCGTGCAATTGATGATTATCTATTATGGATTGTCACTGACCTTCGGAATTAATTTCTCGGCGCTACAAGCCGGTGTAATCACACTCTCCATCAACAGTGGTGCTTACCTTGCGGAGATCTTCCGTGCAGGGGTACAAGGTGTAGATCGTGGACAATTAGAGGCTGCTCGTTCACTGGGTATGGGTAGAGGTGCAGCGATGCGCTACATTATATTGCCACAAGCGTTCAAGGCCGTATTACCTGCAATCGGTAATGAGTTCGTAACGATTATTAAAGAGTCTTCCATCATCTCGGTTATTGGTATGGTCGACATTATGTATCAAGCAAGTGTGGTCAAAAATATTACGTACCAAGGGATGAATCCATTCCTTATTGCAGCAGCTATTTATTTTGTAATGACCTTCATATTGTCCAAGCTGCTCGGACGACTGGAAAGGAAGTTGAATGCAAGTGATCGACGTTAGTCAATTATATAAATCCTATGGAAAAAATGAAGTATTAAAAGGCATTGATGTCACGATTGGCAAAGGCGAGGTTGTCGTTGTCATTGGACCATCCGGTTCGGGTAAAAGTACATTTTTGCGTTGTCTGAACCTGCTTGAGCAGCCGACTTCAGGCGAGATCCTATTCGAAGGTGTTTCAATTACAGAACCGAAGCATAACATCAATGCTACGCGTGAAAAGATGGGTATGGTGTTTCAACATTTCAACCTGTTTCCTCATAAGACGATTCAGCAGAACATCACGATTGCTCCAATCAAAGTAAAGAAACAATCGGTACAGGAAGCAGATCAGATTGCAGCCGATTTGCTTAAAACGGTGGGTCTTTCTGACAAAAAAGATGCATACCCTAACCAGTTGTCAGGTGGACAAAAACAACGTATTGCGATTGCGAGAGCCTTGGCGATGCAACCACATGTAATGTTGTTTGACGAGCCAACTTCAGCACTCGATCCAGAGATGGTTGGAGAGGTGCTTGATGTCATGAAACGCCTGGCAGAGGGTGGAATGACGATGGTCATTGTTACGCATGAGATGGGCTTCGCTCGTGAAGTAGGAGACCGAATTCTGTTTATGGATGGCGGAGTAATTATTGAGCAAGGAACACCTGATGAAGTGTTTGGTGCACCTAAGAATGCTCGTACACGTGATTTTCTTGCCAAAGTTCTATAGTAATGTGATCATAAGCTGCCGAGCAGCTGGGGATACACTATTGAATGAAGAGTAACAAACAGCCTTGTCGACATCATCGTCGGCAGGGTTGTTTTTATTTGTTTTCCGGAGATACATAATCAGAAGGATCAATGGAATAAAAGGTAACTTTTTTGTTACTTATATAGAAGACATATATGAATTATTAATATGAAAAAGGCTTGTTTTATTAACCAATTTTGATGTGTCATAAACGTACTGGTAAGATTTACTACAACTATAGGTTACAAGATTGTGATATATTGTTCCTGCCGAAACTTCCGAGGAGGAAGTGCGGGGGATGTAACGATGCAGAAACGAGGATTGATGTTCGCGTACTGCTAGGGGTGAATTAGGGCGTACATAACGTTAAGGGCATGTGATTGAACCTATAGGGTGGTTTCCTCCATCCGAATCCGACAACTAACCTCGCAGGCATAATGAGGGAGGAAGACCATGTTTAACAAGAAACGTATTGCGAAAGCAGCAACAGCATTGCTGACAGCAGCTATGCTCATTCAGGCCGTTCCAGCTTACGCTGACTCTGTTCATGTGGCCAAAGAGGGGGATACATTCTATACTTTATCCAAACAGTATGGTGTAGGTATGGAAGCACTCATTAAAGCAAATGCAAATATTTCACCTTATAACATCTATGGTGGGCTGAAAATTACTGTACCTGGAAAAGCCAACACCGTCTCAGCAGCAGCGGCTCCAGCAGCCAAAGCAGAGGCTAAAACGATCACAACAGCAAGCTTGGATGTCAATGCAGACAGCAAAGTGGTTGAAGCCTGGGGCAAAACATTTGATTACAGCAAGTCCATTGAAATGAAGGCAACAGCGTACTCTGCAGATCCATCCGAAAACGGAAAATGGGGTGCTGTAGATTACTTCGGTAATCCGCTTGAATTGGGTACAATCGCTGTAGATCCAAGTGTGATCCCGCTGGGAACGAAAGTCCTCGTGACAGGTCACACACACCCAGGACTGCCGAAACAAGCGTTTGTAGCTACGGCGCGAGATACAGGCGGTGCGATTAAAGGTAAACGCGTTGATATTTTCATTCCTGGCAGTAAACAATCCGTGAGCACATTCGGTTTCCAAGATGTTGAGCTTTACATTCTAAAATAAACGTCATGCAAACAAAATGAAAAAGGGTGTCTTCCATTCACAGTCTGATGTGAGTAGAGACGCCCTTTTTAGTTTAACGTTTCTCTTAAAGTGCCTATGCTGGAATTACTTGCTCTTAGAGATGTTTAACATCTCGTCCAGTGTTACAAGGCTATATCCCCGTGCTCGAAGCTCCTCAATGATCTCTGGTAACGCATCAATCGTTCCCTGAAGGTTAGAGCCCACTCCGCCTCCTGCATGTTGAAGAACGATCGACCCTGGTTTAACAGCCGATAAAATATTCTGCTTCACTTCATCTTTGGAAAGACCTTTCCAATCGAGTGAATCGACATTCCAGTTCACAATGCTATATTGCTGCTTCTGAGCCCATTGGAGCTGCTTCTCATTAATATCCCCGTAAGGTGGGCGAATCATTTTTGGCGTATACCCGGTTAAATTGTGAATGATATCCCCGGTATGTAAAATTTGTTTGCGAAAATCGTTCATCGTCAGCTTACTGAATTCAGGATGACTATAGCTGTGGTTACCCATGATATGACCTTCGCGAACCATACGTTTGACTAGAGCCGGATGTTTCTCTGCCCGCTTGCCTACAATAAAAAAAGTCGCTTTGACTTTATACTTTTTCAAAACATCCAATACCTGTGGAGTGAACCTTGGATCAGGAACATCATCAAAAGTCAGAGCAACCTGTTTGGTGGAAGGCCCATTCGTCTTGAACGTATCAGCATATTTCTGTCTTAGTTGACCTAGCGTGAGCTGTTCATCGCCTTGTGCATCAAACTCCGTGACAGGTGAACTGGCTTGGTTCGGTTCAGCTGACATATGAGCAGGAGCGAAATTTCCGCTCAAGAGAAAGACGATAAATGATATTGCGATGAGGCGAATACGCATAATAGCAGCCCCCTTTTCCAAAAATGCGTTCTCTATGGTATGCCCGATGTAATCTTGATTTATTCGACTTGTGAGATGTTTCATTGTCAGTCTCTCGAATCTTGTTCATAATTCGGACCATAACATGAGATAGAGAAAAGGATAGGTGGATTAGTATGAGTAAATATGATTTGAGTTCAATTCGATTACAGGTTGTAGACGTGGGGCAGGACAAAGTATTCATGGTTACAGGCGGCGATGCACACATAGGAGCGGTGGCAACCTATTATGTAGATCACGATCGTCTTAGTGGAGCTACATTTCATGTCCCAGGGCATAAGGAGCAGGAGTTATGCGAGAGGCTTGCGCGCAAGGCGGCATATCAGTTGAAGGTTACGGTGACGGTCATTATGGGCATTCATTTTGATGCGATCACACGCATGCAGATTGATGAAATCGTGCAGACTGCAGAGAGGCTCCTTGATGAACATCTGCTGATAAAAGGTCAATTAAAAGAATAATTTTACATGATGAAGAAGTTTGTTTTGATTTTTTTTGCTAAAATTGAAACGGGTTGAGGTTTATCACGTATGTATGATTATATACAAGGTTGTAATATCGACTAGGAGGAATAACATAATGTCCATTTTCAAACGTTTACGAGATCTAACGATGTCCAATATTAACTCCATCATTGATAAGGCAGAAGATCCAATCAAAATGACAGACCAGTATATCCGTGATATGCAAGAGGATTTGCAAGATGCGGAGAAGGCTGTAGCGGCACAGATCGCCATTGAGAAGAAGTTCAAGCAGCTTTATGAAGAGCAAGAAGCTTTAGTGAAGAAACGCGAAGAGCAAGCGCACACCGCAGCTCGCGCACAAAATATGGATTTGGCTCGCCGAGCGCTTGAAGAGAAGAAAACGGCTGAAGAAAAAATGGCTGAATACAAAACAAGCTATGACCAGAATAAAGCTTCCGCTGACAATCTGCGTGGTAAGTTAGATGAGATGCGCAAGCAATTAACGGAAATGAAAAACAAACGTGAGACTTTGGTTGCTCGTTATAATGCTGCGAAGGCTCAAACTGAAATCAACAAAGCGCTGAACGGATTCAGTTCCGATACTGCTAGTGCTGGAATGAAGCGTATGGAAGAAAAAATGATGCAAATGGAAGCACAGGCTGAAGCAAGCAATGAAATGTCCTCCAAAGGAAAGTCCTTGGATGATGAATTCGAGAAGCTTGGTAAAGATCAGGCGGTTGAAGATGAATTGGCAGCACTGATGAAGCAGTACGAGAATAAGAACTAACCTTTTAGATGAAGTAAGGAAATTAGCGGAGAAGAGACATGTGTTTCTTCTTCGCTTTTAAATGCGGTTCATGTTGAAATGTGGGGGCTGTTGAAATGGATTTGAACATTTTGGCAATGCTGGTCTGGACGTTATCGGGTTCGGTTTTGCTGTTTGTCTTGATGTACGTGGATTCATTGTTTACGAAATACAAGGATTTTGCTGAAGTGAAAGCAGGCAATATGGCTGTAACCACTCGGATGGTTATGAAGCTGTTTGCCCAAGGTTATGTACTGGCGACCTCCATCTCTACTGCAGGACATCTTGGTGAGGCACTGCTCGTATCTGTCGTATCCTTTATTATATTGCTGATTCTGGAGAATGGCGTGCATTATGTTATTCGTACAAGAGCCAATTTAGATCTGGATACAGGTATTCAACAAGGGAAAACAGGGTATGGTCTCTTCTCAGGTGCATTGCATATTGTAGGCGCATTAATTATTGCAGCTTGCTTATAAATTGAGGGTCAACCAACCTCTAAGAAGAAATAGAACGGGAGTTAATGGGCATGAGTGTATGGAAACGGATTAAAGGAATACTAGCTAAACCCGAACCGCCTCGGGCCGAGAAGACGATGCTACAGCTTGAACCTGGTGATATCTGTGAAGTCTCTCTTGTGATATATGAGGTTGTTGGGCGGGTACATCATCGTTCGAGAAATGCCGTCGTATTAACATTGCAGGATGGTACAGCTTTCAGACACTTGCACATTGAAGAGCGTGAATTGACACGCTATGCTCTCTACACACCGATTGACGGTCGTCTAGATGCACCAGATGAGGTTCCAACCTTATTAGATCTAGATGGACGCGCATACCACCTGGAGGAAGAATATGGAGGTATGGTAACGACTGCAGGCAGAACACCATATGGCCAGGCAGGAGAGCAGCTCGTGTGGCAGTATCAATCTGATGATCACAAGCTACTTCGTGTGGAGTGGCAAGACAGACGTTTTACACTTTATGAGGGTGAGGTTATCCTTCCTGCGGATATCAAAGTGATTCGTTCGAGCTAGGAGAGGTTCCCATGAAAAAACGCATGGCACATAGTTTGAAATTAATGTTGGTTCTTAGCCTTGTGATGTCACTGTTGTCCGCTTGCGGTGCACCTACCGTACAGGACACCTACCCACTTGAATCTGTGAGTGGTAGCGGTAACACCACATCCTATGTATACCGGGCTGCTGAGCGTACCGTTCCAGAGGTTGCCCAGGAATTGTCTGAGCAGCGTCAACCTGATCAGATTTCGGCTGAGAGCACCGAGCGGATGTTCCTGGTGTATCAGGATCAATATTATCATTTACAGCAGGATCCCAATAAAGCGGAAGACACGTTAATCGAAGTCGATTCCAAAGAATACGTTCGTCAGAATTACGATTCTTCCTTTTTACAGGGATATTTAACCGCAACGTTAATCGGAAATTTGTTTGATTCCTTTGGCGGAGGCGGAAACGGGAAATATCGTGGTTATACAAACAAAGATACGTACAAACCAAGGGAAGGCACGTATCGTGCGCCTACAAGTAATGACAAAAAGCTTGCTCCACCGATTACCGTGGAACGCAAAGGCTCAATTACTAGACGTGGGGGCGATACGGACACCAGTGTAGGTTCTGGCGGAGGTTTGTTTAGTCGTAAGAAGGAACCAAGTTCAGGTAAGATTGATCGCGGCAAAAGTGGCGGATTATTCAACTCACCCAAGAGCTCTTACAAGAAGCCAAAAACAAGGGTGGGCGGAGGCCGAATCATGCGGCGAAGGTAGCACGGACTTTCCTAATCAGTACATTGTAACGCATAAGAAGAACAGCGAAGAGGTAAGGTGGGGTAGTGCTCTATTCCACGGATCAACCTCAGACGCTGTTCTTTTTTATTGCTTCAGGAATTACGAACATGATTCGATTTGCGGATACGCGGAATCGTTGTTGCGGGTTGTTTGCGAATCCAGCGAATAAACGGAACCATACGTTCATGCTCTCGAAGAGCCTGAAGGGTAGTTAATCCCAGCGTCATAATATCTCGATTTGTGAAGAGGGAATGAATTTGTTTGTGGCACGCAATACATAGATCCGCAGTAGGCATGAAGCTGCCTCCCATCTGCTTGGGCGTAAGATGATGAACAGTTGTTTTGACAGGCTCTCTACCACATAATTCACATCGATCATTCACATGGGATTCCTCCGTTTCTACAGCATATTATGGTCAATCCATGAACAAATGATGTTATATCCGTTACAGAATAGGGATTACGCTTGTCACCTTATAACTTTCAAGCTACACTTTTAGACATAGAGATTGTTCACTAGGAGGCTCGACTGCATTGAAATTAAACTCGCATACTGATGATATGACAAATGCTAAATTCAATCGAACGGCTGTACAGGTTCCTGATGCTCAGGCTAAAATTGCTGCTCATGTACGACCAGGCGCAATCGAGAAAGTGTCCTTAGAATCGGCACATGGACGCACGCTTGCGGAGAAGATCGTTGCGCCCCATCCGTATCCGTTCTTCCGCAGATCAGGAATGGATGGCTACGCCATACTAAGCAGCGACACGCTTCATGCTAGCAGCGAACAGCAAATCTGGCTTCGTGTTGTAGATGAGATTCCTTGTGGATATACATCGGATCAGACGATTACGCCAGGTACAACAGCGCGAATAATGACCGGAGCACAGGTGCCAGAAGGTGCTGACGCTGTTGTGATGCTTGAGATGACCGAGAGTAAAACAGAGAATGGCGAGCAATGGATTGGCTTGAAACGACAGGTACAGGCAAAGGCTAACATTACGCCAATTGGGCTAGAAGTAGAAGAAGGCCAGTTGCTGCTGGATGCAGGCACGCTGATCCAAGCAGGTGAACAATCCGTATTAGCTACATTTGGTGTAGCGGAAGTACCCGTATTTCGACGGCCGAAGGTGGCGATCTTCGCAACGGGAACCGAATTGTTAGCTTTGGACGAGCCGCTGCAGCCTGGACGGATTCGTAATAGTAACAGTTATTTACTGCGCTCACTCGTTGTTGAGGCAGGTGGTGAGCCGATCATGTACGGTTCCATTGCAGATGATGCGGAAACCGCGCGTAAAACACTAGCTGAAGCAGTCAAGCACAACGATATGGTTGTTACAACAGGCGGCGTGTCTGTAGGTGACTATGATATTATGGGAGATCTGGTGCGTGAAGACGACATCGAAATGCTGTTTAACAAAGTGACAATGAGACCAGGAAGTGTCACCACAGCAGCCATCGTGGATCAAAAAAACCTATTTGCATTATCAGGCAATCCAGGAGCATGTTTTGTTGGATTTAACTTATTTGTTCGACCTACGATTCGCATGATGCAAAATGATCCTCATCCTTATTTACAAGAATGGACAGCGATATTAGATGAAGGATATACAAAGGTAAATAACTATACCCGTTTTGTGCGGGGACGAATAGAGGTTCGAAATGGTGAGGTTCATGCATTGCCGGCAGCAGCCCGGGTTGATGAATCCAGTGTGATGATCACGATCAAGGATAGCGAATGTTTGATTATTATTCCGCCTGACAAAAAGGGCGTTCCTGCGGGTGAGCTAGTACGGATTCTTAAGCTGCCTACAGGTCTTGTGAGATAGGCTATGTCAGATATCCAAACAAAGCAACCTCATATCGTGCAGATCGTGGGATATAAAAACTCAGGTAAGAGTACGCTGACAGCAGCGTTGACTAAACAATTGACCTTTCTTGGACGCAGGGTCGCCGTCATTAAACATGATGGACATGATCACTTCCAGATGGATCATGAAGGCACGGATTCCTATAACTTCACCGCGAATGGAGCCTCGGCTGTCGTTGTGATGTCCGATACACGGACGGCCATCATTGAACAACGAGCTACAGAGCTTCGTGACATGGTTGAATATTTAACTGAGTATGACTGGATTCTGATTGAAGGGCACAAGCAAGCGGCATATCCCAAGCTTCTGATGATTCGAGAACCCGAAGATCTCATATTGTACGAACAATTACAGGAGATCATAGCCGTGGTTACAAGGGCACCAGTAGGTCGTGACGATGTAGCTTGTGAGCAGTTAGTTTGGCACGATATTCAGCAGACAGAGCATATCGGTAACTGGCTGTTACAACGTATTGAGGGGATTTAAGATCGAACCATGTTGAGTTCGATTATAATATTGATTATGTTCTAGTATATGAAATAGAGCGATTGATCCGAAGAGTTGAGACCTTAGGATCAATCGCTCTTTTTTTATTTTGCCATAGATCATGCTAGGTCGTGTCTGAAAACTCGCTGAAGTATCTTTTACCACCTTTTCGCCCCCTGCTGCGTCACTTTCCCTTGACGTGCCCCGGCACGCCTGCGGAAAACTTCCTGGCTTGGAACGAAAATTCGGTAAAATCTGCGTCTTTCGGAATTTACGGACACTCCCTAGTTTAAGACCCGGTGCCTTCATTACGGCGTTCAATCGCCTCTGACATTGTTTTGTCGGTGAGATGGGCATAAATTTCGGTAGTCTCTGTAGAGGCATGCCCGAGTTGTTCTTTCGTTTTGTATATATCGTTCTGCAAATAATAATCGGTAGCGAAGGAATGGCGCAACTTATGTACAGTCAAATAAGGTTTGCCAAACCGTTTAGCGTATTTCATAATCATCGCTTGTATCGCGCGCTTCGTCATTCGACTTCCCTCAGATTCCCCATTGCGTAGAGCAATGAACAAAGCCTTCTCCCGTTTCGGTGTGCGGTACCTCGTCTGTCTAAGGTTAGTATAGATGGCAAGCTCGTCTTTGGCCTGTTCTCTAAAATAGACAGGGGTCTTGTACGTTTCGTCATTGTTACCTTTGCGGTAAACATATAACAGCTTGTTATTTAGATCAAGGTCATCCAAGTTCAGATTAACGATTTCGGATACCCGCAATCCGGAGTTCAAGATGAGGCTGGCAATACAGGCATCTCGTTCTTTGTTCAGCTCATGTGAGTACAGCGCTTGTTTATTCTTCTCCACATCCACCGCATACCCTTCCAAAATGTATCCGATGAATTCTAGTAATTCTTCATCTTCGAGAATTTTTCCTTTTAGTTTGGCGGCAGTATCCTTCGGTTTATGTGTGCGCTTAATTTCAATTTTGGCCATAATATTGCGTTTGAGTAAGGGGTAGAAATCTTCATCTTCGGCAATTTGGCTTAAGTAGTGAAAGAGTGAACGTAGGGAGGATAATTTCCGAGATACCGTAATTCTAGAATTAGCTCCCTCACGCTTGGTTGTAAGAAATAATCGATAGGCGGTTACGGAATCCATTCGGAGCACTTCTAGCTCAATTAAAGTAACCTCTGCGTTGGTACTAGCTGCAGACAAGCCTTCCGCACGGAGCCAGCTAAAGAACGTATCATAGTCTCGCAGGTACTCCAGCAAGGTGGAGGGAGAGAGATCCGGTAATTTATAGTCAATGAATTGCTGAACGAACCAGGGCATGGTAGGTAGCTTCTCATCCAGCTTGCGTCGGTCAATTTCTTTTTGAACATTAGTCAATGTCGGCACCTCCAAGATCAAGCATTTCTCAAGATAGTCTATGCTTAAGTGTACCATAATTTACATGGTCACAGTCTGTTCACGAACGTCATGTAGGTTGGTTCGTCATTCTTGCCCTTCCGCGATCAAACCTTTAAAGTAATAAATATAGTAATAAATCGTGGAGCAGGGGAGATGAACCGGATGAATATGAAACTGGAGCTGGTTCCCTGGGAACGTCGTCAGGTAATTCGGCATTTAATGCAATTCTATCTTTATGATTTCACCAAATATCTTAATATTGATGTTGACCATAATGGGGTGTTTCCAGAATACCCTGGATTGGATGCATTCTGGGCAGAAGAAGGACGCAAATTCCCTTTCTTGATAACGAGTGATGGAGCGCCAGCTGGATTCGCTCTAGTAGAACGCTTTGAACCAGGAAATATCGACAATGATTACTACTTAACTGAATTTTTTGTGATGCAAAAATATCGGCGCAGCGGAGTGGGGACACAAGCAGCGCATGAGTTGTTCGAACGGTTTCCTGGTCGTTGGAAGGTTACACAGGTACGTAATAACGTAGTCGCTCAGGCTTTCTGGCGCAAGGTTATTGGAGCTTACACAGGTGGACGCTTTCGAGAAAAGTTCCATCCGGAGCTTGGTAATCCCAGTCAGTTTTTTGTGACGTAATGGATAAATTAATGAAAAAATTACATATTGTAAGCAAGATAAGGGGTGTATGAAATGAACAAGCCGGAATTTCATCTGGAGGGACAAACGGCACTGGTGACAGGTGCAGGCAGAGGGATTGGTAAGGCGATTGCCATAGGGCTTGCTGAGTCGGGCAGTGATGTAGTGTTGGTATCACGGACTTTCAGCGAAATTGAGGAAACCGCAGCCTACATTCAAGAACACACAGGGCGCAGAGCGATAGCTCTTACTGCTGATGTAACGTCCAGACAGCAACTCGAAGAGACATTCAGAGAGGCCATTGCTGCGATGGGAAGGTTGGACATTCTTGTTAATAATGCAGGCATGAACATCCGCACACCTGCACTCGAAGTAACGGACGAGCAGTGGGAAGCGATTATGCAGACTAATCTGAAATCGGCTTTTATGGCGTCACAAATGGCTGGTCAACATATGAAGGATCAGGGCGGTGGAAAAATCGTAAATATCTCATCCGTTGGCGGGCATACAGCCCTACGGACTGGTGTTGTGTATGGATCGACGAAGGCAGCCATGATACATATGACGAAGGTGCTTGCGATGGAGTGGGGGAAATACGGAATTCGTGTCAATGCAGTTGGCCCGTGGTATTTCCGTACACCACTGACCGAGAAGCTGCTGAATGATCCTCAATACCTTGAAGAGATCGTCGATCGCACACCACTTCAGCGCGTGGGGGAACTTCATGAGGTAGTGGGGCCGGTTATATTTTTGGCATCCGATGCGGCAGGGTATATTACCGGGCAAACGCTCTTAGTGGATGGTGGGATGTCCATTTATGGGTTTTAAAACCAGTTAGATCGGGTAATAGTTCTGGTTAGGCTTGTCTTCATTAACGATATTACGAAGTTTGGAGGAGGAATCATCCATGGAACGACGTGAATATGGGAATACAGGTATGCAAGTGAGTACACTTGGATTTGGTGGAGCTGAGATTGGACAGAACGTTTCTAAGCAAGATGTGGCAACACTGTTAAACAGTGCGTTAGATGCAGGACTTAACATTATCGATACCGCTGAATGTTATGGGGATAGTGAGGCATTGATCGGAGAGGTGCTGTCACATCGTCGAGATGACTATTATCTATTTACCAAATGTGGACATGCTGCCGGTATCGATGGACCGAATTGGGATGCCAAAGTACTGGAGCAAACCATTGATCGGAGTCTCAAGCGCCTGAAAACGGACTATGTGGATGTCATTCATCTACATAGCTGTTCTGAAGAGGTGCTTCGGCAAGGGGCAGTCATAGAAGTTCTTCAGCGTGCGAAGCAAGCAGGGAAAACCAGATTTATTGGATATAGCGGGGATACGAAGGATGCACGGTACGCAATAGAGACTGGGGCATTTGACAGCCTGGAGACCTCCCTAAATATTGCTGATCAAGAAGCGATTGAGCTGACTTTACCTGAGGCACGTAAAAGAAATATGGGGGTAATCGCCAAAAGACCGATCGCGAACGCAGCGTGGACACATGAGTCGCTTCCGGAAAAGGATTATTCCTATGTATATTGGAAGCGCTTGAAGGAACTAGACTATGATTTTCTCAAAGATACTGACGTGCAGAAAGCAGTTGAAACGGCCTTACGCTTCACATTGAGCACAGAGGGTGTGGATACAGCAATTGTCGGAACCTCTAAGCCGAACCGTTGGCAGCAAAATGCGGATTTGGTATCCAAAGGCGCATTGCCACAAGATGTCTATGAAGAGATTAGAGCGCATTGGAAAAAGGTAGAAAGATCTGATTGGACAGGACAAATATAAGAGGCAACATAGTTCTATAAGAATAAAGGATCTTCGATACGCAACGATATCGTGAAAATTGTTGAGGCAGGATGCTCCTAATATAAGTTGAAAAGGCCGCCGATGGCGGCTTTTTTACGTTTTTGATTTCTATTTAGTGATACTGGAATCCGATGGAAAGCCGTTATTGGTTGATACTATTTATTTTCAATATATGAAAAATTCAGAAAAGAAAATCATTCAAAAAACTCAGAAGAGTTCATAGAAATTAATAGGCACTCAATAGCCCAACAGTGACCAACATTAACTCAGCAACAACAACCTTAGTATCTTGTAGCTCAGGGAAAATTTAATTATACTATTTCAACATATGAAAAATTCACAATAGAAAAATCAATTGTACTTAACTTCTGTCACCGTCGCGATACTATTTCGCTCCCTAACTGGAGAAATGCAAACCATTCCTGAACCCTAAAGTCAACCTACATTTTCAAAATAAGATCCCATATGAAAATGAGAAAATACTGGATTTTTACTGAGAATTACGATAAAGTTAGCTTATATAATGAAACTAAGTTTCATCTAACAAAACCACAAGGAGGGATTAGATGTCTTATCATTTCTATGGTCTTGACCACGTGCAACTAGCGGCTCCAGAAGGTTGTGAAAAAGAGGCTCGTCATTTTTATAATCAGTTATTAGGGTGGCGTGAAATTCCCAAACCTGAAGCTCTACAAAAACGTGGTGGCGTATGGTTTCAATGTGGTGCTCATCAAGTGCACATTGGAGTCCAAGAAGCTTTTGTTCCTGCCTTAAAAGCTCATCCTGCCTTTCATGTGCAGAATTTGGATGAGCTACGTGATGATCTGCAACGTAAACAGATTCAAGTAATTCATGATGACGCACGGACAGATGAAGGGGTAAAAAGGTTTTATTTAAGTGATCCGTTTGGTAATCGGCTTGAATTACTTGAATGGATGTCTGCATAAGTTTTGATTGCTAATAAGTAAGAAATGTGTATAATTGGTTGGACAATAGAATTACATGAAAGTTTTCTAGGGTTCCGCGACAGAGATGTCGGTCTGGTCCGAGAGAAAACTCACAGCCGCTTGGTTGTGTCACGGAAGGACAAAAGCCTGGGAGATAAACTGCGTAACTGCAGTTTGTTTCCCAGGCTTTTTTTGTTTTGATTGCATGTAATTCTATTACAAATGCTTATGAAGAAGGAGTGTGACAACAATGAACAAAACCTGGTTATCCGTGATTGTAGCAGCCATTTTTGAGGTAGGCTGGGTGATTGGCTTGAAGCATGCGAGTGGAGTATTGGAATGGGGGCTAACCCTGATCGCAATCATTATAAGTTTTACGTTGATGATTGCAGCTTCACGTTCGCTTGCTGTAGGAACGGTATACGCTGTATTTGTTGGACTGGGTACAGCCGGCACCGTGCTTGCAGAGATTGTTCTATTCGGTGCGGCGGTGCAGACGGGGAAAATGTTACTCATTGGATTGCTCTTGCTTGGTGTGATCGGTCTTAAAATGTTAAGCAAAGAGAAAACGAAGGAGGTGCATCATTAATGAGCTGGATATTTCTAGTTATGGCCGGAATATTTGAGATGATCGGGGTGCTTATGATTAATAAGCTGCACAAAGAACGAAATTTGATTTCATTGATTCTGTTAATTGCAGGCTTTGGCCTGAGCTTCTGGTTGTTATCGCTGGCGATGGAGACGCTTCCCATGGGAACAGCTTATGCTGTGTGGACGGGAATCGGAGCCTCTGGCGGAGCGATTTTAGGCATGATTTTCTATGGGGAACCTCGAAATGCACTACGAATTGTATTTATTACGATGGTGCTCGGCTCGGCAGTAGGATTGAAGCTAGTGAGCTAAACGATTTATAGCTTGACTTGTAACCCGTTACAGCCGATACACTCAACTCATGAAATAGTTTTAACCTAGGAGTGTGTTCCAACATATATCGCCTTTCATGAGGGGAAAGCAAGAACATGAGTCAGGATCAGCAACGTAAAATTATATTTATTGATATCGACGGTACACTTGTGACGGATGATGGCAGTGTACCGGAGTCTGCCCAAGCTGCTTGTCGTTTGGCGAGAGAGAACGGGCATTTATTGTTTCTATGCACAGGACGTTCGAAGGCTGAAATATATGATGAGATCTGGGATCTGGGATTTGACGGGCTGATCGGTGCAGGAGGAGGTTATGTGGAAGTGGGTGGAGAGACCCTCTATCATAAAAAAGTACTTCCTGAAGACGTACTCGATATGGTTGATTTCTTCATTGAGCATGGAATTAATTTCTATCTTGAATCGAATTCGGCCTTGTACGCAAGCCCTAATCTGAAGACTCACCTGGAGAGATTGTTGCATGGAGATATAGAGAATGATCCTGCGGCACGGCAACAAATGGAGGCATCACCACACCCGTTTATCACTCAACTCACTTATGGGGAAACGGATTGGAACAAAGAAGATGTCAACAAAGTGTGTTTCCTGGAGAGCAAGGTTCCATTTGCAATGATTAAGCAGCGGTTTGAAGGGAAATTCCAAGCTATTCAGTGCACAGTCCCGATCTTCGGAGAAGACAGTGGAGAATTAATGCTGCCCGGCATTCATAAGGCTGTTGCGATTGCAGATGTGCTACATCATCTTGGTTTGCCCGTGGAACATACGATTGGAATTGGAGACGGGATGAACGATGTCGAGATGCTGGAATTTTGCAAATTGGGAATCGCGATGGGCAATGCCAAGCCTGGCTTGAAAGAGATTGCAGACGATATTACAGATGATCTAGAGAATGATGGGCTGTACAAAAGTTTTGTGAAGCATGGTTTCATTTCCGTTTAAACGCTTTATGGAAATACGGATAACCTATCTGGTGTAACATGTATCACCATAGCCACTGAACAGTTCACAAAGTCGCCGACTGGCGACTTTGTGTGCTTTAAACAGAAACGTATCGTCGGGCTTGTCTATAACAGCGTGTCATATAACAGGTGGCCAGTTCATAATGACTACCTGTTTTTTTTGATTATTACGTTACGTGGATCAATTCTCGACGAACATATCCTTTTGATTTTGTTTTCGAAAGCTACGAGGAGACTCACCAACTGTTTTGGTGAACAGAATCGTGAAGTAGTTTGGATTATCATAGCCAACGAGCTTGGCAATTTCCCATACCTTTTTCTTGGTAGAGACTAATAACCGGGTAGCTTCTCCCATTCTACGCTGGATCAAGTAATGATAAGGAGACGTACCATAGTGTTTGGAATACATATGAATCAGATAATAGAAGTCAATGTGAAAATGATCCGCCAGTTCTTTTAACTTAATGGGTTGCCTGTAGTTGGTATCCAGATAGTCTTTAACCCTTTCCGCAAGATTATTGCTTAGAACGATCTCGCTCGCTGTGCGCTGATGATGTGACATCCGATGAATAATGACCAATATGGCTTTTAGCACATGATGAGAGATATATTCGTAACCGTCTTCACGGATTGAAAACTCATTGAACATTGTCTGCATTAACGAACAGAGTTCCTCCGAATAGCGATTCGAGCGAATGACAGGTTCGCTGCCAGGGGAAACAACCCAATCTCTATCAGGATGTATCCCATCATGGAAACGAAAGCCGCAATAATAGGTGGATAACGGGAACTCAGGATCAGACTTCTCTTCATGTAATGTTCCTTTGTTATAGACAAGCAGATCGCCTTGTTGAACTGAATGCTTCGTGCCGTTGATTGTGAACGAGCCTTTACCGTCTATTACATAAATAATCTCATGCAGATCGTCATGCTTGTGTGTAGGAAAGCTCCAATGGGGATGATCCGCAAGCTTACCTACGTAAATAATAGTACATTCTTGATCATCATATCGTTGGGCGGTTTCTAAGTGTGTATTCATTTAGCGTGTCTTCCCTTCAGTACATCTATCTGCAAAATGACAACATATATCATGTTTATAAATAAGACCACAACAACCTTAATTGTCGCCTAGCCTCATCTGACAGTACAATTTGACTATTCATATGTACTATATATCGAACTGAGGGGAAGGGAAAGTATATTGTATGACATAAAATAAATATAAGAGACATAGAAAGGTCGGCAACAATCGCAACAATAGAGAGGAATAGTGAGGGCTTATTCATGACTAGAAATAGAGAAACTTTACTTATATTAACGCTTACGCTAGTGAGCTTCGTATTAGGCACGACCGAATATGTCATCGTAGGTGTATTAAAAGAAATAGAGCATGCGATGAAAGTATCGCTGGCAGCGGCTGGCGCGCTCGTGTCTGGCTTTGCGATTGCCTACGCTATCGGGACACCGTTTGCAGTCGCATCATTGTCCAAACTGTCACGCAGAAACTCCATTCTGATCGGTTTTGGCATCGTACTCGCGTTGAACCTACTAACGGTGTTCGCCACAACATTCTATTCATTAATGGCTATTCGTATTGTATCAGCGGTCGCTTGTGGGCTTACCGTTTCGCTGTCGATCTCCATTGCTAGCGATGCAGTTCAGCAGGAGAGAAGGGGCGAAGCGATCGCTTGGATCTTAGGCGGGTTTTCTATCGCTAATGTATTTGGCGTACCACTAGGGACATTCATTGGACAGCATCTGAACTGGTGGATGACCTTTGTAGTTACCGCAGGGATCGGTGTAATACCGTTCATATTGATGTTCCGTATTCTTCCGCGGCAAACAACAACGATCACCAGTTCATTCAGTGACCAGATGGTTTTATTTATGAAACCTCGTATTCTGCTGGCCTGCTTAATTCCAGTGCTCGGCAATAGCTGTATCTTCGTGACATTTACTTATATTACTCCTTTATTGAGCCAGTCCATGGGGGTGCCTACAAGCTGGATCAGCGGTGTGCTTCTGATCTATGGAGCCTGCAGTATTTTGAGTAACTGGATCGGAGCTAAAATAGCCAAAGGGGATTTCTTGCCCAAGCTGAACTGGCTTTTTATTATTCAAGCGGTTATCTTCGGAGGGCTGAGTTTGACTGTATCGAATCTATGGCTGGGGCTTACGTTTCTATTCTTGATCGGTTGTCTGTCATCCTCGATGAGTGCCGCATCCCAACTGTATCTGTTTGATGTATCTGGCGTAGTCGCGCCAAAATCCAAAGCGTTTGCATCCACATTGCTGCCTGTATCGGCCAATGTTGGCATTGCGCTTGGCTCTGGGATCGGCGGAATCGCCGTTAATCTGGGTGGCGTGAATTGGGTGCCGCCGGTTGCCATTGTGCTGGCACTGTCAGCTTTTGTAATTACGAAAGTATGCCAGCGCTCGATTCAATTGAAGCCAGATGGAGAAATGGCAACGAATGCTGCCTAAACGAACCGACCTAAGTTGAATGTTTTGCTGCAATAAATAACGGATAAGGTTCGTGAGATACCATACAAATTTGCTGCTGTTTAGCGAAACTGTATGGTTTTCTGTTGTTTTATATCTTTTTTCAATAACATATGCGTCTTGATATTAACTCTTACATTCCTATTTAGCTGACATGTAGTAGAAAAATGCAATCTTTTGGTGAGCTTGTAAGGGGGCAGATTTGATAGAATGATAACAAGCTTTCTTGGTTCCAGCAGTAAGTTCCATGACATGAGGAGGTAAAAAGAATGAAAAAGCCAATCATCGGTGTTCTGCCGTTGTATGATTCTGATAAAAAAAGTTATTGGATGCTTCCGGATTATATGTACGCTATAGAGAGTTCAGGCGGAATTCCAATGATGTTACCTCTGACGACTAACCTCGATATTATTGTAAGGCTAGCACATGAACTTGACGGATTTTTATTCACCGGCGGACATGATCTCAATCCAGAGCTTTATCATGAAAAGATGGAGGAGACGTGCGGGGAGCTATGTCATGAACGGGATCGAATGGAGGCACTTCTTTTTCAAAAGGTCGCCCAGCTAGATAAACCAGCCTTTGGGATTTGCCGTGGACTGCAGCTATTTAATGTAATGTTGGGTGGGTCTTTGATTCAGGATATTCCGACTGGGCTGCAGGTACCGATACCTGTTCAGCACAAGCAAAGTCCGCCGTACACGAATCTTGTCCATGAGGTACATATCGCTAAACATAATTTACTACACGATATTCTTCAGACTCATACAATTAAAGTGAATAGTTATCATCATCAGGGGATCAAAGTTTTAGCTGATCAATTAACGGCTGTAGCCGTCGCTGAGGATGGATTAGTGGAAGCTGTAGTTATGCCTGAGCGTACATTTGTTATGGCTGTACAGTGGCATCCAGAATATAGTTTTCGTGTAGATGAGCATAGTCAAAAGTTATTCTCAAGCTTTGTGTCCTCATGCCAGTCTCTTAGCTATAATCAGAATATCGGAGACATCATTGCCTAGATCAGTTGATTGGCGATGATGTAAAATAAAAAAAGACCTCCAATGATTCCATCAGAGGAGGTCTTCGAATTAGACAAATGATGGGCATAGCCCTTCATTCATTTATTTTTTGGATTCAGTATGAGAAGGTGCTTGATCACTCGCATTCAGTGTTGCAATCAGCTTCTCACCCTCCACATCCAGATTCGGCAGGATACGATCCAACCACTTAGGAAGCGTCCAGGCTTTGTCGCCGAAGATCGCCATAGTGGCAGGAACAAGTCCCATACGAATGATGAAGGCATCAATGAGGATACCTACGGCCAACGTAAAACCGATCTGTTTGATCATGACATCATCTGTGAAGATGAATCCTGCGAACACAGAAACCATGATCACCGCTGCCGCTACGACAACACGACTGACCTGATTGTATCCATGAACAACCGATTCGCGTCCTCTGTGACCATGCACATATGATTCGCGCATCGAGCTGACAAGGAACACTTGATAGTCCATGGCTAGACCATACAAAATGCCTGTTACGATGATCGGCATGAAGCTCAGCAGCGGACCGCCCGTATCGAAGCCAAAGAGCGAATGCAGCCAGCCCCATTGGAACACCGCGGTTGTAATACCGAATGTAGCCAGAATACTAAGCAGGAAGCCAATCGTTGCTTTGATCGGAACGATAATTGAACGGAATACAAGTAATAGAATAATGAGTGAGAGTAGAATAATAATACCTACATAAATAGGGAATACCTGTGCCAGTTTGGCCGACATATCAATGTTGACCGCTGTCAGACCTGTAACTCCAATTTTTACGTCATTCTGCTGTGCGAAACTGGCATCGGCAGAACGTAGATCATTGACTAGGTCTTTGGTGGTCACATCATTAGGACCTGTCTTCGGAATGAGACTAAATATCGCCAGATCTTCTGTCATGCCAAGTGGCGTGACTTGAGCAACATTGTCCTGACCTTGCAGACCCATCATCAGGCTGCCAACTAGTTCAGGGGTGACCTGAGCTGAGGAGTTGTTAGGTTCTGCAACCAAAATAAGCGGACCGTTGAATCCTTCTCCGAATCCTTCGGAGATCGCATCATAACTTTGTCTTGCTGTTGTGTCCAGGTTCGCCGAGGATGCCCCAGGGATGCCCATTTCCATTTTAGTGATTGGTGTAGCAGCAAAGCCAAGAATAACGACAATGGCAATAATAGTAGCCCAACGATTTTTGATAACGAATTTAACCCATCTGTCAGCAATTCCATGATTAGCCGCTTTTGATGGCTGTGCACCTTTCTCGCGAGCTTTAGTCGAACAGATGCGTTCCCCGACAAGCCCCAGCAGAGCCGGCAACAAGGTCAACGCAACAAATACGTTAATTAGCACAGTCGCAGCCGCAACAAGAGCCATTGTAGATAAGAAGGCAAGTCCAATCACGAGCATACCACATAGTGCAATGATAACCGTTAAACCAGCAAAGAATACGGCGCTGCCTGATGTACCGATTGCTCTTGCCGTCGCTTCTTGTGCACTCAAACGCTGATCGATAATCATTCGCCGCTGGCGATTGACGATGAATAGAGCATAATCTATACCGACTGCCAGACCAACCATAAGAGCTAGAACGGAAGTGACACTAGGCATTTCAATGAATTTGGAGATAGAGAACGCTCCGCCTACTCCGATCGCCACCCCAAGAAGAGCTGTAATCAGAGGCAATCCTGCTGCAACAACGGAACCCAGCGTGATTAATAGAACAATAATAGCGATAACCAAGCCGACGATCTCAGCCGAACCAACACCGATGGATACGGCTTTAAGTGTTTCACCCGGGAGCACGGTGATATTAGTTCCTTGCTCTACCGTCATAACGGATTGAATAACGGCATCGAATATATCCTGTGTAATGGCAGATTGTTCAATGGTGAATTGGAACTGGAATAGAGCGGTGCTGCCGTCCGAAGAGATTAATACACCAGGAACGGGAACACCTTCTACCATTAATGGTCCGTACGGAGGTGGTGTTGTGTTCCCGGATTGTGCTGCTGCACCAGCAGCCTGAGACATTTGAGACATGTCTGCAGATGCACCGGCACTGCTAGCTTCTGCTGCATAATCCGCAGGATTAATGACCTGCTCTAACCCGTACACTTCACTGACACCCTTCATAATCGCACTAAGGCGTTCAGGAGTATCCAAACGTTCGTTATCGGGTGCTTTGAAAACGACACTTCCTTGGCCGCCTGAAGCGGCTGGCAGTTCTTTTGCTAACTGATCCAACACTTTCTGTGACTCTGTACCTTCAATCTTCATCTCAGAGCTGATATGTACACCATTGATGCTGATCATCGAAATAACAATGCCCAGAATCAGTACCCAGCCAATAATGAAGTATAACGGTTTGCGAAAAGCGGTTTTTCCCAATTTGTATAATAACGTAGACATTTCTCTCTTTTACACTCCTTTGAATAGATGCATATGAATGATGGGAGGCTAGAAGCCTTTTCGCAAATGATCAAAAACGGTTTCTAAAAACTGGTCAAATGTGACTGCACCTTCTTTGGTATCATCCGTTACAGCCTGACCTGGCAATAACACATTGAGTCTTCCATCAATTAATGGAAGGATTGTTCCATAGATCGAGTTGAGTAGAAGATAAGTGTAAATTTCATCGTACTTTCCATCAGACAGATCCAGCAGCGTTTCTTGCGCTTGCGTCTGCATCTGGTGCATTGCCCCGAGGTAATGTGGCTCCAGCACGGGATACGTCTTAGATAACAATAAGAGTTGATGCAATCTTCCGATGAGTTCTGTAGTAAGCTGCATTTTAATTAATTGGTAGAGGACATCGAGTAGAGACGCATGCTCGGGCAGCTCGGTGAGCAAATGCTCTAGTTCAGCCGTATTCAGAACCGATGTAGCTCCTCTGGCAACAGCTTCTTCCTTACAAGTGAAGTAATTGGCAAACGTTCTGCGAGAATAACCTGCTTTTTGCACAATATCTTCGACCGTAAAACCGTCGAGCCCATGTTCCAGGGTAAGTTCGAATGCAATGCTGGCAAGCGACTTTTCGGTCGCTTCTTTTTTTAGATGTCTTAAAGTTCGTTTAATCATGAGCGGTCGCTTATGCGTTCATCTCCATCTCCAGCGAAGCTGGCGGAATTAGCTTATTTATTTTATAACGTGTAAATAGAATTCCCCCTTATGTCTAATAAAATTTAGAATTGTGAGAATATAGGTGAGCAAATAGAATGCTGTGAAATTATCATAACAACAACTTGCACAATGTGCAAATTTACTCAATGAGCAAGTTTGTAGATGTTGAATGAAGATATGAATATCCACTTTCTGTGATATTTCGTAATTCAAATATGCATTTCATTTATGTCTAGACAAAAATGAAAGTAACCAGGATCACTCGACAGAGATGAATGAATATCCATGATTACCTCATTAATATTCGCTTCAATTAATTACGGTTTAAATTTCAGTTGCTGTGCAAGTGGAAGATAGGGCTGATAATATGAGAGAGAGAAGAGCGAACAATATGTTGTTATTGGCAGTAAGGCAATGAATTGAATCGAAATGGGGGGAGTTTCAATTTAACGCTTCGGATGTACTGATTTGATTTGAATTTGCAGGGATTTTATCATACTTGTAATAGCAATCATGCTAGAATAGAGGTATTCGGCAGATGTTATCGAGGTAGATGCTACATCAGCTTAGTTGTTATGGGATTATTAATGTTCATGGAGGTTAGACAGATGAGAACAGATGAATATTTTATGCATAAAGCTATTGAAATTGCACAGCAAGCGCGCCAAGAGGGAAACGAACCTTTTGGTGCAATTCTGGTTAAGAATGAAGAGGTCGTGATGATAGGTGAAAATAAAATTAATACGTTGTGTGATCCGACTCATCACGCCGAAATTGGACTTATAAGAAAATTTTGTTCAGAGCATCACGTATTTGACTTAAGCGAATACACTTTGTATACGAGTTGTGAGCCATGCGTAATGTGCTCCGGAGCGATGGTGTGGTCTAATCTCGGCAGACTTGTGTATAGTGTATCCCATGATCAATTGGCTGAAATTGCTGGAAGTAATATTATGATCTCATGTGAAGAAGTGTTTGCGAAAAGTCCTCAACACCCTGAGGTTGTAAAGGAATTACTCAATCGAGAAGGGATGAAAGTATTCGAGGGTTACCAATTCCACGTATAGTTTAATAGACTCTCAAAATTTATTTTTAAATATGCCTTGATTTTTTCGGAAACGTCTGATAGTGTAATACCTGTGATTTTGGAAAGTTGATTTATCAATATGAATTAGAGCTTTCCAGCAGATAAATTTGACCACTTCCCCCAGGAAGTTAAGGCCATACGGACAGCCGGGTCAAACGCCGATTGGCAACTTATGTTGCCTTATTGATTGAGTTCAAAGCTCAAATTTTATAAGTTGGTTACTTTACAACCAGTGCAATTGCACATCAACTTGTGAAACGGTCAATAAGAGTGGTAAAGGCGAATTATTTGCTATATAGACTCTGATCCAATATTGATATACATGAAGGAGCTTTCCGCCAAAGGAGTTCTTGTGAATTTTTTTGGTCAAGGAGTCTTCACGTCTTATTTATGATGTATATCAACAAGCAAGTGTGATGATGCGCAAATATGCGGCATTTTTCACCTTGCTTTTTTTATTGTATCAGTAGCGGGTGAACGTTGCATAATGAAACAATACAATCTGTGATGGCATGGAATCGTACAAAAAAAACGAACCTACATATGGGGATAGGAGAATGAAAAATGGGAAAAGCACTAATCATCGGCGCCGGCGGCGTTGCTTCTGTGGCAGTACACAAATGCGTTCAAAATAGCGAAGTTTTTGAGGAGATCTGCATCGCGAGTCGTACAAAATCAAAATGTGACGAACTTAAAGCGAAGCTGGACGGCGGCAAAACAAAAATTACGACAGCACAAGTGGATGCTGACAATGTTGACGAGTTGATCGCGTTGATCAACGAAGTTAAACCGGATATCGTGATGAATCTGGCTTTGCCATATCAGGATCTGACGATCATGGATGCTTGTCTTGCAACGAAAACAAACTACATGGATACAGCGAACTATGAGCCAGAAGATACAGCAAAATTCGAATACAGCTGGCAGTGGGATTACAAAGAGCGCTTTGAAAAAGCAGGCATTACTGCATTGCTTGGAAGCGGATTTGACCCTGGCGTAACTGGCGTATTCTCTGCATATGCCCTGAAACACTATTTCGATGAAATCGAATATATCGACATCCTTGACTGCAATGGCGGTGACCATGGTTACCCGTTCGCAACAAACTTTAACCCTGAGATCAACATCCGTGAAGTTTCAGCTAACGGAAGATACTGGGAAAATGGTGAATGGATCGAAACGAAGCCAATGGAAATCAAACGTGTTTATGACTTCAAAGAAGTTGGCGAAAAAGATATGTACCTGTTGTACCATGAAGAATTGGAGTCCTTGGCGAAAAACATTCCTGGTCTAAAACGTATCCGTTTCTTCATGACATTTGGCCAAAGCTACCTGACTCACTTGAAAGCATTGGAAAACGTAGGCATGACTTCAATCGAACCGATTGAATATGAAGGCAAACAAATCATTCCATTGCAATTCTTGAAAGCAGTATTGCCAGATCCAGCATCCCTTGGACCACGTACAGTGGGTAAAACGAACATCGGTTGCATTTTCAAAGGTAAAAAAGATGGCCAAGACAAAACATACTATGTATACAACATCTGTGATCACCAAGAGTGCTTCAAAGAAGTTGGTTCCCAAGCGATCTCTTACACAACAGGCGTTCCAGCAATGATCGGTGCGGCAATGGTTATGACAGGTAAATGGAATAAACCAGGCGTATTCAACGTCGAAGAGTTCAACCCAGATCCGTTCATGGAAGAATTGAACAAATGGGGTCTCCCATGGGTAGAAGACTTCAACCCGGTATTGGTTGATGAACTGCCAGAAGAAGCAAAAGAATCGGAGCTTGTTCGTTAAAATGCGGTTTGAGCAATTACCGACGCCGTGCTTTGTTGTTGACGAGAGCCTAATTGAGAAAAACCTAAAAATCCTGAACGGGGTAATGCAGCGTACAGGTGCCAAAATTGTGCTTGCACAAAAGGCGTTCTCCATGACTGCGATGTATCCTCTCATTGGAGAATACCTGAGTGGTGCGACGGCAAGTGGACTGTATGAAGCACGTTTGGGTCACGAAGAAATGGGCAAGGAAAACCATGTCTTTGCTCCAGCTTACCGTGCAGAAGAGATCGACGAGATTATTTCGATCTGTGACCACATCATTTTCAACTCATTTTCGCAGCTTGCGAAATTTAAGGATAAGGCGCTTCAGGCTGGCCGCAAGGTTGGTTTGCGCATTAACCCGGAATGTTCAACCCAAGAAGGACACGAGATCTATGATCCGTGTTCTCCGGGTTCTCGTTTTGGAGCTAAACAAGAGGATTTCCGAGCAGAACTGCTCGAAGGGGTATCAGGACTGCATTTCCACACATTGTGTCAGCAAAACTCCGATGATCTGGAGACAACGCTGAACGCAGTTGTAGAGAAGTTCGGTCAATGGCTGCCACAGATGGAATGGATTAACTTCGGTGGTGGACATCACATCACACGTGAAGACTATGACATTCCAAGATTGGAAGCTTGCATTAAGCGTATGCAGAACGACTATGGTCTAGAAGTTTATCTGGAGCCGGGAGAAGCCGTTGCTCTAAATGCAGGATATCTGGTGACTTCCGTGCTGGACTTCCACAAAAACGGCATGGATATTGCTATTCTGGATACTTCAGCTACATGTCATATGCCAGATGTACTGGAAATGCCGTATCGTCCGCCGCTGATCGGTTCAGGAGAAGTGGGCGAGAAGGCGCATCTGTATCGTCTGGGTGGACAAACTTGCCTATCTGGTGACGTCATTGGAGATTACTCATTCGATCAACCTTTGCAAGAAGGTGACCGCCTCGTATTCGAGGACATGGCGATCTACTCCATGGTAAAAACCAATACCTTTAACGGCATGCCGTTGCCAGCCATTGCAGTCAAACGAAAAGATGGCGATTGTGAAATCGTGCGAGAGTTCGGATACCAGGATTTCAAAACAAGATTGGCTTAATACGTTATTATATATCCTAAGTTATCACCGTTATTACTCTAGCGATGTATATTGTAATTATATAAGTAAAAAGAGCAGTTCCCAAATCACACTCGTGTGACCTGGAACTGCTCTTTTTTTTGTATTAGTTGTTTGAATCAACGGGTTTACTTGCTGCTCGGGTGGCATAAGGAAACATGGGGTCTTTCAGTTCAAATTCATACGTTAGTCCATTAACGATCCCTACGACATATTCACTGTCGTACAGGTCTAGTAAAAATCCGGCCATCTGCTCGGCTGTATGGAACTTAGGTACACGCCCTTCATACTGGAACTGATCTAGATCAAAGGCACGTTCAGCAAACTCGGTCTCTGTAGCAGCAGGCGCGAGCACTTTGGCTTGCATGGGCACATGTTTACTTTTGAGCTCTTGTGCCAAACCTTCGGTAAAGGCGCTGACATAAAACTTGGTTGCACAATACGTTACCGCATCGGGTACAATCGTATAGCCGCCTCCGGAAGAGATGTTGATAATCTGTGTGCCTGGAGTCTCGGCATAATCCCGAACATAGAGAGTGGAGAGAATCGTAAGAGCTTCAATATTGAGATGAAGCATTTGTTCAATTTTAGGCAAGTGTTGCTCACCAACGGAGGCAAAATTGCCAAAGCCAGCATTGTTGATCCATGTTTCGATGGAATAACCGTTCAAACTTTCATAGAAAGCATGTACATCCGCGGCAATGGATAGATCTACGGTGCGATTGACAACGTCTAACGTGTTATCTATTTCAGCAATTTTGGATTTTAACTGTTCCAACTCAGCGGTTCTGCGTGCAGCTAGAATCAGATGTTTACCACGTGCTGCAAATGCCAAAGCTGCTTCATATCCAATGCCTGAACTTGCTCCAGTAATTACGGTGTATTTCATGAGAATTCCTCCGAATCTAATTTCAGTATTTTTATTGTGATGTGACTACGAGTTGATTATACTGATTAGAGCTTACTCTAAGTCAAGCAAGAAAATGGAAAGGAGTTCAACCATGCATACCATTGGTGAAGTCGCTGAATTGCTCGGGATCAGTGCGCATACGTTGCGGTATTACGAAAAGGAGCAGATCATCATCCCACTTCGTGATGCCGGTGGAGATAGGCGATATAATGAATCTCATGTGAAGTGGCTGCAATTCGTCATCAAGTTAAAAGAAACACAAATGCCGATCGCTGTCATCAAAAAATATGCTTCGTTATTTCAAGAAGGTGAGCACACAGCTCCAGAACGTTTGAAGCTGCTGGAGAATCATAAGAGAGCCGTTGAAGATCAGATGAACAACCTTCATGCCGCGAACGAAATGCTGGAACTTAAAATTGTGGCATATCGATCATTTATCGGGAAATAATGTAATGAGCTTGGATTCAATAGATAGCGTAACATGCTTTTTTTAAATGACCTTCTATTGCCAAGAGTGTGATTTTTGTTATAGACTATTTTTTATGTTTGCTAAAATTTACGTTGTGCATTGTTCATCAAGGGGGAAATGGAATGAATCAAAACAGAATACAAAAATCGAACAAGCTAAAGATCCTCTCCAAAGTATTGTTAATCATTATCGGGGGATTTATCACGGCATATGGCTTGGAAGCCATATTGATTCCGAACAATGTCTCGGACGGCGGGGTAACCGGTCTTAGCATCGTAGGATCACAATTGTTCGGACTACCACTCGGGATGTTAATCGGGCTTATTAACATTCCTTTTGTATGGCTTGGTTATAAGCAGATTGGTAAGAGTTTTGCTTTATATTCGGTCATCGGTATTGCTTCACTTGCGGTTAGCACCAGTATGATGCACCATGTGCCAACGATTATTCAAGGCGATACTTTGCTGGTTACCGTTGTTGGCGGTATTATTATCGGTTTTGGTATGGGTCTTGCACTGCGTAATGGCGGAGCATTAGATGGAATAGACATGTTGGCTGTGTTGTTATCCCGTAAAGTCCCATTTGGAACGAGTGACCTAATCCTGTTCCTCAACATGTTTGTGTTTATCGTCGTGTCTACCGTATTCGGTCTGCAAGGGGCGATTCTGTCAGGGCTTGCGTACTTTATTGCTTCTAAAGTTATACATATCGTTGAAGAAGGCTTGAGCGGTTCCAAGACATTCAAAATTATTACGAATCAACCAGAGATTATGGTCGAAACCATTCGTGATCGTCTAGGACGTGGAGCAACATATACGGACGCATATGGTGGATACTCTAATGAGCAATTCAAAGAAATTACGTGTGTCATCAACCGGATGGAAGAGAGTAAAATTAAAGATATCATTCATGAAATTGATCCTACGGCTTTTGTAGTCGTATACGATGTAGCCGAGGTTAAAGGCGGGAATTTCAAGAAGAAGGATATTCACTAGAAAGAATCAAAAACGCGCTAGAGAGAAGAGTTCTCTCAGCGCGTTTTTTTATACAATTAGGTTTCGGTAAACACCGTTGCAAAACTGCTGTCCACACCTTCAATATACAATGGGATAGCGTATACCTTGCTAATATTAGACAGATCATGATTGAGATTCATGTCCTCAATGACGAGAATATACTTGCCATCGATCCTGTCTTTCCCTAATATCGTTTGGTGAAAAGCAACGGCTTCATCTGGATGATTAGCCGCGCCAGCTGAGATCGCGTCCAATCCAACTGCCCGCAACGAGTCGAAGACCATTAGGTAACGGGCAGCAGATGCTGCAAGACCCGGGTTATGATTGCTGTATCGGGTAGGGTCTGTTGACCGTTTATTGCCAAAACCAGTGCGAATCAACACTAGATCCGAACCAGCAATTTGATGTTCATAAGGTTCAAGATCTGCTTTGGTAATAAGCTCATCATCTTGTTTGGGAATATCAAGCACGACAGGATGGTTGAAGATGAAGTTATCTAACGGGATCTCCGTTAACTTTTTGCCCTGAGGATTGAAATGCCATGGTCCGTCAATATGCGTACCGTTGTGGTTAAGGGAAGTAATAATGAACTGATTGTACAGATTACCTTGATCTATACTCGACTGCTGCTGGATCTCTACCGGAGGATTACCGTTATATATGGGAGTATGCGTGCTAAGAGGATAGGACAAGAGCATTCGTGTCATCTTCCAATCGCTCCTTTATGAACCACATAATATGATCTAAATTGCAATGGCTGAAGAGGGACATGCAACCGGAACCATGTCTGATATGCTACACCATTTATCGTTTTATGCGATGAGGCTTTATTTCATGAATGATATTACACAGTAAGGTTGCATCGTAAATGTTTCATCGGTATCATTTGTGCTTATTCTCTTATTTAAACTACTGTTAAGATAGTAAGATCTGACTATATGATGTGGAGTTGATTCTATCTATGTATGCATATAAAATAACTCATTTTGTTTCCGTATCTGAATATGAACCGTTTCAGACGAGATTTGGTGGACAGCCAGATTGGCTGACCTCTCCAGAGTGGCCTGTCAGTGCTGCATGGGATGATCGACCTATGAAATTTATAGGGCAGGTTCGATTAGACGAATGGGATGAAGATGTGAATTCCATCCGGATGGCATACATTTTTGTGACACAGCCTGAAGACCGACAAGACACGTTTTTTGATCCGGATATTATATATCCATATGAGGGCGAGAATGCAGTTATTATTCAGGCTGAGGGGAGTATTCCAAGCTGCATATCTATTCGAGAGCATGTAACTGGACCAACCACTGATGAACAGTGTGTCTGGATACCCCAGGTTAAGCAGGTGACAGAGGGACATACATCAAGCTTTGAAGAAATAGACATCGATAAATTCGGAGGTATTCCCGCATGTATTCAAGGGTCTCCAATAGAAGAACATGATCATCTATTACTTCAACTGCATACGAATTGGTTGCCTTTTTATATCAATGCTGGTGGAGCACCAACCATGTTTGTTTACCTCAAGGAAACTAAACATGAAGGTTATATTATAGTGGAGGATACCTAAGATGATGAAACGAATTCATAAACCGTATCTTTTTTTTCTGCTCTGGAATGTGCTGATGGTCGGAGGTGTACATATTTCAACTATTCAGCATGAACCGGGTAGAGGAGTTTCTGGTAACGGAAATCTGGGTCTTCTCGTTCTATTTCCATCCATACTGACATTTATTATCCTGTGTATGTGGACGATGACGTTAACCAGAAGGTGGTTTAATGATCATCGTGATCGCTCGGATCCGATGTATGCTCTGATACCTATTGTAGCTATTTTGTTGTGTGGTCTCTTTATCTTCATGGAAGTTCAATTCATTCACAATTTAGGCGAACAGCTGAACGGTTACACGAATGATCCCGATTCGGCAGTCTACCGCTTTGGCTGGCTGAACCAGTATACTAATACACTGTATTATAACTTTCCAATCCTGCTTTTCGGATTGTCGTTCTCTATATTCATAGGCTGGATAATGGAGCGGATACTGCGAAACAGGTCATGAACATTTTCTAAACTGAAATGGAGAAAAAGGATAATGAAAACGAACACGTTAATGGCGGCATTGTTGTGCAGCTTAACAATTGTTGTATTGGGCTGCTCAACGGATCAACAACTCGTTGCAAGTCTTACCAATGAAAGAATAGAAGAACTACGTGAAGAATATCCACTTTCAGCAGGTAGTCCTGCGTATGTACAGACGATAGATGTCCCCTTTGATCAAATTCTAGAGATATCCGATGCAGTAATTATAGCTGAAGTGTTGAAACAAAATGAGAATTTCCGAGCTACTTTATCTACAGAACCAGGAACACCAGAGGGGGATTTTGCCGAGAAGGATAAGAGTCAGGGCATAGAACCTTATCAACCAACGTTTGTTTCATATGAGGTTAAGGTACACCAGGTGATCGTGGGAAAAGAGGTTAACGAGAACATTAACTTATTTTATAATGCTGACTTCGTGGGGGTAGAACCCGATCTGAAACCTGGTATGAAAATAGTGACTTCTATCAAAGGAGGGACTGCCCCTGAACAAAAGGGGAGTTATTCTTTTACTAGATATGCGACGTATTATGTTGTAGACGACAACTATGTACTATCTGCGTTCCAAGGGAACACGGAAGAGATGATAAATTTTACGAAGCAAACAGATGGGAAGACACTAAATAACTTGGTAGAGCGCATCGAAGAACTCTGGGCAAATTAGGTAGAACAAAGTCTTGCTTGAGCAAAATTTATGACTCATTCATGTTTGGAAACCTCTCGAGCCATCCATTCCAATAGAAAGAGTACGGGGAATTGGGTGGTTATATTTGCTGATTCATAGTACTCCTCATTTACATAATAGGGAATATTAGTATCGGAGATTTTGGCTATAGTGGATTGGCGATTATTCGTAATACTCACAATTTTATTTTTCTCCTGCTTAATTTGTGTTAGATGGGGTAGGATGAATGGATTTTCACCCGAGGTCGATAATGCAATCGTAACACTGTTCTCTCGTATTTTGGCATGGACAGGGAACTGAGGATCATTAATATACATCGAGAACGTGCCAAGGCTTGAGAAATATCTAGCGCCATATTCCGCCATAATCCCTGAACTCCCCGTACCGATAAAAATGACACTGCTGGCTGTGGACACCAATTGTGCTGCTGTTCTAATCTTCTCTTCCAATTCAGGATTCTGGGAACGTTCGAAAAATTCATACACAGCATGATGAGGACTTTTCAAGGCTTTTGTTGATTTTCTATTGTGCTGAGCCAGTAACATTTTCAACTTCACTTTAAACTCCGAAAAGCCCTCACATTGGTTTTTTCTACAAAATCGCAGAATCGTTGCAGTAGAAACATGCGTCTCATCTGCCAGCTCTCTTATGCGCATGTAAGCAACCTTCTCCATGTTCTGTGAAATGTAGTTATATATTGATAATTCCAAGTCATTATATGAAGAGATCTGCTCGTTAGAAAACATGAAATATACCCTCCTTTGATTCTGAAGCACGTACAAAAATGCAAGCCACCTTTCTAAATGTAATATAACAAAGTTATAAAAACAAGGTGTTACATCAATGTAACAAATGCGAATCTTTGTTAACTCGGACTAAATGCCACAAAGTATATATTTTGATCATTAATATAAGTAACATGAGTTAAGAGCAAGATATAGGATTATACGCTGACCTAACAAAGCGGCTTCATTGAAGTAGTGTGGTTTTAAGGATTAAACAGGTTAAACATGAGAGGGTGGAACATTAGTGAAACAAACATTTACATTTCCCGCTGATTTTCTGTGGGGAGGGTCTGTATCGGCTAACCAATTGGAAGGTGCTTATCTAGAAGACGGAAAAGGGTTATCCATTCAAGATGTTATGCCTAATGGGATCATGACGCCTCCCACAGCAGAACCGACGGAAGACAATATGAAGCTGATCGGAATTGACTTCTATCACCGATACAAAGACGATATTAAACTGCTTGCCGAGATGGGCTTTAAAGTGTTCCGAACGTCGATCGCGTGGTCTAGAATTTTCCCGAAGGGCGATGAGCTTGAGCCAAATGAAAAAGGGCTGCAATTTTATGATGATCTCTTTGATGAGTGCCGCAAATACGGCATTGAGCCTTTAGTTACCATTTCTCATTATGAAACTCCTCTTCACCTGTCCAGAGAATATGATGGTTGGATTAATCGTAAAATGGTTGGTTTCTATGAACGATATGTGCGAACTATATTTGCAAGATATAAAGACAAGGTGAAATACTGGTTAACATTCAATGAGATTAATTCTATTCTGGAGCATCCGTTTATTAGTGGAGGGATCAGCACCCCTAAGGATCAACTGACGAAACAAGAGTTGTATCAAGCGGTTCACCACGAATTTGTTGCAAGTGCACTGGCAGTGAAGATTGGCCATGAAATTAATCCGAATTTCAAAATTGGTTGTATGGTTATCGCCATGCCGATATACCCACTGACTCCAGCTCCTGATGATGTCATTCGAGTGATGGAGGCTGACCACCAAAATACATTTTTTGCCGATGTTCATGTCCGTGGGCATTATCCGGGTTATATGAAACGTTATCTGAGAGAGAATGGCATTACGATTCATTTTGAACCTGGGGACGAAGAAATTCTGACACACACTGTCGACTTTATATCGTTTAGTTATTACCAGAGTAGCTGTGAAACTGCTGATCCAGCCAAACAAATTAAAGGTGAAGGTAACTTAATTGGCGGTGTCCCTAACCCACACTTGAAAGCGAGCGATTGGGGCTGGCAGATCGACCCGCAAGGCTTGCGATACATTATGAATGCGTTCTATGATCGTTATCAGAAACCGTTGTTTATCGTAGAGAATGGATTAGGTGCATTAGATGACTTGATCACATATGCAAACGGTGAAAAAACAGTGGAAGATGATTATCGAATTGATTATCTCAAGCAGCACTTGATTCAAGTCGCTGAGGCAATTCAAGACGGTGTTGAACTAATGGGCTATGCAACATGGGGATGTATTGATCTAGTCAGTGCAACTACGGCTCAGTTGAAGAAACGCTATGGATTCATCTATGTAGATCGTCATGATGACGGCTCAGGCACTTTAGAACGTTATCGTAAGAAGTCATTTTACTGGTACCAAGATGTGATCCAGACCAATGGCGGTAGTTTGTTCGAATAATACGTTAACCAGTGTGTTGAGTAGAATTGTTGAATGCAATCGTTAAATGCAAATCTTCATGCATAAGCTTTGCGTTCTTATGGAAAACTTATGTAGTGCGTTGAAATAAACATGATTTTATTTAGGGGAGGTAACCTCATGACTAATCAGGATCCACAACAGCTTCTGAAGCAAAAGCATGAACAGGATGAACATAAACGACAGTTCACCCAATTCTCCCGTAACATTTCAGGACATGGCGAGATGGAAGCAGGTCAAGAATTCAGTCATGACCGAGTGTCTGACGACCAGAACCGCATGAAATCTGTTGAGAACAGACGCACATAAGCTCAAAAAGCTAACAAATAAGCTGATCCTTCGGGATTGGCTTATTTGTTGTGTTATTGAATTAAGTCCAAGGATAACCGTTCTTGGTATTGTGCTGAAAATGGTTGTTTTGCTTTTGATGGAGTCGTATATTAATAGAGTGCGTGGAATGTGGGTGCGCGTAAACCACATCGGCAATGGATCATCTATAATGATCATAGATTCTACATACAAGGACGGGGAAAACATGGACTTTAAACCGCTTGCTTCATTTATTGATCGTATCACATCTTGGAGAGTGCCGTGGGCAGAGGTGCTTGTCTTGCATCGAAATGAACCCGTTTTCCGTTATCGGAATGGGTATGCCAATCTAGAGGAGCAAACACCAATCGGGGATGGAGCGATCTTTAATCTGTATTCCATGACCAAAATCATGACCTGTGTTGCGGGGCTGCAACTGGTGGAGAGAGGCGATATGCTGTTAAGTGATCCGTTATCAGAATACTTGCCAGAGTATGCAGACATGAAAGTGAAGAAAACGATGGCGAATGGAGAAGTTCGGCTGGAACAAGCGACCAGAGCGATAACGGTACGCGACTTGTTTACCATGACTGCTGGATTGTCATATGATGTGGGTTGCCCAAGTATACAGGAGATCGTACAGAGTAGCAACGGAACCGTAAGCACACGTGAATTTGCGAAAGCGCTTGCCAAAGAACCATTGTTATTTGAGCCTGGCACACATTGGAACTACAGTATGTGTCACGACGTGCTGGGAGCTCTGGTGGAGGTTGTTAGTGGTAAGAAGTTTGGTACGTATTTGCGAGATGCGATTACCGAACCGCTCGGCATGAAAGACACGGCATTCGATCTGAATGAAGAACAACAGCGCCGTTTAATTCCGCAATATGCTTACAATGATGAGCTTGGACAAGCCGTACGTATGGATGGCAATGGATTCCGTGTAGGTACAGAGCTGGAAAGCGGTGGAGCAGGGCTGATGTCCACGGTTAGCGACTATGCTCTGTTCTTGAATGCATTGACAGGTCGAGGCACAAGTCCGGAAGGTGTGCGAATTCTCTCCCGGGCTTCGGTAGAGCTTATGCGGACAGATCACCTGAATGAAATGACCCGAGGGGACTACTCCTGGGATCATATGGATGGGTATGGTTACGGACTAGGTGTACGTACGCACATCTCCAAAGCAGGCAGTGGATCACTTAGTGCCATTGGTGAATTCGGATGGAGTGGTGCTGCGGGTTGTATGGCAATTATTGATCCGGATTCCGAGCTGACAGTAATGTATGCACAGCATTTGTTGAACAGTCAGGAGCCTTACGTTCAGCGGCGGTTACGGAATGTTGTATATTCTTGTTTGTCATAAATGATGTAAGAGCCGCGAAATAAAAATTCGCGGCTCTTAATAGTTGATTATGCATCTTACATCTTACGGTTTATAGTTAGTGACCAACCCTTTATCCCCCTTGGCAGAGACTACCCGATTGACCATGTATATTCCGAGTGATACAAAAAGTAATGCAACCAGATTTTTCAGTTCCAGAACCGATTCCCCCAGGAACAGTGCAGATAGTAATGCACCAAATACAGGAATGAGGAAGTTATACACAGATACTTTTCCAACTTTGTTGTATTTAAGAAGCAGATTCCATAGACAGAATGCCACGGAAGATAATAAGGCCAGATAAATTAGATTCGCTGTAGATGCTAGAGTAAAGTGGGTAACACTGCCGCCAAGTGATAGACCAAGCAAAGTCAGCACAACGCCTCCAACGAACAGACTAATTCCTGTAATGATCATGACATCAATAGTAGCCGTCAAACGTTTCGCGTAGATCGCGGTCACCGAGAAGACTAGAGCAGCTATGATCACGAAACCTTCGCCTGTAAGTGAGAAGGAGAATGTGAGCAGATCTGCATGAAAATTTACAATAATTACGCCGACGAAACCAAGCACGCAGCCGACAATTTTATTTTGACTTAACTTATCATTTTTATAGATAAAGTGAGCCAGAACAACACTGAAGAACGTTGTTGTTGCATTCATAATGGAGCCTTTTACGCCGGTTGTATTGGCTACCCCAACGTAGAAAAACATATATTGCAGGCCGGTTTGCAAGACTCCGAGTGCGCCAAGGCTAGCCCACTCACGCCCGGTCAGCTTCAATCTCTGTTTTCTCACCGTTCGAAACAGGACTAGAAGCAATAAACCGGCTAATGTAAAGCGATATCCAGCAAATACGTATTTGGAGGCGATGTCCTCCGGCAAGATGTTAAAAGCGACATATCCAAGTTTAATGGATGGGTAAGCACTCCCCCATAACAAGCAGCATAGGCTTGCTATGAGCATGACAAACAATGGGTCTTGAAATTTACTTCGTTTCTCTGTTATCTCTCTCTCGATCACGTTCCATCTTCTCCTCGCAGTTTCATGCACATATGGTTGTACTAATCTCATATCCATCACTGACCATATCATAATTCGTACGACTTGTATTGCTAAATGTAAGTTCAGAACTATTTTCGAATCAGGAGATCAAGGTTTGATGGAGCCTGAAATGATCAATATCAGATTAATATGTTAAGATAAGATGAATTCTATGAATTCGATGGAGTCTATGGTTATAGGAGGACGTATAGTGTCAGCAAATATAATACAGGAATACTGGCAAAGGTTTGCCAAACAAAACGAGTTAAACATGGATGTTCCAAGTGCGTGGATGTTTGGAGACGGATCAAAGGCAATGGGAGATGAGTTAGGCGGATTAGTTGTTAGTGGCATGAAAACGGGAACGTGTTCTGCTCATTGTGCATATGAGCTAGAAAACGAGGAAATTCCAAAGGTAGGTCAGTACGATATTGTATTAGACGGAGATAACAATCCGTTAGCCATTATCCAAATGACTCAGATTGAAGTCGTGAAAATGAATGAAGTTACCCATGAATTTGCTCGATCTGAAGGAGAGGGTGATCTGAGCTATGCGTATTGGTATCAGGAGCATGTTGAATTTTTCACATGGCAATTGAGCCAGTACGGTCTTACGTTTACTCCAGAGATACTGCTGGTTTGTCAGACATTTAAGGTTGTGGACGTGTACAGGGCAGCGGTTTAGGTACGGTGGTAGAACTGCGAATGATACCGTTGCTAGATGAATAGATTGGTACTTGTATACATATCAAGTGGCGAGGCATGCAATAGTGTCATACTAGAGTTCTAGCATGTGTTTGCAATAATAGGGCTAGTCTATGATAAACGATAAAAAAGAACCTGATGGACTACATCAGGTTCTTTTTGGTTATTGTATGTAAATAAATCCGGTGATATAATCGGAATACAAATTTCTGAAAATTGTTAATCAGCATAATAAACCTATCTTCTATTATTAATTTATCATGCTGATTAACTCTTGTCAAATGTTTTTTTTCAAAATAGGCGGATTGGAGTGAGGCTGAATGAATTCATTCGTTCTCGATTTTCAGGAAATGCACGCAACACAGCTTATACTTGTTGGTGGTAAAGGGCTCAATCTAGGGAAGCTATCCACAGTAGAGGGAGTTCATGTTCCTGATGGATTTTGTGTGACTACACGTGCATTCCAACTAGCGCTTGAACAAAACGATACGTATCCTACTTTGCTGAAGCAACTGGCGATGCTAACTCTACAGGATCGCACACAGATCGGTGAAGTAAGTCTGAAGCTTCGTCAAACGATTATGGATACAGCAATACCTTCCGATGTAACACAGGAAGTTATAAGCCACCTGTCTAAGCAGGGCATGGAACAAGCTTATGCGGTACGTTCGAGTGCTACTGCTGAGGATTTACCTCATGCTTCATTTGCTGGGCAACAAGATACGTACTTAAACATCATTGGACAAGAAGCAATCCTTCATCACATTCGGAAATGCTGGGCGTCACTGTTTACCGAACGTGCAGTCTTTTATCGTATACAAAATGGATATGATCACAGGCATGTGTATTGCTCTGTTGTCGTACAGAGAATGATATTTCCACAGGCTTCTGGAATTATGTTCACGGCTGATCCGGTCACATCCAATCGCAATGTAATATCCATCGACGCTAGTTTTGGGCTAGGAGAAGCGCTGGTCTCAGGTATAGTCTCCGCTGACAATTACAAAGTCCAAGGAGACCACATTGTCGATAAAATGATCAGCACGAAAAAGCTGGCGATCTATGGCCTAGAAGATGGCGGAACGGAAACACGGCAGATCGAGCATGATCAGCAGGGATACCAAACGCTATCGGATCAACAAATGATACAACTGGCACACATCGGCAGACAAATCGAGACTTACTTTGGTTGCCCACAAGATATTGAATGGTGTCTGGCTGAGGATACCTTCTATATTGTACAGAGTCGCCCCATCACAACGTTGTTCCCAATCCCTAAGGTGGATGATGCCGACAATCACGTCTATCTATCTGTGGGTCATCAGCAGATGATGACCGATGCCATCAAACCATTAGGCCTATCCTTTTACCTGTTGATTACACCTGCGCTGATGCGTAAAGCCGGAGGCCGATTATTTGTGGATATTGCACCGATGCTGTCTTCAACAGCTGGCAGGCAAGCTTTATTGAATAATTTAAGCTCCGATCCACTTATTGTAGGTGCGCTCAAGACAATCATCGAGCGAGATTTTATAACCGTGCTACCCAAGGATCAGGAAGCTGCACCGCCTGCTAGACGTAACACAGATACACTGCCGCCATTCGAGCCAGATTCCAATATCGTGTCTGAATTGATAGGGCGAAGTCAGACTTCGATCGATAATCTACAGCATAATATTCAAGATAAATCAGGAGTAGAGTTGTTGGATTTTATTTTGGAAGATGTGCAGGATCTGAAGAAGCATTTATTTGATCCGCAAAGTACGGCTGTATTTATGGCTGCTATTAATGCGACAACATGGATTAATGAGAACATGAATGAATGGCTAGGTGAGAAGAATGTAGCAGATACGCTCACGCTATCGGTAGAGGGCAATATTACTTCTGAGATGGGTCTGGCGTTGTTGGATGTCGCGGATGTGATTCGTCCTTATCCAGATGTGATTCATTATTTGCAGCGAACAGAAGATGCTAACTTTCTAAATGAACTCGTTAAGCTGAATGGAGGACGGGAAAGCCGGGAAGCAATTGAGCAGTTTCTGAGCAAGTACGGCATGCGATGTGCTGGGGAAATTGATATAACAAGAACTCGTTGGAGTGAAAAGCCATTAACACTGATTCCCATGATCTTGGGTAACATCAAGAACTTTGAGCCACAGGCAGGTAAGCATAAATTTGAGCAAGGGCTGAAGGAAGCTATGGCGAAGGAACAAGAGTTAATAGATCGCTTGAAGCAATTACCTGACGGGGAGCAAAAAGCTCATGAAACGAAGCAAAAGATCAACCTCGTCCGCAAGTTCATCGGTTACCGCGAATATCCAAAGTACGGCATCGTCAGTCGTTATTATATTTATAAGCAGGCTTTATTGAGAGAAGCTGAACGACTCGTTCAAGCTGGGCTTATTCAGAATGTAGAGGATATATATTATCTTGCTTATGAAGAGCTCCACGAAGTGGTTCGCACAAACCAATTGGATCAGCAGATGATTGATCAACGGAAAGAGGACTACCGATTATATGAAAAGCTTACGCCTCCGCGTGTGATGACATCTGAAGGTGAGATCATTACAGGGGAGTACAATCGTGAACATCTACCCGTGGGTTCGATTGCAGGTCTACCTGTTTCTTCAGGTGTAATCGAAGGAAGAGCACGAGTCATTTTGGACATGAATGATATCGATCTGGAGGCTGGGGATATCTTAGTGACTTCGTTTACTGATCCTGGCTGGACGCCTTTATTTGTTTCTATACAAGGTCTAGTGACAGAAGTAGGCGGACTGATGACGCATGGTGCAGTCATTGCACGGGAATATGGGTTACCCGCAGTTGTTGGTGTAGAGAATGCAACCCAATTGATCAAAGACGGGCAACGAATTCGTGTGAATGGAACAGAAGGCTACATCGAAATACTTTCTTAACCACGAGCAGGTAATGAAGTGAGGCTAGCTGCTACGTAAGCTTTGAGTTATTGTTAACACAAAGGGCGGATACGTATGTTCATACGTTGTTCGTCCTTTTAACTATCACTTTTCTATATATGATTATTCTAATTCAGCTTTCTTGCATCGAATAAGCAAAAATGGAATCGAAGGTTTGTTTTTCATGATTTTATTAGGCTCTGCTATTTCAGAGATTTCAATCTGTCCATATGATCCGAATTCTTCTTGAATGGATTTATCATCATAGAAAAACATCTTAAGCCCTTCCATGATCTCATAATAATTGTGATCGAGTTGTTGTCCTTGACCATACATCGGAGCTTTTGGGGAAACGGTTGTAAACACCATGTATCCATTAGGCTTTAATTGCTTGTAACAATTTCGAATAAACTGTTCTCGTTCCTGTCTGTTCAATAGATGAATCAGCGCATAACAAAATATACCGTCGTACAGATGCTCATCAAATGGCATGTCGGTTACAGAGCCATGAGCAATCGGAAAATCAAGTCCCTGTTGCCTTGCTAAGTGGATGGCGGTTTCGGAAATTTCAATTCCAGTGACCTGGATTCCGGCATCAATGAAGGTTTTGGCATTTCGGCCATAGCCAACACCTGGGATGAGGATGTCTTTAACGTTATTTTCGAGGAAAAACGCCTTGGTTAGAATGCTCGATTCTGTAGGTTCGAATCCCCACATCGTTTGTTTGTCCACAAAACTGGATTCCCAGAATTCCACAGCACAGTCAGCTCCTTTTTTATTATGTGTATATAAAAGATATTTGAAATCCTCAATAACTCTAATATATGTATCGTTTTTTGTAAATAGTAAATCCCTTTTTTTATTTTGTTGCATTTACAACAAAATTGATATAAATTGATGATACAACTTTCATAGGTTTTATTTTAATTTCATTATTTTTGTAAGGGGCAATTCATCCATGAGCGTGAAAATTACAAAGTGCACTCCTAACGAAGTGCTTCAACTTAAAGATATCAGTATTGAAACGTTCCATGATACGTTTAAAGATCAGAATTCAACTGAGAATATGAGGGAGTATTTGGAGCGAGCGTTTAATGCGGCACAATTAGAAAAGGAGCTGGCTAACCGCTCTTCACAGTTCTACTTCATCTATTTCCATGAAGAGCTTGCCGGATACTTGAAAGTTAATATGAACGATGCTCAATCCGAAAGTATGGGCGAAGAAGCGATGGAGATTGAACGAATTTATGTAAAAAAAGCATTCCAGAAGCATGGGCTAGGCAAACATTTGCTCAACAAAGCTATTGAAATTGCGAACGAACAAAACAAACACAACATCTGGCTTGGTGTATGGGAGAAAAATGAGAATGCGATCGCATTCTACAAGAGAATGGGATTTGTGCAACAGGGATCCCATTCATTCTATATGGGGGATGAGAAGCAGACGGACTTTATTATGGTCAAAACACATTCCTAGACGCCTTCCGATAGTTGGATGGAGTGACGCCAAAATGAGTGGCAAATTGCCGCGAGAAATAATCGGGTGAATGAAAACCAACAGATAGAGCAATCTCAGTGACGGGACGAAGCGTGTACTTTAACAGCTTCTCGGCTTGTTTCAAACGATGCTTCATCAGTGTGCCCATAATGGTATCGCCGACTTGTTCCTTGAACAAATGAGATAATCGCGAAGGAGATAGACACACGCGCTTACCTAGATCCTCAATAAGGAGTTGTCCTGTGTATTCCTGAGTTATGATGTTGAGTACTTCCTGTACGCGTGCGTCTAACGTCTTCTGCGACTGATTCTGGCTGGCGACTAACAAAATGACTTCTTCAAGCGCATTTAAGGTGAGCTCATCTCTCAACGCAGCATCTCCGTGTAATCGATAGGAGATCACTCTCCACAAGGCTGATTCAATCGCTTGTCGGGAATGCTCGTTAAGTAGATCAAGTTGAATTAAAGGCCCGTCTGTATTGCTAGTCGGCATCCAGTCGGCCCAGCTTAGGCGGGGAATAAAGTGAGCCCATAGTTTCTCCCAGACTTCCCCTTCTTCCGTAAAGTAATCCTGGATTGTGCCAGGAGATACCATGGTTAACGTCCCCGGTGTACAGCTTAAGTACCCTTTGCCTCCATTATTAATCCATCCTTGACCTGATAGAGTATAAATAATTAACCAGTCTTTGGTTCCTTGTTCTCGATAACAAGCGTAGCCATAGGGCTGGATGTAATGATCGGATACGAGAATTCCCGGAGGGTGTGTATACTGCTGCCTCGTCAATAACATAGCAGGATCGTTAGGGTTATTAGCCATATCCTCATTCCTTTCTGAGTAGCCCTTATTCTAAAATAATATACGAGAGTTACTTAGAATAAAAGCGTTGACTAAGATGTGGAATAGGAGTGAACTGCATGTCAGAGCAACATAAGGACAAGAGAATACTTCAACTTGCAGGAGCGTGGAGATATACGCTTGACCCAGAGGATATCGGAGAATCAGAACAGTGGTACAATTCGTTTGTTCCAGGTTCAGGCGAGACCGTATCACTCCCAGGCACACTGACCATTAACGGAATAGGTGAAGCTGAGAAATGGGGAGATACAATGGATCGGGAGTCAATCCGATCTCTACGTCAGCGATATCGTTACATCGGAGCAGCGTGGTACGAAACTGAAATCGACATTCCTGCGGATTGGATCGATCGACGCTTCTTTATTTTTCTTGAACGCGTAATGTTTCAATCTACCTTATGGGTAAATGGGGAATTGGCTGGGCAGCAGGATAGTCTGTCAGCACCTCATGAATATGATGTGAGTATGCTTATACAACCTGGAACAGTAAACCGGTTTACGCTTCGGATCGACAATCGAGATGTACAGAATCTGGGTACACATTCGAGTGCCTATACGGAAGAAACGCAAACGATATGGAATGGCGTCGTTGGACGTATCGAGCTGCACGCGTTAGAGCCTTATTGGATCAACAATGTGCATATATACCCTCGTCCCGATCTGCGCTCTGTTATCGTAAAGGGCACATGTCATAATGCAACAGATGCCGAGGTTCAGTTTCAATTAAACTTAAGGGCTTCGATTAAGCAGGGAGCAGCTCCACATGTAGGGGAAGAGAGGAAAGAGCAATTGAACATCCCCGCTTCATCCGCACAGAACTTTGAATATGAATACCCTATGGGTGAAGATCCTTTGTTATGGGACGAATTCACGCCCAACTTGTATGAGATGAAGGTTGAAGGAACCATTTTATTAGATGGACATAACCCGGTTCGCATCGTAGCCCATCAAACCTTTGGTTTACGCTACTTCAATCGTGAAGGCAGGATATTAAAAATGAATGGTCGGGCAGTCTTCTTGCGAGGAACCTTGGAATGCTGCATTTTTCCACATACGGGTCATCCTCCAATGGACATTAGATCATGGCAGAAGATCTTTCAGACTTCTAAGGAATACGGATTAAACCACATTCGTTTTCACTCTTGGTGCCCGCCGGAGGTCGCATTTGAAGCAGCAGATCAATTGGGAATATACTTGCAGGTTGAATCTCCGATGTGGATGGATACGTGGAACATGGCTGTTGGTATGCATCCAGAGCATTACACCTACTTACCGCGAGAAGCTCGTAGAATTGTGGAAGTGTACGGCAACCACCCTTCGTTCTGCATTTATAGTAACGGCAATGAACTGAATGGTGACTTTGAGCTGTTGCATCAGATGGTTGCAGAGCTGAAAGTGAACGATGATCGACGATTGTACACGCTCACCACGAATTGGGATCGACCGCTTGATTCCGCAGATGACCTTTTTATTGCCCAATCGGTTGATGGCATTGGTGTTCGAGGACAATATTTTCCTGAAAAGCTAGCCTTGTCGACAGACCTTGATTTTCGAGAAGCCGTAGCGGCACGGTCTGTTCCCGTCATCTCCCATGAAGTGGGACAGTACGCGGTATATCCAGACGTGCAAGAAATACCGAAATACACGGGTGTGCTACGTCCGGTAAACCTGGAGGCAATCCACGCAGACATGGAGACACGAGGATTAGCAGAGGATATTCGCTCCTTTGTAGATGGTACGGGGATGTTTGCCCTGCAATTATATCGTGATGAGATCGAGGCTGCATTACGCACACCGTGTCTTGGAGGGTTCCAGTTGTTAGACTTGCATGACTTCCCAGGACAGAGCACGGCTACGGTTGGCATTCTAAATGCATTCTGGGAATCGAAAGGCTTGATACACCCAGATCAATTTCGCGAATTCTGTGCACCAACAGTGCTGCTGCTTCGTATGCCGAAGCGTATTTATACTGAAACGGAACCATTCCATGCGGAGATCCATATTTCTCATTTTGCCGCAACAGATATCCCGCCATCCTCCATCCAATGGGTCATTAGGAGTGGTGATGGGCACATTCTTGACCAGGACTCATTACAAACAGATATCATCTCGAATGGGTCAGGCCAATCACTAGGAAGTATAGTATCGTTGGCACCACAGTACATCAAGAAGAGTGACAGATTAACGATTTCACTAGAAATTTTGGGTAGCGATGTGCGAAATGAATGGCCATTTTGGGTTTATGAATCCCCAGAGAAGCATCGTGAATTCCCGCAGTCAGTCATAGTGAAACGAAGTCTGGATGAAGAGATGGAACAGCATCTTACAGCAGGAGGGCATGTCCTGTTTCTGGCGCAAAAAGAGAAGCTGCAACATGCGAACCCGGGGAAGTTTTATCCCGTGTTCTGGAGTCCGGCTCATTTTGCAACGGAGGCACCGTGCGGTATTATCGCTCACACGGATCACCCTGCATTGAACGGATTACCGACCAGAGAATATGCAGAGCATCCATGGCAAGACTTGTTAGATCAATCCGTATCACTTGTAGTGAACGAAGGAATTCCATTCAACCCAATTGTTCAGGTCATTCCCAACTTCTATCACAATCGCAAGCTGATGAACCTTGCTGAATATCACGTTGGCCAGGGAAAGATATTGATCTGCGGCATCAACATTGAAGATGAACTACAGCATCGACCTGTCGCAGCCCAGCTTCGTACAAGTTTAATCAATTATGTGTCAGGGGAGTCGTTTGAACCCACAGTAGGGATTGAGCTGCATCAGCTTCGTCAATTACTTGCTGAGAGTGATCAACCTGCCGAGGAAGCATCCGATTCGACGATTTCAGATGATGAACTTGCACATATGCAGGTCGCATCCAGTGATAGCCAAGGCGATCGTCATGAAGCAATGTACGGAAACGACGGTAAGCGTCAGACCTATTGGCAAGCAGAAGATGAAGCGCCAGGTCACTGGTGGCAGGTTGACCTGCTACATGAACATTCTGTTACACGAACGAAGGTGGAGTTTCATCAGGAAGGTAACTTCCTGTATGTGATTCAGGTTTCAAGTGATGGTCAACAATGGAGCGTTGTTTCGAATCAGACCGGTCAGACATCGACTGCAATGACGCGTGTAGACCGCTTTGAGGCGAAGGGAAGGTATGTAAGAATCGTGTATAACGGAATGCCTAGTGGGGTTAGAGCGGGACACCGCGCATTTGAAGTATATGGAAGCTAGTTAGAACGAGACTATGAGTCAACAGTTCAGCAAACGGTGGGGAAAATGGAGAAGAAATGGCGTATGTGGGATGGGAACGCTACTACAGATACAGAGGAGCTTGTCAACAGATCACCATTGTTAGCAAGGTTCACCTGAAATTTCTAACGACCCTAGATCCGACGGGGTGTAGTGAAACTGCACAACCTGCAAACGAAAGAGAAGTTACGGCTTGATTACGAGCTTTGTCCAATATAGAACAAACCCAGTACCTGTTACGGTACCGGGTTGTTTTTACGAAAACGGTATACGTTTGGTATGGTTCCCAAACTAATTCACATAATTAAATTTTGAATTTTTCTGTGATCTCTTGCAGGCGTGAGGCCATACGAGCCAGATAAGTAGAAGATGAGCTAATCTCTTGCATTGAAGCAAGCTGCTGCTCTGTTGCCGCAGATACCGTTTGAGCACCTTCTGCCGTATCCCGGGAAACCTTTGAAATATCTTCGATTTTCACTACCACGCGAGACGTCTCCTCAACAATCTCATCGGCCATGGCGGACACCTCATTGACTTTCGTGTTGACCGTATCAACGGATAGGGTGATTTCGTCAAAGAGCTGACCAGCCGTATTCATCACATTCATTCCCTTGGTTACTTCACCCACCGCCTCAACCATAGAGTGATCTGCTTGTCGGATTCCTTCGTTGATGTTGCCAATTAATGTCGTGACTTGTTTCGCTGAACTAGCTGCTTGCTCCGCGAGTGTACCGACTTCTCTGGCTACGACAGCAAAGCCTTTACCGTGCTCACCTGCTCGTGCAGCCTCTATAGATGCATTCAAAGCCAATAAATTGGTCTGACGGGAGATGTCGGAAATGACCTTGATAATCTGCCCAATCTCGAGCGAAATTTGAACCAGATGGTTAATGCCATCCGACACACGGTTAACGGAATGATGAATGGTTCCCATCTGCGTAACAGCTCCCGTAATAGCCTGTCCACCTTCCCTTGATTTCTTCGTAACTTGTTCTGTGGCGGTAACAGTTGCTGAGGCGTTAGCGGCGATGTGACTGATCTGCTCCGCCATATGGTGGATTGTCTGCAAGCTTTCTTCAACCAGCTCGACCTGCCTGTCTGACCCTTCGGCCATATGTTCAATCGTTTCAGCAATGTGCTCTGTTGCCGTCGCACTTTGGCTAGCGTTAGCAGATAACTGCTCTGAGGAGGAGACGAGCTGATCGGATGAATGCTTTACCTCGGATACTATGGAATTCAAGGAGCTTACCATGAGATTGAAGGAATCACCTAGCTGGCCAAGCTCGTCTTGCGATGGAATCGCAACGGTGTGACTCAAATCTCCACGACTAACTTTACCCGAAACTTCATTCAAGGTTTGGAGGGGCTTGGTGATAGAGCGCACAATTAATCTTGTCATTGCTATACCTAGCAGGGCGAACAAGGAGATGACGATCAAAGTATTGTTCCAGATTGGCTTAGCCGCCTGTACGATCTCAATTGGTGAGCGATCACCTGCAATTTTCCAGCCTGTTAGTGGGTTGGTGATATAAATGAGTTTTCGCGTTTCTCCTTCAGGTGAGCTTTGCTCAATTTGCCCAGAATCGCCATCAAACATTGCTGTTCCTGGTTCTCCCACGGGTTGAGGATCGACTAATTCTGTATCATTGGAAGAGTTGGCTGAGGCCTGAGTCGCTCCATTAGACTGCGTTACGTCATCTTCGACAGCTTGTGTACCTTGAGCCCCCCAAGGAGGAGCAACAATCATGGAGCCATTTGCACTAAATATTACGACAAAACCGTTGTCTCCAATTTTGATTTTACCTACAGTCTCTTGCAGAGAACTTAGATCCAGCGTGATACCAACGACGGACTTGCTGTCACTGGAAGCTTTAGCTAAGGTAACAACGCTCTTACCCGACTGCTCTGAAGTGTTCGGTTCCGTCAGCACGAATTGTTCTGGATCAGCAATAGCCTTGATGTAGAATTCGTTCTCAAGCGGTTTATAGTTATCCGGTTCAGGCTGATTAGAAGAAGCGTATACATGCTGTCCATCACTGTTCGCGAAAATAGCTGATTCAACATCCGTATGATTATTAATATAAGATTTAAGTGCAGTCTCAGGATCTGTAGATGTTATCGTTTCGAATAATAGACTCACGTCTGATTGTTTAGCTTGTATGTATTGGTTGACCATGCTGCTAACGAGTGATATGTCTGTGTCGGTCATAGTAGAAAGTTGTGTATCTACTTGCTGTTTGGCGGTAAAGTAGGCGGAACCGCCGATAAACAGACTGGGAATTAACAAAACAATCAAAAATGAGGATACCAGACGGTTCCTGACCGTACCAAGTTTTTTCTTTAATTTCATAGGTGTTTCTCCTTATCCTTATGTAATGAAAATTTATGTAAGCTTAATCTCTATTAAGCATGATGCAGATGAGCGTACGATGAATTCAAACTTAAAGATAGCTGAAAATTTTCATGAAAACGGGATAAGGAATAGCACAGCCCTAATTAATAACTTCGTTCCGCTTCAGTAAACCCCATAATTGCTGTGCAACATCATCTGCTGATATCGGCATATGATTCAGAATCCACCATTCAATAATACCGACAAACGCCGAGGCCATGAATTGAGTAAGCAGTTCTTTGTTATAGTTTAGATTGACTCCTTCCATATGGATATTCAGGCTAATATGAGTTGTCGCAAGCTCCAGCATACGGTCGCGGAATGCGGGAATCCCTTTATTCGAGAGCATGGAGAAGTAGAATGTGTGGTTCTCTTCAAAATAACGAATGACTGGAAGAAATGAAGATTCGATGAGATCGATCGTTTCTCCGTTGGTGCCCGTTGTCGTTGTTACTGCGATCATTTGATTCAGGTTTTCTTCAATGCACTATCATGATGTATATATTCGCCAAGACGAGAAGTGGTTCATTCAGGAACGGTCGTCGCATTATATCATTGTGGAAGCAAGAGCGTTACAAGGGTAAAGGATAAGGTGAAATCCCAAAATGGCAGGGTCGTGTTAAGCGCGAGCTTGTCATTTTGGCTTTAAATTCGTAGCGGTATTTGGCTTAGTTTGAGTAAACAGATAATGATCTAGTCATCCTCAGTAAACATGGTTTAAGACACTTGATCGACCGACTGGGATATATTTCAAGTAATGAAATGCTTGTCAAATGAAATAGAATGTGATAATTTATGTCTGTAACCGGTTACACATAAGGAGAACAGATGATGAAAACGATCAAAGACGTAGCGAATCTGGCTGGCGTATCAGTAGCCACCGTATCAAGAGTCATCAATGACAGGGGATATGTTCATGCGGATACACGCAAGAAAGTGGAAGATGCCGTGAAGGCCCTTAACTTCTCCCCGAATGAAGTGGCTCGCTCATTATATAAACGCAAGTCCAAACTGATTGGCCTGTTGCTGCCCGATATTGCAAACCCTTACTTTCCACAGCTTGCTCGTGGAGTTGAGGATCGGATGCAGGAGCAGGATTATAGACTGATATTCGGAAATAGTGATGAGGATGAACGGAAGGAGCAGGATTACATCCAGACGTTCATTCAGAATAACGTGGTTGGTGTAATCTCTTCAACGAACTACCCTCATTCTTTAATATATGAAAACCTGAAGATTCCTGTGGTGTTTCTTGATAGAACCTCATTAGATCGACCTTCTGTGTATGCAGACGGTAGAGAAGGGGGAAGGCTAGCAGCCAAGGAGATCATCAGACGGGGTAGCAGCCGGATAACGGTTATGCAGGGACCAACACATATTCGCCCAGCCCAGGATCGCTTTGAAGGAGCAATTGAATCCATTCGGTCGGCAGGGCTTGATTACCGGGTTATCCAGACAACCTCATTTTCGTTTAACGAGGCAGGGGTGTGGGCAGAAGAGTTATTTAAGAAATATGCCGACACGGATGGAGTAATCGCGAGTAATGACATTGCCGCGATGGCCGTACTGCATGAGGCGGCGCGAATTGGAAGGAAAGTTCCTGATGAAGTACAAGTCATTGGGTTTGACGATATTCCGATGAGTGGTCTATTGTCGCCAGCGTTGTCCACCATTCGGCAACCGGCATATGAGATGGGTAGAGAAGCGGCGGGATTACTTATCAAGCTTGTGGAACAAAATGCGATCGAGGATAAAAACATACAGTTGCCTGTTGGATTCATTGAGCGGGGGACAACGAGAAAGGTGAGAACAGATGGCTAAAATTTGCGTGATTGGTAGCAGTTCTATGGATTTAGTCGTTACTTCTTCAAGAAGACCAGGAGCGGGTGAAACCGTTCTTGGCGAGAGCTTCAAAACAGTCCCTGGCGGCAAAGGAGCAAATCAAGCTGTTGCTGCTGCCAGATTGGGGGCAGAGGTGTATATGATTGGGCGGGTAGGTGAAGATACTTTCGGTACGGACATTTTGAACAACTTTGAAGTAAATGGTGTAAATACGCAAAATGTGAAACCGGTTACACATTTAGAAAGTGGAACGGCTCATATCATTCTCGCGGAAGGTGATAATAGTATTGTTGTTGTTGAGGCGGCGAACCGTGAAGTGACTCCCGCTTATGTCGATGAGGCGGTAGATGTTATCCGTAATGCTGATATCGTATTGATCCAACAAGAAATTCCTGAGGAAACGGTAGTTCACGTTAGTGCACTGTGCGCGAAGTTTGGAACTCCGCTGTTATTGAATCCAGCACCCGCAAGAACGATATCGCAAGAGGTCATTGACAATGCCTCCTACATTACCCCGAACGAACATGAGGCAGAAATATTGTTCCAAGGTGTCAGCCCGGCAGAGTCGCTGCGGCAGTATCCCAATAAATTGTTTATTACAGAAGGCAGCAAGGGAGTCCGTTATTATGATGGTGAAAAGGAAGTCCTTGTGCCAACGTACCAAGTGAAGGCCGTTGATACAACAGGCGCTGGAGATACATTCAATGCCGCATTTGCAGTCGCTCTGGCTGAAGGCAAGCCGTTACAAGATAGCATTCGCTTCGCTAATCGAGCTGCCTCATTGTCTGTGACCAAGTTCGGGGCTCAAGGCGGAATGCCAACGCGAGCGGAAGTGGAGGAGAGTCTGTAATGAAGAGACATGGCATACTCAATAGTCACATTTCCAAAATACTCTCGGATCTCGGTCACACGGATCTGATTGCGATTGCGGATGCCGGGCTTCCCGTACCGGAAGGAGTACGTAAGATTGATCTCGCTCTGAAGCTGGGAACCCCCAGTTTTCGAGAAGTCGTAGAGACGATTGCGGATGATATGGTCATTGAAAAGGTTATTGTGGCTGAAGAGATTAGGGAGGGAAACCCCACGACGCTGCAATTTATGATAGACAGATTCGGAGAGGACAACGTGGCTGTTTCCATCAGTCATGCACAATTTAAGGTGTTAACCGGGCAGGTGAAGGCTGTCATTCGTACCGGTGAAGCTACGCCTTATGCTAATTGTATTTTACAAGCAGGAGTCCATTTTGGTTAAAAAGGAGGTTGCGTTATGCATATTCAGATGCACAACATTCACAAAGCGTTTGGTACCAATCAGGTGCTAAGCGGAGTAGATTTTGAACTGCAAGAAGGTGAGGTTCACGCCCTAATGGGGGAGAACGGAGCAGGTAAATCTACACTCATGAATATTCTGATTGGTCTTCATCGGCGGGATCAAGGCACGATTACGATAGACGGTAAGGAAACATATTTCACCAGTCCGAAGGAGGCAGAGAAATTAGGCATCACATTTATTCATCAGGAGCTGAACGTATGGCCTGAAATGACGGTGCTCGATAACCTTTTTATCGGTAAGGAGGTCACTTCCTCGTTCGGGTTGCTCAATACGAGACAAATGAAAGCGCTTGCCAAGGAGCAGTTCAGCAAATTATCTGTGGACATTCCACTTGATCGACCTGCGGGCGAATGCTCTGTTGGTCAACAACAGATGATCGAAATCGCAAAGGCACTAATGACAGATGCGAAGGTCATCATTATGGACGAACCGACAGCGGCACTCACAGAGCGGGAGATTCAGAAGCTGTTTGGAGTCATAACGTCACTGAAGAAAAATGGGGTATCCATCGTCTACATCTCTCACCGCATGGAGGAAATATTCACAATCTGCGACCGAATTACGATTATGCGTGATGGTAGAACCGTAGATACCCAATCGATTCCGCAGACTAGTTTTGACGAAGTCGTTCGAAAAATGGTCGGCCGAGAATTAACGGAACGTTATCCATCTCGGAATCCCTCGTATGGTGAGATTGTTTTGGAGGTCAGAAACGCGAGCAGCAAAGGATTATTTCAAGATGTGAGCTTTCATGTTAGAGCAGGTGAAATTCTAGGCTTTTCAGGACTTATGGGCTCTGGGCGAACGGAAATTATGAGAACGATCTTTGGTCTCGACACGATGGATCATGGTGAAGTGATTATACGCGGCAAAAAAGTGAATATTCGCAAACCTGTAGATGCGGTCAGACATGGCATTGGTTTTATTACGGAAGATCGCAAGGACGAGGGTCTCGTGCTCGACTTCTCCATTCGTGAGAACATGGCACTGCCGAACCTGTTCAGCTTCTCCAGCAAAGGCTTCATCTCGACTGCAAAAGAACAGGAATTCGTGGATACACTGATCAAACGATTGCAGATCAAAACACTATCTTCAGAAACTGCCGCTCGCAATCTATCGGGTGGTAATCAGCAGAAGGTGGTTATCGCTAAATGGGTCGGCATCGGTCCAAGTGTGCTTATCCTGGATGAACCTACACGAGGCGTCGATGTTGGAGCGAAGCGAGAGATCTATCAGCTCATGAATGAACTGACAGACCGGGGCGTCGCCATTATCATGGTGTCGTCAGAGCTACCCGAAGTACTCGGGATGAGTGATCGAATTGCAGTCGTGCATGAAGGGCACATTAGTGGCGTGCTGTCTAAGGAAGAAGCCACTCAGGAAAATATTATGACATTGGCTACAGGGGGACAGTGATATGACAACAATGGACAACAAAACTGCCAAAAGCGGCTTCCGTTTCTCGAACGTAACAAAAAAATTAGGACCGTTACTCGGCTTAATCATTCTCATTCTTATCGTTTCAATCTTAAATCCTAGCTTCTTGGAACCGCTTAATATCTTGAATCTACTACGCCAGGTTTCGATTAATGCGCTGATTGCTTTTGGGATGACATTTGTTATTCTCACCGGCGGAATTGATCTATCGGTTGGCTCGATCCTCGCTTTATCCAGTGCTTTTGTTGCCAATATGATGTTATCTGGTTTGGATCCGATCTTGTCCATCATTATCGGGGTAGCACTTGGCGGTGTCATGGGGATGGTCAATGGTCTCATGATAACCAAAGGCAAGATGGCACCGTTTATCGCGACATTGGCAACGATGACGATATTCAGAGGATTAACACTGGTCTACACGAACGGTAACCCAATTACCGGTCTTGGTGACAGCCTGTTGTTCCAATTGTTTGGACGAGGTTACTTGTTGGGAATTCCGGTACCAGCCATCACCATGTTGATTACGTTTATGATTCTATGGATTATTCTGCATAAAACAGCTTTTGGTCGCAAAACGTATGCGATTGGTGGTAATGAGAAAGCCTCCATTATCTCAGGTATCAAAGTTACACGTGTTAAAGTGATGATCTATTCCTTGGCCGGTATGCTTGCAGCACTGGCAGGGGCAATTCTGACATCACGGTTGAATTCAGCACAACCAACAGCGGGTACATCCTATGAGTTGGATGCGATTGCAGCCGTTGTACTCGGTGGTACGAGCCTATCTGGAGGAAGAGGGCGCATTGTTGGTACGTTGATCGGTGTTCTGATTATCGGTGTACTGAATAATGGATTGAACTTGCTCGGAGTTAACTCCTTCTACCAAATGGTCGTGAAGGGTGTTGTCATTGCCATTGCAGTCCTGCTAGACCGCAAGAAAACAGCATAAGGAGAGATGCGACTATGAAAAAAATAACTTTGACACTCATAAGCATGCTAATGATTATTATTCTGGCAGGTTGCTCCTTGGAGCCTCCGGGTTGGGCAAAGCCTGACGCAGCCGGAAATAAAGGACAAAAGAAAATTGGGTTATCCATTTCCACATTAAATAATCCATTCTTTGTATCCCTGAAGGATGGGGTCGTGGCTGAAGCTCAAAAACAGGGGATTCAAGTGATCGTCGTTGATGCACAGAACGATTCGGCGAAACAAACGAACGATGTGGACGATCTGCTTCAACAAGGCGTAGATGCATTGCTCATTAACCCTGCCGATTCTGCGGCAATCTCTACAGCGGTTCAGTCCGCGAACAGTGTAGGTGTTCCAGTGATTACACTCGACCGTTCCGCAGATAAAGGTGAAGTGGCAGCCTTGGTGGCTTCGGATAATGTCAAAGGTGGACGCATGGCAGCGGAATACTTTGTGGAACAGCTTGGTGAGGGCGCGAAAGTAATTGAGCTTGAGGGTGTACCAGGTGCTTCCGCAACACGAGAGCGGGGCAAAGGTTTCCATGAAGTCGCTGATGAGAAACTCGACGTGGTGGCGAAGCAATCAGCAGACTTTGACCGTTCCAAAGGGTTGAATGTTATGGAGAATCTGCTGCAAGGTAATCCAGATGTACAAGCCGTATTTGCCCATAACGATGAGATGGCACTTGGAGCGATTGAAGCAATTCAAAGTTCAGGTAAAGACATCCCGGTTATTGGATTCGATGGTAATGATGATGCGATCAAATCCATTCAGGACGGTAAATTGACAGCAACAGTTGCTCAGCAGCCTGTGTTGATTGGTGGTCTGGCAGTGCAAGCAGCGCTGGATGTGCTGGACGGCAAACAGGTAGAGCAATCCATCCCAGCAGAACTGAAGCTGGTAACGAAAGAAAATGTAAATGAATAAACAGTTCTATTCTCTATATTGAAATTGAAATCATAATTAGTATGGAGATGTAGATAGATTCACCATCGATTAAAAGTCGCATTATTGCGACTTTTTTTCTTTATTTAGATTACTTAGTGGTACTTCAAGTTGAACCAACCCAACAGACTCTCCAACAAGCAATATTCTAAAATACCCTTAGTGAACACCATGAAGTCGTTGCAACAGAGCCAATGTGCAGATTTATTCATGTTCAGTTCATATCGCCGTCACGATCAGTACATCTTCTCCCATTACACTTTATTCAGTACCAACACAATGATCCTTAGACACAGAAAAACAGGAGATGATGAGATTGTCACGTAAGAAACGAACTTCGATAACGGCAATTACCTTAGTACTTGCCATGTTGTCTCCCACGTATGCCTTAGCTAGTTCGGACACGGGGAATAGCGCTAATCTTACTTTCAGATCGACGGAGAGAGCCGTCATTGAGAAAGCTAACCTTTTAACCCAGTCATATGGCACAACAAGTGTGCAGTATGCGCTTATGGATGAGGGAAAGATCGTACTCTCTGGACAAGTAGGGGTAAACGACCCCAAGGGAGAGATTCCTCTTACGGCAGATACGATGTATGGTATTGGGTCAACGAGTAAAATGATGCTTACGACTGCTGTAATGAAGCTCGTCGATGAAGGTAAGGTGAATCTGGATACACCTATCGTGCATTATATCCCGGATTTCAAAATGAAGGACAAGCGTTATCAGCAAATTACACCACGTATGTTATTGAATCATTCTTCCGGGCTTCTTGGAACGTCGAGCAATAGTGCCATTTTATTTGGAGATAACGATACGTATGCACATGACACTTTACTGGAACAACTAGCTAACCAAAACCTGAAGGCAGATCCTGGCGCCTATTCCGTGTATAGTAACGATGGTTTTACACTAGCTGAAATTCTGGTGGAGAGGGTTAGCGGTATGAGTTTTACTACTTTCATGCATCGTTACATCACCGAGCCACTGGATATGAATAATACTCGGACGCCTCAAGATCAGGTGGATCTGAGTCAAATGGCAGCAACCTATTCTGCCACGAATGCGAAACAACAACTTCCATTAGAGACCACGAATATGATCGCTTCAGGAGGTATCTACTCGACTGCGGAGGATCTAGTGAAATTTTCGAGAATTTTCACAGGACAAGTCGAAGGTATTCTCTCACGTGAATCTGTAGATGCGATGGAACAAGAAGAATACAAGAAGGGTATATGGCCAGAAGAAAGCGATTCGTCCATTGCCTATGGACTAGGTTGGGACAGTGTTAATCTGTTTCCGTTCAACGATTATGGGATCAAGGCAGTTACCAAAGGCGGTAATACCATAACGTACCATTCATCGTTAATTGTGCTTCCCGAATTCAATATGGCAGCAGCTGTAACGTCCTCGGGGGGCACGAGCACAACAGATCAACTACTTGCGACTGAACTGTTACTGGGCGCGCTGGAAGAGAAGAAACTCATTCCAGAGCAAAAGCCGGAGAAATCGTTCTCCACACCTGTAACAGCAGCGATGCCGAAGGAGTTGTTGAGTCATACAGGTATATATGGCGGCGGAGCCAATTTGGTAATAAAGTTGGATGTGAAGGATAACGGACAATTAACAGTGTCCACTCCATCTGCTCCAACCAATCCAGATCAGAAATATACGTACACTGCGGATGGTTCATTTGTTAATGACGAGGGAACGGAGAAGCTGCAGTTCGTTAATGAGGACAATGGAAAAGTTTATCTATGGTCACGCTCATATAAGTCCGTACCTGGTCTTGGTCAGATTGCTTCTTCCGAATACAAGGCTGAAAAGTTAGAGACAAATGAATTACCTAACGATGTGGCAGCTGCTTGGCAGAAGCGAGAAGGCAACACATATTACTTGGTAAATGAGAAGCATACATCAACACTGTATAACATTGCTCTTCCGGTTATCCCCATTCATACATTTAACGAATGGCCAGGATATATCTATACGAATAAAATCATTGGAGCGAACCAAGCTGTGAATCAACTCCAAATTCCTGGCTTAGCTGGTCGTGACACGATGAACTTTGAATTCTATATGGAAGATGGTGTTGAATATGTTACGGCAGGAGGAAACGTCTATGCCAGTCAAGAGGTTGTGAGACCGATCTATTCGGGAAATCAATCAAAGACAACCATTCAAGCAAATGGACATTCCAGTTGGTTTAGGGTACCAGCCTCAGCTGCTGGTAAAACGATGACGGTTCAAATGCCTTCAAGTGGTGCGTTTGCTGTATACAACCAGGCAGGTATAGCTGTGAATCACACGGTGGTTAGCGGTCAGAATGAAATTGTGTTGCCTGACAACGGTAGCATTGTGTTTGCCGGTGAGCCGGGTTCGACGTTTGAAATCTCATTAAAAAAATAGCGCCTGGTTTCAGGTATGTGATCAATCAATCTGAACCTACAGAAAGTCGCGGAAACGCGGCTTTTTTTGTTCTTCTTTTTCTTAACGTATCTTGTGTTATAAGATATGGCTTGAAAGATTATGAATTATTATTGAATGTTTAAAATTTGAATTGTATTCGATCCAGCAATTACACTACAATGTGTAGTATGAATATATTTAAAATGTTATATATCAGGAGGTTCATATATGTTACTTTCCATACTAAGCATCATCATCATTGTTTGTCTATCCGGATATATTATATTGAACACGTATAAGCGAAAAGAGAACCTCACAGGTATGCCTGGCATGATGATTGCCATGAGTATAGGTATGATGGCTAGTCTTTGTCTCGGATTTCAGCTAGGCGTATTGTTCAATCACGATCTGGCAGTACCTTCAATGATCGCTATTTTATTGGGGCTCGGGACGGGTTATTTTGCAGGAAAGCCCATCAGTGTACTCGCTTCGTTGGATGGCATGTTAGCAGGTATTATGGGTGGAATGATGGGAGCGATGCTGGGCTCTATGCTTGGTTTCAGTTATATCATGGTACTGTTCGTTGATATCTTGTTTATCCTTATCTTCTGCGTTGTTCTGCAAATTATAGGGTCAGGTGTAGCTGAAACGAAAGCGCCCAAAAAGGACGGAATAAGTGTATCGTTTATAGCAGGTGTAGTCACTGTTGCCTTCGGCATCGTCTCGATTGGCGTTCTTCTGTTAAATCAATATCAAGATAGCCGGAACCCTACTGTTCATGCAGCTACGAAAGAACAAACCTTTGTTCAAGAAAATGTGAGCTATGACGTTATTCCAATTGATATACAATCCAACGGTTTTAGTCAAAATAACATCGTTGTACAAGCAGGTGTGCCAACCCAGATTAACTTTATTAAACACTCCGGCTACACTTGTATTAAGAGTATTGAATCCGCGGATTTAGGGTTTGATGTGTATCTTGAGAAGGGTGACAACTATATTACGTTAAAGGATTTGAAACCTGGCACGTATCATTTTAATTGTGGCATGTATATGTACTATGGAACCATCACCGTTGTATAAAGCGACCAATCATTGCATCTGCAAAACTCAGCCTCAAAAGTAAACTGAAACACCTAATCTCAGACATGGTGATCAACCAAAATGAAGTCTACAGAAAGTCGTGGAAACGCGGCTTTTTTTGCTGCATGGCTGCCCAATCTGGAACTTTGTCACATCCATATTTCATGATCTCAAGTAAGGGTTGCCGTCATCTCAGATATTGCTTACGGAATTGCAGTGGAGAGATTCCCATCTTACGTTTGAAACACGCGGAGAAGTAAGGGGAGTAGCGAAAACCTACCTCTTCGGCAACACGGTCAATGGACCAATCGGTGGTCACCAGCAAACGTCTAGCACGATCGAGCCGTATCTCCTGCAAATAGTCCGAGGGGGTGCAACCGTATCTGGATTTCATGCATCGTACAATATAATTGGGGTGAAAATGTAAGGCTTCTGCGAGCATTTCATTGGTAACTTTGTTCCGGTAATGAGCCTGAATGTAGGTAGCCGCGCGTTCTGCCAGACGGGTTGCAACCGATTCGGTTTCTCTTGAGCCACTCTCTTCAAGTATGCTCAGTAGGTTGCCTAGCAGTTGCTGCTCTCTCCAAAATGTAGCGTTCGTCGGCAAAGTCAGCAGTTGCTCGACAATGTCGTACACAGCCTGAGGATCTGGGAGGCGTAGGTACTTAGGCAGCCGGAGCATGTATGGATTTTCGAAAGGGCGTGACGCATTGAGCGCAGGACTAAGACTTGTGTCATCCGTTGCCAGGGTGCGATACCTTGCTTCGTGCTCAAAATGAATCCAGTAAAATAACGTATGTTCTGCGCAGGGTTGAAACGAATAATGTTCGCCATCTGGCAGCAGCAGCAGCATATCCCCACTCAACAAGCGCCACTCTGAACCGTCCTCGCCCATGAATAAGCCACCTTCAGCAACGATGAGTAGATCGAAGACGCCAAGCTTGCTTCGATGAGGATGGTGATCTCCGGTACTATATGCTGTTCGACCTGCGCCGAGGAAATAAGGGATTGGTGGCAATTCAAGTTCGATTAAGGTGTTATCGCTCAGATGAAACACTCCTCATGTTGTGTTATTTTTTATAGAAAAAGGTTCATTCCATTCCTATTAAGCTGATTCTATCAAGCATATAATGAAGAACATAGAGAGTCAATTACTATAGGAGGCATGACGAAGTGAATACTACAAATGTACGCATCGAGGACAAATTCTGGGAAGACTATTCTGCATTAGTAAGAGATACGGTCATTCCGTATCAATGGCAAGCATTAAACGACCGTGTAGAAGGAGCGGAACCCAGTTATGCTATTCGTAATTTCCGCATCGCCGCTGGACTCGAAGAGGGAGAATTTGGAGGATGGGTGTTCCAGGATAGTGATCTATATAAATGGTTGGAAGCGGTTGCTTACACACTACGCTCTCAACCTGATCCGAAGCTGGAGAAGATTGCGGATGAAGCCATTGAATTAATCGGCCAAGCCCAACGAGAAGATGGATATGTGAATACGTATTTCACGATTAAGGAACCGGGCAGAGAATGGACGAATTTATATGATGAACACGAACTCTATTGTGCAGGACACCTGATTGAAGCCGCTGTAGCCTATGCCGAAGCAACTGGCAAACGTCGATTGTTAGATATTGCATGCCGCTTTGCTGATCTGATCGATCGTTTGTTTGGGCTGGATGCTGGCCAGAAGCAGGGGTATTGCGGGCACCAGGAAATTGAACTCGCTCTGGTCAAGTTATACTATGCGACGGGAGAGCAACGGTATTTGAAGCTCAGTCGTTATTTCATTGATCAACGTGGCAGTCTTCCAAGTTATTTTGAGGAAGAATGGGAGCGACGCGGTAGAAAAGGTCCCTGGTCAGATAATAAACCTAATCTGGAGATGTACCAATCCCACCTGCCTGTACGTGAGCAGACAACCGCAGTTGGCCACTCCGTGCGTGCAGTTTATATGTACACAGCAATGGCTGATCTTGCTCGGTTGACACAAGACGATAGCTTGAAAGCTGCATGTGAGCGGCTATGGGAGAATACAACACGCAAGCAGATGTACATCACGGGTGGAGTCGGGTCAACCCATCGAGGAGAAGCCTTCACCTTTGACTATGACTTGCCGAATGATACGGTGTATGCAGAGACCTGTGCTTCCATCGGGCTTATATTCTGGGCACGGCGGATGCTTCAGCTTGAAGCAAAGAGTGAGTATGCGGATATTATGGAACGGGCGTTGTATAACAACGTACTTGGCAGCATGTCCCGGGATGGCAAGCACTTTTTCTATGTTAATCCACTTGAAGTATGGCCTGAGGCGAATAAGCGCAATCCGGATAAACAGCATGTTAAGCCCGTTCGTCAGGCATGGTTTGGCTGCTCTTGCTGTCCACCCAACGTAGCACGCTTACTCAGCTCGCTGAATGATTACATTTACGATGTATCTACAGAAGAGAATGAGATTCACGTCCATTTATACATTGGTAGTCATCTGCAATTCACATCAGCAGACGGGTGTGATGTATCCCTTCGCCAGAGATCGGAGCTGCCTTGGCAGGGCAAGGTGGAGTTTAACGTATCACTGAATGAGAAGCATGCGGGTGGAACTGCTTTTGCACTGTTGCTAAGAATTCCTAACTGGCATCAGAGCGGTCAGCCTGTCCTTCGCATTAACGGCGAGGTGCAGGTATACGATGTGAAGAACGGCTATGCTCAAATCAGTCGAATCTGGAACGATGGTGATGTGGTAGAGTGGTCGATACCTGTGGAGACGAAGTTAATTGCCGCTAACCCACAGATTAGAGCCAACGCAGGCAAAGTAGCTATTCAGCGTGGACCACTTGTCTATTGCGTGGAGGAGGCAGATAACGGTGTATTGTTATCATCACTTTCGCTTACTGAAGAGAGTTCATTAATTGAGCGCGAAGCTTCTGATTTACTTGGTGGCTGTATCGTTGTTGAAGGTGAGGCAAGAAGGGAGAACACCTCTGAATGGTTGGCCAATGAATTGTACAAACCATTGGCAGCTGAGCCGAAGAAGGTTCGATTTACCGCAATTCCTTATTATTTGTGGGGTAACCGCGAGGCTGGGGAAATGAGTGTCTGGTTACGTAATTCATAGAAGGATGTTATAGGAGTTAGCGATTATGCATAGAACAAATGACCTCATGAATAAATAACACGTAGAGATCCTTAGTCTTGGTGACTAAGGGTCTCTGTTTGTTGTTGTTCATATGATAAGATAATTAGATGCATAGAATAACTAGTGGAATCTGATTGGCGGTAATGCATGACTGCCATGTTAGATAATCATGATTAACATACCACTAGACAAGGGAGGAGTGTACAGTATGAGTTTAGAGAACATATCTAGTGAAGAGCGGACTGGAGCGATCAGAGCCTTTGAATCAACCATTCATAAATCAGAAAATGCATTAATAAATATGACGGAGAAGGGCACAAACACAACCTTAGTACAGAAACGGCTCACAGCGCTACGTATCGGATTAGCTATGCTTAAACATACGTGGCACGGCGAATCATATTCATACACTGATGAGGAAATACGAGAAGCTCAACATGTAATAACTGGTTTATTCCCTTCTCTTGAGACCCAGCACGCTAAAGCCAAAGTGGGCGGTGCCCAAAAAACGTTGTTAGAGAGAAGAATAAGAGCCTTTGAGCTAGCTATTCAGATCATGTCAACGAAAAAGGCAGCAGACGTCTAACATCTGCCACCCACGAATCCTAAGCGATATGTGTTGTAATCAAGGCTTACTATATTTCTATTTTCCAGTAGGTTTGTTTATTCCTAACGCAACTTAGGTATACGTGCATGTAAAGTTAGTGAACTCAGCAACAGATCCTACCTTAGAAGCGTAGAGACCAATAAGCACACCTGTGAACCCGCCAGCCACCTCGGATGATAGATATCTGGTCTGTGCCGTTCCAAGCGAAATATCCTTACCATCATAGTTCATAATGAAAGTATAACGATCAGGAGTGGATTGAATAGTGAGCGTAGCTTGATTGCTTACCCCCACATACTCTTCCTGTTCAATCGACTTGATATCACCAACATTCAGACGTTTAACAACGCTATATCCGTTATCGACTTGGCGAAGAGCCAGATCATAATGATGATTTTCATCCATATAGAGCGTAATACCCGCTTCCCCTTCAGTTAATGTGACATTACAAGAGATCATTACATTGAAATCTCTCTGACGTATGCCGATAAAAGTAGGGGACAATGGAGTGTCCAATGTGACATCTGTACCTCTTAGAATCACCTTGTTCCGAGCTAATTCATACTGCTGCTTAGCAGGGTGACGTAAATAACACCAGTCTAGATTCCAATCGGTATTTTCAAACGTATAGACGTTGCGCTCCTGTTGAACGGTTGCCTCAGAGATTCGATCGGTTTCAAAACTCGTAAGCACGGTGCCTTTATACCCCGCGGTAAACCAACCATCTTCATTAAATGTTACCGGTGTTAGAAACACTTCACGTCCAAGATGATGGTACGTCTGCCATCTTCCGATTTGACGGAAACCAAGATGAAGCATCCACCAATTGCCGTTCTCATCCTCTACAAGGTCTCCATGCCCAGCGCCTTGAAGCTCATAACCACCCAAATTACGATTGGTCAGAACAGGGTTGTGCGGGTAAGCCTCAAATGGACCTGATGGCGAATCCCCTCTCGCATAAGTAACCATATGGCCATACTCGGTTCCACCTTCGGAAGCCATGAGATAGTATGTTCCGTTTATTTTATACAGATGGGGACTCTCCAAATAGCGCCCGCCTGTACCATTCCAGATCATACGCCCAGGAGTTAGTTTACGTCCAGTTTCGATATCAATCTCACATTGGATGATACCTTCAACGCCGTTATCGTCGGTACCATTACTCATAAATAATGCTCTGCCATCCTCAAAGTATAGATCTGGATCGATGCCACCTTGATCGACATAGATCGGATCAGACCACTCACCATAGATATCGTCCGTCCATACGTAGAAATTCTGATGCGTAGTGTCATTTGTTGTGGTCATATAGAATCGGCCATTGTTATGCCGGATGGTTGGCGCAAATACGCCACCGGAGCTGTTAACCGTCTCTAATTGAATCTGGTTTGGCCGTGTTAAGCAATGTCCGATCTGTGTCCAATTGATCAAATCTTTACTTTCGAAAAGCGGAACGCCAGGAAAATATTGGAAAGAGCTACATACGAGATAATACGTGTCAGCAACTTTGCAAACGCTAGGATCAGGATAGAAACCTTTGATGACTGGATTAGTATATTTCATTCTTTAGAGCACCTCGTTGTAAATTCATATTTATAAGAATTCATCTTAAACAGGTAATGATCTCAGGCATAATTTACAGTGTGAAAACAATATTTGAATGATCTCCACATCAAAAATTAAACACTATAGCAATAATATTTACAATGATTATGGTCTTGATGGAACAATGAAAATCCGTTAAATTAACATAAATAGCATTTCAATAATTGGAACTGGGAGAAATTCTGAATGATTAGAGCTAATGGAGATTCCAAATACATGCCACTGTATGAAGCACTGGCTAGCGAAGTACGCTGGAGAATAATGTCCCATCTCTCTGAAGGAGAGATGAATGTGAAAGATCTAGCTGATGTGCTGGAGCTTAGTCCTTCCATTGTTACGATGCATGTTCGTAAATTGGAGCAAGCGGAATTGATCGGCAGTCATAGAGTACGACTGAACGGAGGTACACACAAAATGTGTTTTCTCAAACAAGATGCAATTGAAATTGAATTGCCTTCGGTGGGTTCATTTGCAAACATCAAAGAGCAAAGCATTTCAGTGGGTCACTATACAGCGTTTGAAGTACATCCGACCTGTGGGCTGGGAACGCATGAGAAAGAAATTGGCGTATGGGATGATCCACGCTATTTTCTTGATCCTGAGCGTGTTCACGCAGCAATTCTGTGGTTTGGTCGGGGGTATGTGGAATATAAAACACCTAATTATCTTCTGCCTGAGGATACACCCAGTGCGATTGAGATCTCAATGGAAATTGCTTCGGAGGCGCCTGGTTTAAGGGATGATTGGCCCTCGGATATCACATTTTCATTTAACGGGGTGCAGCTTGGCACATGGACTAGTCCTGCTGACTTTGGGAGAGCTGCTCGTGGAAAATACACGCCGTCATGGTGGCATAGAAACGTTAACCAATATGGCCTACTGAAGACGATTCGAGTGGATGATCAGGGCACAACAATAGATGGAGAATGGCTGTCGGATGTAGGTATCAATGATATCAAGCTGGAGGAGTTATTCTGGACGCTTCGTTTTTCCGTGGAGGAGCATGCCACAAATGTGGGCGGTTTGACGCTGTATGGAGCGGGCTTCGGTAACCACAATCAAGACATCATCATTCGTACGATACAGCCTAGAGCAGATAAGGGTTGATATACCCTTGTGAAACCACGCTATATATTCAACGTATCCGTTATTCAGGAGAAGCATGGTTAATTCGGTTAGATGAGTTGAGGCATTCTAATCCTAGTGTTGGCTTTGCGTGATCCAAACACATACATCTGTCGAATGGAGAATGATACCATGGGCGAAGATATGAGCCGTATTGGAGTATCCAGCAAGCGAGTACCAGACCTAATGAAAGCATTAGTCTATGACACGTACGGTACACCGGAAGTCTTGCGCTTGGAAGATGTAACCGTTCCGACTCCGAAGGAACATGAAGTGTTAATTGAGGTTCATGCAACGTCGATCAATTCTTGGGACTGGGATCTCCTTCTGGGGCAACCATTCGTTACACGCATCGGCGCAGTCCGCAAACCCCGTTATCCAATTCTTGGTGCAGACGTAGCAGGGACAGTCGTCGCGGTTGGCGGTGCAGCAGGGCAATTCCAAGTTGGTGATCGAGTGTTTGGCGATCTGTCAGCCTGTAACTGGGGTGGATTTGCGGAGTATGTGTGTGCCAGTGAAACGGCATTGACGCCTATACCTGCCGGAATCACTTGTGTACAGGCAGCAGCAATCCCTCAAGCGGCAGTTCTTGCATTACAGGGTTTGCGTAATCGCGGGACTTTGCAACAGGGGCAACGAATTCTCATTAATGGGGCTGGGGGTGGAGTTGGAACATTTGCTCTCCAATATGCCAAGTTACACGGTGCAGAAGTGACCTGTGTTGATCACGGTGAGAAGCTGGAGATGTTACAGGCTTTGGGTTCGGATCACGTCATAGATTACCGGAATGAAGACTATACTGCGCAGGGAATGACGTATGACGTAATTCTTGATGTGATAGGGAATCGTAAGGTGACAGCTTTGAAACGAGCACTGCGTAGCGGCGGTCGGTATGTAATGATTGGAGGCCCGATGGGGCGAATTGTAATGAATCTATTGTGGGCACCAATCGTTTCGAAGCTTGAAAACAAGAAAATATCAGTGCTTATGCACAGACCGAATGCCGAAGATCAGAGTGAATGGATCGAGCTGGTTGAATCCGGGCATGTCATACCGATCATCGATCAACAGTATCCATTACGTGAAGCACCTCAGGCATTTCGTGATATGGGAGCAGGTCGTGTGAAAGGAAAAACGATCATTATCATGAAAGAATAGTCTGCTCACACTTCGATGGAAGCGAAGCTTTATTGAGTTTAAATACATCCATTGGTCTGCGCATAGCTCGTCATAACAGAAGTACCGAACTTCTCCTGCGTGATATTTTTTTGGAGGTGTTTCGGTGATAAGTAAAATAATAGATATACTCGTAGTCGCTATGTTAGCGGCTTTTTTATTTCTCAATGAATGGGAAAGAAAATTTACAATGACCATATATTTACAAAAAATGATGCACATGCTATGTTTACTTTGAAAGCGCCATCATGAATGGGTTCATTGACAAATTTCATTATCATATCTCAAACGGAAGGGAAGATGAAAATGGAAAATTGGCTTAGAAAGGCAACCGCAATGATGCTGGCATTTGCTCTACTACTAGGATTGATGACAGCGCCCGTTCATGCAAACAATGCACTTTTCACCATCGAAGCAGAAGACGCTCAGCTCACTTCGGATCTTCAAGTAGTCACCGAGATTTACGGACAACCCAAGCCTGGATATTCAGGTAGCGGATTCGTCTGGATGCAGAATTCAGGGACGTTAACTTTTACAGTGAATGCTCCCGAGACCGGCATGTACGCGATCTCTACTCGATACATGCAGGAGCTTAGTGCGGATGGCAGAGTTCAATACTTAAACGTGAACGGTGTGACTAAGGGTTCGTATATGCTGCCGTACACGACAACATGGTCGGACTTTGACTTTGGTTTTCACAAGCTGAATAAAGGCAGCAACACAATCCAGATCAAGTCTGGATGGGGCTTTGCATATTTTGATACCTTTACTGTGGATCATGCGGATCTTGATCCATTAAATGTACAGCCGATTCTTACCGATCCCGAGGCAACACCAGAAACACAAATTTTAATGAATTATTTAACGGAGGTATACGGAAACCAGATTATTTCAGGTCAACAGGAGATTTATGGAGGAGGGAATGACGGAGACACAGAGCTAGAGTTCGAATGGATTTATGATCTTACTGGCAAATATCCAGCGATTCGCGGCTTCGATCTGATGAATTATAATCCGCTCTATGGTTGGGAGGATGGCACAACGGATCGGATGATTGATTGGGTTAATAACCGAGGTGGAATTGCAACAGCTTCATGGCATATCAATGTACCACGTAATTTCATTACGTATCAGCTTGGAGATTTTGTGGATTGGAAGGAAGCCACGTACAAGCCGACAGAAACCAATTTTAATACAGCCAATGCTGTTATTCCAGGGACGAAAGAATATCAATATGTAATGATGACAATCGAAGATCTGGCAGAACAATTGTTGATTCTCCAAGATAACAATGTGCCTGTTATATTCCGTCCTTATCATGAGGCTGAGGGTAACGGTGGTCTGAATGGGGAAGGTGCATGGTTCTGGTGGGCTTCCGCAGGAGCAGAGGTGTACAAAGACCTGTGGGATCTAATTTACACAGAGCTTACGGAGACGTACGATCTTCATAACTTGATTTGGACCTATAACAGCTATGTGTATAGCACATCTCCAGCTTGGTATCCTGGCGATCATCAAGTGGATCTGGTTGGATACGATAAATATAATACGATCTATAACCGGTATGACGGCTTGTCTGGAGTCCCGAATGAGGACGCTATTACTTCGATTTTCTATCAGCTTGTGGATCTGACGAATGGTAGCAAAATGGTTGCCATGACAGAGAACGACACGATTCCAAGTGTGCAAAATCTGAAAGAGGAGAGAGCGGGATGGCTGTACTTCTGCCCTTGGTATGGCGAACACCTCATGAGCACGGCATTTAATTACCCAGCGACCTTAACCACACTTTATCAGAGTGATTATGTTATCACATTGGATGAACTGCCGGATCTAAAGGTCACCAATCCTAATCCGAGTGCATCGATCTCACCGGGAACCGTCGAGTTTGACAAAAACACACCTAATCAAAACGACAAATCCGTGACGGTGACTGCCAATGGGAATACGCTTACTGCTGTCCGTGCAGGCAATACTGTGCTTAACGCAACAACGGATTATACCTTTAATGGAAACACCTTGTTACTAAATAAAGCTTACCTTGCCACGATGCCAGTAGGAGAGCATTCGATTGTACTGGATTTTAATCAAGGGCAAGATCCGGTGTTAAAGGTTAAAATTGTGGATTCAACGCCGAGTTCCAATGCGACCATCACACCTGTGAATGCTACATTTGACAAAGCAACGAACGCAGTGCAAGATGTTTCCGTTACGCTTAACCTGAATGGCCGTCAGCTTACAAGCATAACAAAAGGGAATGCTACACTCGTATCGGGTCAGCATTATACAGCTTCAGGCTCGACGGTGGTGTTGAAGCAATCCTATCTCACAACGCTGCCGCTCGGTCAAAATTCCTTGACCTTCCACTTCAATGGTGGAAATAATGCTGTGTTAACCGTGAACGTTGTAGACAGTACGGTTATTGTACCGCCTACTGGAGACTTGACCATTCAAGCATTTAACGGCAATACCAGTTCTTCGACCAACGGAATTTCGCCCAAATTCAAATTAATCAACTCAGGTAATTCGGCAATTCAGTTAAGTGATGTGAAGCTTCGGTATTACTATACGATTGATGGGGAAGAGGCACAGACCTTCTGGTCCGATTGGGCAAGTGTTGGCAGTGCGAATGTAACAAGCAAATTCGTCAAATTGGCAACTCCGGTTGCCGGAGCCGATCATTATCTGGAAGTTGGCTTCACAAGTGCAGCCGGAACGTTGAACGCAGGTCAGAATGCAGAGATTCAAGCGCGTTTCTCCAAAAATAACTGGTCGAATTACAATCAGTCTAATGACTACTCGTTCAAGGCATCTGGCACGCAGTTTGCCAACCATGAACAGATTACTGGTTATGTAGGCGACGAGCTTGTATGGGGAATTGAACCGTAACGAGGTAGAACGAAAGAGTGGAGAAGGAGCACGTCCTTCTCCTCTTTTTTTGAATTGAAGTGAAGAGGCGAGAGGGAATAGTGACAGTTCACTCAGCAGTCGGCAATGATAATCGCAGATCAGAGAGCTTCTTGACATCTATGTGATGAATCGTTACTATGTCTTGTATGACAGTAAGTACTGACATTCTATAGAAGAGAGGACAGAGAAATGTCTAGTCGTACAGACTATAGCAGCAAAGAACGATTAATGATGACTGCGATTGATTTGATCTCAAAAAAAGGTTATAAAAGCGTAACAACGATGGAAATCGCGACTACTGCTGGCTTAAGTGAGAAAACGCTATTTCGCCAATTTGGAACCAAGCAGAACCTTTTGGAATCGGCATTTGATCAATATTATTACTCCGAAGAAATGACGAGGATCTTCAATGAAAAGCTAGTCTGGGATCTGCACACCGACTTGCTTTTGATTAGCAGAACGTATCACGAGATCATGAACCGCAATCGGAAGCTGTTTCTGATCGGGTTTAAGGAAGAGGAACATCTACCGGGGCTTCGGGATCGTACGATTAAACATCCAAGACAGCTCTTAGAGATTATTACCGAGTATTTTAGCATCATGTATGACAAAGGGAAGCTGGTTCAAACGAATTTTGAGCATCAAGCCTTTTCATTTATGGCTTTGAATTACGGTGTGTTTATTAACAATTTGGATGAAGATGCTCGTTTTCCATCGCTCTCTTTGGATCGCATTATTACAGAAAGTGTATGGACGTTTACTAGGGCTTTAACCCCCTAGTTTTTTTTAGCTCTCATATGTCAGTAAGCACTGACAGTCATTTTTCACTTAAGTTTAACGAATTATTTCGCATAAGCTCCGAGCTGAGTGACACATCTAGATTATAGAAATGAGGAACATATATGACTACCAATCATTCTGCTTCACAGAGTAAGGAGACGTTATTACTCCGAGTGCTTGTCTTCACCCTGATTATTTCTGTCATGAATGGCATGATGTTTAATGTGGTATTGCCGGTAATTAGCAAACAATTTCAGCTTACGGCTTCTCAATCGAGCTGGATTGTGACAGGTTATTTGATTGTATATGCAATTGGAACAGTTACTTATGGCAAGCTCACCGATAGGTACAGCATAAAGCACTTAATTACGTTTGGTCTATTATTGCTCGCGGCAGGTTCTGTGATCGGCATCGTAGCTACTCAATATTGGATGATTATTGTTGCACGGATTGTGCAAGCGGCTGGAGCTGCTGTCATTCCTGCACTTGCTATGATCATTCCGGTTCGTTACTTCTCACCTAAGAAGCGGGGTCAAGCCCTGGGCACCTCTGCCATTGGTATTGCTCTTGGATCTGCGTTAGGTCCTATTGTTGCCGGATTCGTATCTAGTGCCTTAAGCTGGCAGTTTCTATTTGCTATTCCGTTGCTTTCGCTTGCGACACTACCTTTTTATCGAAAGTATCTGGATGACGACAGAGGAGTCAGTGAAAAAATGGATTATATCGGGGGATTAACATTAGCGGGGACAGTTGCTGCCTTGTTACTCGCGTTGACTCAATCCAACCTATGGTTCTTAGTGACAGGCATCGTGATCTTGATCTTGTTCATCTTACGAATTCGTTACGCTGAAGCACCATTCGTCAAGCCAGCCGTATTCCACAACAAACCTTATGCCATTGGCATGGGCATTGCATTCGTGCTGGTCGCCATTGGTTTTGGCATTCCATTTATAACGCCACAATTACTAGCACAAGTTCATGGCTTCTCACCAGCTCTAACTGGAATGATCATGCTCCCATCCGCGCTCGTTGCTGCTCTTCTAGGACGTAAAGGCGGGAAGCTCGCCGATGAGAAAGGGAATGCTTTTCTGTTATATACGGCTTCTGTACTACTCATCATCGGTTTCATTTGCTTATCCTTTGTTATCAGTGCGTCACCGATTTGGATTGCTGTATTTCTGATCTTGGCAGTGTTAGGTCAATCCTACATGCAGATCGCGATGTCCAATACGATTGCACAGACACTTCCCAAGGAGCACATCGGCATCGGAATGGGATTGTTATCTATGTTCAATTTCATCGCGGCATCTGTATCTACCGCAGCTCTTGGCAAGGTGCTTGATCGGGGGGCAACTTCTGTTCATTTGAATCCTTGGATAGAAGTGAAGAGTACTTTCGTGTATAGTAACATTTTTGTCGTACTCGCCTTATGTGTCGCTGTGATGCTGCTGTTTTATGTGATGCAGTATGGACGTAAACCCGTCGTAGACCTTCAGGTCAGACAGAATCGTTAACAGAATGGGGGGACAGTCTCGAATTATTCGGACTGAAACCCCCATGTTTCACCGCTTCCAATGTCAAGTGTATGTCCATTCACGATAACCGTATGGTCGTTATGCCATTGTAGCTCTACTTGATCCATCTTACTCTCCCAATACACCGCTTTTCTGAACCACAGTGCTCCTTGTAACTCCCCTACAATACCGAAGCTTCCCATGGCTCCCGCATCCGTTTTATAGAAGTTAATCGTATAGTGCTGGTTAGGTGAGTGCGTTGTAGTGAGTAGTACTTTGGCTCCTGAGAAGATAGATGTAATTGTTACGACAAAAAGCAGGATGGAGACTAATATGAATGAGAGGATCGTCGAGATCCAGCTTCTGATCTTGGCAAATAAACTTGATGTGTCCATAAAACTTATGATGGAAAGGATGAACATCAGAATAGAGAGAATCACCATGACATAACTAGGTGCAGCAATCATCCACATATGATGGATACTTGAATAGAAGGTGTACAACGAAACAGAGTACAACAAAAGGATAAGAACTAGTGCAATCCAGCTTATTTTTTTAACGATGATGAAGTCTCCCTTCACACATGCTAGATTCAGATTACAGTATTTCAGAGCCATCTTACTCAAAATATGTAACTATATCATATCTTCCTAATATACATAGTATTATAAGGTTTTATTGGGAGAAATGTCCACGATATCAACTTCTATTAAGTTTCATTATTACTCGCTGGAGCAGTACAGAGCTATCTACATCATCAATAGATGTGTTCATATCCCAGCAGGAATCCCTCATGCTTCAATCTGCAAAAAAACAAAAAGATGATCCGTGTGAAGTACATTGAGTACAGGGATCATCTTAGATTATTCATTCGATCGTTCTCTAGAAATGAAGAAATCAATTAGTAATTAAAACTGATAAAGGCGTACGCCATGCGAAGGAATGGTTGTACTTAAACGGTTCTCGCTTAACTCGGCTTGATCGCCACTCCACAGTTCAGTACCCTTTGTAATACCTGAGAGGTTAATCTCTTCGAGGCTGAGTTCAAGTGGCAGAAGCTTGTCACCAACATTGAAAATTGCAGCATAGGAGGAGCCTTCAGCATTCTGTGCAGTCCAGACGATCAGATCATCACGGCGCAGCGCTTCTCTCGCACCATAGCTGTCGCGATGCATACGCAGAACTTCACGGTTGGTTAGTAGCGAGAGCGTCCATTCATCGTTGTCTCGTAGTTCACCGCCGAAGATGAGTGGGGAGCGGAAAATACTCCATAACGACATCATCGTCAACTGTTCATCCGGCGTGAATCGAGTCCAACGGTCGGCTCCGCCACCGTCAACAGAACGGATGCCGATGTGACCCAGTGGCAGCATATCACAGTCTGGCCAGCAGCCTTCCTTAGGAATACCCTGCCAGGTTCTGCAACGATCAAACATATCTAGCAGCAGCGGCCATAGATCCCAGAAGTCATCCGTGACTCGCCACATATTTGCATGTTCAGCGAAATGTTCAGCGTACTCTACTGGAGCAGGCCCAGGAGAGAGGCTCAGAACCATGGGGCGCCCAGAGCGTTCAATCGCTTTGGCGATCATCTCAATCTCTGGCTGATGTGTGTCATAAAGTCTAGAAGCGGCAATATCATCTACTTTTACCAGATCAACACCCCATTGCGCATACAATTCAAAGAGCGAGTCGTAATACGCCTGTGCACCTTCCTTAGAGGAATCTACTCCGTACATATCTGTATTCCACGGACAAATGGAGTTCGGATGCGCAATATCACGCGCAGTCGCAGTTGTGCCAAGGATCGGTGTAGCTGCGTGTGCAGCTTGTCTTGGAATGCCGCGCATGATATGGATGCCAAATTGAAGCCCTAGGCTATGTACATAATCGGCTAATGGTTTGAATCCTTGCCCATTCGCAGCAGAGGGAAACCGATTCTCAGCAGGCATCAGACGGGAGTATTCGTCCATAATTAATGGAACGAAAGCGCGGTATTGAGACGAGTTAGCCAAAGGTTCGTACCACTGAATATCGACCGTAATATAGCTCCAGCCAAAGTCTTTGAGATGCTCTGCCATGTATTCGGCGTTGCCGCGAATTTCGTCTTCTGTAACGGCTGCGCCATAACAATCCCAGCTATTCCAGCCGAGAGGTGGAGTTGAGGCTACAAGTTTATGATTCATCATCATGCTCCTTTACTGATTCTTTATTGCTCTCTTACAATTATCATAGTATAGGAGAATATCAATAATCTACAGTAATCTAGATGAACGAATAGCAATATATTGCGGTCAGTCGAAGAACAATTTGCGATAAACCAGACTTTCTCCTCCACTGCGAAAATCGCCGGGTGTAATGCCAGTTAAACTGCGAAATGCTTTGATAAAGTAGCTTCCACTGGAATATCCAACACGCTCTGCGATCGTTTCAACACTTAAGTTCGTGCCACGAAGCAACTCCATCGCCTTCTCGGTACGGATGCGAGTCAAATAAGCTCCAGGCGTTAAACCTGTGGTGGAGGAAAAGCGGCGAATGAAATGATATTTGGAGAGAGAAACAAACTCGGACAGTTGATCCATACTGATCATCCTAGAATAGTTGTTTTCAATAAAATCAACGGCTTGTTGGATAGGTTCCGACCAGGTTTCCCTGTTCTGCAGGGTTGTTTTCTGTAACCTAACCAATTCAGTCATGAATTGATAGACGCACGAGGACGCCATTAGCGGATCTGTGATTCTGCCTGCCGCTGCATCGGTTACCATCATTCGCAGCAAGCGAATCGGAGCACATTCATAAGGAAGATCGGGGATCTCTCCTGATTCACGAAGGAATTTTCGCCAATGGGGCAGTACAAGATTAGGTCTGAACAACAAAAATATGAATTCCCACGGTTCTTGCGATTCCGGAGGATAATAATATCGATGTGAACTCGGGATTTCGGCCAAAAATGCTTGTCCTGCGGTGACACGATGAACGCGACCTTGTGACTCAAATACACCTTCGCCGGAGATTGTATACTGAAATAGAAGCAAAGGTCCATCTGTACGCTCCAATCCGTCCCAATGATAAGAAGCATCGGTTATTGAATCAGACCCTACTGCAAATAGAACGCAAAGTTGTAGATCGGTATCCTCAGCGAACCGAAAGCCATAGGTACCCCTGGGTATGTTCATAAATACTTCCTCCTCGCTTAGCTGTCATGATTGAGTTTACGGAACAGTGGTTCATTGATCGTTCTATTATATCGTATCAAGTTTAAGGAACAACCAAACGAACGAATGAATATTTTTAATGACCACTTTACATACTACACAGGTAATAAAAACGACATCTAGGAGGTTTTACCTTGAATCAATTTTCACAAACTCAACAAATTACGCAGTTAGCTCAACAGCTCACTCAACAAACGCAACAAGCATCCATGCAATATCAACAGCTTTTGAGACAAGAGCAGAGCAATGCTGAGCAACTGAACCAAATCGCACAGCGGGAGCAGCAAGCAGCTCATATCATTCAAACAGCTCTTCAAGGGCATCAAACGGCGATCCAACAATTACAACAAATTGCAAACATTGCGCAACAAATTGCACATACAGCAACTCAGAATGTATCTCACATAGAACAACCTTATAACAATCCACTGATTGGTTCTCCTGCTTCAACTTATGGAAACTTCAGCAACCAGAATCGTCAGTAGGATATTGGCATTAGCAAAAAGGAATGAAGCAAAAAAGGAACCCATAACGTGGGTTCCTTTTTGGTGTGTTACATGCTCGATAAGTCAGTTATTACTCAAGCATCTTAAGCATTTAAATCATGCAAGCCAGGACTATGCTCGTTCGGAAGCTCTGGCATATAGGGCAACGGAAATCCTTGTGGTGGCTCCGTGACTTGCAGCTCACCGCCATTCCGACTCGGGGATTGTCCGCTGTATATTTCAGCAATCCGTGTCTGGTCTAAGCGGAAGTTAAATTGTGCATTATGGTAACCGAGATCAACGTACTTCTGGCATTCCGGATACTTGTTAATATCGTAGTTGGGAACAGGGAACAATTTTCCCCAATTGACGCCAAGTGTTTCAAGAGCTTTCGCAAATGCATTTTGATGAGCGTTATCACGAACGATCAGGAAACCTAACGTTTCACGGAACGCTTTGTTAGTGCTCATTTCGTAGATTCTTGTTTTTTGAAGTACACCTGTTGACTCCAAAACAACGTTATCCAGCAAATTACTAACGAGGTTACCGTGATCATATACGTAATTGCCAAGCCACGGATTCCCTCCAGCATCTACGGGCAGTGAGCTCTGTGCACCCATAATGTAATGATGAGGATTGGCATGTTTGATTGCTTCGTCCAGCGGAGCACCATCGATGCCAGCTTGACCAGCACCTTCAGCACCTGCACCAGTCAACAATTGATTAATCGTTTGTTGCACCAATTCAATATGACTTAATTCCTCCAGAAATACACCCCGAAGGAGATCTCTATACTGTGTCGCTTGGCCACGGAAATTACTGCTCTGGAAAAAAAACTGCATCATCGTTCGCATTTCGCCGAATTGACCGCCAAGTGTTTCTTGCAGCACTTTTGCTGCAGCCGGGTCGGGTTTGTCCGGAACGATCATATTAATTAGGTCTTCTCTATAGAAAAACATGGTTGTCCTCCAATCAAGTAAGTTACAGGGTTAGTCTCTTCCTTCCTTCTCAATTTATGTGAAAGGATCCACTAACAAAGTTTGGTTACTTGATTATGAATATTATTTTGCTCTAAGGCAGACGATATCTCGGGTAAAAAACGATCACATGATCTGGAGGGGAAATAAAAATGGGTATTTTGAGTGGTAATCCGAAAAACGAGCCGATGCACTACGGAGAAATTTTCAGTGTGTGGGAATGTTCGATGATGGCAAAAGGTGCAGTGTCCTGTTATCAGGCTTATTTGAATCATGCGGGTGACAAGGATCTAAAAAAAATACTGGATGATCTATTGGATCAAGCCAAACTCGAAATTAAAGAATGCGATACGTTACTTACGGAGAATGGTATTGCACCTGCGCCAACATTGCCGGAAAGACCTCCCGTTAAGTTGGAAGATATTCCGGCTGGAGCTAGATTTACAGACCCTGAAATTGCCGCTAAAGTGGCAGCAGATACGTCTTTGGGGTTAGTTGCGGCGAGTCAAGTGATAGGTCAATCCATTCGGGAAGATATCGGAGCTTTATTTGCCAAATATCATGTAACAAAGACAGCACTAGGTGTGCGGATTTTGCAAATGAACAAAGAGAAGGGCTGGCTCATTCCGCCACCACTTCAGGTGAAAAGACCCGATTCTGATGAGGCTTAAGTAAACCCTTCGAAAAGTCGCTGTGAAGCGGCTTTTTGTTTTTTTATAGTATGCATGTGCGTCTGCTCATCATTTACGGTAGCTTGATTTTGTTTTGTCCAACATACTACTCTGTTGAAGAATCTGCACTTTTGATACTGGACGGAATATGCTGCTCGCCCCAGTTCACAATTGATTCAATTAATGGCACCAAATGCTGCCCAGAGGATGTCAGTGAATATTCCACTTTGGGCGGAACTTCATTATATTGCTCTCTGTGAACAATGCCATAATCAATAAGGTCTTTCAAACAATTCGTAAGCATTGTACCCGTTATGCCGTGAAGTCTTCTTTTTAATTCATTGTACCGGATGGTTTCATTCTCACTAAGAATTGCTAGTATTGGCAAATTCCACTTGCCTCCAATTACCTGGAATGCATAGGTTGCTGGACATAGTTGATCCAGATTGAAGTCATATTTCACTTGATAACCTCCATTAGTATACTTTTTGATACTTAGTAAGAAAAATAATAGTACTTGTTGTCAGGGTTGCAACTATTATAATCATACTAGAAAGAGCAATCAAATCATTTTTGAGGCTCCGAGAATTCGAAAGGTGTGATTACGAATGGCAGATGGACCTATGATGTGTGACTTAGCGACAGGCTTATGTGGCCCTGGTGATGAAGATATGATGCAAGAGGTGGATCTTAATCCATCGGAGAAGAAGATTACTTTGTATTACGCGACAGATCCAATCTGTTCGCACTGTTGGGCACTTGAGCCTGTACTGAATCGGTTTCTAGAGCAGTATGGTCAGTACGTTGATGTGCGAATCATGATGGGAGGGTTACTGGCGAGCTGGCAAGGCTTCTCAGATGGAGCGAACGGAATTCAGAAGCCTTCGGATGTTGCAGGTCATTGGAGAGAAGTGGGTGAACATTCCCGGATGCCGATTGATGGCTCAGTGTGGCACACCGATCCGATCCTTTCATCTTATCCTCCATCACGTGTATTCAAGATCATTCAACATACCCATAAGGGTAAGGAAGAGGAATTTTTAAGACGAGCGCGTGAAGCAGTGTTTGTATTCAATCGGAATATTGGCGATGAGCATGTGCTTATGGATATAGTGAACCAACTCGGCTTAGATGGTAAGCAAATTGTGGAAGAGGCCAGTCAGCAGTCCGCACAGGATCTGTTGGAAGAAGATTTTGAGACGGTAGCTCGCCTGGGCGTTAGAGGTTTTCCATCCATTGTGATGGTGAATGAAGAGAACAAAGGCATCAAAGTAGTCGGGGCACGCTCTCTGGACACGTATGTACAAGCGCTTCAGCAGATCATAGCGCGTGAAGTTACGCCTAGAGCCATCCCAAGCTTATCGAACAAGTTGAAAGAGACACACATGCTCTTCTCCAAAGAGATTGAAGTGATGTATGATCTGGAGCAACATGCGGTAGAGGCATTTATCACATCTGAATTGGCTCCGAATACCTATGAAACTCAACAGATTCTGGGTGAACTCTACGTGGTGCAGCGATAACATAGAAGAAATCTACTTCTGTATATGAAAACGACTATTAATAAATCGACATCTAGTTGTCGGTTTATTTTTTTGTCTGCGAATGAAATGCATCGTCACAATAACTTTGATTCTATGAATTGAAGAATTTGATTTATCGTACACAACTGAGTAACATTAGACTCATTGTCATTACCGACAGAATGCAAGATTACCCAAAGGAGAAATGAACATGTTTTTTAGAAAAATCGGTTATACGTTGTTAATCATCCTGGCTGCACTGGTGTTCTCAGGTTGTACGCCGCAGTCGCTTCTGGATCAGACTACGACTACGGCTTCACAGGATATGGGATTTGATGAGGTCGCCAAGTATATATCGGAGCACAATGCACTTCCGCCGAACTACATTACGAAGAAAGAGGCCAGAGCATTGGGCTGGGAACCGAGCGAAGGGAATTTGCACGACGTTGCTCCAGGCAAAAGCATCGGCGGGGATGTGTTTAGAAACCGGGAAGGCTTGTTACCGAATAAGAAAGGCCGAACGTGGTATGAAGCTGACATCCATTATTCAGGTGGAAGACGCGGAAGTGAGCGAATCTTATATTCAAACGACGGATTAATCTATAAGACAACAGACCATTATGAATCTTTTGAGCAGTTAAAATAACGGAGGGTATTATGAATATCATTCAGATTGATGGAGAGCATTTACTAGCGAGAGATGAACTGCATGCCATGCTTCAGGCGAAGCTTGAATTGGGAGAACACTACGGACGCAACTTAGACGCGCTGTGGGACTGCTTAACAGGAGGAGTGAGCATGCCGCTCACCATTCAGTGGGTTCATTTCGAGAAGAGTAAGCAAGTGCTAGGAGGATACGCTGACCAAGTCATTGATTTGATGCGCGAGGTAGAAGAGGAGATCGAAGGATTCACATTGGAATTGAAGTAGCGTATCATTCCACAGCTAAGCAATATAGATGTATGGTTACAAGGCGATGGGCGACCATCGTCTTTTTTTATATGTTTAGTGAGTGAGCAGTAGCTTGTTCTGTTGAGTGCGTTCGAGCGAAATGTCTAGATCATGCTAGACTTGTGGCTTGAAAATCAAGGTTTGGAACAATGTAGACGTTTAGTATGAATTTAAGCGTGTAATTTGAAAGCGCATTCTCAATGATGGACTGACTGTTGTTTTCACTATTCTATGGAGGGGGCATAAAAAAATGAGAGCCGTTTCAAAAACATTGGGAGCATGTATTGTCGCTAGTTGTATCCTGATTACCACGGGCTGTGGGGATTCTACAGATCAATCCGATTCAAGCAGCAGCGATCTGGATAGCCCAATAACGTTTAGCTTCTTTGGAGCAGATGCAAGTCCCAACTGGAACAATATGCAGGATGCGGTAGGAAAAAAGATTACTGAAGAGACCGGAGTAACCATCGATGCTGACTTCGATATTTCAAGCGGAGGCGGGAATGATCGTATTTCCTTGATGGCTGCTAGTGGCGATTACCCAGACCTTATCTTCCCCAAAGGCAACTTGTCCAGATTGGTTGATGCTGGGGCAATGATTGATTTGACGGATCTGATCGAAGAACATGCACCTAACTTGAAAAAAGTATACGGTGAGCATTTCAATCGACTGAAATACAGCAATGATGACCCTTCAATCTATTGGCTTCCAACCAATGGAGCAGTTGACCAGATTTATTTCGATGCAACGAACGGGGCGGCTATTCAGCACCGCGTGGTGAAGGAACTTGGATATCCTGAGATCAAAACGTTAGAAGACTATGAGAACGTGCTAAGACAATATTATGAAAAGCATCCTACCACAGAAGACGGTCAGCCAACGATTCCGTTGACACTTAGCGCAGATGGCTGGAGAAGGATGATTACAGTAACCGATCCTGCGGCGATGTCTACGGGTATTCCTGGCGATGGGGAGTATTATATTAATCCGGATACGTATGAGGCGATTCTGCACTATAAACGACCAGAGGAGAAAAAATATTTTGAATGGCTGAACAAAATGTATAATGAAGGTTTGTTGGATAAAGACAGTTTTGTCCAAAAGGATGATCAATATAAATCCAAAATCGCCAGTGGACGTGTCTTGTCATTGCTTGATCCGAACTGGGGCTTCAGCGATGCTGAGAATGCATTGAAAAGTGCTGGCAAAGACGATATGACATATGGATATTATCCGGTTACGCTTGATGAGAGCTTCCAGCGCAAAGATTTTCAAGATATCGGTTTTGATGGCTATGGTATCGGAATTACAGTGGATTGTGAAGATCCGGTGCGAGCCATCAAATTTTTGGACTGGATGTCTTCTGAAGAAGGGCAAGTTCTCAGAAACTGGGGTGTTGAAGGCGAGCATTATGTCGTAGAAGATGGTGTTCGCAACATTCCAGCAGACGTACAGGAACAGAAGAACAAAGATAACAATACGTTCTCCAAAGAATCAGGCGTTGGATTGTATTATATTTTCGGTGCACATTACGGCGACGGTGTGAAAGATTCAACGGATAACTACTACACAACCAATTATCCTGAACAGATTCAACAAGGCTATTCGGAAGTGGAGAAAGAAGCTTTGAAAGGATACGGGATCACAACGTGGAAGGATCTATTTCCTTCCGAAGAAGAGTTTCCGGTAAAAGAATGGGGGGCGGCTTACAATATGCCGATTCCTACGGATAGTGCGGATTATACGGTTGCGTACCAAAAAACGCAGGATATTGTCCAGAAGCGAATTGCAGAAGCCATCACCGCTTCACCGGATGCCTTTAGCCGCATATATGATGATATGCTGACGGAGATTGACAACGCGGGGGCAGTAGCGATGGAGCAGCAATATACGGAATGGATTAAAGATCGCGTTCGATTGTGGACGGGAAAAGAAATTCAATAGTAAAAATCAAACCGCATTGTGCCCATCTAAATGATGATTGATGAATGGTATTAATGGATTAAATCCTCCCAAAACATCGAGTTCAGATACTTGACTCGATGTTTTTGGGCTATTCTACATACCACTTCGCAAACCTCGCAGGCGACAGCTCGTTTCGTACAAGATTGCAGCCATTTACATATTGGATGAAGAACTCACAGCAGACTTGAACGTATCTCGTCGTTTCTTAATATATTTGCCTGGAGAGATGCCAACTAATTTGGTAAAACTCCGAATAAAATTGGCGTAATCACTAAAGCCCGATTGAAAGCACGTATCTGTAATGCTCATCCCTTCAGAGAGGTGGAATTTGGCAAGCTCAATACGCCGACCTAGAATGTAGGAGCGGAGAGTTAGTCCGGTGTGCTTTTTAAACTGGCGACTGATGGAAGTGCTGTTCATATAGAACTCTTCGGCAAGTTTACCTAGCGTAATGTCTTGCGTGATATGCTCTTCAATATACTCCATGGTGTTACGTACCAGCTCTGGCATGATGTCGTGAGGCACAAACGAATTGTTGTGAAACCATACATTCAGCATAATCAGCAATTGAGCAGTTGCTGCATTCAGTTTGATATCTGTACCATAAGCATCGGAAGCACGTAATTCTTCAATTTGTTCTGTCCATTGCAACAACTGCTGCAGACGATCTTCGTCCAGATGAATCATGTTTCCTTTTCCCTTGGGTCGATAATCGAAGCAGGATGATAAATTAGTCGATGGTGTAGATAGCTGATGTAGATATGTTTTCTTAAGATTAATCGTAATCCGTTCATACTCCGTTTCATCCAAAATAAAAGCACGGTGCATCTCCTGAGGTGACATAACGAGCAGATCCCCCCGCTCCATATGGTAACAGCGATTTTCTACATAGAAATGAACATTGCCACGAAGGAAGAGATAAATTTCATAGGCATTATGTCGATGATAGATCGTTTCCAGTTTATAGGTCGTCACTCGATGCTGATACAGAAGCTCAGGTTGAATGGGATCGTAAAAATATTCAGAGGATCCGTTCATAGCGTACCTCCCGTCATTTCACGCAATAAATAGAGCAGATTAAGCAATGAAATTGTACTCAGCTTACCTTAAAATGTAATCATCCTATCACAAAGCTGTTTTTGTTGCAAACGCTTACTAATATACGATTCGAATCTAATGTATATCGAATGACTTAGAGCTGCCATGATCAAACCATCCGAGGGGGAATGAATGAAATGAATCATCATGTTACTCCACATGCTGGCGAGCAGAAGGAAGGCACGGTTGAACCTGTCCAACCTGAACTTCAACCAAAGGAAATCGGCAAGCTTCGTCCGAATGCTAATCCGTTAATGGCGCATAAATTTGGAGCTGATCCTTATGCGCTGGTGTTCAATAATCGAGTGTATATCTATATGACTAGTGACAAACTCGAGTATGACTCGGACGGGATACCCCAGAAAAACAGTTATAGTTCGATTAACCGGATTACAGTGATCTCGTCAGAGGATCTGATCAACTGGACTGATCATGGTGAGATCAGAGTTGCAGGCCCTCAAGGCGCAGCAACATGGGCTTCGCAGTCTTGGGCTCCGGCGGCCGCCCATCGGAGGCTAGACGGGCAAGATTGCTTCTTTCTTTATTTCGCCAATAACGCTAGCGGTATAGGTGTATTGTCTGCACCAACACCTGTTGGGCCTTGGATAGATCCTATAGGGAAAGCACTCGTGACAAGAGAAACCCCAGGGGTAGAAGATGTTACCTGGCTCTTCGATCCGGCTGTGCTGGTTGATGAAGATCATCAAGCGTATCTATATTTTGGAGGCGGAGTGCCTGAAGGGAAATCAGAAAGACCTGATACAGCCCGTGTAATGCGATTGGGAGATGACATGATCAGCGTGACTGGTAAAGCTAAGGTCATTCCAGCTCCTTTTATGTTCGAGGATTCAGGGATACATAAACATCAACATATCTACTACTATACGTATTGCTCTAATTTTCATGAAGTTGATCGTGCAGAGAGTGATCCGCCACCGGGTGAGATTGCCTATATGACGAGTACTCAGCCCATGGGGCCTTGGACGTATCAAGGCACAATTCTTCAAAATCCAGGTCATTTCTTCGGGATTGGCGGCAACAATCATCATGCCATTTTTCAATTAGCGGAGAAATGGTACATCGCCTACCATGCTCAGACGCTCTGCCAAGCGATGGATATTCCAGAAGGTTATCGTTCAACGCATATCAATCATATTCAATACGAAGAAACGACGGGTAGATTGAAGGCAATCCAGGCGGATTATCAAGGTGTAAGTCAGCTTCACTCCTTCGATCCATATCAAGCCATTAGTGGGGCAACAATTGGCTGGAGCGCAGGGGTGAACACGTTGCAATTAACTAGCGCCGATCATGGGCTAACTTCAGCATCTGATGTGGTTGTAAGTAAACTGCATGGGGGGAGCTGGATTGCGATCTCGAATGTGAATTTTGGGGAAGATGGTGCGTCTGGTTTTACAGCGTTGCTCTCTAACCAAGGAGAAGCAGCTACGCTCGAACTGCGACTTGATCGTGAAGACGGGCCAATCGTGGGTAAGATTGCTATTCCGTCAACGAGTGAAGCCGATCAATGGAATGAGCAGTCAACTGCAATTACTGGTTCGCAAGGGAATCATGATCTGTATATCGTCCTTCAAGCATCTTCGGATCACTCGAGTGCTGTCCTATTGCAAGAATGGAAGTTCGAGAGAGTTTAATAAGAATAGAACGTAACCTGTGTTTATATACGCAGGAATCAGAATGAGGTGAACACAAAGCATGTATTCTAATCCAATTATCTGGGCTGATTACCCAGATATTGATGTCATCCGGGTAGAGGATACGTACTATATGGTCAGCACAACCATGCATATGATGCCAGGTTGCGTTATCCTGCGGTCGTATGATCTGATTCATTGGGAAGTAGCCACGCATGTGTACGACACGCTGGATAACACTCCTGCCCAGCGATTAGAGAATGGTCAACAAATTTATGGTAAAGGCATGTGGGCAGCGTCTCTACGGCATCATCAAGGCGTGTTTTATGTTATCTTTGTCGCTAATGATACGCGTAAGACGTATTTGTACACATCACGAACGATAGAAGGTCCTTGGAAGAAGCAAATTGTGGAAGGATTTTATCATGATTGCTCCCTATTCTTTGATGAGGATGAACGAGTCTATCTAGTGCATGGTAATGCCGAGATTCATTTGACCGAGTTAAGCGCAGACCTCTCTGGGCCAAAGCCCGGCGGTATACAACGGATTATTGTAAAAGACAATCAACCGTACTATCTTGGTTATGAAGGTGCCCATTTCTACAAAATCCAGGGCAAGTATTACGTTTTCCTCATTCATATGACCAAGGCAGCAGGACGGAGGACACAGGCATTTTATATGGCCGACGCCTTGGATAGTGAATTTGTAGGCGGGGAAGTGTTTAACGATGACATGGGATATTTCAATTTAGGTGTAGCTCAAGGAGGTATTGTCGATACGCCGAACGGAGATTGGTATGCCATGTTATTTCAGGATCATGGAGCAGTCGGGCGAATTCCTGTGCTGGTGCCTCTGCAATTCAAGCAGGGGATTCCGGTATTTGCGAATGAAGCCCCCAAATCCATCGATATTGCGAGCACAAGGCCGGGGTATGCGTATAGACCACTTGTTGGGAGTGACTGCTTTGAGTACACCGTACAGGAAGACGGCAAGGTGCGTCTTCAAGACTTTTGGCAGTGGAATCACACACCGCACGACGAGCTCTGGTCAGTCACAGAAGTGCCGGGAGTTTATCGAATCCGAACGGGTCAACTTAGCCCGAATCTGACCTTCGCCGTAAATACACTAACTCAGCGTTCGATGGGGCCGACTTGTGAAGCAACGGTTACGCTAGATGGCAGTGGTTTGAATGATGGAGATTATGCTGGTTTATGCTTCCTGATCGGCACGTATGGTCTGATTGCACTCACGAAAAAGGAAGGCCAGTATTACCTTGTTATGCAGGCAAGAGAGAGCGAAGATTCGAGCATATTTGGTAATCTGATTGATGAAGAGCCAGCGACAGAGCATGCGCGGATTCCTATAGATGGCCCGTTGATTACACTACAAGCGACAGGGAATTTTGTAGATAACCAGGATGAGTGTTCGTTTGGCTATTGGGACGGTACAGCGTGGAAGAGTCTCGGCATCACTCACCGGATGTTCTATAAGCTAGATCATTTCATGGGTTGCCGTATCGGTCTGTTTCTGTACTCCACGGAAATGATCGGGGGCGCAGCTGATTTTTCAAATTTCAATTATCATATCAAGTAATCAAACTATGTACGATGCACACGTATAAAAGTCGCCAAATGGCGGCTTTTTCGTTACTCCTGCCATGCAAGATGTTGTACAATGATGGAGATTCCAGATAATAGAAAAATGAATGTGTTCATTCCAATCGAACTGGGGGCATGTCGTCGTGAATAAAAGATGGCTGTACAGATCTAGATGGACCTTTATCATCGTTCTTGCTGTGTGCATTCCCGCTGGCCATACACAAGGGAATTCTGGACAATTACATTCCTCGTCTGACGGACAACAGCAACGATCTTCAACGGTGTTAGGGAAGTATGACCCACCCATTAAAGTCTCTTTTGTAAGGGAAACCGGAGAAGACATACAGCGGATGATTGATCAGTTGCCTGATGAGACCCTTACCAACAATCGTTGGACTCGCTTATATGAACAAGAACTTGGCATTCAGATTCACTATGATTGGATTGCTACTGGTGATGTATATCATCAAAAAATGGGGGTATCCCTTGCGGCAGGTCGTTTCCCGGATGTAGTCAAAGTGAATCCATATCAGCTCAGGCAATTAAGCAACGCTGGATTGATTGAAGATCTGACTGAAGTATACCGAACACACGCTTCTCCATTAACAAAAAAAATATTAGAAGCGGAGGGAAGGGGAGCGTTCGATGCTGCCACGATTGACGGTAACCTAATGGCAATTCCGGAATCCTCTTCTTCCATTGAAACAGCGCAATATCTATGGATCAGAACGGATTGGTTGGAAAGGCTAGGTCTACAGCCGCCTGAAACGATGGAAGATGTACTTCACATATCGAAAGCGTTTACAGCGCAAGATCCTAACGGAAATGGCATACAGGATACGTATGGATTAGCCTTAACTAGCTATTTATGGGATCCCGTAATGGGCGCTACAGGATTCATGGCGGGTTACGGAGCTTACCCCAATATATGGATCAAAGATGAGAATGGCGATCTTACGTATGGTGGCATACAACCTGAAGTGAGAACAGTGCTGGAGGTATTGCAGAGGTTGTATCTCGAAGGCCAGATTGATCCAGATTTTTCGTACAAAAACGGAAATAAGGCGTACCGCTTAGTTCAGGACGGGCAGATTGGCATGCTCTATGGTGAACAGTGGGCTCCATTTATGCTACAGACTACTCGTGATACAGATCCACATGCTCAGTGGCAGGCTTATCCTATTGTTGCTGAGTCTAACCGTGCTCTTTTGGTACCACTTCGTTCCAATACAGGACAGTACTTTGCAGTAAAAAAAGGCTTTGCTTATCCAGAGATTGTCGTCAAGCTTATGAACATGCATCTGGACAAAAATTGGGGTGAGGAAGCCGAATATGAAACGTATTACAATGACGATTCACGGGCTGTATGGATGCTATCCCCAGTAACGCCTTTTCCCGGCACCAAAAATATGGATGCCTATCGTCAGATTCGCGACGCCAGAGAGACCGGAGATTTCTCGAGCTTGGAGAACGAAGCGCTTGCGATCCATAAACGAATTGTTGCATATGAATCAGAAGGCTTGAAGAGCGGATGGGGTTGGAAACAAACGTATGGTCCGACAGGTGCCTTCAGCATTGCGGATACCTATGATCAAAATGGACAGCTGTTGAATGACGAATTCACCGGCGGAATCACCGACACAATGATTGATCGGCAAACCATTCTTCGTGATCTACAACTTGAGGCTTACATGAATATTATTCTCGGCTCCCCCATAGAAGAGTTCGATCAATTCGTTCAGAATTGGCGCAAGCTGGGTGGGGATGAAATCACATCGGAGGTGAATGCGTGGTTCAAAATGAATACCGCAATGAATCACCAGCCGTCTCCCTTATCACGCGCCAACAGGTGATTTCTTCAACCTTCATATCAGGAGGTGAACGTATTGTTGAAGATACCTGCCAAGTCGTGGCTCAACAGTATTTTTGTACGATTAATTATGACGTATCTGATCTTTGTATTGCCGCTGATTCTTCTGGGTGTGTATTTGTACCACTGGAGCTACGATACAGCAAGCCAGGAAATCTCCCTGTCCACGGATAGGCGATTGAGTCAATATGCAACAGAGCTGAGCAGGGAGATTGAATGGTTGGAATTGCAGCAGTTTGATATCGCAGAGGATCGTAAATTGAATCGTCTTGCGATCCTCTGGGACATGATGGAGCAGGTCGATCGACGCGAAACATTAGGTTATTTAACCGAACGACTGGCTGCCTTCAAAAACAGCAGTTCGTATATTAAGAATGTTTATGTACATATCCCATTAGTCAACAAGAGCATTTCGGCTACACAAGGCATTGATGAATTGGATAAGGATTCCTTTGATTACTTTAGCTTGGCATTACCTGAAGAGGACTCTCGATTTACTGTAAAGGACGATACCTTGAACCTAAGTGCTGTAAGGCTAACGGGAAAAAGAGGTGAGCCTCCTCTATTCGTGATCCAGGTGGAGCTAGATACATCTCAATTTCAACATGAATTAACAGAGCTTAATCTCTACCCAGAGAGTGCCACACTGCTGATCGAGGATAGAACAGGACACGCCATCTCGGATCAGTACCAGAGAGACGTCATTCTAGCCAGTTACCGTGAGTACAGTCAGAAGAACCTGCAGGGTAACTATCGCAAGAAGGTGGACGGCATTATGTATCATGTGAATCAGCTTCACATCGATAAGTTAGGGTTATCCGTGGCTACGTATCTGCCTGAGAAAATCGTAACCAAACCACTCAGTAGGTTCAATCAGTGGGCCTGGATATTTGCAATAACATCCTTTATTGCGGTCGCAGCTTTTCTCTACTCCAGTTATAGGTTGATACACATCCCGTTACTGTTATTGGTCAAGAGGTTCAAGAAAATGGAGGGAGGCGTGCTCGATATTCCGATCATCCATCATCGCACAGATGAATTTGGATTTTTGTATGCCCGCTTCAACCACATGATTGAAAATCTACAGCAACTGATTGACCGTGATTTCAAAAAAACAATGATGATGCAGCGTGCTGAATTGAAGCAACTCCAATCTCAGATTAATCCTCATTTTCTGTACAATAGCTTCTTCATTCTAAACTCACTTGCCAGAACAGGAGAAACGGAGCGGATCGAGCAGTTTACGAATATGCTTGGTGAATACTTTCGCTTCATCACCCGCAACGGCACTGATTATGTACCATTAAAAGAGGAGGTCGAGCATTCACGAATATATACCGATATTCAGCAATTACGATTCTCTAGACGAATTAAGATGGAGTTCGGGCAAGTGCCATCTGGCATGGAACATATACAGGTACCCAGACTGATCATACAACCGATTATTGAGAATGCTTACGAACATAGTCTTGAGAGAAATACAAGTATGGGGCTCTTACGCGTTCGATTTCATATGGAAGCTACGTATGCCGAGATCATCGTGGAGGACAATGGGAGGGAGTTGCAACATAAAGATATCATGCTGCTTCAAGCACGAATTCGCAACGAGGCCGGTGCGGACGAAATGACCGGATTAACGAATATTCACAGACGTCTAGTTCTGACTTATGGGGAAGAAAGCGGTCTGTTTCTATCCCGTAGCGAGTTACAGGGCTTGAAAGTTACGATTCGAATCCAATGGAAAGAGGGGGAAAAGGAATGTATCGACTTCTGATTGTGGATGATGAGGAAATCATTACAGACAGTCTGTATGAAACATTTTCCAGGCATATGCCAGATCAACTTGACGTATGCAAAGCCTATTCGGCCTTAGAAGCATTGAACTGGATGCGGCGGAGTAGAATCGATATTGTGCTGACAGACATCCGTATGCCAGGCATGAGCGGGCTGGAACTCACTCAAGAGATTCAGACTCATTGGCCGCAATGTCGCATTATTTTTCTGACAGGACACAGCGATTTTGATTATGCGTACAAAGCGCTGCAAATGCCCAATGTACGTTATTTGCTCAAAACGGAAGGCTACGACAAAGTGCTAACCATTGTGGAACAGGTGATGGAAGAAATCAGGCAGAGTCACCACATGCTTGAAGGGCTGGAACGGTCACGTGAACTGCATATTCAGCTGGCTGTGTTCCAGCAGGAGGAGTATGTACGCCAATTGCTCCAGGACTGTAACTCTGCTCCATTCTCTCTATCTGAGATGTCTGAAATGCAAACTGAACTGACTAAGAGAAGCATCGAATTGCAGGCGGACGCTCCGGTATATCTAGTGCTTGGTCGAATTAACACACCGCTAGATGCTGGAACGAATCTCAGACAGGTTCAGGATTCCGTCCGTATTATTGGCTCTACGTTATTAAGTGAACAAGCAACGTATGTTAGCGTATCGGATCATTATGGTGATATCATCTGGCTGCTCCAGCCCATAAAAGAGAAGGGACACGCACCCAATCCGTTTACTAGCTATATTGAGGGTACGTTGGAACTCGTACAGGAAGCTTGCTTCGCTTCTCTTGAAATGTCCATCGCGTTTACATTAAGTGGGCGTGCATGTGCTTGGTCTCAGATTTCTAAGCAATATGAACGGCTAAGATTGCTGCAGTGGATGAAGATTGGCGATGGGGTATCCATGGTGTTGACCGATAATTACGAAGTTTTCACTGCTGGGGCTGCGAAAGATCCGGTTCGAATATCAAGCCGCATAGACGTCATGTCAGGATATTTGGAAACCGGACGATTTCAATCCTTTTATGACATATTCGAAGAGCTTGTAGGTGAGCTAATGCTTCAGGATATGACGATGGAACGAGCGATGGAGACCTACTATCATCTGGCGCTGTTGCTGTACTCGACGTGCAATCGGTGGGGGCTTCAACAGGGTACTGCTGACCAGCGAAGCTTGCTGCAACTCGGCGATTATGCCTGCATGAAAGATGCTGTGCAGTCTCTGTACCGCACTGCGGATGAATTGGTTCATTTCAAGCGATCATCAGAAGAGGAACGAACGAACCTGGTAATCCAATCGTTGGGTCGTTATATCAAGGACAATTTAGAGAAGGATCTCTCGCTAGTGAGATTGGCAGAACTGAATCATTTTAACCCATCCTATCTGTCCAGACTTTTCAAACAAGAGATGGGGATCAATCTGTCAGAGTATATCGACGACTGCCGTATTCGTAAAGCGAAGGAGTTATTGCATAAGTCGGATCTAATGGTGCGCGAGGTGGCACTACAGGTTGGTTATGAAGCTGCTCATTCCTTTACCCGCCTCTTTAAGAAGCTGACGGGGATGACGCCCCAGGAATACCGTGAATCACTGTTAGTGCGCTAGATGTGATAATGAGTAACAGCTATACAAATTATTAATCATGATAAGCAGGATATAGAATACCCACGAGACGCTGGCTGAGAGGAGAGCTAGCGTCTCGTGGGTAGGGGGATGCCAATCTATTAACTTCAATTATGTGCATATAGATCCGGACAATCCATGCCTACGCGGTGTGGATTTTTTGCCTTCGATATGCATTGGGGCTTGATCCCGTATAAGCTTTGAACTTTTTGTAGAACCAGTCGATATCCTTATAGCCTACACCAACAGCAATTTCGTAAATTCGCAGATCCGTGGATAAGAGAAGCTGTTTTGCTTTTTCCATCCGCTGCTGCAGCATGTAATCATTGAAGGACATCTTCTCTTCAAGCTTAAACTTCTGTCCGAGATACGCACAGTTAAAATGCAGCATATCCGATATTTTTTTTAGTGTAATCTCATCACTCAGATGATCCCTTACATACGCTTTGACAATTCGAATCACATGATTAGAGTCTATCGCTTTGCCATTAATTTGAATGGGCGGTGTGAGAGCTGCTGTTTTCTTCATTGGCTCTGGTTCCAGCTTCGTACGAAGTTCATGCAGACTACAGAGCAGAGCGGATGTAATGAGAGGAGAAGGCAAGTAATCATTCACCTGATATATTAACGCCTTGCGTACAAGCTTGAAGTGATCCCTCCCACCAATAAGAAGGATAGGGATTTCGCTTGTTTTTCGAATGTGATGACATAGCCACAACCCCGCGGAATCATACCGCTCTGTATATATGACAACGACAGTAAAGTCCTGTTTAGACATAGCGGTCAAAGCAGCTGCTGAGTCAAAGACGCAATCCCCAATCGTATAGTCTGATTTGTTGTGCTGTAATAGGTGTTCCAGCTCTCTGCACAAACGACGACTATAATCCACAAGTAATATGTTGTACATGAAGCAAAACCTCACCTTCTCCTGAATTTTCAACCGATAGTTCCACTGAAATAAGGCTTACCTTCATTATGAGAAGAAAAGAAAGCGCATACAATGTCCATATTTTTGCAGATGGTGCATTTCTTTACCATTTGAAGGCGTAACACTTCGATATTGGCTAAAAAGTCAGGTGTTCTATAGTCCATCGGGGTAAATACCTGTATTTTGGCAGGTTGTTTGCGCTTTCATATGAGCGATACACTTTGAGAGCAAACGACATTAGGGGGGAAGACGATGAGAAAAAACAAGTTTATGCTATTGAGTTTGGTATGTGCACTGATGTTACTGATTGCTGCATGTAGTTCCGCACCTACGGCTCAGCCTGAGCCGGAAACACCCGCACCACAAGAGCAAGAGGAACAAACAAGCGAAGCAGAGCCGAAGAATGAATTATCCACACCAGAGATGGATTTTGACATGGGCGGCAGAACGATCAAAGTTGTTGCCTGGTGGGACATGGAAATTACAGATAGCAATCCGGATAACATTCAGCGCATTGAAAATCTAGAAGCATTGAAGAAAAAGCATAACTTCGAGATTGAATACGTCTCGATTGATTTTGGAGAATATCAAGAAAAAGTGGTCGCTTCTCTGATGGCGGGCGAACCGCTTGGTGATCTAGTGAGGTTAGGAAAAAACTATGCGATTCCAGCGTTGACCAAACAAGATCTGTTATGGCCGGTGGATGATTATATCAAAAACGACAAGGTATTTAATCAGAAAACGACCAAGGAATATATGCAATACGAAGGTAAGGGTTATGGATTTACTGAAGATAAGTCTTCGTTCATCAATGGAATATTCTATAACCGCACATTAATGCAGGAGCTCGGCTTAAAGCCGTTACAGGAGTATGTTGATGCCGATGAGTGGAACTGGGATACGTTCATTAGCGTTGCTAAGCAGGCGAATCAGGACCGCAATAACGACGGTAAGCTGGATACATGGGGATTAGCACAGACGGGTCTGCTTGAACCGATCCTCTACTCGAACGAAGCATCCTTGACGAAAGAGGATAAACAGAACCTGGAAGATCCGAAAACAAAAGAGGCACTGAACTTCCTCTCTAAACTTGCCACAGAGAAGGTTGGCAGAGCGACGGAAGGCGGCGATTGGACGGAGCCAGCAACGTTTTTCCGTCAAGGTAATACGTTGATGTATTCAGGTGCAATGTACGAGGTTAGCGGCATTATGACAGACATGCAGGATTATGACATCGGCTTTGTGCCATTTCCGAAAGGACCGAGTGCGTCAGCTTATCATTCCGGTGAATCACGTTACCAAGCACTAACGATTCCTAAAGCGGTGGAGAATCCCGAGCAACTAATGTATATCTGGGAAAAAATCAATGAAATTGATTCGGTCTATGATTATCCAGAACAATCTTCGTTAGAAACAAATTTGGCAGATGAAGCCGACATCAACAATGCCAGAACGGTGGCAGAGGGCATGTTAGTTTTGGATCATAATACGTTCCCTTCCCTGCCTTTCTGGGATTTCGACGCCGAGCTGAAGGAAGGCGTATCGGTATCGACCCTGATCGAGAAATACAAAGCACCATTTCAAGCCGCAATTGATGAGGTATACCAATAAACTTCGCTATTAAAGTTCCAGGTAGATCGCCTCTAGGACGCGGTCTGCCTGGATTAGCTCATCATGTCGTTGTCGCTTACGAATACAGGAAAGGGGATACATTCGAACATGCGGTCACGAAAGAAAAAGGGACTGATCCTTGTGCTCGTTGTGGCTCTGGTGTTCTCCATATGGACCTTATATCCATCGCGGGATCGGAGTCCAGGAATAGTGCATGCGCTTGAGGATTTTGAGGCGATATCGGGTACCGAGGATTCACGCAGCTATGAATATTACCTGACTACCCATTCGAATACAGCCAAACCCGAGCAAACCGTGCGAATTGAAGGCGAAGCTTATGCCCAGACCGATGGTGACGGTTTTGAGGTCGTACAGGGTTATGCCGGATTGGATGGGAGTGCTGTAATTACGCCGGAAACGGGAAGCATCCGGTGGGATGTTCCTGTGCAGGTGAGTGGGCTGTACCATCTTCGTATCCACTATTATCCCGTTGCAGGCAAAAGTTCAGGTATTGAACGGAGACTTGAGCTGAACGGGGAGGTTCCTTTCAGAGGAGCAGACGTCCTCTTATTCGACAGAGTATGGGGCAATCGTGAAGATAGCATTCGCAGGGATGATCGCGGCAATGACCTCAGACCAAGGCAAGTGGAACAGCCTGAATGGCAGATCGCTTCGTTCAAAGATAGCGCAGGCTACTTCGAGGAACCATTTCAGTTTTATTTTGAAAAAGGAAACCAACAATTATCGCTCACCTCGCTGAGAGAGAGTATGGCGATTGATTACATTGAGTTGTACCAGGAAGAGGACATCCCTTCCTATGCAGACGTAGAGAAGGTCTATGCCTCGCGCGGTCTAACAGAAGCAAGCTCATTGATGCTGAAAGTTCAAGGAGAACAGGCAGTGAGTAAGTCATCGCCTACGCTTGCGCCAATATCAGATCGTTCGAGCCCTTCGCTGGAGCCCTACGACGTATCCAAAATTCGAGTCAACGCCATTGGCGGCATCAATTGGAAGTTGCCTGGCGAATGGATCGAGTGGGAGGTCGAGGTACCTGAAGACGGACTATACCAGATCGCGTTAAAAGTGAAGCAGGATCAGCTGCGCGGCGTCTATGCGACCCGTAGTCTGACAATCAACGGTCAAGTTCCATTCAAGGAGATGAAACGCCTTCGATTTAATTACAGCCCAGCTTGGCAAACTCAAGTATTGGGAAGTAGTGAAGAGAAGCCTTATTTGTTCCATCTCGAAAAAGGCACGCATCGATTGCGAATGACGGTAACACTCGGCGATATAGCGCCGCTCCTTCGTACTGTGGAATCCAGTGTGCTTGAACTGAATGAGATGTACCGCAAAATATTGATGATTACCTCCAAAACACCTGATCCGCTGCGGGATTATCAATTGGAACGCCGTATTCCAGAGATGACAGAGGTCTTTGAGCGGCAGGCAGATACACTTCGTTCTGTAGCCGATTATCTGGAACAGGCAACAGGTGAACAGAGTGATAAGGTTGCTATCTTGCATGCGATGGTCGTTCAGCTAGAGGATATGGCAGCTAGGCCGGAGACAGTACCCAAACGTCTGGATACGTTCAAAATTAATGTAGGCGGACTCGGTACGTGGATTCTGTCGGTTCGTGAACAACCGATTACATTGGATTACTTGGTTGTGTCTTCGCCAAATGAAGCATTACCAAGAGCAGAAGCGAGCGTATTCCAGCAAGTGAAGCACGAAATGGGCGCTTATGTCGCTTCCTACACGGAGGATTACGACAGTATCGGTAATGTGGAACAGAAGAAGGACTCGATTACGGTATGGATTACGACCGGACGAGATCAGGCTCAAGTGTTAAAAGGATTGATTGACGATTCATTTACACCAGATACGGATGTCTCCGTACAATTGCGCCTTGTTCCGCCTAACATCTTGTTACCCGCGACACTTGCTGGCGAAGGACCTGACGTGGCTATGCAGATGGGTGAAGATATTCCCGTAAACTATGCGATGAGAAATGCGGCAGCTGATCTGAGCACGTTCCCAGACTTTGAAGAAATTGCAGATCGATTCCGCGCAAGTGGGTTAACGCCTTACCGTTACAACGATGGTGTCTATGCACTTCCGGAGCAACAGCAATTTCCAATGTTATTCTACCGAAAAGATGTCCTCAGTGAGCTGGAGCTGGAGCCGCCCAAAACGTGGCAGGACGTATACAACGCTATTGCTGTGTTGCAGAAGCATAACATGGAGTTTTATCTGCCTATTGAGGATACGCTGAATAACGCCAATCTAGTTCCAAATGCAACCTTTGCTATGCTCCTATACCAGAATGATGGCACCTTCTATGCCGAGGATCAGAAGAAGAGTGCACTGGATTCGGAGATTTCGATGGATGCGTTCAAGCGATGGACACAATTTTATACCAATTACAAATTTCCGCTAAAAGCTGATTTTCCGAATCGCTTCCGTACTGGAGAGATGCCAATTGGTATTGCGGATTACACCACGTATAACATGCTGACGGTCATGGCTCCGGAAATACGTAACCTCTGGGACTTCACAATTGTTCCGGGCACGGAGCTTCCGGATGGTTCGATTCGACATGAAGTTGCTAGCTCGACCAGTGCCGTGATGATGCTTGAAAATGCCAACAACAAAGAAGCAGCATGGAAGTTTATGAAGTGGTGGACGGATGAGCAGACACAGATTGAATACGGAAGAGAAATGGAAGGTCTAATGGGTGCTGCTGCTCGTTATCCAACAGCCAATATAGAGGCTCTGGAGCAATTACCTTGGCCTGTGAAAGATTATCAAAACCTGGAGAAGCAATGGGAGTGGGTGCAGGGCATTCCGCAAGTTCCCGGAGGGTATTTTACCGGTCGACATCTAGATAATGCGTTCCGTAAGGTCGTCAACGCCAATGAGAACCCTCGTGAGGCATTGTCCGATTATGTATTGTATATCGATGATGAAATTGAGTTGAAACGTAAGGAATTTAATCTGAAATAGAGGAAAGGGAGGGTAACGGTTGCAAGCCAAAACAACCAAGACAGCCGCCGCTCCTGCCATCCAAGCGCGCCACGTCGGCTGGTGGACCCTGCTTAAACGGGATCTATATCTCAGCAGGCACTATTATATTTTGATGGCACCGTTCATGTTGATCTTTTTTATGTTTACGGTCATTCCGGTCGGTATTTCGCTCGGCTTAAGCTTCTTTCACTTCAATATGTTGGAGTTGCCGCGATTTATCGGTTGGCAGAATTACTCACGGCTTTTCCTAAATGACGATGTATTTCTAATTGCACTCAAAAACACGCTGCTTTTTGCTGTAATCACGGGTCCAGTTAGTTATATTGCTTGTTTCTTATTTGCCTGGATCATTAATGAGCTGTCCCCCAAAGTACGGGCAGTGATGACGCTGGTATTCTATGCACCATCCATATCCGGCAACGTCTTTTTCATCTGGCTCATTATTTTCTCTGGTGACAGCTACGGTTACATGAATGGCTTTTTGATGCGTCTTGGCATCATACTGGAGCCGGTTCAATGGCTGTCCAACGAGAAGTACGTGTTAGCCATCGTCATTATTGTACAGCTATGGCTTAGCTTAGGTACCAGCTTTCTAGCCTTTATTGCAGGGCTTCAGACCATCGATCGGTCTTTGGTGGAAGCTGGTACAGTGGACGGCATTAAGAACCGATGGCAGGAACTTTGGTTCATTACACTGCCTTCGATGAGACCGCAGTTGATGTTTGGTGCAGTCATGCAGATCACAGCTTCATTCGCTGTAGCGGAGATCTCCATTGCGTTAGCAGGTTTCCCGAGTGTGAACTATGCTGCGCATACCGTGGTCACTCATTTGATGGACTTTGGTACGATTCGCTTCGAAATGGGATACGCTTCGGCCATCGCCACCGTTTTATTTGCACTGATGCTTGGAACAAACGTTCTAACGCAAAAAATGCTGAGAAAGATAGGTGAATGACAATGACCAGCAAGGTACGGGCCATCTTTGGCATGCCGAAGAAACTCAATCGGTCATTTACCGTCAGCTTGATGTTATTCGCACTGCTTGCTCTGTTTGGGTCATTTATGGTACTTCCGCTCATCTACGCCGTGAACAATGCCTTCAAGCCACTGGATGAGTTATTTATTTTCCCACCTCGCTTCTGGGTGAATAATCCGACGACGGAGAACTTTGCAGATCTGATTAATCTCATGGGCAACTCATGGGTACCGTTATCTCGGTACATTGCTAATACACTGCTCATTACGCTCGTCGGAACCGCAGGGCATATCCTTCTTGCTTCTGCAGCAGCTTATCCGCTAGCCAAATACCGTTTTCCTGGCTCCAAAGTGTTGTTCACGATCGTCATTTTGTCACTGATGTTCTCACCACATGTTACTGCAATTCCCAACTACATGGTGATGTCATGGCTCGGCTGGATTAACACACACACGTCCATTATTGTGCCGTCGCTTGCATTCTCGCTGGGATTGTTCCTGATGAAACAGTTCATGGAGCAGATTCCCGATGCGTTGCTGGAGGCAGCCAAAATCGACGGAGCCAATGAATACCGAATTTTCTGGAGCATCGTGATGCCCAATGTGAAGCCCGCTTGGCTTACACTCATGATTTTGCAGTTTCCTGCACTTTGGGGAACAGATGGCGGTAGCTTCATTTATAGTGAGAATCTCAAAACGCTGCATTATGCGCTCAGTCAGATTGTTCAGGGGGGGATCGCAAGGGCAGGGGTTGGTGCTGCTGTCGCCTTGCTGCTCATGATTGTACCGATCACCTTGTTCATCATCTCCCAGAGCAGTGTTATGCAGACGATGGCCACTTCTGGAATGAAGGACTAGAAAGGAGGCAGCTAGGTGCGAGCAAGCACAAGGAACAAACGAAAATGGATCATCATAGGCATGGTCTGCCTCCTGTTGTTCGGGCATGAGGCACCCCTAGTCAACGCGGACAGAACGTCAGACGCATATCATTATTCCTATTGGGGCGAAGCGGTTCCTGCTCCAGCCGCATATGAAGCAACGGCAATCATTACGGGCAGGAAGCTGAACACGGATGCGTTCAAGGAACCGAGCGACCTGCATGTTACAGCCGATGAGCGGGTCTTCCTACTGGATTCAGGCAATGGACGGATCATCGAGATGGATCGTAACTTTAAGCTCGTTCGGGTAATCGATTCATTTGAACGTGAAGGGAAGCCAGACCATTTTAATAACCCTCGAGGGCTTTACGTTACGGATAAAGGACATTTGCTAGTGGCAGATTCAGATAATCAACGTGTGGTGCATCTAGATGAACTTGGACAATTGGTCAACATTGTAGCTGAGCCGCAATCAGATCTGTTGCGAGCAGACTTTCAATTTAAGCCTATACGGGTCGTCATGGACAAAGGAGAACGCATTTACGTTATGGCTGAGGGTGTCTTTGACGGATTCATGGAGTTTAACGCGGATGGCACGTTCTCCTCATTTATCGGAGCTAATCGAGTTCAGGTTGACCCGGTAGAGTATCTGTGGAAACGATTTGCAACTCGTGAGCAGCGGAGTCAGATGGTCATGTTCACGCCAACGGAGTTCACGAATCTAGATATGGATGAAGAGGGATTCATCTATGCTACAAGTGGAGATCGTGGTAAGGATCCAATTAAGAAGCTGAACGCCCAAGGAACGGACATCTTGCGCAGAGAAGGCTACCAGCCACCTCAAGGAGATATGATGTACACCACTGAAACAGGACCTTCGCGACTGATTGATGTTGACGTGGGGGACAGTGACATGTACTCCGTGCTAGATGCGAATACAGGGCGAGTCTTCACCTACAATGGTGACGGTTATCTGCTCCATATTTTTGGTGGCATTGGTAATCGTCAGGGGCAATTTAATACACCTGTTGCACTTGAGCGTGCTGGGGAGAGGATCCTCGTACTGGACAAAGCACTTGGTGAAATTACCGTCTTTCAAACGACCGAGTATGGGCGTACATTACACGATGCGGTGCGCAGTTATTATAACGGTGACGAAGATCGTTCGTCGTTGCTGTTTGCCAAAGCTGCTGAGATGAACGCCAATCTGGAATATGCCTATGCCGGGATTGGTAAAGCTCTGCTTCGCCAGAAGGAATATGCAGATTCTGCGCAGTACTTCAAGCGTAGCATGGAGCGTCTTGGTTATTCCAAAGCGTTTCTGTTGTTCCGCAAAGAGCTGATGCGTGAGCATTTCTCATGGATGATGTCTGGACTATTCCTAGCTGTAGGTTCGCTTGTCACCGTCATGATCGTTCGTAGGCAGAAAAGGAGGACAACGAATGCTGGCGTCAAGTAAGCAATTATACCAATATCCGCTGCATCTCATTTTTCATCCGTTTGACGGATATTGGGAATTGAAATATGAACGAAATCAGAAAATGACACTGCTGATTGCAGGTATGATCATGCTGCTTTTGATTATGACCAAGATTTTGCATGCACAGTACAGTGGTTTTCTAATCAATTTCAACAATCCGAAACGGCTAAACAGTCTGCTTGAAATGGTATATGTCATCGTTCCAGTGTTGTTCTGGTGTGTTGCGAACTGGTCCTTAACGACACTGATGGATGGGGAAGGCAAGTTTTCCGAAATTTTTATGTCTACATGCTTCGCCTTGGTTCCATTGTTGTTGATTCAATTTCCTTGGATCTGGCTGAGTCTTGTAATCTCTGTACAAGAAACCGCCTTTTATTATTTCTCTAATGCGATTGCTATTGGCTGGACGGTGTACCTGTTATTCGTTGGCAATATGACGGTTCACCAGTATACGCCAGCCAAAACGATACTCACTATGTTCCTAACACTTGTAGCTATGGCATTCATGGCATTTTTGTGCCTGTTATTCTTCAGTCTCGTACAACAGATTGTATCTTTTGCAGTGACTATCTATCAGGAATTAGTGCTTCGGGGCTAAGGGAGGGGGAACAAGCAATGAAACACGCTGTAGTCAAAAAAATAACTGGAATGCTGCTCGTGAGCAGCCTGCTTCTCAGCGGTTGTCAGTTCTCGGATTCACCATTAACCCAAGTGACTGCGAATGCTGCTGATCAGGTTGATATACCTTCCCTGCCTCCCGGAGAAAAACTAAAATCCTCCTTTCGTGATGATCGCCTACCAGGCATGCTCGGGATTGTCCAAAATAATGCGTTGCAACTGTTCATTCAAGAAGAGACTGCCGAAATTGCAGTTATTCATCGGGAAAGTGGGCAAATCTGGCGCAGCAATCCTACAGATCGAGAGCAGGATGCGATCGCAGCAGGGATTAACAAAGATCTTTTATCGTCGCAAACCAAGCTCAGCTTCTTTAATAGTCTCGGCCAGAGCAGTACCGTGAACTCCTACACCGACAGTGTCAGACATAAGCAGATAAGCTATGAAGCATTGCCAAATGGTGTGCGGGTGCACTATCAGTTTGGAAGTACCGAGCGTTCGATCGAGGACTTGCCAGTCAAGATTAGCAAAGAACGTTTCGAGCAAGACTTACTCGCTCAGCTCGACAAGGTTGGGGAACGAGCCCTGAAGATTGGTTATGCAGAAGACAAGGACGAGGGCGTCTATGTTCGAAATGATAAGGCGCTGCAAGGGTTGCAGCTATCCCGAGCCTTGAAAGCTTTGGACGAAGCCGGATACACGGAAGAGGATCTGGTGCAAGACCATGCGGAACATGGAATCGAGCAGGAACGAAGTGGGCCACGACTCTTTATGCTCACGATGGAATATGAGCTGGACGGACAGGATCTGTTGGTACGGGTACCTGCCTCGGGCATTCATTTTCCAGAGGAATATCCAATTAACAGCATATCTGTGCTGGAATATTTCGGAGCAGGTAGTACAAGTGAAGAGGGCTCTATGCTGGTTCCTGACGGCTCAGGAGCATTGATTCATTTTAACAATGGGAAGACGCTATACCCTGCCTATCAGCAGGATATATATGGGTCTGACCTCACGATGAAAATGCGGGAAGCAAGTTCTAATGAAGCCAAAGCAAGATTGCCGGTTTTCGGATTAATTCGGACGGATGGTGCTTTTCTAGGCATTATTGAGGAAGGGGATGCTGTTGCAGTTGTCAACGCAGATATCAGCGGCAAGCTTAATAGCTACAACAACGTATACCCAAGCTTCTATGTAGTGAATAAAAGCGATATTACACTGCAGGCCAGCGATATGGTACGAACACTTCCCAAATTTCAGAATCAGCCGACCGTATCTGACTTTGTAGTTCGTTATGCTTTTGTTGGTGCAGAAGAGGCTAGTTATTCGGGTCTTGCCTCCGTGTATCGAAGTTACCTGCAACGAACGGGCGGAGTGCCTGAGGAACAAGCCAGCAAGGAACAGGACAGCATCCCTTTTTATCTCAAACTATTTGGAGGTATAACAACAAGGCAGCATATGCTGGGCATTCCTTACGATTCCACACAGGCGTTAACTACATTTGACGAAGCAGAGAAGATACTCTCTACGTTAATGGAGAAGGAAGTTGCTAATATTCAGGTTCGTTATGCAGGATGGCTTAACGGGGGAATTCATCACCGTATACCAGATTCAATTAAAGTCGATGGTGCCATCGGCGGGCAAAAAGCAATGCGTGAATTCAGCACGTTTGCTCGTGATGCTGGCATTGGATTTTATCCAGATGTAGCGGTATTGAATGTGCATTCCAAAGGTGGATTCAAACCATCCAGAGAGGCATCCCGCACGCTGACCCAGCAACCGGCGGTGCACTATCCGACGAATCGTGCAATCCAACGTCCCGACCGGGATCGATCGCCTTCATACATTCTCTCTCCGAATCTACTGGGTAATGTAACGGATAAAATGCTTGATTCGCTTAAACCGCTTGAAACGGAGGGGCTTTCCCTGTCAGATCTGGCAGAACAATTGAATAGTGACATGAATCCGAAGAAGCTGCTGGATCGAACTGAGGTATTAAGCACGGTGACGACTACACTTGAACAAATCAAGCAGCAGATCGGCTCCGTAGTTGCCGAGGGAGGGAACGCTTATGCACTTCCTTATATCACAGGTCTTACAGATGCTCCTCTGACCAGCAGTCGATTCAAGCTGGAGGATGAAGAGATTCCGTTCTTTCAGCTTGTCATGCACGGAAGTATCAGCTATACCGGTTCCCCTTATAATCTATCGACATATACGAACGCAAGACAGTATGTGCTGAAGTTGATTGAATATGGGGCAAGTCCATATTTCGCTTGGTTTAATGCTCCCAATCACGTCGTGAAAGAAACTGATTTTGATCATCTCTATGCGGCGAATTATGAGCAGTGGATCGACCTGGCGGCTGAGATGTACAGAGAGGTTAATCAGGCAAACCTGCCGTTTATAGGTCGTTCGATGATCGCGCATCAATCCGTTTCAGAAGGTGTCTTTCAGACAACGTATGAGGGCGGTGGATTCGTCATCGTGAATTATAACGACTTTCCTGTGGAAGTTGAGAACCATACTGTGGAAGCCCAAAGTTATGTGACTGGTGGTGAGCAGCTCTGAAGACGCTCCTGAAGAGGAAATGGGGAAGTCGTACGTATGCTCAGCAGAAAGCCATGTGGGGCATGATTTACGTGCTTCCCTGGCTTGTTGGATTTGTATTGTTTTTCTTCGTTCCGTTACTGGCTTCCCTAAGGTACAGCCTGAGCACAATACAGGCGAATGCAGAAGGGATCGCAATTCAATTCACTGGGGTCACCAATTATATTCAGGCATTGACCGTGAATACCAGCTTTAACCGGGCACTCATCGAATCGGTGACAGATGTACTTGTGAACGTGCCGCTTATTGTCATCTTTAGTTTGTTCCTTGCGGTTATTCTGAACCAGAAATTCAGAGGTAGAGCTGTAGCGCGTTCGATCTTTTTCTTGCCGGTCATTCTTGCATCAGGCGTGATCATGACACTGGAGAGCACAAGCCTAATTGATGCAGTTAATCAAAGCAGTACAGGTGGTAGCTCGCTGGGGACTTTCGAATTGGAGAACCTGATGCTTGATGCAGGAGTAAGTGAATGGGTTGTCACCTATTTAAGCAGTGCCGTAGATCGAATCTATCAGATTGTTAGTCAATCTGGTGTACAGATTTTGATCTTTCTAGCCGGTATTCAGACGATCTCTCCTCAACTATATGAGGCGTCTAAGATGGAAGGTGCAACCGGATACGAGGCGTTCTGGAAGATCACGTTTCCCATGGTGAGTCCGCTTATTTTCGTCAATGCAATCTATACGATCATTGATTCGTTTGCTAATAATGCCATGACAAAACTGATCCGGGATACTGGCTTCGTCAAATTTGATTTTGGTCTAAGCTCTGCTATGGCATGGGTCTACTTCTTAGCGATCGCCATCATTCTGGTCATCGTATCTATTATTTTCTCGAAACGGGTCTTCTATCAAGATTAGAAAGGAGGAGGTTTAGTGTGACAACTTCACGATTATTATCATTAGAACATTGGAAAGGCTGGCTGTGGTCCATCATCCGTTTTGTTCTAATTACCGGACTTTCTTTTGTTATCCTCTTTCCTATATTTCAGAAAGTGTCAACGTCCATTAAGGACAAGGGAGATCTGTATTCAGCAGTCGTTGTATGGATTCCCCAGAACTTCTCCGTGGACAATTTCAAGGAAGCAATTCGCGTCATGGATTACTGGGTAACGCTGTTTAATACATTTGCGTTATCTGCTACAACGACGCTACTAACGACGGCTTCTTGCGCACTTGCTGGCTACGGGTTTGCCCGATTGAAATTCAAAGGCAGTAACTGGTTGTTTGCTGGCGTAATTCTGACGATTCTTGTTCCACCAACAACGATTCTGATTCCGGTCTATCTTAATCTAAAAAGCTTTGATCTGATGGGTATTATAACGCTTATTACAGGCAAACCCATTAATCTGCTGAATACGTACTGGCCGTTCATTCTTACTGCTATTACGGCGAATTCACTCAAAGCGGGGCTGTATATTTTCATCTTTCGCCAGTTTTTCAGGGGAATCCCTAAAGAGGTGGAAGAGGCAGCTTACGTGGACGGAGCAGGGATTGGCCGGACGTTTACCAGAATTATGTTACCCAATGCCATCCCGTCGATGGTAACTGTAATGCTGTTCTCCTTTGTTTGGCAGTGGAACGACAGCTTCTACACGACCACATATCTGACATCCAGCAAGGTGATGTCTACCCAGTTGTCGTCTCTTCCATACAATCTGGCTCAACAAGTCAGCGATGGCGCTTCGAAGGCAGACCCTTTCTACCTAAGCATGATTCAAGATACAGGCGTTTTGCTGGCGATCTTACCGTTGATCGTAATTTACTTGTTTGTACAGCGATACTTCGTAGAGAGTGTGGAACGTACTGGAATTGTCGGCTAAACCAACTGTATGGTTGCGGGGATTATGCTATAATATGGGCAAAAAAGAGGAGATGTTCTTATCTCTAGCCGACTAGCGATTTTGATTCTTTTTGCTTCATTACTGGGTTTATGCGGCTGCACTACATCAGTCAATGATGAGCGTGTCGTAGCCAAATCAGATCATTGGATTGTGACAATTGATCTTGTTTATAAGAAGGGTGAGTACGAAGAGGTTCCTTCCATACAATACATTGGAGAAGATCTGGTTGATGAAAAGGTAGAGATTAATATTCTACACCCTAATAACAGTTCTACTAGTAACACACTTCATGTTTCTATTAAGCCGAATGAAGTCATTCAGCTGCCAACTAGAAGTAGTGTGGAAGACTGGAAAGACATCGAAAGTGTAATTGTAACTTGGGGTGTAGAAGAGGAGATTCTTATATTCGAATGACACAGTTTAGATGACATTCAAGAATTAGGATGAGTAAAAATTCAGAAGACGCATAAAACCCATTGGCTTCCGAAGAAACCAGAGGGCTTTATGCGTCTTCTGTTTACGATGTAAATTAATAAATCCGATATCTGCCGCTTAAGGCAAGCAGACTGAAGAAGTACAAACAATTGTCGTAGTAGCGGCGTTCTCCCTGGCGCAGAGGTGTGTTCCAAAATTGCTGAACAAATGACTCTGCATGCGGGCCGTCTGCTGCCAGTGAAGCCATAGCATTGGTAGCAAGCAAACCTATGGGGTGCAAGGAAGGTTCGTCAAAGGCTTCGCCTTCAATGGTATAACGACGATAATCGGATACGTCAATGTCGCTGAAGAAAGACTGAATCCGATTGGATTGTTCGACTTGCCATTGATCCTTGCGGAACCACTCCCAGTCCAGCGCAACATTCGCTGCAACTCGATAGGCATCACTGTAAAAGTGTCTATAGTCACCGTGAGGCTGAATGGGAGCAGGTGAGCCATCATAATTGGCGTATTCAGGCGAAAGTCCAGTCACAGGGTGGCAGGCCGTATGCAGATATGCCCGACTTGCGGCCGCGGCCTCTTGCCAGAATACCTGATCCCCCCCATCTGCGTAGATGGCGAACAGTTCATAGAAGTGCGGGAGATGATAAGATGGATCACTGAATGGCGATTCGGGCACGAATTTAATTAGCCGAGTCTCTGGATCCCACATGGGATCGCCCTCACCGTTCTCACCTTGATGAATGCACGCACGGAGAATTTTTCGAGCTTGTTCTTGGTAATTGTATGGCGTATCGCCATCTCCCCAGCGGTTAGAGGCGAACAACAAAGCCATGGCAAAGAACTCCTCACCATCTGGTGCAGGTCCTTGTGAGATCCGGGTTCCGTCAGGCTTACAATGCCATGCAAAATAATCTTTATATCGTCCTTCAGTGTGCTGCATGAATGTGTAGGCATAGTTCCATAGACGATCAAACTCTTCTTTTTTGTTCATCTGTACAGCCATCATCATTCCGTAAGACATGCCCTCAGAGCGTACATCGTGGTTGCCTGTGTCCAGCAAATAACCTTTGTCTTCACCCATAGGGTAATAGATTCGTGTTTGTTCATCTCCATAGAACAATTCGTTCCATGTCAACTCCAGTCGTGTGTTAATCTCTTGTTCGCTATACCCTAACTTGTGAAACATATTGGTATACGTACCTGAATCATATGCATTCTGACCTGTAATTTGCATGCTTTACCTCCCTTAATGAATCGGTTTATCCTATTGTATCACTGGTTCGACTCTATAAATTAAAGCGTTTACATCAGAAATTATAGGTTTTCCGTATCTCGTCTATTAGACAGCGAATCCAAGTGATATATTGAGTCAAGTCCTATACTTTGTCAGGTTGTTGTTACAGGATATGAGCGCTAAACTCGGAGGGATAGAGCTAGGTGGGAACAGAAAGGATCGTGATGACTCAACATGTTGGACGATGAAAGAAGTGTAGATGATAAACGAGAATATTCAGCACCACGTGATCCTGAAGGCGTTGTACAATCAGCGAATGAGACGCAGGTGGACTTTGAATCTCAGGCATATCGCGAGTTGATCGAACGATCTCTTCTGAACAAGGGTAACAATGTTAGGTTGAAGCGAGCTATTGAGAAGGCTAGAAAAGGTGAACCGACTAATATTGCTTATATTGGAGGTTCAATTACGCAAGGTGCAGGTGCTATACCTATTCATCTGCAAAGCTATGCTTATCGTTCTTATGAGCAATTTAAGAATAGGTATGCTCCCTCAGACGGAAGTTCGATTAACCTGATCAAAGCCGGTGTAGGTGGGACACCCTCTGAGCTTGGAATCATACGTTATGACCGGGATGTGCTTCGGGACGGTCAGGTTCAGCCGGACATTCTGATCATCGAATTTGCCGTTAATGACGCGGATGACGAGACGAAGGGCAATTGTTATGAAAGCTTGGTGATCAAAGCACTTGCTGCTGATAACAAGCCAGCGGTGATCTTGCTTTTCAGCGTGTTCGAGAACGATTGGAATCTACAAGATCGTCTAGCTCCAATCGGGTGGCATTACGATCTGCCTATGGTGAGTATGAAAGATGCTCTTGTAGAGCAATTCCAGAAGACGTCAGCCGAAGGCAACGTGATTACCAAAAAACAATATTTCCATGATATATATCATCCGACAAACTTGGGACACCGGATCATGGCTGACGCACTCTCTCATCTGTTTAATGTTACGGATCACTCCGCGCTCGATCAGGTGGAACAGTGGGACGATCGAACACCTTTAATTGGAAACGATTTCGTAAATGTTAAATTGTTGGATCGAAAGAACATTGAGCCCATTGCGCGAATTGAAGTTGGAGCTTTCCAGCATACGGATACAGAGCTACAGATGGCTGAGATGCATGATCATGATTATGGTACGCCTTTGTTCCCTCATAATTGGATGTATATCAGGGAGAACACGCAAGAACGGAATCGCTTTACATTACATTTAAATTGCAAACGTCTTATTTTGATCTTTAAGGATTCAAGTAGTGATGAATTCGGTACCGCCAATATCAGAGTAGATGATGAACACATCAAACAAGCCGATCCACACCAAGTGAATTGGACACATTGTCATGCGATGCTTCTAATTAACGAAAATGAGGCCAGTGAGCACAAGATTGAGATTGAAATGGCGGAAGGTTATGAAGACAAGAGGTTTACCATTCTAGGTTTCGGATATGTCGATTAACAAAAGGTGGCCTAGATGTAGCTCTAAGGGTGAAAGTATACGTTGAGTTGAAGGGAGTCATGGAGATGAACTTTGTAGCACCAGCAGGATTTGACCAATATCGAGAGAACATACCTCGTGGCGTAATCAAGACAGTAGAGTATAACTCTACAACAGTAGGCAATACGCGTAAAGCAATGGTATATACCCCACCCGAGTTCTCAACAGAAGAGGTGTATCCTGTTCTATATCTGTTGCATGGCATTGGTGGAGACGAAACGGAGTGGTATAACCATGGCGCTCCGCAAATTATTCTCGACAATCTCTATGCTGACAATCTGCTTGTACCGATGATTGTTGTATTGCCTAACGGTCGTGCTATGCCGAATGATCGGGCGGAGGGAGACATATTTGATTCGGAGAAGATAAAAGCTTTTGAACGCTTCGAATTGGACCTCATTCATGATCTCGTCCCGTACATTGACTCCCACTATCCCACGAACAGCAACAGAGATAATCGAGCTATCGCAGGCTTATCCATGGGCGGGGGGCAGTCGTTAAACATCGGACTTAGCAATCTGGATTTCTTCGCCTGGGTCGGAGCCTTTTCTGCAGCACCTAACACCAAAACGCCAGAACAGCTTGTACCAGATCCAGCCGAAGTGTCGTCCCTTCTCATGCTGTTGTGGCTTTCCTGCGGCGATCAGGACAATCTGCTCCATATTAGCTTAGGGGTTCATCAGTATTTGCAGCAGCAGGGAGTGGCTCATATCTGGTATGAAGAGAGCGGAGGACATGATTGGCCGGTATGGAGGAATGACCTTTATTTATTTTCTCAACGTCTATTCAAATAACCTAAGTGCCACCGTAGTCTTGAATGCACAAGTGGAACCTTGTGTATAGAGGCTAAGGTGGCACTTTTTATTAATGCACTGTATTGACGTGCGTATTCGATGAATAACATGTAAAATTCAATAAACTACAAGCAAAATACCATTGTTTCTCAGAACGACACAACTCATTTTGTGCGAATTAATGCGGAACTAGATATATTTTATTCTATAATATCGTTGACAATTTAATTAAAGTTACTATAATTTATATTGTTTTGCTTGAATAACCAGTCAGTCACTTGTAAGGGGTGCCACTATGCGCAAATCTCCTTCTCAGAACTGTCCACAGCGCTTGCTCATCCTGCGCCCTTAAAATTTTATCGAGGAGACTGAGGAACGAATGAAAGTATTAATTGTGGAAGACTCTATTTTTGTACAGAAAATGATGCGTAAACTAATTGCTGATCATTTTCCAGAATCCGAGATTCAGACAGCGAACAATGGAGAAGAAGGCTATCAACAGTACCTGGAATTCAAGCCTGATTTTATAACGACGGATCTGCTCATGCCTAACCTTAGTGGTCAAGAGATGCTTCGTATGATTCGTGAAATCGACCGTGAAGTCAGAATTATTATTTTATCTGCAGATATTCAGAAGGTGACTCGTGAAGAAGTAGAGAACCTCGGAATCTCTGGATTTTTGAATAAGCCGTTAACTGTAGAAAAAGCAAATACATTGATTCAAATGATTCAGGTGGCACATCATGCTGACTGAACTGCAGAAGGATATGCTGACTGAACTTGTGAACGTTTACGTTGGACAAGCGGCCAATATGCTATCCGAGATTGTCGACAAACACATTGTACTGAGCATACCTGAAGTGGAGCTCATTTCGATATCTGACGTTGATCCAGGAGATCGACGGTATAAACTCTTTTTCAGCGAAGGTCATCTGTTCAGATCATCTTTGCAGTTCGGATATGATTTTCAAGGAAAAGCATTCCTTATGTTCCCTGCTGAGCAGGCCAAAGTGTTAGCGAATATGTGTCTTGGAGAACTCACCGAGACAATTGAGCCGGAAGAATGTCGCTTATTAGATACGGATCTGGATGTGCTCAAAGAAGTTAGTAATATTCTGCTTAATGCCATCATTGGAGAATTCGGTAATTTTCTAGAAATGAAATTAGAATACGTATTGCCGGATATTGAGCTACTGCATGTGACACACTCTGATCCACAGATCCTGCTCCAGAACGAAGTATATGTGCTGGTTCTCCATACGTCATTCTTACTTGCCGATACCAATGTGAAAGGGATCATACTTATTGCGCTCAGCATGAACTCTATCTCAAGCCTATTGGACAAAATGAATGCATTATTGGAGGATGACCATGGATAATCTCGTAATACAGGCTCTAGGCAAAATCAATATGGGCATCCTCATTATTGACAGGCAATTAAAAGTGATCCTCTGGAATGGCTGGTTGGAACGATTCACTGGTAAAAGTAAAGAAGAGGTGATTGGGCGGAATTTGCTTGAGGTATGCCCAAGATTTAAATTGAACATGTACCAGAATATACTGCAAAATGCACTATACCAAGGGCAAAGCAGGTTCTGTTCAAGCGCTCTACATAAGGCATTTATTCTGCCTAAAGAAAATGAAGATGAACACTTTTATAAACAAAACATGCATGTTGAACCCTTATACGAAAATGGTCGTAATTACGCCATGATTCAGATCAGTGACATGACCAACACTAGCACACGGGTATACAAACTGAAAAACCTAATCAAGGAATTGGATGTTGAATATAACAAAGTTAAAATTTCAGAAAAGATTAGTAAACATCTGTCGATGCATGACTCCCTTACGGGATTGCCTAATCGCCGTGCCTTCAACGAACGTCTAATCTGGGCTATTAACCATGCCGAGCGAAGTGAGGGGAGATTGGCTGTTCTCTTCGTCGATACCGATGGATTCAAGCAGATCAATGACACGTACGGACATGAAGTGGGTGACCAGGTACTCGTTGAGACTGCGAAACGGCTGAAGGAAAACATTCGAAGTACAGATAGTGTGGCTCGGCTAAGTGGAGATGAATTCAGTATCATCTTAAACCAATTGAACGATGACCACGACGCAGAGGTGGTGTGTGAGAAGCTGGGAACAGCTTTTATCGCTCCTATCGAAGTCTCGAGTAATTTTATTCATCTATCACTCAGTATTGGGATTAGCGTCTATCCGCGGCATGGTGAGGAACCGGCTGAGCTTCTAAGGTATGCAGATCAGGCGATGTACCGAATTAAGAAAAATGGAAAGAGCGGTTACGCTATGTATGATTCGCAAAGAGATCAATACGGGTAAGGCTGCAGCACGAAGCTATTTATACTGATACGGGTACCCATCATGAAAGTTGCTTATATAGCGACTTTTTTTGGCGTTGAAAAACTTGCGTCTCTATAGCTCCTTAAAGTAAGCGGTGGATCTCTTCAATTGTGAAGAAACCCACCGCTTATTGCATATGCTGAACATCATTCTCGTGAAAATATATGTAGAATCCGGATGGTGACTATCCCATTTAAATTATATCTCCAAAGCATAAGCAAGAGCTTGTGCCTGAGGCATGTCTCTCCCTCTAGTCCACCATTCCCGGAATTCCAGATCAGACACTGTGTGCTGAAGAGCGAATATAGCCTCTTCATATTCTGCGGGAAAATTCGGTTTGTTCTCCGCATCAAAGTTCTGTCGTCCTTTCGCCGCAGCTCCAAGTAGAACTGTAGCTTCGAAGAGGGCATTCTTGGCATATAACGCAAGGCCTATTCCTTCCAACCCACGTGAAAGAACCCAAGAGCCACTGTAAATCTGGCTGGTGACGATGCTTTTTTTGAAATACGCAATCGACAGCTCCACATCTCCTAGCTTCAATGCAGCATAACCTAGGCACTCGTATGGCCCAGAAACTTCCCACTGATCATGGACGGATTCAAAGAGCTGAACGCTTTCCTTCAGGAATACAGTCGCCTCGTCGTAATGCTGTTGCTCTAAACGTAGTCTTCCATATGCATGTAATGAAGAGGCTAGATTCCATGAATCCTCTGCCGATCTAGCGATGTCTATACTTTGCTCCACCAGCGTTTCGGCTTCTTCTATATGTTGCATCTTGATATGAAGAAAAGCAGACAGCCGGAGACAGGAAGCCAGTAGAGACTCCTCCTGCAGATGACGTGCGAGCTCTACGCTTCGAGTTGCCGCATTCACGGCACCTTCCATATTGCCCTGAATAAATTGAATGACGGCTTTTCCATGCAGAGCCTTGGCACCATTCAACAGAGCGGGATTTACATCGTTGCTACTGTCTAGAAAACGTTCCAGCCAGAACAGCCCTTCCGTTAACCTGCCTTCGTGCAGCCAGAACCAATAGAGCTTGGATACCATATGTAGCCCGTACGAATGAGCTTGAGGGTTGGCATAAGACCACTGAAGGGCAGAGCGCAAATTGGTGTAGTCTCTTCGCACTGCTTCTATACATGCTTCGCGGTCACGAGTCCTGAACTTCGGTTCTTCACGTACCAAGCATTGAATGTAAAATTGAGCATGGCGTTCAGACAGCGCATATTGTTTGCGTTCGTTGGAATCTTCCCGCAATTTCTCACCTGCATATTCCTTAATGGCTTGGAGCATGAAATACCGGATCATACCATAATCTTCACCGATTTCAGTAGATACGAGAGATTTGTTAACAAGTCCAGACAGCAGATCCAGCATGTCTTCTCGTATAATCCGATCTTCATGATCAGGCATTCCAGGTTCACAGATACACACATCTTCGGCTGCCTCCAGCGTAAATCCACCTGCAAATACACTGAGTCGTCTTAGCAAAAGGCGTTCCTTACCAGATAACAAGTTATAACTCCAACCAATCGTTGAGCGTAGCGTTTGATGCCGGGGGGCAGCCGTTCGTTTCCCAGCGGTCAACAAGCTCAATAGGCTAGCTAACCGCTCCTCGATCTGTTCAAGGGTCAGCATATTCATCCGAGCAACGGCTAGCTCGATAGCTAGTGGTATACCCTCGACCTTTTTACAAATGGCTCCAATACGCTTGAGAGCAGTTAACGTTGGTTGGAACTGCGGGACTGCAATGCGTGCCCGTTCCAAAAATAATTGTACCGCTTCAAACGCCAATAGTTCTTGTTCATCAAGTTCTTGCAGTGAACGATCATCACCTGGGTAGGACAAGGGAGGAATACGGTATACCCATTCTCCTGTAATATTAAAAGGTTCACGACTGGTAGCGAGAATGGTTAATTCTGGCGCAGCAGACAACAAGGATTCGGCGGTAGCTGCAATGGCATCAATCAGATGCTCACAATTATCAAAAATGAATAACATCTTACGGTCAGCAATCCTGTCCATAACGGCCTGAAGATCCGTTTGGCTCGCCTGATTTTGTATCCCCAGCGTAGCTAGAAGCAATTGTCCCAAGTCATGTGATTCATGAATCACGCCGAATTCAAACATCCACACCCCATCCGGGTACACGTCTATCAGCGATGAAGCGACCTCAGCAGCAAGTGAGGTTTTACCGATGCCGCCTGACCCTACGATCGAGACAAGTGAGTGAATATGTAACCGTTCCATGATATCGACCTTGGCTTGATTCCGTCCAACGAAGTGAGAGGTGAGCCTTGGTAAATGAATTGTAGCAGACACTGAGGCGGAGGAGGTTGTCTTCACCTCTCTAGTAAAATTTGTTTCCATGACCTCTGTGACAGCTAACGTTGCAAACCACGCAGCGTCAAAATCTGGAAATTCACGGCCTGTCGCTGAACGTGCTTCCGAAAATCGTTTGACGGCTAGCCATAGCTGTTCGGCTTCTTGAGACGGATTTATTTCTAGAAAAAGACCATCTTCCCAGAATGCTTGGATGATGAGCTTGAGGTTGCCAACGCTGGGAAGGCGATCTCCATTCTCCCATTGCTGAACCGTTCTAGGGTCAACACCGACCCTTTTGGCCAGATCGATCTGACGCATTCGTTTGGCTGAGCCTCGTCTGATTGGTCTGGAACGTATTTTTTTGATCCACTCATGAGGCCAATCTTTCGATAATTTGCCTTCTTCCATATCATCACCTGAATTCCGTAGACTAAGCAAGTTCGACACGAACAAACACGAACTTATGTACATTCGTGTTCTGGATTTTAGCAGATAAAATAAACCATATCAACAAAAACAAACCTAGGAGGTAGCGCAAATGCCTTTAACTCGCATTGTAACTTTGAAGGGTCGCTCCAGTGAAGAGAAAGCACAAATTGGTGAGATCGTTCTGCAAACGATTGTAGATAAACTGCATGTACCTGCGAATGACCGTTTTCTGATTATTGAAGAACTGGATCGTGAACATTTCAGCTTCGATCTTACTTGCCTGGATATTGAGAGAACAGATGGATTCCTTATTGTACAGATCACGTTGAACGCTGGCCGTTCCGCTGATGTGAAGAAAGAATTCTATGCAGAATTAGCTGAACAATTGCATCAACAGCGTGACATCCGTAAAGAAGATGTGTTTATCAACCTGATTGAAGTCACCAAGGATAACTGGTCTTATGGCAATGGAGAAGCTCCATTCATCGTTTGACGCCAAAACATTTAAACATCGATTTCACATAATCGTACAAAAGAGAGGAAGTTATAACTATGTCAACACTACTATACATCACAGCTCACCCAGGTAACCCAGAAGCATCGTACAGCCTTTCAGCTGGCGAACAATTCGTACAAGCCTATAAAGAAAATCACCCAGCAGACGAGGTTGTGCATGTTGATCTGTACCAACGCAACATTCCTCATATCGATGCGGATGTGCTGGACGCGTGGGGCAAGCTGCAAACAGGTGGTACATTTGAGGAATTGAGTGCAGCTCAACAACAAAAAGTAGCTCAGTTAAATGAACTGCTTGAAGAGTTCGTGGCAGCAGACAAGTATGTATTCGTGACACCGATGTGGAACTTCTCATACCCTCCAGTAATGAAAGCGTACATCGATTCCTTCTGTGTTAGAGCCAAAACCTTCAAATATACTGAGAATGGTCCAGTTGGTCTGCTCGAAAACAAAAAAGCATTCCACATTCAAGCAAGTGGCGGCGTATATTCCGCAGGCCCTGTCGCTGATCGTGAGAATGGCAATCGTCACCTGCAAACGGTATTGAACTTTGTTGGTATAACAGATGTTGACCACTTATTTATTGAAGGTGTATCTACAGCTGGTGAACGCGCTCCACAGATCAAAGCAGAAGCTATCGAAAAAGCACGTAAAGCAGCGCAAAATTTCTAACATTTTCACACCAAAAGCGGTGCATCCTGCTTACATTATGCCCATCAAACGTTCGCCGGATCATTAGCCAGCGTTTTGATGGGTTTACTTATGAACGGGCAGACGCATGTAGGATTGCACAATCGGTTATACCAATGGAAGTCAGGTATGGCATTATCCAATTTAATTCAGTTGTCTGAACAAGGAGGAAATAAAGGTGAAAGTAACTTATCATGGGCATTCTGTTGTTAGAATCGAAACGAATGGAAAAAGCATTTGGATTGATCCGTTTATTACAGGTAACACAAATACGGATCTAGATGCGTCGAGTATAAAAGCAGATGTAATTCTGTTAACGCATGGACATGGGGATCATGTGGGGGATACTGTAGATATCGCCAAGCGGAATAATGCCTTGGTTATTGCCTCCGCTGAACTGGCTGATTTACTAAGCTGGGAAGGTCTAAATACACATGCGATGAGCATCGGCGGATCTTATACATTTGACTTTGGAAAAGTAAAGATAACACAGGCTTTTCATAGTTCAAGTTATGTAGATCCAGAGACAAGAACAATCATCTACACAGGCATGCCTACCGGAATACTGTTCACTGCTGAGGGCAAAACCGTGTTTCATGCAGGAGATACGGGACTGTTTTATGATATGAAGGTAATTGGAGAACGCAATGATATTGATCTAGCTTTTCTACCGATCGGGGATAATCATACGATGGGTGCAGAAGATGCTTCAGTAGCGGCAGAATGGCTTCAAGCTAAACAGGTTGTGCCAATTCACTTCAATACATTTCCTTTTATTCAGCAGGATCCACATGCCTTTGTCTCACTCTTGCCAAATGGGGTAGGCAAGGTGCTCGAACCTGGAGAAGGGATTGAACTGTAGATAATGTCATACGAAGTCGCTTAAGAGCGGCTTTTTTCGTATGTTTATACAATTTCTTCATTATATAATTCAAAATCCGATTTTTTTTGTAATCGATATCAACCGCATATTATCACCGTTTATTCGACATATAACGCTATTTTTATACAATTTATGACATTGACAGAATGACACATCGTTTGATAGTATCAACTAAATTTTATAATTCATACAAGAATACTCGGTTATAGAAAGGCGGTTCATTTCATCATGCATCAGTCCCTATCGGCAGCTTCCATTTTTGCAAAACCATATCCCGTTTATGCAAGTCTGGAACAAGCTTTCAGACAACAACCCTCGGCAAGTGTATCCCGAATTCAAGAGATTCATGAGGAGCAAACAATCGTTTTGTTTCTGATCAAGGGGATCCAAGAGGGGCCGACGGTATGGGTACAGGCTGCGCTGCATGGAGACGAGCATGATGGCATTATCGCTTGCGCTAAACTTATGAATGATATTGTGCCGGAGCATTTGTCTGGGAATCTGATATTGTGTCCTGTCACGAATCCAACCGCGATGCTTGCGGGAACGAATGGCAGTCCACTGGATGGCATAAACCTGAACCGGGTTTTTGGTCAAAATGCAACAGATGCTTCATACTCCGGTCGTTATGGTCGCTGGCTGGCTAACAATATCATCGCATATGCCGATTTTCTGATTGATCTGCATGGAGGCGGTCGCTGGTTGGATGTCTGTCCGTTTGCGATGGTAGCAAGCGACCATGATGCTGCATTCGAGCGTAGTATGGCGGTACTAAATAAAATTCCGCTTACAGCCACGTATGTCTGCCAGTCGGGTACCAAAGGGATGTTGATTAATGAAGTGTGTCAACAGGGGATTCCGGCCGTCTTACTGGAGAGTGGAGGAGGCAATTACTGGACTTCCAGAGCCGTGGATACGCATCTACAAGCCGTTCAGGTGATCCTTGATCAACTTGGCGTATATCCATCCGTACAATTTTCTCAGGCGGAAGAAACACCTGGCATGAACCGAAAACCTGCACAGATCTCTGACATCGTTGAAATGAGATTTGAAACGAGCGGTTTGTTAACGTTTAGTAGGCAAGTTGGAGAGAACGCTCGGCTAGGGGAAGAGCTAATGCGCGTACTGTCATATCCGGGACTTGAAGAGCAGTCCATAATCTGTCCCATTGAACATGGTGTCATTTTATCCATTCATGCAGCATCGACAGTTCATCAGAACGGTTACGCGGTCATGTTGGGCAAATTAGCATAATTTAATTAACGGGGGTTGTACATCATGAAAAAGAGTAAGTTTCTTCTAATCCTGACACTGTTGGCCGTATTCGCCGCAGGCTGCTCTACAACGAGTAAATCAGGAGCGGGTGAAGAAGCAACAGGTGAAGGGCAAGATCAAAAACTAGAAATCACGATTGCCCGCGCATTTGACGTAAACGGATTGGATCCGGGCTTTCTGACCGAAAATGCACAGGTCGTGGACAATATCTTCGATACCTTGGTTAAACGGGACGCAGAAGAAAAACTTGTACCTGGTCTAGCGACAAGCTGGAGTCAAATCGATGATACAACATGGCAATTCAAACTGCGTGAGGGAGTAACCTTCACCAATGGCGAGGCGTTCAATGCCGATGCAGTGAAGTACTCCCTTGATCGTGTGCTTGATCCAGCGAACAATGCACCGACAGCTAGTTATGTATCTACGATCCAAGAAGTCAACGTTGTTGATGAGTACACGGTTAACGTTGTAACGAAGAAACCTGACCCACTTGTACCAACACGGTTTAATCGTTATCCAACTGAAATTGTACCTCCCAAATATGCTGAAGAAGTAGGACAAGAGCAATTTGCTCAAAAACCGATCGGCACAGGCCCATACCAGTTCGTAAGCTGGGATAAAGGCAGCAATGTAGTATTAGAAGCTAACCCGAATTACTGGGGCGGCGAACCTGATGTGAAGAAGGTTACTTTCCGTTCTATTCCTGAAGCTTCGACACGTGTAAGCGCGCTGTTGAACGGTGAGGTAGATCTGATTACAGCGGTATCTCCAGAAGATCGTGAGAAAATCGAATCATCGTCTACTGCACGTCTCTCCACAGTTGAACGTGCGGGCAATACAGTATATGTCGGCTTCAAAACCGATGTAAAACCATTTGATGATCCAAAAGTAAGACAAGCCCTGAACTATGCTATCGATGTTAAATCTATTGTAGATAAAGTGCTTCAAGGCGCTGCGGTTCAAACGAATAGCTTGATTGGTCCAAAAGACTTCGGATATGCTGGCGAACCAGAAGGGTATAGCTATGATCCGGAAAAAGCGAAGCAATTGTTAGCAGAAGCAGGTTACCCGAACGGATTCTCCGCAACACTGGATACAGTAAGTTGGTACATCAAAAACACGGATGTTGCGCAAGTCATTGCAGAGCAACTCAAAGCCGTTGGCGTAAATATCAAAGTTAATAACGTAGAAAGTTCGGTATATCGCACACTCGTACCTGCGGGCAAACAATCGGATATGTATGTACTTGGTTGGAGCAGTACGAACACGCTTGATGCAGATGCAGCGATCTATGCCATTCTTCGTTCAGGAGAGTCTTACTCCACTTATGCGAATAAGGACGTAGATGCTAAGCTGGATGAGGCCAGATCAGTTACAGATGAGGCTAAACGCAAACAGCTTTATCAAGAGATCCAAGATGAAGTGTTGAAAGATGCACCACGTATTTTCCTGTATCAGGAGAACCAGTACTATGGGGTATCTGATGGATTGAAATGGGACGGCCGTGTGGATGGCTCCATTCCGGTATCGACGATTTCAGCAGGTAACGAGTAAATCGGCAGGCGTCTTTAGTGACTTGGCCAAGCCCGGATGGGAGTGTTAACCATTGAAGCATTACGTGCTTAAACGTTTGGGACAATCGGTACTTGCAGTCCTCGGTGCGGCAACGCTTGTATTTTTCATTATTCGCTTGTCAGGTGATCCGGCGCGCCTAATGCTTCCACCTGAAGCGAGCGAAGAACAGGTGACCGCGCTTCGAGAGAGCTTAGGGTTCAATCAACCTCTCTGGATGCAGTACATCGATTATCTAAAAAACCTATTTACTGGCGATTTGGGAAACTCGCTGTATTACAAAGAATCCGCGCTGAAGCTGGTGCTTGAACGAATGCCAGCGACCATAGATCTGGCCATGTTTGCAATCGTTATTGCGGTCACTGTTGGTTTGCTGGCAGGGATCGTGTCGGCGTATAAAAAGAATAGCTGGATCGACTATGTGGTCAACGGTTGGATTTTCTTAACTCAATCACTGCCAGTATTCTGGATTGGTATCGTGTTAATCATGATTTTTGCAGTCAATCTCCACTGGTTGCCAACGTCAGGCAATCGCGGATTGGAGTCGATTATACTACCAGCACTGACTTTAGCAGCGTACCCGATTGCTCCGATTGCTCGTACGATGCGAGCCTCTCTTATTGAAGTCATGGACAAGGGGTATATGATTACAAGTCAAGCTCAAGGATTCTCCAAACCTAGCCGGATTTTGAAACGCGGGCTCAAAAACGCGTTTCTGCCGGTTATTACCGTCATTAGCCTGGAATTCGGAGTCATGATCGCTGGCGCAGTGGTGACTGAAACGATTTTCTCATGGCCAGGTGTGGGGCAGTTGATCATACAAGGTGTTAGCAACCGCGATTTCCCGTTGGTGCAGGCAAGTATTCTTGTGATCAGCATCATCTATATCGCCATTACACTTGTGACGGATCTGATCTACCATCGCCTTGATCCAAGAATCAAAGTGCACTAAACGAAGAGAGGGATAATCATGAAAAAACGATCTTTGCTTCGTGCCAATGCCAAGGGCATTGCCAGCATAGGTTCGTTGACCGTCATCTTCGTGCTGACGGTCTTTGCCCCGCTATTCGCGCCATTCGATCCGTATAGGCAGTCATTGCAGGATATCCTTATCCCACCAGGGAGCACGTATAGTGGAGACGGCGCAATGAGCTTGCTTGGCACTGATCAATTGGGCAGGGATGTGCTCAGCAGATTGTTATATGGGGGCAGACTCTCGCTCTGGATCAGCATTGTCGCCGTTGTCATTTCCGGTGTGCTGGGCAGTATTATTGGAATCGTAGCCGGGTACTTCGGTGGTAAAACGGATGCGGTATTAATGCGTCTAGCTGATATCCAGATGTCCATCCCAAGCATGCTGCTCGCCATCGTTATGGTTGCTGTGCTTGGGTCAGGTCTCACGAATATTGTTATTGTGCTGGCAGTTACAGGTTGGGTGACCTTTGCACGTGTTGTTCGTAGTCAGGTACTCTCGTTGAAAGAGTTGGAGTACGTCGAAGCAGCCAAAGCCATGGGTGTGCCGAGCATCAGTATCATGGCGAAGCATATTTTACCAAACACCCTGTATACGATCGCTACACAAGCTGCCTTACAGATGTCACACATGATCTTGCTCGCGGCAGCATTAAGCTTCCTTGGGCTCGGTATTGATGTGTCTACACCATCTTGGGGCGGAATGGTGAATGACGGTAAGAGTTATATCAGTTCGGCATGGTGGTTGTCTACGATACCGGGTCTGGCTATTGCTCTGGTCATTATGACAATTAATTTGTTCGGCGATTGGCTTAGAGACCGAGCGGAGTTCCGATGAACATGAAGAGATTCGAAGGAAAGCGATTCGAAGAAGCTAAGCAACACATGATGTCAAAGCAGGAAGGAGGATGGAGCGAATGTACTTCGTATCACGAGAAAGCATCAAGCAAAGTGGGATAGCCGACCCTTTAGTTGCACAACGTCTGATTGAACGAACCTTTAGTCAAAAGGCACAGGGGACAGCAGTAGGTGCACAGGAGGTAGCGATGGCTGCTGGAGCTAGAGAAGAGGGAGCTTTCTATTCCTTGCCTGCGTATCTTGCTGAGGAAGGCGTAGCTGGACTGAAATGGACTTCCCATGTGCCACACTCCGATCCTTCGATACCGTATACACATCCGGTCGTTGTGCTCAACGAATTAGCAACAGGCAGACCACTTGCACTGTTGGAAGGAGAGTTGATCAGCGGGCTCCGTACAGGTGCAGTATCTGCGACTGCAATCAAAGCGTTAGCAGGATCTAAGGCATCATCATTGTTCCTCTGCGGATCTGGATTTCAGGCGAGTCACCAGCTTCGCAGTATTGTGCCATTCATGCCTGAACTGAAGGAAGTTCATGTGTGGAGTCGTACGATGCAGCATGCAGAGAAGTTGCTTGAAAATCACACAGATATCCTTGGAAAACGGGGTATTCGGAGCCGTGTCCATGCTTCTCTTCCGGAACGACTTGATTGTGCTGAGATTGTAGTCGGGGCGACATCCGCTTCCACTCCGTACCTACATGCAGACCATTTTGTTCAAGGTCATCTGTATCTTCATATTGGCATGCGTGATGTTGATGCAGAAGCCATTGAATCATTTGACCATATTGTATGTGATGATTATGAAGCCGGCGTTCCATCTAGCAGTCAGTCGTTATTCGGTCTTGCACGCAAGACACCGGAAATTGGCGGTAAGGTAACCCTGTTAGAAACACTTCTGGCTGAGCCTGATCCTGCAATTCAGCGGCACTCTGATCGTAAAATAATGTTTAATGCGTTCGGTCTGTCCATATTTGATCTTGTGCTTGCCCATGAAGCCTTACAGCGGCTTCTGAAGCAACCGGAATCAAATGTGGGGCAATTCGACCTTAGCAAGGAGAGAAGCTAATGAAAGACACATCACTCCTGCGCATCAATGAATTGGGCATTCGTTTCACCAAGCGTGACCAACATACGGACGTGCTTCATCATATTTCCTTGGATATCCGTGAGGGTGAAATATTGTGCCTAGTTGGTGAGTCGGGAAGCGGAAAGAGCGTTGCCGCCAAATCAATTATGCAATTGTTACCACGACCTGCTGCACAATATACCCATGGACAGATCTGGTTCGACGGTCAGGATTTGCTGACCTTAAATGAGAAACAGATGCAACGTATTCGTGGCAAACGGATTGCCATGGTCTTCCAAGATGCACTGAGTGCGTTAAACCCGGTCTACACGATTGGAACCCAAATGGTGGATGTCATTCGTTTGCACGCGCCAAAAAGAATCAGCAAAAAAGCCGCGCTTGAAGAAGCAAAATCCTGGTTAACCCAGGTAGAGATCCGCAATGTGGATGACGTTGTGAAGCAGTATCCGTTTCAGTTGTCTGGTGGAATGAGGCAGCGTGTCATGATTGCAATGGCCTTGTCTTCTCGACCTGAATTGCTGCTTGCAGATGAGCCGACAACAGCATTGGATGTGACGGTTCAAGCTCAGATTTTGCGGTTAATCCTGAAGCTGAAAGAGCAATATGGCATGACGGTGCTGTTCATTACGCATGATCTTGGTGTGGTTCACGAGATTGCTGACCGTGTTATCGTAATGAGACATGGCAATCTGGTTGAAGAAGGTACGAAGGAAGCGATATTCGGGCGACCGGAACATCCATACACCAAGCAGCTGCTAAACAGCATGCCCCGTATTTATTTTGAGGGGGTGGACATATGAGCAAACATCTGTTGGAGGCTGAGGGACTTCATAAGGTATATCGGACGAGGAACGGCACCGATTTTGCCGCGGTACAAGATGTTTCGTTTTATCTAGGGCAAGGGGAGACATTAGGCATTGTTGGTGAATCCGGCAGTGGCAAAACGACGGTTGCAAAAATGGTCGCTGGCATGATTCCACTTACATCAGGCTCGATCGCCCTGGGTGACAAAGCCTTAAGTGGCACGAAGCGTATTCGCTCTGACAAGCGCAGCATCCAATATGTTTTCCAAGATCCGGTCTCTTCCCTGAATCCAAGATGGAAAATCAGAGATATCGTGGCTGAACCACTGAAGCTGTACTTTCAGATGAATGCGAAAGCAATCGATAAACGGGTGGACGAATTGTTGGATGATGTTGGTTTACCCCGAGAGTTCAAATCGCGATATCCCGGAGAACTGTCTGGTGGACAATGTCAGCGTGTGGGCATCGCCAGAGCACTTGCAGCAGAACCTGCCGTTATCGTCTGTGACGAACCAACCTCTGCACTCGATATGACCATTCAGGCACAGATTTTGGAATTGCTGAAGAAGCTTCAACAGCAGAAGGGTGTATCCTATCTATTTATCGCGCATGGCCTTGAGGTAATCTACAGCATTTCGCACCGCGTGATGGTCATGAAAGCCGGTGAAGTTGTCGAGGCGGGGGAGACCAAGCAAATTTTCCATGATCCGCAGCATGAGTATACCCGGTCATTGATTGAGGCGATTCCGAGAATTAATATTCCGCAATTTCAATAAGCTCTCACAACGATAAATGGTCACATCCAGATGGTATATTAACTTTACTTAAGAGGAGGAATTTTACATGAGCAGTGTGGTACCCGCATTACAATATGAAGACATGTCTCAAGAAGCTAAGAACTTTGTGGATGAGCGAATCAAAAATGGCAATCGAGTAACGAATATGGTTAAAACATTGTTGTATTCCATGCCGTCTTTTGATGCGATGGAATTCTATCCGGTGCGTAATGAGCTACAAAAAATTATAGGCAGTCGCGCTATTTATTTTTACTGTTACGCGATCTCGACGGAGAATGAGTGTCTGGTCTGCTCCACCTATCATGCGAAGCTTCTCCGCGATCTGAATATCAGCTTCAATGAGTTTGAATTCACTGAGATTGAAAAAGTATTGATTGATTATGGTCGTGGATTGGTTAACAATCCAAACACCATTGATGAGTCTATCTACGATAAATTAAGAAGCGAATTCTCCTCAGAAGAGATTGTGCTAATCACCACGGTCGGATGCAAGATGATTGCATCGAACATCTTCAATGAAGCGATGAAGGTTGATTTGGACGAATATCTATTCGAAGTCGAATTTGACAAAAATATATTGCCTACTAAGTCTTAATGGTTATCCATTGAGATGTAGGATTGGAAGAAAACATGATCGCTCTATGGCGGTCATGTTTTTTTGTTGATTTTAACACCAAGTTGTTGTCCGAATAGCCCCCGTGTGATCAAGTAATGGAAAAGCTTGTCCAAACCTTGTACTTTTGTTGAATTCCAGCGATTTGTCTAATTATCATGTTGTCTAACAAGGTTCTAATTTATATAATGTTTATTGATAGTTCATTTTGGTAATTAGATGTAATGAAACTAACAGAGGGAAGTGATTTCAATACAATTTAATCGCGTATCAAGCAATAAACTGTATATTCAAATTTATGATCAGATTCTCTCTGAAATACAATCAGGTACGTTCGAGATTGGGGACAAGTTGCCAACAGAACGAGAACTATGCGCACAATTCGGTGTAAGCCGTGCTCCAATTAGACAGGCACTGAGCGCTCTGGAAATGAAAGGATACATTTATTCCAGACAGGGCGAAGGCGTTTATGTCAAAAGCACGATCGCTCAGGATGAGGCTGTAACGGACGAGTCTTTCATCAACTCCGTATCCCCGGAGGATATTGTTGAAGCACGAATGAATATAGAACCACTTATCGCCAGTATGGCAGCACAACGAGCTACGGCAGACGAGATTCAGCTGCTCCGAGAAACCATCAAACAGATGGAATCAGAGACAGCAGGTGGACATTATGTACCGGAGACGGATGAACGCTTGCATATGGAGATTGCTAGAGCTTCACATAATGATCTGTTCATTCAGTTCATGACGGTCATTACTCAAGCGATGAAACAACAGGAAATGTGGAGATTTATCCGCGATCGCACGGTAACCCGCCCTGACTACCGTGATACTAACTTTAGCGAGCATAAGGAAATCATTGATGCTATTGAAAATAAGCAGGCAGATACGGCTTCCAAACTCATGAAACAGCACATGCAGAATCTCTTTAATCGTTATTGGAAAGACTAATCATAATCCCTATGCATCGCATCTAGCATAGGGATTATTTGTTGTTTGCAAATACATAAAAAATTGAAAAAATAAGTTATTGACAATTAAAAAGTTAATTGTTATATTCAAAACAGAAAAACTTAGGATACAAGTTAACAAGATTACAAATCAACAGGAGGTGCATATCATCGCAAGTATTTGGAAACGCTTCATTTCAGTGAGTTATGTCGATAATGTAGGACATTATTTTTTGAAACTGAAATTGTAAGCGTTTAATATAACCACGGAATGAATTATGTCACGGGAGGATTTCATATGGATCTGCAGCAATTGGAGAAGTCGACTGTTCGCAAAGTAACATTACGTTTGATCCCATTCTTGTTTTTGTGTTTTGCCATTTCAATTCTGGATCGCGTAAATATCGGATTTGCGGCATTACGAATGAATGAAGACCTCGGATTCTCCGAGGCTGTGTATGGATTTGGTGCAGGCATCTTCTTTCTAGGTTACTTCCTGCTTGAGGTACCCGGCAGTGCGATGATGTCTAAGATTGGTGCAAGACGATGGATTAGCCGCATTATGGTTTCCTGGGGGATTATCGCCGTCATTATGGCATTTATTCAAACGCCCATCCAATTCTATATCGTTCGTTTCTTACTGGGTGTGGCTGAAGCGAGTTTTTACCCTTGCATGGTGCATTATTTAAGTGGATTCTACCAATCCAAGCATCACGCCAAAGCGATTGCTGGATTTATGATTGCGATTCCAGCAGCCAACGCTATCGGTTCACCGTTATCAACGTTCCTGCTACAAATTGAATGGTTCGGTTTGTCGGGTTGGCAATGGCTCTTTATTTTGGAAGCGATTCCAGCAGTAATTCTCGGTATCATCTGTTACTTCTACTTAACGGATCGTATTGAAGATGCCAAGTGGTTAACAGGCGCAGAGAAGACTTGGCTGTTGGATGTAACGCGTAAAGAGGCACTGGAGAAACAAAAAGTTAAAAAACCTACTTTCCTTGAGGTATTGCGAGATAAGGATGTGCTTATTTTGGCACTAGGATACTTCTTCTGGATGTTTGGTTATTACGGAATTAACATGTTCCTGCCAACCATTTCTAGAGGTTTAACTGAATCGACAGGTTGGTCCTTACAGAGTATTGGCTGGTTGCTTGGATTCATGTATCTGTGTGCGATGATTGTTATGTATCTTGTCGGCAAAAGTTCGGATAAACATAACGAACGTAAATTCCATGTAGCCGGTTGCTTGACGGTTAGTGCGATTGCCATGATGGCAAGTGTATATGTTGCAGATTTCAGTTTGATGGGAGCGTTCGCACTTCTAACGATTAGTTTGTGTGGAGCATTCGGAGCTTACTCTCCATTCTGGGCGATTCCGCCATCATTCCTGACAGGAGCAGCCGCAGGTGGTGCGATTGCATTGATTAATAGTATTGGTAATCTCGGTGGGTTCTTCGGACCATACTTTGTAGGATTTATCAATGATATGACAGGTAGCCATAATCTTGGGTTGACAGTCCTTGGAATCAGCATGATAATAAGTGCGACTATCATCGTGTTCCTTGTCAAACAATCCGGTAAAAGTTATAAAGTAAGTCCGGGTAGACCATTAGATCATACTAATTCAACTAACACAGGGTAACCGCACGTGAAACGAGTATTAGAATCTGAGCAAAGTGCTCGTTTTTTTACAACAACTTAGGATACAAGTTAACAAGTGAACAAGATAACCAAATAACAAAAGAAAAAATTAACTATCAAAATTCTTATGAGGTGAGCATAATGACCAAGCCCAGCATTGAAGAACTCAAGCAAAAAGCAATCGATTTGAGACAAACAGCGATCACGATGATCTATGAAGCACAGTCTGGTCATCCAGGTGGTTCACTATCTGCAGCTGATATCATTACAGCCTTGTATTTCAAAGAAATGAACATAGACCCAGCTAATCCGAAATGGGAAGACCGCGATCGCTTCGTATTATCCAAAGGACATGTATGCCCGATTCAATATGCTGCATTGCTTCACCGGGGATTTGTTCCAATGGAGAAGGTGCACACGCTAAGACAGTACGGTTCTCCATTTCAGGGACATCCTGATATGAAAAAATGTCCGGGAATCGACATCTCAACAGGCTCACTCGGTCAAGGGCTCTCTTGTGCCGTAGGCATGGCGATTGCAGGTAAAAGGGACGACAAGTCATACCGAGTATTCGCTATGCTGGGAGATGGTGAATGCCAGGAAGGTCAGATCTGGGAAGCTGCTCAAACGGCAAACAAATATCAGCTCGATAATCTAATTGTGTTTGTGGATGATAACAACCTGCAAATTGACGGTACCTGTGATGAGATCATGCCAAACTTGGATTTGGAGCTGAAATTTAAAGCTTTTGGCTTCGATACCCGAAGAATAGACGGTCATGACATGCAACAGATCGTAGATACATTGGATGAAATCCGTAATATTCAACACGGGAAGCCAATCTGCATCGTATGCAATACCGTTAAGGGCAGAGGGGTTTCATTTATGGAGGATGTATGTAACTGGCACGGGGTTGCTCCGAAGGAAGCGGAATATCTGCAGGCTTTGGAAGAAATTGCGGGAGGTCTGAAATGATGAGCACATATAACGTAACGGAGAAAAAAATTGCGACGCGCGAAGGTTTTGGACACGAAATTGTAGAGCTTGGCAAAAAGAATAAAAACATCTATGTCGTTGATATTGATATCGGTAAATCATGTAAAACAACTGAGTTTGCGAATCAGCTTCCGAACCAGCATATCAACGTGGGTATTGCCGAACAGAACGCCGCAGGACTTGCCGCAGGACTAGCAACAACGGGGAAAATACCTTTTATTAGCACATATGCTGTTTTTGGTTCGCTACGCATGCTTGAACAGATTCGCCAAGAAGTCTGCTATCCTCACTTGAATGTGAAAATTGCTTGTTCCCATGGTGGACTTACCCCAGCTAATGACGGCGGAAGCCATCAAGCCATCGAGGATATGGGTGTACTGCGCACAGTTCCCAATATGACGGTTATTATGGCTGCTGACTACCATTCCACGCGCAAGCTGGTTGCTAAGGCTGCTGAACATTATGGTCCAGTATATCTTCGGTTCACTCGTGATACAGTTCCGGTCATATATGGAGAAGATGAAGAGTTCGAGATCGGTAAAGCCAAAAAGTTGAAGGACGGCAAAGATATTGCCATTATCGCCAATGGGGACACTTTACACCTTGCCTTGAAAGCATCGGAATTGTTGGAGAACGAGGGTGTATCCGTTAAATTACTAGATTTCCATACGATTAAACCTCTAGACCGTGAGGCTGTTGTGGATTGCTTAAGTACAGGCCGGATCATCACTGTAGAGGATCATAACATTTTGAATGGTCTTGGCAGTGCAGTGAGTGAAGTTGTAGCCGAGGAAGGCGGAGCTGTCGTCCGCAGAATTGGTGTTCAGGACAAATTCGGAGAATCTGCTCCCTACGAAAAATTGCTAGAAATGAACGGAATCACGATAGATAACATCGTAGCGACTGCACATTCCCTATTAAAATAACTGCTTAATCCATAAGCATTGAGAAAGAATTTTGCTTAACGATCGCAATCAACCCATCTGAAGGAGTGTATAACATGTTTGAATTAAATAACAGAGTAGCCATTGTCACAGGAAGTGGATCTAAACGAGGAATTGGACGAACGATTGCACTAACACTAGCCAAGCAGGGGGCAAAGCTGGTTATTGCTGATATCAACCAAGAAGGAATTCAAGAGACCGTTGATGCTATTCGTGCAGAAGGCGGGGAAGCCATCGGAGTTGAGCTTAACGTTACCACCCTTGAATCGAATCAGGCCATGGTGGAGAAGGTACTGCAAGCGTATGGAAGAATTGATATCTTGGTGAATAATGCAGGCATATCCCAGAAGGCAACCGTAGCAGAAATGACATTAGAGGACGTCACCCGTGTATTTAATGTTAACATGTTCGGACTCTTTCTCTGTACTCAAGCCGTGCTTGAACCGATGAAGAAACAAAATTATGGTCGGATCATTAGCCTATCCTCTGTATCTGCTAAACGGGGCGGCGGCGTCTTTGGTGGAGCGCACTATTCTGCATCCAAGGCAGCTGTACTAGGTTTCTCCAAAAACCTCGCACGAGAAGTTGCGACAGATGGTATTACGGTTAACTGTATCGCACCAGGGCTTGTGAATACGGATATCTGGAAATCTCTAGACCAGCCAACTGCGGATGGCGTCATTGCAGGCATTCCAATGGGACGTCCGGGTGAAACCGAAGAGATTGCTTCGGCTATTGCTTTCTTAGCTTCAAGTGAGGCCTCCTACATTACTGGGGAGGAAATTGATATCAACGGCGGGTCTCATATGGATTAATTGCCAACAACTATAGAGTGTAAGAAGCCGCTACAAGATAGCGGCTCTTTCCTTTATTTTGCCGCAAATGGTATGATAGGATGCAATAAAGGGGTGAAACTATGGAATTAGAAGAAGTGTTTACGGTTCATGTGAAGATCTTAGAAACGTTCGAACTACGCAATAGCGAGGATGATTCTGTCGTTATGATTACGTTCACAGGAGATGTAACGGGAAAATATTTTGAAGGCATCGTGCTTAATGGTGGCGTGGATACACAGGTCATTGGGAAGGGCGGAGATCGACATAGTCTGTCGGCCAGATATATGCTCCAAGGTGAGGATTTTACCGGACAAAGCTGTGAAATTTATATCGAGAATAACGGGAATATCAATAAAAAGTTGAAATCTTCATTGTTTCGCACTTCGCCTACAATCATTACGAATAGTACAGCATTATCCTTTCTGAATAGCGATATTCTCGTTGGTGAGGGAAAAGCCACAGACACTGGCTTGGATATTATCATCTACAGAGTGTCTACCTCGTAAGAAAACTTGTAGTTGAGGAATCATTTAAAAATCGGTGGAATATCGCTGTAATTGCTTCATGTCCAAAATCTGAATCGTTTTGTTCTGTCTCAGGATAATCTTCTCTTCTACTAGATCACTGAGCAATCTTCTAATATGGCGGTCGGAGATGCCCATCATACTGGACATGTCCTTCATAACAAAAGGAATTGTTGAAGATTCGAATTTCTCTGAGGTTTGTACAATGGTTTTGCACAGTTTATTTTTGCCTGGATACAGCAATGATCTTGCATTTTTCACTGAAGACTTCATCAACTTCTCCGTGAGAACCGAACACATACGCATGAGAAACGAGACTGATGTTGTTAGATGAGAGTGTACCACTTCTAGTGGAATGAGTAATATGGTTGTTGGTACAACAGCCACAGCCGTGTGAAGGTAATTGCAATGATTGAAAAATTCCATATCACCTAATACTCCGTTTTGCTCTACATAATCAACAACAGCTACATTCCCCTGCTCGGAATAATTATGAATTGCCACTCTGCCTTCAATAATAATATAGAAAAATGCTAACGCATCACCCGAGACGACAACCGTCTCGTTTTTTGCGTATGTTCTCACTTGCAAATTAGCTATAGCTTCATCTGTAATGATCTGGTGTAGATTTGCTTTCTTAACGGCGGCCGAGATATCCGGGTTAACCTTAGTGGGCATACAGTTAAGTCTCCTTTTGCACAACGATTTAGAAAAAGAGCCCCCAAAAAGCGGACTTTTGTCCTTATTGCTTGACCTTTTATCATATTATACTTACCTCGAATTACAACACAACATGTAATTAACTAGGGGGTTCGTTATGAATAGTATTATTGATGATCCAAGTTTGGCTAGTGCCGGGGCATCTCGGATGCATTGGTTTAGAGAGAGGATGCCAATTGTGGCAGAGCTTAATCATTGGTTCCAAGAGGAGCAGGTGCTCCAAGGTAAAACCATTGCGATCAGTATGCATATAGAGCCCAAAACGGGATTCTGGATTGAAGGACTTCTCGCTGGTGGAGCCGCACACATCTACTTGGTCGGTTGTCTAGGTACAACTAAGAAAGATACAGCAGCATATCTAGCCTCTTTACCCAATGTGACGGTTCTAGCCAAGGAAGCAGACCAATATGATGAACACAAACGCTATCTTAAGATGGTGATGGCTAACCAGATTGATCTCTTCTTGGATAATGGTGCAAGTCTGATTCTTGCTCATCATGAATTACAGCCGGGATGGAACCCGATTGGTGCCAATGAAGAGACGCGTACAGGCAAGCTATTAATTGAGAAAAAAGGTGTCCAACCTGAATATCCTGTCATCGTGATTGATGATTCGCCCTTGAAGCAAATTTTCGAAAATGCACTAGGGGTTGGACAATCTGTTGTCGATGGCTTCATGCGAACTACGAGTCTTCTCGTTGGCGGCAAAAAAGTTCTCGTTGTTGGATATGGTTATTGTGGAAGCGGTGTAGCGAAGAAGTTCCGTGGTTTGGGGGCTACGACACTCGTGTATGACGTTAATCCGATTCAATTGTTGAATGCCAAAACAGACGGACATCTGGTTGGCGAATTGCACGACTTGATCCCTGAAGCCGATGTAATTGTTACGGTAACGGGAACCTTCAATGTGATTACCGAGCAGCATATTCCATTGTTCAAAGAAAAAGCTATTCTTGCTAACTCAGGGCATTATGGGTTTGAAATCAATGTGGGCGAATTGAAGAAGGCTTCGAAGTCTGTTGAGGTCGTCAAAGAAGGGATTGAACGAATAACGTATGCTGAGAAAAGCATCTATCTATTGCATCAGGCTAACCCGCTTAACTTAGCAGGAGCTGATGGTAACCCTATTGAGATTATGGATATGGGCTTTGGGTTAATCTCGCATGCAGCATATCGTATCCTGACGAATGTTGAATCCCTTCAACCTGGATTACAACCCGTTCCCGAAGATATCAATCATAAGATCAGTAAGAGGTTTGTGGATCTACTTCAATAGAGGTGCTGTGATAAACATTCGCTCTAAACAAGCTGATAATGGATTAAAACTATTTATTTAACCCGTCCTAATCATTTAATATGGATATAGTCCTTACCAAAGGTTGTTCCAAAGCTCGCTTTATACGATGAAGGCTGGCAACTGACAGGACGCTTGAGCTCAACGGGATTATGTACCTACTATTAGATATTAGAAGGAGTGTTACATTGTGACAGCACAACATGTACCTTATACGGGTTATCTTCTAGTTCATTTTATTGGGGAAAGTGCGGATGGTGAACAGGTCTACTTCTCGTACAGTGAGGATGGGTTGCATTGGCAAGATTTAAATCAAGGTTTACCGGTTTTGCGATCAGCGATCGGGGAAAGAGGAGTTCGAGATCCATTTGTAATTCGTTCTCCTAAGGATAACCGCTTTTATCTGATAGCTACCGATCTCCGGATTGCAAGCGGTAAAGGCTGGGATGCAGCAGTAAATGAAGGAAGCAAAGATATTATTGTATGGGAATCTGAGGATTTAGTGCATTGGTCATCGCCTCGCGCAGTTACCGTTGGTGTATCCGACGCGGGCTGTGTATGGGCACCAGAAGCCATCTATGACGAGTCGACAGATGAATTTCTAGTATTCTGGGCGTCGGCAACGAGAGGAGGATCTTCTGACTCTTCTGAAACAGAACGTAAACAGAAAATGTATAGTTCACGAACCAAGGACTTCCGTAGCTTTACGCCGACGGAGTTATATATTGAGCGAGAGAACCACATTATCGATACAACCATTATCGCGCACAATGGGAGCTACTACCGTTATACGAAAGATGAAACGACGAAGAATATCCGGGTAGAAAAGGGATCTTCCTTGGATAAGGATGCGTTCGTTCCGCTATCTGCTCCTATTTTGGAAGCGATTCCTGGCGTAGAAGGGCCTCAGATTTATAAGATGAATGACCGCAATGAATGGTGTTTGATCGTGGATCAATTTGCTAAGGGTGACGGTTATCTTCCTTTATTAACCTCAGATCTCGATAGTGGAGAATTCCGGGTGGTGGATAAGGATGCGTATGACTTAGGTAAGACCCATAAGCGACATGGCGGAGTAATCCCGATTACTGCCGATGAAGTTACTCGTTTGTTAGGAGCGTTTGGATCATAATATTGTAGAGACAAATCACATTGGACTAGTCCATTTCATGCAAATTGGATCTTCACACCCTACCAATATTCTAATATGTTCGTTGTATATTAAAATAAATTGTGGGGTGCATCGATGGACATTTTGTACAAAATAAATGCCGATCTTAAGCCAGAGGATGTTCAGAACGTATTTAGAAGCTCAGGAATTAAACGTCCTGTAGATGATCGGGATCGAATTCAACGAATGATTGAGAACGCAACGCTTACGGTTTCTGCTTGGCATGATGATAAGTTGATTGGACTTGCAAGAGCGATTACGGATTTCGCGTATTGTTGTTATCTATCAGATCTAGCGGTGAGTAAGGATTATCAGAGAAATGGCATTGGAAGACAGCTTATCGAACGTGTACGCAGCCATCTAGGTGAAGAGGTAGCATTATTGCTGCTCTCTGCACCAACGGCGATGGAATATTATCCACGACTTGGCTTTGAGAAAACAGAGAAGGCGTTTTTAATACCAAGAACCATTTGATGAGTTCAAAGTCGCTAATTTAGCGGCTTTTTTTCTTGTGATTTCCACAAAATGAACGATTACATAGCCTTATTAGTCTTATTACTGATAACCAAAAAGGGGGTGCAGAATGACGGATCGGGAAATTTTCGAGCTGTATCGAGAAGACGTATATTATTTTTGCTATTATGTGATGAAAAATCAGACAGACGCGGAGGATCTATGCCAAGAAGTATTTGTCAAAGTGATCATGGCTGACAGAACGAAGGTAAGGAACATGAAGTCTTGTTCCCAAAGGTATGGTATCTACAGGTTAATTTTACTGATCGTTCCCATTGTGTTACATTATGTGGGGGAGGGAAGTAGAATGGCTAGAAGTAAAGAATTCGAAGTTAACGAAGTATTAGATAAAGCGATGGATATCTTCTGGAAGCAAGGATACGAGAAGACTTCCATGAGTGACTTAGTTGAACATATGGGAATTCATCGTAGAAGTATTTACGATACATTTGAAGATAAGCATTCACTCTTTCTACGGGCTATGGATCGCTACGCTGATAAGGTCAATGCATCATTGCTCGCGGAAGTCAAAGCGTCCAAGACTGCAGTGGAAGCATTGCATCGCATTTTTGATTATATGATCGCGGAAACAGAAGCCATGCCTACAGGTTGTTTAATCGTGAATGCGGCAGTAGAGCTGGCATCACATGATAATGAAGTGGATAACAGATCTCTTGAGTCCTTTAACTCGGTAGAGCAGATGTTTCAACGGATTATTGAATGGGGACAGCAAGAGGGAGAATTTTCTTCTGAGTTAGACCCTAAAGAAACAGCAGAGTATCTTCACAACATCTCCGTTGGCATAAGAGCTATGGCAAGAACCTCAACGGACAAAGAGAAATTAAACCGCATAGTCAATGTGTCAATTAATCTTTTTCTAGATTGATGCATTGATTAGTGGTGCATGTCCATAACGTATTAACGAAATCGCGATGTAAATGAAGAGGTGTGAAAATAATACTTTACTGATCGTTCTACAATTGATATACTACATTCAAGTTAGATCACGTCTAACTGTTTTTTTTATCATAATTAGAATGATCGTTCTCAATTAAAAAACATAACAATAAGGGAGTAATGCCAGATGGATATGACTAAACAAGTTGCTGTAGTAAGTGGTGCTAATCGGGGGTTAGGCAAGGAATTGGCACTTGAACTTCTTGCTAGAGGAGCCAAAGTGTACGCTGGAGCAAGAAATCCTGAATCCATTCATTTACCGGGAGCAATTCCACTGCAACTTGATATCACCGATCCAGAATCCGTGAAGGCTGCGGCCGAAATCGCAGTGGATGCAACGTTGCTTGTTAACAATGCTGGTTCTTCTACAGGTGCTTCTTTACTTACAGCTGAGCTTCACGATATTCATTTGGAATTTAACACGCATGTATTCGGAACGCTATCGATGATTCGCGCTTTTGCACCGGTAATTGAAAACAATGGGGGAGGTTCAATCCTAAATATTCTGTCTGCCTTGTCTTGGATCAATACGGGTAATTCAGGTGCATATTCAACTGCAAAGTCTGCGCAATGGGGATTAACGAACGCGTTACGATTAGAGTTAGCTGCCAAAAACGTAAGGGTTGCAGGATTACACGTCGCGTACATGGACACGGATATGACAGCAGGTATTGAAGCGCCGAAATCCAATCCATCAGATATCGCCAAGACTGCAATTGACGGAATACAATCTGGACTTTATGAGATTATCGCTGATGAGGTAAGTCGAGGTGTTCAGCAAGGCTTGGCGGGCGGCGTTTCGGCTTTATATCCGCAATTGCTTCAACAATAACAGAGCAGTTGAATTCAATTTTGTTTTTTGCTCGAACGGACGTAGATGCAGAAATGAAGAAACTCGTTGGTATTTCCGCGAGACATTGAAGATTATTATTCACTAAGTCGCTAATTTAGCGGCTTTTTTGGTCTATAATTAAGTAACCAGATAATAACCAACATATGATAGAATATCTGAAACGTAACAAACCATAGAGTATATGGAGAGAGATAGGAGCCGTGGGATATGAAAATTGATCATTTAGTCGTCAATGTTGACAAGTCGTTCCAAGAAAGTAAGCAATATATTACTTCTGTTCACTCTATCGGCCTACCCTATATGCCTAAATGGGGCAAAGGGACAAAAGGTTTTAAAGTATCCAATCTGTGGATGGGCAAAGAGTATTTTGAATTAGTACATATTAAAAAAGCAGACGGGGGAGGATGGGTGAAGGAATGGACTAATAAGTATAATGAAGGACACAGAGGTTTAGTTGGTTTTGCTCTAGAAGTTGAGAATATAGATGAAGTGTATCAGAAATTAACTGATCGGCAGATCAACGTAACTTTTCCAGAGCCTTTGAGGTTTCGGTGGTTTTTCAATCTATTGAATAAAACGATGCCGTGGCGCAACTCCTATTTACCTACATTTAAAGGAGTTCCTTTTCAATTCTTCCTTCAGCAATTAAACGATGAAAAATCCAAGAGTTTTATGGAACAGTATATGGTTCCTAATAGCAGTGAGAACGGTATTGAGGGCATTCTTGAAGTAACGGTCTACGGAAGACTAGAAGATGAGGATCGGAAAATTATTTATGCTCTCTTCGACGATTATGAGGAGCAGAAAGGTGCGCTAAACATCGCTTTAGGAAATCAGACTATTCGTTTTATTGAGTCAAGTGAACATAGAGTAGAGGTCAAACTTCGTTGTAACAATGAGTCATATGCTGGGAAGAAAATAAATATTCATAATATTCAAATTACGAATACATAACTTAGGTATGATCCAACCCACATAATCCATAGTAATCTCATCTAGAGAACAAGCCGTTTAACAAGGCTTGTTTTTTTCTTTGTATACCGATGTTGGAGCCCTCTCACACTTCACAATAATGTTCGAATAGGATTAAGCAATGTTGCGAGAAGAATAGGTTAACGTTTCATTTTCGAAGCACTGTACAATAAATTACATCTGAGATAATAAGCAAATTCTAAATGATTGTTGAGTAATCCACAGATCAAGAAGAAATGATTATTGTAACTCGGTTACTTAAGTTTATAATTATAGACTATAGTTGATTAAACAATTAACGTTCATTTTATAGAGCGGACTGGAACAGGAGGATTACTGAATATGAGTCGAATCGACGTGAGTCAAGAAACGGTTAAAAAGTTGTTTGGTGAGGGAACTCCCTCCACCTATGCTACTGATCCTGACTTTCAGGACATACTTAGCCGCTTCATTTTTGGTGAAGTTTTTGATGAAGGTCAGCTTGATGTCAAGTTACGTGAGCTTATTACGCTGGTTGTACTTACAACGAATCAAACCTTACCCCAACTCAGGTCACATGCTCATGCTGCGCTCAATGTAGGACTTACTCCTGTAGAGATCAGAGAAGCTATATACCAATGTGCACCGTACCTGGGGTTCCCCAAAACTTTAAATGCGATATCGGAAACGAATACTGTTTTCCAAGAGAGAAATATTGAACTTCCTCTCGAAAGTCAAAAACGTGTTCTGGAAGAAGAGCGTCTGGACAAAGGATTGTGTGTGCAAAAAGAAATTTTTGGTGATGTTATTGAGAAAAATCGGGAAAAGGCCCCAGTTAATCAGAAGCATATACAGGATTATCTTTCTGCATTTTGTTTTGGTGACTTCTATACCCGTGGAGGCCTTGATCTGAAAACTAGAGAACTACTTACACTTTGTATATTAAGCGCACTAGGTGGTGCTGACAGCCAAGTCAAAGCCCATGTTCAAGGTAATTTGAATGTTGGTAATGATAAAGAAACGATGATCACCGCGATTACTCATTGTTTGCCTTACATGGGTTTCCCTAGAACACTCAATGCGTTGAACTGTGTTAACGAAATCATTCCAGAGAAATAATAATAAATGAAAGCAGGGATTTACGATGAAAAATGAACACTTAAGCCACGGAGCCATCTTTCCCCTTGGCCAAAAAGTAGAGAAGAATTTTGTCGGTGACGCATTTTTGCAAATGGTGTTTACAGACCCCAATCCGCTTAATACAGCTATAGGAAATGTAACATTTGCTCCAGGAGCCCGTAACAACTGGCACTCACATCACGACGGACAAGTGTTGATTGTAACGGATGGAGAGGGCTGGTATCAGGAAGAAGGTAAGGAAGCTCAATTACTCAAAGCTGGCGATGTTATTAACATTCCAGCTAACGTTAAACATTGGCATGGTGCTACAAGTGATAGCTGGTTTGTGCACTTGGCACTTACACCAGGGCAGACCGATTGGTTAGAACCAGTAACTGATGAGGTATATAAAAATTTGAAATAGATGAAGTCATTATAGTCACATGATTGAAGCATATTGAAATATCGTAACGTATTTCGCCCACAATATTGTCCATGACATTCAGAGGATATTCAATGGTCATCGATCGGTAACTCTTATATCATGAACTAAACAACATGGTAGGGAGAGGATCAGAGTGAGCGCGAGAATAATAGTTCCATTAAAAGATTCTTGGTTGTTTCAGGCAGATCATAGGAATGAAGGGCTGTCTCTAAAATGGTATGAACAAGGCCTTTCCTCAGGCGAGAGCGTAAATATTCCCCATACATGGAATGTGCACGAGGGCTTAGACGAGTTTCGTGGCACAGGTTGGTATAGCTATGACTTGTTCGTACCTACAGATTGGGAGGGTAAACTGCTTCGACTCCAGTTTGACGCGGTATATCGTGATGCAGTGGTATGGGTAAATGGAAAACGAGCAGGAGAGCACACACATTCAGGATACACTTCGTTTATCGTCAATATCTCGGACTACATTCATTGTAATGCAGACAATCGTATTGTCGTCTCTGTCAACAATGAGAATAGTCAGACTGCACTTCCATTAGGAAATAGCTTCGATTGGGCAGACGATGGCGGTATTATTCGAGGGGTATCACTGATCGTTAGTGGCCATGTGGCGATTGACTATTCCAAGCTCCAAGCAATTCCTTTCTTTGAAGTTGATCTGCCTGGAACGACTGCTACATATGGTTTGTTATCTGGTGCAATTCGGTTGTGGGAGCTCAGTTCTGAGGCAGATATCAAGTCTTTGCAATTGAAAGTGACCCTCTCTAATGAAGAAGGTCTCGTAAATTCACAGAAATGGGAGATCGCTGAGACGAATGGATTCCTACACTTTAGCGATATTAAGGTAGACCGCCTGAAGCTGTGGCATTTTGACCATCCTCATTTATATTCGGTTCATCTTGCTATATACGCGGATGGCGTTCTCACGGATGAGATATCAACTGCAGTAGGTTTTAGAGAGATTCGCACCGATGGCAGTACATTATTGCTTAACCGCGAGCCTGTGAGACTCTTCGGTGTTGAGTGGATGCCAGGATCGAATCCGGAGCATGGCATGGCCGAGACAGCTGAACAGCTTGCTGAGATGCTTCAACATATTAAACATGCCAACTGTGTCATTACCCGTTTTCACTGGCAACAAGATAGCAAGCTGTTGGACTGGTGTGATCGGCATGGCTTACTCGTGCAAGAGGAGATTCCTCACTGGCAGACACCAAGTGAACCGGGAGACGAATGGCTGAACATATCGATGCAGCATGCCGAAGAGATGATTCATCGTCATTACAATCACCCTTGCATTTACGCATGGGGACTTGGCAATGAGCTGAACGGTCAATCTGAAATGACGAATCTGTACTTTGATAAACTTAAATCTCAGGTAGAACAACTTGATGACACAAGATTTATCAACTATGTATCAAATACAGTACATGACAATCCCGCTCAGGATACAACAGGTGCAGGTGATTTGATTATGTGGAATGATTATATCGGTACATGGCATGGTGAGTTAGATCGGCCAGAAGTCATTCGAAGCATAACGAAAGGCATACCTCACAAACCTGTAGTTGTGGCTGAGTATGGACTCTGTGAACCTGCTTTTGAAGGTGGAGACGAGCGCCGTGCGCAGATTCTATTAGAGAATACGAGGGAGTATCGCAAGCATTCAGAGATCGCCGCGCTCATTTATTTCAGTCTGAACGATTATCGGACACAGATGGGTGAGGAAGGAGAGGGTAGGCTTCGGCAACGTGTACACGGATCGATGAGCCTTAATGGTATGCCTAAGCCCTCTTATGAAGTATTACGTCAATTAGCGTCACCGATCACCGTAAGTGTGAGTTCAGAGTTAGACAATATAGTCGTATCCGTGGAGGTACGTAATGATATTCCATGTCATCGCGTATCTGGATATACGTTGGAGTGGAATGATCCGCAGGATGAACGCATTGTCAATGTAATCCCTGAGTTAGCGCCAGGGCAAAAGCATGCATTTTACTTTACCGGAATTGTTCGAGAACGTTGGAATGAGATCGGCTTAGAAATTATTAGACCAACTGGATTTTCCGTAATCAGTGGCTCTTTAAACGACCTGAATAATAACTTTATTGGATAAGATAAGAATGGAATGAGGGAAAAGCCCCAGAGATAAACGTCAGTAGGCGATTTATTTCCGGGGCTTTTCATTTTGTAAGATACAATAGTAGTCAATCTTTGCAGATTATGAACAGGAACAGTGAATTGCTGCTCCTAGTTCGTTACAGGCTTCGTTCCAATAATACACCAACTTGCTTAGCCATCGTCTCAGGCGGATACGGCATCCCATTTATGATCCACCATTCAACGATCCCTACATAAGCTGTTCCGGTATATTGCAACATGACATCTTCATTGAGATCTTTATTTTTGCCGCTTTCTCTATCAATTTCTCCATTAAACCCTGCCATTACATACTCCAGTAGCCGGGCTCGAAAAGATGGAGCCCCTTTACTAGCTAACATGGTTGAAAAAAACAAATGATTCTTCTCAAAATATTCGAAAAATGGGACAAGGCCATTGTTCCAATCCAACTTGCATGCCCATTCATCCAATTCCCCCAATTCTTCCATGTGGGACTCAATCATTTTGTCTAATAGATCATATTTGTCTTTGTAGTGTAGATAAATCGTTCCGCGATTAAGGTCTGCCTGATCCGCAATGTCCTGAATAGTAATTTCATCAAAACTCTTTTGATTCATTAATTCAACGACAGCTCTTCGCAGTGCTTCTTGAGTTTTTGCAATTCTTCGATCTATTTTTGCCATCGGATTATTCACCAAGCTTTCTTTAATATATAAAAGGGTCACTTATGTGAGCACTGTTTAAATATCAACCTGATTCAAGGTTGTTATGTCCATATCATGTGTATTTCCTTCTCTTATAATAATAAACATGAGTTGATTAAACAACTATTATTGTGTATTTTCTACTGATTGTATGCCAAGAACGGAAACGCACCCACGTTCATTATTAAAAATTTTACATAATCTTAACAAAGCGTAGATATAGAATAAATACTATTCACCTATAGTATGATGAGCTAAAAAACGATATATATCTGAAGACTAAGGGGAAAATTAACGAAAATGAACATTAAAAAAATCGGAATTTCAGTAGTTTCACTCACGATGCTAACATCGATCGGTGTGTTTGATGTGTACGGTGCAGGTACTAAGCGCACGATTGAAGTGTCTGAGCAAGCGGTAAATGTCGTTGTGGATGGACAGAAAATGGATGGTGAGTCTTTTGTCTATAACGGAATTACATATGTTCCCGCTCGAGTTATTGGGGAAGCGCTTGGTAAAGAGGTAGACTGGGACGAGCGGACACAATCCGTATTCGTTGGACAGAAAATGAATGATACACAAGGTTATCGAGGTACCAAAACACCATATCCTTTTGACAATACAACAAGTTATTCTGAGGCACCAACAGGGTATAAGCCAGTCTTTATTAATTTGGTAGGAAGACATGGTTCAAGACATTTGTCCAGCTCCAAGTATGATAAGACGTTGTATGAACTACTTAGCATCGCTGAAAAGGATGGGCAGATCACGAATTTGGGCAAAGAGCTCAAGAAAGAAATTGCCAAGCTTATGGACATCGAGAAGGATCACTATGGATTATTATCGATCTCTGGCGGGGAAGAATTGAAAGGCATCGGATCTAGACTAGGTCACAATTATAAAGATATCTTCATCGATGATAAAAAGGTCATTGCGCAAGCAACTTTCAAGGATCGAACTCCGCAGAGCAGAGATCAATTTATTGAAGGCTTAGTAGAGAGCTTAGGTGACAAGAAGGTTGATATTCTCTCCTCCGCTTTTGAAGAAGGCAGTGACCCATACTTGCGTCCGTATGATCTAGCGACGAGATACAATGAATTTGCCGAAGAGGGTGAATGGGTTAAGCTGTACGAGAATTATGCTACACAAGAAAAAGGAACAACGTATGCGAAGGAGCTGCTGTCTCCTTTGTTCTCTGATCGTTTCTATCAGAGGTTAGATGCGGGCGAGTTCCAATTGAAGGACGAGAAAGGAAAAGTGAAGCTGAGCAATCCAACCGAAGCAGCTTCCAATCTATATGAGTTGTATATCATCTCTTCGAACCTGAAAGAAGAAGGTAACTTAGAATTCGGAAGATACTTCACGACTAACCAATTGAAATGGTATGAAAGTTTGGATAGTATTCAAGACTTTTACGAGAAAGGACCGTCCCTAACTTCGACAGATCTACCTCAAAATATCGCTGCACCACTCGTGAAAGAGCTGCTCACATCTACTGAACAGTCCATTGAGAAAAAGGACACGGCTGGAATTTTCCGATTTGCGCATGCAGAAACGATTATTCCTTTATCTTCATTCTTGGATATTGAAGGAGCGAATGTTAGTGTAGACAACCCGGAGAAAGTGGCAGAGAACTGGAATGGTGCTGAGATTTCTCCAATGGGAGCTAATATTCAGTGGATTCTGTATTCCAATGGTGAGGATTATATGGTGAAGATGCTGAGAAATGAAGAAGAAATTGCCTTCCCGATTGAAACGAAGACTTATCCGTACTATAAATGGGAAGATGTGAAGAAGTATTATGAGACGAAGCTTGAGAAGGTTGGCGTAGACATGAACAGCAGTCTGGAAGACAATATTGAGCTTCTAGAGACAAAATTCTAATTTGCGGATTGAAAATGTTATTTCTATAATGTCTGATTCAATTGTATTAAATCTCGTATGAAGTACAACTGTTCTCTAGTAAACTCAAAGACATGTTAATCATGGTATCCCCTTGTAGTAGAAAAGAAGGAGCAACTATCTAGTGTAGATGGACTCGTTCTTGCCTACTGAAGGGGATTTTTCTTTGTATTTTCATACAAACGGGTTAGGATCGTACATCTTTATGTTCGTTTTCTTCATTTCGTTCAACTGTTGGTAGGGATAAACTGAACAGTATATGGAAGAAATGTACATATATTTGAGTTCCTTTGGAGGTATGAGATGAATTCGCACAAAGTCTGGTTTGACCAACCTGCTGATAAATGGGAAGAGGCATTTCCTATAGGAAATGGTACCTTGGGTGGAATGGTTTTTGGGAAGACCCATATGGAACGGATTCAGCTAAATGAGGATAGTCTATGGTATGGTGGGCCAATGGAGCGGAATAACCCGCTGACCCTTGAATCACTGGACAAGTTACGAGCCCTCATTTTTGCTGGGGAGATACGTAAAGCGGAAGAACTCGCAGCGATTGCTTTAGTAGGTGTGCCTGACGGGCAGCGGCATTATGAGCCACTAGGCGATCTATACATCGCTATGAATCATGGTGAAGATGAGGCTACTCAATATGAAAGACATCTTGATCTTGACCAAGGTACGGTGCGCGTTGAATACGTGGCTGGTGACGTGAAGCATCGGCGTGAATACTTTGCAAGTTATCCAGATCAGGTCACGGCTATCCATCTAACCTCAAGTGTTCCGGGACAATTGGAGTTCTCCACATTGTTTGGCAGAGGATCGGTACTGGAGCGAAGCAAATGGTCGGATACCTTGAGGCATCCCGTTGGTTTCCAGGCCTATCTAGATCGAATTGAACAGAGCGGCACGTCTGATGTCATCATCCGCGGTAGAACTGGTGGGGAAGAGGGCGTGCGCTTCTGCTGTGTCATTCGGATCGTGCCGGTAGGTGGCCAGCTTCATTATGCGAGCGGCCAGCTTACTCTAACCAATGGGACGCAGGCAACCGTTCTAATCGCAGCCTGCACGGATTTTCGTTTTCCTAAGGAAGAACTGGTAGCCGAGTGTGTTCGTAGACTAGATGAAGCCGCGGCCAAATCGTATGACCAGCTACGCTTAGAGCATGTTATAGATTATCAATCTTTATTCAAAAGGATGGATCTCCACCTTGAAGGTGAGAGAGATAACTCGATCTCTGCCACAGTTCCAATCAATCAGCGGTTGGAACGACTTAGAGCAGGGGGGAGCGACCCGGAGCTAGTGAGCCTATATTTTCAATTCGGTCGTTACTTGCTCATCTCCAGCAGTCGGCCGGGTTCGTTGCCCACTAACCTTCAAGGGATCTGGAATAAAGACATGCTTCCAATATGGGATAGTAAGTATACGATCAATATTAATACACAGATGAACTACTGGCCTGCCGAGAGCTGTAATCTTTCTGAGTGCCACATCCCGCTGTTTGACTTTATTGAGAGACTGCGAGTTCGAGGTAAGGAAACTGCCCAAATGATGTATGGTTGTGAAGGGTTCGTGGCTCATCACAACTCCGATATCTGGGCTGACAGCGCGCCCCAAGATGTGTGCGTCACCTCTACGTTCTGGACGATGGGTGGTGCTTGGCTATCATTACATTTATGGGATCACTACGAGCACACAGGTGACAAGGAATTTCTGCAACAGATGTACCCTACGATGAAGGATGCCGCACAGTTCATTGTGGATTATCTGGTGGAAGATCCAAGCGGCCAGTTGGTTATCTGCCCCTCATCTTCACCCGAGAACCGCTATGTGTTAACAAGCGGAGAGTCAGGAGCGTTATGCTACGGTGCTTCCATGGACAATCAGATCATCCGAGAGCTGTTTACACATTGCATCGAAAGTACGCGGATTCTGCAACAGGATCTTGACTTCGGTGAAACATTGCGAGTGGCGTTAACCCGAATTCCAGAGATCACGATTGGCAAACATGGGCAGATCCAAGAGTGGAGCTTGGATTATGACGAAGTGGAGCCGGGTCACAGGCACATATCCCATTTATTTGCCTTGCATCCTGGAACGCAGATTACGCCGAGTGCTACACCGGAATTAGCTGAAGCGGCTCGCATAACATTAGACCGCAGGTTGGAGCATGGGGGAGGGCATACAGGTTGGAGTAGAGCTTGGATTTTGAATATGTGGGCAAGGTTAGAGCAAGCAGAACTCGCTCATGATAATGTACTGGAACTGCTGCGTTCATCAACTTTAACCAATCTGTTCTGTAATCATCCTCCGTTTCAAATTGACGGGAATTTTGGTGGCACTGCAGGTATTGCAGAAATGCTTCTCCAGAGTCATGGCGGAGTACTGCGATTACTGCCTGCTCTCCCAACGGCTTGGGCGAAAGGTTATATTCGCGGCATGCGAGCTAGGGGCGGGTTCGAAGTCGATCTGGAATGGGAAAATGGGAATCTGGTTCATGCCAGAATACAGGCTGACCAACCATGCCAAGTCATCGTATCTTATCGGAATCAGCAAAGGGAATTCAATGTTCCCGAATCAGGCTATACCCTTTTACTGACGGATCAAGATTGGAACACCCCTACATCATCATAGCGGAATGGTTATACGTCGTTGGCTCAATTGAGTCAGCGACTTTTTTGGATGTTAGGAGGTGTTCTTCTTCCGACTTAGTTCGATGATCGAAATGTGGCAGTTCATATGTTCTGTTGTCGTTTGGCGCAATAAATTTAGTAATCCGTGCAATGAAATTGCTTACATTAAGCTATAAAATGTAAGCAATCAGGCACATCTAACCAGAATTTTGCAATGCACTCGGGATATAAGCATCTGAATTGGGTACGGGCTATGTCCTTATTCATCATACTGTGCAGAAGGAACCTTACGGGATTCCGCCCGCCGAGAGAGAACATGCGCTGGCGGTTTATTTTCGTTGAGGAAAGGGGACGAAATACATGTTAAAGGTATTGCTAGTGGACGATGAAATGTTTGTTCGGAAGGGGATGCATGAATTGATTGATTGGCATGCCCTGGGCATGGAGATTAGCGGGGAAGCAGAGAATGGTTTGGAAGCATTACGTATGGCGGAATGTTTGCGGCCTGACGTCATCATTACGGATATTCGAATGCCTGTTCTAGATGGGCTGGAACTGATCCGTGCTATAGAACAACTGCCAAATCTGGAGCCGGTATTCATCATTATTAGTGGATATCATGACTTCAAGTATGCACAACAGGCTATCAAATACGGGGTTCATGATTACATTCTCAAGCCGATCGATGATGAAGAAATGACGGCAACATTACAGAAATCAGCCGATATGATTCATAACAAAAGAAAGCATGCCTTCTTAGCAGAGGAACAAGCCAGCACGTTTATGCTTGAGGACATTCTTAAAGGTAAGGTACAGAAGGAGCAAGAGCATCGGTACACCGAGGTGTTAGGGATTCACCCACAGCACGATCTGATGATGGTATTGATTGAACCGCAGTCTGGATTGGATGAGAGGAAAGTCAGTGTTCAGCGAGTACGTGAGGTGTTACAAGTGCTAGAAAATGAGTTTCTTCGTATGTTCGTTATGGAGCAGCGAAATAGGTTTGTCCTCATGCTTGTATGGAAGGAGAATAACCATAGGAGCATTGTGGAAGACAAGCTGAACTGTATTCACAAAAAGCTAAGTGAAAGTTTAAATGTGGATATCGGTCTGTACGCAGGCACATTCGTGAATGAAATAAGTGATGTTCCGAGGTCGTATCGTGAGGCGGAAGAAGCGATTCGTCACAAGTACGCTGAACATAGCGGAGTCGTTAGATTTATGGAGATTAAGGAAAAGCCGCTATATGTGTTCAACGTGAATCAAGATGATATCGAACCTCTAATCCTAAGTTTGGAGGAGAGGAGTCAAGCTGCCTGTCATCAAATGGTGAATGACATGTTCAACCAATTCCATGTACGCCGCTTTTCCCCTCAAGCCGTCACAGGTTCATTGCTACGTTATATTACAGGGATTCTCGCTGTAGTGCATGAGATGGGCGGGAATGATAAGGGGCTGCAACGGCTGAAGGAATTGGCACAACAAAGTCATGAGGGGTGGAATTTACGATTGCTTAAGGACGCTTTCTTGGTCGCGTTAGAGGAGGCAGAGGAATACATTGCACAATTACGGAAAGAGCAGTCCAAAGGAGATGTTAGCAAAATCAAGCGTTACATTGATACGCATTATACCGAAAATATCAGTCTCAAAAGCATCGCTGCGCTGTTCTATGTGAATCCGGTCTACCTTGGACGCCTCTTTCGCAAAAGCTACAATCTTTATTTCAATGAATATCTGCTTGAACTGCGTATACAGGAAGCGAAGAAGCTCCTTCGTCAGACCGATCTAAGAATGTACGAGGTGGCTGCGCGTGTAGGATTTCAGAACGCAGATTATTTTGTAACACAGTTTGAGAAGATCGTCGCTATGTCACCTACCTCATATCGGAATTTTATCAAAGAAAACAGTCAGCGAGGTGCACAATGATCAGGTGGAACCTGAATTACATGAAACTTCGGGACAAGCTGTTACTTATGTATGTACTGTCTGTGTTCATTCCCATCGTTGTTACGAACGTTGTCTTCTACAATGTGACTACCGCCAATATACGTAGCCAGAAAACACGTGATGCGGGTGTTGCCTTGAACAATCTCAAAAATGATCTTCGTGTAACGATAGATCAAGGTGTGGGCTTGTCTTATTCGTTGTATGCTGACCCTGTATTCAATGACACACTCTCCCGCACATTTCGCAGTCATTTTGAATATATAGATGCTTACAATTCATATCTAAAAGGAGAATTCTCCGGTAAGTTAAGCCAGGGAATCCGCTGGTATCAAGTATACACGGATAATCCTACCGTATTATCTTCAGGATATATTGAACGCTTGACCGAGGGTGTACGTAGAGCAAATTGGTACCAGCAGTTTCAGTCGCATTCCGCTCCTTATCCTGCATTGATTGCAGCCGATCAGATGTTAAGTCTGGTACAGAGGCTCGACAACCTGGACACCGGCGGGATAGAACAGCTTCTCAAGATCGACCTAAATATGGATCTAATTAAAGAGCATTTTCGCAACAGTGGTTTTGATGGGGACGTCTATCTGCTCGATCCGGGAGGGCACATCCGCTTCTCCAACGAACCGCAAACGATAGACCCTCGGCTGGGGGAGCTGTACAGCAATATCCAGTTTCCGAACAAAATAATTCAGTTTGAACGTACATTCACAGGTATTAATTATTTGGAGGGCTGGTCCCTGCAAGGCGTTATGGATGAAGAAATCGTACTACGTGAGGTGCGCAAATCACGTGCATTCGTTGTCTGGCTTGCTTGCATCAATTTTGTGTTGCCTACAATCATCATTGCAGCGATGTCCAGATCCATTCATGTCCGACTCGTACGGATTCTTAAGCATATGAAAAAAGTAAAAACACAGAATTTTCAGACGATTCCGCCTGAAAACGCTAGGGATGAGATTGGTCAACTTACGATGGAATTCAATCGCATGACCGAGACGATCCGTAATCTAATTGATGAAGTTTACTTAGCGGATATACAGAAAAAAGATCTGGAGCTGAAGCAACAGCAAGCGCAGCTTCACGCACTCCATAGTCAGATTAATCCACATTTCCTATTCAATACGCTTGAATCTGTTCGGATGCGAAGTCTGATCAAGGGCGAGAAGGAGACAGCCAAAATGGTGCATCACATGGCTAAGATGTTCCGGAAGTCCATCAGTTGGAATCAGCATGATGTGACGGTGAAGGAAGAATTGGAGTTAATCGAGAGTTTCCTGCAAATTCAAAAGTACCGTTTCGGCGAAAAGCTTCAATATCGCATTGAAGCAGATCCGGCCACACTTATGTATCGAATTCCTAAGATGGTCATTCTTCCGTTTGTTGAAAATGCAAGTATCCATGGGATTGAGTCAAGCCCAGCCGAAGGTTTCATTGAATTGCTGGTTTCCGCCGAGCATGATCGGCTTCATATCTCTTTGCAGGATAACGGAATAGGCATGTCTCCTGCTCGCTTGGAGGAATTGCTGAGTTATCTAGATCAAAACACAGATATGGGTGAACATGTCGGTATGAAGAATGCATATAGCCGCTTAAAACTGTGTTACAAGGATGATTTTTCATTCCATATTCAGACTTGGGAAGGAGAAGGAACACATATCCAAATAACATTGCCACTTGATCCAGAGCGAATTCGAGACGAGTGAAGAAGCTGAATATACTTTTCTAAGCAGAAGGTACACTTTCATGGGTAACCTTGAAAGCGCTATCTTGGTATATTGAGAATGCCACAGACACTAAGACTATTCAAAGGGGGCATCTGCTGCATGTTTAGAAAGAAAACACTGATAACAGGCCTAGCTATCTTGCTCGCAGTCAATATTGCGGGTTGTAACAAAGCCAGTCCAGAAGCTACTTCCCCAGACAGCAATGACAACTCACCGGTTACGTTCAAATACTTCACGTTTGGCGGGGGTAAGAAGGACATCTTAGCAAGTGATACGACGATTGGTAAGAAGCTTCAGGAACAGACAGGCGTAGATTGGAAAATGGAATATCTAGTGGGTGACAGTGCTACGAAAGCCGGCGTCATGATTGCGAGCGGTGATTATCCAGACATTATTGACTCTAGTGGTGAAATGGCGAAATTGATGGATGCAGGGGCATTCATCCCACTGGATGATCTGATTGAAAAGTACGGACCAAACATCAAGCGAGTATACGGACCCGATATGGACAAGTTCAGGCAAGAGGATGGTCAAATCTACTTCTTCCCATACACCGCGAACATCGGGTATGTGTCAGAGCCTAATTTCCAGACGGGTTTCTACATCCAACGTGCTGTGCTCAAAGAATTCAACTATCCCAAAATCAAGACTTTGGACGAATATTTCGACTTAATTGAACAATACAAGCAGAAGTATCCTCAGATCGACGGCAAGGAGACCATTGGCTTCGCCACACTTGCGGGTGAACCAAGCAGCTTCTTCACCTTGCAGAATCCAGCGATGCACTTGGCAGGCTATCCGAATGACGGCAGCGTGATGGTAGATATGGAGAGCCATGAAGCTAAACTCGTAGCGGGTTCAGATTACCAGAAACAATGGATTCAGAAGCTTAGTGAGGTTAATGCCCAAGGGATGTTCGATCCAGAATCCTTTACGATGAACCGAGATCAATACCTTGCTAAATTGACGTCAGGTCGAGTGCTGGGATACTTCAGTTATTCCTGGCAGGTTGGCGATGCGACGAGCAACCTTAAGAAAGCTGGCAATGATGACAAACGCTATGTGGCGCTTCCCATCGTATTTGATAACAACGTCAAGGATCAGTATATCGATCCGCCTGGTTTTGTGAACAACTACGGTATCGGGATAACCGTGAATGCTGAAGATCCGGTACGGATTATCAAGTATTTTGACAACCTGCTCAAGGAAGAGAATCAGATTCTCGTTCAGTGGGGCATTCAAGATGAGACGTATAGCGTGAATGATGAGGGACGTTTCTATTTCGAGAATGATGAGCAGCGCAGATACCACGAAGATCCCGAACTGAGTCAGAAATTTGGATTTGATTATTTCAACTACAGCTGGCCGCGTTATGGCAATAACTCTCTGTTAGAGGATGGGAATGCGTATGGTCCGGGGAACCAGCCGGAAGTGGCCACCTTCAGTTATACCGATGGTGACAAATTGCTGCTAGAGAAGTACGGCGTAGAAACATTTGCGGAATTGTTCAGTACGCCGGATGAACGACCTTGGTCTCCTGCATGGTCTATTGCACTGGAGCAGGGTTCACCTGAACAGATTTTCATTACCAAGGCAGATGATCTACAGAAGAAATATTTACCGAAAATGATCATGGAATCGCCTACAAGCTTTGAGAACACGTGGAATGAATATATGGGGCAAATGAATCAATTGAACAAAAAAACATACGAAGACACGATAACGCAAGCAGTGAAGGATCGTGTAGCAGGCAAATGGTAATCGCAACCATTCAGACCACACGAACGGGGGAAATTTCACACATGGTGAAACCAAAATTGAAAACGGCAGGTTTAGCCGTAGTACTCATGGCTTTGCTGGCTGGATGCAGTCAGAACAATTCGTCTTCGTCACCTTCAACGCCAACGGAGGATGACAACAGCCCAGTCACATTCTCGTATTACATGTTCTCTCCAGGCAAGAAGGATACATTGGCAAGTGAGACAAGGATCGGTAAAGAATTGCAAGAACAGACGGGTGTGGACTTCAAGATGGAATACCTTGTCGGTGATAGTGCTACCAAAGCAGGGGTTATGATCGCCAGTGGAGATTACCCAGATGTCATCAGCTCGAGTGGTGAGATGTCCAAGTTATTAGATGCTGGAGCCTACATTCCTTTGGATGATCTCATTGAAGAGTACGGACCGAATATTAAGAGGGTATATGGACCGTATTTTGACAAAATGAGAAATGCAGAGGATGGAAAAATCTATGCGCTTCCGTACACAGCCAATCAGGGTGAATACTCTGGTAATCCAAACGTAGGCGGCGGGGCGTTCTGGATTCAGCGCTCTGTACTTAAGGAATTCAACTATCCCAAAATCACCACATTGGATGAATACTTTGATCTAATCGAGGATTACAAGGAGAAGCATCCAACTGTTGATGGTGCGGAGACCATCGGTTTTGTATCACTCGCGGGCGTAGCTAACAACTTCTTCACCTTGCAGAATCCTGCCATGCATCTAGCTGGATATCCGAACGACGGTAGCGTCATGGTCGATATGAATACACATGAAGCTAAAGTGGTTGCTGGAACCGATGAACAGAAAAAATGGATTCAGAAGCTGAATGAAATCAATGCTAAAGGCATGCTTGATCCAGAATCATTCACAATGAACAAAGACCAATATTTGGCGAAGTTGACTTCAGGCCGTGTCCTTGGTTACTTCAATTACGGCTGGCAGATCGGAGACGCAACCAAAAACCTGCTCGCGGCAGGGATTGATGAGAAACGATATGCTCCGCTCCCGATTGTGTTTGATGAAAGTGTCAAAGATCAATATATCGACCCTCCTGGGTTCGTAAACAATTATGCAACTGGCATTACAGTCAATGCCAAAGATCCCGTTCGTATCATTCAATATTTTGATAACCTGCTTAAGGAAGAGAATCAGATCTTAGTACAGTGGGGTATCAAGGACGAGACGTATAGCGTGGACGAGAATGGACGATTCTATTTTGCCGATGACGATCAGCGCAAAGCTCATGATGATCTAGAACTGAGCCGTAAATTCGGATTCACTTATTTTGGCACAGACTGGCCGCGTTATGGTGGTGAATCTACATTGTCTGATGGAAACGCATACAGCCCAGGAAACCAGCCTGAGGTAGCTGCAGCGTCATACACGGAAGGAGACAAGAAATTCTTAGACGCCTATGGCATCCAAACGTTTAGTGAATTGTTTAACAAGCCTGAAGAACGGCCTTGGTTCCCTGCATGGTCCATTGCACTGGAGCAAGGATCACCTGAACAGATCTTCACGACCAAATCAGATGATCTTCAGCGTAAATATTTGCCGGAGATGATTCTAGGAACACCGGAGAACTTCAGCAAACTGTGGGATTCCTACATGGCTGAGCTGAGTAAACTGGACAAAGCAGGCTACGAAGCGACCATTACGAAAATTGTACAGGATCGTGTAGCAGGCAAATGGTAAGAAGAACGCTGTAAACAAACTGTTACATGCGCGGGAGAAAACTAGAGAATCGGACATCAGCCTTCTCTCGCGCATGAATAACAGCATAGGAAAGGAGCAGGTTCAACGTGGAGAAACCAAATATACCCCTTCAGTCGATGCCTCCGGCTTCGGAACCAAAGGGAATCAAAGCGAATTCGTTCTTTAAACGGCTTGTGCAGCAACGAACGCTGGCCTTGATGTGTATACCGTTCGTCATATGGGCTTTTATTTTCAAATACCTGCCGCTATGGGGATGGACCATGGCTTTTCAGAATTTCAAACCAGCGAGATCCTTCTCGGATCAGCAATGGGTAGGATGGCATCATTTCAGTATATTGTTTGAGGACAATACATTCTACCGAGTGCTGCGAAATACGCTGGTGATGAGCTCGATCAAACTCGTGCTCGGATTCGTAACAGCCATCACGCTGGCTCTGTTGTTGAATGAGCTGAAAAATGTAATCTTTAAACGGTTTGTACAAACGGTCAGTTATCTACCACACTTTATTTCTTGGGTAGTCGCTTCAAGTATTGTGCTAACCGTTCTGTCACCCGATGGTATTATCAATCTGCTTCTTACGAAGCTTCACCTGATTGATAGTCCAATCTTGTGGATGGGGAAAGGGGAGTACTTCTGGGGGATTTTAGGAGCCACAGAAGTATGGAAGGATGTCGGCTGGAATACGATCATCTATTTGGCCGCCATTACAGCCATTGACCCTGCTCAATATGAAGCTGCCGAGATCGACGGAGCTAGTCGATTCAAACGGATGTTATATATCACACTGCCCGGCTTGAAGCCCGTTATTGTGATCTTGTTGATTATGAATATGGGGAGTATCCTTGAGTCCGGATTCGAACCACAATATTTGCTGGGTAACGGGATGAACATGGACTATTCGGAGAACCTGGATATCTTTGTACTGAAATATGGTTTGGGAATGGGGAACTTTTCCTTGGGTACAGCAGCAGGCATCTTCAAAACCGTAGTCAGCTTCATCTTCCTTTTCTCCGCGAACTTTATAGCGAAAAAAATGGGAGAAAGCAGATTATTCTAAAAGGAGGCCAATGCCATGCGAAAAGGAAAACCGTCCCGACTGCGTAATAGCAGCACAGGGGATCGGGCGTTTGACACCATAAACATTACCTTCATGGTGTGCCTGATGATCGTTACTATCTATCCATTTATTAATATGATTGCCGTGTCCTTTAACGATGCGAATGATGCCATTCGTGGTGGAATCTATCTGTGGCCACGGGTGTGGACATTGGATAATTATAAGTATATTTTCGGTGAATCGGATATCTATCACGCTACGCTAATCTCGGCACTGCGGACGGTGATTGGTACGGTGGTATCCGTGTTCTGTACAGCGATGTTGGCTTATACGGTCAGCCGTCAAGAGTTTGTGCTTCGTAAGTTTGTTACGATGTTCTTTGTATTCACGATGTACTTTAGTGGAGGATTGATTCCGGGTTATCTATTGATCCGTGATCTTGGACTCATTGGCTCCTTCTGGGTGTATATCATTCCGGGTGTGATCGGTGTATTCAATATGATCGTCATTCGATCCTTTATTGAGGGACTTCCCGAAGGTATTCTGGAGTCGGCGCGTATTGACGGAGCAGGAGAGTTTACGACCTTTATCCGCGTTGTGCTTCCATTAACCATTCCTGCGATGGCAACCGTATCACTCTTTGTGGCAGTGGGACAATGGAACTCGTGGTTTGATGTGTTCCTGTACAACTCTTCCAATAAAGAACTTAGCACCTTACAGTACGAATTGATGAAAATTTTGCAAACGTCAACAACTGCAGCCACTGCAACGGCAAGCGATGCGTATCAATCTGCCGAGAGCAGTGGGACAGCGGTTACACCGACGTCCATTCGAGCAACGATGACCATTATTGCAAGTGTTCCTATACTTATGGTTTATCCGTTCCTGCAGAAGTACTTTGTACAAGGTATGACAATCGGTGGTGTAAAAGGATAAATAAAAGCCTGCGGTTCTCTCTCAATGATTGGAAGAGAAGACAGCAGGCTTTTTCTCTGTTTATAAATATTGAGTATAAATATTGGCAACTGCAATCGCTCATCTAGCGAATTTTGACTTGTTTTAAATAAGCTGATACATTGATACAATTAAATTGGAATAAAACGGAATAAGTCAGAAAAAGCCAAATGTCGATCCGCACGTAGAGAGGAGTTGCTCAATGTCTTCTATTTTACAAGTAATCGAGAAGATGAAACTGAATGTATGGAAGATCGATGATGTTCCAGAGTCATACAGTTCGGATGTATACAGGCTTACGCTTATAAGCGGAGAGCACGTTTATGTTAAAATTCCATATAATAGAGATAAGCTACACCGTGAGTTTCAGATCCTTGAAACATTAAAAGGTGTAATTCCCGTTCCACAGGTAATGGACATCTGGTACGGAGATGAGAGTACATCGGGAGCACTGCTTCTCACAGCAATTTCGGGCGTGCCTTGCACAGCAGATATGGATGATAAGCTTTCTTTTCAGATAGGTATGTATCATGCAAGGCTTCATGAGGTCAACATGCAACAATATGGCTATCATACAACCGAGGGCTTTAAGCCACTTGAGCAGAATGATTGGAGATTACATATTCAACACAATTTTGATAAATGGAAAGAGCCGTGTAAAGAAATTCTTGATCAAGCATTATATGAGAAGTGTATACGTTATTTTGATCATGCTTTCTCTGCATTACCCGAACCGGATGGGCCTGTTGTTGTTCACATGGACTTTAGACCGGGAAATATATTAGTTAATGGTAATGAGGTGGTGGGAATTATTGATTTTGAGAGTGCGCGAGCAGGTTCCACTGAAATAGAATTCACCAAAATGAATCGATACATATGGGAAGTGAATCCGCACATGAAATCCGCATACCTTGAGGGGTATCGAACGATTCGTCCAATGATCGACTTGGAAAGAGTAATTCCATTTTATGATTTTTATGATGCTTTCAGCGCAGTAGTATGGTGTAAGAATAGAGGAATTGAGCAAAATAAAGAGTTTCTGCAGGAAAGCATACGGACTTTGCAAAAAGTTACAGCTTATTAAGCAAGTGTGTCCGTTAGTAAGGAATGGCTTAGTGCGATGTCATTAACTTAGGTGTTGTGTCATGTTTAATAGACAGATGGCTATGCTCTCACTTAATAAGATCCATTGACTTGTGTCAATGGATCTTTCGTTTGGTTTACAGCCACAGTATCGAAGCTCCAATCATGGGAGTGATCACCATACTTGTTTTGAGCCACACTGCAGGTACGCGTTTCGTAAATTTGGCTCCGACATATGAACCGGACATGGTTCCAATCACAACAGCCAGCAGCAATTGCAGATCGAGGTAACCGATTTTCATATAACCGGCGCCTCCGGCTAGTGCAATAGGAATAATTACGAGCATCGTTGTACCTGCCGCATAACGCATTGACATCCCTAACAGCAGCATAAGACCCAACTGTATAAATGGTGTAGAACCAATACCAAATAGCCCAGATAACATGCCAGTAACTAGACCAATCAGAATGGCATACAACCAGTATCGGACTCCGCTAGTCTGTGTTGAGGCATGTTCTTTAGTGATCGTTGAACGACGGGAGACAAGAATTAACCTTAACCATAACGCAAGCCCTGATGCAAAGAGCATGATGGACGTCAACATACCTAACCGATCTTCAGGAATGAAGGATGACCAGCCGGAGCTGACCCAGGCACCTGCTGCTCCTGCTAAGCCTACAATCGCGCCTGTTTTTAGAACGGCATTTCCCTCCCGATAATGGCTAATCGAACCAGATAGAGAGGAGAAAAACATTGCTGCCAAAGCGGTTCCCAATGCGACATGTATCGGGTATCCAAAAACGACGGTGAGAACGGAGATAATGAATCCCGAACCTCCAGCACCGACAAAACCTAACAGAAGACCAAGCACAATCATAACGAGTGTAATATTAATCAGTACCATGTGACATTCTCCAAACTTGATGGTTAATACTCATCCTTAACCAGTTTATTTTCAGTTGCTGTGAACCATTATAACTTGTTTCAATCATCATCTGTAATATTAATATTTTATAATTTACATATTATCGCCGGATTGGAAGAACTGCATCGTGTCCGATGATCTGCGTATGTAGAACTAGAAAATGAAATGTAAGAGCAACAAAATATGTACACATAGCGTCTAAATAGGATGAATAGAACAGCAACAGGAGTGGAAACCAGATGTTTGTAAAATGCATGACACTACTTAGTACGATCCTTGGTTCCATGCTCTTATGGGCAGGAAACGCAGGCGCAGAGTCACGATTTACGGATTTACAGTATTCCAAGTGGGCAGAAGATGGCATTCAGTATATGGCTGAACGCGGGACAGTAGCTGGCTACGGTAACGGAATATTTCAGCCGGAGAAGTCTGTAACGAGGGCGCAAGCTGTCACTTTTATGGTGCGAGAGTTATATCCAGACGAACTTCAACAGCCTGTGCAAGGGGGCAATTACTCAGATGTTCCAACGACACATCCCTTCTATCGCGAAATTACGATAGCTGCCAAGAATGGACTGGCGAGTGGGTTCCCAGATGGTACCTTTCGCCCTAATGCACCCATTAGCCGTGCTGAAACGGCAGCATTCCTTACGCGAGCCTATCCCTTGGAAGAAGGGAAGCAACCTGCAAGTTGGACAGATACGGAGTCTCATTGGGCAGCTGCACCCATTCTCATGTTGAGCTCTAATGGTTTGGTCGGCGGATATGCAGACGGAACCTATCGGCCGAACCGATCCGTCACACGCGCTGAATATGCCGTATTTATGTCGCGTGTTATCCGCTTTGAGCGTGAACAAGCTATACAGGCTCAGGACTGGGATAAATTGATCTCGTATATGACGTTAAGTGAACAAGTTGGTCAAATGCTGATGCCAGACATTAGGCAATGGAATGGTAAAGTCACGACGACGGTACATGAAGGTCTGAAGCGGAATATCCATGATCAGGATCTAGGTGGACTAATTCTTTTTGACAAAAATATCGTGGATGCAAGGCAAGTAGCTACGTTTACACATGATCTGCAGGCGGAAGCAGGTGACATTCCGCTATTCCTTGGTATTGATCAAGAAGGCGGCGTCATTAAAAGAATTCCAGGAGGTACGAATCTGCCGGGACAGATGGCACTCGGTGCAACTGGAAGTACAGCGCTAGCTGAATCTGCAGCTCAATTGACTGGAGAGGAGCTGAAGGCTCTAGGGATTCAGGTTAATTTTGCACCTGTTCTCGACATTAACAGCAATCCAGACAATCCGATTATCGGGATAAGATCTTTTGGCTCGAATGCTGAATTGGTGTCACGGCTTGGTCTTGCCATGATTAAGGGCTTAAGGGAATCAGGCGTCATTGCCGCAGTGAAGCATTTTCCAGGTCACGGAGATACAGCGATAGATTCTCATCTGGGTATGCCGGTGTTGACTCATCCGCGTGAACGACTGGATGCCGTCGAACTGAAGCCGTTCAGAGATGCCATTAACAATGGGGTCGATATGATCATGACTGCACACATTGCGTTCCCTGCGATCGATAATGAGCAAATGACTTCTCTAAAAGATGGCCAAAAAGTACCTGTACCCGCTACATTATCCAAGAAGGTTCTCACGGGTCTACTTCGCGATGAACTTGGATATGATGGACTGATCATCTCAGATGCTTTTACGATGAAGGCGATTGCGGAGCATTTTGGAGAGAATAAGGCAGTCGAGCGTGCAGTTTCCGCTGGGGTAGACATCATCCTGATGCCACAAGATTCAGTAGCAGCACATCAAACATTGGTAAACGCAGTGATGAAGGGTACAATCCCGAAAGAAACCATCCAAGCGTCTGTCACGCGAATCTTGGAAGCTAAATTCCAATATGGATTATTTGAACGCAGTCCGTCACTCTCGGTTAAGCTAGCAGAACTGAATCGGGTTATCGGATCGAGTCAGCATCGCACCGTGGAACGGGAAATTGCCGAGCAAGCAGTTACTGTCTTGGCTAGTCGAGAAGGGAAGCGCGTTGATTCAATAAACAAAGGTGATCAGGTTGCGATAGTCGCAGCCGATGAACAGCAGGCGCAGCAGCTGGAGAGACAACTTCAACAATCGGCCAGCAACCTGTCGCTCCAAACGAGCATATTCGTTATGCGTCAAGGCAATTCAAAGGAAACACTACAAGCGATTGCCAAAGCAGATTACGTGATTCTTGCTTCCTATCAGTTCCGTAATGTGGCTAGTGAGTTCGGCTGGAACGATTACCAGGTCTTGATTGATGAGATGAACAGGCGTAGTCAGCGATATACGTTGTTATCTCTTGGGAACCCATATGAGACGATCTATCTGCAGAACGTGCGCTCAGCCTTGGCTGTGTACGGGAAGCAGGAGTCTAATACGTTAGCAGGCATTAAGGTGTTGCTTAGTCAGCTTGAGGCTGGTGGTAAGTTACCGGTGAAGATTGATTAAGCAGGAAAACAGTTTAAAGATGAACAAATAAACCGCGCCAAGCGCGGTTTATTTGTTTTTATGTTAGACTACTTACAAATAATATTGAAAATTTTAGCTGAAAATGACATTTTATTAAAAAAATCATACTAATTAGATAAGATTTGTTGAAATATGTAAAAGATGAAGTTATAATCTTGTTAATCATCAGTGAGTAACAGCAATATAGAGAGAATATAAGGGAGGGGATCAAGTGTCTCCTGAGTTATTGGAATTAGAGCTGGAATATGAATTGCTGAAGCAGCTTCATGAGGCCAGCGCTCCTATTGGTGCAAGCACGCTCGTACATACGCTTGGCAAAAGCCATAATTTGAGTCAGGCGACGATTGGTCGAAGATTGATGGAGTTGGATGTTGACGGATATACCGTACTTCAAGGACGTAAGGGAAGAGTACTGACAGAAGAAGGACAAGAACGGCTGAAGACACTTGAACGTGAATTGCAGCAAAAAAGTGTAAACATGCGCTTTATCCAGATGTTAAACCACTCAGGTGAGAAAGCACTGCTGGATGTTCTTGTAGCAAGAAGAGCACTCGAGAGGGAGATTGCTTCATTAGCTGCTCAGCGAGCTACGAAGGAATATATTGAGTTGCTGAAAGAGTCGATTGCGGTACAGAACCGCAGGCTGGCAGATAATATGATTCCGTATGAAGAAGATCGGGAGTTTCATAGACTTCTGGCGTATGCAGCTCAGAACCAGATCTTGCTCCATGCCGTCGAACTGGTATGGGAGACTAGTCGTGATTTCTTGGAGACGGCGTACATTCGGCGAACCGTTGGAAGCGAACTCGTTGTAGATCACCAGGAAATATTGGAGGCAGTGGCTTCTGGTTCACCGGAACGAGCTGAGGCAGCCATGGTCAATCACATTAACCAGATGATCGAAGACGTCAAACGATACTTTGCGATGAAAAACAAAATAAAACCTATGGATACGGTTTAAAAGGAGCTGATCTTTTGGACACCATGTACCGTTTAGGCGTTGATATCGGAGGCACATTTACGGATGCTCTGGTCACTGACGATCAGGGAAGAATCGTCACCGCGCTCAAGACACCATCCATTGCAGCAGCGCCTGAACAGGCTATTTTTAATGCACTTGATCAGCTTAAAGAACGCGGTGTGGATATCCAAGACATCGATCTGTTTGTTCATGGGACAACGCTTGGGGTCAACACGCTAATTGAGCGAAATGGTGCAGAAACGGGACTTCTGGTAACGAAGGGGTTTCGTGACATTCTCGAAATTCGTAGATTGCGATTAGAAGATACAACCAATCTGTACGGTGACAAAACGGAGGCACTTGTCCCAAGGCATCTGGTTAAGGAGATCGATGAACGTGTCCTGGCAAGTGGTCGAGTGCTGCACCCACTGTCGATAGAACAGCTCCTACAGGCTGTAGATGATTTAGTAGAAGAAGGGATTACGGCTCTAGCGATCAGCTTCTTGCATGCCTACGTGAATCCTGCTCATGAGAAACAAGCAGAAGAACGGATTAAGCAGCGACATCCCCATCTTTTTGTATGCACCAGCAGCACGATATGGCCGCAGCAGCGTGAGTTTGAGCGCACACTTGCTACGACGATGAACGCTTATGTCGGGGAACGAATGGGATCGTACTTTCAAAGGTTACAAGAAGGTATACAAGCATATGGGTTAAAGGCCAATCTGCTATCAACGATGTCTAATGGCGGCATGATGACAGCCTCAAGTGCAGCAAGTGAACCTGTCCGTACGCTGTTGTCTGGTCCTGCTTCAGGTGTCATCGCAGCAACGCATATCGCACATACCGCAGGCATTGAACAAGTCATCACGTTTGATATGGGCGGTACAAGTGTCGATGTGGCTCTCATTGATGTACATCCCGCTTATTCGACTGACAACAAGGTAGGGGATTTCCCAGTGATCATTCCGGCAATTGATGTAACGGCGATCGGTGCGGGTGGGGGCTCTATTGCCTGGCTCGATTCAGTAGGTGTCCTTAAGGTAGGGCCTCGCAGTGCAGGAGCAAGTCCAGGTCCAGCTTGTTACGACAGGGGAGGACTTGAACCAACGACAACAGATGCCTATCTACAGCTAGGCATTCTGCAAGCGGATCGCTTCTTAGGTGGACAAATGCAACTTCATCCAGAGCTTGCAACAAGTGCTCTTCATCGACTAGGTAACACCCTGGGACTGGATGCAACACAAACGGCTCAAGCAATTCTAGATGTAGCGACGGCTAATATGTATGCCCAATTCTCACCGTTAATGGCACGAAAGGGTGTTGACCCACGTGATTTTACACTACTTGCTTACGGCGGTGCTGGTCCGATGCATGCCTTTTTGATGGCTCGCGAGGTAGGAATACGCAGAGTGCTCATTCCGCCTTCACCGGGAACACTTTGCGCCATGGGATGTACGGTAGCCAACTTGCGGAATGATTTCGTTTTTTCGTTACACCAGAACAGTCAGGCTCTGGCTCCAGGAGAATTAGCTAACCATTTCGAAGCATTAGAACATAAGGGGCGGAACTGGGTTCAAGAGGAAGCCCAAGGAAGCTTGAAGCTGGAGACCGTGTACTGCTTATTCAGTGCTGATATGCGTTATGAGGGACAGGCTTTCGATCTGGAAATTGCACTTACACCTGAAGAGATTAATAACCCAGAGCTCGCCAAAGCCAAATTTCATTCACATTATGAACATGTATTCGGTATTAGTCAGGCCGAGGCTGAGGTTATGTTTATCAGTCTTCGAGTAAGTGTTGTAGGCGTTGTGCCATCAAACAACAGCATAGATCATGAAGTGGAAGCTCACCAATCGTTGGATGAGAATGAACCAGAAGAACGCAAGATTGTTTTTGACAACATTCCCAGAACAGCTAAGGTGTGTACCCGGACTCAGATTCCTCTTGATGATGTAATACAGGGACCCGTCATTATTGAGGAATATGATACGACCATTTTCATTCCCGCAGGCTTTACGGTATCCAGAGATATTCACGGGAATTTGATTGGAGAGATGCAATGATGATCGTGGATAAAGTTTTTCTCGAGATCTTCAATAATCGGATTCAAGCAACCGTTGAAGAGATGGCAAATGTTGTGTTACGCACGGGCTTTACTGCTTTTGTCAAAGAAACCGGTGACTTTGGAACATACTTACTGTCCCCAACAGGTGAGACATTTGGCTCTCCACTTGAAACGGGATACAATCTGTCTCTTGGAATCCCCGCTGCCGCAACAATACAGAGCGTGAAAGATTGGCAAGAGGGAGATATCGTCATTTGCAATGATCCCTATGCCACACAAGGCATGGTAACTCATCTTCCAGATATGCATCTTATCAAACCTTTCTTCTATGAAGGACGCATTATTGCATATGGAATGTGCTTTGTGCATTCATCAGATGTTGGCGGCAAGGTGCCTGGAAGTGTGTCTCCCAGCGCTTATGATATTCATATGGAAGGCATTCGTATTGCGCCTATTAAATTATATGAGGCTGGCGTTCTTAATCAAACTGTACAACGTATGTTTCTGGACAACAGCCGCATTCCTGAACAGAATTTGGGTGATCTCCGAGCGCTCATGGCGGCATTGAATCGGGGAGAACAGCGGATTGGCGAACTGATTACGCGATATGGCGTAGAGCGAGTTGAACAGGGCATTGAACAATTACTGGAATACGCGGAACTGAAAGCGCGTGCGATTGTCAGTGACATTCAAGATGGAACATATGAATTCTGGGATTACCTTGAAAAGGGACCAGGCGGATATCCGATTCGTCTGCGATGCAGCATGACAATCAGCAAGAGCGATATCTATCTCGATTTCAATGGTTCCGATCCACAGGTCAGGGCATCGTTTAACATTCCAACGCATAACCAACAAGGACACTACATGCTTGTACCTGCTCTAATCCGTTATTTTCGTACAATAGATCCAACTATTCCGTGGAACTCTGGCATGATTCGACTGGTACGCAATTATGCGCCGCCAGCCTCCATTCTTAATCCAGAGCCGATGGCAGCGGTCGGCGCTCGGGCGGCAACCTTTATTCGCCTGATGGATGTAATCACCGGAGCATTGAGTAAAGCACAAGCGAGCAAAGTACCTGCGGCAGGAGCAGGACAAGCTTGTATCGTCATGATGGCGATGACCGATGCAAACGACGGGAAGAAAAAGGTCGGTGTCATACAGCCGATCTGTGGTGGATCAGGTGCCAGACCGATGAAGGATGGGATTGATGGTATGGATTTTGCGGTAGGTCATCTGCGTAATATTCCAGCTGAGACCGTGGAGGCTGAGATGCCGGTCGTGATTGAACATTACGGTCTTCGTCCAGATTCCGGAGGAGCAGGAACCTTCCGAGGTGGAAGTGGGATTCAACTCCGTGTTCGGATTCGTACACCGGATACGGTGATGACAGCAAGAAATATGGAACGCATGGAGTTCCAACCATGGGGTAGGCTTGGAGGCGGTGTGGGAACACACGGTGAGGCTATTCTGAATGTTGGTCTTGATACCGAAGAGCAGTTAGGTAGAATCGATGAACTGCTTTTGCAACCGGGAGATACGGTTACCTTTCTATCCCAAGGTGGCGGCGGATATGGTGATCCGATGGAACGAGATGTTCAACTCGTGCTGAAGGATGTAAGAAGTGGGCTAGTATCGAATCATCAGGCATTCGAACGGTACGGCGTTGTGATTCGAGATTTAGAATTGGATGAGGAGCAGACTCGGGTTGAGCGTGTCAATAAACGTCAGCAGGAGCCGAAGGACTTCAACTACGGTCATACGAGAGAGAAGTATGAAACGTTGTGGAGTGATGAGATGCAGCTGGCTTTGGTCAATGCTTTGAACAACTATCCGCTTGCACTCCGTGATTACTTGAAACGTCGGACGATGAATGCTGTTGAACATAGATTTGCAGGCAATGCTTCCCTAACGCCTCACGATATACCTGAAATGATGGAAGATTTGCGACAGCAGATTGGGCTTCAATGAGAAAGAAAACGAAGAAAAAGTTAACGTTTTATTGAAACACATCAACTAAATAGGTTTAATCAGATGATTTTGTTGGCCTATATCACTTATTCGATGGGGGAAATTCAATATGTTTAAATCAAAGAAAAATCGTTTTCTCAGTTTAGCTTCTCTCACACTGGCTGCTTCACTCGTACTCTCAGCTTGCGGGGGAGCGAGTAATACGAGCAATTCTTCCGAAGGAACGGCTTCAGAATCTGGTGGGGAAAAGGTGAAGCTCACGATGTTCATTTGGGCTGGTTCCAATCAGGATGTTGTACCAAAAGAAGTTGTTGCTGAATACGTAAAAGAACATCCAAACGTAGAAGTAACGTTTGAAGAATCCACTAACTCTGTAATGTATCCGAAGATGGTTGCCGGCAAACAAGCGAATCCTGACGATCCAATCGTTAACTTTGGTTACTTCAATGCCGACGCTACGGCGAAAGGTCTGAACGATGATATGTGGGAACCACTTGATCCAAGCATTGTGACGAATATAAAGGATATCCCTGAACAATTTCATCAGCCGGATAATAAAGGGATCGTCTGGGGTGTATCCAGCTTTGCATTAGTGTACAACAAAGATCTTGTTCAAACGCCGCCAACGAGTTGGAATGACCTATGGGAGAATGAGCAATTCAAAGGAAAAACTGCTCTGTGGGATTACATGTTCTATTCTTACATCTCTCCATTAATTGCGGTTAAAGGCCAAGAGATTGGTGCTTCATATGATAATCCAGAGCCTGCATTCCAGTACGTGGCGGATCATAGTGATCAGATTGGTACACTCGTCACTTCCAATGATCAGTTAAAAGCACTTCTTGAATCGGGTGATGCACTAATTGCACCATTCAGTGCACAAGTTGCTCAGACATGGATTGATGCAGGCTCACCTCTAGCTGTTGCTTATCCTGAAGAAGGTGCTATTTCCTTCCCGTATTCACTGCAAGTCGTCAAAGGATCGACACCTGAACAGACTCGGGTGGCTAACGAGATCATTAACGAGTTGTTGAAAGCTGAGTCATTAACAAGTTATGCAGATGCTACCGGAACGCCTGTAACTAGTACTACTGCAGCAGTACCAGATAAGTATAAGGATGATCCTTCCTTCTCCGTTGAAACACAAAGTAACGGCATTAATCCGGATTGGGACAAGCTGGCACAGAACAGCTCTGCTTGGAAAGAACTGTGGGATCGTCTGGTGAAAACGAAGCTGCAATAACTAGGGCGTTTCTGAAAACTCCTAAAAACGCAGATTTTACCGAATTTCCGTTCCAAGCCAGGAAGTTTTCCGCAGGCCTGCCGGGGAACGGAACGTCAAGGGAAAGTGATACAGCAGGGGGCAAAAGGCGGTAAAAGATGCACTTCAGCGAGTTTTCAGACACGGCCTAAAATCTATTCGTAAACCAAACTGGATAGATTGGAGGAATAGAATGAACAGCGGACAAGATACCGTTTCCATTGAAACGAAAGGTGTCAGGAAGACATATGGAGAGCGAGCCGCCGTTGATCAGGTAACGCTTCAGGTTCAAAAGGGAGAGTTCGTCTCCCTTCTGGGGCCAAGTGGCTGTGGCAAAACAACACTGCTACGCATGCTGGGTGGACTTGAACAGCCAGATGAAGGGGTCATTTTACTGGGAGGGCGGGATGTCACGGGAGTTCCTGCTTATGGTCGCAACAGTAACATGATATTCCAGCAGCTTGCGCTGTTTCCTCATATGGATGTATTCCACAATATTGCATACGGTCTTAAGGTGAAAAAAACACCGAAGGCGGAGATGAAACGGCAAGTCTATGAAATGCTTGAATTAGTACAGCTTGGAGATTACAGCAACCGAGCTATCTCGCAACTGTCGGGAGGACAGGCTCAGCGTGTGGCTATAGCCCGTGCGCTAGTTAACCGGCCAGAGGTGTTGTTACTTGATGAACCGCTCTCTGCGCTTGATATGCAGTTGCGTCTGGATATGCAGCATGAGCTGAAACGTATTCAGCGGGAATTCGGAGGCACATTCATTTTTGTCACGCATGACCAGAGCGAAGCGATGAATATGTCTGATCGGATTGGTGTCATGCGAAGTGGAAAGCTGCTGCAATATGGGACGCCTGATGAGATTTATGAGAATCCTGCGGATCATTTTGTAGCGAAATTCATCGGGGATACGAACCTTATCAACGTAACGGTATTAGGATCAGATCGAGAGGTTGTTCGGGTTAATTGTTTTGGTCATACACTTGTCGTGAAAGAAAACAGGGGAGGAAGCGCCCAACCAACGGGTACACCGTCCGTATTGTCGTTACGTTATGAGTATATTCGTCTTGGTGCCGAAGCCGAGGGCAGTGTGAATTCCTTCGAAGGCAGGGTGATTGAGAGCGTGTATGGGGGCGCAAGTATACGCTACACCTTGGAAATAACATCCGAATTACGTATTCAGGCGACCGTTCTGCATCAGCGAGGTGCATCTCGGTATGCACCCGGTGATATCGTACGGATTGGATTTGACCCGGATGATGCACTGTTGTTATCTGAACCTGAGCCTGAATCGAATCAGGAGAATAGATCATGAAACGGGTAACTGAACGCGTTGTCAATTTGTATTCTTCTCAGCATCGTCACTGGATGACCCAGTTTCTTCTGCTCGTGCCTGCTTTAGCGTTGATGGGAGTCGTCTATCTCGGCAGCTTGCTGATCTTTGGCAGATACAGCTTCGACATTTATGAGAACGGCAAATTAATCCGGGGATGGGACTGGGCTTCATACCGTGCTTTTCTAACAGACCCGTATTACTGGAAACTGATTGGGACGACGTTTCGGATTGCATTCAAGGTTACATTGTGGAGTGTGCTGCTAGCGTATCCATTGGCTTACACCATCGCGGGCTTGAAGAAACCAGGCTTGAAGCAGTGGTTGCTCCTATTAACGTTTCTACCCTTGCTGGTTAGCGCCGTTGTGAGATCCTATGGATGGCAGTTGCTCTTATCAAGACAAGGCATGATGAACTGGTTGTTCACTCATCTGGGGATTACCGAAGAAGGCTTCAACATGATGTATAACGAGACGGGTGTTGTGGTTGCACTAGTTCATATTTTTCTACCATTTATGGTTTTTCCTATCCTGAATGTGTTATCGCAAAGTGATGCTTCCCTCAAAGCAGCTGCTCAGGATCTAGGTGCGGGCAGTTGGCGTACCTTTTTCACCATAACGCTGCCCTTATCGGCAAGAGGCGTTGCAAGCGGTATCCAGATTGTATTTACGCTGTGCCTAACCGCATTCACCACACCTCAGCTTATTGGGGGAGGTCGGGTAATGACATTGCCCGTTTTCATATATCAGCGAACCCTGGATACGAATTGGCCTATGGCAGCCGTTGCTAGCTTGTTTCTGCTGGTATCCTCCATCGTTGTCTCACTTATCGTCAACAAAGGCGCGGACATGCTGATGTTTAGACGTTCCCGCAAAGGAGGGCAGGCACATGGTTAGCTCTAACAGACTTACGAAGCTGCTACTCTATGTTTTTACAGGCATGGTAGCGATCTATCTGCTGTTACCATTACTTATGATCGTGATGACGTCAGTAGGCTCGGGATCGGCAAGTAAATTCCCACCAGAAGGGTTCACACTAAAGTGGTATGCTAATCTAGCGGAGCAGACCCAGTTTTTGCACGCGTTCAAGAACAGTCTTATTGCTTCTACAGGTGCCGTACTACTGGCTCTTGTAACTGGAACGCTAGCTTCACTTGCCATCGTACAATATCCGTTTCGTGGATCAGGGTTATTGCGGGCATTCTTCGTCTCCCCAATGGTCATGCCCAAAATCACGCTGGGTATTGCTTACCTAATTCTCTTTTCCAAAATGCATATTGCAGGCGGCTTATTTGCCCTGATTTTGGGTGAAGCAGTCATTGTTCTACCTTTCGTTCTGACGATCGTGGGGAGTGCACTCGCCAACCTACAGCCTGTATATCGGGAGGCTGCTGCGGATATGGGCGCAAGCCCGATACGGATATTTTTTACTATAACGCTGCCACAGCTTAAATTGTCCTTGCTTCTTTCGGGCTCTATTGCATTTGTATTTACATTTGATCAGGTCGAAGCTGCATTATTACTCTTGCGGCAGGACAGTTACACGTTGCCTATTCAGTTATTTTTGTATATGGAAAAATGGCAAGACCCTACGATAGCGGTGGTATCCGTTGTTTTAATTGTATTTGCGCTGGTGCTGTTTCTTCTGATTAGGCTAGTTCTGCGTTCGCTTACAGGAATGGAAGGCATGCTGGGCGGAAGAAAAAAACAAAGGAGGTCTTGATTACATGGAAGAAGTAGGCTCACAACAGAGTTCTCGTAGTGCTGGCTTGAACTGGGAGCGGGCAGAAGAAGTGATGAAGGCAAAAGGGATTGCAGCTCTAATTGCGACTACACCGGAGAATATCCAATATGTCATTGGCTCACAGCTGCGTGCGAGTAACTGGACGATGCAAATTTATGCGGTACTTCCTGCGGATCGATCGACAAGACCTTGTATCATCATCCCGACCAATCGTCTGGGAGTAGTCGCACAATTTGGCATAACGAACGTTGATATTTTTGCATACAGCGATTTCTTCGTGGAAGGCACGATTGAAGGTAACCCTTCAACACCGGATATTGATCTGTTCTATTCCTTGCTACAATCCACAGTTATTCACAAAAGTCCGTTAGATGCGCTTCAAGCGGCACTGAAACAGTTGGGTATTGAGCATCAGCCTATCGGAATTGATGAAATGCGGATAGCTCCACAGATCTTGGAAGATATCAAGAAAACGGTACCTAATGAAGCCGTTATACCTGCCTATGCCCTGTTTCGACATATCCGGTTGATCAAAACATCCTATGAAGTGAGTCGGCTACAAGAAGCAGCCGTTCTGAATGAACAGATTGAGAAGGAATTAATTGATCTGATCGAAGCAGGAGTTCATGAGAAACAGATTGCAGACCACTATCGACTAGCCGTGATGAAAGGCGGCGGGATTCCGGCGATGACTGCAGTAGGCGCAGGGCCACGAAGTGCGCTGCCTCTGATCGAGAATTATTTCCACACGATAGAATCAGGTGACCAGGTTCGCTTCGATCTATGTTTGCAACTGGAAGGGTATTGGGCAGATACCGGTCGCACAGTGGTTGCGGGTGAGCCTACACCTTGGATGAAAAAGCATTTTGATGCGGTAAAAAGTGGATGGGAGACGGCACTTGAACATGTGCGCCCAGGGGTCAAAGCGTCGGACGTATTTCATGCAGCGGTATCACGCGTACAACGCGAAGGTATCCCTCATTATCGACGTCAGCATGTAGGACATGCTATTGGTCTGGAGCTGTATGATGATCTAACCCTCTCCCCGGGTGACCAACACATTCTGGAGCCCGGTATGGTACTTTGTGTTGAGGTGCCTTACTATGAGCTTGGTGCTGGTGGCTTCCAAATCGAGGATACGGTGATCGTGACTCCAGATGGTTTCGAGTTTCTGACCCATATGGAGCGTAAACTGTTCACGAAATAACGATTGATGGAAGGCTTCACGCAAGCGATCTGGCAACAGCCGATCAGGGAGCATTCCTGCCAGAAAGTTGGAAAATGCAATGATTCAGCAGGGAACGACGACATTTCGAAACATCAGTCTTGCACTGTTTGCCGGAGGATTTATCACGTTTGCATTATTATATAGTTTGCAGCCTTTGATGCCTGAAATCAGTACAGCTTTTGCAATTACGCCTGCCCAGTCTAGCTTAACCCTCTCGGTAACGACCGTTGCTATGGCACTTACGATGCTGTTTGTGGGCACTTTGTCTGACTTGGTCGGGCGCCGTTACATTATGACCGCTGCTCTAGTGATCTCATCACTAATCGCCATACTGAGCGCGTTCAGTTCTGGATTTACAGAGCTGTTGTTACTTCGTATCCTTCAAGGTGTCGCACTTGCAGGGCTTCCAGCTACAGCTATGACGTACTTGGCTGAGGAGATCGACACCTCCAGTCTGGGCTATGCTATGGGTCTATACATCAGCGGCAATTCCATTGGAGGCATGGCAGGGCGTTTTATTAGCGGTGTGATTACAGACTGGTTCAGTTGGCGGACAGCTATTGGTTTTATAGGTGTTCTGGGTTTATGCGCTGCTCTGATCTTCTGGCTTGTTATTCCACCTTCACGTAATTACGTCAAGAGCGCTGTAAGCTTCTCGCGTATCATGCCGCTTTTATGGTCCCAATGTCGTAACCCACGTCTGCTCTGTCTGTACGGACTCGGTTTTCTGTTGATGGGTGGCTTCGTAACGGTATTTAACTATATTGGCTTTGAATTAACTGGAGAGCCGTACAGCCTAAGTCAATCTGTTGTTGGAAGTCTGTTTGTTGTATATATTATGGGCACCTTAAGCAGCACTTGGATGGGGAGAATGGCAGATCGATATGGCAGATCACATGTCCTAATTTTGACGCTTGTCATCATTCTTGCTGGTGCACTATGTACACTTCATTCTGACTTGTGGGTGAAAATTGTAGGACTTGCACTATTTGCCTTTGGTTTCTTCGGCGGACATTCCATCGCAAGCAGTTGGGTAGGCCTTGTGGCGAAGCAGCATGTATCCCAGGCGAATGCCCTGTACTTATTTTTCTACTATGTTGGTTCAAGTGTTAGTGGAACAGGTGGAGGGGTGCTGTACAGTGTGCAGGATTGGCAGGGTATCGTAGGTATGATCGTTGTCTATGTCATCCTAGCAGTTATCCTGTGCCGTATCCTTGCCCATCTGGATGAACGACCATCGGAGGCAACCTTGACATAGCTAATAATGATCATGGATGCTCGTTCGTTACGAACAAGTGGAAGCTACATTATCATTTAAACAAACATTTGATCAATAATAATATGTGAGCAACAGGCTATTTCGGGACTGATATCCTACGAAGTAGCCTTCTTTGTTTTGATAAATGGGGACTGTAAACTCTAGTTTGGTTACGGATTTTACGTACATGCCAAGACCATCTCGAAAATATTAAAAACAAAATGTGACCAAATGCCGTCCGTAAGAGTGTTTAACATATAAAGGAGGGCAAGACACCATGCAGCGATCAGTGCCCGAGCCGGGCGATCAAGTGATGAGTATCTATGAGGCATATGCGGATACGTTGTTCCGGATTGCCATGGTACACCTTGGCAGACGAGAGGACGCAGAGGAAGCTACTCACGATACCTTCATCAAATTCATAGAAAAAGCCCCCACCTTCAACGACGCAGAGCATCAGAAGGCATGGTTAATTCGGGTTATCACCAATCACTGCAAGTCTTTATTAGGCAGAGGTTGGCGCAAACGGGAGGTTAAGCTGGAGGGCGCAGATCCCCTTACAACGGAAAACGCTGAAGACCAGGCGTTGATTGAACTTGTGCTGTCCTTGCCTGTCAAGTATAGATCGGTGGTTCACCTATATTATTACGAAGATTATCCGATCCGAGAAATCGGAGCCATACTACAAATTAGTGAGTCAGCAGTGAAGATGCGATTACAGCGGGGAAGACAGTTGTTGAAACTGGAGCTGGAAGGGGAAGAACAGCTATGAACGAGGAACAATTCAGACGAAATTATAAGAAAGCGGTGGATTCGATGAAAACAGACGATCAAATGAAAAAACGGATAGAGCAAAGTGTGAATGCAGAGCGCCAGCAACCCAAGCGTCAACGCAAACCTCTATACATCGCAGCCAGCGTTGCAATTGTTGCGAGTATTGGGATAGCTGCACCTAGTGTATGGCAGCAATGGAACGCACCGAGTGCGCCGGTGACCAATGTGGTATCGAGTGGAAGTAATCCAACGAATGAAACCAATACACCAAATGCATCGGATAATTCAGTTGTTATTCCAAAAACGGAATTACCAAGTGCGGATGGAAAAGGGGCTATGGCGAGCATGCTGCAATTGGTTGTCTATCAGGGCAATGTCTATACCCAATCAGCGACATCACTTGACGGTGCAGATGCCCTTGCCTTGCGAGGTGAAAAGCTTGGCACGACAACAGGTGGCATCAATGAGCTAAGCGGCCAAGATCAGTATACGGAGCTTGCTTCCAACATCGGTGAAGCAGACATATACGCAGTAAACGGGTACGATCAAGACTTCCGAATCATGTCCTACACTGAAATTGATGGACAGGTATATGCACAATTATTCGATAAAAACAATGATATCACGATTAGCAGTGGTGCCGATCTCATCGGCAAGCTGCATATCGAAGGTAATATTACGGCCGCCCAGTGGGAAACCTTTGCAAGCTGGAACAATGGATTGCAGGAGCTGCAACAACTACCAGCAGACGAATCATTGGATGCCTTTGTCTCGGCGCTTAATGCTGCTAAGCCGATTGCAACCAGCCCAGAGCTGGAAGAGAAACTTTACGGACAAGAAGATCGTAAAATAATCTACCTTACGCTACAAGACAAAACGCAAGTTTCCTTGGTTCTGTTCGGTGAAGGTCTAGTGCGTTACGGCAATGTACCGGTATTCCTTGAAGTTGAGCAAGGTGCATTCCAATCGTTCTGGAATAGCCTGAGTGAATAAAATTATAGTTACGCAGCGCGAATGAATGCGCGACGAAGAGCGAGCAAGGCATATCAGAGCCTCGCTCGTTTTTTTGTATTAACATACCAATGAGTTCTCTTAATAGATTTATACAATTGTTTATAAATGGTCAAAAAGCTAGAACTAGGATATCTATCAGAACGAGCCTGCCCATGCTAAGATGAAGTAAAAAGGAGTTTGTGCTCATGAGCGAAACGAGCGAAAAAGAACAGTTATTAGTCAATAGTGACAACCATTTCAGAACATTACTTCATATCGTTGAATCTGTGCCTAGAGGCAAAAGAAGTCGTTCAATTGAAACAGAGGAAAGAGACAAAAATTTTCGCGATGTGCTGATGCATTTATATGAATGGCATGCCATGTTGGAGAGATGGTACCGAGAAGGCATGGATGGGGATGTCCCTACGATGCCTGCACCTGGCTTTAAGTGGAGTACAATCAAGCAGCTCAATATGCAGATTTGGGAAAACTATCAGGATGTAACTTTGAATCATGCGATCAAAAAATTAAAGCTGAGCCACGAACGAGTGATGAAGCTTATTCATAGTCATACCAACGAAGAAATCATGACCAAGAAACATTATAAATGGGTGAAAACAAGCAATTTGTACAGTTACTTTGCTGCTAACACTTCCAATCATTACGTGTGGGCAATTCAGAAATGTGAACGGATCGCCAAGGCGTTATGACATAATTGTTCAGAATTTGTTGAGTATTATGTGTTAAAATCTTCTTCATAAAATCGTGAAGTTAAGCGGAATGGATCTGAAGCTCAATAATGCAATCGACAACAGTAGTCAGGCATCGTCAATAATATCGTTTATTGAGAAAAGGACTACTCTTAAGCGAGCAGACAAAACCCTCAACAACTCGATTCAGTACAATGATAAAAGAGGGATTGAACGTGGAAAAAAAGATTAGGAATTCTGCGAAAGCATTGATTATCCAGGATGGAAGAATGCTTGCCTTGAAACACAAAAATGAGCAAGATGTGTATTATACGCTGCCTGGCGGAACCCAAAATGCAGGTGAGGCATTGACTGATACTGTTAAACGTGAAGTGGCAGAAGAAATAGGAGTTCATGTCGAACCGTTATCCTTGGAGTTTATTAATGAAGGTGTATATGGCGAAGCGCTACATCGGGTAGATTTCTTTTTTCTATGCGAGTATAAAGGCATGGTGCAGCATTCTAGTCTTCATATTGAAAAATTTCATGAGACTTATGAATGGTTGGAGATCCAAGATATTATGGGGCAACCGCTCAACCCATCTAAATTAAGAAAACAAATTCTTCGATTGGTTGCTGGTGAGAAAACGGTTATGTACTTAGGAAATGAGGAACATGAAGACTCAGAATGATACATTTAAAGAGTCGGCCTGAATATCAGAGTTCATTTGCATGTTTGAGATTCAAAAAAAGACCTCCAGCTTCGTTAGAAGACTAGAGGTCTTTGTCATATCATTAGATCAATGTTAAAGGCAACTTTGTTTTCGAAGGTATTGAACGTTCACATAATTGAACTCGACCAGTGAATTACGCTTGCTTTGTTTTAAGACGAATCACGTTCCATGATGCTTTGTTCAGGACAGCTTGCACTTTTCCTTGATCTACCTTCGTATGCCCGCCGTTGTGAGGCATAACGTTATGTGGGTTTGTTTTGGTATTGGTCGCTTTCAAGTCGTCATTTTCCAATACAATGTGCTCTACAAATGTAGTTTCGCCAAACGAACGAAGATCTACATTCAGTTCCATCTGTTCGTCCAGATGTCTGTTTACCGCAAAGATAGTGATCAATCCATTTTCTTCGTCATGCACGCTGATGGCTTCCAGGTAAGGCACATCCGTGAAGTCTTTGGAATCGTACTTCGGTGAAGATACGATGGATTGAAGCACTGTTCCACGTCCGAAGTTGGATGCATGCATGAACGGGAAGTAGGTTGTCTGGAACCAGATCGCTCCGTTGTTCTCAGTCATGATCGGTGCAATAACATTGATCAGTTGTGCTAGGCAAGCCATCTTCACTCGGTCTGCGTGTTTCAAGATGGTAATCAGATAACAGCCTACCGCCAGCGCATCTTCATGCGTATACACATCCTCGAACTCTGGCGGTGCAATCTGCCACCGTTCTTCCATACGGCTCGTACCAATAGAGTTCCAGACATTCCATTCGTCTAGGGACAACATCAATTTCTTTTTACTGCGTTTCTTCGCTTGCACAAAATCACAGATTGAAGCTACACTGTCGATGAACTGATCCAGATCCAGCGAACTAGCCAGGAAATCGTATGTGTTGTCTTTATTATTGTTATAGTAAGCGTGCAGAGACAAGTAATCTACATTCTCATAGGAGAGATCAAGAACCGTCGCTTCCCAATCAGCGAATGTGCTCATGCCACGGCTCGAACTGCCACATGCAACAAGCTCAATATTTGGATCAACCCATTTCATCGCTTTGGCAGTTTCGTTCGCAATTCTGCCGTATTCATGTGCAGTCATCGCTCCGATCTGCCATGGACCATCCATTTCGTTACCCAGACACCAGGTTTTGAATTGGTGAGGATCTTTGTAACCATGAGAAATACGTAGATCACTCCAATATGTGCCTGAAGGATGGTTACAATATTCTACGAGATTTCTCGCCGCATCAATACCACGAGTACCCAGATTAACAGCCATCATCACTTCGGTTCCAACAAGCTTCGCCCAATCAGCGAATTCATTCGTTCCAATCGCGTTCGTTTCGATGGTCCACCAAGCTAGCTCAAGTCTGCGTTTACGCTCCGCTACAGGTCCTACACCATCTTCCCAATTGTAACCTGATACAAAATTTCCACCAGGATAACGAACAATTGGCACATTCAATGCCTTGATGGCTTCAATCGCATCCTGACGGAAGCCTTGCGCATCTGCAGTTGGATGACCTGGATCATAAATCCCGCCATACACAGCACGTCCCAAATGTTCAACAAAGGAACCATAAACTCGTGGATCAACTTCAGCAATCTGAAAATCTTTATCAATAAGCATCTTAGATGTTAGCAAAGTGAAAACCTCCATAGGATCGATTTAGTAGTTGTTTCATTCATTGTTCATGTGTTGAATTCGCCAAAAAGCAAAATCAAAATATTGATTTGTTATCTAATATGTATCATAATGCTTTTTTAGGAGCAAGATTATTTTACAGGGTTCGCAAAATAACGAATTCATAACGAGAGGGAAGTGGAGTTCATGATGCTCGGTACAGATGCTAATTCGCTAATCGTTTACGAGGCGCTTGCAAGCGAGGCTCGTTTAAATATTGTTCGATTATTACTGCAGAAGAGAGAGATGCACATTAATGCGCTGGCCGAGGAGCTATATTTGAGCAAAGCCATCGTTAGTACCCATGTGAGCAAGTTACAGAAAGCTGGCATTGTTGGTAGCCGAATGAGGAGAGAAAACGGTGGAACCTATAAATTTTGTTATATCCAGCAAGAGTTTATGACGATTAATCTATCCCCAGAGCCAATGGCTGCACCTTACCATGAAGTCTCCATTCCAGTAGGGCAATATACGGATTATGAGGCATGGCCAACATGCGGGATTGCGACGACGACCCAAATCATTGGACAATACGATACACCAGCGTGCTTCATGGATCCGGATCGGGTGAATGCAGGCATACTCTGGTTAGCACGCGGGTTTCTCGAATATAAGATTCCTAATTATCTATACAAAGATCAGGCGATCAAGGAGATCGAAGTTTCATTGGAGCTTGGATCGGAAGCCCCTCAAGTGAATGAGAACTGGCCGTCGGATATTCGTTTTACGCTGAATGGTCATTCTCTTGGAACGTGGACAAGTCCTGGTGACTTTGGGGATCGCAAGGGCAAGCTTACTCCACAGTGGTGGCATTCCGATGTGAACCAGTATGGTGTACTGAAAGTGCTACGAATCAATGCTGATGGCACGTTTATCGACGGGCAGCGCATTTCGGATGTCCAAATAAATGATTTGAATCTCAATACCGCTACTTATTGGACGATTCGCTTAAGCCCAGAAGAAGGTGTACCTGGCCGAGGTGGACTTACGTTATTCGGAAAGGGTTTTGGGAACTATAACCAGGACATTTTGATCAGGTACTATTATGAAGTAGTAGAAGCTAAATAAATGGCTGTATTAATCTTTTAAGTAAGATTGCATTGGCTTTAAGTCTCTACCGATAAAATTAGCGGATACAGGCGTTAATTCTATTTCTCTGGCCCATACAGAAAGTTGCCCGATATGATGAATTTCGTGGGCAATTAAATGATGTAATATCTCGTCTTTGGTGTATTCATTTTCATCCCAAGGGACTTTAACTAATTGATCGCTTTTTTCCTCTGAATTGGTCTTTAAGAAGTCAACGATTTCAGGTCGTAATGAATTTGAAAGAGCTCTTATCTTCTCAAGCGTTTTATAATTTTCAAAATCAAATATGACATCTTCCTTATCCTGGATACCACGAATCCAACTATATTCAACGTCAATAATGTGAAAAAGAGTGTACAGAATATTCTCTACTCCACCTATGCGGGTTTTTAATAGCTCTGCTGTTGTTAGTTGATTACACCAGTTAAACCATTCGTCTCTTACTTGCCAGTTGTATTCAAAGAACGTATTCACAATAATCACTCCGATCATAAATTTATCTAAATTGAATGTAGACAGAACCATAATTACCCAAACGTTTGTTCCTATTGAGAGTATATCAAAAATTTATATAACTATCAAAGATCAACACTCACCTTTAACACAGCCAAAAAAATAAATAAATAACTAGAATAATATGGAATCATAGGCTATATTGGTTATATCCAAATATAAAGGAGCGAATTTTAATGTCTAACAAGGTGATTGTGCTTTAGGTCCACGAAAGGATGATCGGTTCAAGAAATTCCTTTTGTGGACATTGTAATGCGGGAGACCGCCCATCAATGTTTACTGGAGGAGATTATTATTCATTTTAACGAAGCTGTTCACATTAGCAACACGCATGTACTGTCACTCGCATCCAAGATGTTCGACCTGGAAGGTTACACGATTCAGCTTATCCCACCTCATGAGGGAGGACGGAATATCGTGTACTCTTGTGATAAAGAGGGGCATGAATCACTCATTCTCCGAATTTCTTTTATTCCTGATCGAAACAGGAAGGATTATATGGCAGAGCTCGAATACGTCCGTTATCTGCATGATCATGGCGCAAGTGTATCTAATGTTGTGAATTCCAACAAAGGTCATCTACTCGAAGAAATCGTTTATGAAGGACATACATTCTATGTCAGCTTGTTTGCAAAAGCCAAAGGCAAGCTGCTTGTAGACAATCATTATCAGTACCGGGAAGGCGTTCCCATTTCCGAGTACTATTATAATTGCGGCAAAGTTCTGGGCAAGATGCACCAGCTATCCAAAAATTACACACCCGTTCATCGCAGATATCCATTTCTGGATAGATATAATACAGAAGAAATCGCGAGCTTAATTCCTGAAGCGTTCCCTCTGCTCAAAGAGAAGATGGTTGAACTGCTGCAAACCGTTAAGCAATTGGAGTTAAGTCAAGAGACCTTTGGCATGATTCATTTCGATTTTAATGACGGGAACTACGCCATTGATTATGATACGGGTCAGATCACGGTGTTTGATTTTGATAATGCTTGTTTTGGTTGGTACATGTTAGACCTTGCATCTATTTGGTCAAATGGCGCTGGCTGGATTCAATTCGAACCAGATGCAGACAAACGTAGGCAGTTCATGGACGATTATTTCCAAACGGTACTTGCTGGATATACTTCGGAAACGCACGTTTCGGAAGCGATGCTGGAGAACCTGCCGTTATTCATTCAACTCAACTTACTGGAGAACATTCTGGATATATTTCAGGTGATGCAGTATAACGAGCGGGAAGAGGAAGAAGATGATGATGAGCATCTGGCATATCTCATTAAATGTATGGAAGAGGACATACCGTTTAAAGGTTTTTTCCATGAGATGTATTCTCCAGATTCCCCTTTTGAATATGAGGAAAACTGAACTGAATACTGATAAATTACTCTTAACTCAAGATCATGAATGAGTTCATTCAATAAGAAGAGGCAGCCGGTGTAGATCGGTTGCCTCTTTTTTGTAGCTTACTTTGATATCGATATGAATGATGGAGCTAAGGTGCGCTATTCGAATTTGGAAGGGGGGACGTTATACATTTTTTTGAACGCTTTGGAGAAGGTGAAGGGATCAGGATATCCTAAAAATTCAGCGATTTGTTGGATTGTATATTTTTTCTCGTACAGATAGTCTCTGGCTCGATTCATTTTAATCTGATTGATGTACTGCCCTGGCGTGATTCCTAAAATTTTCTTGAAAAGCGAGATGAAATACTTCTCGGAGACACCCGCAACAGCCGCAAGCTCATTCATTCGGATGGCTCGGTGCAGGTTCGCATCAACGTACTGGAATACGCTCTGAAGAACATCTAGACTTCCTTCGCTTTTTTGAGACTTCCGATTCTGCAGAAATGCACCTGTATACAAGCCTTGCCCATGAAGCTCTAATATTTTTGCGATGACGAGAAGCAGAGTCGCTTTTAGATATAGTCGATTGCCCGAAGTGCCCTTGCTCTGCTTAAACCGTCGATAGGAAGATGCAAATAACGAGGTTTCTTCTTGAATCAAGTTGCCAGGTACGATGCCTGGGAGTTGAAATTCACCTAGAATTCGTTTTTGCTCAGCGATACTAAAATCAAAGTGCATATACACAAATCGACACAGCTCTTCAGTTGTTGTTGCCATATAGGGCATATCTGGATAAAAAAATATGACGTCGCCCGTACTGGCGGTATGTTCAATGCCTTCGACGGTGATTTGAACCGAGCCCGCTGTAATTAACCACAGATCATAGTCAGAGTGCGACTTGTGCTCAATCCACTTTCGATTGTGAGTCTGTTCGAGATAAGAACTCATCCGGAGTGTGATATGGTCAGACAGTTCATCAATTACACTCATATTAACTTGATGGGTACGCATCGGATCACCCCTCGTTTTTTACTTTATGACATCCAACGATTTATTCTAATTGATAAAAGGTTTTGGAGTATCTACATAATCGTACCATATGACATGTATAGAAAACTATCACACATTCCGATTTTGTGCCACTTTTCTATAATGAACTTATAACGTTACGAGGAGGGTTAATACATGAATGACACAACTATGCAGCAACATCCCAAAGTAGTCGTGATCGGCGCTGGTAGCCTGTTTTTTGGTCGTCAGTCCATCTGGCAGATGGTTCATTCCCCATACTTGAATCAGGGAACACTAGCACTTGTGGATACGGATGAGGAACGTCTCTCGAAAATGGTAACATTGGCTGAAAAGGTAGCGCGGGAGAATAATGTATCTCTCAAGGTAGAGGGATCTGTGGATCGAAGACAAGTGTTACCGGGGGCAGACTTCGTAGTACTCAGCTTTGCGGAGCAATCGGTGAAGTATCGTGGTATCGATTGTGAGGTTTCGCTGAAATACGGTATTCGAATGTGCTCCGGTGATACGATTGGACCAGGTGGGATCTTTCGAGCTATGCGTGAACTGCCGGTTATTATGGAGTGTGCAAAAGACATTGAAGCCCTATGTCCTGATGCCTGGGTCATTAACTATATCAATCCTTCAACTGTTCATGGGATTGCGCTACATCGTTATGCACCACAGCTCAAATCGTTTGCACTCTGCGATAGCCACCATATGCCACACAAGAAGGCCTACTATGCTGTGCGAGCTGGAATCATCGGAGACCATAGCGAGTTTACCCAAGAGATCGATCAGAAATTCGATTTCCGTATCGCTGGTGTGAACCACTTTACTTGGCTGCTCAAAGCCGAGTTTGAAGGGGAAAATGTAATGCCGAAAATTGCCGAAGCAATGCGCAAGCTGGCGGGGGATGAGAATAACGGCGGCGATCGTGGTGCTAAAGCTCTATTTAACGATGCAATTACGTACGAGTTGTATGATATCTTCGGAATTATTCCTACATGCACAGCACACACGAAGGAATATGTTCGATACTGGCAGGGTCACGGTAAGACTGCAGATTCGATCCCGCCTTTATCCATCTGGGAGACAGAGGATCGATATCAGCGGCATGACGAAATGTGGCAACAGGTGGATGATTTTCTTGCAGGAAATATCCCGATTGCTGATTACATGGGCACATTCTGCCCGGATCATGCAACAGATATTATTGAGAATATGGTGGGCAATCTGGGCAAGAAGTTCTTCATTAATACGCTCAATCAAGGTGCGGTAACCAATATGAATGAAGATTCATTCTTGGAGCTGTTATGTGACGTGAGTATGGATGGGGTTAAGCCAGTCCATGTAGGCGAGATGCCACGTGGAATAAGAGGTATGCAGGAACTTGTACTGGATACACATGAGCTTACAGTCGAAGCTGTTCTGGATCAGAGCTACGAGAAACTGAGAAGGGCGATGCTGACTGACCCGCTGGTGAATTCCATCAGTGATGCGGATCAGATCATACACGAATTGTTAGAACTAGAGCGTGAGATGATTCCGGACGGTTGGTACAATAAAAAGTAATGATGAGACCACGTGAGTTCCTGGAGAGGGAACTACGTGGTCTTTGGTTATGAATCGTTATATTTACGTAGTCGTTGATATGCCTAGTCCAGTTTTAAGTCACCTCAAATTTTAAACATGCCAGCATTCTCGTTGTAATATAAGATAATAAATTCACGAAAGTCCTTAACCGATGGAGAGAGCCACTTCCGCTTAACCCAAGACAAACTGATCGGATATACGGAAGCTTCATCTGCAATTTGAATATAGTTCAAGCCCAGATTTCTACATACTGACACGGGAAGCAAGGCCACACCTTGATCAAGTCGGATAATTTCCAGTAACGTATGTGAATCAACCTCAAATGCAAGATTGGGCAGGAAGCCGGCTTTTTCGCACAGCATCGTTGTAAACCGACTGTACTCCTTATTGTCAGCCAGTGAGATAAAGGGCTCCTTCGCAATAACATCTAATGATATGGTCGTCTCGCCATGATAAGCATGATTCTTAGGTACAACTAGCACAATGTCTTCTTTAACAAGAACAATACTCTCAATCTCCTCGTCATCAATCGGATGCCCCGTTATCCCCAGATCCATATCCCCTTTTTTCAAACTTGTAATAATCTCATTCCGGCTCCCAATGCCTTGCTGAAGCTTAGATTCAGGAGAAGCATTAATGTAGTCTCCAATGAGACCTGTCAGAAATCGAGGATTCGTAATGGAGATTCGGATGGTGTTGGAGATGTGATGCTCCGCTGCTTTGATTTCCATCTCTGCATTCTCGATTTCTAAGAAAATTCGGTTCACATGCTTCAGCAGAATTCTCCCCGACGCATTCAATTCGATTGTTCTTCCTTTTCTGTCAAACAGAGGTGTTCCTAGTTCGTCTTCTAACCGTTTAATGGTTAAGCTCAGTGAAGGCTGGGCTATATTTAGTTGTGCAGCAGCTTTAGATATATGTTCCGTATAAGCCACTGTCTGAAAATACTTGAGTTGAAGTAGCTCCATTCGTGTACACTCCTTATTTATTATGATAAATATATATAGTCCTTATTATGTATTATATTAAATTTAAACTTTGATGTAGAATTTATTTATGAGATAGAGATAAATTTGGATAAGGCAGGTGTCCTTTGATGAAAATCGATGTAAATAACATAGCTAACAATTTGAATACACCCTTAACGGCTCCGGCTTATCCGATGCCACCGTACAAATTTAAGAATCGGGAATATCTAAATATTATATACCGAACGGATGAGCAAGCTTTGCGATCTGCAGTACCAGAGCCTTTGCAGATCACAGACCCTCTGGTCAAATTCGAGGTGATGTGGATGCCGGATGTATCTGGGCTCGGTGCTTATACGGAAGCAGGACAAGTCATTCCCGTTCAATTCAATGGTGAAAATGGCGATTATGTGCACTCGATGTATGTAGACAATTTTCCCGCAATTGCCAGTGGTCGAGAGCTTACGGCATATCCGAAAAAGTTGGGTGCACCCAAGCTCTACACGGATTCAGATACACTCGTTGGTACGCTTGATTATGGAACACTTCGTGTCGCAACGGCGACCATGGGTTACAAGCACGTGGAAATGGACAAAGAGGCTGCTAAAAGCGAAATATGTCGTCCGAATTTTATGATCAAGATTGCGACGGACTATAACGGTAATTTGAGAATCTGTGATCTGATCCGAACTCAAATTACGGATATTGAAGTGAAGGAAGCCTGGACAGGGCCTGCCCGGCTTCAACTCTTCGAACATGCATTAGCACCTCTTGCAGATCTGCCTGTATTGGAAGTGGTTTCTGCATCCCATATTCTTACCGACCTAACCTTAAATGCTGCACAGCCTGTATATAACTACCTAGAAGAGAAATAAGGAGGAAACATAATCATGAGAATTGCAATTGTAGGAGCAGGATCTTTGGGAACGATCGTCGGAGCTTATCTAGCGGACGGTGGAATGGATGTCGAGTTAATTGATGCGTATCAGGAGCATGTTGAAGCTTTAAATCAGACAGGTGCCAAAGTGACCGGTACGACAGAGTTTCAGGCTAAAGTAAAAGCGATAACCCCTGAGCAGAAGTCAGGAAAATACGATCTCATCCTACTTCTAACGAAACAGCTATATAACGATGCAATTCTACAGGAATTACTTCCTTTCTTGAAAGAAGACAGTATCGTATGCTCTCTACAGAACGGGATTCCTGAAGATAAAGTCGCTTCGATTGTGGGGGCACAGCGCGTTATAGCAGGCTCCGTAGAATTTGGAGCTACCTTCATTGAACCTGGCGTGTCGAGCCTGACGACAGAATACACACAGTTCAAGCAGTATGCTTTTCAGATTGGAGAGCTAAATGGTGAAGTTACCGAGAGAATTGAGCGAGTAAAATCCGTTCTAGACCTGGTCGGAGGGACACATATATCGGACAATCTGGTTGGAACAAAATGGTCGAAGTTGTTAATTAATAATGCATTTAGCGGATTATCAGCAGCATTAAACGGAGAATATGGAGATATTATCGACCACGAGGCTGGTATTGTGAGCGCAGTTCACATTGCGGATGAGACAATTAAGGTTGGACATGCAAGTGGAGTTCAATTTGTGAAAATGAATGGCTTCGATATTGCTTCGCTTGAACTGAACAGTGAGGCAGATATTGCTGCACGAGTTCAAACATTACGTACTGTGATGGAACCTTCAAGACTCCTTAAAGCAAGTATGCTACAGGATCTGGAGAAGAAACGTAAAACCGAGATTGATTATATTAATGGAGTCGTATCCAGTAGAGCGGCAGGCACCGGGGTGGCAACGCCATACAATGACCTAGTTGTTGAACTGGTCAAACAGGCTGAAGAGACCCAGACGGTTCCTCAGTTTGGTACGAATATCAAAGCTTTTGAAGCATTATTAAACGAGCAACAAGTCAACACGATATAACATAAATAGCTTGAACGAGCGCATCACCTTTATTGAAACTCTGAAAGACCTTACCAATCAACATTTGGTGAGGTCTTTTTTTACTCTAACGCAGCTTTTGGCTACAATTACATAATAAAAACCACATGTATCAAAACGAAGCTGAAATCTGTTGAACTATAAACTACCTAACATTTTACAAATAAAAGATTGTTAATTTGATATAATGGTTACTTGAATCAATTTCATAACTCATTAAAACGTGTTTTATGTAACTAGATATAGACGGATTAAACCGTTTTAGAACTATATCTAGCCTTGATTTAAGCAGCTAAAACAGCTAAAGGTATGCTGAAATCGATTCACTTGTTGTTACTTTTTTGTTATTTACATCATTCGGGGGAGATTGGTTATGCGGAAGCTACGTTGGGAAGTTGTTATGGGAATCATCGTTTTTTTCTTTGTCTTTTTCATGGCATGGAATGATTATTCCACAGTGTTAACGATAATTGTTGTCTTCACAGCCACACTTATTGCGTTTCTAAGTTTCACAATATATCCGTTAGTGTTCGATAAGAACATAGATCGGATTGAGTCTTGTTTACGTAAGCAGAAAAAGACACCTGGGCTGTACATCAATTATGTTCTAGCGAATAAGCTGGATGACGAAGCAGAGGTTGTTATGGAGCAAGTATTGCTCAAATACAAACAGAAAGCAGCACAGTCATCCTTCAAGGCAGCGTATGGAATCTATAACAAGGACATGAATGCTATTCGGGAAGCTATCCCACATATTCGTGAATCAGATTACCAGGCATATTATGAAACGTATCTTCTGATGGAGGAGGGCAATAGCGAGCAAGCACGAGAACGACTGAAGTCTATTAAGAAACATTGGATGAGATCCGCGCTGCTAGGAGGAATTGAGCTCAAAGCGGGTCGACGAGATCTTGCTATACAGCTTGCGAAGGAAGCCCTTGATGTCTCTAAGGGTGTTCATCATTATGTGCTCTATAAAGAATACGAAAGATTATATCCAGAAGTTGTTAAAATCGTATTCTAAACACGACATATTAAGCACTGAAAGTAGCGTGGTCACTTATGAACATAGAGCAAATTATGGAAGATTTAGTCCATCATAATGTGTTACACTCTGTCGCTATTCCAGCCAAGCGATTGAGTGGAGGCACAGTGAGTAAGCTATATTTTATAGAACGCACAGATGGTAATCCATATGTCATAAAAATAAATGAGCCTCAGGTGGTTAAGTCTGAATCGATCTACCTGAACTATTATCAATCGTCACATTTACTTCCGAAGCTTATATTTTTAGAACCCTCAAATACGTATCTCGTGTACTCTTTTATCACCGGTTCAACGGATTATCCGAATGAGAATAAAAGAGAAATACTGCAAACGCTCATTCATGGGCTTGTTAATGATTATAAGCAAGTAAGCACTCAACAAGGTTGGGGATGGGCGGATCAACCGAGTAAATCATGGCGTGATTTCCTGGAAGATGAACGCTCTGCGAAATCTATAATGATCGGTGTGCACTTAGCTGATGAAGATCATGAACTTGTATGTAATCTGGTACAAAACATGGAGGAAGAGCAGGAAGCATTTTTATTACATGGGGATTGTGGCGTACATAATTTTATATTTGAGGACGGACAATTAAAGGGTGTGATTGACCCTGCACCTGTCATTGGAGATCCCTTGTATGATGTAATTTATGCATTTTGTTCATCACCAGACGATCTAACGATAGAAACATTCCATTCAATCTTGGATCAGATTCGCTTCAAAGGTGAGGCATCCGTATCGACGATCTACGAGAAAGTCCTCATCGGCTTATACCTGAGAATTGGAACTGCCATCAAGCATCATCCGAGCGATCTGGATTCGTATCTGGTATCTTGGCAGTATTGGAGGAATATCGTACTTCAATGCAGGAATGAGGGAGGTTTAGACTTATGATCAAGTTGGCTAGAGATGGGAAATACGCCTTGACGATTGTCTTCGATCAACATGGCGTTAATGATCTTATTGAAGCGTTTAAGAATGCACTAAATGGTGCTCAGGGCAACATTGAACTAGACGAACCAGCGATGGTTGCAAATAAGAAAATAAATAAACTAACCTTCTCTTGTAACAATCAACTCGATCAACTCAGTTATGATGTATCTAGCCTAATTTTTGAATTGGAAGATGAAGTTTTGGAATATAATCTAGGTCGATTGAAAGAGTGTATCGTGAGTCTGAATTTTGCTCCTGCTGAACTCTGTGAAGTACGTTTTGGCAAAATCCATATGACGATTTACGGTATTTTGGAAAACTCTTATGAAGAGGGTTTATAGCCTAAAAGTAGTGATGAAAAATTAATAATTAATAATGAATGGATAATAATGACATTGACATCTTCGACGTTTTCCAAAATAATAGAGTTTAATTGAATACTGGTACCTTTAATTCAGTCCAGAGAGGCTGGCAAGGGCAGCGGATTTTATAATCACGCAGGAATCGGGGCATATCCATCAGGGATGCTCTGCGTCTTCGCGCGGATTGTAATGCAAGAAGAGGCTACTTGTCAGTGTATAACTTGACGAGTAGCCTCTTTTTTCTGCTTTTTTATGGTATCAGAACACTTTATTTGGAGGTATTCTGATGAGCAAACAAGATCAAGAATTTTCATGGCAAGAGGTACCAAAGGCACAACGAAACCATTTTTGGAAGACGTTATCCGTTATGCTTGGGTTCACATTTTTCTCAGCAAGTATGTTGGCAGGGGGAACACTGGGCGTCAGTCTGACATTCATGGAATTCATCGGCATTGTACTCGCAGGTAACCTAGTGCTCGGTATCTACACAGGAGCGTTGGCACATATTGCTGCCAAGACAGGACTATCTACGCACTTGCTTGCAAAATATGCGTTTGGTGCGAAAGGGTCGTATCTTCCATCATTTCTGCTTGGATTTACACAGGTTGGATGGTTCGGTGTCGGCGTAGCGATGTTTGCCATCCCGGTCGCTAAAGCGATGGACTGGAACGTATATCTGTTGATCATTGTGTTTGGTCTTGCGATGACCGCATCCGCTATTTACGGTATGAAGTCACTTATCATTCTTGGTTATATTGCAGTTCCCGCAATTGCTATTCTGGGTAGCTACTCCATGTTTGAAGGAGCTAACACGCTAGGCGGTTTGCAGGGATTACTTGACTACACACCAACACAGACGCTTACTGCGGCGGCAGCATTGACGATCTGCATTGGCTCATTTATTAGCGGTGGAACACTAACGCCCGATTTTGCTCGATTCTCCCGTACTTCCAAACAAGCGGTTACGGCGACAGTTATTGCATTCTTCTTGGGGAATTCACTCATGTTTCTATTTGGTGCTGTAGGAGCGATGGCTTATAATCTAGCAGATATCTCAGAAGTTATGTTCCTGCAAGGACTGATCATCCCAGCCATTATCGTTCTGGGGCTGAATATCTGGACGACTAATGATAATGCGCTATATGCTTCTGGGCTCGGGTTTGCCAACATCACCAAAATATCGAAGAAATTCTTCGTGATCGTAAATGGTATCGTAGGTACAGTGTTTGCCATGTGGATGTATAACAACTTCGTTGGTTTCCTGAATGTGCTGGGTGCAGCTGTTCCATCGATTGGAGCCATTATTATTGCAGATTACTTTATTGTGAAACGCAGATCGTATAAGCCTTTTGCTGAAATGAACTTCAAAAATGTAAACTGGATAGCGATGATTGCTTGGGCCATCGGCGTTGCATTTGCACAGCTTGCACCAGGGGTAACACCACTGAACGCATTACTCGGAACAGCGGTAGCCTATGTCTTGCTCATGATGATTGTTCCAGCGAAAGAAAACAAAGAAAAGGGGAATTTGAATGATTATACAGAACGCAAAATTGCGGGGTAAAGAAGGCCTTTGGAATATTGTGGTAAAAGACGGAAAGTTTGTGCAGATCACAGAAACGCTGGAGACGACAGCTAATGACGAAGTCATTAATGTCAACGGCTCACTTGTACTGCCACCATTTATTGAACCACATATCCATCTGGATACAACACTTACGGCAGGGGAGCCAGAGTGGAATCTAAGCGGTACACTGTTCGAAGGGATTCAACGTTGGTCTGAGCGCAAGGCCTTCTTAACTCATGAGGATGTCAAAACCCGTTCCAAAACAGCATTAAAATGGCAACTGGCTCAAGGCATCCAGCATGTGCGGACACATGTCGATGTGACTGATCCAAGCTTAATTGCAGTAAAAGCGATGCTCGAAGTAAAAGAAGAAATGGCTCCATATATGGACATCCAGCTTGTTGCTTTCCCGCAGGAAGGTATTCACTCGTATCCAAACGGCGCGGAATTGCTGGAAGAGTCACTCAAAATGGGCGTTGATGTGGTTGGCGGCATTCCGCACTTTGAATTCACACGTGAATATGGCGTTGAGTCCATGAAAGTTGCGTTTGATCTTGCTGAGAAATATGACCGACTGATCGATATTCACTGTGATGAGATCGATGATGAGCAATCTCGATTCATAGAGGTTGTGGCGAAGGAAGCTTACGAACGAGGACTAGGCTCCCGAACTACGGCTAGCCACACAACCGCGATGGGGTCATATAATGATGCTTATACGTATAAATTGTTCCGCCTATTGAAGATGGCTGATCTGAACTTTGTGTCCAACCCACTCGTTAACATTCACTTGCAAGGGCGCTTTGACACGTATCCGAAGAGAAGAGGACTGACACGGGTGAAGGAGCTTCAGGAAGCGGGCTTGAATGTATGTTTCGGTCATGATGATATCTTCGACCCGTGGTACCCACTTGGTACAGGCAACATGCTTCAGGTGCTGCATATGGGCATCCATGCTTCACAATTGCTCGGTTATGACCAGATCGTGAATTCAATCGATCTTATTACTAGCAATAGTGCAAGAACGCTGCACATTGAGGATGTATACGGTATTGAGGAAGGTAAACCTGCCAACTTCATCGTGCTTGAAGCAGAGAATGAATATGAAGCCATTCGCAAACAAGCTGGTGTGCTGTATTCCTTCAGAAATGGTCGTAAAATCGCAGAGACGAAGCCGCGGGAAACGTCCATTCTATTGGATGGTGGTTCGGAAAAGGTTACGTTCAACAAATAATAAACATGGCATGATTATGGTTGAAATAGAGTCAGCACTATTTTAAATAATCAATTTTTAATTATTTTCCCCTTTAGTAGACAAGAGAAAAGTCAATGTTAAGACGGACTTAATCTTGCTACGATAAGGGGATTTTTTTATGAAGCGAACCATGGATTGAGCCTAAAACCGATCTGCTATACTTAGGAATTAGAATGGGTTATATTGGAACAATAGTCGAATGAGGTGATTAAATGACAAACAAGAACCTTATATTGCTGGTGACAATCTGCATTATTATGGTTGTTGGAATTACTATTGTAGTTTTAAGTTTAGTAAAAAGTAATGCTTCTTCATTCTTAAATCAGTTCCGTAGCTTTACGGTGACTATTGATAACCAATCTGATTTTAATCTATCATCTGTAGAGACGGGTGTATTAGTAACTGGAGCTCAAGGAGTGATAGTTGAAAGTGGATCCAAAGATGTGTATGGTGCAGAAATAAAAAGTGGTGAAGTAATCAAAATTCGTCCTAACCTAAGTTTGTCTGGAGAAGGTGGGATTTATCTAAAGATCACTGATTCAAATGGTGAGACTACCAATAAAATGATATGTTCTTACACCGAATCATTGTCAGGTTACTCCAATGTCATTGTTACGAATAACAATGTTAGTGTCAAAGAGCAATGTAACTAAATGAATCAAAGTATGTTTCTTACATGGTTAATGGGGGAAGAACAGTGAACAAAACGGAACGGCAGCTCGCAATAACGCTCGAACTTCAGCGCAATAATAAGATGTTGAGGGCGGAGGATTTGGCTGCTCAATTCGAGACTAGTATAAGAACGATATATCGAGATATGCAGGCTTTAAGTGAAGTGGGAGTGCCTATTTTTGGAGCCCCCGGACAAGGTTATGCCTTGATGGATGGGTATTTTCTCCCGCCAGTTACTTTCACTGCAGAAGAGGCTGTAACGCTATTGTTGGGTACGGATTTTATCTCACAGAGGCTTGATAACAAATACAGTGATGTAGTTGAACAAGTACAGCGAAAGATTGAAGCCGTTTTGCCAGAAGGGGTACGTGATGAGTCGACTCGTATTCGTGAAACGATGAGAGTGATTCATGCGGGTGAACCGCAGATTGATGATAAGGTGAAGAGTTATTTAAGTCAGGTGCGTCAAGCTATTTTGGAAAGACGAAAAATACGTATGACCTATCTGAAAAAAATTGCTGATTCTGATGGAACTCGTAAGAGCATACGAGAGGTTGATCCTTACGGTTTGACACTCGTTCAAGGAAATTGGACGTTGATCGGACATTGTGAGACCCGTAAGGATATTCGACACTTTCGTTTGTCACGAATGACAGAACTGGTTGTGTTGGAATCACATTATGTTATGCCGCCGGAATTTCATCTTAGTAACTATCGTCCGCACAATAAGAGAAATCAACGAATAACGGTTAGAGCGAATGTTGAAATAGCTGACAAAATCGCGGAGACGGGTCACTTTTATATCGAGGCTATTGAGAAAAAGGACGATAGTCTTCTGGTAACTTATCTTGTCCACGATCCAGAAGAGTTGGTACCCTATATCTTAGGCTGGGGGGGCGACGTTGAGGTGATTGAACCTCAGTCTTTGTGTGAACGAATACAAGAAGAGGCCAACCGAATTCTAAATCGCTATCGAACCATTTGATCGAAGCTAGTTGTTCCAGTAAAATGTAAATGAAGGATGAGTGATGACAGAAAGGGGAATAATTCAATGCAAGCATCGGAGAGAACATGTAAAGATTGTGGAGGAACTTCGTTCGTTGAAGCGATGGATTTCATTAATCTGCGCCCAGTGAATCAAAAGATGTCGCTTGGTTCGGAGCGAGTGTACACCATCTGTCTTGATTGCGGTGAGGTTGTATCCATTAAAGTGAAGAACCCGGAAAAGTTGAAAAAATAAAATTATACACTCGCTTAACCACTGGTAGCCATATTCAGATTGAAATCATAGATTCATTCGAAGTCGCTCACGGAGCGGCTTTTTTGCTGTACATTTAGAATTTACATAAGAACCACACACTACAGCTTTTATGAAAAGCGGAACAACGAGAAACTCCGTTCCAAGAACGAAAGCTCCCGTTGATGAACAAGCTAGCTATTGCGCTTAAGACCCTGCTTGAGTTAAATCCTATCCTATTGAGCTGCTAATTGCACGACATCGCATAACATTGATTTATTAATTTATTTCTTCAAGTTGCCTTTGCGCCCTGCAGGAAGAGGGATACCACCTTTTGGGCGAGAGCAAGGTGTGATTCATACTTTTGTGGATTATTCTCACGATTTCCCATTAACATTAGCGTCGAGAAGGTCTCCGCCAAGAACATGGGATCTTCTTCACGAAGAATCTGCTGATCCATAGCGAGCCTGAAATGTTCAGCTAGCAATTCATGGATCTTCTGCTCAGCTTCACGGATTTCACGAACTTGCTTTTCATCAAGAAAAGACTCAGCTTCTCTCATCATTGTTTCGATCTCTGCATGAGGATTCGCTAATCTGGCCTCAGCCAATCGTACTAAACCGTGCTCCAGATGGTCAACTTCGTTCAACAAATGTGAAGTGACCTTCCGAACGTTGTTAAGCATCGTTGTCATTGCCACCTTGAATAGTTCGGGTTTACTCGCGAAATGATAATATATAGTTGGTTTGGATACCCCGCATTGTTTCCCGATCTGTTGGAGCGAGACCGCTTCGTAGCCGTATTCTTCAAACAGTGTGGACGCTGTATAAATAATGGTCTGCTGTATGGATATATCATTGTCAGCCTGTCTGGGTCTTCCCCGTAGCCGTTTTGCTGGTTTCTCTGGCATTGCATTCGCTCCTTCACATGAATATTTTATGACAAATTTCGATCATTAGCAAAATCCTCTTGTAATTTTACTTACCGGTAAATATAATTTAAATGTAATTCAATTCGTAACAAGTAAAGGTGGTATTATATTGAAAACGGCGCAACGCATGAGCAGATGGAAAAAAATACTGATATGGATAAGCGTGGTCGTTGTTGCCCTTGTGGTTGGATTGTTTGTATACCTATCATCGGTTACATACAGCCCATCCGAACAAGCTGAAGCAGCTATGCAAAGTGACGGACAGGTATTGGTTACCGAGGTGAAGCAAGGATACCGCTTCGAACCCCAGGGAACCGAGGCCGTGGAGCCCAATATCGTTTTTTATCCCGGAGGTCTGGTGGAGCCATCCAGTTACTCCCCATTAGCCAGAACAATGGCTGAACATGGCCACAGGGTATACATTGCCAAGATGCCTTTGAATCTAGCCATTTTTGGACTGAACAAAGCAGATTCATTTATCGCTGAACATCCTGATGAAGCTTATGTCATCGGTGGTCATTCGCTTGGCGGCGCATTTGCTTCACGGTATGCTGCGGAGCATGCTGATCAACTTGAGGGAATTTTCTACTTGGCATCTTACGCTGATGACGGTGGGAGCTTGAAGGATACCAACTTATCTGCACTACAAATTACAGGATCCAATGATGGCGTATTGAACTGGGAAGAATGGGAGAAAACCAAAACTAATCTTCCGAAGGATACGACATTTGTCAGTATAGACGGAGGCAACCACGGACAGTTTGGATCGTACGGCATGCAAAAGGGAGACCGTACACCTGAAATTACCGAGGATGAGCAGCTCAAGCAAGTCGTTCAAGCACTGGATAACTGGTTTAACTCGTTGAACAAGTAAAGCAAAGAGGCTCGAATCATTAACCATTACGGTTACTCGATCGAGCCTTTTGTATGATTAAATCTGGTCTAGTGATTGATAAGTGGTCTGGTTTGCAGATACAGATCCCAATCAGGGCTTGACCCTGTAACGATTTTATCCGCAACTATTTTAGCTAATACACCATTATACACCGTCCCATTGTCTCCGTAAGCCATGATGACATAACAATGAGGATAGGTATCATATTGGCCGATTACAGGTAACCCGTCATGCGTTCCCCCGTAGAAAGCTCCCAAATAAAACTCGGGTTCTACCGGGATGTCAGGGAACAATTTGTTAAACTCCTGAATGAGTTTGTCTTTGCTCGCTAAGAGCTTAGAATCTCGTGTAGTTGCGTACTCCGTATCCTTGTCCATACCTCCTATAATGATTCGATTGTCTGGAGTGGTACGCATGTAGACATAGGGACGGGCGGTTTCCCATATTAATGTTCGTTTGTACCAGCTCGACCAGTCGTCAATAGGTTTCGTTATTACAGCGTATGAGCTCGCGAGCGTCGCATTTTTCTCGACTTTAAACTCACGATCTTCATAACCAGCGGCGATGATGACATGTTTGGCCTGAATTTCATGCCGTTCCTTGGTGTAGAAAACAGCGTAGTCCTGTTCGAATCGTTTTCCCGTGATTTCGGTGTTCTCATACATGAAGCCACCATGAGATCTTACTTTCTCAAGAAGTCCATATACGAATTTTAGCGGATTCATCTCAGCATCATCATAATAGTACAGAGCGCCTGCTTTTTGAAAAGGATACGACTGCTTGATATGTTGTTCATCCCACAGATCTACCTTGAATCCGTATTTTTGAAGTAGGGCATACTCATCGGTTAGAACAGAGACATCTTCCTTGTAACTTGCATAATACAAGCTGTCACGTCTTATAAAATCCGGATGAATAGGTAGCTCGCTACTGACTCGCTCAATGTCATTGATCGCTTGTTCACATAGCTTAAGGTGACGAGCAGCCACTTCTTCGCCAAAGGAATTGCTGAGCGATACAAAGCTCTTCTCACCGGCATATTGAATCAGAGCTGTATTGGTGCTGGTGCTACCTTCTCCGGCTTTTCTTTTGTCTACAATGACTACTTTCAAGCCTTGCTCACTAAGGATGTTGGCACACTGAGCACCTGAACTGCCGGCGCCAATAATGAGTACATCACAGGATATATCTTCTTGCAGTTTAGGATAAGAGGGTGGGTTAACAACCGTTGTCGGCCAGTACAATTTTCCGCTTTGCAGATCCATACCAAGTCTCCCTTATATATATTCCGTGTGTAGTATGAGCATAATGATCTAACTCGATTCAATGATGCAAAGACCATGAAGGTTAGGTGTTTATTGACTCTGAACGGATTGTAATTCTGAGCCTTCGTTAGAAGCGTGCTTACCGCCCTTTTTACGGATCATGCTGATAATCAGCAACAGGAGTGGCAATAAACCGAATAGAAAGACAGATATATTTCCTAGAAAATCCCCCAAGGCTAACGTTTCTTCCAGATTTTTTGGCAAATAAGCAATGAGATAGAGTACAGGCAGCAATGCATATTCTATACCTGTGATTTTTCGGAGACTAAACAAATCTCGGATACCCACGGCGGCAAAATAGTGCTTAAACGCATAGGTCGCAAAAATTTGCATGAGCCAAAAAACGATAAAGAGTGATTCGTAGCGTTCAAAGAATACTCCTTCAATTTCGAAGCTTCGTACCATATCTAATGTAGGCCAGGTTCGCGTTTCAATGCCGGGTAATGATAAATTCCCAACAACCATGACGATGGTAACCAGGTATATGATCGTGCAGGTGAGGATGCTATAGATCACAGCTTTATTACTTGATTTGACATCCGTCATCATGGCTGTAATGATTAATAACACTTCATATCCGGAGTAGGAGAGAAATGAAGGTTTAATGCCTTTTAATACAGGGAGAAGACCTTCACCCAATAGAGGTCTAAGATTACTTAATTCAAACATTCTGCTACTTAAAAGGAACACCACGGCTAACAATAAGAGAGTGACAGGTAATACGATTTCAAAAACGCGAATGATTACTTTAAGACCACCACTAATCATATAAATGCCAACCCATAAGCTGACCATGATGGTAACCCAACTCGGTGTACGCTCAAGTATGTACATGCTTGTAATCTCAGCCATGACTCTGACCTCGAATGAACACAGAATGACAAAATAGATAATGATCAAAAGTCCCACAAAATATGAAATCCATTTGCCTGTAATTTCAGGAACAAATTCAAATACCGTTTTGCCAGGGAATCTGCGACACAAGGTAACGAGTAGGATACTAATCAGCGCGACCAATACACCTGACACGATGACGGAGATCCACACATCTGGTGTTTCCACTGCTTTACTAATCGTTCGAGGTAGTGTCAATATCCCGGCTCCAAGGATCGAATTAATAACGACAATGACTACTTCGGATGTGCTGATCTTCGATCCGGATTGTTTCATCAATTTCACTCCAAACTGGAGAATTTTTTTGTAGCATTCCCCAGTCGAGTTGTTTTATGTAAATGCAGGCGTTGACGGTATCCCTCCATGATCTATGGGCTTCGTTACGTTTTAACGTTCGAGACGGATGATATTGTATTTAAATAACAGCGTTATACCTACATTCATAAGGAAATGGACAAGAACTGGAACGGCGAGATTGTTCGTTTCTGTATAAATCCATCCAAAAACTAAACTTGGAATGGTAATGTTGATAAGCATGATCGGTTTCTTGAAATATTGAATATGAAAGCCGATGAACAACAATGTGGTTGTCAGGATTGCAATCCAGTTACTTTCAATGAATAGGTATAGTACATTTTGCACAATTCCTCTAAATAACATTTCCTCAAATAATGCGCCTACAAACATAAATAGCAAGAGGGTAGGGATTGAGGAATCCGGATAGCTTTTATTCGTGTCATCGATATATTTTGCGGGGATATATAAACTCAAAATGACGCCGAACAACAGTAAACCAATCGTAGAAAAGACGATAATCCCAATCATTTCCAAGGGTGAATCCATGGATAAAAAATGTTGAAGTGTCAGTACATCATTAATGACAAGGGCAAAGTAATAGCTGCACAAATGAAAGAAAATGAAAGAAACACTAATCCAGCGTCTCTTGGACTGAAATCCTTTGTTGAGTTAGTTGGCTTTTCCTTATGCGGTTCCATAGTTCTCCCTCCTTAGATCACATATTACCCAATTTTCATGCACCAATATGGTGTTTCGCCTATATATTGTTGAAAAAGAGGAGTTGACGGATAGATGTACACGTATTATCCCGTTTATTATTATCCTGTATTTCGACAAGAGCACTCTGTGCATTGGACACCAACCAGTGTAGAGCTAAACAGAAAACTGCGGACACTTTGGGAACAACATGTTTTCTGGACAAGGTTAACTGTGAACAGTATCGTAGATGGGCTTGGAGATGTAGACCAGACAGCGGCAAGACTTCTTCGTAATCCACGAGACTTTGCAGAGGTGCTCGCACCGATCTATGGCTCAGGCATTGCTAATGAGTTTGAGAAGCTGCTCAGTGAACATCTAACCATTGCGGCAGAGCTTGTTACCGCACTAAAAGCAGGGAATACTTCAGCAGCGGAGGACGCCCAGAAGCGTTGGTATGCGAATGCAGATGACATTGCTCAGTTTTTTGCCAGAATCAATCCATATTGGTCCAAAGAGGAATGGCAACGGATGATGTACGAACATTTAAGATTGTTAAGTGAAGCAGTAGCTACTCGTATTGCGAAGGATTACACCATGAATGTAGCACTCAGTGATTCAATTGAACAACAAGCATTAGAGATGGCAGACATGATGACAACCGGAATCGTTCAGCAATTTCCGATGGTGTTTCAAGCTTAATATACTATACTGAGTTCTTTTAAGTAATGCGTTTTGAAAAGTTGGTGTCCATCTGGGCGTCAACTTTTTGTGATGTGATTTGATAGGCAGCAAAACTAAAGGCTATAATGGGTCTATATTATTTTGGTGAGATGGAGGGGGATATCGTGGATTTTAGAGAAGCTACATTGGGAGATTTGAGTAAAATTGTACAAATGCTCGCGGATGATGAGTTAGGTAAGATCAGGGAACGTTACGAAACACCGCTTCCTGATCGCTACGTGAAGGCGTTCGAAGCTATTGACTCCGACCCTAATAATGAACTGATTGTCGCATGTCTTGGTGAAGAGATTGTGGGTGTACTTCAAATAACATTTACTCCGTATATCACTCATCAAGGCGGTTGGAGAGCGACTGTCGAGGGGATTCGAACGGTCTCAACGGAAAGAGGAAAAGGTCTCGGAAGTAAGTTGATTCTATGGGCAGTAGAACGTGCCAAAGCACGGAATTGCCATCTGATTCAGTTAACGACAGATAAGAAACGGGAAGATGCATTGCGCTTTTACGAGCGATTAGGATTTGTAGCGACGCATGAAGGCATGAAAATGAAGCTTTAACATGCACTGTTCGCTAGAATTGACTTATGCTTGCATTCAATTACCTATTTATTATGAATATGAAGAGAAACACCTTTAAGCGAAAAATCTCTGTCTAACGACATTGGTGATCACCTTGAAGGTGTTTTTCGTCTTTTGCATATAGCAACCCTTGACCTTAGGTCAGACCTAAGGTATATGCTTAGTCTGTGTGAGAGACTGGAGGGACGACGATGAAGAAGGAAATTACGATAGGCGAGTTCGCCAAACTAATGAACGTATCCGTTCATCAGATTCGATATTTTGAAGAAAAAGGTGTATTGTTTCCAGCTTATATAGATGACAATCAATATCGTATGTATGGTATAGATGAGATTTACCGGCTAGCTCATATTTTGCTGTTGCGCAAGGCAGGGTTATCGGTACAAGCGATCCGGGACTGGAGTGATGAAGGCACGCCGGATGATATGAAGCGGATGTTAACACAGTCTATTTCTACGCTCGAAGCTGAGATAGAGCGCCTACGAGCGTTAAGTGGATTTATTGGGAAAATTTTAGATGAGAATGAACTCTTTACAGGGAATAATGCTTCCTTTCAGCTTATTAAACGTGATCGGCTTGTGTTGTCCTCTTGGTTCGAAACACACGTTGACACTGAACTTGACGCCCGGTTGTTGGCTCGACAAGGTTGTACGTTACCGGATTTATTTGAAGCAGATATTCATTACATATATGAAGGGGATCAACGACTATTGCTGTGCACGGAAGCGCATGATCGAGAAGGAGATGTAATATTGCCGGCTGGAGAGTACCTTACTTATCAATTCTCCATCGGTAGTGAAGAAGAATTGCAACAACACTTCAATACATTTCAGAGCTTCGCTGATGATAGACTTCTGCATTTAACTGGGACAAGAATTTTGGTGGAGAAATCTTATCTGTCTCTGTTTACCCAAGAGAGCTTACATTACGAATTACTTGCACATGTTGATCGTGAGGGTAGTGGTCATGGACGACGGAAGGAGATCCGATGAACATGTCCTCCAATATATACATTGAACGAATGAGCGAAGATCAGAACTTGTCCGTTAGTGAGCTATTGTTAGATGGATTTCGGGAGAAGTTCCAGCTTAAAGCAGGAGTTTATAACACACAGTATCCGTTTTTATTGAGTCAGATTATTGCACTTGATGAACAAAGTGGAACAAGCGAACGTATTGTTGCCCTCCAGGGAAATACCGTAATTGGCAGTTTGTCCTGGCTGCTTCCAAGCCATTCAGGAAATGGGCAACGAAATCACTCAGCGCGTGAGCTGCTACCTATTTGGAAAGGAATTCGTCAGATTGGTTGGTTTAAAGGCTTGCAGTTTGCTCTACGAATCGCTTGTCTGAGTCATCAACCGGCAAAAGGAGAAATGTATATTGCTGATGTAGCAGTGCACCAAAATTTACGGGGAGTAGGTGTGGGGAGAATGATGCTTGAATGGGTTATGCGCGAAGCCGCATCCAAGCCAGGAATCGAGTATACGAGCCTACACGTCTCTAGTCGTAATATTCGAGCTAAGCATTTGTATGAAAGGCTTGGCTACCGCACACTTGAGACTCAGCGCAGCACATTCATGGGTTGGTTGCTCGGTCAACAGGAATGGAATTATATGATACGCGAAGTTCGTGATAAGAAGAAAGGAATGTAAAGGGATGTGGAAAAGAAAATGGGGAATTGCGCTATTAATCTTCCTGCTTATTGTTGGAGGAATGACAGCTTATGTTATAGAGCAGAATAATTTTGCCATGGTCCAGCAGGAAGTCGAGATTAACACACCTCAAGGAAAATTAACCGGGGTTCTCACCTTACCCCAGCAATCCAATGACAAGGTAGGTTTAGTGTTATTCATTCATGGGGATGGACCAATTAATGCGACCCACGATGATGGGTACAAACCGCTCTGGGAACGCCTTGCTACATTAGGATATGCTTCACTTTCGTTGGACAAGAGAGGTATTGGTGGTTCGGAAGGTAATTGGTTAGATCAAAGTATAGATGACCGAGTGGAAGAAGCACAGCAAGCACTGGCCTGGGCTAGACAACAGCCGATGATTGATTCGAATCGAATGGGTGTATGGGGAGCAAGTCAGGCGGGTTGGGTTATTCCCAAATTGGCAGGTAAAGAGCCTCTCGCGTTCAGCATTCTTGTCTCTCCCGCGATCAACTGGCTGACACAGGGCGAATACAATACGCGAAGTCAATTGCAGCAAGAAGGCAAAAGTCCGAATGAAATTGAAGAACAGGTAAATGCTGATAACCGTGTCAAAGACTTGTTGAAGGCAGGTGGGTCTTACGAAGATTATGTGAATATGACTAATCCCAAAGAAGCGATGTCTAGAGATCGCTGGATATTTGTTAGTAAGAACTACACCGCAGATGCAACAGAAGATATCGCCCATTTTGACTCCCCGATTCTGCTTATGCTTGGTGACCATGACATTAATGTTGATGTGAACGAAACGGAGAAGGTGTACAGGGAGCAGGTTTCGCCACCGGAACTATTACATGTGAAGCTGTTGCCAGATACCGAGCACTCTATGCTGTCTACTGCAACGGCGGACTCGACGTTCCGGGCGCTATTGATCAGCTTGTTTGCACCAAGAAACATCACCGTTCAGGGCTATATGGATAGCATTACAGAATTTCTTGCAGATATAGATTAGTCTCCAAAAAGCGAATAATTTATTAAAAAATAGACTGAATAGTTCGTAAATACTGTGAACAAATCGAATAATTCATTGACAATGCCTGCTAAATTTATTAATATTCGAAATGGACATCAGGTTAACACAGAGATGAGTTTGATTATTTTGGTGAAAAGCTTAGCTGTTAAATCCTAATGACGAATATAGGAGCGAATAGTTAACAATCCTATACGAAGATTAGGATTTTTTGATGTGTGGCTTAGGTTAATACTATGAAGGTTGGAGGCTGGCTTTACCATGGACAACTGGTTCAAACTGAAAGAAAGAGGCACGACTGTTTCAACAGAAATTATTGCAGGGATTACCACATTCTTCACGATGGTATACATAGTGATTGTAAACCCAGGAATTCTCAGCAGTACAGGCATGGACTTTAACGGCGTATTCATTGCTACCGTGCTTGCGAGTATTGTTGCCACTCTAATTATGGGAATCTGGTCTAACTACCCGATTGTCTTGGCACCAGGAATGGGACTTAATGCATTCTTTGCCTACAGCGTCGTTTCTGGATATGGCGTTTCTTGGCAGGTTGCACTTGGAGCGGTATTCATTGCAGGGATTTTGTTCATTATTTTATCAATCACTTCGTTCCGTTACATGTTGCTGGATGCTATTCCAGCGAGCTTAAAACATGCGATTACAGCAGGGATTGGTTTGTTTATTACAACAGTCGGTTTGCAAAATTCGGGCATCATTACCGATTCAGAATCGAATCTGATTACGATCGGGAACTTAGCAGAGCCAATGACGTACCTGACAATCATCGGATTAATTATCACAGTTGTTCTGATGGCTTACAATGTAAAAGGCTATCTATTCATCGGAATGGTGGTTACCGCGATACTAGCCTGGATCTTAGGACTATTCCAAATGCCAGAATCGATCGTATCTATGCCGCAAGGGCTTGGAACGACAGCGTTCCAACTGGATCTGGCAGGGGTCTTCTCCAATGGTTTGTACACGATTATATTCACATTCCTATTGATCACGTTGTTTGATACAACGGGTACAATGCTTGGTGTGGCTGAACAAGCAGGGTTGCTCAAGGATGGCAAATTCCCACGTTCACGCGGAGCGTTACTGGCAGATGCGGTAGGTACGACAACGGGTTCATTACTCGGAACAAGTCCAACATCCGCATATATTGAGTCCAGCACAGGAGTAGCGGCAGGAGGAAGAACAGGACTGACTGCAATTACAGTGAGTGTGTTGCTTGCCGTGACGTTGTTCTTTGCACCAATCGTAAGTGTGATCTCCGGCATTCCAGCGATTACTTCGCCAGCACTCATTATTGTCGGGTACTTTATGATTAATGTAATCAGTAAAATTGATTGGAAGGATCTCGAAGAAGCATTCCCTGCCTTCCTGATTATCATTTTGACTCCGCTAACACATAGTATTGCGACAGGTATTGGTATCGGTTTTATCTTCTATCCAGTACTCAAGCTGCTTCGCGGTAAAGGCAAAGACGTACACCCGATATTCTACATTTTTGCAGTATTGTTCTTCATCCAGCTCGTGTTCCTCGATCACTAAGACTGACGAGCCTAGAATAACGAACGATGATTCTAGATCAAGAAGCATGATGATCATAACTCAACAAGAAACGATGTAATGCATAAGGAGAATTGCTTATAACAGCAGTTCTCTTTTTTTAAATTCATTCATAATTCGTTTGTTCATATTCAGTTCATATTCCCGTCATGAAGGGGACATCTTGTTTGCTTATACTTGGTGTGTAGGTTCAAAATACCTTTTGAATCCATTGTTTACATAATGTTGCCATGGCGGCATGACAGATATAAGGACAGGAGAAGATGAACGTGGCAGAAACGGTAGAGAGTAATGTTGGAACAAAGGGACGGAAGAAACGGAAATTATGGTTGAAAATCATTGGAGGAATCGTTGGAGCGTTTGTACTATTCTTAGGTATTACGTTTATCGTAAATGTAATCAGTACCAATATGGAGAAAGATAACATTGAATCCTATGGTCAATATGTTGAAGTTGATGGGAAGAAAATGAATGTTTCTATTCAAGGCAGCGGTGAACAAACGATTGTACTCTTGCCCGGTCAAGGAACTCCATCCCCTGTGCTAGATTTCAAATTGTTGATTGATGAATTAACACCGAGTTACAAAGTGGTGGCGATTGAGCCCTTTGGTTATGGATTGAGTGATGAAACCGAGAAGGAGCGGACGACAGCGAATATCGTCAGTGAAATTCATGAGGCAGTGCAACAGCTCGGTATTGACCGTTATGTGTTGATGGGGCATTCGATCACAGGACTCTACGGGGTTACTTATGTGAACAATTATCCGGATGAGGTGCTTGCTTTTATTGGTATCGATAGCAGTGTACCGAATCAACCTGGTATGGATGTCAAATTGCCATTGAAATCGATGCAGTTCCTTCAAACATCAGGGATAATGAGATTAATCAAAAAAGTAAGCGGGGATTCCTATAAATCGCTTGCATTCGATGAACATACCAAGGAGCAGATGAATCTAATCTCGAATCAAGTCTCGAGTAATGATACAATGATGGACGAGCTCAAGCATCTAGGTTCTAATTTCAAAAATAGCGAAAAACTCACCTATCCGCGTGATCTACCCGTGCTACTCTTTGTGCAATCCAATAACGAGCACAATCCACAGTGGATTCCGCTACATGAGGAACAGGTGAAACAATCTGCACAGGGCAAAATGATTCCGATGGAAGGTTCTCATTACCTGCATCATACGAAATTCAAAGAGATCGCTGCGGAGTTCAAAGCGTATATGAAAGAGATTCAACTATAATTAATATGTGGAAGTCAGAACTATAGCAATCTGACCGTTAATCGTAGGTATGCGATTAGCGGTTTCTTTATTTTCGCCTGATATCTGAGTAGCTCAACAACTTAGTTCATATTGCGTTCATATTGTATTCATAGAGAGGACAACTTCGTTCGGTAGAATAGTTTAGAGACTTACAAGACAAGTTGCACAGATATATAGAGGAGTTGATGAGTTTGAAACCAACCATAGTGAAGGAAGGAAGAAAGCGCAGTAAAACGAAGAGAGTGCTACATATTTTACTTAAAATATTCGCTGCGATCCTTATAGCCATATTACTGTTTATCGCTGGTGTGTATACGTATAATCAAATCGCTAGTCATTCAGAACAAAAAAGAATTGAGCCTTATGGTCAATATGTGTCTGTAGATGGAAAACAGATGAATGTGCTCATTCAAGGGGAAGGCGAGGAGACAGTAGTCATCCTGCCTGGTTACGGCAATGCGGCACCTGGACTTGATTTTGAGCCATTGCTATCAGAATTAACCCCTTATTATAAAGTAGTTGTGGTGGAGCCTTTTGGTTACGGATTGAGTGATCAAACCGATAAAGAACGTTCCACGGAACAGATTGTAAGTGAAATTCATCAAGCCTTACAGAGTCTCCAGATTGATCGTTATATGCTGATGGCTCACTCCATTTCTGGATTGTACAGTTTGGATTATGTGAACCAATATCCTGAGGAAGTGAGCGCATATATCGGGCTTGATAGCAGTGTTCCAACACTGAGCGAACAGAAAATTGATTCATCCGTGACTCAGCAGATTAAATGGTTCCGTAATTTGGGCTTTCCCCGCATCCAATTGATGCTGAGCGATGACCCGTATGATGAACTGCCTTATGATGAAGTGACGAAAGAACAATTGCAAATATTAAGACAAGAAAATATGTATAACACGACGCAATTAAATGAAGCTGTGAGTATGTATTCGAATTTCCAATCAGCAGCGCAATTATCTTTTCCACCCAATCTCCCTGTCCAGTTCTTTGTTCAGGCCAAGCATCCGGTAACGCCTGAATGGGCACCCGAACACGAGAAGCAACTAGCGAATTCTGTTCATGCAGAGATGGTTTTACTGGAGGCAGATCATTATCTATATCGAACCCATGCCAAAGAAATCGCTGAAAAAGTAAGAGAGTTTACTGGAGCATTAACTACGCAATGAATCTAGTGAATGTGGAATATGTTGAACCCAGTTGAATAGGCAACAAATAGGAACGGACGGCTCGCATATCTTCACTTGCGGCTCGTTCGTTCTTTGCATTTAAAATTAATGATTGTAATTTTGATAGGTTCAACTTTAAAATATAACGATGTGTATCAATTTATTTAAAAATATAGATGAAGTGGAGACTCTAGGAATCATGACAAAAAGAAAGCAATGGAATGTGATTGGTCTAGCTCTATTATTGGGCGTATTTTCAACGTTAGGACCATTTACAATCGATATGTATTTACCGGCATTTCCTGAAATTGCAGCGATGTTCAATACTAATGCATCGCTGGTTCAGTTCAGTCTTACAGCTTGTTTATTGGGATTAGGTATGGGTCAGCTCGTTGTGGGGCCAATCAGTGATGCTCATGGCAGACGTAAACCTTTGCTAATCTCTATGGTTGCTTATATCATCTGCTCCTTAGCGTGTGCGTACTCGCCTAATATTGGTATGTTAATCTTGTTCCGTTTCACACAAGGATTTGCAGCTTCCGCAGGGATCGTTATTTCTCGCGCTATTGCTCGTGACTTGTATAGTGGCCATGAATTAACTAAATTTTTCTCTCTACTGTTGCTTGTAGGAAATCTCGGCCCTTTGGCAGCTCCAATTGCAGGTAGTGGGGTGCTTACGTTCACATCGTGGCCGGGTGTGTTTATTTCCCTCGCGATCCTAGGCGTTTTCTTGTACATTATGACGCAATGGCGTCTTAAAGAAACGAATCCTCCTGAAAAGCGCGTCGCGCCGAATTTTAAACTTCAACTTCGTGGTTATGGTACAATGCTCCGTGATCGAAAGTTTGTTGGTTACATGCTGGCACAGGGCATTATGACTGCGGGTGTATTCGCTTATGTGGCAGGTACACCGTTTATTTACCAGAATATATACGGCGTAAGTCCGACGGTATTCTCCATATTGTTTGCATCTAATGGAATTAGCTTAATCATTGGCTCGCAGATTGTGGGACGCATGTCACACCGCATTCCTGAGCAGACGCTCCTGTTATCCGGACTGTGGCTTGCGCTCATATCGAGTGTTGTCGTTGTAGTGGTAACGATTGCTCAAGGGCCACTGTTTGCTCTGGTTCTTCCATTGTTCTTCTTCGTATGTTCAATTGGTATTACGTCAACTGCCGCATTTCCACTCGCTATGGAAAGTCAATCCAAAATGGCTGGTAGTGCAGCAGCGCTTCTAGGTGTCGTACCTTTTGTATTAGGAGCTTTGGTTGCTCCAATCGTTGGTATTGCGGGAGAGGACACGGCTGTTCCGCTCGGACTTACTTTGTTAGGAACGAGTATTGTCGCGGTCGTTACTTATTTTTTACTCGTGGCTAAGAAAGATCAGAACTCCGCTCAGACGCATTAAGCGTTGTGCGTTATATTATATGAACACTGAACGATAAATCGATTTAGAAAATGGATATGTAATTATGCGGATAAATGAATCAATGATAAGTGAAGGGTTGATTCTTTATCCGCACATATTTAATGGAAGTTAAAAACATAGACTGATCCATAAACTCGATACACTACCTCTAACCATCTCACTACATAGGAAAGAGTATGCTTTTCATTTAAACTGATTTCCCACGAACATTCGTTTTACTAAGAGCTTAATTCGGAAGACCCTAGGCATCTATTTTACGAATACGCTCCAATCGTTTGTACAGACATTTCCCTCCTAATCGACTAGTTGTACAGTGCAATATGTAACGCAGTTGAATCATAGGGTCTTTTCTGCTGTTCGATTATTGTCTTTACTTACATATGGAATGAGGCGTATAATCCGTTCAGACATCATAGAGAGAAAAGAGGAATTCATACATTATGAACAACGGGTTGGTTAACGCTATAATCGCGTATATCATGTGGGGAGTTCTCCCGCTTTATTGGAAGTTATTTAATCATGTGCCGGCAGGTGAGATTCTGTCGCATCGGGTAGTCTGGTCATTTGTCTTCATGGGCATTCTGGTCGCGATCCAGCGTCGCTGGGGTGAGATGAAACGAATTCTGGCTAATCGGACACAACTGCTAGCCCTCACCGCCAGTGGATTGTTGATCGCTGCCAACTGGCTAATCTTCATCTGGGCAGTCAACAACGGGCATGTTGTCGAGACTAGCCTTGGTTATTATTTGAACCCGCTACTAAATGTATTGTTAGCGGTAATGTTCCTACGTGAGAAGCCCAATCGGGGTCAATGGCTTGCCATTGCTATTGCTGGGATAGCAGTGCTTATCATTGCAATCGACTACGGACGGTTCCCTTGGGTCGCGATCTCACTTGCTGTATCCTTTGGCTTATACGGTCTAGCGAAGAAGAAGATTGCACAGGATGCTTCGGTAGGCTTGCTGTCAGAGACAGCGGTAGTTCTACCCATTGCACTTGGTTACTGGATCTACCTGGGGATTGTAGGGAAAACGACGGCTTGGACGCTGCCGACACCGATGTTCCTTGAATTACTTCTTTCTGGGGTAGTAACGGCGTTGCCGTTGTTGTTCTTCGCCCGGGCAGCTGCACGGTTGTCACTATCTACACTTGGATTCGTACAATATATTGGCCCAACGATCATGCTGGTACTCAGCGTATTTGTGTTCAAAGAATCCGTATCGCCGGTTCTACTTGTTGGTTTCGGATTCATCTGGATTGCACTTATCGTTTATGCTACGGCATCGATTCGTGCCACGAAACTTGCTAAGGCAAGTTAAGACGAATTGCACGTTAACATCTCATGGCTCACTCCGCCTAGTCAGCGAAGTGAGTCATTTTTTGTTGTTATCAACTAAATTGAGAAATAAACAGTCAACCATGTCGTTCTTTTAATCGGAGCGGCTTTTTTGATTAGCGTCATATTTATGATCCATCTAGAAAAACAACGATTTGGTCAATAAATGTCTGTGGTTTCGATATTATGTTGAGCGTTGAATGGTGTTATTCTATTTGCACTAAACGTTATAAGTCGAATTTTACTATTTCAAAAAAAACAGGGAGTGCACAGATGTTAGATCATGCTCAGAATGCTCAGTTGTTATTGTGTAAGGAGCAAGAGGCTAAATATCGGTTTGATGAGCTTAGACAACAAGATATCTGTCAGTTAGGCGAATACTTGAAGGAAATAAGCATGAAACAGGATAAGCCGATGGCCGTTGAAGCTGCCTTAGGCAACTTTGTTGTGTTTAGGTTCTACCCGGAAGGCAGAGGGGTGTATGAAGAGACTTGGATTTCTGGGAAGCGAAATACGGTCATGGCATTTGGAATTAGCAGTAAACATGCCATGTTGAAGATGATTGATAAGGGATTGAAGCCAGGACAATCCTTTTCCGACTTAGATCCAGGCAGATTTGTTCTGAGCGGTGGTGGTTTCCCTTTGAAACTGAAGAACGGGTTATTAGTGGGCTCCCTATGTGTATCAGGTCTTCATGATGATGTAGATCACAACCTTGTAATAGAAGCATTAGACCGATATTTTCAACAAATGAAATAAAAGTATAGGAGTGAGCAGATGACCAACCTCCAGAAAATGAAAACAGCCGTTATAGGATATGGGCAAATAAGTGGAATATATTTGGAAAATATGATCAATCAATTCGAAATCTTGGATGTCGTCAGTTGTGGCGGAACCGACATTCAGAAGGCTGAAGAGAAGGCAAGCTCTTATGGGATAAAAGGGATGCATATGGATGAGATTTTACAGGACCCGGAGATTGAGATGGTTGTTAATCTAACCCCTGCAACAGCTCATTATGGGATTATTAAGCAGGCATTAGAAGCAGGCAAGCATGTCTATACAGAGAAAATTGTGACCCCGAGTCTAGCGGAAGCCCTCGAATTAAAGGCACTTGCCGAGAGACAAAACCTGAGACTCGGATGTGCCCCAGATACATTCCTCGGAGCTGCGATCCAAACGGCTCGTCATGTGATTGATCATGGTGGGATTGGCAAAGTGATGACATGTCATGCCGCAGTTAACCGCGATATGGGCTTCTTATATGAACCAGGAGCTTTTACAACGAAGCCTGGCGGTGGTATCGGTTTTGATGTAGGCATCTACTATATCACAGCACTCCTAAGTATTCTTGGCCCAGTTGAAAAGGTAAGCGGATTCGCTGATAATATGCAATCAACATATGTTGTTGAGAACCCATCATCACCTCATTTTGGTGAAACCTTGGAGACCCAGAACGAGAATATCATGATTGCAAGCATGAGATATAAGAATGGTGTGTATGGAACAGTGAATTTTAATGCCAATACCATATGGCCGCAAGTCCCTGTCTTAACGATCTACGGAACAGAGGGTATATTGTATCTGCCTGATCCAGATCGATTCGGAGGCAAAGTTCTGTTACAGAAGAAAGGAATGTCAGAGCCCATCGAGATTCCACACATGTACGGATACAGTGAGAATTCCAGAGGTCTTGGTGTCGCAGAAATGGCATGGGCTATCAGGCAGGGAAGACCCCATCGGGCAAGTATGGATATGGCTTGTCACGCCGTTGAAATTTTGAATGGTATCGTTCAATCTTCGGAGACAGGTGTGACCCAGACGATGGAAACGGAATTCGAGCGGTTGCCAGGATTGCCAGAGGGCTATCTCGATCATTATTTGGGGAGAAGCCAAGAGGCTGCTTTAATGTGATCTTCCCCTCTAATCTATCTTAATTCACACATGAAAGGAGAGAAGTAGATGAACGTGTTAAGTATTGCTCATGCTGGAATGAAGGTAAAAGATATGGAAAGATCACTGCAATTTTATTGTGATGGATTAGGATTTAAACGTAAATTCACATTGTATCGAGATGAAGAACAATCCCAGCCATGGATTGAGTATCTTGAATTCGGAGACAAACAGTTTGTAGAACTGTTCTATAGCTATGAGGAGAGAAAAGAACGTCCTAATCTGAAAGCGTACTATGCGATGTATCATCTTGCACTAGTCGTTGACGATATTCATGAAGCTGCTCAGCAATTCAGAGCCAAAGGCATTCCCCTTAAAAGCGAGCCTTTACTAGGACCTGATCACACGTGGCAGTTATGGATTGTGGATCCCGATGGAAATGAGCTAGAGATTATGCAATATACGGAGAAGTCATTTCAGTTGGTTGGTACATAAGCAATGGATAAGAGCCAATCACTGTAAATTAGTTGGTGCTTCATATCATAGCTTCATCATTATGAGTCAGATTAAAGGAGAAGTTGCCTGTGTTTTGGGGATGGAAAAAGAAAAACAATGTAAACGAAGTGTTGGTTGGTGCACCTATTATCGGAAAGATCGTTCCGCTAGAGCAAGTAGAAGACGAAGCGTTTGCTACCAGATCGATGGGTGACGGTGTCGCAATTCTACCGAGTGAGGGGAAGGTATTCGCGCCATTTGACGGGACTGTGGCTTATATAATGGATAAGAGCAAGCATGCCATGCTGCTTGAGCACAAGTCAGGCGTCCAGATGTTGATACATGTCGGAATGAATACGGTTTCTCTTAAGGGAAAAGGATTTACATTACATGTGGCTACCGGAGCAAAAATTAAAAAGGGTCAGCTATTGCTTGAGTTTGATATCGAACAAATTCAGCAAGAAGGCATTTCAATAATAACTCCGATCGTAGTATCTGTCGGGCAAGATTCGGTTAAACAAGTCGATATTCTACTAGAAAGTGATCAAGAAACACAGTTGAGCAGTGAGTTACTGCGTATCCAACTGTAAGCATACGAAAAAACAACGAATGTCTGCCATTCGTTGTTTTTTTCGTTCAAGTTCAATCTAAGCTTGATATTCAAACCAATCAAAATAGGCTGAGGATTCGGATGTTTTGCCGTTTCCAGTTGCATAGAGACCGAAATAGACACCAGTGAATCCGCCAGTAACCTCAGTGGATAACAAGCTGGTTTCTGCATGTCCTAGTAGTGTGGATTGCTTATCATGAGGCGCGCGATACGAGAATGTATATTGTGCTTTTGTAGCCTGGATCTCTAAGACAATCTCTTTTCCAACATATTCTTGCATCGCTGCGACCATACAGATGGAACCTGCTCTTGTTCGAAGCAGGACGGAGCGCTTACCATTCACATGTGCGAGCGCCAATTCGTAATGATGCTTTTCATTCATATACACGGTAAGTCCAGCTTCTTCATTCGCTTGCGGGTCAAACTCAAGTAGCGTAGATACAGTGCAATCAAAATGCTTTTGGCGACAACCAATAAATGCCGATGAATCTATATCATTCAATGTTTGCGGAGAGCCGTTTAATGTTAACCAACCTGGACGATACGTAAGTGACCAATCTGAAGAATCGGGATTACGCAGGAAGTTCCATCGATAACTTAATTCGGGTGTAGTAAAATGGTCGAGTGGTTCAAGAACTTGGAGTTGTTCTGTGGCAAAAGCAGGACCCGTCATGTTGGCTTGGAGCTGCCCATCTATTCCGATTATTGGCCAACCATCCTCAGACCAGGTTACTGGAGCCAGCATAGTCTCTCTCCCCAAATGATGTCTTCTTGAAATCGGGCGAATACCCAGCAGAACAGCCCACCAGCTCCCGTCATGAGCCTGGATCAGATCGGCATGACCTGTAGCCTGAATCGGATGTCCAGTGCTGCGATGGCTTAACACCGGATTGGTAGGGGCACTCTCGTAAGGCCCAAATGGAGTATCGCTACGTGCAACGGTAACCATATGCCCATACTCTGTGCCCCCCTCGGAGATCATCAAATAGTATTGATCATGGATATGGTAAAGGTGAGGGCCTTCCGGGGATTTCCCACCGGTTCCTCGCCATATGAGTTGACGAGCCGACAATAACTTTCCTGTCTGTAGGTTGATTTCTGCTTGGTAAATACCTGGTTCCTCATTAGTAAAGGCATTGGTTCCCGTAATATACACACGTCCATCTCCATCAAACAATAGAGAGGGATCTATGCCCTGCCAATCTAACCAAATGGGTTCAGACCATGGTCCTGAAGGATCGCTTGCATGGACATAGAAATTCCGAAAGCCATCATCACCTTTACCTGACACTAGTGTCGTAACCATATAAAAGGTTCCTTCGTGATAACGAATCGTTGGGGCAAAAATGCCCATCGAGCTTTCGAGATTCGAGAGATTCAACTGCTCTGGACGAGTTAAGCAATAACCAATCTGTTGCCAATTCACCAAGTCTCGACTATGAAAAATAGGCACACCGGGAAAGTAATGAAACGAACTGTTCACTAAATAATAATCTTCGCCTACGCTACAAATGCTGGGATCAGGATAGAAACCTGAAATAACGGGATTGTTAAATTTCATATATGTTCTCCTAGAATTAAATTGAATATCACCTAGAATAACTGAAATGGCTTAAATAAAATACAGTGAAATGGTCAATGAAATCATGTGATTTGGTTATTATTCCGATCGCGCTATATCGATACAATCAAACATATTAACAGTTTTGATATTGAGAAGTAGGGGGAAGCAACATGGCAGATAAACAAAATGTAAGGGATTACAGCACCCTTGCCAAAACGATATATGATGGGGTAGGTGGAGAAGAGAATATACAGTCCTTGACTCACTGCATGACCAGACTTCGTTTTGTACTTAGAGATGAAAGCGTGGCCGAAACAGAGAAATTGAAGAAGACCGAAGGTGTACTAAACGTATTGCAGTCTGGAGGACAATATCAGGTTATTGTGGGGACGCATGTAGAGCATGTATTTAATGCTGTGGAGAATGTTAGGGGTTCGAAGGGAGAAGCTGCACCTCGTCAGAACGAGAATAATGAAAAGAGCGAGCAACCGGAACAAAACGAGAAAAAAGGATTGTCTCTATTACTAGATACAATCTCAAGCATATTCCTACCGATTATGGCAGGTATGATGGGTGCCGGTATCCTCAAAGGAATACTTGTTATGTGCACCACCTTGGGTTGGATGTCAGCAGAGAGTGGTACGTATGCCGTTCTGTATGCTGCTGCCGATGCATTCTTTTATTTCCTTCCAGTGATATTGGCGGTTACTTCTGCTAAAAAATTCGGAGCTAACCAATCGGTCGCATTGGCGATTGCAGGTGCATTCCTGTATCCAAACTTAGTAGCTCTACAAGCGGCAGGCAGCTCCATTTCTTTCATAGGTATTCCAGTCAAACTCATTAACTATGGATCATCCGTTATTCCAGTGATAGCGGCGGTATATATCTTATCTAAGCTAGAGAAGTTTTTGAACAAAATTATGCCTCAGTTAGTTAAAGGTATTTTCGTGCCTGTACTGTGTATTGCCATTATGGTACCGGCTTCATTGATAGTTATTGGGCCATTAACAAGTCTGCTAGGCGATTCGGTGGCAGCCGGATACACAGCATTATATGAATTTATGCCAGCTGTGGCAGGTCTGATCTTGGCTGTATTATGGCCAATCCTAGTGATTTTCGGCGCACACTGGGGACTCGTGCCAATTGTTATGAACAACTTTGCAGTCTATGGCTACGATACGTTGCTTCCGGTTACAATCGGTACCAACTTTGCAATGGGTGGAGCGGCTCTCGCTGTATTCTTGAAAACGAAGAATAGAACATTGAAGGAATTTGCAGGATCATCTTCATTCTCAGCGATCGTCGGAGGCGTAACCGAACCTGCCATCTATGGCGTCAATCTGAAGTACAAAAAACCTTTCTATATTGCTTGCGCTAGCATTGGACTAGGAGGCATTATTGTAGGTCTGGCTTCTGCCCAGTATCCTGCGATGTTCACGGTATCAGCGTTGACCCTTCCGGCTATCGCTGTCCTGAAAGGTGGCATCTCCATGCTGATTGCCGCAATCGTTGGCTTTGTTGGAGCATTCGCTGGAACATACCTCTTTGGCTACAACGACCGGATGCTTGATGAAAACTAAAGATATGGGGAACACAAAAAAATGGATAATACGCAATTACTGAATTTATTGAATACACTGACCATAGAAGAAAAGATAGGACAACTTATTCAGCTTTCCGGAGACTTCTTCAATGCAGGAGCAATGGCAGTGGGGCCGATGGAGAAGCTGGGAATCACGCAAGAGATGGTTCAACTGACTGGGTCTGTACTCAATGTATTAGGGGCAGAGAAGGTTACTACCATACAACGCGATTATATGGAAAAAAGTCGTCACAAGATCCCTTTATTATTTATGGCTGATATCGTATATGGTTACAAAACGGTTTTTCCCATCCCACTGGCATTAGGGAGTAGTTGGAATCCTGAGCTTGTGAAAGGGTGTAATCGCCTTACAGCAAAGGAAGCATGCGCAGCAGGTGCGCATGTAACCTTTGCGCCAATGGTAGATGTGGTTCGTGATGCAAGATGGGGACGGAGCATGGAGTCTACTGGAGAAGATACTTATTTGAATAGTGTATTTGCCAAGGCCATGGTTGAAGGATTCCAAGGTGATTTTACACCTGGCGAGAGCTTAGCTTCCTGTGTGAAGCATTATGCTGCGTATGGGGCTCCTGAAGGTGGACGTGACTATAACACAGTGGATATGTCCGAAAGAAGGCTCCGTGAAGAGTATCTACCGCCATATAAAGCCGCGGTAGATGCAGGCTGTGAATTGGTTATGACCTCCTTTAACACCGTTGACGAGATTCCAGCTACCGCGAATCAATGGTTAATGGACGAAGTGTTACGCCAGGAATGGGGCTTCGATAGGGTTTTGATCACAGATTATGCAGCCATATCTGAACTCATTGCCCATGGTGTAGCGGAGAACGAGAAGCACGCTGCCAGACTAGCGATGGAGGCTAGCGTGGATATTGATATGAAGACATCCTGTTATGCTAATCAGCTTAAGCCTTTGCTGGAGGACGGAGCAATTAGTCAGCAGAAGCTAGATGAAGCTGTACTTCGTGTATTAAAATTGAAAAATAAGCTAGGATTGTTCGAGGATCCTTTCAGAGGTGCCAGCATAGCGAAAGAACAAGAGCTGAAGGAAAGTTATGAAAGCAAAAGCTTGTCCAGAAAAGCAGCAACCGAATCTCTTGTCTTGCTTCAGAATTCGAAGAACACATTACCACTCACTAAAGCAACTAAAGTGGCTCTAATTGGGCCGTATGCGAATAGTCAGGAATTAAATGGATTATGGGCCGTGTATGGAGACAAAAGTCAGGTCATTACGGTGAAAAAGGCTTTTGAAGAAATCATGCCTTCAGATTGCTTCAAGTATACACAAGGATGTGCCGTACTAGAGAGTTTGGATGGACTTGGTGATTTTGGTTTCTTTGCTTCCGAAGCGAATGCACTGAATACCGACGAGGCTAGAGAAGCGGAAAAAAACAAGGCTATCGAACTTACAAAATGGGCTGATGTTGTCATTTTTGCGATGGGAGAACATACCTTGCAAAGCGGTGAGGCGGGAAGCAGAACGGATCTAACTTTACCTAAAATTCAAACCGATTTTATCAATGAAGTGCTGCCATGGGTTAAACGTTCCGTACTTCTGCTCTTCAATGGCAGACCTTTAGTGCTCACGGACATCAAAGATCGAGTAGATGCGATACTGGAATGCTGGTTCCCGGGTACAGAAGGCGGACATGCTATTGTAGATTTGGTCATGGGGCATGTGAATCCATCGGGCCGATTAACGATGAGTTTTCCCTATACCGTAGGTCAGGTTCCAGTCTATTACAACGGATTTAACACGGGAAGACCGCCAAAAGGCTCTACACACAGCCTTCGCTTTACTTCGCGTTATTTGGACAGTCCGAATGAACCGTTATATCCTTTTGGGTTCGGCTTGTCATACCACGTTGCGGAGTACACTAACTTGAAGCTAAGTCATACGAATATGCGAGCCGATCAAGAAATTGAAGCTACGATTGAGGTTCACAACACGAGTGATGTTGAAGGAGAAGAAGTGGTTCAGCTCTACATTCGTGATCTTGTAGGAAGTGTCGTGCGACCGGTCAAGGAATTGCGAGGCTTTCAGAAGATTCATCTGCTCCCTGGTGAGACCAAACAGATCAGCTTTATAATCACAGAAGAACTGCTGAAATTCCATACCAAGAGTATGAGGTATGAGGCAGAACCGGGTTATTTTGAAGTTTATATTGGAAATAGCTCGGACAGTGACATGTGTGCTCAATTTCAATTAGAATAGAGGCAATCTGAAGAAGCAGGGTTTTGTGACGATAACAAAACGACTGCTTCTTCGTTTATCGTATTTCATTATATACAAATTGAACTAAAGCATTTTATAATCGTAAAAGCACGAACGAAATAGGTTTTTTACATCGTAGTTCGTATTGTAATTCATCATGAAAGGAGAAACTGGCTATGACTCCACAAGACTTAGATACATCTTTGCGGGCATTGACCCCAAGTGAAGAGTTGTATCGTCAGGGCATCCCTTCTCCTAAACCGCTTGAGTTTCTATATATGTTCAAAGATCGTAAGCGAGTTGCCAAGCTATTAATTAAAGACCATACCGAGTTGTTTACGATTTCGCCAGATATCGTTGTGAAGAAGCACTCGCGGTTTCAGTCCTATCCCTTACATTTTCATGACTGGATTGAAATCAACTATATGTATGATGGATCTTGCACTCAGATTATTAACAACAATATTTACTCTTTACAAAAGGGGCAGATTCTACTTGTAGATTCGGACACTGTCCATCGGATCGAACCCCTTGGAGAGTCGGATATCCTGATCAATATTATTATTCGTAAAGAATATTTCAACAGTAATTTTTTTAATCGAATCTCAGCTGATAGTCCATTGTCTAGCTTTTTTATTAATTCCATAACTGAAGGCAATGCGCATGACAGCTTTATTCTGTTTCCCTCGGAGAATAGTAGAAGACTCCCCGTGTTTATGAACGAGTTTTTCTGTGAATGGTTCGACCCATGCTCTCGTTCTGGCGAGATGCTGGACTCTCTTTTCTCATTAATTATGATGGAGCTGATCCATGTCTACGAGAACGATTCGGATAAGCAGGACAATCGCCTAAAGAAAAGTCCCATTGTGCCGATCTTGCGTTATATTGAAGAGAATTACAAAAACTGCACGTTAAGTTCGACTGCAGCTCATTTCAATATCAATGCTAACTATCTCTCCTCACAACTGAAAAAGCATACAGGTATGTCGTTTATGGGATTGCTTCATCAACAGAAGATTCGTTTTGCCAAAACACTACTGATTAGCAGTAATATGAGCGTCACGGAAGTAGCTAATTATGTGGGTTACGAGAATGTTAGTTTCTTTTATAAGAAATTCAACTCTATATGCGGGTGTTCGCCGAAGGAATATCGCACTATATAATGGAAGCAATCTTTTATAAAAGGAAGTGTGTAATATTGAGTCATGAAAATAACATCATTATTTCACCATTAAATAATGACTTCATAGAGGATATCAATACGACAAATGATTACTTTGAATTATATGGTAGAGTTGTCCCCAGCTTCCAATCAGGAAAATGGTCTTATACAGAAGTTCTTTTTGACGAAGCCAGAGAAATACGTTTTCCAGATGAGAAGCTCGATTGGAGCCAATATATAAATCAAGACGATAAAGCTTTGTTTTTGGCGTACATGGACAATACTTGTATAGGACAAATTAGAATTATTAAGGATTGGAATCGCTTTTGTTATATTGAAAACATTGCTACCAAAAAAGATTATAGAGGCAGTGGAGTCGGAAAGTTGCTCTTAAATCAAGCAGAAGAGTGGGCAAAAGAGAGAAAACTGATAGGTATGTCCTTGGAAGCACAAGATGATAATCTTGGTGCATGCCGATTTTATGTGAAACAAGGATTCATACTCGGAGGAGTTGACACACTTAAGCAGTCCTATACTCCTAATATTGAAACCACGTTATACTGGTATAAGTTGTTCCAGTAACAGGCGCTTAAGCGGAATACACAGTACAGTCGTTCCAACATCGGAATGGCTGTTTTTTATATTTTTCTTCTTGAAATCCATTACCTTGTATAAGAAATGTTATCGCATTGTAATTTTTTTGAAGATGTGTTGAGAGCGCTTATCGGTATATGTTAGCATCCCATATAGACATGAAATACGTATAGAAAGAGTGCGTGGACCAACCATGAACGAGCGAGGTTTATTTACAGCATTACTTGAAATTCTATGGGTATCGACGAAGTTAGGTTTTACGTCATTTGGTGGGCCTGTTGCTCACTTAGGTTACTTTCATGAAGAATATGTCCGAAAGCGAAAATGGATGGACGAAAAGAGTTATGCTGACCTCGTTGCTTTGTGCCAATTCTTGCCCGGGCCTGCCAGTAGCCAAGTGGGAATTGGGATGGGGGTTATGCGAGCTGGCGTGTTGGGAGGCATTGTTTCATTTCTTGGTTTCACCTTACCCTCTGTCTTAGTGTTAATTCTATTTGCCTTGATCCTCCAAGGTGTGGATGTGAGCGGAGCCGGTTGGATTCATGGGTTGAAAATTGTTGCTGTTGCCGTCGTTGCACACGCGATCATAGGCATGGCACAGAAATTAACTCCGGATCTAAGAAGAAAAGCCATTGCCATACTCGCTATGGTCATTACATTATTGTGGCAAACCGCGTATTCTCAAGTCGTAATGATTGTTGGCGCGGCAATTATGGGTTTCCTATTATATCGGGATCATATTCAACATGAAGTGGAGTCAGATGATCAGGTTCGTTTTCCGGTTAAACGTAGTATTGCCGTGGTCTGTTTAGTGTCATTTATAGGCTTATTAATTTTACTTCCTATTCTAAGAGAAATAACTTCCATACAATGGATTGCGATGTTTGACAGCTTCTACCGTTCTGGCTCTCTCGTATTTGGTGGAGGGCACGTTGTCCTACCCTTACTTGAACGTGAATTTGTATCCACTGGCTGGCTTAGCGAAGAGGCATTTCTCGCAGGATATGGGGCAACTCAAGCCGTTCCCGGACCGTTATTTACCTTTGCTTCTTATCTAGGTGCAGTGATGTATGGATGGGGTGGAGGCGTATTAGCAACCTTTGCAATTTTCCTACCTGCATTCTTATTAATTGTAGGAACCCTTCCTTTCTGGGATGTAGTGCGTCGTAATCCCAAAGCCAAAGCGGCTTTTATGGGCGTAAACGCAGCGGTAGTCGGCATCTTAATTGCTGCATTTTATCAGCCCATATGGACAAGTACAATTGTGAATCCGCTTGATTTTGCGTTTGCAGCAATCTTATTTAGCATGTTAGTCTACTGGAAGTTGCCACCATGGCTGATCGTGTTGACAGGCGCAATTGGCGGAGCTCTGATTTCTTTACTCTAGGTATTGGTACAAGTTTAAGTCTCCCGTTATATGTGGATCAGATGGTATACTTGAGGGAGATTTTACAAGTAACTTGATCTGAAAGTAAGGGAGCAGAAGCGAACATGAATAGTGAAATTGCGAAAGAGCCGGCTGTTCCGAACCTAACTCAGGATCAAATCAATAGAATAACAGAAGCGGTGTTCATGCATAGCGTTGACGAGGATATTTCGTGTGATGTTATTTTTGTTTTTGGAGGTACACATGCTGGTCACTGGACGAGAACGATCGCTGCGTATAGACTAGGCTTAGGCAAACAGATTGTTGTGACAGGCAGGTGCAGTTGGGTTAGTCTTCAGCAGGCAAGAGAGAACCAAGTTCCAGAGTCACATGTAATTAGGCAGCATTTGATAGAAGCAGGCATCCCGTCCGACGTCATTTATGTAGAAAGTAAGTCCGTTAATACGTTAGAGAACGTATTGTTCGCGAAGGAAGTATTCGATTTCACCAACACTCGCTCAATACTCATGGTATGTAAGAGTCATGCCGCTGGAAGGCAATATCGTACGTTGAAAAAGCACCTTCATCCTGACGTTGTCTATATGCCCGCACTTTTTGACACAGTATACAAGAACGTCGAGATCAATAGACAAAATTGGGCAGAAACAGAGATTGGAAGGTCTCGTGTATACGGGGAGTATCTGCGAATCTGTAAGTACGGTGATCGAGGCGATATTGAAATGTTAGAAGAACGTCTTCGGATCTAAAAAGGAAAGTAATAAGAGAAGGTAAACCTTATTGAGGTTTCCTTCTCTTTATCATTAGCTACCCATTAGTGTTTAACACGCAGCATTTTTTCTTGTTCAACAAAGAAGTTATACAACGCGCCGTATAGATTAGCGTCGCTTCGGAAAGTACATGGTGTAATGATCGGATGAGCCATATGAAGTGGATTGATCCGTTTAATCTTTTCTATAGCCTGCTGAAGCCTTTCAATGAGTAATGGTTGAGCACTAATGCCGCCACCAATGGCGAATAATTCTGGATCAAGAATATACTGAAGGTTCATAATTTGCGCAGCTACCATAAGACAGTACTCATCGAACACTTGGTTGGCTTCTATATCGCCTGCATTAATCATATTGAAGACCGCTTCACCGTCTGATGGATCTTCCAGTTGTTTCATTTCACCTATCTTCTGAACCATGGCTACAGCTGAGCAGTCTAGACCGAAGAAATTCGCCTCACCCGTTATAGAGTTCACATGACTCATCACATAGCTAACTTCTCCGGCAGATAAGTTGACTCCGCGCATAAGCTTCCCATCTACAATAATGCCGGCACCTACAGCAGTGCCGAGTACCATAACAATTGAGCTTTGCGCATGCTTCACACTACCTAACCACAACTCAGCGAGTGCAGCACATTTTCCATCATTCTCAATCGAAACCTCTTTACCGTAGCGATCCCGAATCAATTGAGTTAGATTGACTTCATGTAAGAAAGGGAAAGACCCACCGTGATATATCATGCCAGTGCTAACGTCAACTGTTCCGGGACAGCTTATAGCAATACCTTTGATATCAGAAAGATCCTGTTTATCTATAATCGCGTATAGCCCAGTTAACATCTCTTGCAGACTTGCCTTCCCTACGGGTGATTTATCTTTGTAGCTGATTTCCCCGCCTGAATCCATCAAAGCATATTTCACAAATGTACCACCAATATCAATAACCAAATACATATTACCTTCTCCTAAACATAAAATTCATCTATCTTAGATCTCTATTTAAAATAGCTTTTGTCGTGCATAACTGCAAATAATTTGCGTTTCATTATTCAGGAAAATCAATATAACTACAACGATCCGAACCCGTATATATGGTTTGGGTCGCAACACAATATTCCTTCATAGATGCCCATGGGCCTTTGGCATTCGCGTGAACATGATAGGCAGGAAAGTTAGAAGAGGAAACTTCTGCCCTAATAAAAGAACCAGGTTGAATCTCCCAAGCCGTTGGCCACATTTCAATAATGACTTGAACGGGTTGATTCGGAGTGTAACTCATCGGAGTATCGCTGTTATTTCGGTAACTTAAAGAAGTAATACCATCCACAATGTTAAAACTGCGACCATCAGGGAATACTTCGCAAATTTTCACGCTAAACGCAGTATCCTCCACATCGCTGCTAACTTCCAAGCTCACCTTGATCCCACCCGTAATCGATTTCCCTTTTTCCAACACGGGAGAGTCGAATTGGATAATATCCTGACGCTCTGGATACTTAGGTTGGGATAGACTGCCATGCGGTGCCCCGTTGAATGAAGGCATAATCCAAGCAAGTAGAGCACTTCCACCATGGGTGGGGATAGGTGAATTTGGATCATACACGTATTGTACAGGAGAAGAAACGGATGGTGTCTCCGTTAGCTTTTTCTCCAAGTCATTCACGAAATACAAACGCCATGGCTTAGCCTCATTCACTGTCGTATCCCGTTTCTCCCAGCGAGAAGAACCGATCCGGTAATAGGAGACAGGAGGAAATGTATATTCCTGCCCTTTAAGATGCATATCAAACCATTCCAGAGCAGCTTTAATCCGAAAGGAACCTAGCAGATTGGAATCAGGATAAGCACGTTCACCAGGTGAATTCCCGACATGATCCCAAGGGCCAACAACAAATCTACTCTTCTTCTTAACTGGTTCAGGAAGCAGTTCATAGCCTTTGAAGGCTCCTTCTAGATGGTGGTCAAACCAGCCTTCTACCATGAAGACTGGAATATTGATTTTGGTGGGCATACGGAGTAGATCGGACCATAATCCTTGTTGCCAATACGCTGAATTTCGATCTGTCTCAGAAATATAGCTCTGGTAGAAAGGCATCTTCCTACCAAAGAGCTTCTCATCAGCTTGTTCATGAGGTACAACGTGCAATGCCTCTTGATATAGCTTACCTGGATCTGAGGACGTTTCGATTCCGGAATTGGCAAAAGCCCAAGACGTATAGATGTCATGACGGAACATGCCATTCATATACATCTGTCCATACCGATCTACACCGAAGAGATCCAAAAAGACGGTTTTCACTTCCTTAGGAAAAGAATCAGCGATAATCCATGTAGTGAACGAACAGTAGGATTGACCAAAGAGTGCTATGTTTCCATCTTGGAAATGTTGTTTAACCAACCAATCCAATGTATCAATGCCATCTTCACGTTCATTCACGAAAGGAGACCAGTCCCCCTCAGAAAGACCGGTTCCTCTACAGGATTGAATAACTAGAACATAACCATGTTTTACAAAATGAGTGTAACTAGCTTCAAGAATGGCTTGATTGTTGGGATAAGGGTTACGCACCAAAATGCAAGGCCACGACTCACCGTGGTTCGGTAGATAAACTTGGGTATGGAGATGAACTCCGTCTCGCATAGGCACCATTATTTCGCTTACACCATGGATGTCGAACTCGCCCGCAGCGTTTTCCTGTTCTATAGTTGAAGCTATACCTTCGAATTGGGGTTGAATGTGGAATGCTTTCATCGTCTAACACCTTCCTATAACGTAATTCATTATATCGTTTTCATTTTATTGCTCATTTTAATTGCGAAGATGAGACAAAGGAATCCGATCACATAAGTCGTGACGTTTAAGATCAACGAAGCAGAGTAGGAACTTGTGTGATCAAAAATGGAACCGTGTACATATACAGAAATCGCGTTTGAAAATGCGCCGAACATGAGAATAATGGAGAGAATCTGACTGTAATCTTTCGTTCCAAAAGATCCTCGAATTAACAAAGGAATCGCAGTTAGTACGATTGCTTGTCCCAAACCGCTAAAGAATCCAGAACCATTTAGGAATAGTGTGTCGTTGAACACTCCGGTACTATACCACCCAGAAGCGCCAACAATCGTAAAGATTAGCAGAACAACCGTTGGTTTAACATGGTCTAGCATGAAACCCATCAACAATTTACCTGCTGCAGCTCCAATGAGAAGGGCAGACATTACACTTGCGCCCACTTGTAAGCTGAAGTTAAGACTTTGAATTAGTGCCGGGACATGCTGTGCCAAGGATCCTGCGGATTGGAAACAAATAATGGCTATGATAAAACAGTAGAACATGGGCGTACGAATTGCATCTTTCATAGTAAGCCCTTTCAAAACACCGCTCGGTGTTGCTTGATTTGCCTCGGAGACTGTAACAGTGCTTTCTGCACCATATGGGAGCATTCCATTTTCCGGTTTGAATTTCATAAGAAGTGCAACGGGTACAAGAACAACCAGGCAGATCACACCAACGATGATGTATGTGGTTCTCCAGCCGTATTCGAGAATGAAGTGGCTGATCAACGGATTAAAGAACGAGCCGCCTACCGCGGTTAACGCACCTGTAATACCGAATAACATACCCAATTTCTTTTCGAACCAGTTTCCGAGCAGAATAGGAATGGAGATCACGATGGATATATTCTGAACGACACCTAAAATCACCTTGATACCATAGAAAGGACCGATGGTCTGAATGAAAGAGCAAGCAATAAAGCAGAGTCCGGTTAGACCAAAGGAGAGACTGAGTAAAAGTTTAGTGTTGATCTTCTTGAAAACCGTACCCGCAAATAATAATGATACGGCACCTGCAATACCATTGAAAGTAGCATTGAGAGCGATTTCAGCACGAGTCAAATTTAAGTCCTCGCTCATTCCGCCCCAAAATAAACCCGCGGTATTGATGGTTAAGCCAAAACCAACAAACGAGATAATGCAGCAACCGATAAAAATAATCCAAGCATAATGAAGTTTCATACTTTTCCCCCTGATGTTATTCACCCGTCGATGATCATTCCACTATACGGAATGGCATTCAACTATTGTGGAATAAAAAAATCATTCCGAATAATGGAATGTTATTCTTGAATGTGGAACGGATGTGTTATATGATTGGAATCATAGCACACGCTTACATTATAATCAAGATAGGATCGTAAATGAAGAAGGGTGCAATTTAATGACAAACAAATCGAACGTAACTTTAAAGACATTAACGATTATGAAGGCTTTTATTGATCAACAGGCAGTATGGGGTGTTAATGACCTAGCGCGTTATTTAAATAGCCCACCTAGTTCCATTCACCGCATCTTGAAGACATTAAGAGAAGAGAACATTTTACACATCATTCCGGAGACCAATAAATATACGATTGGAAACGAGTGGGTTAGGCTTTCTTCCTTTATCAGCGCTAACTTCGGATTAAAATCCGTGGCTGAACCCTATCTGAAGAAGTTATCTCAAGACGTCGGACAATCGGTATATTTGGCACAGTACCAGGAGCAATATCGGAAGTTATCCTTTATTCTGGGCATTCATAGCTCCAATATACTTCAATACCGCCTAGAATTAGGCGTTCTTCAACCGATTCATATTGGTGCGAGTGGAAAGGCGATTTTGGCCTTTTTGTCCGATGAGAAGATTGGAGAGGTTCTTGAACAAGAAGAAGTTCAACCCACGGATGTACAGCATATCTGGTCTGATGTGGAGAAAATAAGAAGTGTGGGATATTCATATACCTTCAGTGAACGCAAGAACGAATCCATCGGTTTCGGTGCACCCATATTTGATGCAACGAATCAGGTTGTGGGGAGTATTATCTGTGCAATTCCACTAAGCCTCTATAAGGAGGAAAATAAACAAGGAACTATTGATAAAATCTTAGAGACCGCAAGAGAAATCTCTTACCACCTTGGTTTGAATCACCCTTCTGGAGCAGCTAAACAGGATAAATAACTTGTGAATTTTTGGGATGCGGTATCTTACCAAGTATTTAACCTAGAATCTAACTGGTGCAAAAAAGGAGCAATCTGCTAGCCAGCAGACTGCTCCTTTTCACTTTGCATTTTAACTGTTACTAATGTCTAGAGAGCAAGCACAAATGTTGAAAGCATTGGGAGCAGTTTGGCAATTAAGCCTGATCTAAATCTGAGTTTTGTAAGTAGTTCGTTCCCCAATTCTGCAATTCCATTAGAATCGGCACCAAACTTCTGCCCGTATCTGTTAGCATATATTCAACTTTGGGTGGAACCTCAGGATGGATGATCCGGCGGATCAATCGATCTTCCTCAAGCTCACGCAATTGTCGTGTTAATGTTCGATGAGTAATGGTTGAAAGTGTTTTTTGAAGTTCATTAAATCGTTTCGACTTATCCGAGATCAAGTGATACAAGATTAGGATTTTCCATTTACCACCGATTAGATTAATACTGGCCTCGACTGGACACCTGTCATCAGAAGCGTCAACGTGATGTTTCATTTCGTCCCTCCTTAAGTATCTTATGGGATACTTAATATCTCAAATGTGCGTACTTATGCGGTCTAATCTGATTTGCTATATTGATAGTATCATTAGAAAGTCTAATGGTTCAATTCTAATTTGACCACAAAGGGGACTCACCATAATGAAACAAGATCATCTATATTTAGTATATGGGGCATCGGGCGCACAAGGAGGAGCCGTAGCGAATCGTTTACTTGTAAGTGGCAAGAAGGTAAGAAGCATTACACGTAACCCTGAAGCAGCAGATCTGCTACAGAGTAAAGGAATTGAAGCTGTAGTAGGCGACATGTCTGATACTGAAGTTCTGGCTCAGGCTCACGAAGGTGTGGATCGTGTGTTCTTAAACATTCCGGTTGAGTTTGATACAGCCAAAGTTCAAATGTATATTGATCATGCCATCGAAGCAGCGGTTAACGCAAAAGTAGAATTACTTGTCGTAAACACCGGAGGATTTGTCCCTCAAGATGATATAACGAATACATTAGCCGTAGAACTTAATCGCAAATTAATTGGAGAGGTTAAGGGAAGTGGATTACCTTACATCATTGTAGAACCGATTGTTTATCTGGAGAACTTCATGATCCCTGGCGTGCTAAACGAAGGGGTATTGGCTTATCCAGTGCCTGCAGATCAAAAAATAAGCTGGATTAGCTTAGATGATGCTGCGCAGTATCATGTGTATGCATTGACTCATCCTGAATTAGCGGGAAGCATTTACGGTGCTCCGGGTCTCGAAGGCTACACAGGGAATGAAATTGCAGCGAAATTTAGCGAAGTGCTTGGTCAAGAGATTCAATTTGTCTCCTTGCCTTTTGAGCACTTTGAGGCAGCGATTAGTCCGATGTTAGGATCACAAAATGCAGAAGGACTAAAGGGGCTTTATCAATGGATAAGCAGCAATATTGACAAGCTTCCTACCTTTAACGAAGTAGATGAAAACCTACAAAACAATGTGAACCTTTCTACGATATCGGACTGGATTCGTGTTTCCTTTTTGAAGAATTAGTAATGGTGGTTGGACCGAAATAAAATTGACCTGCTTGTAGATCACATAGTTATGCTTGAATTAGCGTGGCTCATGATGGTGTACGAGTGGGTCTTTTTTTAGCAGAAGGATCTACCTTGTCAGTGAAATCATCCGAACTTTCGAATTAATGAACAGTTTAAATAGGTGTGTTGTCTAATCGACGGATCAACAACAATTAACGATTGAATCAAATTCAAATTTGATTATTATATACATATGTTGATTAATCAAACAAGATTGATTATTAGTTAGATGAGGAAGAGTACTTTTTAGTCAACAAACATAAGAAGGCATACTTTTGAGTCAAATGATGAGTGTTCGGTATTCATGAAATGCTTCTGGGGTATATCATGATATCAGTTATAGGTATTTGAAATATAAGAAATTTTTCATAAAATAGAGATACAGGAGGAACGTTATTCGGCTGTACAGCAACGAATTCATAACAAGATACTTCCATCATACATGCTGATCACTTTGTTTAGTTTTGAAGGTTGATGTCTCTAATAATGAGTACTTTAGCTGGGGGAGAGGAACTCAGCTCGGTTTTGAGCTGCCATTTTTGAAAACAAGTGAAATGTTACAAATGATTTGCATTGATATTTCACTGTATTTGATAGAAAGGTTGGCTTATTGCCTGAATTAACAACTTAACAATAACGACAGGAGAGGTTTTTTTGCTTAAAAATAATAAATTATTAATATTCATACTTACCGTAGGTGTTTTTGGGATACTGAACACGGAAATGGGGGTGATAGGGATATTACCTACCATTGCTGAGAACTTTGGTGTAAGTGTTACACAAGCTGGCTTGCTTGTAAGCTTATTTGCACTAGGTATTGCTGTCTCGGGGCCTATTCTACCGTTAGTATTCTCGGGTATGAACCGAAGAAACGTGATGTTACTTGTATTAGGTATTTTCGTGATAGGAAATGTAGTTTCCATATTCACTACCAGCTTCACAGTGTTGCTGATCGCCCGGATTATACCGGCTTTGTTCCACCCGATCTATATGTCACTGGCATTTACCGTCGCAGGATCATCTGTCAGTCAAGAAGAAGCACCAAAAGCGGTAGCCAAAGTATTTATTGGCGTTTCAGCCGGCATGGTAGCTGGTGTACCTATCGTAAGTTTTATTGACACAGCGTTCTCTTATGAAATGGCCATGACGTTTATCGCAGTCGTAAATATAATTGTGTTTGTGGCCACGTTGATATTTGTACCTTCTATGCCTGTGAAGGAAAAACAATCATATGGTTCTCAATTCTCGGTGCTGAGAAAACCAGTATTGTGGGTTTCGATGTTCGCGGTGTTGTTGCTAAATGCATCTGTATTTGGCGTGTACAGTTATGTATCTGAATATTTATACACAGTGACTCAGATGACGCCACAATGGACTAGCACAACGCTATTACTATTTGGTGGCGCTAATATGCTGGGGAACATTATTGCTGGTAAAGTACTGACAGATTATCCAGCCAAGTCAATCTTGTTGTTCCCCCTGTTGCTAGGTGTAGTTTACATCGTGCTTTTCACGATTGGTGAGTATCAAGTGCCTGTGATGTTGCTGACCATTGTATGGGGAATCTTGGCTGGAGGAATTATGGCGAATGTGAATCAATACCTGATCTCATCCGTGGCGCTTGAGGCACCTGATTTTGCGAATGGTTTATTTGTAACATCATGTAATGTAGGCACCACTGTAGGATCAGCTCTGGGTGGCGTGTTCATCTCCACGATGGGTGTTCAATACATCATATTGGTCGGTATCTTTAGTGTTGTATTAGGTTTAGTCCTGATTGTAATTAGAAGCACCTTGAAGAGCTCGGCCGCGCAAACATCGGCTTCCATATAACAGTCAACCACCTCGTCTGCACGCGAGTTCTGACGGGGTGGTTGTTCTACGTTGTGCTGCGCATTAAGATTCGGAGAAGCTTGACTGAATTTCTTCCAGAAATTGTCCAGCGGCAGCAGAGAATAGTTGATGTTTTTTCCACACAATATTTAAACCAGACTCAAGCTTCGGCGTTAACGGTCTAAAGCATAGGTTACTGTCGGAAGAGGTGTTCACAATCTTATGTAGTGTTATGGCATAACCGACACCTTCTTCAACCATAATCGCTGCATTATACGCAAGATTAAACGTGGTAACCACATTCAGCTTATCGAAATGTTCACCAAACCAGTTACGAAATTCATTGGTGGTAAAGGTCTGTTTCATCGCCTGACGTGAGCAGATGAGAGGCAGATCCAGTAGGTCTTCCACTTGGATACTCGATTTCTCAGCCAGAGAGCTGTCTTTTCTCATGACTACACCCCAGACATCCTTGGCCGGAATATTGACGTAATTGTATTTAGATAGATCAGCCGGTTGAATTAAGATTCCAAAGTCGATTAAACCTTTATCTAGTCTCTCGGTAACATCTTCTTCATTTCCGCTATAGAGATGGTATCGAATCTCGGGATAGGATGCTTGTATTTTTCGCACGATCCGGGCAATCTGCTTCATTGCATCAGTCTCACCGCCGCCAATATAGACGTCTCCACGAATCGTTTCTTCCATGGAATGAAATTCGGACTCCAGCTTTTCCATCATTTCGACGATTTCTTCGGCTCTTTTGCGGAGTAGCTGACCCTCCTCAGTAAGAAGGATACTGTGACTACTTCTGACAAAGAGTTTCTTTCCCAGTTGTAGCTCAAGCTCCTTGATCTGTCTGGAGAGTGTAGGCTGTGTCAGGTGAAGCAGTGTCGCTGCCTTAGTCATATTGCCTTCTCTAGCGATGGCTAGAAAATAGCGTAGTACTCGAATGTCCATAGTATTCTCCTTTGGGTGACTCAATGGCATGTACCTAGATTATCTTAACGGGATTTTCTGCGAATACTTCATATCGATAGAGATAATGAACAACTCCAATGGATCTGTTAATAAATCGACAAATCGCAATGCTTTAACTATTGAATATGAATTTCTAACTTATATAATAATAGACGTGAGTTGATTAAACAAATGAAATTGAATTCATTCATTATAAGTGACGCATCTTAAGTTGATGCAAGCAAGTAAGAATCATCTAGAAAAGGAGAATATACGATGTACAAAGAAACGTTCCAATTATCCAACGGCTTATCCATTCATCAATTAGGGCTCGGGACTTGGTTACTTACTGATGAGCAAGCTCAGCAGGCTGTACATGACGCAATATCAATCGGGTATCGTCATATTGATACAGCTCAGGCATATAACAATGAGACGGGTGTAGGGGAAGGCATTCGTGCCTCTGGTGTCGCAAGAGAAGAGCTGTTCATCACAACGAAAATTATAGCTGAAGCCAAAACCTATGATGAAGCTATGCATTCAATCGATGAATCCTTAGCCAAAATGGGACTCGATTACCTTGATCTCATGATTATTCATAGCCCGCAGCCGTGGAAGGAATTCCGTGAACAAAAGCGTTATTTTGATGAGAATAGAGACGTGTGGAGAGCATTAGAGGACGCATATCAAGCAGGAAAAGTAAAAGCGATCGGCCTCTCTAACTTTCTTCAGGATGATATCGAGAATATTCTTGCCAGCTGTAAGATCAAGCCTATGGTTAACCAAATCTTAGCACATGTAAGTAACACACCACTGGAGCTTATTGAGTTCTGTCAGCAACATGACATCCTGATCGAAGCGTATTCTCCCATTGCCCACGGGGCCGTTCTTCATCATCCAGAGGTCAAAGTCATATCTGAAAAGTACGGCGTATCTGTTGCCCAGCTCTGTCTACGTTACTGTATTCAGCTTGGTCTTGTCGTAATTCCGAAGACAGCCAACCCAGAACATATGAGAATGAACGCTGAGCTTGATTTTGTTATCACTGATGCTGATATGGACGATCTTAAACATGTAGCACACATTCAGGACTATGGTGAGCATAGTTACTTCCCTGTATTCAGTGGGAAATAAAAGTCGTTTTATCAATTATCGTATACAATATACGTGAATATTTCCAAGCCGCTACCACGCGGCTTTTTTTGTTTGAGTCAGCATTACGACCTGAAATAATTAATATTCAGAATTAATTTTAAGTATTATAAACATTTTTGTATAATGGTTATGCGACTTCAGAATGTAAACGATGGTTAAGATTATAGCGTAATTACACGTATCGTGTTATTTTGGTAGCTGGAGCTGCAGCAACTGTGGATTCGATCATAAACTTCTTCAGATGAATTGTAATGCGCGCGGTATATTTATCGATAAAATTTCATACTGAAATATGAGGGAATACAGTTGTTGCTATACATGTACACTGCATGCTTAAAGTCTTATCTAAAAACCAGTCAGTAGTAGGGAGAACGTTAAATGGACATTTTTGAAAATGTAATACCTAGAGAAAAACTTAGATCAAATGAACCTTTGAAAGACCACACTTATGTAAAAGTAGGTGGTTATGCGGATACACTGATCCATCCAACAACGACAGAAGAAATCGTAAACGTTGTACAAATTGCCAAATCACATCAGATTCCCCTCACGATTATTGGAAAAGGGTCGAATGTAATCATAAAAGATAAGGGCATTCGAGGCATAACTATGTCTTTAAGTCATTTTGATCAAATTAAAGTGCACGAGGACACCATTATTGCACAAAGTGGTGCCAATATTATCGATGTCTCACGAACTGCATTGGATCACGGCTTCACCGGTCTAGAGTTTGCATGTGGAATCCCTGGTAGTACAGGGGGTGCCATATATATGAATGCAGGTGCTTATGGTGGCCAGGTGGATGATGTGGTCGAAAGTGCAGATGTCATTACGCGAGATGGACAGCGGATGACGATGTCTCGCGAAGAGATGAAGCTGAGTTATCGTAACAGTATCTTTAAGGATAATGAATATATTATTCTTGAGGTTACCTTTAAACTGCAAAAGGGCGATAAAGAAGCTATTGCTGCGAAGATGAAGGAACTAACGATGTTGAGAGAAGCCAAACAGCCTCTTGAATATCCTTCTTGTGGTAGCGTGTTTAAACGTCCAGAGGGTCATTTTGTCGGTAAGCTTATTCAAGACTGCAACTTACAAGGAACTCGCATAGGAGGCGCAGAGATTTCATTGAAGCATGCGGGTTTTATTATTAATGCTGATCACGCGACTGCTCAGGATTATCAAGAATTAATTAACTTGATCAAAGAGACAGTTTACGCTAAATTTAATGTCCAATTAGAAACAGAAGTTATCTTTTTAGGGGAGTAAATAATTATTTTCCAAAAAGTGAAAAGAGGAAGTGCGTTTCAACGTATAAATAGGATGTATCCTAGCATAACGCTACGGAGCATCCTTTTTTTTGTACTTTTCCAGCATGAAAAGTTAAGATGACTCTTTAGAAAAGATGTGCTAGAATTACTTTTTTACTAATATGGAAAAAGGTAGGTGGTAACGGATTGAATACATCTCCAACGCGCATCAGGCTCATTGATGGATTGCGTGGTTTTAGTTTGGCTGGCATATTAATGGCCAATATGTTGGCGTTCCAATACGGGGTATATGGTCAGAATGAACTTCAATTGTTCGGTGTTGAAGGCATAGATCGAGCTGTCTACTCATTGTTAAAGATTGCTGTGGTGGGCAGCTTCATGCCAATTTTTGCATTTATGTTTGGCTTCGGTATGATTAAACTGACAGAAAGCCTGCAATCCCGAGAATTACGACCAAAGTGTCATCTGTCTCGCCGTTTTTTGCTCTTGTTTGGTATCGGATTGTTACATATCAATTATGTCTGGGAAGGAGACATCCTTGCGTTTTACGGTGTACTTGGATTCTTCTTATTAATGTTTCTGAATCGAAAGCCGAAGACATTGCTAATCTGGGCGATTATGCTACTGGTTGTAGCTGGTTTATCGGGTCTGCCAGGTTCCAATCCCATGAATCCGCTAGCTAACCCAACCTCGCAGATGGAAACTTATATTATTCAGAGTCAAGAAGTTTTCGGAAGTGGAAGTTATGCAGAGATTAAGGATTTCAATAATCATGGTGATCCGTTTGGCGATGAATTGAATCCGGCTTCGATTCTCCTGCTTCTGGTGTTTACTCCACTTATGACTGTCCCGATGTTTCTTCTAGGTATGCACGCTGCAAGAAGGGGGACTTTTGACGATCCACAAGCTATGCGACAAGTTTATATTCGTCGTGCTAAGTTGCTCATACCTGTTGGTTTGGTGCTCAAAGCCTACAGTGTAATCGTGCAACTCATTCGTGGGGAAGAGGAATGGTTCGCGATCGGAATTGGGGAAGCGATTGGGGGCTCTTTGTTAGCCCTTGGTTATATTTACGCTTTTGCACTATTATATACGAGAGATAGCCGCGTGAATCTGCTCAGTAGGTTCGAAGCCGTGGGTCGTCTGTCACTAACAAATTACCTGATGCAGAGCGTCATTTGCACGATGATTTTTTATGGATACGGTCTAGGGCTCTTTGGCCGTGCTGGCGTATTTGTGGGTGCGCTTATTGCGCTTGCGGTCTATGGGTTACAATTGTGGATCAGTCCACTTTATCTCAAGAGGTTTCGTAGCGGTCCTGTGGAACACATTCTACGGATATGGACATACCTTTCATGGAAAGGGCAGCCACGAAAGAAGAAAAGCTCTAAGCAAATGACTTCAGATAATGCACCGGGTATAAACTGAATGAATTAAATCTACAAGATCATCACGTGTGAAGATGTACGATTAACAAATTGGAATGCCATAAACTTTAGTAGCCTAAAACCGCTGATCATAATGATCGCGGTTTTTTTGTTGTGCTGGCTATAAGGCCATAAGGCGAGAAGGTTAGACATTGTTACAGCCATGTGAACTAGTTAAGAGAAGTGAAGCGCGCTCTGATAATAAAAATTAGAAATTTGATTTGAGTGTATTTATGATATATTATACTATCAAAAGATATAAAAATCTATATTTTAATAGAGGAGGTGATTAATATGAATGTTTTCTACAGAAACAAAATAAAGTCGCGATGAGGTTTCTCCAGTTGGAGGAAATACAATTTCTATCCTTTAATGCATTTTTTCAGAGTGGTCAGCCCTACTAAAAAATTAGTGAAATATGAGGAGGAAGGTTTATGAATCAAAAAGTCATGATTATCGGAGCAGGTATTAGTGGTCTTACATTAGCTATGTTCTTGAAAAAGGCAGGAATGGATTGTGCGGTATATGAGAATTTCCCATACAAAAGAGTGGAAGGATCCAGCTTCCGTATTAACAAGAGCGGTGTGCACGTAATGAAGGAGTTAGGAATAGAAGATCAGGCTCAACAGAACAGTCACTCTGCTGATCGCATGCGGATCTTGACGACTGACGATATGGAGATTGCTTCAATCAATCTGATGCAGGATTCTGTTTTTAGCAGACGATCTATATACATGCAACGGTCGGACTTAGTTGAAATACTGATGAGACAAGCTGAATTGGATGGTGTTGAAATTCATTATAATAAAAAGCTTACCCACTTCACCCAGGATGCTTCGAACATCACGGCCTACTTTGAAGATGGTCATCAGGAGACGGGCACGTTATTAGTTGGTGCAGATGGTTTACATTCAACGGTAAGAAACCAACTATTCCCTAGCCATGTGTTGAGTTATGCTAAATCCTGGGGATTATATGGACTTGCCTCATTTAAGGATATGAATAGTGATCCAATCCGTCATCTGATGGATGGCGATGAACTGTTTTATTTTACACAAAATGCGAATTTTCTCGTTTCCAAAAGCAATCCTACGCATGAACTTAATCTCTCATGGCAAGCTTCTGGATATCAGGAAAGAAAACGTTCAAAAGAGGAATTTGAGTTCAGAACGCTGGATGAAATTAAATCTGATCTCATTCAGGAATATGGTGGGAATGGAGCGTTATCAGAGATCATCCGAAATTCTGCTCATATTATTCCGAAACAAATATATAGCGTGGATCCCATCCCTAGCTGGTCTAAAGGACGAGCGGTTGTCATTGGAGATGCCGCGCACACGATCAACCCGAACACTGGATATGGCTGCTCTGTTGCGCTGGAAGACGCGATGTACTTAGCTAAAATGTTAAAGAAACATCATTATACAGATGCGCTATATTATTTGGAAGCTGATCGTAAAGAACGTATTCGAGCTATTCTGGGCAGTTTAGATATTTTTGACGTGAGTAAAGGATTTGATTTCAGTAATGGTTTTGATATTGGACTATTTAGCGGATCGAAGATTGATGCCAATTATACGATTCATTGGGAAACAGAGTGTCTATAAAAAGAAAGAAATAAAGAAAAAACACCCCATTGGTATAGAAATGTTCTAATCAATGGGGTGTATCTATTGGAATAATTATGTTACGTTTTGTTTAACCTTCTATTTCCGAGTTTTCATCCCACCAGGAAGGTAACGCAGGTTTAAGCGCTGAGATCGAGAGGGTTTCGCCTATTTGAGGAACGACAATATCGACGTCTTTTTCTTTTGCCGCCTTAATAGCTCGTTGAATCGGATCTCTCCAGTCATGACTGGCTAGCGTGAATGCGCCCCAGTGACTAAGCATCATTTTGGTCGTGTTAACGTCTAGGCTAGCTTGAATAGATTGTTCGGGAATCATATGAATATCAGACCATTTCTTGTCATACTGTCCTCCCTCAATTACAGCTAAGTCGAACGGTCCATACTTGCGGCCAATTTCCTCGAAATGTGCTCCATATCCTCCGTCACCACTAATAAACAAGCGATTCTCAGTACCTGAGATAACCCAACTTCCCCATAACGTACTGTTCATATTGAACAAGCTTCTACCAGAAAAATGTCGGGCAGGTCCTAACGCAAGGGTCATTCCTTCGAATTCTATTTCGTCCCACCAGTTTAATTCCGTTATTTGACTTGCAGGGACTCCCCAACGTACAAGATGACCACTAACTCCAAGAGGAACAATGAAGCGTGACACCTTGTCTTTCAGTTCAACAACCGTTGCGTAATCTAAATGGTCGTAGTGATCATGTGTGATTAATACCGCATCGATGGTGGGCATTTCAGAAACAATGGTGCTGTAAATGTCTGTACTATACGGATATCGCTTCGAACCTACAAATGAAACAGGGGACGCGACCGACTCCAACATAGGGTCTACCAACATTTTGCGGTTATCCATACTTAGCAGGTATGTGGAATGTCCCAACCAAGTGATGCTGTCTTCATCGTTGTTAACCTTATTCCAATCGATCTCTGCAACGGGTTGTGGGCTGGAAGGCTTTTTCTCTTTCCGCGTCGCGCCATCTGTTGTACCTTCGAACAAGGTTTTCCAGGAATCTAAGTCAGACTTGCCTGATACTTCGTTCACAAACTTTCCGTTTGTATAATTTTCAAGCTGCTTATAGGTTTCCTTTTGTTCTTTGGATGGATTACCGCCAAAGCTCGGGTAAAGTAGCATAAATAATAGAGCTCCAACGATGACCATGAGTAGAGAACTTACTATGTAGATTACCATTTTCTTCAATCTTCCTTTTCTTTTCATATTCGCCTCCTGACGTAGCGATAATACTCCTAACCTTGTTTTTCCTCAGAAAGATAGATCGGAAGTGATCTTAGCATACACTTAGATGGACGAGTAGTAAACGATATTCAATGAACGATATATACTATCTCCCAAAGGGTGAAGTGATCTATAGATTTTTGATCATTATTTAAACTGAAAGACTAATTTTTGAGAGACGCTAGCTTAACGCTTCACGAACAACAAAAACAGCCATTCAGCCTATAAAACGAACCCCATTGCTTATAAACCTCTACAACGAAGGGATAGTTCAGGTGTCTGGCTGTTTTTGTGTTTAACTCAAACGGAATTTCCAAGTCGATGCGAACCTTCTAATCATCGGAGTAGAGGGTTGCGTTAAAGCTTTCAGGCCCTAATCTAATACCACTCACATTATACAAAGGATTATAGCTGAACGTAGCATATACGGAATAGATAATCTGACTACTACCTGCGGTTGGCACATTATACTCAGAGCCGGTAAAACTGAATACACATGGGCTGAAAAATTGATCCGCTACTACAATAGTGCCTGCACGATAAACCAATTGCTGCGAAGCACCCAATCCTCGGTATACTTCGATAACCAAATCCCCATTCACAGGCAGCACATTGGCAGTAAGTTCGACTATTCCAGCGAAAAGTGTCCGCACGAATGGACCTGGATTATTAACTTGTAATGCAACCTGAGCAAATAAGATCGGAACACCATTCGTGAAGCTGGGAGTTAGGCTGTACAGTCCATTAGAACCTTGAGATGTCCGTGCGTCTAACGTTCTGACCATAGTCATCCTCCTTTCTAATTCATCAGAGTTGGGATTTAGTCATCACTGTATGTGACAGCATTGAAACATTCCGGCCCTACACGCGTAGCTACTTCTGTAGGCGATGCCGGAACAAATGTCACATAACATGAATAGATTAATTGTCCTGAAGGAGGAGGAGGCACATTGTAATCCGAACCTTCAAAACTGGCTATAATGCTCCCTACCGAAGGAAATACCGGATTTTGGACAACGTAGATCGGTGTACCTGTATTCGTGGAGCCTCTATAGATTTCGAATCGAACAGCAGAAGGGATCGAGGACAAGTTAGCCACAGAGATGCGATAGGTTCCATTAAACTGTGTGCGGATTAATAGTCCTGGATTGATGATGTTAAGTCCGAGGATACCAACGAGCGTAGGTGTATTGGCAGGTAGATTAATGTTAAGTGGAGCAACACCGTTTGATCCAAGCGAAGTACGGGCATCTAACGTACGTACCATGATGATTCCTCCAATCTATCATCCTATTTTCTTGATTTAATCCGACGAGAATAACAAATACAATGGCACAAGAGTTTGTCCCAATCTCTACAGTCCATAGCCTGAACTAGCGGAGCAGTTGAGACTTGTTCATAAACTTCAATCTGCACAGAACTAGAGTTGGCCAAACTTCCAATCTGTGTGTACTCGTAATCTCGAAAATGTTGTTGCTTCACCTCCTAATTTAAGAGATAACATAATATATGTGATACGATATACAAAGTATGGATGTTGTTACTGTAAAACGAAAAAAAGGCATAAGTACTATGATTTGAAGGGGATGTATGTATGACAGTTGTAGGGATCTTAGGCGTTGTGCACGATAATGCATTGCGAATTCAGCATCATTTAACACTGGATATCCTGAAGGAGTTGATTTTGGATTTTAAACCAGACGTCATATGTGGTGAGGTACTACCTTCTAGTTTTGAGAAATACACAATAAATCCAATAGAAAGAGGGTACTGGGGAGAACCTCCAAGCGAATATTATGATCTTATATTTACACTGTGCGAGGAGCAAAACTACAAATTTGTTCCCATCGATTGGGTTGAACTGGATATCTGGAACGATTTTGATCCATTGCGGAGTTATACAGACGCTCAAAAAGAAGAGTTAGATCATGAATTGGAGAATTGGTGGCAGAAACAGCTCGCAGCATCAAGTGAAGGGGGAATCCCGTTTAATAATCAAGCGTTTGATGATGTCACGAAGCTTAAGTATCAGTGGATCGCTCAATTGGATTCGAGATCGCATGCGGTGAGATGGGAATGCAGGCATGAAATCATGCTGCAACGGATCAAAAATGCCATCAAAGACAATACAAATGCACGAATTCTATGTATTGTGGGGGCTGATCATAACCATGCACTTTACGAGGGATTACAATCCGTACATAACATTCAGATCAGATATCCGCTTAAATAGATACTTTACATTCTCTAAAATTTGAGGAGGTACAGTATTCATGGTCAACGAATTGTACCGTAAACCACGCTTTTATTTTCTGACGCACAAACGAGTTCAGGTCGTATCTCATTTTTTGGTTTCAGCACTATTCGGCGTCTCATATGGACTAATGATTGATAATGACACGATGAGAGGTATTATTTCTACTGTATTACCAAGTACAGACGGATCGGATCTTCATCAATATCTACCGGTTGTGATTATGGTGTTAATTTACTTGTACCTGATTCGGAGAAAACTTCGGGGAAACTTGCTTGAGAAAATCTTATTCAGTTGTCTGCTTATTACCACTGCGTTAATAAGCTTTATCTCGTCCCTTGTTTTTATATTAATGCTGTAACCCCCAAGATGTTAAAAGACAACATAACTTATTATTAGCCTATTCATGAATGTAGAGGTCATGTATATGATGATTCGGAGAAAACGAACGTGGTTGGTATGGTTGTTAGCGATCGTTCTTATCATTGCTGTGTCAGTGACAGTTTTCTTACAGATAATTACACACTCTAATGTACCGAATCTTTCAGAGGGAAGCATTGAACAGCATTATGCGCAGCCCGGGAGTCATCTTGTCCAGGTCGAAGAAGTGATGAGTCCTACGGATGACCCTGTATACCGAATCTACTATCCAGCATTTCAAAAAGATGAATCCTATCCTATCATTTCGTGGGGGAATGGAACAGGCGCTACTCCAGATCATTACAATGAGCTCTTAACTCATCTTGCTAGCTGGGGTTTTGTTGTCATCGACTCTTATAGCAGGACCACAGGAACAGGCCAAGAGATTGTGGAAGCGATTGATTATTTAACACAGGAGAACGAACGGTCGGGCAGTATCTTTTACGAGAAAATACAAAAAGAACAAATAGGTGTTGCTGGACATTCGCAAGGTTCTACGGGAGTTATTAATGCTCATACCAACTATACAAGTGGTTCAAAGATCAAGACGATTGTATCTATCGCTCTCCCGGACTTGAAACATTGTGATCCAGAAGATGTATACGATACATCGCAGATTACAGTACCCTTCTTCATCATGGGTGGCACACGAGATTTTCTAATTTCACCCGTATCAACGAATCAATTGGCTTTACAACATACGGCGAGCAACACACCTGTGATGATGGGAATGGCAAAAGGGGCAGCGCATACAGCGATTGAAGGTAATGGTGGCAATCACAGGGGGTATTTGACGGCTTGGATGAGATATCGTCTTCTCAATGATCAGCAAGCCATGCAGGCATTTCATGGAGATGCGGCGGAGATGATGCACAATACCAATTGGCAGCATGTTGAACAAGCGAATATGACGGCTTCGTTGTAAAGACGAAACTTTTTTGTGCACAGATGGTTGCGATGCGAAACGTTGGTACACCTATACTTTGGATAAGAGGAGGGATCAGATGGATTGGCTTATGCGCATGAATCGGGCACTAGATTACATTGAAGTCAATTTAAGCGGCGAGATTGAACTGAAGGAAGTTGCTGAGCAGGCTTGTTGTTCTTCACATCAGTTTCAGCGAATGTTCTCATTTATTACCAATGTATCACTTGCAGAGTATATCAGAAGAAGACGGCTTACGCTCGCTGCCATTGAATTGCAGAATAGCAAAACAAAAGTTGTAGACATTGCCTTAAAGTATGGTTATGAATCTCCGGTTTCATTCGCGCGGGCGTTTCAGTCACTACACGGTGTTAATCCAGCAATGGCTCGTGAAGAAGGAACTGCCCTCAAAGCCTATCCTCGGTTATCCTTCCTTATTTCAATTAAAGGGGAGACGGCTATGAACTATCGTATCGAAACCAAAGAGGCCTTTCAAATATTCGGAATAGCGAAGGTGTTTCAAGTAAACGGAGTAGACACTCCGGCGAACCTATGGAAGCACAGCCACGAGAACGGGGAGGTTGAGAAGCTCGCTGCGAATGCGGGTGACCATCCTGATTTCTTGAATGAGCATTATCATAAAGTACACGCTGCTTGTAGCTATCAAAAAACCGGAGAAGATACCTTTCCATACATGTTATGTGCCTTCAAAAACGAAATGAGTAAAACGGAAGGCTACGCTAGCGTTATGATTCCAGCTCATACATGGGCAATTTTCTCATCCGATCTCTTTACATGGGATCAATTCAATGACACGATTGAAACGCTATACAAACGATTCTACTCAGAGTGGCTTCCTACTACAGGGTATGAACAAGTGGATGGATTGGAGTTCGAAATTACGGGTGAGAAGGATGGTTTGAACTTTGTAGAGCTGTGGTTTGCTGTTAGAAAATTATCATAATTTGCATTGAGATTGAATGCCGCTGAAATCCAGCGGCTTTTTGCGTTTGCATTAAACTGAGCGTCAAATGTATGAGTTGAATATAACCTATAAACGATGGGAACGGATGATGATCAAAAGTTAAGATGGATTAGTGGTTTGATATGCTGAGCTGCTGCATTAAATTGATCCGAGAATAGTATAGAATCCTCATATTCTTCAAGTAATTCGTCTAGAAAAAGCTTGATCTGATGGGCTACTTTTAATTGTATCTCCGTATCTTGTTCATTACTTTCTAACTGTTTTCTCACAACATTGGCGTATTCAAATCTGAATAATGTAAAATCATTTCGTAGAACATCTACATCAGGAAAACCTCTTGTTTGTTCTTTTATAGTAGTGAAAAAGTCATTTACAAAATTAATATCAAGAAGCACATCAAATTCCGGCACAGCATTACCGTTTGCCTCTGACTCTTTGATCTTATCCAGTGTCTGATCCAGCTTCTGTACTCTCGAAACGAGACCTTGATAATACCGTGAATTGATCTCAGCGTTTTTATTGTTGTTATAATTATTAATGAGTACAACAATTGTGGCAATTGACAGTATAACAGCAGCCCAGGTGATGAGTTTAGTATATCTTTTCTTCATAAAATTGCCCCCAGTTGACGTATGTGTAAGTAGCGATATTACCATGACGTAAAGGGATTGTTCTATAGGTACAATTTACCAATCTGCTTGCTCGAATAAATGATATATATAGAGAAGTTTGTTCTATGCAAGCTTCTCGGCACCTTTACTACAGCTAAGAGGAACCGTGCTTGCATTTGCAGGCGCAGTTCTTATATTCTTTAGTAAGCTGAACGCGCACCAAAGAGTGAAACTACAATAATGGGGGATTACAGGATGATACGATGGGGAATTCTCGGCGCAGGGTATATCGCAACTCGATTTGCCACTGCACTACAACACGAACCTAGCAGCAAACTATATGCTATTAGTGGCCGCAGTGAATCGAAGTTAGAAGACTTTGCAGATAAATACGCAACAGATCGACAGTATGTATCACATGATGAGATGTTATTAGACCCTAATGTGGATGCGATCTATCTCGCATTACCCCATCACTTGCACCATGAGTGGGCAATTAAAGCGCTGCATGCAGGAAAGGCCGTATTATGTGAAAAGCCTGCATCGTTGAGTTTGAAAGAAATGCAAGATATTGCAGAAACAGCTAGAAGCGAAAACGTTCTTTTTATGGAAGCTATGAAGCAACGCTTTGTGCCACTATACATAGATCTGCGTCGAAGAGTGGAAGCGGGTGAAATTGGCACGATCACTTCTATACAAGCGAGCTTATGCAACCAAATGCCTGAAGGAATGAACACATATCATGTTCAGCCAGGTCCTGGAGGTTCATTGTTAGATGTTGGCACGTATTGTGCAAGTTGGATTGAAGATTTCTCCAAAGGTAGCATTAAACTTGAAACTGTGGCAGCATCTCAGAAGGATTCAATAGATTATTATATTGATGCGAAGCTCCATGTAGGTCATGTCAAAGCGCAATTAGAGTGTGCATTTGATCGCCAAAAGGAACGAAAAGTTGTGCTACAGGGAGAACGTGGCAGTATTGTTGTCGAAGATCTCCATCGACCTGTCAGAATGCTCGTTCTTCGGGATGGTTATGAACCGGAGAAGGTTGAAATTCCTTATGAGTTTGATGATTTCTACAGTGAGATCCATCATTTCGTAGAATGTCTTAAGAATGGACGGACTGAAAGTGACATCATGTCACTGACCGCTTCTCTGCGCTGTGCTGAAATTCTGGATACCATCCGTGCGGGTCTGTCGTACACTCCAGAATGCTTAGACGTATTAAAGGAGCAAGAAGAGACGCTTCGATATGACCATTTTGGAGCTGCAGAGGCTTTAAAACTGGGGAATATCATTGCAGAACTAGCTAAAGAATACGATCGTGAGATTGCTGTTTCGATTATTAGAGAGAGTGACGAACTTGTCTTGTTCCAATATATGATGGATAGCAAGGCGCGGAAGAACATTAGTTATATGGAGGGAAAACGCAGGGCGGCTAAGTTAGTCGGGCACTCAAGTCTATGGATGCATGTTGACCATGTCTTGAACAATAAGTGGAATGCAGAGATGGAGAATATACCTCACTATATTCCAACTGGTGGAGCTTTCCCGATTCGAGTACATGATGAGTGGGTCGCAACACTTGCGTTAAGCGGACTGCATGAAGGTAGAGATCATGAGCTTATCGTTCGGGCTTTGAGTAGAGCTCTTGAGAAGCAAGTTTCTATTTTCCCTAGTGCCGCAATTTGAGTTGTAGCGTAAGAGAAGCTTTAGACCTTGACTAGATACCAATAGAATCATAACAAGGAGTTTGTAGATGAACGAAATCACAATAACGCCGCATGTTGGGATCGGTCCTTTTCGATTAGGAATGAGTAGGGAAGAGGTACAGCAGACATTTCAGAAATTGGACCATTGGAGAGCAGATGATGGCATTCCCATGAATCCAAGCTATATCGAGATGTTATTTATGCGTGAGCATTTCGAATATGATGCCGAAGGTGGAGTGAAATTTATTCAACTAATCAATCCACAGTATTCGGGAGAGTTTCACGTTCCTTGCTTGTTTCAAGGGGTGGATGTATTCAAGGCGAAAGCTGAGACGTTGATTCATTCCCTTAGGGAAAATTATCCTACGGTCGGAGATCATGATCCAAAGACAGGATTTTCCTTTGCAATTCGAGCATTGGAGCTGAGCTTCTGGCGAGAAGGAATTATGAATGATGACATCTTGAAAGATCCGGAGTTTCTGGAGATGAGTGAAGAGAATCAGGAGCTTGAGAAGAGGTATTTCCATTTTACGACTGTCTCGATTGGAGCACCGGGTTATTTCGAGTTCATGGATAACGATGAAGTGGATGTGTAGGATTGAGAGTCAGTGATTTCATCATATTCAAAAAACTGCAAGAAGCAGGCGATTAGACAATCGTCTGCTTTTGTTTTATTAAAAGTATAAAAATTCACGATCTTCTTTGGGTTTAAATAGTAAAGAGGTTAAATTAAGCAGTCGTTGGTAATAGATGCGCGACTTCAAGTTTATATATATTCACATTTATGAATTCAACTTGGGAAAATCCATACTTAAGACTAATATGTTATCTGTTAATTAAAAAGTATAATTAAGGAAAAATATTAATACATAAGAGATTGGAGAAAGTCGACTGTATGAAAATGCCTGTAATGCTACACGTGGTTCGAGGTTTACTAGGTTTGAAATTAGTAATCTTGGTTTACTGGATGGTGCTACTCCAGATTAAAATCAAAGAAGCAGATGCTCAATTTATGTACCTTGACGCCAATAGTGAAGATTTGTATCGCACTTTTGGTTATCTAGAAGGGGAATTTTATGTGAGGCTAATACCCGCACTATTAGCTGTTACTTTTATTAGCTGCAAGCTGTATAAAACAACAATGATTTTGCTTATAGTTACTCTTCTTCAAGCAATTGCTTCAACAGAGGTGCTTTCTATTCTGATTCATTTGTTTATGTTTATCGTAGTTCTAGTACATCGTCCTAGCAAAACATATCTTCAAAGGCTACCTTCCAAAACCGAAGCTGCTAATCAATAATTGTATAGTTAAGGCTAAATACTAACCAAGCGCGTTCCTAAATAGGAATGCCTTTTTTGTGTTAGCGATCCTAAAATTTTTCGGTTTTTATTACATTATACGATTTACACATTTATCCATGCGAAATGAGAAAATCCCCGAGAATGTTACTTTATAAAAAGCATATTTATCCATATAAATTGTAATAAATATACTCTCTGTCGACATATTAGCGTGATCATATAACATCGGTGATAATATCTGAGCTTCATGGTAAATCATGATCCGAGAAGTTAGAATGGTGAGAGATACGAATTCCGAAGAAGAGGTAATGATAATGAACACACTCACATGGATTCAGAAGTGGTACGCTAAACACTGCAACGGGGACTGGGAACATTCTTATGGTGTAAAAATTGAAACAGTGGATAATCCGGGCTGGTCTGTTGAAATAGATTTAACGGATACTTATTTAGAAGATGTGCCTTTTGATGAAGTTGAAGAAGAGAGAAATGAAGAGGATTGGTTTTATTGTATTGTGAGAGATGGAATATTTCACGGTGCAGGAGGAGCAATGAACTTGGAAGAAATACTCGATAGTTTTAAAAATTGGGCTGCTCATTTAGAGGGAGATTACCAACTTAACTCTTGAGATTCAACGTTTAAGGAGGGGGAGTATTGCGTAAAGAAATCGTTGTTAATTTACCCATCAAGCCTAACGAAGTCCCAGCGCTAAGAGAATTGGTAGGTTGGGAGGGGCGTCACTCTGATTATCCCGTTTTATTTGAACGTTGCAATTTTTGGGCAGGTTTAAGAGGAGATCAGGAGGAGTTAATCGCTTTTGGTTATATTTCAGGCATGGGATTGCAACATGGTTATATGGAAGATATCATTGTTCATCCGCAATATCAACGAACGGGTATTGGCCAAGCGTTAGTGACAGGATTACTCCAGGAAGCGGAACGAATTGGAATTGAGATCGTAACGTTAACCTATGATGCCAAACATCATTCATTTTATGCAGACTGCGGATTCGTTCCTTGTTCAGGAGGGCTGTGGAGAAAAGAATGAAGTTGCCGACGTGTGGAAATAGATTCTAATTAAGTGTGATTATGTTAATCTGTATAAAATAGACACCGAATAGAGAGAGGGATGTTACTTGAAGAATAGAAGCATATTATATATTGAAGATAATGAGAAAATAGGTAGTTGGGTAAAAGAAGAATTGGAACAACAAGGATTTGCAGTTCAGTGGCTTCTTTCTGGTGAAGGAGCTGAAGAAGCAGTGAGTCAGCATGAAGTCGTTATTTTAGATATTATGTTACCCGGTTTAGATGGATTTACTGTAGGAAAACGATTAAAAAAGGCAGCACCTACTGTTCCTATTCTATTGTTATCTGCTCGAACATCGATTAATGATAAGGTAGATGGTTTACAATTTGCTGATGACTATTTAACGAAGCCATTCCATACAGAAGAATTAGTTGCAAGATTAAAAGTGTTAATCCGTCGAGGGGGGACAACATATTCTGAACGAATTTCATTAGGTGACCATATTGAAGTCGATCCAGCAGGCCAAATGGTATTTAACAAAGACACAGGGGAAGAAATTATATTGACAGGAAGGCAGCATCAGATTTTAATGTATTTCTTACGCCATCCTAATCAAGTGTTACCAAAAGAACAAATCTATGAAGCAATTTGGCAAGAAGCATACATAACCGGTGATAAAACACTAATGGTACATATCCGTCGACTGCGTCAAAAGCTGGAACGTAATCCAGATTCCCCAGAGATTATTGAAACGCTGAAGGGAATAGGCTATCGGGTGAAACAATGAAACAGAATAGATCATTATTTCGCCATTACCTAAGAGGGCATTTTCTCTTTATTTTTTTGCCTCCCCTGCTGCTGTTATTCTTCTCTATGTTCGTTAATTTCTCTATCGATGGTCAGGAGCTTAATACTCTAAATCCAATATTCGTTATGCTCTTTTTATTCGGTTTTATTATTGTCGCATTTGTTGCCATTTCGTGGCTGTTCTTCTTCCGACTTCGTAATCGTCTCACACACTTACAGGAAGTCATGTCGTTTGCAGCAGATCATCATTCATTCCCTACACCAGTATCTGTTCAAGTGGATCGTATGGATGAAATAGACCAGTTAGGAAGTTCTTTTAATTGGATGATTGAGCAGCTTGAAGACAGTCGTAAGCGAGAATATGAAGAGCAGTTATTGCGCCAACGACTTATTGCCAATTTATCTCATGATTTACGTACGCCACTGACGATTTTGAGAGGACATGTCACCAGACTAAACAAAGAATCCATAAGTCTAGAAGGACAACACTCGTTAACAGAAATGAATCATACGATCACAAGAGTTGGCTTACTCATGGATGATTTGCTTTCCTACACGTTGCTAACATCAGAGAAATATCCTTTTGAGCCCGCTTCAACAGATATTGTACGTTTAGTTAGAGCCTCCGTTGCTGCATGGTATACCGTATTTGAAGAAAAAGAGATACAGCTTGAAGTTGATTTACCGACGGAGCAAACCTTTTATTGGGAAGCAGATCCAAAATGGATGTCACGGGTTCTGGATAATTTGTTTCAGAATATTCTTCGACATGCAGCAGAGGGGAAATATGCTCACATTATAGTTGATGTAGCTCAAGAACTAATCATCGTTGCAGACCGAGGCCCAGGTATGAATAACTCTTCTTATGAGGGTGGGGCAGGTATTGGTCTATCTACTGCGAATTATATGTTGAACAAAATGAATCTAAAAGCTGACTTTATATCTAATGAGAATTATGGCACCAAAGTAATTATTGGTAGAACTGAGCAGTGAAGCGTACGATGTGTAATTTGAACATAAAAAGAAGAGGCACTTTGATCATTCAAGCTGCCTCTTCTTTTTCATGATATCTTATTTAATGTGTAATCTCCATAGGAAATGGTCAAAGTAGACCACGCAATCTAATGTCCGAAAGATAAAAAATAAATTGAACGCGAAAAAACGCTGTGATATAATCAGTAGCGCCATTGATAAATTAGTCCGTGTTTGCATTCATCATTATTCCTAATCTTAGTATACATCTGGAATTTGAGTTTGTCAATGCTCTTTTTTGACCTAAAAAAATGGGAAAAGGGTGGTTTAGGGATGGAGATGAATATTTGGCAACAAGAAGAGGAACGGCTGGAGTTAGTTAGAAACAAATTGCAGGTAAGAATCTCTGAATTAGAGCCGGAAGTGGCCGGATTACATGATCAGGCGACGGACATCCGCAAGCGGTTCTGGGAAGAAGTTACGATGAATACAGGTAGCAATGAAGATTTTGAAGAGTCTTTCTACACGATTAACCAACAGTCCGCAGTATTGGCTGAACGAGAGCGCGGCCATCAGCGATTGATGCAACAGTGGAAAAACGTAAAGCGGCTGCTCCCATCACCTTATTTTGGACGAATCGACTTCAAGGAGAAGGGATTGAGCTTCAGTGAGAAAATCTATATCGGTGTGTCTTCCTTCGTCGATCAGGACGGCTTGAGCTTTCTGATCTATGACTGGCGTACGCCCATAGCTAGCCTCTATTATGATGCTTCTCCCGGAGTGGCTTCATATATTACCCCATCTGGAACCATCGATGGTGCGATGGAACTTAAACGGCAGTTTCAGATCCAAAACGGAACAATAAATAATATGTTTGATGCAAATGAAACCATTGGAGACGACTTGTTACAGCATGTGCTTGGCTCTGGTGCAGACTCGCAAATGAAGAGCATTGTAGCAACGATTCAGAAAGAACAAAATGCGATTATTCGTAATGATACAAGTCGAATGCTAATCGTGCAGGGGGCTGCCGGCAGTGGTAAAACCTCAGCAGCATTGCAGCGGGTAGCATACTTACTCTATAAACACCGCCAGACAATTAAGGCCGATCAGATCGTTCTTTTTTCTCCAAATCCGATGTTTGCTAGCTATATCTCTACCGTTCTTCCTGAGCTTGGTGAAGAGAATATGCAGCAGACAACGTTCCAAGAATATCTCGACTATTGGTTAGATTCCACATTACGATCGGAGGATGTCTTTGACCAAATTGAATATGTTCTGACTAAACATAATACGCCAGGCTACGAGGCTCGTCTTCAGGGGATGGAGTATAAGACATCCGAATCTTTCCTGCAGGCTCTACAGAACTATGGCTTATGGCTGGGACGTGAAGGTATGCAGTTCAGCGGGATTCGGATACAGAAACGGGATCTGATTACGGCAGAGCAGATGAAAGAGCAATTTTACGGGTATGATCATACCTTGCCTCTAATAAATCGAGTTGCTCTCTTGCAGGAGTGGCTACTGAATGAACTGGCTTCGCTGGAACGGGCGGAACGTGAAGCTTCTTGGGTACAGGAAGAGTTAAACTATCTTGATACTGAACAATACGTGGAAGCATTCGGAATGCTGCACAAGGAGAAAGAGATATTCGACGTTGCAGAGCGTTATGCAGCCATTCTTAGAGATAACAAGAGCAAGCGACGTGGGGATGAAGGTGACTTCGATTTCACGCAGCGAGAGGAAGAACTGCTCCGTCAGAAGATTGTCAAAGCATATTTTAAACCGCTAAAGAAAAGTGTGAAGAACTTCTCTTTTGTCAATCTCCAAGCTATATACGGTCAACTGTTTGTCGATGAAGCAGCATACAAAGTTAGAACGAATGGAGCCCCTGTGCCTACTTTATGGTCAGAAATTTGTAGCGGAACCCAGGAAATGTTGGATCAAAACGAGTTGTTTCACGAGGATGTAACGCCGTATTTATATGTAAAAGAATTGATTGAAGGTGTTCGGACGAACTCGGAAATTCGATATGTTTTCGTCGATAAGGGTCAAGATTACTCGTCATTTCAATATGAATATTTGAAAAAACTGTTTCCTCGAGCCCGGATGACGGTGCTGGGTGATTTTGGGCAGGCTATCTTCATGCAATCAACAAGTCTGGTTGGAGATCATTCGCCGCTGGTTCGCCTTTTTGGCGAAACGGACACAAGTATGTTCTGCCTTTTACGTAGCTATCGTTCAACAAGAGAAATTGTTGAATTCACAAAAGCGATGCTGCCAGGCGGTGAGGAGATTGTACCATTTGATCGCAACGGGCCGAAACCACTTTTGACTAAAATAAATAGCAGAGAGAATCGCGATGCACAAATTCTGACGGATATCGCTGCACTTCGAGATAAGGGACTCGAATCCATCGCGATCATCACCAAAACGGCAGCCGAGAGTCGTGAGGCTTTTCACCTGTTGCAATCTCAAGGCAATGAAACGTTACAGCTCATCACAAAAGAGACCATACGCTTTGAAAAAGGATTGATGGTTATTCCCGTTTATCTAGCTAAAGGTGTCGAATTCGACGCCGTCCTTGTCTATGATGCTTCATCGCAAATTTACGGCAAGGAAAATGAACGCAAGTTACTCTATACGGCTTGTACGCGTGCAATGCACCAGCTTCATTTGTATACATGTAGTGATTGGTCACCGTTTGTGCAGGCACTTCCTGAGGATGTGTATGAGATATCATCCTACACAGCTTAATGAGTAGACATAAAAAGCCTTGCCAGCCTTGGTTGTATACAACCAAGGTTTTTTTAGTTCTATAGAAGGTAGGCTCGTTGTCTAAGCAATGATAGAATAGCTACAGATTGACGCACATGGTGTATCCATTGAAATATACCGATTGGAGGATTCTCATGTATAAACTGATGATCGTAGATGACGAGTTACTCATGCGAGTTGGAATCCGTTCCATGCTCAACTGGGAGGAGTTCGGATATAATGTGGTTGGTGAGGCGGGGAATGGCAAGGAAGCCTTGGAGCTAGCTTTGGAAGTTTCGCCTGATTTAATTATTACGGATATTAAAATGCCTGTTATGGATGGGTTAAAGCTGATCCAAGAAGCTTCTTCCGTACTCAAAACATGTAAGTATGTCATACTCAGTAATTTTGACGAATTTCATTATGTAAAAGAAGCACTGAAGCTTGGCGCAGCTGATTATTTAATCAAGAGTGAGATTAGTGAAGCATCTCTCATTGAACTTCTGACCAGCATTACCCAGAAGCTACAAAGTGAACAAATTAACCCAGCTAACGTATCGTCTGTATCACTGGATTATTCCAAGAGCTTGAGGCACTTGAAGGATAGCTTCTTTCAGGATATTGTAAGCGGATTCATAACGGAGAAGGAAATCGCAACCAAAGCCGAAGAACTGCAATTTCGTATTAGATCGGAGCCATTGGTCGTGATCAAGTTCTTCGTTAATTATTACGAGAAAGCGAAGAAAAAGTATATCGAGAAGGGGGAGAAACTACTTCGATTTTCGCTCCTGAACATTATGGAAGAGATTATTCCATCCAAGTGGGAGAAGGAAATTTTTGTGGAAAGCTCGTCTGAATATTGGGTTATCGTCAATGTGCTTCCTGAGATTGGCTCAATACAAGCTGATCTCCACAAGCTCTGTACGAAACTTTTATCCTCTGTAAAAGATTTTATGAACTTGTCACTCACAGCGGCTGTAAGTACGATCGTGCCTGACTTCCGTTACATTCGAAAGGCATGTGAGGAAGCAGAATTCGCGCTACAGCACGGTTTTTTCACGGGCAGCAATCAGGTGCTGCACTATAAGGATGTGCTTCAAGCTCCGGCTCGGCAAGAGGTGCATGAGATGTTAACCCCGGAACAGGAACGAGATTTTCTTAAATTTTGGGTTAGCAAAGACTACAACAGCGCCAAAAAATTTCTTGAGGCAATTCGATCCGATCTGGAGGCGCAACGAGCGAATGAAAGCAGTGTTCGTAAGCAATATATTTTGCTGATGGAAACGATACAATCGCATCTGTCTCGTGGGACAGAAAGAGGCAAGCGTAATTCTACAGAGAAATCACCCTATGAAATTGTGCTTAAGGGAGAGTGTTGGGAGGATATCCACCAAGATATACTGGAGCACATCTCTTATTATTTTATAAACAATTCACAGGACATGCAGGAGCATACTCATGCAGACGTCGCAATAGAGATCATCAACAAGTATTATGCGGAAGACATTTCACTCCAAGGCGTAGCGAGTCAGATTAATGTTAATCCATCATATCTAAGTCGATTGTTCAAGCAGGAAAAGGGAGAGAACTTTATCGCATATTTAACGCGAGTTCGTATGGAGCATGCGAAGAATTACCTTCTGAGCAAGGAGCTAAAAGTGTATGAAATCGCAGAAAAGGTAGGTTACCATAACTACACGTATTTCAGTAAGATTTTCAAAAGGTCTGTAGGGCATACCCCTGAAGAATATCGAGATTTACAGCAGGAATCCATGTGAACCGTGAATAGAGGTGCATCTGATGAAGCATGTCCGATTCGTTCGAATCCAGCACAAAATCATGGTGATCTGTATTACGGTCATTATCCTTCCGGTGCTTGTGATGACCATTAATTCCTATTATTCTTCTGAACGATTATTGACACAGAATTATACAAACGTGCTGAACGATCTATCCAAGCAGACCAATATTCGAATTGATGAGTTTCTCAAAGAAATCGAAAAAATCACACTCCTAGCAAGCAATGGACTGAGCAATGATCTATCTGCGACGCCTGAAGGCAGTTTTCCCATTCAGGACTTCCTCCGTAATAGTGATGAACAGCGAGAGATCGCAGCTTACAATATTCTGATGAACTATATTATGATGAAGGATCGCGTGTTCTCCATCTACCTCTACAACCTGAACGGAGGTCAAGATTTGTTCGTCAGTCCTCATCAGCCCATTGATGCAAACTATAAAGTGGCGAACGAATTGTGGTTCAAAAAGTTCTTGCATAAGAATGATCGAACGATTACCTTGACTACCCGAATTGATGAGCAATTGGAGAATAAAATTCTAGCCGTCTCGCATGCGCGAAAAATTCATGATGTCTCTACAGGGAAATTACTTGGTGTAATCGTTGTTAGCATTGATATCAAATTTATTGAAATCGTTAATCGTAACTTACAGGAAGGGCTTCGCTCTAGGTTCATGATTGTGGATGAGGACGATAAGATTGTATACAACGCGGATGAACGATTAATTGGTACGTTGTTTCGGGGAAATGTGCGTCCACCTGAAGCACTAAATGTTGTAGTAACAAGCCCTCTAAGTCAGCAAAAATGGACAAGTTATCTCTACATGCCGTTGGATGAGTTGACTGCTGACGGTAAAATATTAGGACGTAACTTAGTAACACTCGCCATCGTGATGTTCCTTTTTGCAGCCGTGTTATCCGTATTTCTATCCCATGTTATTACAACACCAATCAAGAGACTTTTGCGTAATATCTCACTTGTAGAAAAAGGGCAGTTTGAACAAGTCGAGCATATTCGCTCTCGTGATGAGATTGGACATCTATCGGTACGGTTCAATAAGATGTCGCATGAATTAAAACGTATGGTTGAGCGGATGCAGCAAGAAGAAATGGAGAAGGCTCAGGCCGAGATGCGTGCACTCCATCATCAGATCAACCCCCATTTTCTCTATAACACACTTGGATCAGTCAAATGGATTGCCTCCATGCAGCAGGCTGACAAAATTGTGGAAATGACAGATGCACTAATCTCTATGCTCCGTTACGCCACAAGATCAGATAATAGTCTAGTAACCATTCGTGAGGAGCTAGATAACATTAAGAATTATGTAACCATTCAGAATGTGAGATACTACGGTTGCATTCAGATGAACTATGAGATTGAGGATCGACTACTGGACTACCGGATGCCGAAAATGATTCTACAGCCCATAGTTGAAAATGCGATCTTTCACGGTCTTGCCGAAATCGAAGAAGATGGCACCATAATGATACGGATTCAAACGAAGGGCAGCGATATTACGATCGAGATTTGTGATAATGGAGTAGGTATGGAAGATCATACAATACAAAATTTAATGGATGAGAAGCCGAGAGTATGCGATGGGACGAAAGGAATCGGAGTTCATAATGTGCAGCGGCGTATTCAGCTTCATTTTGGAAAGCCCTACGGGATCCAAGTGGATAGTAAAGTGGGAGAGGGTACGATTTTTACCATTTTGTTGCCTGGCATTTCAGATATCAAGTAGGTATGCAACATTTAGCAAAAGGACTTGCAGTTCAGCCTGCAAGTCCTTTTCATATCGTTAAAGCCATAGAGTGCACGGATTTAATGAATCAATGGGTTATCCTTTGACACTACCCAGCACCAATCCTTTAGTAAAGTACTTCTGTAGAAATGGATATACAAGCAGGATCGGTATAGCACCTAAGAACATTTGAGCAGCGCGTCCAGTTCTGGCATTCATCATGGATAAGAGTTGGGTATAATCCGATCCAGATTTCAACATAATCTGTTCAAAGCTCTGCAGGAGGGTCTGTAAGTAGCTTTGTAATGGATAATTGGCTGGGTTGTTCATATAGATAATGCCATCAAACCAGGAATTCCAATGAGCGACGATACTGAACAAGCCTACTGTTGCAAGGGCGGGTTTGAGGAGTGGAAGCAAAATACGGAGTAAGACTTGCATAGGCCCAGCTCCATCAATAATTGCGGATTCCTCAATCTCTTCTGGTAACCCTCTAATGAAATTCATAAGAATAATCATACTAAATACGGGTAGAGCACCTGGTAGGATCAGTGACCAGATTGAATCAATGAGTCCCATTTTGACGACCACAAGATACGTTGGAATTAACCCTCCATTAAATAGCATGGTGACGATGAAAAAGCCCATATAGATATTGCGACCCATCACTTTGTCCTTCGACTTGGATAACGGATAGGCAGTGAGCACAATTAATATCAGATTCACTAGCGTTCCGAGTATCGTTCGTTTCACGGCGATCCAGAGAGAGGAAAAAAATGCTCCACCCGTTAGGGCAAACTCATATGCTTTGGTATTGAATTCGACGGGCCAGAATGTAACAGTGCCTGCAGATACAGCCGAACTACTACTGAACGATACAGCCAGCAAGTTGATAAATGGGAGGATACAGAGTAGAGAGATGACCAACAATATCGTATAGTTCACAACATGAAATAGACACCTGCTCAAACTTTTATCATAGACCATAATGAGAGTTCCTCCTTAGAAGATACGATAGCCGGCTACCCTGTATGCCAGAATGTACGAGACAGCAACCAGAATACTGGAGATGATGGATTTGAATAATCCGACGGCTGTACCAATCGAATACTGAGCCTGCTGAATGCCAAGTCGGTATACATAGGTGTCAATAATATCTCCCGTCTGATAGACGACAGGGGAGTATAGGTTATAGATTTGATCGAATCCAGCATTGAGTACATTACCGAGGGATAATACAGTCATCAAAACAATGGTTGGCATGAGCAGGGGAAGCGTAATGTAGATCGTTTGCTTCCATCGTTTGGCACCGTCAATCACTGCGGCTTCATATAGTCCTGGGTCAATGCTCGTAAGAGCAGCTAAGTATACGACCGTTCCGAACCCGAAGCCTTTCCAGATGTCACTCACAATCATCGTCCACGGAAAGAGAGAGGGTGTGCCAAGAAAGGAAATAGGCTGAATCCCGAATACACCAAGGAATGTATTAACGATGCCGTTGGCACTGAGGATATCGAGCATGATGCCGGCCATGATGACCCAGGATAAGAAATTTGGGATATATACGAGGGTTTGAAATGTACGTTTGACTCCACTATGGAGCACCTCGTTAAGCAGTAATGCGAAGATAACAGGGACAACAATCCCACCGATAATTTTGAACACGGACATGTACAATGTATTCCAGATCGTTCTTATGAAGTTCGGCTGATTAAATATGTGTGCAAAGTTGTCCCATCCAACCCATGGTGAGTTGAAACCTAGGCCAGGATTGTATTTCTGAAATGCAATAACAAGTCCGTAAAAAGGGATATAGCTGAAAATAAACACCAAGACCAGACTCGGGATCAACATGAGATGGTAGGGGCTCTGCTGTTTCCATTTTCGCAGCATTCCAATTCCTCCGTTCTAGATGTGATACATTTGTAACCGCTATCAAAAAGGGGTGAGACGAATCTCATCCCCTCACTGTAACCTTACGAATTATTTGCCGTAGGTGTCATTGACAGCCTGAGTTGCTTCATCGCCTCCGGCAGCACGCCAATTCTGAACAAGAACATCGAAATAATCAATACTCTCACTACCCATAATGATCTTCGTGAAGCCTTCAGTCAGAATATCATCCAGTGTTGAGCCGTAGTTTGACAATACTTCTGGTGAAACTCCCCACAGAGCTGTCTTGATATAGTTCTCGCTGTCTAACACTTTCTTGGCAAGACTATAGGCATTCTTAGGCGCTCCTTGCTGCAGATAATCACCGACGGATCCTGGCGTTGCATTCTCCATAAACTCTACACTGTTGTTGTATTTCTGCCACATACCTGAGGTGGTTAATCCGCTAGTGTCATTGGATTGAAGAGCTGCGGATACGGCTTCAAACTGCTCATAATCGGAGTTAGGATTAAGCACGCGGAATGCACCAACAACATGTGCAATATCGTTATCTAATAAGTCGGACAATGTTTCCTGAGATTCCTTACCACTGCCCTCGTCCACGATGTATGCGTAGTCGTTCAGAATTTTGATCACTTCTTGTGGATTAGCGAATCCTTTCTTCATGACAATATAACTGTTGTTAGCGAAGAAGATGGATTGCTTCGCTTCCTTTCCATCAACTGTAGGGATGAGATAAGGGTAGAAGATCGCGTCTTTTCCCAGATTGGATACTGTATCTACGCCAGGATTGTAACCCCACCATTGGTAAAAAGGCTGAATTCCCACTTTGCCTGCGACAATATCGGCATTCATTGCGTTAAAGTCTTTGATTGCGAACTCCGGGTCAATGATCCCTTGTTTATACCATTCCGCCCAGTCAGCAAGTGCCTGCTTCATTTCGGGCTGGATTGAGCCATAAGCTAATTTTCCAGTGGAATCCTCGATCCACATATCGGGATGTGCGCCCCACGCAATTGCGAGTAGGTTCAAGTAATCTAGACTTTGGTCTACCGCGATGCCATAACCGCCGTGCTTCTCCATAAACTTTAATGCGATCTCCTTGATGTCTCCCATGGAGGTAGGGTCTTTGAGACCGAGTTCTTCTTTCCAATCGTTCCGAATCCAGACAAAATCGGGCTGCTCAATTAATCCCCAGTGCATCTGAGGTATACCGTACAATTTGCCATCCTTCTTCCCAGACTCGTAACTGTCCTTGTCCATTTCCATGTAACTTTTAACACGATCTGAAGCGTGTTGATCGAACACTTCGGTTAGATCCATTACCATGTCCGCTTCGACCAGCTGCTTCAATTGAGAAGGGTTAACTCTGAATACGTCAGGTAGATCATTGGAGGCGATGGCCAGATTTAATTTGGTATTGTACTCATCACTGACCCAGTCCGTTTTGACATTAATATTGAACTTTTCTTGGTATCGCCGTATCCATACATTGTTGGTAATATCATCGCCCTGTGGATATTTCGCAGCCGTGTGTTCAGATGTTACGGTATGAATCGTTATGGTTCCTGAATCGCTGGTATCCGTGTCCGGATTCGTTGGATTTTGACCAACACCGCTATCGTTTGTACAAGCTGCGAGTAATACGGTCGACATGAGTAAAGACAACACGACAGATCTCGTTTTCTTGTTCATGTACTTTCCCCCTTGTTAGCGATAATAGAGTGAATGGTGCCTTGAAAATATTGTAATCGAGAACGAAATATCGCGATATAAACGTTATTGACGAATAGCACTAAGTTTTTTTACTTTATCAAATCACAGAGGGAAAGTGAATGGAAGACATCTTGCACTAATTTGACTTGAGTCTGATCTTATTTTTACTTCGAAGGCTAATGAACAATTAGATGAACATTTCAACATATGAAAAATTCACAATAATAAAACACTACTCCGCTGATCATATTGAGCATACCCTACTTTCGCACACGCACCTTGAAAAACAACAAAAAGTAGCACATCTCACCGTCAAATACTACTTTTTTTTCAGTGAATACTCTGCACATTATAGTTGAAGGACAGATCAGTGAAACGGGTATATAATGGTGCTATAACTGAGGCCGGAGCAAAGACAAAGGTCTGTACATATAACTAATATAAATCAGACTTGGGGCGATTAGAGACATGAGTAGTCGTAAACAAAGTTTATTGGAGACAGCTCTTACACTTTTCATAGAACATGGTTTTGCAAATACAACCATTCAGATGATCTTGGATCACTCAGGCGTTTCGAAAGGAACCTTCTATAAGTTCTTCAATTCGAAGGAAGATTGCTTATATTCCATTCTCAATCAACGGATGCAAGAGGATAACTTGATTCGAAAAGAACTTGAGGGTAAACATTATCACTCTGATTTTGATCTGCTTGTTGATCAGATTGCTATTCCCATGTCACTTCCTAGTAAAGAAAGAGTATGGGAGTTATACTGGTCTGGGTTTTATTCCGGAGAGATTAACTCTGCAAACCTAGCTACATTGCAGCTGAAGTGGTTGTCTACTAGATTAATTGAGGTATATGGACAGGAGATACGTTTGTACGCGAGCGAAGGAGCTATTCTATGCTACGGTATATTACACCAGATTGCCAATGCATCGAGGAGTTTGAATACCGAGAAGCCAATTTGGAACGAAGTTGTGCCCAAAGTTTTGAGGTATATAGAAGTGATTTTAAAGACAATGCAGCAAAAGAACGAACACATTTTTGATTATACGTCTCTAGCGCTTATCAATGGGGATAGAAATACAAACAGTAACCATATCAATCTAGAAGAATGGTTAGAAGAGTTTGAGGAATTCGATCGACTTGTACAAAACTCCAATGAATCATTAAAATTAAAACAACTGTCTAACGGGCTGTTAACGTTACTAAAGGAGAAGAATGACTTTAATACCTCCGTGATTGAAGTGGTGCTCAAAGCATTCCATAGCGAGCATAAATCGAGCCAATTTCAATCCGAAGCGAACAGACTTGTTCAATCCTGTTGGTGGTATTTAGAACAATTGCAAAAGTGATACTGCCATGAGGTTGGCAAATGCCAGCCTTTTTTATTTGTTCATTTTAGATGAAATATACTACTAGTATAATTATAAAACCTTGTTTATAAGCATTATTTCTCGATAATATACGAAAAATTGAAATTAAATATACTAAGAGTATATAATTGGTTAAGTACGAATTTTCATGTGTATGAAGAATATTCTTGGAGGTGGATTACGAATGAGTAAAGAAGTTGTCTCAGTTCCAGCGATCACTCAGTTTAACACCAGATCTGAAGAATTTTTTCCACTAGAATGGTACAAAAAGATGCTAAACGACAATCCAATCTATTATCACGAGGAGACCGATTGTTGGAATGTTTTTCGATATGATGATGTAAAGAAGGTGCTTAGTGATCATGAGTTCTTTTCTGCCGAGGGGAATCGAACTATTTTAGAAGTAGGTGCCAAAAACAAAGAGGGAGCCATTCCTGAAAAAGTCAGCATTTCAAGTATGGATCCACCTCGTCATCACAAATATCGATCCCTGATGTCTGCTGCATTTACACCTCGTAGTCTGAAAAATTGGGAGCCGCGCATTCAACAAGTCATTAAGAATGTAGTAAATAACATAGAGAGTAACACCACAGTAGATATTGTTGAGTCTTATGCAAGTCCGATTCCTTCCATGGTAATGGCTGATTTGTTGGGAGTGCCGTTAGAGGATAGTCATCTGTTCAAAAAATGGGTAGATGTTTTGTTCCAGCCATCCAACAACGTAGACCAAGAGCAGTTAGAGAAGAAGAAACAGACTGCAGCCAAAGAATACTTTCAACATATTTATCCAATCGTTGTTCGGAAGAGAGCGAATCCTGGGGAGGACATTATATCTGACCTTCTGGCGGTAGAGGTGGATCAGGAGAAATTTACAGACGACGAGGTTGTTCGAACAACGATGCTGTTACTTGGAGCAGGTATTGAAACAACAAGCCATATGATATCGAGCATGTTCTACTCTTTATTGTATGACGATTCAACCTTGTACAAGCAATTGAGAGAAGAACCTAATCTGGTACCTAACACCGTAGAAGAAATGCTCCGTTATCGTTTCCAGATCTCGAAGAGGCATCGTACCGTCAAGCAAGATAATGATGTGTTAGGTGTTCAGCTGAAAAAGGGAGATCTAGTGATTGCATGGATGAGTGCAGCGAATATGGATGAACATATGTTTGAGCGACCTTTCGAACTTGATATTCATCGAAAAAATAATAAAAGAAATCTTACGTTTGGCATTGGTCCTCATTTCTGTTTAGGTGCGCCACTTGCCAGATTAGAGTTGAATATTGCACTAACCGCTTTTCTTGAAAAGTTTGCCGAGATCAGACCTGCGGAATCATTCAATTTGGAGGATAATCTAGCCACTTCTGCACCTGGCCAAAGTCTGATTCGTTTACCCTTGCAAGTCATCTAAGAGAGAAATATCAGAGAAAGTCAGAAGGTCAAAAAAGGTCAAAAACTAAGGGAAAAGGATCTATTTTGGCATAACAGGTTATATTGCAAAAATATCGTTTATTATCGTTTTTTTCGCATTTTGATGATCATTGATTAGTGGATTATAATCGTACATGTAAGCAACAACAAACCAATCATATTAAGGAGATGATGTTTATGTTTGAGATGACTCCGTTTCGTAAACGAAATGAAGACCTGTTCGGACACATGCTGAAATCCTTCAATGATGTGTTTGACAGTCCATGGGTATCTCCCTTGGGCAACAGCAACCAGCCATTCCGAACCGATATTCGTGAAGACGAGGACAAATATTGGATTGAGGCAGATCTTCCGGGAATCGCAAAACAAGATATTGATATTCAGGTTCAAGGCAATGAATTGATTATTCGAGCCAAACGTCATGATTTTCAAGAGCATAAGGATGATTCCAATCGTATTATCCGGCAGGAGCGCCGATCGGGTGAATTCCTTCGACGTTTCTATGTGGAACGAATTGATGAAGAGAATATCAAAGCCAGATTGGAAGATGGCGTGTTAAAGCTTGAAGTTCCGAAACGTTTAGGGGAAGAGAACAACCATAAGCGCATTCAGATTGATTAATATGACGTTAACACTTACGAAAGATACTCCTTAAGTTACACAGTATAGATATCTGAAATTTGAATTACATCCTCCATGGTCTACCATGGGGGATTTTTTATTTGGGAGAGCTTAAGCCAAAGTTAACCTAGAAGTAAACAGGTTGATCACCGAGATGTAACTTAGCCTCTATATAATGAAAGCCATAACAGAAAGGAAGTGTTGTGGTTGCTTACACTTAATAACGTAGTGAAACGTCGTGGGGCTCAAGAAATATTATCTGGTATTAGCTTCAAAGCGGAACCTGGTAGAGTAACGGGTTTTTTAGGTCCGAATGGGGCGGGTAAAAGTTCTACACTTCGCATCCTGCTCGGATTAGATCGCGCCACCTCAGGGACTGCATTAATTAATGGGTTTCCATTCAGAGAATTACAGCATCCTCTAACAACAATAGGTGCTGCACTTGATGGATCAGGAGCTCATCGTATGAGAACAGGACGAGCCCACCTGTGCTGGATTGCTCGTGCCGCAGGATTGTCGCTCGCACGTGTCGAGGAAGTTCTGGAAATTGTAGGTCTGACTAATGCGGCCGGTAAAAGAATAGGCAGTTACTCTCTTGGTATGGGGAAAAGACTTGGGATAGCAGCTGCATTACTTGGTGATCCGCAAATATTGGTATTAGATGAGCCTGTGAATGGGCTCGATCCAGAGGGGATTCGTTGGATTCGGACATTCCTACGTGAACGTGCAGAGTCTGGGAATACGGTGCTACTATCAAGTCATCTCATGGGAGAGCTTGCAGAGACGGTTGATGATGTGGTGATCATTAAGAAGGGAAAAATCGTTGCAGATGGAACATTGGAAGAAGTCATAGGCAACTATTCCACGTTAGAGGAGGCTTTTTTTGCGCTTACTACAACGGAAAATGCAGGTGATGTTGGGTGAGAGTATTCAACGCGGAAATGTCTAAATTGTTCTCCCTTCCGAGCATCTGGCTTGCCTGCTTCATTGGAGCTTTTGCCCCAGCAATCTTTGCTGGGCTGGATAGTCTGGCACAAAAAGAAGATATTATCGCTGGAGTTAGCACAAGGCTAGCGGAAGTTGGATATGTCGGATTAGCTTTTGGTGTGCAAGGAGTTATCATCCTAGGTGTGCTTGCTGTAAGTAGTGAGTATTTCACAGAAAGCAGTGAATCTGGTGGAGGACGACAGATTACAACAAGTTTATCTGTAGTACCATCCCGGCTTTATTTTTTGCTGGCAAAGGCAGGCGCTGTGATAACAATCAGCGCATTGCTCTGTATGATAGCTACTGTAACAACTATATTATCAACTGAGCTAATTCTTGGTGAATATGCTCCAGCATTTGATTGGCCCAGACTTATCGGTGCAGTTTGCTACTGGGTGTTCACCGCGCTGATAGCTTTCGGGCTTACTGTTCTAACCAAGAATAGTATTATACCGCTTACTGTACTCATGATAAACTCATCTATAGTTTCATTTAGTATCTTGCTTGCCAAGGTTACACCACTAGCCGTCTATTTACCAGATCGTGCCGGCATTGATATGTTTATGTCTATGAACGACAGATTTCACACTCCGCACATAGGTGGCTTGGTGATGTTTACATGGGTGGTCGTTCTTATGATTGTTGCAGCTATTGTATTCCATAGGAGGGACGTTGCATCATGAATGTTTCTTCTCGTAGAAAGATCACTCGAATTCTTAGGAGTGAGTTAGATAAATTAGTTACACTTCCATGGATATGGATTAATGTTCTAAGTACATTCATAGCTAATTTATTTTTAGCAGCAGCTTACACTTCTGCTTCTACTGGTTTGCATGGGACAGTAGGGATACAAAATGAACTAGATATAGGACTTGCATCTATGGTATACCTTCAGGCAGGCTTCATTATCCTCGGTATTTTAGCTACTTGTACGGAGTATACGGGAGGGCAGATGCGAACGACTTTGACTGTTGTACCTTGGCGTGGTCTTCAATTATGCATGAAGCATGTAGCTTTGGCGATCATAACCATTCCTGCCGCATTTGTTATTGTTTTATCTGGTGTACTATATCCTTTAATAATGTTAAGAGACACTGCGGCAGTAGTTGAACTAGATATAATCATAGGAACATTAGTAGGTGCAACAGGCTATCTAACATTAATCACACTTCTCAGTGCGGCGGTAGGTGCTATATTAAGAAGAACCACGTCTGCTTTAGTGGTGCTACTTACTTATTATTTTATACTGAGTCCATTGTCGAGGGACTTTCTACCTCGTATTAGAGATTACTTTCCAGATACGGCAGGATTGTATATGTACATACCACCTTCCTCTGATGTAATCAATGGTTTTACTCCCATACAAGGAACAGGCATTTCCATGTTATGGACACTCACTTTGATTATAGTAGCCACTATCTGTCATTGTAAGCGAGATGTCTAATATTAGATCTCACTATCTTATTTTTTTGAATTTAACGACCAGATATAGTTATTCCAGACGAAACGGATGATTGACCCATCTTTTGCGATACTGGTGGGGTGTGACGTCCATCTGTTCTTTGAATAATTTGCAGAAATACGATACATTGGTCAAGCCGATTTCCTCAGCAATGAGCGAGATCGGTTTGGTTGTCGTCGTTAATAATCGAACAGACTGATGAATCCTACGAGTGGCGATATATTGAGAAATGCTGACTCCAGTAGCGTCTTTGAATAAATGAGAGAGGTGATAGGAAGACAAGTGCAACGATTGAGCCAACTCATCTAAACGAAAAGGAACATGATGATTTTTTTCAATCCACCCTAAGATTCGCTCCACCTGATGGTTTTTGCGTTCGGTCGGAGAAATAGTAGAGTTAACCTCGAAATCAGTCCATAACGGTTTGAGATGATGCAGGAAGTTCACCAGAAACAGTGAAATTTCTTCTAATCGATTCGACTCGTCCCAGTTGGACATTTGCTCTTGAAAGCTCCTGAATAAGTGAACCAACATATGCTGGTCGTTCAGATTATAGAAGCAAGGCGAGGAGAGTTTACCTACATAAATATGTCTGAAGAACGCGTGTAAAATGGGCCATTTCTCGAAATAGGCTTCAAACATAGAGGGCTCAAAAATAGCCAAAGATCGTTCAAAACATTGATTGTTGGAGTAATCCAATTTCAGGTGGTGCAGCTGGTATGGCTGAAAAATGCAGAACATGCCCGGTTTAATTTCATAGCTCCGGTTATTAACGATCATCGTTCCACTTCCTTGGTGGATCAACAATAATTCGATGCCTAAGTGAGAATGAAATGTCTCCATATGCTCGTTATTTATGCTTTTGCGCCTATACCCGAAATGAAGGGTGCTCTCATTGAACTTGTACAGATCATATCGCATACCTCAACACCTCTCCCTATGGATTGTTGTCCAGCATTTTTACTATAACGAAGCTCCCTGAAAACCGCAACATAGCGTTATTTTAACCACATCACAGGATTACAATAGATAGTGATCCTACGATACCATGATGATAAGAACATCGATGTTAAGAGGGGGAATTATGATGTTAAAGGTAGCCATTATCGGTACAGGGGCTATTTCCAACGCTCATATCAATAGTTATTTGCATTTTGGGGAGCGATGCGAGATTGTAGCGCTGTGTGATTTATATCTTGATAAGGCGGAAGCGAAAAAGAATGAATTTAATCTAAACGCCAAAATTGTTAGCGATTACAAAGAGCTGCTTCACGAGGGGATTGATCTGATCTCGATCTGTCTGCCTCCTTACGAACATGCGCCGATTGCCGTTGATTTTCTAAATGCGGGAAGTCATGTATTAGTTGAGAAGCCGATGGCATCTTCGCTTGAAGAGTGTGATCTAATGATTGAAGCCGCACAGAAGAGTGGCAAGGTGTTGTCGGTTGTAGCACAAAATCGATTCACGAATCCAATTATGAAACTGAAAAAGATGCTAGATACAGGGCTAGCGGGGTCGATCTTGCATGCGCAGGTGGATTCCTTCTGGTGGCGAGGTCATTGTTACTATGATCTCTGGTGGCGTGGTACGTGGGAGAAAGAGGGTGGCGGCTGTACGCTGAACCATGCGGTTCATCATATCGATGCTTTACTCTGGATGATGGGTCGGCCTGATCAGGTGCAGGCGTTCATGAGCAATGTCGCCCATGATAATGCTGAAGTCGAAGATATATCCATTGCGATGCTTCGTTATCCGAATGGAGCACTGGGACAGATCACGAGTTCGGTCGTGCATCATGGTGAAGAGCAACAGTTCATTTTTCAAGGCCAACATGCACGAATCTCAGCTCCTTGGAAAATCACAGCTTCTTCTTCTAGAGCGAACGGATTTCCTGAGAAAAATGTGGAGCTGGAGGAGCAGCTTCAAGAGGTTTATGATCGCCTGCCGAATCTATCCTACGAAGGACATACCGCTCAGATTGACAATGTCTTAACTGCCATTGAATCAGGGGAGCCGCCGCTAGTCGATGGAGTAAGTGGTCGCAGTACCCTAGAAATGATCACAGCGATTTATAAATCGGCAAGTACAGGTGAGAATGTTAGCCTGCCGCTTGTAGCAGGGGATCCCTTCTATACACGAGCCGGAGTCCAGCAACATGCAATCCATTTCTATGAGAAAAGCGGTCATGTTGAAAATTTCGTTGAACAACAGATAACTATTGGTAGAACAAAGCAATGACCATTTAAACAAATTAATCCTATAATCATTTCAGATTCATTTCAGCTTACGCCATTAAACTTACTTCCAAGTAGAAGAAAACTTATTACGCTTGGAAGGTGGAAGATGAATGATGAATCATAAGTGGAGAAGTATAGTAGCAGTAACGTTAATCTCTGGAATGATCTTATCTGCTTGCAGCAGTGAAGTTGTGAGCAATACTACAGATACGAATACGGAGAGTAAAGTCACTGATGTAAATACTCAAACTGTAGGCTATGCACAGGAGATCAATAAAACGGAGGTCATGTCCTTCTCCATTGATGTAGACGAAGATGCTTGGCAAGAAATGCTTGATACAGCAACGGAAGAGAATTATATCAAAGCCAATGTCACGATCAACGGAACAACTATTGAAAACGTAGGCATTCGAGCGAAAGGGAATTCGAGCTTAAGGCAAGTTGCTGAAGATGATACGACAGACCGTTATAGCTTCAAAATTAAATTTGACGAGTATGTCAAAGATCAGACTTGGATGGGACTCGACAAAATAGTGGTTAACAACATGATTTCAGATAGTAGCTATATGAAAGAGTATCTAAGCTATGACATTATGGATTATATCGGCGTTGATGCTCCACTATTTGCTTTTGCTGACATCCATGTTAACGGGGAAACGTGGGGGTTATACCTAGCTGTTGAAGACATCGACAGTGGATATCTCGCTCGTGCAAAAAATGATGAGGGAGAACTCTACAAACCTAACAATGACGATAATATGGGTGGTGGAGCAGGTGGAATGATGAACCCAGGTAACTTTGAGGGGAATGCACCTGAACAGGGCGATAGCGGAATGATGGGAGATAGACAACCTCCAGAAGGTATGGAACCACCAAGTGATATGACATCAGGTACAGACTCAGATCCGCAATCCGCTGATGCTCGTGAAGGTCGTGGCATGGGGCCTGGTGGAGGTGGCGGCGTAGGAATGAACGGAGGAACCAATGGTGTTTCATTAGTGTATACCGATGACGAAGTATCTAGTTACTCTGCCATCTTCGATAACGCCAAGACAAAAACGACCGAGGAAGATCAAAAACGGGTCATCGAAGCACTTAAAAATCTGAATGCGGGTACGGATTTGGAGAAATATGTTGATGTCGATGCTGTTCTTCGATATTTTGCGGCTCATACCGTAGTCGTCAATATGGATAGCTATACTTCTAACATGGGTCATAACTATTATTTGTACGAGAATGATGGACAGATTAGCATGCTGCCATGGGATTACAATATGGCTTTTGGAGGATTCCAGGCGGGTACGGCTTCTGATGTGGTTAATCTAGCAATTGACACACCAATTTCTGGTGTAACAATGGAGGAACGTCCGATTCTTAATCAATTGCTTGAAGTACCGGAATATAAGGAAAAGTATCATGAATATTTACAGGAAATTGTAGATGGTTATTTTGCAAATGGTAAATTCGAGGAAACGGTAGAAAATCTCAATACGATGATTGCAGATTATGTTAAACAAGATCCAACGGCATTTGTATCATACGATGCATATGAAGAGGCTGTCGCTGAACTGATCAAGTTGGGCACATTACGTGCAGAGAGTATACAAGGCCAACTAGATGGATCGATACCTGCTACAACAGATGAGCAAAAAGCGAGTTCCGATACTCTGATTGATGCATCCTCTATTGATTTGACCAAATTAGGTGAGAGTGCAGGAGGCAGAGGTATGAACGGCAGAGATCGACGTACGGAAGAGAATAGCCCATCTTCGTCAGAAACGTCTTCTCAATAAAAGATCATACTCATAAAAGGCCGAACGTGTACAAGACCCAACCTGAAAGGCCGTACCCTAAAATTCAAAACACAAAACGTCCGATAAGGATGTTTTGTGTTTTTTGGTTTAACCTCTGATATTAACTTTCGTGAGAGCAGTTACCCAATATTAGTCTCATATGTCCATTCATTTTAGGCATGAAGTATTTTACAATACTCTAAACCTAGGAGAACGGAGATCAAGATCATGAGTAACTATGTTATAGGCATTGACCTCGGTGGAACCAATATTAAGTCTGCAATCTTCAACATGGATTTTCACATCGTTCACGAAAGAAGTGACCCTACAGAAGCAAGCAAGGGACCAGCTCATGTATTGAGTAGAATTCAGGGAATTGTTCAAGAGATGCTGCTGCTTGAAGGCATCGATCAGTCTTCAATTAAGTGTATGGGTATGGGCATTCCAGGATTGCTTGATCCAGAGGAAGGGCTATCTATATTCTCGCCTAACTTTCCGGGTTGGGAGAACATTCATGTGGTGAATGTGATGAAGGAACATTTTGAGTTTCCAGTCTTCATTGATAATGATGTTCGAGTAAATATGTACGGAGAATGGCTCTTCGGTGCAGGCGTTGGCTATCGTAACCTAGTATTAATCACATTAGGTACGGGTCTAGGATCGGGTATTGTGAATGATGGCAAAGTCATCTACGGTACCACGTCTAGTGCTGGCGAAATTGGGCATATGAATATGTTCCGGGAAGGTCGACCTTGTCGATGCGGAAGCTCGGGCTGTTTAGGCAGATATGTGTCTGCGGTAGGTATGGTTAGAACGTTTACTGAGAAGCTTGAGGAAGGTCGATCAAGTATCATCTTGCAATGGGCAGGAGACGATGGGACAGCAATTACTGCCCATATGATTTCGGAGGCCTATGATCTTGGAGATGCTCTTGCGATCGAGGTGATGCATGAAACAGGCACCATTCTTGGATTTGGTCTTGCGAATGTGATCAATTTATTGAATCCTGAAGTCGTTATTGTGGGTGGTGGAATGTCTGCTGCTGGGGAACGTTTGCTGGAAACAGTCCGAGATACCGTTAGAAAACATGCTTTAGCACTTGCTTCCAGTGCTTGTGAGATCCTACAAGCTAAATTAGGTAGACAAGCAGGTATGATCGGTGCGGCTGCGTATGCGAACAATAAGATGTCTTTATAAATGAACAGCCTAAAATATTCAAACGCTCATTATGTTAAGGTAGCCGAAAGATTTGTACCTAACACGAGCGTTTTTTTTGTTTTATAATAAACATCCTATGTACTATTTGGTATCGATATGGAAAATGCCAATCTCATTATAGTGCTCTAGCTTGTAATCAATGGTACCCAGGCTGCAGTTTAACATGTCCATTTGTTTCAAAATGTTATGCCGATGCGTCTCCAACATTTCCTTCCGCTGTTCACTAGTGCCGGAACCTTCTAGACAGAGCAGCATAAATGCTTTGATATCCTCAAGTGGCATGCCACTGTCCCTTAGGCAACGTACTAATTCCAGCCAACATATATCCATCTCAGAATATTTACGGGTACCATATTCCGTCTTCTTCAATAAAGGCATGAGACCTGCCCGATCATAGAAACGCAAAGTGGAAGCAGGTAATTGGGTTCGTTCCGCGACTTGTTTAATCGTAAATTCCAAGCAAATCTTCCTTTCCAAAAAAATGATTGAATGTCTTGACTTAAACCTAAGTTTAACCACTATCCTAAGATTGTACAATAGAGCGTTTACACGAGTAGGCTCTAATCCAACCATTCTTATAAGGAGTGATTTAGTTGAAATACAGAAGACTTGGTCGAAGTGGATTGAAGGTTAGTGAAATTGGATTGGGAAGCTGGCTAACATACGGATCAGCAACTTCAGAAGAAGCGGCGCGCGCATGTATGCATAAAGCGTATAAACTCGGCATTAATTTTTTCGATACATCGAATTCGTATCCGGGCGCCGAAGAGGTGATGGGAAGCACGCTGAAGCAGTATTCACGCAATAGTTACGTGCTAGCTACGAAGTTGTTTTTCCCGCAGGGATCAGGACCGAATGATCGCGGATTGTCCCGTAAACACATCGTTGAGCAGTGTGAGGCGAGCTTAAAGCGGCTGGGTACAGATTATATTGACTTATATCAATGTCATCGCTTTGATTCCGAAACTCCTGTTGACGAAACACTTCGAGCATTGGATGATCTGCAAGCGCAAGGCAAAATTTTGTATGCAGGTGTCAGTGAGTGGACGTCCGCACAGATTGCAGAGGCATCAGGGATTAGCAAACGTCTGAATTTACGTCCGTTAATTTCCAATCAGCCGATCTACAATATGTTTGAACGCTATATTGAGAGAGAAGGAGTCATTGAGCAATGCGAGCAGGAAGGGCTGGGGCTCATCGTATTCTCTCCACTGGCACAGGGTGTGCTCACCGGTAAATATAAACCGGGACAGCAGATTCCTGAAGGTACACGGGCTGCGAATAATCAAACGAATGGCGTCATCAACAGCTATTTGCGTGAGGATGTGCTTCAATGTACGTTACAGCTGTCGGAACTTGCTAATGAAATTGGAGCAACATTGTCCCAATTCGCATTGGCGTGGATTCTACGTCAACCCGTGGTAAGTTCTGCCATCATTGGCTCTAGCAGACCGGCGCAGATTGAAGAGAATCTCAAAGCGGTTAAACTTGAGCTTACCCCTGATATAATCTCGGAAACGGAAGAAATTCTGTCTTCCATCAGCCATTTTGCGCCACTGCGATAATATCGGAGATCATACTTTATCAATATGGACAATTTCAGACCGAAATAGATTAGCATGTGTGATATATCACAGGATATTTGTTACCTGATAGGTTAGCCTTTTTTTGTGGGCTAGCCTTTTTGGTTTAGAGGCGATCCATAACTAGCTTCGCGTCTAAACCGGTATTGCCGTGGTGAGGTACCCACAAATTTCTTGAACTGACGCATGAAATGGGTGTCATTGTCATAACCGCACGAGCTGGATATTTCAGTTACCGACATCTCACTATGATCCAAAAGGTACTTCGCGTGTTCAAGTCTTCCGTTAATCATATCCGTCATCACTGAGCAGCCAAATAACTGCTTATAGATATGTTGAAAATAAGATTTACTTACATTTAATCGGGAAGCAAGCTCCGCCACAGAAATATTCTGGTGAGGTGAGCGGTATAGTTCGTTACGCAATTCATTGAATCGAATATAATAACGATTCAGTTGATGAGGAGCCGTTCGCTCGCGCAGATCACTCAATTTCATGAAGAAAGATCGGAGGTCACAATCGATGATACGCTCACGTAGTGAACCATCAAGTCGGTTAATCGTTTGTAACTCCATAACACACCTGGATATGAGCAGCGGATCGGATGCTTCAATCGGAGTGTCCAGCGGAAAATTCAATTCCATCAGAAAATCAGTCATGTTCGCACCATAACAATGAAACCAGTCATTGATAAAAGGGTTCTCCATTTCGCGGTACGCATGAGGCGTCTCTGGGCCAAACAGGATAAATGTATTTTTTTCTACAATCATCGTTTGCTCACGTAGCGTCACTTCTGCACGGCTATTGAAGAATACATATGTGTAATGACCTGATCCATTCGGGCGATTCCGGATAATCCCCTCATGGTGAATGGTGTGAAATCCGCAAGAAATTAACTTCAACATCTGTGTACACTCCTAGCACGATAGGTCAGTTTTTGATCATTATAGTTTATTGAAGGAGGGGATACAACAATCTATACTTGATCTAAAATACGAGCCTACGAAGGAGCGATGCTTCATGAGGAACGACAGAAGATATTGGGTGGACACCTTAGTTCAGATTGCACAGCCTGTTTTACGTTCTTTATCCCAACGGCAATTGACTGCAGAGATGCCTGTTGAAGCAAGGGCGGGTGACCGATCCGATTATACATACTTGGAAGCATTAGGACGTACCTTGGCGGGGATCGCACCATGGCTTGAACAGGGACCACGTTCTGGTGATGAAGGTGAACTTCGGTCACAAATGGCTATGATGGCTAGGCAAGCAATTGAGGCTGCAACTGATCCAGCTTCACCGGACTATATGAATTTTACCAAAGGTGGTCAACCTGTCGTTGATGCAGCCTTTCTGGCCAATGCAGTTCTACGTGCTCCAAACGAACTGTATGCACTGCTTGATGAAGAAGTGAAAACGAATTTAATCTCGGCGTTGATGGCTACGCGAAAGATTCGTCCGGTCTTTAGCAATTGGCTTCTGTTTAGTGCCATGATTGAAACTGCATTATTTCGAATGGGTGTAGAACAGTGGGATCGTATGCGTGTTGATTATGCGTTAAGACAGCATGAGCAATGGTATAAAGGCGACGGTGCGTACGGTGACGGTCCAGCATTTCATTGGGATTATTACAATAGCTTTGTCATTCAACCTATGCTGGTCGATATTCTAGATGCAGTAGGTGATCAGTTCGAGGATTGGGCAGCACTTCGAGTTAACGTGTTGAAAAGAGCAGTGCGTTATGCGGCTGTTTTGGAACGAATGATATCCCCTGAAGGAACCTATCCACCTCTTGGACGATCACTCGCATATCGGTTCGGGGCATTTCAGCATCTATCGTTGATGGCGCTTAGGGAAGAACTGCCGGAGAAGCTGTTGCCAGCTCAGGTTCGTTGTGCTCTTACAGCCGTTATGAAGAGACAGATAGAGATACAGGGTACTTTTGATGAGCATGGTTGGCTTCGTATTGGCTTTGCCGGGAGTCAACCAGCCATCGGGGAAGCCTATATTTCGACAGGCAGCTTATACCTATGTACGACCGTATTTCTAGCCTTGGGGCTCTCACCCGAAGCCGATTTCTGGCAAGGAGAGGCAGAGTGGACTTCACTAAAAGCATGGTCTGGCGGAACGGTGGAGCTAGATGTAGCGATGTATGGTGATTTTTAAAGTTGCTTGGTGTCGTATAGCTTAGTAACAGCATTAGCCATGAGCAAAGTAAGTTAATTTGAACCTGTGGTAACATTCAGCATGAAATGTGATAGTAAGTGTATTTATATCTAAACAAGCTGCCTACAGGCAGCTTGTTTTTTGGGAATGATGAAGTGTTAATCTGAATCATATTTTTCCTTCCGTTAATGAAAGAATATTAGCGACTCTTATACAAAGTTCAAACGCAACAAACATATTTTAAGAGATCAACAGAGTTTTAATTGATAAGCTTACTCAAATTTGTCGCCCACATACTGAAAAGAGTGAATATGCGTTCTTGTGAGTTCAATGACGTTTTGGATAAATGTGTCGCGTGATTCACGATATCCGCTTAAGATCCAATTGTTTAATAGTCCAAAGAAACCGTATGCGGTATAGTACTTGAAATACTCCATGTTCACTGGGGAGTTGTTGATCGTCTCGAAGATAAATTGTTCCTCATAGATTTTAAGTATTGTTTGCGGAAATCCTGTATGTAGACCGGGTAACGTATCATCGTATTGAATCAGTTCAAAGAAGTCACGGTGTTCGTAAATATAGTCCACGATCTGAAAAGATTCGGCAGTAAGCTTGTTTGTCAGAACCTTTTGACCATGCCAATAGGGTTTGCCTACCGCACCTCGCAATCCTTCGAGCTCCATATTTAATAATTCTTCGCTTAGAATATATTTATCCTGATAGTGTAAATAAAATGTGCTGCGATTATAACCCGCTTGCTCTACGATATCCTTCACCGACACAGCGTGGAAGCCTTTTTTCTTAATGAGCTGAATTAAGGCTGCTTTGAGGTGTTCTTTGGTACGATTACGATGTTGAGTTGTCACAATAAGTTCATCATTCATTCAATAAATCTCCTATAAAAATCGACATTGTTTAGAAAAGTGTCTATGAGGTAGACATTTGGTCTTATCTTAATGATTGGATTGTTACAATTTTAAGCATACAATTAGTTTTGTAAACATCATATAGCACTATTTATATAGTCGCTATTCAAAATATTATACTGGAGGAATTATTCATGGGCAAACTTCAAGATAAAGTAGCAGTTATCACAGGAGGAGCATCTGGGATTGGCGCAGCGACAGCACGTCTTTTCGTTTCTGAAGGTGCCAAAGTGGTCTTGGTGGATCTGAATGAAGAAAAAGGGAAGGCGTTCGAGCAGGAACTGAAAGCGCTTAAAGCAGATGCCCTCTTTATTAAAGCTAACATCACCAGTGAACAAGAGGTTGCGGATATTTTCAAACAAACGGTCGAGGCTTTTGGCCGAGTGGATATCGTATTCAACAACGCAGGGATCGGACGTGTGCATCCTTCACATGAACTGGACTATGCAGAATGGCGCAATACAGTCAACGTAGACTTGGACGGCGTATTCTTGGTTGCACGTGAATCCATTCGCGAAATGCTGAAAATTGGTGGAGGCACGATCGTTAACACGGCATCCATGTACGGATGGGTTGGTTCACCTGGTTCTGCAGCGTACAATGCAGCCAAAGGCGGTGTCGTGAATTTGACTCGTTCGCTTGCGCTGGAATATGCAGAAAATAACATTCGGGTTAACTCATTATGCCCAGGATTTATCGATACACCGATTATTCCTGAAGAGAGCAAACAGGCTCTTTCTGCAGCAACACCAATGAAACGTCTTGGTCAAGCAGAAGAAATGGCAAAAGCTGTTCTGTTCCTGGCGAGTGACGATTCTTCCTATATGACAGGCAACAGTCTGATCGTAGACGGTGGATACACTGCTCAATAAGAGTTAAGGATGAATGAAAGTAGCTTAACATCGACATCCTACAGAGGTAGTATCATTTCTCATTTCCAGAGGAGGAGATCTTTTATGGCTCGCCAGAAGAAAAGGCAGGAAGCTGCTTGGAAGTCACGAAAGCAAGAACAGCACCCTCATGGTAAAATCAGATCGCTCAAAGAAATATCAAGCGAGTATGATGAGAAACATACTACGGATTAAAGCGATGACTGTCGGCATGAACAGCCGGCGGTCATTTCTACTACTTATCTATCCTGTTAATATAACATTGAATATTCAATAAAGAATCCCTTTTGAAAATGATGTCAATGAAGCCGCTATGGAAGTAGCGGCTTTTTATGATGCTTCAGCCAATAGTGAAATTGAATAATTATCCCACTAGATGAACCAAGGGGTCGGGAGAAATCTCCAATTTTTCTTATTTTGTTTACTGTTTCCTAGAGGTGTGAACCGATTCGTCCAGATTCCTACTGGAGCAAACGAGGTCTTTTCCGAAAAGTCGTTGAAGTTGGATAGCCATATTGCAGTAGAACCAAAGGCTAGGTTTTAGTATTCCAGGTTTCCGTGTACAATATTTCTATATGTTAACAAGCTAAGATGAGAGGATTTGAATATGATGAAACATCAAATAATCAACTCTATTGAAGATATTGATATATGTTTACAACATCATTCTTTAGTTTTACTGTATGTTTCACAAGAAGAATGTTCTGTCTGTCACGCGATTCTCCCCAAATTAATGAAGCTTTTGACAAACTATCCTCATATTGAATTCATACAAGTGGATGCAAAGCAAGTTACAGAAGTTGCGGGGCGTTTTTTAATTTTTTCAGTCCCGACATTCATCATGTTCTATGAGCAAAAAGAATTGTTCCGAGAAGGTAGATTCGTACAGTTTGAATCTCTTGAGAATCGTATTCAGCAAATCTATAATTCTATAGCGTTTTGAAACTACGACATTGAACGTCTCGATCCCTGTGAGCCTTAAGCAAAAGCAGAGATGGCCTATTCATAGTAGATCGCTTCGTAAGGAAATGTTAGCTTATTCAGCCGATATTCTTTGGGCGACATGGACATATATTGCCGAAAGACTTTGCCGAAATAGCTGGGACTCTCGAAGCCGCATTGTTGACCGATTTGAGCAATCGGAATTTCTGTCGTGCGGAGAAGTCGGACGGCAACTTCAATCCGTCTGTCCTTGAGATAAGCTAGCGGTGATGTTTTCTCCGATTTCTGAAATAATCTGCATAAGTAGTGTTTATTGATATCACAGTGGCTCGCCAGTAGGTCCAGCGTCAAGGGGGAAGCATAGTTCTCTCGAATGAACTTTTTGCATTTCTCGATTGTTGTTATGGATAGGACACCGATATCCCTCTCCGCATCCCGACTCGTCTGCACTAAGAGAAGCAACCACTGATAGACTTGCATGGACAGACGATACTTGTCGGTCACTTTCTCTTGATGAATCAAATGGATGATCTGCCACAATTCTTGAATTAAGGGAGAATCCGCGTTCCGCAAAATGACATGCCCCTCATTATCATGAATCATATCCCATATTCGATTGGCTTCATCTCCGCGAATGTTAATCCAAATAAATTCCCATGGTTCGTTATTTTCTTGCTTATAGTAATAGCAATGTTCTCCGCTAATTTTGACGAGTAGTGCGTGCCCCTTAGGTAAAGGAAGTGTTTGATTGTCAATATCCAGATAACCCTGGCCATTCAGAGTGTATTGAAAAACAACATGCCCCGGATCCGGTCTGTCATCACTTGGACAACGATATTCCTCACTTGAGACGATCTGCCATCCAATAGAGTCCAGTGTCATGATTGATGTATCGTCATTACGAAAAGCATAAGAGACCGTATGATTCATACCTTCACCCCTACCTAAAAAAGTCAATTATGTTATATAATACGTCACATTTTTTAGATTGTCTGTCTTTTTTTAGACCTGTAAGATAAATGTAAGCGGTAACATACGAAAGGATGGTGACTGTAATTTTGTGTTCATTTGACAACAAGTAAGGCAGATTTCTTAAAATGAATTTTTGGATAAAGGAGGAGCTAATCCGATGAACCGAAGAACTGTTTCCATCCAGAAATCGATGTTTGTATCTTTTCTAGCATTCCTTATGGTAATTTCATTGGCTGTACCTCCCGCTCCGGCACGAGCAGAGACATCAGACATCAAGGCGGGTCGACAGGGGGAATATCTGAACCGTGGTCTGGTTGCGGTTCTCGTGGACAACGGTGTTTTTCTAAGCTGGAGGTATCTGAACAATGATCCTGATGAGATCGCTTTCAATATATATAAAAACGGGACGAAAGTAAACGCATCGCCTATAAGCGATGTGACGAACTATGTGGACACAAGTGGCTTCGACAGCTCCCAATATCAGATTTCTACGATTATTACGGGCAAGGAGCAAATGGAGCCAGAGGTTGTATCGGTCTGGCATAACGATTATCTACCGATCCCGCTTGATAAACCGGCTGACGGCCGAACCAAGGACGGTGGAACTTACTCCTACTATGCGGGTGATGCTTCCGTAGCGGACTTGGATGGTGACGGCGAATATGAGATCGTCTTTCTGTGGAGTCCAAGCAATTCCAAGGATAATTCGCAGGCAGGTTACACCGGCAATGTGTATATCGATGCGATCAAATTAGACGGCACGAAGCTGTGGCGGATTGACCTTGGCGTCAACATCCGCGCCGGAGCACATTATACGCAATTAATGGTATACGATCTGGATGGCGACGGAAAGGCTGAAGTAGTTGTAAAGACTGCAGACGGCACGACAGACGGACAAGGTACGATCATTGGCGATGGTACTAAAGATTACCGTAATGAAGGCGGATACATACTGACAGGTGCAGAATATCTCACGCTATTCAACGGTGAGACTGGAGCGGCCGTATCCACTGTGGATTATGATCCTCCAAGAGGCAATGTCAGCGATTGGGGCGATGGCTACGGTAACCGTGTAGACCGTTTCCTTGGCGCTATCGCTTATCTGGATGGTACGAAGCCAAGTGTTGTAATGAGCAGGGGGTATTATACTCGTACTGTGCTTGTTGCTTATGATTATGTTGGCGGAGAACTCGTCAAACGTTGGAGGTTTGACACCAACGAGGCAGGATCTCAATATGAGGCACAAGGCAACCATAATCTAAGTGTGCTGGATGCTGACAATGATGGCAAGGACGAGATCATGTTTGGCGCCTTAGCGATAGACGATGATGGCAGCTTGATGTATAGCACCGGACTCGGTCACGGCGACGCTATGCACGCAGGCAAGCTCGATCCGAACCGTGAGGGTCAACAGGTCGTAAGTGTACACGAGCATTCCAATGCTGCATACGGACTGGAGATGCGTGATGCGGCTACAGGTGAAATTCTCTGGGGAGAGAAAACGGGTTTTGACACAGGCCGTGGGATGTCGGCAGACATTGATCCGAATCATCCGGGATACGAGTCATGGGCAACCACGGTTACTAACGGACAAAGTGTACCTGTAACCAGTACTTACTCGGCTGCCGGAGAGCCAATCTACACTGTTGAAGAGGGACCCAAAACCGCAAACTTTGCCATCTGGTGGGATGGAGATCTTCAGCGTGAACTGTTTGACCATGAGTGGGATAACAGTACAGCTAGAGGAATTCCGCTCATTTATAAATGGGATTACGAAAATAAAAAGCTCGACGAAATCTTCCGGGCAACCGGTACATTAACGAACAATCATACCAAAGGAAATCCTGCGCTTCAAGCGGACATTCTGGGGGACTGGCGTGAGGAAATTCTGCTGCGGAGTGAAGATAGTTCAGAATATCGTCTCTATACGACGACCATTCCTACAGACTATCGCATCCCTACACTGATGCAGGATCCTGTGTATCGCCTGGGCGTAGCTTGGCAAAATGTATCCTACAACCAGCCACCGCATACTGGCTTTTATCTTGGAGCAGAGTCAACTTCATTCCCTAAAGCTGATCTGACACTGACTCGCGGAGCGGAAATGCTGGATTCCGTATACCGTTTTGATTTTGGTACAGATACAGCGGCTGGAAGTACGGATATTCAAGATACGCCATACACACAAGAGACGGGATATGGATTTACGGATACAAGCGGTGTTACCGTAGGGGTTAACGAGGTATCAGTCGCGGCAGGCACGACATTTGCCGTTGATCTGCCGAATGCGAACTATAAGGTAACACTGCGTTTGGGCAGCGATACGCATGACTCTAACGTTGGAGTCAAATCTGAATTTGTTCAAAAGTTCGCTGTAACCAATGTAAAAGCAGGAGAGCCGCTGGAGTATTCTTATGATATTGCCTTAGTGGACGGGCAACTTGATTTTCTCTTTACGGGTACTGCCATAGACATCCAAGACATCATTATAGAGAAATATCCGGAGAAAGAGGCCGGTACAGCAACGACGATCTATATGGCCGGTGATTCAACGATGCAATCTTACAGTGAAATGCAAGCTCCGCAAGAAGGATGGGGACAACAGTTCGGACGTTATTTCTCTAATGGGGCAGTGATTGTGAACGATGCAATTGGTGGACGTAGCAGTAAATCGTTCATGGTAGATGGACGTCTGGATACAATTCTGCAGCGCATTAAGCCAGGGGATTTCTTCTTCATTTCCTTTGGTCATAATGACGCTAGTGCAGGTATACCAGATCGGTATGCATCACCAGAAGACTATAAAATCTATTTATCCCGTTATGTGAACGGTGCGAAACAGCGCGGCGCTACACCGGTACTGCTTACTCCGGTTGGACGCAGAGATTTTAATACGTTAACTCAGGAGTTCAATGTTAGCTTCCCGGCATATGTGCAAGCAGCCAAAGAAGTGGCGCAGGAACTGAATGTGCCGCTGATTGATCTCAGCAAATTAAGCATTGCGTACTTCAACAAAATTGGTAATACAGCTACGGAAAAAGTTTTCCTATATGCTAATCCGGGCGAATATCCGAAATACCCGAATGGGATCAACGATAACACCCATTTCAGCAGTTATGGTGCGCAGAGAATTGCTGGATTGGTTGCCGGCGCGGTGAAAGACATGGAGCTTAGCATTTCTCCCCTGGTCATTGACCCGGATACAGCTGAACCCGAGCCAGAGCCGGAAATCCAGCTCTACGAAGAGGACTTTGAAGGCGCCGCAGCGGACTATCAGTATGCGATGGTGAACGCTACTGGTATTGCCGGTACCATGGCGGGAACGGTAGTTGAACAGTCAGGGAATAAGGTACTGTCGGTCACAGGTTCTGGATCAGGCCATCGGGCGAAAGTGTTCCGTTTGTTCGATGCCGTAAATGGCGATAAGGTAGACGTGAACTTTGACTGGCAATCCGGCAATGTGAGTGCCTATCCGTCTGAAGGTCACCTGACGGTTCAAGATTCGAACGAAAATGCTCTGTTCACACTGTTTACCAAAACCGGAAGCACGAAAATTCATTATTTTGTCGGTGCATATAACCCGGACTACGGCACAGGTGATACAGCCATACCTGAAGGGGGAACGGCTACAGAGATCTCCAAGAACCAATGGGTCAATGTGGATGCATCCGTTAATTTTGCCGAGAAAACATTGGATCTGACATTAACGAATCAGGCGGATCCAACCGTCACACAGACGATCCAGGATATCCCTATGAGTTCCATCGCCTATGCAGATAACGTCAGAGCGATTCGGTTCCTTGGTACGAGAAAAGGCGGTGGAGGTACGCTGAACTGGACTACTCAGATTGATAATGTGCGAATTGAAGGAACTCAGCTTGATTCAGAGGGCGGCGATCAGACAGCCTTGGTTGACCTGTACGATGAGGTCAAGGCACTTGATCTGTCAGCATATACAGAAGCTTCGAAAGCAGTAGTCAATCGGGCTTTGGCAGCTGCGGAAGCTATCTTTAATACAGAAGCAACCCAAGCTCAAATTGATCATGCGTTTAACGTGTTAACGGTCGCAAAGGATTCGTTGACGACTGAACCGGGTGTAGAGATTAACACGTACAAATTTGATTTTGGTTCTGGCGATGCTGCCGAAGGATACATCAAGGTAGATGCCAAAAGAGCGTACATTGAAGGCAATAAGTACGGCTTTGCTGATACTGCATTGACACAAGATGAGAACCGGGAGACCGGGGATGCGCTCAAGGAGGATTTTACTCGAGTAAACGGCACTTCTTTCCTGGTGGAAATGGAGCCAGCGAATTACCGTGTAACGATGACCATAGGAGATGCGGAAGAATCGACCAGCGCGAATGTCGTGGTAGAGCAGATGACGAAACTGCCGCTCACAACCATTGCCAAGGGCGAGTTCAAAGAAGTAACCTATGATATTGCGCTCATCGATGGAATCTTTAACTTCAACTTCACTGGAAATGCACCGAAAATCAATGCGTTGACGCTGGAGCGTCTACCAGATAACAATGCAAGCGACAAACCTATTGTCTATCTGGCTAGTGATTCCACCGTGGCCAATTACGCGGAGAACTATCGTCCGCAAGCAGGTTGGGGCGAGACGTTGGGTCAATATTTTGATCAAAATGAAGTCAGCATTGATAACCGTGCAGTCGGGGGATTGAGCAGCAAAACCTTCCTGGTTGGTGGATACCTTAACGATATTTTGCTCGACATCAATGAAGGCGATTATCTATTCATGCAGTGGTCTCATAATGATTCCACGCCGTCCCGTCCAGAGCGTTATCTAACGCCAGAGCAGTTTAAAGTGTACTTGAAAGAATACATTAACGGTGCTCTGCAAAGAGGGGCGATTCCGGTTCTGGTCACGCCAGTCAACCGTCGTGATTTTACCGGAGAGGTGCTGAATAAGAGCTTCCCGGAATACGTACAGGCGATGAAGGAAACGGCACAGGAGACCGAAACGCTCATTATTGATCTGAACCAAGCTAGCTGGGAGTATTTCCAAGAGCTTGGCACAGAAGGAACGAAATCAATATTTATGTGGGTAGGCACAACGGAAGACAATACACATCTGCAGATGAACGGAGCAATCAAGGTATCTGAACTTGTGGCAGGTCTTGTGAAGGAATTGAATATTCCGCTGTCAGCTCACGTTAAATTGGAAGGAGAAAATCCAGATCAGAAAGCCCCGCATACCACGGTAACCGTGGAAGGGGAAGAACATGACGGGTGGTATACTTCTCCAGTACAAGTAACCTTTACAGCAAGTGACGAAGATTCCGAGGTCGAAGGAACTTATTATCAAGTTAACGATGACGAGACGGTGAGTGGCACACAGTTGACTCTAACTGAAGAAGGTACACACACGATCACATACTGGAGCGTCGATGTAGACGGTAACAAGGAAAGTGAGCAGTCTTTGACCGTATCTATTGATCTCGTTCCTCCAACCATCGAAATTCATGGTCAAACGGAGTACACGATTGATCAGCATGTGGAAATCGGCTATACAGCCTCTGACGCGGTATCCGGTGTGGCAGAACCGGAGGGTGTGCTTCTGGATACTCCAGCGTACACATTGGAACCGGGCCTGAACCAGGTTACGGCAACCGTCTCCGATATAGCGGGTTGGGAACAGACAGTAGAATATAGCTTTGCGGTAATTGCTACTTTCGACAGCTTGATTAATCTGACGAACTCCTTTGCTGATGAATCGGCCGATCCGAATGCAAGCGTACTTGCTGATCAGCTTGTGAACACCTTACAACAAGCACAACAGGCTGCTAATGATCGTGACGGGGCAAAAGCACGTCAACTGCTCGCATCCTATGGCAGTGACGTTCAAGCAGCTAGAGGAAACGTGTTTACGGATGAACAGGTGAATGTACTGCTTAAGTGGGAGGAATGGCTTTACCAAGCAACACCACTAGCGAACGGTGCACCAGGGACACCGGTACTGTCGGACAATAACGGTTACGACACGGGACTCAAGGATGGAGACTACACTGTCACGATGAATTTGTGGTGGGGTAATAATGGCAATCAATTCAAGTTGTATGAGAATGGTGAGTTGATTAAGGAAGTTTCCCTAGTTGATCAATCGCCATCTGCTCAGTCTGTAAAAGTTGATATTACTGGAAAGAAAAATGGTACCTATATGTATACCGGGGAATTGATCAATTCACTAGGTACGACCACGAGTGTTCCACTGACAGTCATCGTTACCGATGCTTCTCCAGGGCAAGCTATTCTGTCGAACGATAACTGGGATGGTGATGGTAACTTTAATGTCACGATGAACTTGTGGTGGGGAACAAATGCTACTGAATATGAACTGTATGAGAATGGCGTTCTGATCGATACACAATCACTACAATCGCATACACCTAATGCTCAGTCTGCGGTTACCGCTATCTCTGGAAGATCATCTGGAAGCTATGAGTATGAAGCTGTACTTCGCAATCCTTCAGGGGAAACCAGATCATATCCATTGCAAGTGAGGGTACGATAGTGGTTGTAACGTTTGAAGAAGTCCATTAACATTTTGTGATTAGAGCAATATCCTTATATAAAAAGGTGCTATTCCTCATCATTTTGAGGGATAGCACCTTTTTGAATGAGCTCCGTATGAGAGCATTTGACTGATTTGAAAATCCATCTAAGGCATGGTTAGAAAGAGAACTGATATCTAGAGAAATTGTGATCTAAACGTGCTTAGTTATTATTTATTAAGAACATCCGCGTATTCAGTGATACGATCAAAACGACCTTTGGCAAACGGGCATAATGGTAAAATCTTGATACCGTTTTCCCGCGCGTATTCCACCATCGATTGGAGCAGTTTATCGCCAAGTCCTTGTCCTCGGTAAGCATTTTCTACTAACGTGTGATCAATAATGTAGAGCTCAGGACTTGAGATCACATACGTCATTACTGCAGCAATGTCACCGTTATCTTGAATAATAAATCTTTTGTTAGCAGGTTCATGTTCTACGTTATGCATGTTCATCCTCTTTCCTAGTTGAAAATTTACCGTCCAGAAGTTTATACGTCAATGCTCCGCTTGGACAGGTGTCAATATGCCGGGCAATGGCCTCGGAAGTGTCAGCATCTGGATCAACCCAAGGACGTTTACTTAAATTAAAAACTCCAGGAAGTCCTTTTACGCAAATGCCGGAATGAATGCAGACATCCGAATTAAACATAACTTCGATCTCTTTACCGTAGTAGACCTTCTCCTTAGTCATAATCTTCACATCTTTCACTTTAAAGTTTGTTTATAGAACTAGCTTCATTATTCAAAAGCCGACATAAATACTTTGCGACAAGCATTCTTGGAAAACAGTGTCTGCCAGGCTCTCGATGTCCGAATTATAATGAGGAATCGTAGATAAGTCAACGAGACTAATCTCCTATACGAAGGACTAAAAATGAATTGTACTTGGGGGTAATCAGTGTTACTCTAAAAGTCTGTGTTCATAAGACATGTATTCATAATCACCATTTTAGTTAGAAAGAAAGGTAACACTATGATAACAGTTGATAATTTATCCTTTTCATTTCCGCAAAAAGATTTATATAACAATATTTCATTTACATTAGAAGAAGGCCAACATTGCGCCTTTATCGGAACGAGTGGTAGTGGGAAAAGTACGCTGATTGATATTCTGATGGATCCGGAACGATATTTATACGATGGCAAGTTGGAGATAGACCCAGAGTGTAGAATCGGGTATGTAAGTCAGTTCTTACAAGAAGACCAAGCGAAAGAAATGACTGTTTTCGAATTTATTGCAGAAGAATTTATCAAAATTCAAAATGAAATCACGTCTATTTATGCTGAAATGGGAACCACTTCTGATATGGATTCGCTGATGGAAAAGGTTCAATTGGCGTTAGACGCGTTCCAGTCGATGGACGGGGATAATTTCGAAAACAACATTAATAAGCAGCTAAACCTGGCTAACCTCATGAAGCTAAAAGATCTTAACATTTCCTCCTTAAGTGGTGGAGAATTCAAATTGATTCAAGTGATGAAGCAAATGCTCCATCGTCCAGACTTAATGATTATGGATGAACCAGATGTATTTTTGGATTTTGAAAATCTAAATGCACTTAAAAAACTTATAAATTCCCACAAGGGAATGCTGCTGGTGGTTACGCACAACCGATATCTGTTGAATCATTGTTTCAACAAAATCATCCACCTTGAAGATACGGAGATCCAAGAGTTTGATGGACGATATATCGATTACAACTTCTCACTGCTTCAGACCAAAGTAGAGTTACAAGAAATCGCAGTCGCGGAAGAAGAAGAAATTAAGAGAAACGAGAATATCGTAATTAACCTTAGAGAGATCGCAACGAATGATTCAGAAGCATCGAGAGGCAGAGCGTTAAAGGCTAGAGTTAAGTTCACAGAAAGATTGGAAGCACGTAGAATTAAAGCGCCATTTGTTGATATTAAGCAACCGAATATTCATTTTGATGTGGATCTTGAACCAGAAGATATCCCTGTTGTACTTGTCAATAATTATAGCGTTGCCTTTGACGAGTTGCTTTTGGATAATGTTAGTTTTGAGATGAAAGCTACAGATAAAGTAGCCATTATCGGTGCAAACGGTACCGGGAAAACGACTTTGCTCCGCGAAGTCTTTAAGAATAATCATGCTTCCATTGAAATCAATGCTGATGTCAAAGTGGCTTATTTATCTCAGGTTCAAGGTGAAATGCTGAAGGATTCGAACACCATACTCGATGAGTTCATTGATGCTGGGTTTAATACGTATGATGAGATTAGATCGTATCTTTCAAACTATGGCTTTGAAGGAGAAATTCTTAATCAAAAGATAGAATCTTTATCTGGTGGAGAAAAAAATATGCTTCAATTGACTAAAGTTGCTGCCAGTAAAGCAAACGTATTGCTGCTGGATGAACCGACAAGCCATTTAGATATCTATTCTCAAATAGCATTGGAGAATGCCATTACGGATTACAAAGGCGCTATTCTCATGATTTCGCATGATTTTTATTCTGTAGTCAATGGTATGGATTATGTTGTCCTCATTGAGGATAAAAAGATTAAAAAAATGAGTATTGAAGAATTTAGAGAGATGATCTATGAGAGTCATTTTAATAAAGACTATTTAGAAACTGAACAAAAGAAAAAAGCAGTTGAAATGAAAATTGAATTAGCTTTGAAAGATACTAATTTTGAACTTGCAAAAGGTTTGGTGGATGAGCTAGAAGAGGTCATTAAGTTGCTTTAATTGACAAGGTTCTGATTGAAATGATAGACCAGAAAAAAGTCGCTACCTTAGCGACTTTTTTTGCTTGTAAGGCCAATGGAAGGTCAATCATATTTCTGTGTAATGCATCGCAACCGTATCTAATAAGAATCGGATCAGCATCACATTGCTTGATCCGTTGGACGAACTAAAATCTCGTTGACCGCAACACGACGTGGGCGAGTTACAATAAATTCAATCGTTTCCGCAATATCTTCTGCTTCAAGAACTTCAATATTGCTCAGAATATTGGAAAGTTGCTCACGCACATCGTCACGTAAGTGATTACCTAGTTCCGTTCCCACTGCGCCTGGCTCTAAAATAGCCACACGAACGTTAAGTCCGGCAGTCTCTTGCCGCAGGGCTTCAGTAAACGCTGCAACACCAGATTTCGTGAGACTATACACCGCTTGCCCTGCCGATGGTTTGCGTCCAGAAACTGAACTGATATTAATTAAATCAGTAACTTTCCGTTCGGAAGTCAAGGCTGATTGGATTAGATACGGTAGTGCAGCATGGGATATGTATAACAACCCATTTATATTCACGGATATCATTCGTTCCCATTCGATTGAGGGCGTCTCTGACACACTACCGATTAACATGAGTCCCGCATTATTTATAACGGTGTCCAAACGTCCATATTTATGGATAACCTGCTGAACTGCATGTTCCGCTTGCTTCTTATCTGTTATATCTGTTTCTATTACAAGAACCTCACCTCCAAGGTTTTTTAGCTCCGAAGCCAGATTCTCCAATCGATCTCTACGACGTGCGACAAGGACAACAGTTGCTCCTTGAGCAGCGAGCCTTCTGGCAGTCGCCTCACCGATTCCGCTACTTGCTCCAGTTACCAATGCCACCGTATCTTGCAATTTTTTGAACATGTTATATTCCTCCTCAAATTTTATTCGCTAAGATGTTACTGTTGTAACGTCTCGTTGAGCTCAGTATAATGTGTATAACATAAAGATATCAATGCGTTTCGAGGCAACTGTGACATAAAAGGAGATGTTGTAATGTCAAACCCATCTAATCAACTCAGAAGTGCGATGACGAAAGAGTGGATCTTCAATGCACTAATGATATTAATGCAAAGCAAAAATCTAAATAATATATCTATTACCGAGGTTTGTACAAAAGCTGGTGTTTCACGCATGGGGTTCTATAGAAATTACAACATCATTGAGGATGTAATCGTGGAACGCATTGATCAAGTGTTTAATGACTTTTTTGATCAGGCATTGGCAGGGGAGAACTTTGATAACTATTATTCAACACTATTATTCTTCAGATGTTTCAGGAATGAGAAAATCTTAGTAGAAAATCTGGTAAAGTCCAACGTTAGTTACTTATTGCTGGCCAAGTGTAATGAATACCTGCACAAATTAGCCACAAGAATTGTAGTTAAAACCTACGATGATTCTTACAAAGAAAACTATATTGCTAAGTTTTATGTAGGTGGATTTTATTGCGTTTTAATCGAATGGGCGTTAAATGGCATGAAAGAAAGTGATAAGTACATGGCTGATATTTTGTATGAATTCTGTGGGGTCACTATTCCGAAGGGAAATGCTGAAAAAATAGTGTAATTAAATTATGGCTCAAAACCGAAATCATTGGTTGAAAAATCGAAATGAGAGATGTGTAGGTTTGGTTGATAAGCTAGAAGAGTTAATTAAGTTGCTATAATTGACAAAGCTCTGAAATCATTACAAGTAAAACTCCATTTCAAAACGTGCTTAAAAATGTTGATCTAATACTGATCAACATTTTTTTGTATTGTAAGCGATATTGTGTAAAGGGATATTAATCTGAGGTCCGCTTTTATATAAAGATTGGAGACAATGAGAAACGATGGGAACCATTAGTTGGATGCCAAATTAGTAGTGTGCAAAGTGTCAAGGATTGATTACAATAGAAGCATTACAGACTAAGGGATGAATGTACAATGGTTCAAGAAGACAGCGTATTTGAACAGATTATGAAATCGAAGAGATCCAAATCGATCAAGGCTAGAACAGGTCAAGTTAGTCCAGTTCCGAACAAGAAAACATCTTTGGAACAATTAAATGATTTGGATATCCGACACAAAAATGTAGAAGCCGAATCAGTAGAACCGAGTATGCCGCATAGACGGTTACTAGAAATCAGGAAAGAGCTGAGTCAGATTCGGAAATTAAAGAAAGAAGATCATACGTTATAAGCTCGTTAAGCAAACTACATATGATGGTAAATTGATCTGGTTACACTGCGGTTGTAATCGGATATCGGATCACAAGTAAGTAAGTCGTGAGGTCATTAAGACTCACGACTTTTTATATGCAAGGAGTGTTAATTCGTAATAGAGAGAATACGCCATGCTGAATCTTCTTTTTGCATATGGTATAACTTAGTAGTTTCATCTGCTTGTAGGGGAGACTCATGGAAATACACATTTATTTGTTTAACAAACACTTCGATGTTTCCATCTTGAAGCACATTAAACAACGGCTCATCCATTGAAATAGCTACAGCATACACTTGACTGAATTCTTCCTCGTGAACCGCGTGATCTTGAACATAAGCTGAACGTACCGCGTCAGCATCGAACTGCAGTATACCTTTCATATTTCGATTCAATGTCTGCACAATTTGCAGCTCATCCCCCTCATAGTGAATCTCATCTATGTAGTGAAAATTGAAGATATTTGCTGCATCAAGAGCAGCAGCAATTTCTTCTTTACTGGTGTAGCCGACTAGATTGGATTCTTCTTGTTGAACAGGCTCACTAGTAGAAGTAGATATAACTGGAGAGTCAGGAGAAACGAAATAATGAGCCAACATACAACCCATTAGTAGAAATACTATCCATAATTTTGTCATGACCATTCCTCCTTATATACTCTGCTTAGTTATAAACGTCTACTATAATGAAATAGTTACCCTGTACTAGTTCAGTTTATCGTTGAGATGAAAGGGGAATCTGGCCGGCTTGTGGAATTATATTCAAAACGAATAAAGTGGGAAGAGGTCGATGTCCATGGCAATTGAAGAACGAATCGAAGCAATTATTAAGCGTTTACAACCGGAAACTCATCTTCGAAATAAATACGGTCAGGAAGCAACGCTAGCAGATCGAATGAAGTATTACAACACACCTGGGGTATCCATTGCGGTTATCAATGACTTCAAACTAGAATGGGCTCGGGGATTCGGGGTACGCGAGGCAGGGAAACCGCAGCCTGTCACCGAAACAACGCTCTTCCAAGCTGCGTCGGTCAGCAAACCGATTTTTGCTATAGCTGTAATGCGATTAGTTCAGGAAGGGAAATTAGATCTGGATCGGGACGTGAACGATTATCTGACATCTTGGAAAATACCTTCTGTTTCCGGCTGGCAGCCAAAAGTCACGTTGCGGCAATTATTGAGCCATAGTGCGGGAGTTACGATTCAGGGATTTCCCGGTTATGAAAGAACCGGTGAACTTCCCAAGCTAGTGCAGATTCTGAATGGACAACATCCAGCCAATACTTCATCTGTGGAGGTTAATGTTATTCCAGGATTGCAATTTCGATATTCCGGAGGGGGTACAACCATTGCACAACAGCTTGTTGAGGATAGGCTGAACCAACCCTTAGCTGAAATTATGAGCAAGTTGATATTCGCACCGTTAGGAGTTACGAACAGTACATATGAACAGCCATTATCTTCTCAAAGGCATGAAACTACCGCGACGGGACATCCTTGGAAAGGCAGACCTCTGCCTGGTAAGTGGTATGTATATCCAGAGATGGCGGCAGCAGGTCTCTGGACGGTGCCTTCAGATCTTGCTCGTATAGGCATTGAATTGCAACTAACATTACAGCATCATTCGAGTAGGATTCTCTCTGCGGAAACTTTAAACGAAATGTTAACTGCCCAAATTGAGAATCATATGGGTATCGGCTTTTTCCTAGAAGGTGAAGGGGAAGCAAGTCGTTTCGGTCATAATGGGTGGAATGAAGGTTTCGTATCCCGATTTGTTTTATCCAAACATCACGGTTATGGTGCCGTCATTATGATTAATTCTAATGAAGGTAATGCATTGCTTGGAGAAATCGAGCACGCTATTGCGCGCGAATATGGATGGCTCGGATATTCTCCTGATCAAATAAATGTGGATGTATCGCCGAATATACTTAAGGAGTACGTAGGCGATTATAAAGCAACATCAGGACTACATGCTTCTATCAACCTAGACGGTAATAACTTGGCATTACGAATACAAGAACAGTCCCCAATCCGACTATCTCCCGAATCGGAGACGACATTTTCAACAGATGGGCTGAATGCAAGCGTTGATTTTGAACGGGATGGAGATGGTCAAGTTGTGGCACTTCATATTCATCAAGAGGGAAGGGCTTTCCGTTTGGATAAAACATTTGGCTAAGTTTCGGAGCAGCATTGCAGAATAACTATGTCAGCATATCGATATTTGGGTTTGGAGAAAAGGCTATCCATGAGGGTAGCCTTTTGTGTAACCCTCGACGTTTGTATACGCATGATGATTGAAGATGTCCAAAACCCAAAACAATTACTTCTTGGCTATTAAACGTATTGGCACCTGATATGCTCCAATTATCGCGATGAGATGAGCATGGCGCAATGTGTTAGTAGGTTGTCATGTTATGCTAGTTACATATATAAACCCTAAGAGTATCATTGTATTTGCAAGTCAGCGAAGGATGCATGTCATCCGAGTTTGTCAGTCAGCAGAAGGAGGTGCACATCAATGACAAGCGATTCATTTGAACGTATTAAGATGCCATCGGGATTCTGGGAAGGACTACGTCAGATCGGCATTAACTCACATGATGTAGCACGCAAGGCCGGTTTACCACTTACGATTATTTCCGATTCATCGGTGAATATCACTCAATATTACGCAATCTGGCAGGCATATTCAGATCTCGCAGGTGATATTGCTCACGGGATGATCCAACTTGCAACCATTTATGAGGTAACGAAATATCCACCCCCTATATTAGCCACTTTTCACGCACGTGATTATCGCGATGCACTACAACGGATGGCTCGATATAAACAGCTGTGTCCTCCAGAAAGTTTAGAGATGGTTGAAGATCGCGAAGAATGTACCATAGATCTGCAATGGTTGGTTACGGATCAAGCGTGTCCACCGCTTCTGGTGGGCATTACGCTAGCTTTCCTTCTCGAATTGGGACGACGAGGAACAGGCCGGCATCTGACGGCAAGAACTGTAGAGTTTTCACAGCCGATGGGAGACATTCAGGCTCTTGAAGACTACTTTGGATGCCAGGTTCGAACGGATGCCAATCGCAATCGTTTGATGTTACATCGGACAGATCTGGATCTTCCTTTTCGTACTTACAATGAAGAGTTGCTTGAGATTCTGACTCCTGCACTGGATCGCACGTTACATGAACATCAAGGGAATCGTTCCTTCTCGGAGATGGTCAAATGGATTATGAAGCGCAGCTTCAGCGCTGGGCGTCCTGATGTGCACATGGTCGCTAAAGAACTTGGTATGAGCAATCGGACTTTGCAGCGTCGACTAACCGATGAAAGCACGACATTTAACCATTTGCTCACACAAGCAAGGCATGAACAAGCACGGATGTATTTGTCAGATTTATCACTTGATATCAAGGAAGTGGCTTTTCTGATCGGATATGAAGATCAAAATTCATTTTACCGTGCATTCCGCACTTGGGAAGGCGATACGCCTGCCAATTGGCGCATTGAGCATGCGGAGGGGGATGCAAACTCAGGAGATCATCCTTCATTTTCAGGCGGACACACTCATTAATAATCAATCATCGAGAACCAACAACTAGAACAGACAAGGGAGAATACGATCATGGACATGGGATTGAATCATAAAACAGCATTGGTAACAGGTTCGACGAAAGGAATCGGTAAAGCCATTGCCATCGAACTGGCTAAAGAAGGTGTAAATGTACTGATCAATGGACGGAATTATGATGAGGTAGAAAACGTTGTAAATGAAATCAAGTCTACCTATCCGAATACGTCTCCTCAAAATGCAGCAGCCGATATTGTTAATTCTGCAGAGCGTGAAGCATTATTTGCGAAGTTCCCACAGGTTGATATTCTGATCAATAACACCGGAATTTATGAGCTGATGTCATATTATGATATAGATGATGCCGTATGGGAAAAATACATTCAGACCAACGTGTTATCCGCAGATGCGCTGACCCGATTTTATCTGCCTACCATGTTGAACAATAGTTTTGGCCGGATTGTCTTTATTGCAAGTGAAGAAGCGGTAATGCCTGGATATATGCCTCAATATGCCGTAACGAAATCCATGCTGCTCTCTTTATCCAAGAGTCTATCCAAATTAACAGTAGGCACGGAAGTCACGATTAATACGATTATGCCTGGACCGACACTTTCAGAGAATGTACAACAGATTATTGAGAGCGTCATACAGGATGAGAACATGACCTTTGAAGAAAAAGAGAAGACCTTTATGGCCGCGAATCTTCCGCAATCGGAGTTACAACGTTTCATTAGACCAAGCGAGATCGGCAGACTTACGACATTTGTTTGCAGCCCGTTCGCAACACCATTTAAAGGTTCCCCGATCCGAATGGATGGTGGAATGGTTCCGACGATTTACTAATCATACTTAAGTACATGATAAATTTCATAACTTTAACAGACAGCCGATAAGATTTATCGGTTGTTTTTGATGCTGAACCAGGATTAAAGCATGTTCTCGTTGAAGTTTTGTAATGTTAGCTAAGTTTAGCCAAGTTGCAATCAAGTTGCCAACCTAACTGGAGAGTTGCTAGTTAAAAATGATAAACTGGACTTGATATAAACGATGGTATGGAAGAGCAAAACTATTTTAACAAAACAATAGTTTGACTTCAGTTTATCTGTTTATTTAAGCGGAATTTCTATTATTTATTTGGGAGGGCAATACCATGGATTTAGTAAACCAATTTTTAAATGGCTTAAGAGCAAGGTTATCAGCAGAAGAGCTTGATGATCTAAACACCGCACATGGTGCTGCACAAGAGGATATTGATACACTGAGGGCACAGTATCCTGATTGTCCAGAATCGTTAATACGTTTGCTAGAGAATATAGATGGTACATATTGGAGGAAGTACGGAGACAAAGAAATTACGGTCTGCATTCTAGGCTCTGATGTTGAAGAAGGTCGATATCCATATTATTTACTTTCCACTGAGGAAATGCTCAAAAGTTCGAAACAAGAGGAAGATGTGTCCTATCTATTGGAATACGAAGAGGAAGAGGAAGAGGAAGAGGAAGAGGAAGAGGAAGAGGAGGCCGTTGACCCTAAAATAAATTCAGAGGGGCTACTTCCAGGCCAATATCTTCATTTCTCAGATTGTATGAACAATGGGGGAACATCAAGACTTTATATTGATTTTAACCCTTCTGATCTAGGGGTTAAGGGTCAAATCATCCGCTTTTTGCATGACCCAGATGAATATGCCGTGATTGCGAACAGTTTTGATGCGTATTTACAAATGCTTATTGACGGTGAATATGTGTATCTTAGTGAAGACGAGGATTAGAATTGACCAACAATGACAACCGTATAAGTGTGAACCAATTCCAAGAGTCAAAGTGAATTCGTTCTATGCAATTGATTTATCCAACGAAATAGGTACAATCGTGCGTGGAGAAGAACCTGAATTTGAAGAAGTCACCAAAGTGGCAGAGCATCTTGATGAATTTTTACAAGGTATTATGTCGAATTCAATTATTCTCGAGTGAGCTGATATGATAATGTAGTAATCCCAGATATTGAGGGTTAAGAATATAACCCTATCGAAGTCGCTATTTGGCGGCTTTTTTGTTTTGGTTTAGCCAGTTGAAGTTGTTCAGGTGAAGCAGTCCAACTATAGAATTCACAACGGTAAGAGCAATTATTTTATGCTTATTTAACCTCGCAATTCCAAGTCTTCTCCACCCCCTCTGGATGTAAAGAATTTAATAAGCGATTCTGTTAACTGCTGCTGTGCCTTGCTGATGAACCGGTCAGCATAATAGGTTAACTCCAGATGACGAATGGGAGCAGGGTCAGCTATGGGAATCGATACGATATGTGACCATTCCGGATGTTGTTTCAGTAACTCCTTCGGTTGAATGGTCGCACCGATGCCAGCCTCCACCAATTGTAATAAAGAGGAAGCGGATCCCACCTCCATGACGGTATTTAACTCAATGCCCTGCTCCCGACAAACGTTATCCACCAAATCTCTGCCCAGATACCCCTTCGGGTACATTACCAGAGCATGCTGAGTCAGTTCTTCGAGCGTAATCTCCTGCCGCTTCGCCAGTTCACTTGCTGAATGGACAAACAATTCGTAAGGCTCGCTTCCCAGTGGAATTTGAACCAGGCGTTTGTCTAAAGAACCACTCAGACCAATTCCAAGGTCTACTTTATGTGCTAGGACTTCCTCTCGAACGAAGATCGTTGAGAATGCTTGCAGGCTAGTTTCAGGATAACGGGTCTTGAAACCAACGAACAACGGAACGAGCTGGAAGTCAAGATCGGAAGGTAATACAGCTAGCCGAATGGTTCCACGATTCTCGGATCGCAATTCTTTAATCGCATTCTTTGCATCCATTTCAGCCTGAAGCATCTTCATACCATATTGATGAAGTAGCCTACCCGCTTCGGTTGCTACTACTTTTTTGCCAATACGATCAAAGAGCGGCATACCTACCTCTGCCTCAAGCAGACGAATCTGCTGGCTAAGCGTAGGCTGTGAGATTCCGAGTAGTTCTGCGGCTCTCGTGAAATGAAGATGCTCAAAGACAGCCATAAAATACGTAATGTTACGAGTATCCATAGATGTTTCCTTTCTGCTTATCATAGTATTTTACTATCATAATAATACGAATTATTGGATTGATCAATGAATGCTGCCCACTTATACTCATAGTGACATCAACACGAATGGAAAGGAAGAGTCATATGAAAAAAGCATTCTATGTATTCGCTCTATTTATAGCGGCTTTGAATTTACGCCCCATCATTACATCGGTTGCCTCCATGATGGGTGCTATTCAATCCGAGCTAGGCATAAGTGCTTTGACAGCTAGCCTACTGACTACACTGCCCGTCCTATGTATGGGACTGTTTGCCCCGGTTGCCACAACACTAAGCCAACGCTTTGGTTTGGAGCGGACACTATGTATTGCGTTACTGCTCATCACCGTGGCTACGATCATGCGTGGTATCAATGAATCTGTCACAATACTTCTTGTGACTGCTCTGGCAGGGGGGATCGGGATCAGCTTCGCCGGACCTTTACTATCTAGTTTTATCAAAAAATATTTTCCAACGAGTCCGGGTGTTGTTAGTATTTACTCGGTATCAATGACAATTGGCGCAGCACTTGCTTCGGGCTTAACCATTCCAATCTATACTCAAAGTGAGAATAACCTGCCATTGGCTACGTCATGCTGGGCTGCCTTAGGGATTGTCGCTCTAATCGTGTGGATTGCACTGATACGGCAAAAACAACATTCCGGCAACAAGACTCGGCATCTCAGACTACCGCTTGGTAACAAAAAAGCGATTCAATTCACCTTGTTCTTTGGCTTCATGGCTAGTATGTTCTATGCCTTAACGGCCTGGATTTCGCCCATTGCTCTAAGTTTTGGATACAGTTCGCAATACGCCGCAATGCTGCTGACCGTGTTCACCTTGATTCAGGTTCCCATTGCTTTGCTGGTTCCAGGCATCGTGAATCGCACAGGTAATCCTAAATTACTGCTTGTCTTGTGCAGTGTATCAGAGCTTATCGGTCTGGTATTACTTTTATTATCGGCTCCCATGCTTCCAGCCGTGCTTTTCTTAGGAATCGGTGCCGGCGGATTATTTCCTCTAGCGCTGATGCTGCCCATTATGGAAACACGTTCTGCAGAGGAAGCGGGAACTTGGTCGGCCATGTCACAGATGGGAGGTTATATTCTGGGTGCTTTTGGACCACTTTTTATCGGGTGGATGTTCGATCTAACAGGTCAATTTTACGCTCCGATTATAGCCATGCTGGTCATTGTGATGTTAATGATTGGTGTTCAGTTTTCCATGAATATAGTAAAAAAGGACAAAGAGGGGCCTTATCAATAATAGTAGATAGCTTACAAGTTTATAGAGCTTCTGAAGTCCATCGCCGTAACCATTCACAGGATAGAGTTGCGGCGATTATGCTCATGTTACGGCAGATTCTGTTTGTAACATTATTAATTTAAAGACCATTTGGTAATCATGAATTCAAAAAAAAAATGTTGACATGAAACCAGTTACATATCTTAATCTTGCTTTGTAGCGAGAGATCATATTCATAGTTGTAGGCAACACATGATAAACCTTTTTTTTGGACACTTATTAAATATCCATTATAAAGTGTCTAAATAAAGAAGATCATCTCAATCAAACAGGATAAAAAGGACATACTTAAAACATGGAGGTCATAACGATGATTAAACTGGTAGTTACTGATTTAGATGGAACGTTTCTGAACAATAAGGGTTCGTACGATGTCGAGCTCTTTAAAAAAGTGTATGCGGAAATGCAGCAAAAAGGAGTTACTTTCGTCGCATGTACCGGGAAACAATGTGAACGTGTAGAGAAACTGTTTGATGAACATGGCAAAGGCGTTTGGATCCTGGGTGACAGCGCTGCTCGAATTAAAAAAGATGGTGAAGTTATTAAAGAGTTCAGCATAGACAAGGATCTTGCGTTGAAGGCGATTGATCGAATTCAGGACTTCGATAAAACGATGACTCTTATCGTATGTGCAAGCGATGCTGCTTACGTTCATTCTTCCATTTCAGAAGATATGTACAAAGTGGTTAAAGGCTCCTATGAGCGTGTAATTAAAACAGATTCCTTTGAAACAATTGAGAGTCGTTTTATCAAAATTACGGTCTTTGATACTGAAGGTCGTAGCACAGCATTAAGAGCGCATGTGGAGGATACGTTGAGTGGACAAATTTACATTGTTGACTCGGAGGCTAAATGGCTGGATATTACGGCATTGCACACCCACAAAGGAGAGACGGTTAAGAAACTGCAAGAAATGTTGGGTGTCACTTACGAAGAAACGATGTCATTTGGTGACGGTGAGAATGATGTGGAACTTATGGCCATCGCCAAATATAGTTTTGCAGTAAGTAACGCTTGTGATAATACGAAAAAAGCAGCGAGCTTTATTACGAAATCCAATGAAGAGAATGGCGTTCTTCTAACGGTTCAAAAAATACTGGATTTGCAATAATACTGGTCTACCCACAGGTATTCATGTTCAAAATGACAGGGCAATCTTATGATTGCCCTATTTTTATTGGATAAGAAATGCTAATTGGAGTCGTTGATCGTAACTTGTTTGCGATAATGCTGTGGGACTATGCCCATCTGTTTTCGAAAAATGGACGAGAAATAACTAGAGCTTTGAAAACCACAGGCAAGTGCAATTTCACTTATGGATCTCCGTGTTTCTTTTAACATTTCGCAGCTTTTCTGGAGTCGATATTGGGTCACATAGTTGCTCGGCGATTGACCCACATATTTGTTAAACAATTGGCAACAACGGCTTCTGCAAACAGCTCCGGCGGATGCGATCTCTTCAAGCGTTATCTTTTGATCATAGTTCTGATGAATGAAATGAGTCATTTCCTGAACATGCGTTAGTACGCCAGGTTGACCGGAAACGGGCTTTAACTGATCGCCAATTGTAGCACTCAACGATAACGCTTGGGCTACCAAACGAAGTGGATTGGGATGTCTATGCTCCGTGTGCATTTCCCGATAGAGTTCCTGAATGGACAGTAATATATCTTGTTGCCAGTCCTCCTGATTCATGAGCACAACAAAATCAGCCATCTTGGAACTGAACTTCTCCTCCCAGTACGTTTGGATATATGAAGCCTTCTCACCAAGGATAGAGGGATGAATAACGACCACAAGGAACGAACAATCGTCATGATCCGCAATGGCGTAACCATAGTGCAAGCGTTGGCTATTAACAAAAAGTCCATCGCCTTGATGCAATCGAGTGATACTTCCATTCACAGAGAAATCCATCGATCCTTTTATTACATATATAAACTCCAGATCCACGTGCCAATGTGCAACTGCTGCATGATTGTTAAATTGATGAAGGCTTCCCTTGCGGACATAAAGCGGTAAATCAGGAAGATTATAATTCAACCGTTCTGATAAATCAGAGAACACCTCTAAGTCTGTCATTGAGAATCCCTTCTTCACACAAATGTGTACGATATTGATAAAAGTATAGCCAATATTGATGGAAACAACAATCATTGTGTCCTATTCTTATATTATGCAAAACAACAGAGAGGAACGATATAGGTGAGAAAACGCATGCAACTTCAGGGTTTCGGCAAACGAGACTTTAATCGAGAGTTAATATCGCTTGTGATCCCCATTGCACTACAAAACCTAATATCCGCAACGGTGATATCTGTTGATGTCATTATGTTGGGTATGATAAGTCAATCTGCAATGGCAGCCGTATCACTCGCAGGACAAGTCACGTTTACATTAACATTGTTTTACATGGGGTTGTCAGCGGGGGCGAGTATCCTCACGGCTCAGTATTGGGGGAAGAAGGATACACCCACCATACAGCGCATTCTTAGTATTGCCTGCGTGTTCTCCTTAGGTATATCGATTCTGTTTTTCTTGTCTTCTTTGTTGATTCCCGACGCACTGATGAACTTATTCACCAATGATCCTGAACTGATTCAATATGGGTCAAGGTTTTTACAGTTTAATTCCTTTTCTTACCTTGTGATGGGATTATCGCAGATGTATCTCAGTGTGATTCGAAGTATGGAAAATGCAAAACTCACTGCGTGGATTAGTTCTTTATGTTTGGTCTTAAACATTATATTTAATGCCATTTGCATTTTTGTATTATTCCCATCCCATCCGGAACTTGCGATTACGGCAGTAGCTCTTGCCACGGTATTGGCACGTATGATTGAACTAGCATGTTGTGTGATTCATTCCTTAATAAAAGGATCAATTCGCTTTCGTTTACCGGTACGTGACCGTATTCAGCGTAATCTATTAAAGGATTTTTTGACATATACGCTGCCAGTACAGGGGAATTATATCGTATGGGGAGGAGCACTTACCGCGACGGCTGCCATTATAGGTCATGTGAATTCCGATATGGTAGCAGCGAACTCCATCGCATCTGTCGTTAAAAACTTGGCGGTTGTTCTCTGTGGAGGTATAGCTACCGGCGGATCTGTGCTGGTTGGAAAGTATCTGGGACAGGGTGAAATGGAGAAAGCAAGGTATGCGGGTAACAACATGTGTTATTACGCATTGATTTTTGGAGTCATTGCCGGTTGCACAATTCTGCTCATTAGGCCTTTGGTCTACTCCATCGTTAATTTGAACCCCGCTGCTCAAGGTTATCTGGATGGGATGTTATACATTAGTGCGTATTACTGCATTGCAAAATCGTTTAACTCCACAACTATAGCGGGCATATTCCCGGCTGGTGGAGATTCGAAGTTTGGATTATGGTGCGACACAGTTGTGATGTGGTTTATTATTCTACCCCTTAGTTATCTGTGTGCTTTTGTTTGGCAAGTGTCTCCCATTTTTTTATATATCGTCATCAGCTTAGATGAATTAATTAAATTGCCTATTGCTTTCACCCGTTATCGTCAATTTAAGTGGCTGAACAACTTAACTAGAAACTTTACATAAACCTAATCATCACTAAGGATTATGTAATGTACTCTTATATATAATAGCTTTTTCATAAAGGAGAAGATGATATGAATATTCAAGAACGTATGGCAAGCAAACAACTATTTACAGATGATGATGCCAATTATCCGAAAGAGGCTGCAGAGTTAGCCAAAGCACGCCAACGAGGTAAGGCACTATGCTATGAAATCAATAATTTGCACCCAGATGATGTTGAGATGCGCAAGAAATTAATGAAACAGCTGTTTGGTAGCATAGGCGAAAATGTGTGGATGGAGCCGCCACTCCGCATGGCATACGGCTCAAATACGAGCGTAGGCAATAATGTATATATCAATTTCAATCTAACCGTGGTTGATGATTACAAAGTCACGATTGGGAATGATGTGATGTTTGGCCCAAATGTAACAATTGCTGTAACGAGTCATCCGGTACACCCTGAGAAGCGCAAAGAAGGCGGGATGTTTGCATTACCCGTCGTCATTGAAGATGGGGCGTGGATCGGGACAGGAGCAATCATTCTACCAGGAGTCACGATTGGCAAAGGAAGTGTCGTTGGTGCGGGTAGCGTTGTAACGAAGGATGTCCCTACAAACGTAATCGCTGTGGGCAATCCATGCAGAGTTCTTCGTGAGATTAACGAACAGGATCGAGAGTTCTACTATAAAGACATGCGTTTTGACCAGGTTGAATGGTAAAAGAAGGACATCTGCCTTCTAGAGAGGAGTTTGTCTATGTATATTATATATTCTATTGTCGTATTGATCGCTCTGTTTTTTGTCATTAGAGCCCTTGTCCATACCCGCCGAACCAACTTGATCGCTAATAAAATGAAAAAAAAGTTTGAACATTATTATAATGAAAATGCCTATCATAATGATCAACATAATGACAGGATATAATTCAGAATATCAGAAGACTATCGTTTTTAGAAAAATGATAAAGCAACCGACCCAATGAGTCGGTTGCTTTTGTTTTGCTTGTGGTTAGGTGCCCGTAGACATGAGACATGATATGCCACGGCAACTGTATGCAACTATTTTGATGTCATTAAATGAACAGCTCGGCGTAACAAATAACTTGTAATGACTCAATTATTACCTTTTGGTGACTATATCACTAAAAAGTAGGTACTATTCATCTAGTAACTTTTCCTCCATAATAGATTGGAGAGAGGGTGCATGATATGAAAACGTATTACTGTGAACTGGAAGTGACATTAGAGGTTATTGGAGGAAAGTGGAAAGGACTTGTTCTATATTATTTGATAAAAGGACCTAAACGGACGGGAGAGCTTAAGCGGCTCATAAACAACATTTCACAGAAGATGCTGATTCAAACTCTTCGAGAGCTAGAAGCTGATGGATTAATTCATCGAAAAATGTACAATCAAGTCCCGCCAAAAGTTGAATATTCAACAACAGAGCTGGGTCAATCCCTTGAACCCATTTTGAAATTGCTATGTGGATGGGGCGGGCAATACGCAGAGCAATCCTATGCTCCAGGGGAAATCGAGATTTTGTATCCATAACCAGTAGTTAAAATCCGAGGTGACGGGAGATTAGGTGTGACTGTTGATCTCTACACATTTTTGCATGAATATTACTTTTGTGAAGCCTGCTTTTGCAGTAAATAAGCCGGATGTAAGTTCTTTTTTGATCATATAACCGAAACGTTCATATAATTTCTGTGCTGATGGATTCGTATCAACAACTTCAAGATTTATTTTGGTAATTTGCATCGTTTTTGCAAGCTGTTCTACCTCCTTTAACAACAGTTTGCCTATTCCTGTACCACGTGCTTTTTCAGATACTGCAATAGGGTCAATCTGTAATATATCCTCATTGTACATATGGAACCTTAAATACATGGTGTAAAAGAAATATCGCCACATCGCTGCGAATGGAGGATAAACCTTCTGAAATGCCTTATATTTCGCAGGTGCAAAGGCTTTTTTACCTAGATTGTAGCCGAGAAAGCCAATGACTTCATCATTTCGTATTGCATAGATACCTTGTTCAAATTGAATAGATTGAGCTAATAGCTCAACAGCTTGCTCTCTCGTTTTGGTAAAAAACCAAAGATATTTTACTTTCAATGGAAAAGCTTCATAAAATAAATGAGCCACCTGTGCTTGTTGCTGAGGATTAAGCTTCGATGTGATTTCAATTTGATCCACGGTAATCTCCCCTAACCTGTTTTCTAAATTTTATTGCTGTTCTATAGCTCATTTTCCTAGAAAAAAGCCAAGTGAACAATTCACATTTCTTAGAGGTTAAGGTACATTTCTTAGATAATGATAATGTCTGTGGCTTAATTATCGTCACTGAGTTGAAAGGAGGAAATGAAGGTGAACAGTAATCAGAACCAAAGTCCTCCCTTAAAAGTGGAATTTCTAAGAATCAAAGATGAGCCGTTTCGCTGGAGCAACTCCATTGAAGTGGTAATAGTGCTAGAGGGTAGCATTCAAGTAGCCATCGCAGACGAGAATAGGATATTGAGTGTTGGTGGACTAGAAATCTTCAATATCAATCAAGTTCATCGTTTGTCACATACCAATGATGAGAATTTGGTGTTACTTATCAATATTGATGCTGAATTGGCTAAGGATTACTGTTCAGATTTATCCACAGTCTGGTTTGCACACGAATTCGGCCCTGGAACATACTTAGGCTCGGAGCGAGTCAAAGAAATATCGGAAGCAATCTGCACGCTGATAACTCCAGTAGTAAACAACCAGAGTGAGCTACGCTTTTTGACTTTATTGAATATAATCGAGTCATTGTTGGATCTGCTTATCACGAATTTAGATGTCAAAAGAATGTTCGAAGGCAACCCAATTAAGCTGCAACGAATATGGAAAATCTATAATTATTTATTCAATAACCAAGGATACACCAACAAAGCTTCTCTGAATGAAATTGCCGCAATGACGGATGAGTATTTGAATTTAGATTATTTATCGTCACAATTTAAGTTATTAATAGGAGATACATTGCAAAATTTACTCCATTACTTACGCATCGAGCACGCGATAAAACTATTATTAACGACAAATCTAAGTCTCGTGGACATATCCATGGATAGTGGCTTTTCTTCCCCAAGATATTTCTATCAGAAGTTTAATAAGATTTTCCCAGAAGGACCCAAAGAATTTCGCCATGAAAATAAAAAAAAGCAAGAGATGATGGAGCACTTCAGAGAGAGTAAGGATCCAGCATTCGTTCTTCCAAGGCATAAAGGGTTATTTCACAATCACGAAGCAGTAAGCAATATACCGAATAAATGGATAAATCTTGATCTATTTGGGTATTACGATCCGAGATCAACTTCTGTATATGTGATCAGAATTACTGATTTACTCATAAGTAACCTAGATAACAATTTTAACCGGATTCTTCAGGTTCATGATTTAATTCCGTATCAAGTTTTTGGATTCGAAGAACCTTTTAATTTCACCTTAGACAAGGATGTACAATCACTAACGTGGTTTATGAAACAGTTTAGCGATAATGATATTCATCCTGCATTTATTGTGGGAGCGGATCGCAAAGATATGTCAGAACAGATCACAGCAATCCAACGATTCATTGAAAACTATGCCCTTATCTATGGAGCAGAACATTTAAAAGGATGGAAGATTGAAATTCGATAAAATGAACGTAGTTAAATTATACCTATCATTCAAGGCAGCCCATCACGTTGATGGGCTGCCTTTGTTCTAACTATTGCAAATGGTAAGCTGATGAACTGAATAAGAATCAGGATCACTAATGTATTATTTGTATCTTTGTGAGTAATCTAGTGACGAGTTTGTATAAGGCCAGTTGTAGAGAATGTATATTGAGCATGGCCTCTAATATGGAGTAAAATCTATTCAGGCGAAATGATAATGATTATCATTATACATAAGCGAATTATTTTGCTACAAAACATAAAACATCTAGGAGTGGATTAGATCATGGGTAAATGGGGAGTTATGAAAACAGGATGGATGTCGCTTATAACGGCAGCAATGATTACGGTGATGGGTTGCGGCTCGGCAGGCGAGCAAGCTGCGGCTCCAGTGACAACCGATCAGCAGGCACAGACCACTGCAGCATCAAACGAGGTACCGTCTCAGGCGGAAACGCGCGTTGTAAACGACGGCTTCGGAGAAGTAGAGGTCCCAACCAATCCAAAACGAATCTCTGCTCTCTATCGTGAAGATTACTTGGTGGCGCTTGGGGTGACACCTATTGTCCAATATTACAACCCAATGTGGGGCAAGCAGGATTATTTGAAACTGGACGTTCCGTTGTTCGACGTGACCGGCAACATCGAAGCTTTGCTTGTAGCCGAGCCCGACTTAATCATCGCCGCTGGAGAGGTTGATGCAGCACAATACGAACTCTATTCCAAGGTTGCGCCGACGTTTCGCATACCGGACGACGTTATTCCAGATTCACGCAAAACATTGACCTTGATTGCAGAATTGCTTGGTCTAAGTGACAAGGCGGAGCAGGTTCTTGCCGATTACGATGCACGTGTTGTCGATGTGAAGGCGAAGCTGAACGAAGCGATCGGGGATGAAAAGGTTGTTGTTTTACGAATGAACGTGGTAGACAAATCGATTAATATTTTCGGTATTCATAACACGTTTGTAGGACAACTCTTGTATGAAGATCTTGGGCTGAAGGCACCAGGGTTCGCTGAGGCAATGACGGAGGGCAATATCGTCCTGTCGAAGGAAGTCGTTCCAGAGCTTGACGCAGATCATATTATTATCTTGCCATCCAACGGAACATGGGAGGAAGAGAGCAACACAAAAGCACTTGAGGAAATGAAGACAGATCCTTTGTGGAAGAATGTTCCTGCATTTAAGAATGGCCATGTATATCCAGTAGAAAGATCATATTGGCAGACGGGAGCTATTACGGCTAATGGTCTGAAAATGGATGAATTACTTCGCTTGCTAACTTCTCAGAAGTAAACATGAGTAATGAAGTGCATGGACGGAGAATCATCCGTCAGAATAAAACAAGAGCTGCTTTTCAACGAAGGTTGATAGGCGGCTCGTTTTATTTTACACTATATTCATTGAGAATGAATATCAATTAAAAGGCGGTAGATTGAAACGATGGATATTGAACAGCGCAATCAAGCTGGGACGGCGCGAGCAGTCCAATACGTGCTGCAATCGATTCGCTTCAATGTTGCGGGTGAGCAAGCAGAAGTGAATGATTTGCACGACAGGGATCAAAACGATAAGGAAGACTATGAACTGATTATTTTAACGAGCGGATCGGGACAGGGGAAATGCTATTTACAGAAGCCTGGGAGGTCTTTATCTGTTGATCAGGAACTTATGAGCTGCAGTCATTACCGAGTGTGCTTTACAACAGGCGATAGTATGACAGCTTCGAGCTTGATACCGGATAAGGATGAGCTTGTCTGCTCACCTTTTGCGAAGATGATCGAGCTGCTTGATGAATTATATGGTCTTCGTGGAACGAGAGATGAGCTTGAAGTATTCCAACGGTTTGTGAGATTCCAAGAGCTATTGCTCTTCTTATTCCGGCAGAATGCACTTACGTGCGAAGATAAGGGTACGGATATTGAACAGCAAGGCGTGGAGCTTAGCATACAGCATATTCATCAATACTACCGCGAGCTTCTAACTGTAGAGGAGCTTGCATCTCTCGCAGGTATTGATCGCTGGAAATATACCCGTCTGTTCAAAGAGGCTACGGGTCAAGTACCGCTCCAGTACTTAAATGAAGTACGCATTAATCAAGCCAAGAGGTGGCTCACAAGTGCCGATGATAAGTTGCTCGATATTGCGCTGAATGCAGGCTTTAACAATGAATATTATTTTAATCGTCGTTTCAAGCAGACGGTGGGTATGTCTCCAGGACAATATCGTCGGAGTCGTAAGGGAGAGCTTAGAGTAGTCGCACCGTATTTGGAGGATTTTATCGTTGCTCTAGATATGCAGCCTATCGCCCAATATAGTCATGCAAAGTGGGGTAAACAAGACTACCTAGGCTTAAATCATATTCCGACGTTCGACGAAAATGGTGGTAACTTTGACACACTTTCCAATTATAAACCGGATCTAATATTACTTATGGATCGTTATGAGCAACAGCAGTATTCGCAGTGTCGACGCATATCCAACACGTGTATTCTACGTGAGCAGACCAATAACTGGCGTACACTCCTACGGACCGTTGCTGATTATTTTGGTCGGATGGAGTTAGCCGATGATGCGATCGCCAAGTATGATTTCAAGGCAAGGAGCGCTAGTTATACACTGAGTCAGATGATGAAAGGCGAAACGGTTGCTTTTCTGCGTATTTCGGCAGATCACATCATTCAATATACCAATGAAGGTCAAGGCTTTGTTTCAACTGTCCTTTATGGCGATGTTGGTTTACACTCCCATGCGGCAGTAGGTGTATTTTCTAAGGCAAATAGACCAGGTATGTTCAATCTCTCTGTAGATGATTTACATAGGTTGCATGCGGATCATCTGTTTATTACATTTGATAAGTGGCACAGCCAGGCAGAAGGTAAGGAGAGGGAACTTCTGAAGCAGCCAGAGTGGCTTGATCTACCAGCTGTACGGCATAACCAGGTTTACGAAGTGGATTTTCTAACCTGGATGAATAACGGAATTATTTCGAACAGCAAAAAAATTGATGATATCCTACGATCTTTAGCTTGATATAACTGGGTATATAGTTGTGGCTGCGTCTGGAAGATTTGCATTCTCCATTTTGTACAAAGCCACTGTCGATTCTGTCCATTGTTATTAGGCCTTTGCCGAAGCTACAATGAAGATGATAATGATTATCAGTAGCTTGGGTGTAGATGAGTTGGCTAGAGGAGGATATGCATTGACAGATCAGCTTGAATTATACGATGTGACAATTATCGGCGGTGGTCCTGCAGGAATGTATACTGCATTTTATAGTGGAATGCGCGATTTGAAGACGAAGTTAATCGAAGCGAAAGACGAGCTTGGCGGGCGGATGCTGATATATCCCGAGAAAATGATATGGGATGTTGGAGGGGTAACACCGATCCTATGTGAGACGTTGATAGCACAATTGTCTGAGCAGGCGAGGACGTTCGACCCAACCATTGTATTTGGTCAGCACATTATCGGTTTGGAGAAACAAGCGGATTCAACGTACATTCTGGAGGCGGCGACGGGAGAGAGGCACTGGACACGCACGGTCATTTTGGCTATTGGCCGCGGCATTCTGCGTATGGCGAAGCTAGAGCTGGAAGGGGCTGAGCGCTATGAGGTATCCAATCTGCACTATACGGTGCAGGAGCTGGAGCCATTCAGAGGAAAGCGGGTGCTTATTTCAGGTGGGGGGAATTCGGCTGTTGATTGGGCAAACGAGTTAGTTCCTATCGCTGCTCAGGTTACAGTCGTACATCGGCGCGACCGTTTCGGCGGACATGAGAAAAACATTGCTCGAATGAAAGAGTCTTCTGCCGAGGTGCTCACACCATATGAAGTCACGCAATTATACAGCGGTAATGGGAATACAATTGAACGAGTGACGATTGCACATATCGAATCAGGGGAATCACGCGAGCTGGAAATAGACGAGGTTATTGTCAACCACGGTCTAAAATCCGATTTTACAGGTATCAAGGATTGGGGACTGGACATGGATGACTGGAACATATTTGTCAGTCCGAAATTGGAGACGAACTTACCAGGCATCTTCGGGGCTGGCGACTTCGCCAATTACGAAAGTAAGCTCAACCTGATTGCTGGAGCGTTCACGGATGCAGCATTAGCGCTTAATAGCGCTAAACTGTATTTGGATCCCGAGGCGCCGAGAATGGCCTATGTATCGTCTCATAACGAGAGGTTCAAAGAAAAAAACAAGGCGCTTGGCGTATCTGTTGAATAGAGGTTTGCTATCATTAGGGCGAAGTTGTGAGAAGAGATTATAGTGGAAAAAATTAATGATTCAATAAGAGCGCCTAGGGGCGCTTTTTTGGTGTAAAAAAATAAAGAAGAAGTAGTTCTTATAAAATATAATAGTAATAATAAGCTTTTGGAGGTGATTAGGAGAAAACGTGGACTGTTAAGTTAATTCTCTCTTTGAAGTTTAATTTAAAAGTTCGAGGGTGATTTCGATCAAAATTTCTATTGAAGTAATAGACCATACTGAAGAAGAAGAAATCCGCATCAGGTGTCACGAAGAAAATGAAGAAGTACACAGACTCGTTAATAAAATTAAAACCGAAACGTGCATTATTCTTGGTTATCATGAGGATGAGATCAGCCGCATTAAACTTAGTGATATTTATTATTTTGAAGCTGTGGATGGAAAAGTATTCGCATATGGTGAGAACAATGTTCATGAAGTTAAACAAAAACTATATGAACTGGAGGAACTTTATAGAGATAAACATTGTTTTCGTGCTTCCAAATCAACCATTCTAAATATAGCTAAGATTGCCAGTATTCATCCGTCGATTAGCGGTCGTTTTCTAGCATTATTGGATAATGGGGAAAAGGTAATCATATCTCGTCAGTATGTGCCAATACTTAAACAAATGCTTGGATTATAAAGGGGGGATAATGTGAAGTATTCCGATCTTATCAGAGAAACCATCAGAGACTTCTTAATCATATTTGCTTCCATCATGATCATCATCGCTGTTCTGAGACAAGTCTATACTCCTGATGCAAGTTTCGAATTGAATTCGGTTTTTGTCATTATGGCTTTTTCTTTTCTCGGTGCTTTAACTGGACTTATTTTACATACACGGCATCCGATTAGTGAGAATGCAATGCGTTTCCGGGTGGTTTTGCATTTCTTTATTCTTGAAGCTCTTCTAATCTCTCTGGCTATCCTATTAAATCTTACTAATTCTACTTCCAGCATACTATTACTGGTTTTGCAGATTGCCGCAGTATACACGATCGTTCGTCTGCTGACCTATAGGACTGACAAGAAGGAAGCTCAACAGATTAATGAAAGACTAAAAACATTTAAGAAAGAGCTTTAGAAGATACACACAAATGACTTCTCAATAGAGTCGTATTCACAGTAAAAATACAAAAATTGCACTTTATGTTACAACTTATTAGCTCTCAGCTACAGCTTATCGTTTATACGTATACACCTTCTCTTCCATTTATTATGATGAACGCATAAAAAGTTGGAGAAGGAGCAGAGAAGCTTATGGAGATTGTAATACTTATTGTTACGTTGGTTGTTGAATTAGCTATTGCCGTTTATTCCATTGAAACGAAGCAAAGTCGCAGCAGGATTAAGAGTTGGACGAGAATAATAATGTGTATAGGATTTGTGATGTTGATCTTAGGGGGAGTTGTTGTATGGGAGTACACTTGGGCACTATTTGCTGGCTTGCTCTTACTATTAGCGTTCAAGGGAATCGTTACACTCTTGCGCAAACAAGTATATATTCGTCCTTACAAAATGTTCTCTACGGTATGGAAATACCTTTTGTTAGCGTTGGTCGTTATCATTACTCTTGTACCTGCTTTACTTTTTCCACAGCATAGGCTGCCTCAAGTGACAGGGCCATATCCAGTGGCGACCGCCACTTACAGTTATGAGGACAAGAACCGTATCGAAGAATTCTCGAACCAGGGTGACAAGCGATCTGTTAACGTGGAATTCTGGTATCCTGAACAGACAGAAGGAACGTACCCTTTGCTTGTATTCTCACATGGAGCATTCGGTATTAAAACGAGCAACGCGTCTACCTTTACAGAGCTTGCAAGCCATGGGTATGTCGTCGTTTCAATTGACCATCCCTATCATTCTTTTTATACCGTTGCCGAGGATGGGAAGGTAGTGACGATAAATTCAGAATACCTGCAAGAATTTAACGATGCCAATAAAGGGGTTTATTCACTTGCTGAGTATTTCGATCTCAATCAGAAATGGATGAAATTGCGAATGGATGATATGGATTTTGTCATGGATACGATTCTGGAGCAGGTTGAGCTAAAAAAAGACGCTGTATATGAACTCATCAATACACAGAAAGTAGGCGTGTTCGGTCATTCGATGGGGGGAGCGGCAAGCGTAGCTCTGAGCAGGGAGCGTGATGATATTATCGCCGTAGTAAATATAGATGCTCCGTTCTTTAGCGAGCTTGAGTATGATCACGTTGCGAACGAATTAACTGCAAAATCGGCACCTTTCTTGATCCCGCTTCTTAATATTTATTCGGATGATGTGTGGATACAGCTTGGTAGCAGTTCTTCATATATTGCGAATCGTATATCTAATGAAAATTTTAAAGATGCGTACACCGTTCATTTTAAAGGTGCTAAACACTTAAGTTTAACTGATCTACCCTTATATTCTCCTTTCTTAGCAAACCTGTTACATGAAGGTAGAAAAGCAGACATTGATAAATATGTTGCGATCGAAACTCAAAATGAACTCATCCTTCGCTTTTTTGATTATACGCTTAAGAACAAAGGTCATTTTGCTCCAAAAGCAACGTATTAAGGATTTGTCTTATGCAGAACACTTGTAAACGTTAAACGCTTCGATTGGAAGAGTTATGAAATCAGCCTTTTAATTATGGATATAAATAGAAAATTGTTGACTAGTAAGCGTTTTCAATTTACTATAACTAATGTTAGCTAATCGATAAAGTAATATTAGTTATTAGGAGGGTAAACGCATGGTCAAATGGAAGAAGTGTACGATCTTCACTGTAATTGCTGCACTTATGTTAGCGGTATTGGGAAGTACAGCACCTCAAGTATCAGCTGCTAGTGGTTTTTATGTCAGTGGTGGTAAGCTGTATGATTCTACAGGTAAGCCTTTTTACATGCGTGGTATTAACCATGGACACTCGTGGTACAAAAACGATCTGAACACGGCCATTCCTGCCATTGCAAAAACGGGTGCGAATACGGTCCTATTGTTTTATCCAACGGTACCCAATATACGAAAGATGATTTAAATTCAGTTAAAAATATCATCAATATTGTGAATGCTAACAAAATGATTGCTATCCTTGAAGTGCATGATGCAACAGGAAAAGACGATTATAATTCGTTAGACGCTGCAGTTAATTACTGGATTAGCATTAAGGAAGCGCTGATTGGCAAGGAAGATCGTGTCATTGTAAATATTGCTAATGAGTGGTACGGAACATGGAATGGAAGTGCGTGGGCAGATGGGTATAAGAAAGCTATTCCGAAATTGAGAAATGCGGGAATCAAAAACACACTCATTATTGACGCAGCTGGCTGGGGACAATACCCACAATCCATTGTAGATTATGGACAAAGCGTCTTCGCGGCTGACACTCAGAAAAACACCGTTTTCTCCATTCATATGTACGAGTATGCTGGTAAAGATGCTGCAACGGTAAAAGCTAATATGGAAAACGTTCTGAACAAAGGGTTAGCCTTAATTATTGGTGAGTTCGGTGGATACCACACTAATGGAGACGTTGATGAATATGCGATTATGAAATATGGTCAGGAAAAAGGGGTAGGCTGGCTGGCTTGGTCCTGGTACGGTAATGGCTCAGGGCTGCAATATCTAGATATGGCCACTGGCCCTAACGGAAGCTTGACCAGCTTTGGAAACACCGTAGTGAATGACACCTATGGGATCAAAAACACTTCAGTTAAAGCAGGTATTTTTTAATAGTAATGAGGAACAAAAATATAATTACATTGAAAGTCGCTAATCTAGTTAGCGGCTTTTCTTAATTAATCGCTACAATTTTGAGTTCAACATAAAGGAAGAGAGCATTTATCCATTGTTAATTATAAATCTAGTATGTACCTATATTGTATGTTATTATACATAGGAAAATAGAACCAGTAAGGGAGTGCTAGATATGAACAAAAAGGTACTTGTAACTTCCGTGTTATCTCTGTTTCTTCTATCCAGTGCAACAAGTGTGTTTGCTCATCCGGGGAGAACAGATTCTAATGGCGGTCATACGTGTTGGACAAATTGTGCCAAATGGGGATTAGAGTACGGAGAGTATCATTATCATAATGGTGGGAGTTCTTCTTCAAGTAGCAAGTCATCAGGTAGTTCGTCTTCATCATCTTCATCATCATCTTCCAAAAAAACAACCCCAGCAAAACCCAAAGAAACTAAACCACAATATACGGAATCTTCACTAAAAGTATATGTGAATGATAAAAAAGTAGATTTTACTAATAAACCTGTTCAATATCAAGGAAGTAACTTGCTTCCCTTACGAGACATTGCCGATGCATTAGATGCAACATTTACATACGATCAGGACAGTGCAACGATAGGTCTAACTAAAGATAAATTCAAGGTAACTCTGACCATGGGGAGTAAAACCGTATTTTACAACGGAAAGGCTTCTACATTAAGCACAGCTCCAAAAGTGATTAACGGGGTTACGTATATTCCAGTACAATCGATTAAAGGATTAGGCGCTATTCTGCAATTGAATGGTAGCAAAAACACATTAAATATTGAGATATAAATGAAAAGGAGGGCAGAGGCTCTCCTTTTTGTATTACTCAATTCACTGTTATAATCTCAAGAAAATTTAGGTTGTTGATGAAGCTACAAATGAAAATGATGCTTGTTTTAATCGGGAAAAAAAGAGTTTAAAGCATCGGAGCAGATTTTGTTCAAAAACGGAGTGCAATTAAAGAGGAAATGTACTTCAAATTCTGGAATATGTAAATTCAGTCTATTATATTGTTTTGAGCCTAACCCAATTTGTTAGGAGTGATTAAGAATGCGTATTGAAAATGAAAAATCCTTCAATGGTGAAAGACTAAAGCGAACAGTAGAGGTTGGCGGACTTACGATAACGCAACTTATCCAGAAGTTACAGCAAAATACTATCTTAATGAATGAATTAGGAAAGAAGCTATTAGCTGATGTTAAATTTAGAACATCCGAAACGAAGTATAGTGTGAAGATCGTAGAACTAACCGTTGGAGAACTTGGTTTTCCAGATGGAGCTACTACGAGTCGAATCTTTGCGAAAGCGATTGAACTAGATTTGGAATTGTGTCCGTTAGAATTAGGACCTTACCTAAGACTAGTGTATCTGGATCAGCCTGAGGGTTATTCGGGAAAACCTGTGCAACAACATAGAGCTCCAGTGGGTTCCGTCACGATTGCATCGGAGATTCTAACTGATGACGAGGATTTTCCAAAAGGTTTCTATCTTAGAAAAATGGATGGCGTATTATGGCTACGTGGATACTGCGCTGATCATCTGCACGTCTGGAATCCTGATGATCATTTTATCTTTAGACAATCAGATAAGACATTGAAGGATTGAATTTAAGCATTGTTTTTGGTTACTCGTGGCTGAAAAGTTCAAACAAGTTGACCTTACATGACCCATTGGCGGTAGTTAGTATATTCCATACTGATGTTTGTCAATTTGAAAAAGGTTTTGTCCATGTTAAAACCCATGAGGAAACTTTTTGGGAGGTACTTCGTTCCGAGGATTTTCCGAGGAAATGTGTGTCTAAAACATATTGAATACAAGACGTTCAAGAGCAATTACCTGTTCTTATCAAAGTCGCTAAATTAGCGGCTTTTTTTGTTACATTTCAATTGGACATGAAATGTGCTTAATCCAAATTAGTGTAATTTCCAACTTCTAAATAATGTATAATTTAATAGATGTAAATGTGAATACATTGAATGGAGGATAAGGAATGAACAAGTATGTCGTACATATCGTTGCGAGTGTATTTTGCATATTACTGCCTCCTATTGGTCTCTTATATGGTTTGTGGGACAGCAGCCAACCCAAGGTAGGACCTGTTGGAGATGGAAAACCTATTTATCCTACCATACCTCAATGGATATCTATTGTGTCTCCTTTTATTGCGGGAATAATTAATCTACCATTTGCCATTATGCGGTACAGACAACACAAAAAGACTACTGAAAGTAATAAAGGTTAGTACTTGCTGTGCTAACAACTAACATGTTGACTGGTGTTAAAAAGAGTTTAAGAAGAGTTAAGAAATTCGCACTGTAATGCTGGATTTAATAATGGAAGAAGAGGGTGATGAATATATGGCTAAATTAGTGAGTGGACTTACATCCGTTATGGTACTAATATTAACAATCGGCTGTAGTTCGCCTAACGAACAAATTCAATCTGATGCTGATATCATTGGTACAATTATAGAAGTCAGAGAGCAAGACCATCAAATATTAATTGAACAAAATAACGCAGATGACTCAGCATCAAACCTAATTTGGATTAGTCAAGATCAGGATAGTGCAATAATTGTCGCTGGCGTAGCTAAGACTAAGTTTGAGAAGTCATTTCAAAATAAAAAAGTTGAAGTATGGATTAAAAATCTAATAGCCCAATCATCACCCCCACAAGCTCTAGCTGATAAAGTTAAGATTGATTAATATGGAAGGTGATTAGGGCTATATTCATGTAATTCAAATACTGAGGTGTAGCTATAATGAGAATCTTAAAGGAATTTGACCTAGACTTACCCTATATTATTAATGATGAAATTATTGAATCTGTAATGAGAACACAAAAGTGTGATTACAACGAAGCAACGAAACTAGATTATGAATTGAATTGGAAATGGAAAAGACGTTCATTTAGATTAGAAACGCGTTGTATTACAGCGATGTATGAACGTTTATTCGGGATATACCAAACGAATGATTGTTGGAAAGTCCTTATAGAATGTGTAGAAGACACTTCAGACAAAAGAATTATCAACGATTCAGGCGTATGGTCGGTGCCAATTCAAATTAATTTAAGTGAATTTAGTGCAAAAAGTGAGTTGGAGAAGAAAAAGACTACGCTTCAACTGCTAATGAGCGGAATCGAGGAAATTGCTGTATGTCATAATTGGCGAGTCGAACCATTTAAGGAGACAGCTCTAAAAATTGAAGAGTTAGGATACTTAAACGAATGGACTTGGAAAAAAGCCATAACAAGCCCGAATAAGAAGTACAATGCTAAAGTGATATGCCAGCATAACGTGAAAACGATGGATATATACATAGCTATTTCACATCGAGATGGTACGCAAGTGCTTTTAGAGAAGGTAAAATCAGCTCAGCCAGATGAATTTGCCTATGCTAGACATTTAGGTGCACTTACATGGGAATCCGATTATGAAGTGGCTTTGATTAATAAAAAAGGAAATGAAAAATTTGTAGTGGCCATAAAGTAACTTTATATATTAATCAACTAGTGAAGCCTTCTTAAGCAAAAAGGTAATCAGTGTCTAACTTCCCATACCTGCAATTACATCCTGATGCAAAAGGTTATCCACTAATTTATTCGCCAAACTTTACGCCAGTCAATTGCTCACTAAGTTTCCACAGTCGGTCTGCAGCCTCAGGATCTATGGCCCACGGCAAAACACCTGGCATTTCTTCTGGTGTAGACACCACTTGAGCAATACCCACATCCAAGCAGTATACTCCGCCCATATCATTCAGAATAGAGCTGGTTGCACACCACACACTTGTCGCTGCACCTTGAGCTTCTGTTTTGAGATCATTTCCAAAATCCAATCCTCCGAGCTCTTCTTCTGACAAGAATCGGGACAGATCTGTATAGATTGCGCCAGGATGGACTGAGAACGCACGGATACCGTGACTATAACCTAATCGGTCTAATGAAACTGCAAAGAGAGCATTGGCTGATTTGGATTGTCCGTAAGCTTTCCACTTATCATAGGGATGTTGCTCATAGTTCGGATCATCGAACTCCACGCCACCCAATACGATTCCTGAAGAGGATACAGATACGACTCTAGCGTTACCTGCTTTTATCAATGCTGGCCATAAGCGTGCTGTTAACTGGAAATGTCCCAGATGGTTTGTGGCAAATTGAGATTCGTATCCACGGGAATCCCTAGTTAATGGAGGAACCATGATCCCCGCATTGTTAATCAGAATATCAATCTGGCGTCCTGAAGACAGGAAGCGCTCTGCAAACGTGTCAATAGACTCCGGATCAATTAGGTCAAGCTCTGCCAATTCCACGCGTGGAATATTCGATAAAGCAGCGCGTGCTTTGTCCATAGAACGAGCGGGTACTACGACTGTTGCACCGGCTTCCGCTAACGCACGAGTGGTCTCAAGTCCGATTCCCGAGTATCCGCCAGTCACGATGCAAATTTTATTGCTGAGGTCGATTCCTTGCAGTATATCTTTGGCCGTTGAATGTTTATCGAAGCCACTAGAAAGGGGCTTCTGCGGAGTGATATTGTAATTTTGGTTTGATGTCATATTCTGAGCTCCTTATTGTTCATTTGGTTTAACATTATACACACTAGAGTCAACTATAGGTCAAGGAAAACACAAAGTGATTTTTTCATTGCAGATATATTTAGTTAGTTAAGTAATCTTTTATCCATCCAAAAAGGAAAGTGCGGGAACTGTGTGGAATAATTATACAAATTCATCTTATTTGGAGGTTGTACAATGGCTTTCCCGACACATATCGTATCAGCAGGTGGAATTGTAGAAGATGGAGATGGAAATATCCTTTTAGTAAAAGCCCACGACGATGGTTGGGTGTATCCTGGAGGTATAACTGAAGTTGGAGAAAATCTGATTGATGGAGTCATTCGTGAAATCAAAGAGGAAAGTGGAATTGAAGCCACGGTCAGTCATTTAATTAGTGTTGTGTCGAATACAGCAATCCATAAGTGGTATGACGGTGTGACTGATGTTCCTACGAAGGTCATGTTTGATTTCGTCTGTAAAGCTACAGGTGGAACGTTAACTACGTCTGATGAAACGAGCGAATGTAGATGGGTTCCAAAGGAAAATGTGCTGGACTTGATTACTTTACCAGGAATCCGTATGCGTTATGAAGCCTATCTAAACTTTAACGGGTCTGTGAGTTATATGGAGTATGTCACTTCGTCAATGACAGAATTTAATGTGAAGCTTCAACGGAATGTTTAACTTTATGAGGGACGCATATTAAAACTATCGTGAACTGTAACTTTATGACGATAAGATTAACAGCCGATCAGCATGATCGGCTATTTATGAAGAATTAACGGCAGGCACTCTCTACTACATAAAAAGAGCCAGTGAGAATACAGTCATTCTCGACTGGCCAATACTACAGCAGCTCATTGGGTAGCGTATGTTGGAAAACATGCTAGCTTTTAATTTTTAATTTTCTACTTTAGAATACGGAAATTTATTTTTCAAGAAATCCTTATATGTCATTGGTTTTTGGCCAATTAGACGTTCAAGATCCCCAGATGTCTCCGAGAATTCCCCAGTGTTGATCGCTCGCACCCAACCTAATAAGAAGTCGGTCATAGGAACAGGTAATCCATTCGCTACCATCGTGTCTGAATATTCTGTTTCGCTAATTGCTTCATAAGGGATGTGTATCCCATGAATCTCAGAGAGTGCTTCAGCAATGTCCGCAAATGAGCTTCCTTCGCTGCCACTTAGCGTATATGATTTATTTTCATGACCGTTCTGAGTGAGAATAGCTACGTTGGCTGCAGCCAAATCATCCAGAGATGCAGCGGCTACTTTACCCAACCCCTCTGGTACTTTTACGCCGACTTTAAGTGGATCTCCATAATACGAATGCATGACTTCAAGATACGGTGGATTCCGTAGAATCGTATAGGCTAATCCGGATGCTTTAAGCGCTTGTTCTGCAAATATATCTGATATCGTGACTTCAGGAATGATAAGATTTGAATTTTCTTTTCGTATGATCGACGTGAAGAGTACTTGTTTCACACCAGCCTGTTTGGCAGCTGCGATGACATTGAAATGTTGTGTATTGCGGTCAGTAAATGCTGGCGCGGAAATCAGCATCACTTTTTCAACACCATTAAACGCTTGCAGAAGGGAGTTATAATCCAAATAATCACCCTGATGAGCTTCTACACCTTCTTTGACATACCTTTTGATTTGTTCGGACTCGGTATTACGTACCAATACAGCGACCTGATTGAATGGCACTTTAGTAAGAAGAAGCTCTAGTGTCCTGCTGCCGAGATTACTTGTTGCCCCAGTAATAAGAATTTTTCCCATCGTAATAACCCCTTTGCTTTGATCGTTTTATTGAGAAACGGCTTTGCTTTTGTTCATGATCACTAGGCTCATTATGTACCATGGTTTACTTTAAAAATAGTACGTACTTTTTGGTTATATAGTAACCAAGAAGTGATAATTATGTGATGAGAGGGATCGTGAGTCCAGAGGCTATATCAACGAAGGGAATCATTAATTCAGGAGTAACGATTGGGACGGGGATTACCGTACATAAAAATAAATTACGTTTTTCACCTATAAGTTAAGTGAAAATTGCTGAACTTAATATAAAATAGTGCTAAAATATGGTTGATTAAATTGAATGCGTTTACAATTCTGAAATACCACAAGGAAAGGTGGAGGGTTCGTTATGGAAAACGCGATGTTTCATGAACCTGTGCCCCAATGGGCACGGTTTGAACTTCAGTTGCCTGGCTCAACTGAAGGTAATCCTTATCTGGATACCGATTGGACGGTCATTTTTCGTCATGACAAGACGGAACAGAAGGTTTCCGGTTTTTATGCCGGAAACGGGGAGTATGTGGTCAGATTTATGCCATCTGACATTGGGGACTGGACTTATGAGACGTTTAGTAATCTTCCCGAGTTGAATGGGTTGCACGGAAGTTTTACATGTATACCGGCAGCAGCTTCGGTTCATGGACTGGTCAGAACCCTGGATGAAATTCGTTTTGCTTATGCGGATGGCACACCATTCTATCCGTTTGGTACAACTGCTTATGCATGGATATATCAATCGGAGGCATTACGTACGGCAACGCTGAACACTCTTGCCGAAGGGGTATTTAATAAAATTCGCATGTGCTTATTTCCGAAAAATTACTCATTTAACGCGGAGGAACCTGCATTTTTTCCTTTTGTCGGTTCTTCTGAAAAGGGCTTTGATTATACTCGCTTCAACCCCGTTTACTGGGAGCATGTTGAGAACTGTATCGAAGCATTGCTTGAGCTGCAGATTGAAGCGGATCTGATTTTGTTTCACCCATACGATAAAGGGACGATGGGGTTTCGATCGTATGACTGCCGAGGAAGATAATCGTTATCTTCAATACGCAATTGCACGGTTGGCGGCTTACCGGAATATCTGGTGGTCGATGGCGAATGAATATGATTTTATGAGTGAAAAAGCGATGTCAGATTGGGATAGGTTGATTAGTCTCGCTGCAGAGGAAGATCCGTATGCACATCTGTTATCCATCCATAACGGTACAGCCATGTATATCCCAGAAAGTATAGTTATGTATGATCATACTCGTCCGGAAATTACACATTGCAGCATTCAGCACTGGGACGTCACGTTAGTCGCTTCATGGAGAGCTCAATATGGGAAACCTGTGATCGTCGATGAATGTGGATACGAAGGGAACCTGCAGCAGCGATGGGGCAATCTTAGCGCGGAAGAAATGACACACCGGATATGGGAAAGCTTTGCACGAGGTGGTTATGCCAGTCATGGTGAGACTTTCTTGCATCCAGAAGATGAGATCTGGTGGGCCAAAGGCGGAACGTTATACGGACGAAGTCATGAACATATCCGCTTTCTTCGTCAAGTGGCGGAGCACATGCCAACTGACACTATGCCCATTCCGCTCCGCGACGTACCAGTAATGGGGGTAGAGGGTGAATATTACTTACATTATTATGGTCAACACCAGCCAGGATACCGAGAAGTAGACCTACCGGAAGAGCAAGAATTTGTTGCTGAATGGATCGACACGCAGGAGATGGAGATTACAAGGCTGGTGGAGACGTATCGAGGAAAGAGCCGGATTCCTTTGCCCAGTCGACCTTACTTTGCGTTGCGCTTAAGTGCTGTTCAACCAGTTGTAGAGTAGGCATGTAAGACAGGGAGAAGGCATCTAGTGACTCCTAAGCGAACGATTCCATTTCTAGGTTAAATCCAAGAGCTAATGCGGTTGATAAGACCGTATTAGCTTTTTTTGCTAGTAAATAAGGTGGAAAAGATAGCAGCATACTTATATTGAGAATCGCTAGTTTTTCGGTTTTAACTTTTTAATAGCTCAAAAAAAGCGGAACAGATCTCGTACTGAATACCAGTTTAGTTTTGACCTGCGACTAAAAAGAAGTGGACTTTTACATTAATCTCATATAAATTATTACTTATTAAAATACTTATCAAAAGAGTGATTTAAAAGTATGGAATTCACCAAACTGGTGAAAGAGAAAGAGGTGAGACCAAGTACATATGACAACGGTATATGATCAGAATCGAATGCTACGAAACATCTTATTCTTATTGTTTGCACTACCCGGTCTAGCCTTTGCTTCATGGGTGGCAAGAACACCAGCCGTGCGGGATCAGTTGAATGTATCTACGTCGGGAATGGGTATGATCATTTTTGCTTTAGCGATAGGTTCACTTACAGGGTTACTTACTGCGGGATCGGTGATTATCCGAAAAGGCGCACGACTCGTTATTATCGTAAGTTCTATCATGATTGTATGTGGATTTATTGCTATAGGCCTAGGAGCAGAAGCGAAGACATTGGCCATTGTAATGATTGGACTATTCATATTTGGAGCTGGTTTTGGTGCTGCCGAGGTAGGATTAAATATGGAAGGCTCTGCGGTGGAAAAAGAAATGGGTAAAGTTCTCTTGCCTGCCTTTCATGGCTTCTTTAGTGTAGGTACACTGGCTGGAGCTGCTATTGGGGTTGGAGCAGAGGCGATAGAGCTTCCTATTCTGATTCATTTTTTAATCTTAGCTCTGTTCATTTCAATAGCGCTATTGAGCTCTTTCCGCTATCTTCCGAAGGCAACAGGTAAAGAAATTGTCCCAAGTCTTGATAATAGGGGAACTGCGCCCAAGAAGCCGCTAAAAGTTTGGACGGAAAAACGAACCTTATTAATAGGTATTATGGTTTTAGGTATGGCGTTTGCTGAAGGATCGGCAAATGACTGGTTACCGTTAATTATGGTGGATGGATATGGTGTTAACTCATTAACGAGCTCAATTGTCTACGGCATTTTTGTAGGAGCCATGACTCTTGGGCGATTCTCGGGTGGCTGGGTATTAGATCGGTATGGAAGAGTTCGTGTCTTAATGGGGTGTGCGATCTCAGCGATCTGCGGCTTGGTTCTTGTGATATGGGGTCAACATTACCTACTTGCATCTACTGGAGTCTTTCTATGGGGGCTTGGTGCTTCCTTAGGTTTCCCCGTTGGTTTGTCCGCAGCCGGTGATGATCCACAGGGGGCAGCAGCTAGAGTCGGTGCAGTTGCCACCTCCGGTTACATTGCATCATTGGTAGGACCGCCTGCTTTAGGTTTTTTGGGAGAGCATTTTGGATTGCTGAATGCCATGATTGCGGTATTGATTGGTGTGATGATCTCAGGAACATTGACCCGATCGGCTAGACCGTTAGTCCCAGAATAAAAGCCCATTTACTCCATATTTATGATATAATACAGATCAAATAAGGCTTGTTACTGAATTTTCAGGCAAAACCTATGTATATACATGCTCAACGTTTCTTTGAGTGTGTGTATATATGGGTTTTTTTGCGTTTATTGACTTAAATGCGAAGCAAGCATAATAGAAAGAGAAAGAGGATGATACACTTGAAGGAAAAAAGCAAAAGATTATTATCTATCAAGAAAGGACTTAGCATTTTCCACAAAATGAGTACTAAACTAACTGTAGCATTTCTTAGTGTTCTCATTATTCCAACTGCACTGATTGGATATTATTCATATCAAAGTGCTAAAGATCAAGTTCAGCAGAAAATGACAGAGCCGATAAACACCATTCTAACTATGACAGGGCAGAACATCGATAACATCGTAGGTGCTAAAGCAGAACTATTACATTATATAGATACAATGATTGAACCTAGCTCACTTACGGAGAGCGCAGATATAATTCATACCGAGTTGGATCGATTAACCTCTACATATCCTGATATTATTTCTATTACAATTGGAAACGAACAGGGGGAATATATAGCTACCCCAGAAATTGCTGATTCAACCTATGATCCGCGTCAGAATGATTGGTACAACAATGGAAAAAGCAATGATGGGAAGTTTTATTTTTCTAATATCATGAAGGATGAACTAACCGGTAAAATTGTTGTGGACATATCTAAATCTCTTAGAGAAGGAGAAGGTGTAGCTAGTATTAGACTCGACTTGGATGTTCTCGCAAAAGAGTTATCCATCGTGAATGTTGGTGGAAACGGAAGTTTGGTTGTCGTGGACTCCAATCGAACAATTGCAGCTTGGACGGGTGCGATCACGCAAGGTGGAGGCGGCGAGCTTGGCGGAGAACTTGTTGGTGGAATTCCTCTCCAGCCCAATTCCGCTTTAAGCGCTGATGAGCCTATGGCATTTTCCCACTTTGTCAGGACTGACCTTGCGTATGACTTGGAAGTCTATACTGGTGTCAATGCTTTAACAGGTTGGAATGTCATTGCTTTAATGGGGCATGAAGATTTTATAGCAGCAGCAAAACCGATTATGGTTACAAGCTATATTGTCATTAGCATTTCCGTTCTTATAGCAGGATTGATTATATTTGTTATTCTAAGATCATTCACGGTGCCAATGCAGAAACTGCGCACAGCTACCCGCAATGTCAGGGATGGAAATCTGTCTGAGCGAGTGGGACTCACCAACAAGGACGAATTCGGGCTATTGGCAGATGATTTTGACCAAATGACCATTACACTACAATCGGTTGTCAGTGAACTTAATCAGACATCATCTATGCTGAACAATTCTTCGCAAATGATACAAGAGAGCACAAAACAAACTACATTGTCTGTTCAGCATGTTACTGAGACAGTTCAACAAACGGCCGAAACAGCTGTAATCGGAGCCGCAAATGCTGAACAAGCCGCAAATGCAGTTGAAGAAATGGCTCGAGGGATCAGCACAATTGCTGAGTCTGCAGGCGCGATTGTGTATTCAGCAGAGGAAACAGAGCGAGCTGTCGTGCTTGGTGGTACAACCATAACCAGTGTTCGAGAACAGATGGAACAGATCCTTGATGCTGTCACAGAAACATCAGTATTGATTAACGAGCTGTCTACGCTCTCAACTGAAGCGAATCGAATGAATGAAGCCATCGCTGATATTTCTCGGCAAACAAATCTGCTGTCTCTAAATGCATCGATTGAAGCAGCGAGAGCAGGAGAGCATGGTAAAGGATTTGCTGTCGTTGCAGGTGAAGTTCGCCAACTATCGCTGCAATCCAAACAAAGTGCAGACGAAATTGGGGAAACAATTGGAAAAATGTTTGATCTAATCGATAGATCCACTTCGTTAATGAACAAAAAGGTTCGTGATCAAGTTGGTGAAGGCATGCGCGTAAGTCAAGAAGCTTCGGTTACCATATCGAATATTGAACAATTTACTTCCCACATTGTCGGTCAAATACAGGATATATCCGCTGTATCAGAGCAGTTATCGGCAAGCACAGAACAAGTTTCTGCTACAGTTGCCGAGATGGCTAACATATCTAAAGTATCGGCTAGTGGTGCGCAGACTACATCTGCAGCAGCTCAAGAGCAAATGGCGGCGATGGAAGAGATCTCTTCCTCCTCAGTAAAACTCGCCAAAATGGCCGAAGATATGCAAAAGTTGGTTCAACGTTTTACTGTGTAGATGGTACGAGATAACATACAACGGTGCAAAGCCTATGAGATGGTTTATTCTGCTGAAAATTAAAATTATGGAATGCTTTTTGATCTCTAAGAGGGATTTTAAAAAGAGTTGATCGGTAAAAGTCGCTATTAAATCTAGCGGCTTTTTTTGTTATATCGACACAAGTTCTTGTCACGACACAATGACAAAACGTCTAGTGATTGCTTTGCTCATTTTTAAGACCGCTCTGCTTAAGATAATCGGCAATTATGGCTGGGCTGTTGATAAACGCACAGATCTTGAATTATTGACTATTGAAAGAAACCGGATCTTGTTTAAAATAATTAACATGAGTTGATTAAACAATTGCAGTTCAATTTATTATTAGGAGGAATTTTCATGACAGCAACAATGACAGTATCTATGAAAGATAAAGTGGTAATTGTAACTGGAGCAAAAGGTGGTATCGGACTGGCAACCGCACAATTATTTGCTAAAGAAGGTGCAAGCGTAGCTTTAGTGGATATAAATGAACCTAAACAAGAAGCACAAGACTTGATCAATGCAGGTTACCAGGCAATATCCATCCAATGTGATGTTTCGAATGAGAGATCTGTTGAATCCATGGTGGAGAAAACAGTAGCTACATTTGGAAAACTAGATTATGCCTATAATAATGCTGGTATTCAAAATGCTGCGACAGATACGGTTGATTTGAACGAAGACGTTTACGATGATGTTATGAACGTTAATACGAAGGGAATTTGGCTTTGTATGAAGCATGAGTTGTTACAGTTAAGAAAGCAAGGGACAGAAGGGGCGATCGTTAATTGTTCTTCAATGGGTGGATTAATAGGTGTTCCCGAACGTTCTGTATACCATGCATCTAAACACGGCGTATTGGGTTTAACGAAAAGTACTGCTTTAGAGTACGCTTCAAGAGGAATTCGTATTAATGCAGTTTGTCCTGGGATCATTGAAACGCCAATGGTAGAAAATATGTTAGCCACGGAAAGTGATGCTATGGACGAATTAATGAAACAAGTTCCCATTGGTCGTTTAGCGAAACCAGAGGAAGTAGCTTCCGTTGTACTTTGGTTATGCTCTTCTTCCGCAAGCTATATCATTGGTCAGGCTATATCCGTTGATGGTGGATATACGGTTCAATAAAATAAATTAACTGAAAGAAGATATGGTGTGTTCGATAAACGAATCTATATGCGAAATTAAAAGATAATGAATAATGGCTGAGCTAGTTTTTGTTAACTTGCTCAGCCTATTTTTTAGATGACTGATCTATTTCACATCAGCCAAAAATTGCAGCATAAGCGAAGCAATCTCGTCAGCATGTGTTTCGAGTGCGAAATGGCCTGTATCCAGCAGATGTATTTCTGCAGATGGGAGATCATGCTTATAAGCCTTAGCTCCAGCAGGAAGGAAGGCAGGGTCATTTTTTCCCCACACAGCTAGTAGTTTCGGTTGATAGTTACGGAAATAAGCCTGAAACTCAGGATAAAGATCCACATTAGTTCTATAGTCCAAAATCAGATCCAGTTGGATCTCCTCCGCGTCGGGACGTGACATATATGCAATATCCAGTGAATACCCATCTGGTGACACAAGGCTGGCATCTGCTCCGTGCAGGTATTGGAAGTTACGAATCGTTTCTGGAGTCAGGGAATCACGGCATGCTTCACGATTCTCTGGTGTTGGAGAGCGCCAATAGTTCTCCCAAGGGCCCCAAGCTTCACTAAACCCTTCCAGATAAGCATTCCCATTCTGACTAATGATCGCCTGAACTTTCTCCGGATGAGCAGCGGCGAGTCGATACCCGACAGGTGCACCATAATCGAATACATATAGTACATACTTATTCAAGTCTAATGCCTGAGTAAAACCTTCAATGACTTTGAAGAGATTATCAAAGGTAAAGTTAAATTGACCACGCGGTGGCGTTTGGGTATGTCCGAAACCAGCAAGATCAGGAGCAATGACCCGGTAATGTTCCGCAAGCTTGGGAATTAGATCACGGAACATATGACTTGAAGATGGAAAGCCGTGTAACAATAAAATAACCTTACCATCCTTAGAACCGGCCTCGCGATAAAAAACGTCGACATCTCCAACCTTTTGATTCAGATAACGAACCTGCATACATTACATCTCCTTCACTATTTTTAATAACACGACCAACTAAGGATATCGTATAATACAACTATCTATTTGACTAACGAATATATCGAATGCTTACTATTTCAAAATGAAATAAGAGAGGTTGATCTGAAGTGGTTGATGCATTAGAAGGACGATTTTTTCTGGCTTTCATCGCTTTAACGGAAGAAAAAAGCTTCAGTCGAGCTGCTGAACGTTTAGGTTATGTGCAATCTACTGTGACAACTCACATCCAGCAGTTAGAGAAGATTATTGGACATAAATTAGTACATCGCTATCCAAGAGGGATAGAGTTAACGGATGCAGGAAAGGTATTTGCCAAATATGCGTATCAGTATGTGCATTTGATTCAATCTCTTGATGAACATATCCATGAGCTGGATGAGCCTTCTGGTACGATACGTATTCGAACACAAGAATCTTTTTTTCTTACACGTATGCTTCCTTTCATACAGGAATACACACGAAACATGCCAAATGTAAATTTGCGCATAGAACATGGGACACATCAGGACATTCTGAATAGTGTATTGGACTATGAGTTGGATTACGGCATCGTTCCACAGAACCCCAATCGTCATGAGCTACATTTTTATCCTATTGTGGAAGAAACGATTGTGTTGGTTGCATCGGAGCAAATCGCTCAGAACGTGAGAGACTTAGGAGCGCAGATTCTGAATAATCAACTTTTCATCAGTAACGGCACATCATGCTTGTACCATACGTCTGCCGTGGATGTTTTGAAAGAAGCTGGCGTTACAGTCAAAGATGCGTTAGAGCTGCCCAGTCTGGAGATGATTAAACAATATGTAGGCTGCGGTAAAGGGTTCGCCCTGATCCCTGAAATAGCAATTCTGAATGAACTCGAGACGGGTACCCTGCAGATTCTCCCCTTTGCACCAACAATGAGCTTTACTCACGGCCTGATTACTCATAAAAATCGAGAACATAGTCCGACCGCTAAAGGTTTCCATGCGGCGTTAATGGATTATTATCATCGTTAATTTGTTACCCCTGTAAAATAATGTTAAACAAAAAGTAGACAAGTCTTTACGGGCATGTATCACTCATGTGACTTGATTGACGATGAGTTCCACTTTATAGTAACCTTGGCTTGGCTGTAAGGTTGTTGCTTTCTTTTTAAAAGGAGTGATCTAGAATGAACAAGAACGTTAGTCCACGTGGAAGTAAGGAATTAAGTATAGAAGCAAGCATAGACTCTATTCTTAGTCAGTATGCATTTAGCGAGCAGACCTCCGCCCATGAGTTAATAGAGTTTACGTTAAAAGCGCTACAGGACTTGTTGCCACTCGTTGGCTTTAAATATGTAAAATCCCGCAAAGCACTCGAGCTGAAAACGCAGGAATTTATGATCTCCATCTATCTTCAGGCTAATAGACATAATGTAGCTGGAACCAGTATAGAAGTCATGGTGCACTGTAATGTCACGCATAACAAAAGAAAGGCACATACAGTTTTACCGGAAAGCTACTATCAACATTCGGAGATAACATGGTATGAATTATTTGGTAAAGAGGCGTTTAGGGATAGTATCCTATCGATTACTGACTATATTACACAGCACGAGATTCCATTGATCGAGCAGCTTGTATCTGATCCTCAATGTGTCATAGAAGCGCATGCAACGATGCAAAATAGGATACTCAGCCCGTATTTTTTCTATCGATATGGTATAGACGCCCAATTTGACGGTGGCCAAGTCGGCACACGTCAAACCCAATCCTTTTATTAATACAGACTGTAAACTCCATCATTGAAGATAATTAGGGGACTGGGATCCTTGTTATAATGAGTTAATTTATATAGGTTAGTTTGAGTTACCTTGATGTGCTAATTGCTTTCAAGGTTTTTTTGTTCTCTAACTTCACTATGACCTACTGACATTTCAATTTACATACTTACTTTCATACAATTGTTCATTTTGTGCTATTTATCATCATGATAATCCTAACGTATCAATCTTTCTCTACGTTACAATGACATCAGTATAAGACATGATTCAAATGAAGAGAGGAAGACTTTAATGTATACATTCAAAAAATATCAGAAACCTGAAGTTTTACAAAATCATTTAAATCTTGGTGGGGAAAATCCTGCAGGAGAAAAGATTGATGTAACAAGTTTATATATTACACGTAGTGGCAAGCCTTCTATTCCGGTCATGGGTGAATTTCATTATTCCAGATATGATCGAAGCGACTGGTATAAAGAGCTGTGTAAAATGAAAGCAGGCGGAATTACGCTTGTATCTAGCTATGTGTTCTGGATCTACCATGAAGAGAGCGAAGGGGTATTCGACTTCTCGGGTGACAATGATCTTCGTGCTTTTATATTGGAATGTAAGAAGGCCGGGCTTGAAGCTGTCATAAGGATTGGACCATGGGCACATGGTGAATGCAGAAACGGAGGACTTCCGGACTGGCTGCTCCAAAAACCATTTAAGCTGCGTGAAAACAATCCAGAATATCTTAAGAAAGTACGTACCTTCTATGAGAATATTTCGAAGCAGGTACAAGGACTTTTCTACAAAGATGGTGGAAACATCATTGCTGTGCAGTTAGAGAATGAGTTAACAAATGATGCCGAGCATCTGGCTACACTAAAAGAAATGGCTGTGGATTGTGGCATGATTGCCCCCATATATACGGTAACTGGTTGGAATGCTGTTGAGGGAGCGCGAATACCAGTAGATGAAGTGTTTCCTGTATTCGGAGGATACTGTGATGCTCCATGGGACGATCACCTAGATCAACTTCCGCCATCTCCTCATTATTTCTTTACGGGTATGAGAAATGACACAGGCATAGGAGCAGATCTCCTTCCACAAGAAATTGAAGATGATGGGCAGTGGCGATTGCCGTATGAACGATATCCATTTGCAACTTGCGAATTGGGTGGAGGTATTCAAGTTACACATCACCGTAGACCACGAATTAGAGGTATGGATATTTATAGCATATCGCTGGTAAAGATTGGTGATGGTAACAATCTGATTGGCTACTATATGTACCATGGCGGAACCAATAAAATTGGCAAGCTGTCGACTTTTCAGGAATCAAAAGCAACAGGGTATCCGAACGATTATCCCATTCTTTCATATGATTTTCAGTGTGCTTTATCGGAGTATGGCGAAGTTCGAGAACAGTACAGACTGCTGAATATTCTGCACTTGTTCGTACAGGACTTTGAGGAGACACTCGCACCGATGACCAGAGTGGAAGCGGAGAATTCAGTTTCAAGAGAGGATACTACATCATTGCGTTATGTGATGCGGACAGATGGTGTGAGTGGATATGTATTTGTTAATCATTATCAAAGGCTTACTCAGCTTCAGGATGTGCGGAACGTTGTCATTGATACAGGCCGTGTCATATTCCCGTCAATTAATGTGTGTGGAGAAGTGAGTTTCTTCATGCCGTTCCGTATGGAGTTGTCGGGTATTGTTCTCGACTATGGCACTGTGCAACCGTTATGCAGAGAAGGAGATACCTACTTCTTTGCGCAAATACCTGGAATTACACCCGAATATCAATTCAGTGATGGACAGAATATAACAGCTCAAGCAGGGCTTGATTCTGCATTTCAGGTCAACGGCACTACAGTGGTTACCCTGAGCTGGGATCAGGCACGATATCTGCGCAGACTGGATGGAGAGCTTTATGTAGGCGATGGATGTGATCTGTACAAAGCTGATAACGAAATTCGTTCTGTGGAAGACGGTGGGTTTCAATATTGGCATTGGAATGGTGTAAGCTTTAATCAGAGATCCATTCAGCAATCTTATACAGCACCTGCAATTACGTTCGAAGATGTAGAACAACCTCCATTTGAACCGAAACATACAGAGCAACTGCATATGGGCGGTGATAGAGAAGTTAAGTGGCAAAAGATCACCGTCACAGGATCCGAAGGATTCTTAGATATTGATTATTATGGCGATGTTGCTCAAATTTACGCAGATGAAGAACTCGTTGCTGACAGTTATTATTACGGAGATGTGTGGAGGGTACCAGCAAGATTGCTCACCGGTAAAGATTGTTACCTTGCGGTATCGGAAATGCGAAACGATTTCTATCGAGAATTTTGAGTGTAAGAACCGCTAAGTAGGGATGTTATACAGCAGATTTGAAAATATCGCAAATGTATTAAACAGCCTTCATATTCCTTGAATTCAGGAATTTAAAACCAGGAACCTCTATTTGAGAGGATCCTGGTTTTATTTAAAAATGGTATAATTGAACGAGTCTAAGATTAGAACACAACATCCGCCAGATTATAGTACTTCAATATCGTATTGTAGTCTCATTTTGAAGGAGATCTAAGAGGAGCATGTTACCATTCAGGCTTTTTCATAATAAAGGCAAGATTGAATTACCTTTGTCATTATATAGCTGCGGATTACATCACCAGCACATGATGCATCGGCCTATTGGTTATCCAACATTTCAATGTATGATTTGCTTTGCAGGATCAGGTGCCTTTCATTTTGAGAACATGCCTTATATCAAGATGAGAAGGGGAGATATCTTATTTGTGCCTAGCAAACTCGCTCATGATTATGGTCCATCAGCAAATGAACCCTGGCTATTAGGATTTATGGGCATTGAGGGAAGCTTTGTTGAGTCCCTTGTTAACGCACTACAACTTCCAATCATGAAATCAATCTCAGTAAATGAACCAAAGATACAGCAGCTTGAATCAGATATCAGGGAGCTATGGCATGTAAGTGATCCTGAGGAGAGCGACCCTTATCATAAGGCCTCTACGAAAATATATAGTATGTTAACGTCCATCGCTACAACGACTCAAAGCGAGAAACCAATGCAAAACTATCGAAGCACCACAAACGCGAAAGAGATGCTTCGCGCCTCGGTACAATATATGGAGCAGCATTATATGGAAAATCTAAGCCTTGCTAATATTGCCGATACGGTCGGTTATTCCAAGCAACATTTTCAACGTAAGTTCAAAGAGATATATGGCGTGAATCCCAGTCACTACCTGCAACGCCTTCGATTACACAGAGGGGCAGAGCTTCTATCTGAACATTCAGAGTTGTCTGTAGGTGAGATCGCGACAATGGTAGGTATGGAATTAAACTATTTTGTACGTATATTCAAACGAGAGCATGGAATCACTCCTGCCAAATATCGATTCACGGTTTAGTAGCACCGACTTTCTGTAAGATAACGGCAAAGTCTCCCAATTGAAGTCGCTAGTTTAGCGGCTTTTTTGTTATATCAATTGTTGGAAAGGACATGAAAATGATGCTCGTATTCGCAGATTCTGATCATGGTTATTTGCTGCCGTCGTAGAAGGTTGTAATTATGTAAATTTCAGTTGTAAATGATGATTTCGCGCTGATGTAATGATTTGTAAAATAAGGATATTAAGTAGAACAAGGAGAGGTTCTCATGACAAAACCAGATGTCCGGCATCATCCTCAGACACCAGTCTATAGTCATAAAATTAATGATCCATTCTGGTCACACTATATTGAGTTGGTGCGCAGTGTGGTTGTTCCTTATCAATGGGAAGCGCTCAATGACCGTATTGAAGGAGCAGAACCCAGTCGGGCTATTCGAAATTTCCGCATTGCAGCAGGGGAGGAAGAGGGTGTTCATTATGGCATGGTGTTTCAGGACAGCGATGTTGCGAAATGGATTGAGGCAGCGGCATACCTCCTCTCTGCGAAGCCCGACCCTGAACTGGAAGTCCTTGTGGATTCCGTTATTGAGACCATAGCCCGGGCACAGCAACCCGATGGTTATCTGAACACGTACTTTACCTTGCGTGAACCCGGAGCGCGCTGGACGAATCTCGCCGAGTGCCATGAACTATATTGTGCAGGACATATGATTGAGGCGGGTGTGGCGTATTATCATGCCACGGGTAAGCGTATGCTCCTGGATGTAGTTATTCGCCTAGCGGATCATATAGGCACTGTGTTTGGTGCTGAACCGGGACAATTGCCAGGTTATGATGGGCATCAGGAGATTGAACTTGCGCTCTTCAAACTGTATGAAGCGACACGGGAAAAGAAATATCTTGAATTGAGCCGTTATTTTCTGGATCAGCGCGGAGCGAGTCCGCATTTTTTTGTAGAGGAATGGGAAAAACGGGGGCGTACCATACATTTTAGCGAGTTGGACATGGTTCACCGGCACACTTACTCCCAGTCCCATCTCCCCGTTAGGGAGCAGTCAACAGCAGAAGGCCATGCTGTTCGACTGGTTTACATGTGTGCAGCTATGACGGATGTAGCTGCTGAGACGGGAGATACATCACTGAGAGAAGCCAGTGAACGGTTGTGGAGCAACATTGTAAGCAAGCGAATGTATATTACGGGAAGCATTGGTTCATCAGCCAAAGAAGAAGCATTTACAGGCGATTATGATCTACCGGGAGATACAGCCTACGCAGAGACCTGTGCCTCAATTGGCCTGATCTTTTGGGCGAAGCGCATGTTACAGCTGAATCAAGATAGCCGGTACGCGGATGTTATGGAGCGAGCCCTATATAATACGGTGATTAGTGGAATGTCCCTGGATGGTCAACGCTTTTTCTATGTAAATCCACTTGAAGTCGATCCGGAGATTCAACGTCTGAATCCTAATTATGCCCATGTAAGAACACGTAGGCAAGGGTGGTTCGGTTGTGCCTGCTGTCCACCGAACATTGCACGATTACTCGCCTCATTGGATCAATATGTATTTACCCCGGTTGTGGAACAAGCTACGTTATATGTGCAGTTGTACATTGGCGGAGAAGCAGAATTCACACTTGAGGATAGAAGAGCAAGGCTAACCATGGACTCTGACTATACTTCCACCGGAGAAGTGAAGCTGATTGTTCGACCCGACTCCTCGGAGGGAATGGAGTTTACAGTAGCTCTGAGAAAACCGGACTGGTGCGTGAATCCCGAGCTGTGGATTAATGGGGAGAAAACAGATCAGGATGGGTTTATTCTTGAATCCGGTTATATGAAGGTGACCCGTACGTGGAAATCCGGTGATGAGATCAGGCTTCACTTCCCTATGGAATTGCTGCGAATGAAAGGGCACGATCACATCAGAGCCACTTTCGGTAAAGTAGCCTTACAGCGGGGACCGTTTATGTATTGTCTCGAAGAAGTCGATAATGGCCGCGGATTGCATCGCATTCAGTTGCCCCGGAAGACCCAGTTTTCTATTGGTAGCGGGGGGCGGATGCCTCTGGGGGTTCCGGCACTTACAACGATTGGACGGCGAATGGTATCCGATGATGACTGGGGAACACATTTATATCGCAGTGATGTTCAATGGGATATCCAGCCAGCCGAGCTTCGCTTCATTCCATACTTTACTTGGGCCAACCGGGATGAAGGAGAAATGAGCGTTTGGATTCGGGAGTGCGAATAAAGGGACTATCTAACAGGATGATAGAGTGTGAGTGAACAAAACTGGCTAGGTAAGCTTACGTTGAAAAGTAATTCTTTAATTGATAAGCAAAGAGGGAAGCGTCTGATACACTCAGAGATCGCGTTGCAGGATAACGTAATATCTGGTGAGCGGACGCTTTTTTATTTTCAGAGCATCCGTCCAGAATGAGTCGTTGATTTAATTTCTGTGTTGTTGAACTTGCTCCGGAAGTTGGAAGGAGAGATACCCTCTCTTTTGGCAAAACATGAAGAGAAGTAGGATACGTGATTGAAGCCAATCTCTTCTGCGATCCGGGCAACGGGCCAGGCGGTTTGCAGCAGCAGCTTTTTGGCCTGTTCAATTCTGTAATGTAGCAGATATTCCATAGGTGTCATCCCATACACTTTCAGCATGCTGCGTGCGAGATAGTTTGGATGGTAGTTGAGTTCCTTTTGCAGCATCGGATTGGAGATCGGTAGAGGGTAATTGCGACGGATATAGAGTTCAACTTTCTCGGCAATCCGGATGGCAGCAACGTCGGTTAGTGAGGACAGTCCAAGGTCCAGGTGCTGCATAAACTGCTGAAAAGTCGCCTGCCGTTTCCAATTGCGCATGGACTGAGGCTCCTGATCGAGCTGAGAGAAATGCTCTAACAGTTCCATATCTTTAGTTGTAATACGCATATGTTTGGGGATGAAGATGGAACAGACATCACAGTGATTCAGATACGCACTTACCTTGTGTGTCTGAATTAGTTCGGCTTGATTAGCTAAGCATTCGTCCATGTTCGAAGACTCTCTCCAGCTGCCATAGGTTTGAAAATGAATCCAGATCATTTCCGTTTCTGTCTTACAGGCAGCGTAGCCGTAGTGATGACCATCGGGCTTAAGTATGAGTGCTTCTCCTTGCTTCAGAAGCCATTCTGTCCCGTTCTCACTAATGGCGAGTGAACCGCGCGTAACGACAATTAGATCGAAGACACCAATGTCACTGCGACTGATGTGATATTCACCGGCTTCGTAATAAGCACGTCCACAATCAATGAAATAAGGAATAGGTGGAGTGATGAAATGAAGAATGGGCGAGTCCAATCCGGCACCTCCGATCAGGTTGAAATATTTAAAATTCATGTTGGCATCGATCATTTATTTTTCATGATACAACAAGTATCATTGAAAATAAAGCGCTTACGAAACTGAGTTTTCTATTCTCAAACGGCTCCTGTATGAATTGAAGGGTGTACCGAGTTTGGTATCTTTTTCCGCATTATGGTGCCACTTATGGCACCGGCGTTTGGTGCAATTGCATCTTGCGGGCCATGAACAGCCGGAATAACTTTCTGTGGCCACTCATCGTGCCGCGGACAATGGGACAGTTCACCCTACCGATTGGGCTGGCTTCCTTCGTATCCCCATTAGGCAATCATTATGAGGAACTGATCTCAGGAGCCGTATTTGCCATTGTTTCCATCTTGATTCTGCTTCTATTCTTTCAGCGCTACTTCATCTCAGGGCTCACAGTCGGTGAGGTGAAAGGTTAATGCAAACTCCCTTCTATGCGACCCAAAGGATGCCCCAAGCTTTATTTAAGTTTGTATTGACCCTGCTTCGAACAAGGGGGTATTCAATGGTCATCTGAAGGAATGCTTCTACTCTCGCCGAAAGCATGAACGTCATTTTCTATGGATCGGTCAGAAGTATTTCGTAGAGGGCACTTTACTTACCGGTTTAAAAGAATTAATCGCCTAATGCATATGATCACATATATACAGGAGGTTATTATGACAATGATTTCGAAGAAGTGGAAGTCGCTAATGATCGCGCTCTCACTGGCATTTTCAAGTCTGCCATTACAGGTTAGCGCGCTGCCAGAGGTCGCAGCGGCTGCAGTAAAGAACGATATTTCCAATGCCAACCTATCTGCCAAAGTTGGGGACTTAGGCCAGATCGAAGAGCTCTATATCAACAATAACCCTACCAATAAACAGGGAAAGCCAATCAATTTCGTCCTACCTAACACTACTTCACCGCAAAATGGTACTCAGCACCAGTGGATGGGTGAAATGATCTTCTCTTACCGTACGGGTGCTAGTGGACAATTCCCTGACAACAGAGACGGCTTTGTAGAAGTGGATACCAATAAGACATTGGCCGCTGGAGGATCTACACAATATTCGACGATCAATCCTAATAACCCCTATATTAACAAGTTAGCATCAGCAGATGGCAAGAAGGTAGAAGTCAACTTTATCGGACAGAACCTGGACTCTACGGTTCAGCGGGTAATGAAGGGCTTCGATGTGAAGTCAGTTTTTGATATGGAGACCAATGACGGTTCAATGCTGTGGGAAATTACGGTGAAGAACAAGAGTAACCAGTATATAGAATTCGGGGATATTGGCTTGCCGATGCCTTGGAATAACAAATACCAGACCTTATCTGATACTTATGATGACCGTGTGACAGTGCATAATTTTGCAGGTGCTGATAGTGGATATTCTTATGCCATCCGCACCAGTGGTGAGGGGAACTTTATGCTCTTCACTCCGGTGCCGGAGAGCGGTGCTCGGATCGAATATGTGGATTATTGGATGCATGAGGCGGGAGAGTTACGTGCTGCAGATACATTTAAGAATTGGACCGGGGACAGTGGCGGTTGGTATCCAGGGTTGAACGTTCTCTATATCCACTCCAAAGATGTTCAAAAAACAGGACGCGGTTACTATACCGATGCTTCCAGTCTCGTTCTCGGGCCGGATGAGTCCAAGACGTATAAGTTCAAATTCTCAGCGATCCGTGGAGGCGACAATACGCCGCAGGAAAGTGCCCAAAGCCCTAATAACAGCTCGACCTCAATGGAAGACCGTGAAGCCAATCTCCGCTCCATTCTATATAAATCAGGCATGATTGATGCCGTAGCGGTGCCGGGCTTCCAGACTGCGATTAATATGCCTGTAAAGCTTGATCTGCACTATGACGACAGTATCGTTGATGTACAGTCCATCGATATTCTGAATGTGGATGAGAATGATCCGTTTGACGAAGCGCATATTCCGGATATCAAGCCTGGGAAGAGTAGGCAGGAAATGGTTGACAACTCACGTAGCGGACGGGGACTGCCTAATGGGAATCCCGGCTATAACGAGTCAATTGAGTTTGTGGAGACTAAAATTGTAAATGGTGAGCAGCATCATATCTATTCCCTTCAGTTTGATTCGATTGGCAACAACAGCGTGCGTGTTGAATATAAGCTGAAGGAAGGCAGCGAATGGGTGGATAAATTCACTCAATTTGAATTCAATGTTCTAGCCGAACTGGATGCAATCTCGGACGCCCACTCCGAATTCATGGTCGAGCAGACACAGGACATGAACCCGGAAAGTCCGACTTATGGTAACTATTTCGATTGGTATCTTTCAAGCGGCAAGGATCTCAACATAAACCATTGGGGGGATGACTGGAGCCATGACAACATCAACTTCATGACAATGAAGAACTATCTGGAACCTAACCCGGATGAAATTCGCTCTATCGAGACATACCTGATTGACTTCATGTGGGAAAGATACATGAAGAATACGCAGGATAGCTACATCGTTGCAAACTGGCTAAAAGATTCTGGGGCATATACGGACAAAGATAAGCCCTATACACGTACATTCTCCGAAATCATGGAAGCTACCGGATTCTTCAACATGTACCGGATTCAGAAGGCGTATCCTAATCTCATCGAGTATCGGGAATCACCTCAGTTTTATCTGGAGAAGGCATATAACATTTATTATAAGCGTGTTTCAACCGGAGCCATCGGATTCTATGGCGAGCAGCAAATCCCAGATATGATTGAAGCACTGAAGGAAGAGGGGATGCAGACCGAGTCAGCCAATCTGCAGAAGAAGTTTGCCCTCGATAAGGGAAGAAATATGACGAGAGCCGCGTATCCATACGGATCCGAATTTGAATATGATAATACCGGCGAAGAAGGGGCTTATGCAGCAGCGAAGGCGCTGCGTACGTACTATCCAACAGACACGCTTACAGGTGCTGCAGAGAAAAGTATGGAAATGGCCGACTGGAAAACACGTGCCATGCGCGGGATACAGCCTACCTGGTTCCATTATTCAGTGCCTGTCTTCCGCGGCGGTGAAGGTTGGTGGAATTTCCAATACACTGCGTCTTTAGCAGGATACATTATGGATGATTGGCTCCGATATGAGAATGATGGCAGGACGGTGGAGCAGAAGGCAATTGCACAGCAGCGTAATTACGCTGCGAAGATTTCGAACTTCAATGCTGTCAATATGGGTCAGATTTCCGCTAATTCAGTTGGCAGCACCTCTTGGCGATATTCGATGTATAAGGGAGGAACAGGAACTAAAGACGTATACGATGGCGGCTCACGCGTCATGAGTAATGGCTGGAATGACTTTTCGGGCGAATCGGAAGAAGGACTCTATGGTTCCCTACTCAGCATCAGCTCCGATATTGTGACAGATCCCGTATTTGGGCTGTTCGGATATGGGGTGCTGGTGACTGACGAAGGAGACAGCTACAACATTACACCGAAAGACGGTTTCGGTAAACGGATCAATCTGATCGATGAGAAAATCTATTTGGAGCTCGAAAGCGATAAAATAGAAAGCGCACAAATTCAAAAAGACGGTAAGGGCTACACTCTTCAACTTCTCAACGTTTCCGGAAAAGAACATACCTCACGGATTTCGTTCGATGGCGCAGGGATGGAGAATGGCTATTATACGATGAAGCTGAATGGTGAAAAAGCCGGACAGTTCTATGTTAAGAATAATGCAGGCGTTGCGATGTTCCAAATGAGCAGCGTGCAACAAGCTGAATTGTCCATTGAAAAATCAGCCGGCGGTGAAAATGAAGCTCCGCAAATGACTGTTGAATTGGCGACACAACACCCGCAGGCGTTAATTCCATTTATGCTGAATGGAATTGTAACCGATGATGGCGCGCCAGAAGGGACACTGTCGTATCAATGGGAAGTCGTCAGCGCTCCGGAAGGCGGCAAGCTCACCTTTAATCATCCGAAAGCAAGCATTACACAGGCTACAGGTACGAAAGAGGGAACATATACAGTTAAGCTTAGCGCAAGTGATGGAACACTGACTGGTTCCAGTCCGGTAACCTTTGAGTTGGCTGCTCCACCTGATAAACAGCCTCCAGCAATTGGCCAGGCGACTGCGGTTCAGGATGTTAGCAATAACAGTATCGTGGTATTGTCTGGTGAGGCTATTCCTGATCCTGTGCATGGCGAGGCAGGAGAATCGCAGTTAAACTACACTTGGACCGTGAAGCAAAAGCCTGAGGGTTCAGCTGATATTTCTTTTGTGGATGGTGATAAGGCATCGGCCTATGCGCGTGTAAGTAAGGCAGGCACTTACGTGTTTACTTTCAGTGCGGCAGATGGAGACAAGAAAGCTAGCAAGGATGTAACTCTTGAGATTAAGGAAGATACAGTTGCTGTTTACCGGGCACTCAGTGTAGTGACCAAGAAGGATATTGCACCACAACTCCCTAAACAAATTTATATTCTGTCAGAGGACGGCTACGTTCAGCAGGACATTACTTGGGATGTTATTGATCCAAGCAGCTATGCGAGTCCAGGGCAAGTTGAAATCAGAGGAAACGTCAATGGTAGTGCATTGGAGGTTTGGGCTACCGTATATGTCGTAGATAAAGGATTACAGAATGCAGCTCTCACAGCTAAAGCCTCCGCCAGCTTCTCTGGTGGCGACGGCTATCCGGAAGCGATGAATAACGGTATTGAACCTAAGAGCTCAGCAGATTTTTCACCGAACCGCGGTGCCGCCAACAGTGCATGGCATAACTGGGGAAGAGAAGGAGATCCGGCATGGGTGACGTATGAATGGGATCAGCCATTCCTGGCCACTTCGATGGATGTATATGTATTTCAGGACAACGGCGGGAACTTCCGTCCGAAGGATATACAACTTATGCTCCGCGGCGAAGATGGGAAATGGTACACCCCGCGGGACATTAAGGGACTGGGCAATGAACTTAATAAATTCAATACAACGACCTTTGAGCCTCAATACATTACAGGTGTCCGTATGGACATGAAGCCTTCCGTTAATGGTATCGGTATTCTGGAGTGGAAGGTAAATGGTTATACTGGCGCTGTAGAAGATAAGTCAGAACTGATCAAGGTCTATAACTATGTAAATACATTAAATGCTTCGAACTTTATAGGTTCTGGCCTGTCGCCCATTGAAGCGGCGAAGACAGAAGCTTCTGCTGTAATCAAGAATATGAATGCCACAGACGGAGAAATAAAGATGGCGCTGGAGAAACTGCTGACGGATTTGACTCTGCTGAGCCCGAAAGATGGCAATATGGCCCTCCTCGCCAATGCTTCTTCCAGCTACACGTCTCCTTGGGAGAGTCTGGCCGCAGTGAATGACAGTAAGAAGGAAGGCAACAACATCCCGCATTGGGGAACCTGGGGTCATGAAGGCGCAGAGGAGTGGGTGCAATATGAATGGCCGCAGGGTGCCTCCATCCGCAGTTCTGATCTGGTGCTGTGGTCAGACGCGGGTGGGATTAAGCCGCCTACCCAAATTAAGTATTCCTACATCCCAGCAGATAGCGCTACGAATGAATGGGTAACCGTAGGAACGATTACGGAAGGAATTATAGTGGTTGAACATTCTGCTGCAGAATCCTCCAATCCGTACACGCTTGATCCGGCGCTGGAGGTAAAGGCACTGCGGGTTACCTTGACTAAGCAATCACGGGCAGGAGATAACGGTGTAGGCTTATGGGAATGGGAAGTTCACCAGGCGGTATCTATGCCTGATCGTGAAGCTCCAGTCACACCTACCGGGGTGGCACCGTCGGTTCTCCATGGAGAAGACGGCAAACTGCTTGGTGTTACAAGTGAAATGGAGTATAAGAAAGAAGGCGAAGAAGAATATACTGCAATTGCAGGAACGGAGGTTGCGAACCTCACCGCTGGTAAATATTATGTCCGGTATATGAAGACCGATTCGCTGAGCGCCAGCCTGGATAAGGAAGTCTTTATACCAGAAGGGCAGACACAGGAGCAAGCTGCACCCGATGCGAGTGGCTGGGTAATCTCACACGCCAATTCGGATACTGAGACAAAAGGTAAAATTGAGGGTTTGAATGATACGATGGAATACCGGAAACTGGGGGAAGCGGATTATACGCCTGTAACAGGTACAACGATCAGTGATCTGAACCCTGGCAGTTATCAAATTCGGTATGCAGCCACAGATAGCCTGAAGGCAAGTCTGCCGGTAAGCGTAGATATTCGCAATGAAGCCAAGGAAGACAGAGAGCCCCCAACAGCGGAAGGACTGATCATTACACCGCCTACAGTAGCAGGCGGAAGTGATGGCAGAATTGAAAATGTGACTGCCGATATGGAGTACCGGAAGACGGATCAAGGTGATTATATGTCTGTCAGTGGAACCAGCATTGAAGGCCTGGAGGCAGGCAGTTATGATCTCCGGTACGCCGGAACGGATCTAACCAATCCTAGCCCTACTATTCTAATCATCGTCCCTGTAGGAACTAAACAGGAGCAGAATCCACCGTCCAGTCAAGAGGTCATGGCTGTAAATGTCAGTGCAGTGGGTGTTAAGGACGGTAAGATCACTGGTGTAAGTCCTGCGATGGAATACCGGCAAGAGGGAGGAGACGCTGTAAAGTGGGATGCGATTACAGGCACAGAGGTTAGAGGTCTTGGCAACGGAATCTACGAAGTGAGATATAAAGAAACGGCAACTCATTATGCGAGCCCATCCCTTACTGTCGTTATCAGCAATCCAGTTATCAATCCAGAACCGACAATAACACCGCCTTCAACGCATTCACCTGTGTCAGTCACTGCACCTACTCCGACTCCAACTGTAACTCCTGAAAACATAAAAGTCGAAGGGAATTGGATTAAGATTTTGGCACCAAAGACGGATAGCAAAACCGGTATAGCTAAAGGAGCATCCATCCGGCAGGCACACATTAATAAGGCTATTGATCATGCGCAAGCGAATGGAGGTAATGTTAAAACGCTTGTAGTGGAAATGCCGAAAGCAACGGGAGCCAGTTCCTATGCAGTCGAGCTTCCTGCAGCTACGCTAACCGCAGATCATGGCAACATCAAGATAGTGATTAACACGGAATTTGGTACCATTACCGTGCCTTCTAATATGCTGAAGTATGTATCAGGTGCGAAGAATGTAGAACTGGCAATAAGCCAGTTAGATCCTACAAAGCTTCATTCAGAAGTAAAATCTGTGACAAACGACAAGCCTGTTATTGCATTTACTGTTCACTTAGATGGAGTAGAAATGGTAGCCCTGAATGCTCCGGCTGAAATCAGAGTGCCTTACACTCCTCGTGTTGAAGAATTAGCTAATTCCAAATACCTTACCGTTTCGTATATGGCTGCAAACAGTACGTTTGTAGAGCTACTGAATGGCAGATACGATAGCGATTTACAAGCCATGGTTTTTACAGCTGCAAATACAGGTGAATATGCAGTTGTGTATACTAAGAAGTATTTCAATGACGTTATTAAGGATTCATGGTATGCACCAGCTGTTCAAACAATGGCGTCCAAAGGATTCATCGAAGGGACATCAGCAACAAGCTTTAGTCCCGGCCGACAGGTCACAAGGGGTGAGTATCTAGCCTGGCTAGTAAAGACACTGGGGCTTAAAGCGGAACTTAACATCACATTTGATGATGTTGAGCTAGAAGACCTCTATTATGAAGAAATCGGAATTGCAAAAGCACTCGGAATCGCCCTGGGCTCGAATGGCAGCTTCTATCCGGAAACGGAAATTACTAGACAAGATTTGGCTGTGCTGACCATGAGAGCTTTGCGGGCAGTGGAGAAAACCGAGCTGAATAGTACAGCAGAGGATCTCAAGAGATTTGCCGATGCCGTAAATGTAGCCAAGTACGCAGTTGATGATATGGCTGCAATGGTTAAAATGGGTCTCATCAATGGGCGAAGCAATGCCACCTTGAGTCCTACTGGAATGACAACCAGAGCAGAAGCTACTCAGGTTCTCTATAAGATTTTCTTGCAATTATAATCAAAGAAAACGATCTTGATCCTGTTTCTTCTAGGGTCAAGATCGTTTTCTTATTCAGGAAATGCTGTCTTTAACCGACAAAAAAGTTTAATACATTGTTCAACTACTTTGTTAGCAACGATTTAATTATTGGCTCTATTTCAAGTGGTTCAGTTGTGGTCTCATATCTCCCGTGCACATGACCGTCACGATCGATCAGAAACTTAGTGAAGTTCCACTTAATCCCGTCACCCATATATATATCAGGGAACTTCTCGTTTAGAAAATTCTTCATCCATTCCCCGCTGGCGGTTTCAGTATCGAAACCTTGAAATGGCGCTTGAGTTGTTAAAAACTGGAAAATGGGATGGGCGTTTTGGCCCCTAACTTCAATCTTTTCGAATAACGGAAACGTTAACTTGAACAGATTCTCACAATAAGCTTTCACTTCCGAATTATCCCCGGGTTCCTTCTCATTAAACTGATTACACGGAAATGCGAGAATTTCCAAACCATCATGATGGTACTTTTCATACAACTGCTGAAGAGTCGTAAATTGGCGAGAATAGCTACATTTACTTGCTGTATTAACAACAAGTAAAACTTTCCCACGGAATTTTGTTAAATCAGCTGGCGTTCCATCTATGGTATGGATCTTCATATCATAAAAAGACATCTGAATCATCCTCCTATTATATTCAAATGGTTACATATCCATCTTAAGCTAACTAAACCCCATTGGAGAAATATATAATATCAATTACTTACATAGGTAAATCCTATATCGAAATATTTGATGTACTTGAACTCATCTTCGGTTGGGGAACTTACGTTCTTTACATACGAGGTATATGAGGTTTATATTACTAACTAATAGAACGGAAACGTAGATCTGTTTGCTTAATTAAATAACGAGATTTTTCTATTTTACGAGCAAATTAAAGATTGCTTAATTGGAGGAGAATGTATGCCATATTGTAAACTTAAGCATGCCAATATATATTACGAGGAAATGGGTACAGGTAAACCGATTATAATGATTCATGGTTTTTCACCAGACCATCGGTTAATGAGTGGGTGTATGGAACCTATTTTTGAAAAGAATTCGTCGTATCATGCAGAAGTACAACATCGTTTGTCCGATTCGAAAAGCAAATCCCGCACGTCGTATGGCTAAAGCTACCAAAGAACATCGAACTTGTCCCAACACGTTAAAACGAGCCTTTAAACCAGGGAGTGCTGGTAAGGTGCTCTTAACCGACATCATATATTTAACTTATGGGACAACCAAGCGAGCCTATCTTTCGACGATTAAAGATGCTGAAACGGATGAGATTTTAGCCTGAAGTCTCCGCTTCTCTAGGTTTGGACATAGCGATCGAAACGTTGAAACAACTCAGAAAACATCGCCATCTCACTCCAGATGCCTTGATTCATTCGGATCAAGGGTTTCACTACACCCATCCAAAGTTCCAAAAGCTTGTGAAACAAATGGGGCTAAATCAATCCATGTCACGTCGAGGAAACTGTTGGGATAACGCTCCACAAGAGTCCTTCTTTGGGCATTTTAAAGATGAAACGAATTTCAAAACATGTATGACCCTGGATGAGGTTAAGCAAGAAGTGAAAAGCTACATGATTTATTACAATCATTATCGAGGTCAATGGAACTTAAATAAGCTGCCGCCTGCACGATGCAGACAGCAGCTTGAAGTAGCCTAACCTTTTTTAAATTGTCCTTGACAAGGGGTACAGATCAAAATGCATACAATCCCTTTTGTATACCTTTTAAGACAGTAACGAACGTAAAAATTATATTAGACTGTCATTAAGTTAACGGGCAGATTAGAACAACCAAGATAAGATAAGTAGATTTCGTCTGCTATAATACCTACATCGACTATGAATGGAAAGGGATTGAGCAATCAATGCTTTTAGAAGAGGAAGCTCCCACATTATTGAGGGAAGTTTACTAGTTGAAAACTTCAAATTGAAACTGAAGAGAAAACATAAGAGCAGGTTAGATGAATTACGGAGGAATGAAAATGTATTTAGATAAATTCATATTGCCTATAGATGAAGAATCCTCATTGATAGAACAAAGAATGGCATACAATGGCGGTAGGTTTGGATATGTCGACGAAACTTACCCATGTGGCATTTTCTCAAAAAATCGGTTTTCCGAATTGAGCTTTTCAAAAATCACAATTTTATATGGAGGAAACGGCTCGGGGAAAAGCACACTTCTAAATCTCATAGCGAATAAATTGGAACTAAATCGTATTGCTCCATTCAATTCAAGTGAATTGTTCAGTTCATATGTTGAACATTGTAAATTTGAACTTGGACTTGACGACGAGGGATTTAAACATCGAATTCCAAATGGAAGCAGGATAATCACAAGTGACGATATTTTTGATTATATGCTTACAGTCCGCACAAACAACGATGAAATCGTGGATAGCACAGAAGATATAAGATCGGAATGGGGAAATCTGAAGTTCGGCAATACAGTGAAAATGAATAGTATGGATGATTATGAAGCATTGAGGTTACAGGTGCTCTCAAGAAAAAAATCAATTTCACGCAGGGAGTTTATTCGCAGAGTCGCCGGCACCGAAATTAAACTGAACAGCAATGGGGAGACCGCCCTGAGTTATTTTAATTCCAAGTTTAAAAATGACACATTATATTGTTTGGATGAACCGGAGAACAGTCTATCTCCTAAAATGCAGCTTGAACTTGTCAAAATGATAGAGGAAATGGCTCACTATTGCGGATGTCAATTTATCATTGCAACGCACTCACCTTTTTTACTGGCGATGGACTTTACAAAAATATATGATTTAGAAGCTAATCCAGTCGACATAAAGCAATGGTGGGAATTAGAAAACCCCAAAGTGTACTTTGATTTTTTCAATAAGCATAAAGGGCTGTTTCTACACAATAAGTAGAGAAACAAGATTTGAACAAAAATATATCCAGCGCGTATATTAAAAAAAATTGAGCTTATTTATTTATCGCTGATTACGCTAAAAACGGGGAACGTTAGTCGAAAACATCATGGAGCAGTTCACCGGCTGGTAGCTGCTGTTTTCAACTAGCGGACTGATAATAGGGATCGTTGCATAAATGCGCGGAACTGTTTTTTCTGAATAGAATCAAACTATTATATTGAAAAATGAGAGGAGCATTAATAATGAAAAAGAAGAATACGATTGTTGCAGCGCTTGCTACGTTTAATCTCCAACATGCACTCTTGCCCTACAAGCAACCATGCCAGAAAATAGAATCGTCTGTCTTGAAATATATATAGTCAGTTTCTATGAACCCGTGTCCAGCCCTAACCTCAAATAACTTACTAGTGCCCTTAATCATCTCATAAACCTGATCAATTCGCCTAAGATCGGCCGATTCATTTTCTTCCAGCTCCTTGGCTTTACACCATAAATACTGATTAAAGAGCATCAGATCCGCGCAGTGGCTTTCTATACCTTGTTTTTCCATAACAGTCCAATATAGTTCTACATCTGATCTATCCTCCTGCCAATAGGCTTCTATGATAGTCATAAATCGATCTGAAAGGCTATTTAGGTATACAAAAAAGGATCATCAGCATTTCTGCTACGATCCTTATTGTCAGCCCGCTAGTTGAAATCAGCAGCTGATCACTGTGATGCCTTCTAAAGTTTTATTAAGCTAACGTTTTCCGTTAGCTTAATAAGGCTACGTTAGCTAGGAATCACTTTGTACAAAGTAAATGCCGTAATAAAAAATCTGTATCGTATCAGCACTTACAACATCTAAATTATCAACAGTTTTCTCATCAGAAATGGAGAAGTCCTTTTTTCTTGGCTACCTTATTAAAAGTTCCGAAAGGATTAATTATACTGTCGAGAATTTCTTGGCCTCTCTTAATATCATCTTCTAGCTAATTATCCGTATACTTCCATTCGTGAATCGACGTACCTTTAGTAACTTCACCTGTCACTGTGTTGATCTCTAAAGGTTCTACTAAAACCTTCCATCCATTTTCGCTTTTGAAAACTTTATATGGGAGTGGTGGTGACTGTTTGTACCCTTGTCCTGCATATTTTTGAATTACATAAAGTTGAACTTCATTACTGTTGATTTGTGTACTTTCTACAATTTCATACCCAGAAGTAGGATTGATTTTCAAATCCTTTACATATCCTCCTTCACGACTTTTCTCATCTAAATAGTTTGTATCTTTTGAATAGAACATCATTCCCTCTGCATCCTTAGCAATGTAAGCATCGAAGTACTCAGTTGCTGCCTCCATCGGAGTTTGGGCAATAACTCTTTCCGCAGTTGTAGTCGTCGCTACTAAAATCGAACCACCAACAATTCCAGCAAGTAAAAGCGGTACTAATTTTTTCACCTTCATAGACTGAGACTCCTTTTTGATGTTAAATTCCCTAACTAAAGAGTTGGCAATGCTAATCATATTTTTCTTTAAGTCTACTAATTATAACGGAGTAGATTACTAGAAAGTTGGAGATAGTTAGGAAGTTTTTTTATTGTCCGCAAAGGTATAGTTTAATTATCTAAGGTTTATGATATTCATAAGTAAACTTTAGTGGAGGAAACCATGAAAAAGAAAATGCTTCTTGCTTTGTATTTAATTTCAATGTTTGTATATGTGAATTCGGTAAATGCAGAACCATTAAAAGTGGAGGAAAAAATATCTGATAATAAGACGGTGAACTTTAATCCGCTTTACGCAAGTATTCCTGGAAATTTAGAAATTTTCACTAAAAAAGTTGGTGGTTCATTTGTGATATTTTACTTGTCAGATACTGACTCTGTTCTAAGTCTTTCTGAGAGCTATTATCATGGAAAAGAAATAAATCGATCAGACCGCACGGAGATCATAATAAAAAATGGGGTTAAGTATCATTATAGCCCATTTAGAAATCATCCTGGTGGTATGCTAACTTGGATTAAAAATAATATTTTATTTGAAATGAGTAGTGTACAATTTGATAAAAATACAATGATATACTACGCTACTACAGTCAAGTAAAAAATAAAGAATGCCAGGACGTTGTTCTCGTCCTGGCATTCTTTACTTTTTATAAATTTATTGGTATGCATACCCGTCCACAGTAATCCAGAAACCACCATCAGTATCATTATTGGTATGTGACTCAATAATCACTTGATAAGTTCTACCTGGAACTGCATTACTTACATCCCAACTTCTCCCTTTAACATCTTCAGTAAAAGTCTTACTCCATAAAACGTTTCCTGTAGTAAAGTCTGTAACTTTTAAAGTGAAATAGGCGGGTTCACCATCATGAATTCCTACCATCTGCACATCAGTAATTTGAAATGTTTTTACGCCACTGTTTGTATAAACACTTGCACCATCGTAATCCCCTATGTTGCGAGGTCTAACACTGTAAGGCCCCCACTTTTTAACTGCTTGGGTTTCAAATTTAATTTTTGGCGTTTCGACTTCTTTTACAACCAATTGTGAGGATACATCTTCAGAAGATTCAGCATAAGAAGGATTTACAGAGGTGCTCAACAGCAAAAATGCAAATAACAAGGCAAAGGCAATTTTGTAGTTTCTAGAGAAGATTAACATTGATTAAATAACTCCTCGATTTCTTGAAATTGTTACCTTACAATAACAAATATATCCATATATCAAATCTTGGTATATAGGTATATACTACTATCTTTTTGCTATTATCTCGTTGTGTCTATTTTTAAATAAGCTTAGTTAACGCTAATCTTATTTTCTGTCCATAAAGGTATAACTTTAGGGACAGTATCGAACGGAAAAATTATATTAGACGGATGACATCATTAAGCTAAAGTGCAGGATAGCATAATTCCTTATCTTAGCAACCTTCCCCCATATTCTAACGTCGATAACTCATGAAAAGGGGGATTATTATGAAAAAAATATTAATTACATTGATAGCCATTTGCCTCATTTTAACTGGATGTTTCTCTGGTCAAACGGGAAATGAGCAAGTGAATGTGAATGATAAAGAGAAGAAACTTGCGACGGAAAACGAAAATAATCTTACTTTGGATAAAGTGACAGCCGCTTTGAAAACTGAGGGAATTGAAATGTTTAAAGAGGAACCGAATAATAATTGGGTATTAAATAACGTTAACGCCAACAGGTTTTCTGTATCCCGACCAAATGTAAAAGAAGTTTATAAAGAGTACATTTCAGTATACATTTTTAGTTCAGAGGCAGCTCGAAAAGAAGGCCTTAATGATTTCAATCATCAAAAAGAAAAGTATGATATGCAAATACCAAACATCTATGAATACAAAAATGTTCTTATTCTGTATTGGCATCATGAAAACGCAGACAATTCGAAGAATGCGAAATTTAACAAACAAATTGAAATGGCAATTCAAAAGATGTATGCTTAGGAGTTCGACATTAAGCTACGAGAAGCGGTAGTTTAGTAAAAAAAGAATCAACGTGATTACCTGCGGTTTACAACTAACGGGTGGACAATTGGGATCGTTGCAGAATTGCTATCGATCCTTTTTTTATATACCTTTAGGGATATTGGATAGTAAAGTAATTTGGCATTTACTTGGAGTTGTATTAATCATCAGCAGGTACTCTAAACATAAAACCAATTGGTGGGATGTATCCAGCCATTTTAGATTATGATATTGCGGATGCTAAAAATACAAAATTGGCATGTGCAAAATCTAAGGCAGCCCTGCGCGAGAGCATTCATGAGACTGCCTAGATTTGTGAGGTTACAGGCTATAATTGATGCCTTCACCAGCGCCTGTGCGGGCGTTGATGTAGACGCGAGAAACGCCTTCGATCCCTGTGACGGGAAATGCATATACGAGCTTGTCGTTGTGGATTTCCAGTTTTGGCTTACCGGAAACCTTTACTATTGAGCTAAGCTTCATGGAAGCTTGCTCCATTGTCAGCTTCGGATGAAGTGGGAAGGTTTTATTGTAATGAGAGAAATAACGATACGCATCAAAGCTCTTCAACGCACCAGTACGCGAATCAAATTGCCATACAACTTTCATCTGTGGAATGGGAACTTGCTCCCGAACTGGAATATACGTGAGAAAAATGGAGGTATCATTTAACTTTTTCGCTACTAATGTCATACTTTCGTCAGACCAACGCGACATCCAGTTGTCGGCAACCGCGACAGCTTGCTTGAAGTCCATAGATTGCTTTACAGCTGCTTCATTAGAGATCGAGCCGTTGCTTGTTACTTGGAGCACGTGTCCGCTTTTACTCAGCGTTGCAGTATAGGAGCTGGTTGATTTCCCATTGGTGTCCGATAAATTGAAATCCATAACTTCTCCGTACTGGGGGCTACTCCCGCCAGAGGACATGTGGACGATTTGCTTACCTACGCCCTTATTCCATGCCTCGCCCATGAAAATTTTCGCTTTGGCTGCAAGCTCTGTTGCCTTATAAGTGGTTTCACCAGCGAACACGGTTCCAGGCTTCGGAGGTATGTAAGGATTCTGGTTGTACAGGAACTCGTTAAAAGCTTTATTGCCATACGTAGAGACTGAGTCGAGTTGAGACAAAGCCTCTTCCATTTCGGTCGAGACCTGTTGTACATCTGATATAGAGGAGTAAACAGCTTTATATCTCATCTGTTCGAGATACGGCAGAGCGGTCTTTGCAAACTTTCTCAGACGCTCAATTTGTTCTAATTGATCCGCGTTGAGCGAGATTTCCTTTTCGCTGGCAGGATAAGCCAAATAACGGCTGGCGTCCGTGATAAAGGACTCAAATGACCCATTTTGAAAGTTCATTGTAACGGATCCGATTCTTACATATTGCAAGATATAATTGGCGTTTTCAATCGCAGATTGAAGTGCTGCTTGCCGATCTGTAATTGAAGATGCTGCAAGGGACTCCGCAAGCGCATAGTCAAATTCACGCAAGTAGATCGACTGCATATACGACCAGTATTGCGTATTGCTCTGTTGCTGCTGCTCAAATTGTCGTTTACTCTGATGCTCTGTTAAGCTGAAATACGCGCCCGCCAATGTCGTGACGCAAAGCAGAGTAATGATGGATTTACTGAGAACGTTCATGTCAATTAAAACTCCTGTCTTTGTCTTCATAATGCTTGTAAACTTTAACAAAGATGAGAACACAGTTTAATGAGTAAATTATACCAATACAAATCGCTAGTCTAACGAACCGTGTTTTAAGCACTTAGGAGGAACTATGAATCAGAAAGAATTTGAATCTGTCATCAATCTGCCTGCAAATATACGTTATGAATACTTCATTAAAAAAGTGGTAGATTCAGAAGAAGTGTGAGGCTTTATTAGATGTTGATACGCTTATTGAGGATTTAAAATCAGAACTTGAAAAATACTAACAATAATCTAAACGAAGAAATTATAGGGTGATAGGGATGAGAAAATTTGAGTCAGGAATATCGGTAGATAATGAATTGTTTACTGATATTGTCAGGTATGGACACGAAACGATAAGTGGATCAACCATAATAAACTCGAATGTTGGCTCGCCGATATTTTGGAGCTGTAACCTGCATCATCTAGTATTTGATACCTGCGATCTTACGAATGCGAAATTTTTTGCCGGTAGTACGATTGATGATTGTACATTTATTCGTTCCGACTTGCGCTCAGTTGGTATTGCCCAAGACGAAGCTATTTTCACCAATTGCGAATTTTCCTCCTGCGATATGAGAGGCATGACATTGGAGAATGCTACGTTTATCGACTGTACTTTTGTTAAATGTAGATTCAATGACCGGATATTACAAGCGGCAAAAATCGTCAATTGTTCCTTTACCGGCAAGCTAGTGGATATCACGTTTGAGGGAAATGGCAGACAAAAGCTAATCGCCAATTTTGAAAACTGTATCCTTGATGGTGTTCGTTTTGTGGGCTGTGACCTGACACAATGTATTTCACCAAAATCCAAAAATCATCTGTATGTTGAACAGGTATCCGCACGTGTGAAAAATGCTTTGACGAAGATTGAGGATGACAATAATCTATCTGACGATGATCGGAAGGTACTGGTACGTAGTCTGCGCAAGCTTGAGCAGATGGAACAATATATTTTCAACACCGCACATATGAAGAAAATATATGGTGATGTTTTTGTTGAGCGATTCTTCAGTAGTCTAGAATGTAACAATTTTAGTTGAACGAGATGACTCTCGCCTAAACGGATGAATTATTGTTGAGCTAACGGAGAATTGACAGAATTTTAAATTGTTGTGGAGGCAAAATATGGACTACAATTCACGAAAGGAAGCGGAGTTTGAGACGATACGTTTACGTAACGTTACCATAGCGGCGGGTCGTCGTCATACGGTTGGTCTTATTTCTGATGGAACGGTAACGGCAGTAGGTGATAATAAACACGGTCAATGTAATGTAAGCGATTGGTGTGGTATCGTCACAGTCGTTGCTGGTAATGTACATATGGCGACAAACACGGGAAATGCCCATACCGTTGGTCTTATATCTGATGGGTCTGTAACGGCCGTAGGTTGGAATAAGCATGGCCAATGCAATGTAAGCGATTGGAGCAATATTGTAACAGTTGCAGCAGGTTGGTGTCGTACTGTCGGGGTAACATCAGATGGGTTGGTGGTTGCGGTGGGTCGAAATAATGAAGGTGAATGCAACGTAAGTAGCTGGCGCGATATTGTAGCAGTCACGGCGGGTGACTGGCATACAGTAGGGCTAAAAGTAGATGGCACGGTAACAGCGGTGGGTAACAATAAATATCGGCAATGCAACGTAAACGAATGGAGCAGCATATCGTCTGTTTCGGCGGGGTATCTTCATACTGTTGGACTTAGATCGGATGGCACGGTAGTGGCAGTGGGTAGAAATAATGATGGTGAGTGCGACGTAAGCGGCTGGCGCGATATTGTAGCAGTTGCAGCGGGGAGTTATCACACCGTTGGTCTTAAATCTGATGGTACGCTGGTTGCGGTGGGTTTAAATAAACATCACCAATGCGATGTAAGTGGTTGGCATGACATGAGGGCTGTTTCGGCAGGCTGTGCTCATACTATTGGTCTTAAATCTGATGGTACAATGGTTGCGGTGGGTAATAATGATCATGGGCAATGTGATGTAAGCGGATGGAGCAGCATCCAGTTGTAAATCAAATAGAAGAGAGTGGAGTAATTAAGTTAGATTCATTCAATTTTCAAACCTCCGAGAGGTCTACTCTCTTGTTGCAGTTCTTTTTTTAAAAAAAGTAGAATTATGTCGAAAAAACGGATTGCTAATTAACTTGTTGTGTGATAATATGATCGAGTAAACGTTTACACAAAAAGCAAATTTAATATCAGCAGTGTTTGGCTGTTACTGGTAATGCAGGCATGACCAAAATGATTTTGCATTTCCCTATGTGAATAGGGGAAGGCTTATCGTTTTGGTCTTTTTTATACCCAAAATTTAGAAATGAGGCATAGGTATGGATTATCGCAAGTTGGCACATGAGATTACAGAGTTGGTTGGAAAAAAGGATAATATCGTTCGGCTTACGCACTGCGCGACCCGACTTCGGTTCGAACTGCACGATATCTCCAAAGCGGAAACGGAAAAGCTCAAAGCACTTCCAGGCGTTATTACCGTTGTGAACAATGGTGGGCAATATCAGGTGGTCGTAGGTAATGAGGTGCAGCAAGTCTACCGAGCTATTACTCAGCAGATGGGATCAGCAAGTCGAAGTGAGGGCTCTCAATCTGATTCAAGCAATAGTAAGTCACCAAAACAAAAACATAGCTGGATCTCTAGATTTATTAGCGTAATCTCTACAACATTTACTCCCGTCATTCCGGCAATCATTGGTGCTGGTATGATCAAAGCGATATTGGCTGTACTTGTACTGACAGGTCTCGTAACGACGGAGAGTCAAAACTATTATATCCTTAACACCATTGCTGACGCAGCGTTCTATTTCATGCCTATCCTGCTGGCTTATGGTGCTTCCATTAAGTTTGAAACAAGTCCAATTCTGGCGATGACGATTGCAGGCGTGTTACTGCACCCAGGTTGGAGCGCTCTGATGAGTGAAGGGAAAGATGTGTTTTTCATCGGTGTTCCAGTGCGATTAACCGATTATGCAGGCTCCGTTCTGCCGATTATTATTGTTGTTTGGCTCATGTCTTATATTGAACGTTTCGCAGATCGCGTATCACCTTCGATGATCAAATTTTTCACGAAACCGATGCTTGTGCTTTTGATTACAGCACCACTTGCATTAGTGGCGATCGGGCCTTTCGGAACATACCTGAATGATCTGGTTGCAATGGGCGCAGAAGCAATTAATAACAGAGCGAGTTGGCTGATTCCATTGTTAATGGGAACTTTACAACCATTCCTAATTGTTACAGGTACGGCATGGGCAATGACGCCTATTGCAACGAGTCAATTAACGAAGAGTGGATATGAAATGATCAACGGTCCGGGCATGCTTGCCTCGAATATTGCTCAAGGTGGTGCGACGCTAGCTGTAGCCCTAAAAACAAAAAACAAAAAACTCAAGCAACTCGCTGCCTCATCTGGTTTCACTGCTGTTCTGGGTATCACGGAGCCATCCTTGTATGGCGTAACGCTGAAACTAAAGAAACCCTTGATTGCCGCAATGATTGGTGGTGGAGTAGCTGGGGTGTACGCTGGTCTGACTGGACTAGTACGTTATGCCTTTGTTTCTCCGGGTCTTGCTGCACTGCCTGCCTTCATTGGAAGCAATCCGATGAATATCGTTCATGCCATTGTGACTTGTCTGATCGCCTTTGTCGTGACATTTGCTCTGACATGGGTCATTGGTTTTGAGGATCCAGTGGATGAAGAAGAAGGCGATACAAACGTTAAAGATGACAAGGCGATTTCTGAGCAGCACGTTAAAGAGAACACTTCAGGCACACAGTCTGCTGAAACAACAAATGCTGCTGTACCGGTTCATAATGAATTACGTACACATACGATCGCCAGCCCGTTGCAAGGTGAATTAGTCCATCTAGATCGTGTACCAGACGATGTATTCTCTTTGGGATTACTAGGTAAGGGCACTGCAATTATTCCTGCAAAAGGAGAACTATATGCGCCGATTACAGGTGAAGTCACGGCTTTCATGGATTCCAAACATGCGGTCAAAATAAATGGTTCCGATGGAGAAGAGGTACTCATTCATATTGGAGTGGATACCGTCAATCTGAAGGGAAGACATTTCGACTCTTCTATTAAAGTAGGGGATCGGGTACAACGGGGTGACTTGTTAATCAGCTTTGATATCGAAGCCATCAAGGCAGAAGGCTACGAAGTCATAACCCCGATCATTATTGCCAATTCGGATCGTTTCCCGGATATTAAGCTGGAGAACCAGAGTAGTGTGGAGGTTGGAACGACAATTATCCATCTTTCAAAACAAGCGTAATACAGTCCGTTATACATCATAATCAACATTTAAACTGAAGGAGTGCTTGAGATGTTATATCAACACATCAAACCATTCCCCGAAGAATTTTTGTGGGGTGGCTCTACCTCTGCCTATCAAGTGGAGGGAGCCTGGAACGAAGATGGCAAAGGCCTGTCCGTCATCGATATGTGTGATCATCCGTCTGGAACAGCCGATTTCACGGTTGCAAGTGATCACTACCACCGATTCAGAGAAGACGTGAAGCTTTTTGCAGAGCTGGGTCTCAAGGCGTATCGTTTTTCAATTGCCTGGACTCGAATCTTGCCTTCAGGGACAGGAGCTATCAATGAGAAGGGACTCGATTTTTATCACCAATTGATTGACGAATTACTGCTCCATGGTATTGAACCCATTGTGACCATGTACCATTTCGACTTGCCCTATGAACTAGAGAAAACTGGAGGATGGAACAACCGGGAGACGATAGATGCCTTTGTCGAGTACGGGCGTATCTTGTTTGAGCAATACGGGCATAAAGTGAAATATTGGCTGACCATTAATGAGCAAAATACGATGATTCTCCACCCAGGTGCCATTGGTACACCAAAAGGCGGATGTTTGCCATCTCGTAAGGAACTTTATCAACAAAATCATCACATGTTTGTGGCACAAGGCAGAACGATGCGACTGTTTCATGAAATGTTACCGCAAGGTAAGATTGGTCCTGCGTTGAACATGACTTCGATGTATCAAGCAACCTGCAGACCAGTAGACGCAATCGCTGCACATAACTGGGAGACGATTCGCGGATGGGCATTTCTAGACTTATCGGTGTGGGGACGGTATAATCCATTATTCTGGAGTTATTTGCAGGAACGTGGAATCGAGCTAATTATGGAGCAGGGTGACATGGAGGATATTCAATCGGGTCGTCCCGATCTTATAGCTATCAATTATTATTCGACGGCAACCATTGCCGCCAGCACGGGCGATGCATCGGACGTTTCAGCTCGAGCGGGTGATCAACAAATTATGCTAGGCGAGCAGGGAGTGTACCGCGCTGCGGAGAATCCTTATACAGAAAAAACCAAGTATGGCTGGGTTATTGACCCGATTGGCCTAAGATTGACATTGCGTAAGGTAAGTGAACGATACGGTCTCCCGATTTTAATTACGGAAAACGGCATAGGAGCTCCGGATGTATTGGAAGCAGATTACACGATTAACGACACGTACCGAATTGACTTTATCGAGAAACATCTGGAGCAGATCAAGCTGGCTCTAACAGATGGTGTTGATGTAATCGGTTACTGCCCTTGGTCCGTTATTGACGTAGTAAGCACCCATCAGGGCTATGGGAAACGTTATGGTATGATCTATGTAAACCGTGGTGAACATGATCTCAAAGACTTGAAACGCTTGAAGAAGAAAAGCTTCTCGTGGTATCAGGAGGTCATTAAACAAAATGGTAGAGGTATCGGAAATTCGGATCAGGCGGTCACGAAAGAATAAAGGATCGTGATAAAGCATGAAAGTAATCAAAATATTGAATAACAGCTTGCTGCTGACCAAAGATGAACAGGGACAAGAAGTGATTGTCATGGGTAAAGGCTTGGCATTCAAGGGAAAAGTCGGGGAGCAACTCGATGAAGAGCATATCCAGAAACGATTCATTCTGCTAAATAATCCGTCCGCTCAGGCTTATGTACGAACCATTGAAAAGATGCCGGAATCACATGTGAACGTCATTAACAAACTCATTTCAAATGCCAAAGAAAAGCTCTCACTTGACGATCAAATCTTCTTTACACTTATGGATCACTTATCATTTGCCATAGAACGCTGGAAAAAAGGTGTATCTTTACAGAATCGCATGTTGTGGGAAATCCAGCGGTTTCACCCTGTCGAATTCGAACTAGGCTTGGAAGCCGTCCACATGCTCAATCAGGAACTTGGCATCGAGCTTACGGAAGAGGAAGCGGGAAATATTGCTTTTCATTTTGTTAATGCTCAAACGCATGAACAGAATATGGAGCGCACGATGCAATCCGTCAAAATGTTAAAAGATATTTTCAACATTATCCAATACAGCTTTGATATGCAAATAAACAAAAACTCCATCCATTATGTGAGACTCGTCACTCACCTACAATTTTTTATCCAGCGTTTACAAGAGGGTCGGATAGGCAATTCGCCGAAAGAATTCATCTTCCAGCATATGGTGAAGGAGCATCCACTTGAATACAAATGTGCGGAGATGATCAAAACATATGTGCAAAACATGTTAAATATCTCTATATCAAACGAGGAACTATTGTATCTAATGATTCACATCGCTCGAATTGTGCAGGAAGAGCAAGGGGACGAGCAAAAGGGTTAAAATACAAAGGAGCCGCTATTACAGCGGTTTCTTTGTTGTATTTGAAATTTCAATAATTGCATTCTCACAAAAAGCAAAAGAGGAATTTAGAGAAGGAACTAATAACTAATTGAACATACACTAGTATAGTTTTATAAAATCATGTAAGGTATTCGTAATTGTGAAAGATTCTGAAGAAATGATAGGGTAGTAGGATGAGAAGACTTGAGTCAGGTGTGTCGTTAAACAACGAATTATTTGCTGATATTGTAAGCTATGAACACGAAACGATAAGTGGAACGACCCAAATAAACTCAAATGTTGGTTCACCTATATTTTGGAGCTGTCACCTGCGTCATCTTGTATTTGATACTTTCTTACGAATGCAAGATTTTTTGCTGCTAGTAGAATTGATAATTGTACATTTATTCGTTCTGACTTAAGCTCGGTTGGCATTGCCAAAGACGAAGCAATTTTCACCAACTGTGAATTTTCTCTTTGTGATATGAGAGGTATGACATTGGAGAATGCTACGTTTTTTGATAAATGTAAATTCAACGACCGAATTTTACAAGTCGCTAATATCGTCAATTGTTCCTTTACTGGTAAGCTAGTGGATATTACGTTTGAGGGAAATGGCAAACAAAAGCTAATCGCTGATTTTGAAAACTGCATTTTAGACGGTGTTCGTTTTGTGAGCTGTGACTTAACTTAATGTATTCTGCCAAAATTCAAAAACCATCTGTATGTTAAACAGTTATCTAGACGTGTAAAAAATGCTTTGATGAAGATAGACGATGATCCTGATCTGTCTGAAGAGGATTGGAAAGTACTGGTACGCAGTCTGCGCAAGCTTGAGCATATAGAACAATATATTTTTAACACGGTGTATCTGAAAAAAAAAATATTGCGATGTTTTTGTTGAGCGATTTTTCAGTAGTCTGGAGCGATAAAAAAAGATACCCGCCTAAAGACAAAGACGGGTACCATCTGTTCCGAGATTACGTATACATTATCCGCCGAGGATTTCATTCAGTGGGTTTTCTTGTTCCTCCAGCAGTCGTTTTAGCTTTTGGCGCTGCCGTTTTTCCTTCTGTCGGCGCTCCCTGTCCTCAGCCTGTAGAGCTTTGAGCAGAGAGATACACATACCAATAAGAACAACGGCGAACGGCAGTGCGGTCACAATGGAGGCCGTCTGCAGTCCGCTCAGTCCCCCGCTGAACAGCAGTACTACCGCGATGGCGGATTGCATGAATCCCCAGGTTAATTTCACTTTAATACTCGGATCTAGCTTGCCATCTGAGGTCAGCATGCCCAGCACAAACGTAGCGGAATCAGCCGACGTAATAAAGAAGAACATGATCAGGAGTGTAGCGACTACTGCTAAGATTGTGCCCAAAGGCAGCTGCTCCAGCATAAGGAATAAAGCGGTCGTCGTATCTTCCTTGACGGCTTCGGCCAGATGAGCGGCATTGAACAATTCCATATGAAGTCCTGTACCGCCGAAGACAGAGAACCAGATAAATCCGAAAAGGCTTGGAATAAGCATGACATAAATTACAAATTCCTTTATAGTTCTTCCTCTGGATACCCTTGCGATAAAAGTACCGACAAAAGGCGCCCACGAGATCCACCACGCCCAGTAAAATAATGTCCATGCTCCAATCCAGGCTTCTCTTGAGAACGGCGTCAGTCTCAAACTCATGTTAATAATGTTCTGCATGTAACTGCCCAAGGTTGTTGTGAATGTGTCAAATATAAAAGAAGTCGGTCCAGTCACTAATACAAACAACATCAATAGCACAGCTAAAACGAGGTTGGTGTTGCTCAGAATCTTAATACCTCTATCCAGACCGGAGGTTGCTGAGATTAGAAACAGTACGGTTACAACCGAGATAATGATAATCTGTGACATTGTCGAGTTAGGAATACCGAATAAGTAATCGAGACCCCCACCGATCTGAAGCGCACCCAACCCAAGCGAGGTTGCAACACCGAAGATGGTGGCAATGACCGCCAGAATATCAATGACCTTGCCAAGCCAGCCTGTAGCAAGTCTCTCACCGATTAGAGGAATAAAGGTGGAACTGATCAGCCCTTTGTAGCCTTTACGGAACTGGAAGTAAGCAAGTGCTAGGCCGATGACGGTATAGATAGCCCAAGGATGGAGTCCCCAGTGGAAAAAGGAATAACGCATCGAAAGTCTTGCTGCCTGAGTTGTTTGGGCTTCTGCTCCCTCCGGGGCAGATAAATAGTGAGATAGCGGCTCAGCTACTCCCCAAAAAACCAGTCCAATGCCCATACCAGCGCTAAACAGCATGGACAGCCAGGAAACCGTAGAATATTCTGGTTCATCATCTTCGTCTCCCAGCCTGATCCCGCCAAATCGGCTGAACGCCAGATAAAAAGCGAAGATCAGGAAGAACAGTGTCGCTAGCAAATAAAACCAGCCAAAATTCTGAATTGAGAAGTTGTAGGCAACGTTAGCCACATCCGCCAGCTGATCAGGAGCGACGGCTCCCCATATTGCAAAAAGTGCAACGATGATAATTGTGATTGTAAATACCATGAAGAGACCTCCATTATGTATGCTTCAGCCAACTGTTCCTTAGTATGTACTAGTCCAGCTTGTAATATTTCGGGAAGTCAGCTGTTGATAAATTAAAACAAACTGCCCTATAATGAAACATTTCAGTGTATTTTGATCTCCCAAGAACCATATATTCCTATAAATATAAGAAACATGAGGACTTCCATAATGAAAATAGTATCAAGTACTAATATCAAGTGTTACAATTGATAATCGAGTTAACTTTATTCATAAATAAATGAAGTAATCATACATGGCAACAAAGGAGTTTTACCTATGAAATTGAATGATTTTTTTGTTGGACAGACGTTTATAACCAAATCTCTTGAGCTCACGAAAGAGGATATCACAAGTTTGAAAAACAAAACAGGTCTTGTAACGGTGAAGTTTTCTACCTTTAATAGTAAAGAAGAGCTCGTTTTTGAAGGAGATTTAACAGTTCTGGTCAAAAAGTAGTGTCCCAAGTCAAGGACAAGCGGTTGTTTCCTCATTAATTTATAAAGCTGACAGTCAGGTTAGTTAAAACACGGAAGTGAAAGTATGTATAAACTTCATACATTTACAAAGGAAAAAGCTGTCATGTATACTTAGAGTTAAATTTCTGGTATGTGTGACTGGCGTAAACGTGGAGTGAACCACGAGGAAGCACATATTTTAAAAGCCGTACGCCTGGGCAAAGTGTTTGATCTGTTGATCAAACACTTTTTTTATTATTCAGGTATTGAGAGGATGGTAGCGGCAATGAAAATGGCGTTTGTGTTATTCGATGGAATGACAAGCATGGACCTAGCTGGATTTTATGAAGCGGTAACTTGGCTAGCGATTCTAAAAGCGAAGGAAAACGTATCATGGACATTCTGTTCAAACAAGGATGAAATTACAGATGATCGGGGTCTGAAAATGAAATCTGATGCGGTGTTACCTAATCTAGGTGATTTTGATCTAGTGTTTTTCCCCGGTGGATTATCAACTAGAATGCTTAGATTGGATGAGAATTTCATGGGTTGGGTTCGAACGGCAGAGAACGTACCGTATAAGATTTCTATTTGTACAGGGGCACTGTTATTAGGCGCAGCAGGATTCCTGAATGGAAAAAAGGCTACTACAAACTCATCAGCTTATGATTTACTAGCTCCTTATTGCGCAGAAGTAATTCCAGCGCGTGTCGTGCGTGACGGTAATACGGTAACTGGTGCGGGGGTTACAGCTTCTATAGACCTGGGGCTTTATATGGTTGAAATGTTGACGAGTACAGAGGTTGTTCTTCAAGTTCAGCAGAAATTAGAGTATCCATATTATATGGCCGGTAACATTAAGGATGTCTACATGCACACTTTTCAGTAGGAGGATAAGAAGAATGACAATTCGCCTTTTTCAAGCGCTAGACATCCCAGTTGTGCTGAAAATGATGAAAGATCATGAGTTTCAGTTTCCGGCGTTTATTCGCGAGCAGTATCCTGTGCGCTGGGATTCATATTTAGACATGCCGGATGAGCGTATCCATACTTATTATGTCATGCTTGATGAAGCGGATATGGTCATAGGTCATGCTGGCTACATTCTTCAGCCTACTGTTAACCGGTATGAAATCGTTGGTGTTGTTACGAGCAAATCTCACCTTCGACAAGGAGTTGCACATAGACTAATCTCTAAGATTTGTACAAAAATAACTGAATTCGGACACGGTGATGTCATGCTTTATACGCTTGATCATGAAAAAAATCAAGCAGCACTCGCATTTTATGAACGAATGAAGTTTCAAAGGGAACATGTCGATATGAACTATTATACGTCTGGGTTTCATAGACTTGCACTGGTTAAGACGTTATAGGAGAGCACAGCAAAAGAGTTAATTAATTAAACGACTATGATTGCTTCATCAATGATCAAACAACGAGAAATTATTCCAGATGATTATACTGAAGTTGTTATCCGGAATGAAACGAACTGGAGCCCATGCTTTCTATGAGCATAATGGCTATGATAGAGATTCATACTGTTTTGATAAAATGATTAAAGTTGACTAATTCATCCCTAAGCCAAACTCTACCCACTCTCCCGATTTCTATGCTTTAATGAAATGAGCAGTAATAACAAGAAATGTTGAAAGTGGGATTCTATGAAACGACTAACGATTGGCCTGTTCGCCCATGTGGATGCAGGTAAAACAACTTTTGCCGAACAACTGCTGTACCATACGAACAGTATCCGGTCGCGAGGGCGGGTGGATCATCAGGATGCGTTTCTGGACAGCCACGACATCGAGCGGGCAAGGGGCATTACCGTGTTCGCAGATCAGGCGGTACTAGAGTATAAAGGTGACAGCTACTATTTAATAGATACGCCTGGACACGTCGATTTCTCCCCAGAGATGGAGCGGGCAATTCAGGTCATTGATTATGCCATTTTGATCGTAAGCGCAGTCGAGGGTGTCCAGGGTCATACGGAAACAGTCTGGCAGCTACTGCGGAAACATCGGATCCCAACATTTTTCTTTATAAACAAGACGGATCGAGTTGGAGCGGATGCAAAGAGAACCGAGTCGGATATTCGGCAGCAGTTGACAGGGGAAGTATGTTGTATTACCGAGAGGTTCGCTGACGGTATCATCGCTGAACCGCTGCGTGAGGCTATGGCGGAGCGGGACGAAACCTTGCTGGAAGCTTTTCTGGAGGGGAGAGACGATTCTGGTTTCTGGTTGAAAGCCTTGCAGAAGATGATTGCGGACGGTCTTCTCTTCCCTTGTGCTCACGGTTCTGCGCTTCAGGATACTGGGGTTGTTGAATTTCTGGATCAGCTGCACCTGCTGACGACAACCACTTATGACGAGGATGCTTCGTTCCAGGGTAGAGTTTATAAAATTCGGCACGATGCAGGGGGAGCGAGACTCACGTTCATTAAGGCACTGGGCGGTCGGTTGAAGGTGAGAGAACAACTTAGTTATGAGAGCGGCGGGGTTCAATATGACGAAAAAATTACGCGACTTTTCTTGTTTAACGGCCTTAAATCGCATTCGGTGGAACAAGTAGAAGCCGGGGATTTGTTTGCCGTTGCCGGATTATCCGCGACCGAGACCGGACAAGGTCTAGGGTCGATATCTGACAAGTTAACTTACGATTCGGAGCCGACGTTACAATCGAAAGTGATTTTCGACGATTCAATACATGTTCAGAAGGTGCTCGGTGCTTTTCGCACGCTTGAGGCAGAGGAGCCGTCTCTAAACGTCGTTTGGGATGAGAAATTGCAGGAGATTTCTATCCGCGTCATGGGATTGATTCAACTGGAAGTGTTAGAGCAGATTGTTGGAGAGCGGTTTGGCTTCGTTATCTCTTTTGGACAACCGGAAATCTTGTATAAGGAAACAATTCATTCGGCTGTGATTGGGTACGGCCACTTTGAACCGCTCAGACATTATGCAGAAGTGCATCTGCTAATTGAACCGGGAGAAAGGGGAACCGGCATCACGTTCGATAGCAGATGTCATGTCGATGATCTGAATATCAGCTATCAGAATCTGATTCGGAATCACCTCTACGAACGGGAGCATCACGGACTGCTGACCGGTATGCCAGTCACCGACGTGAACATCACGCTGCTGAGGGGTCGCGCGCATAAAGAACATACCCATGGCGGCGATTTTCGTGAGGCTACCTTTCGAGCATTACGTCAGGGTCTGGAGAAGGCAGACATCGTGCTGCTAGAGCCCTATTACGATTTCAAAATCAAAGTCACTCTCGATGAAATGGGCAGGGTGCTGTCGGATATTCAGCGTGCTTCAGGTACATTTAATCCGCCAGAGACAGATGGAACGCAAGCAGTGGTCACGGGCAGAGTGCCCGTATCAACTTTCATGAACTACAGTGCGGAATTGGCGTCCTTTACGCATGGACGAGGCAGTATGCGCTGCGTGTTCAGTGGATACGACCGCTGCCATAACACGGAGGAAGTCATAGAGCGGATGGACTACCGCAAAGAGGCAGACCCACTATATACATCTTCATCTATTTTTTGCGCCAAGGGAGCAGGTTACTCGGTGCCATGGGATGAAGCTGAAGCCAAGATGCACCTTGAATTAGTACCTTGATTAAATCAGCCCTACAATCGTGGATCAAACTTAACATCGGGTAAGCGGCTTTGAAAGAGGGATGGGTATTCTGGAGGAGCTAAGTAAATAAGGAACCTTTTCAAATGGCAATGGTTGGTTCGATTGTCGGGAGTGGAGCGATTGCCATCGCTGGGCACGCTCCACATTCTCCACATCTCAAAAACGTTCATCGAGTGTGATTCCTTCATCTAACAAAGGTCAAAAACAGGATTCGAAAATCAGCTATTTCATAGGTTTTAAGAGCGCTACCATGTTAATATACATATAATGAACCTTAGATGTGTGATATCCATTGATGCAATATCAATCAAGTCATACCACGATATAAAGGAAGATTCCAATGAATTCGTCATCCCAGTACAGAGTTCCATTGTCATTTGCCCAACAATCGGTCATTGCCTCGCGAGTAACCATACCTAAGCAAGCTGCCAATCATGTAAGTCGCAATAGATTATTGTATAAGCTTACAGACAGTCACCGTCCTAAGGTAACGCTTATTTCTGCTCCTGCAGGTTTTGGTAAAACGACGATTGCGGCAGAGTGGGCTCGTATCCATTCGGATCAAGTTGCTTGGGTTTCCTTAGAAACAACAAATAATCATCTTGTGCGGTTCTGGTTAAGTTTACAGGCATCGATTCAAATCATCGTACCCACCTTTTTAGATCAAACGGAGTTATTCATCCAGTCTGTCCGAGATGGTTCCATTGAGACGGCTATCTCTTTACTGTTGAACGAACTATATTCTTTCCCGCACAATATCACTTTTGTCTTGGATGATTATCATGTGATTACGGGTCTGGAAATTCACGAAAGTATGCACTTCTTCATCGAACATCTCCCTACACATATGTCCATTGTCTTACTCAGTAGAACGTTGCCACCGCTGTCTCTCTCCCGTATGAGGGTTCAACAGGAACTGCTAGAATTGAATAGCGATGACCTGCGATTTACATTAGGCGAGATACAAGAGCTGCAATCCTATTCTTTGTCCACTCGACTTACACAAGAAGAATTAGTCCTTTTAGAGCAAAAGACAGAAGGTTGGGTTGCGGGGTTAATACTTGCACTCCTGTCCTTCACCGATCATCAAGATCGCATCGTTTATCTGAATAAGTTATCAGGAAATAACCGTAATATCTTTGATTACCTGTTAGATGAAGTTCTCTCTAGACAATCGGAAAGTATACAATCGCTTTTACTAGCCACGTCTATTCTAAACTCATTCTGTCCTTCCTTAGTGGCCGCTGTGATGAATGATTCTGAGGCAAAAACATTGCTTCAAGACATTGAAAATTCGAGGTTGTTCATTATTCCATTGGATGATACAAGGACGTGGTTCCGTTACCATCATCTGTTCGGGGATATGTTGCACTCAAGACTGGATAAACAGGTGAAGCCTTCTGAGCGAGCGATGCTCCACATACGGGCAGCACATTGGTATGACAAGGAAGGACTAGCCCTGGAATCTATCCAGCATGCTCTCATAGCGGAGGACTTTGCGCTCGCAGCCTCATGTATGGAGAGACATTTTAACACGCTCATTACGAGCGGTGATGAATCTACTTTGCTGGAGCTGTTAGATCAAATTCCTCTTCGACATATGATTGTTCATCCGGATCTGTTCTACTTCCAAGCGGGATCAATGGCTGTATCAGGAAAGCTAGACCATGCGAATCGTTTCTTGTACAACGTTGAGACTTTTATGCAAGAAGAGAACTTTATTTCAGCAGAGGAAAAAGCTATTCTCCATATGAAATTAGATCTCTACCGCACCTCGGTTGCGTTCTACCAAGGAGACGTGGATTCGTTTGTTGATCTGTTGGATCAGAACAGGGAAGGCATAGCGCAATTTGCATCGATTGTTAAAGTCGTAAATATCGGGGAAGCGCTTTTGTATCGAGGGCCGATTGGATTTGGTGGAAGATTGAAAAAGATGGCGTATTTGTCGGCAAAGGTTTCGACTTCAGAAGAGAGACGATCCATGCTTCATTATGCATTAGAAGGACATGGGTATATCTTCTTGTCAGATCTCTATTATGAGCTGAATAATCTGGAGGCTGCACGAAAGTATATGGAAATGGCGCTTGCTACTTGTGATGCTACGAGCAACCTCAGTGTTTGGGTGCCTGGCGTTATTTTGCAATCGAAAATATTAAAAGCGTGTGGTCAGGTGGCAGAAGCAGAGGCGACTTTACGTTTGGCACTGGAGGAATTAAGACAGCATCATGCTCCTCACTGGGAAAGATTGCTGGAGGCTGCACATATCCGGATTCAGATCTCGCAAGGTGTCACCGTCCATTACGGGGATGCCTGGCTTGCCCAGAGACACATGAGTGCAACGGATAAACCCATTGTTACACGTGAATATGAGCAGATTACGTTGGCACGTGTATTGATGGCGCGCCAGCAACTTCAAGAGGCAATCCCATGGTTGAATAAATTGCTAAGTGAAGCCAGACGAACAGACCGAATCGGCAGCCAAATCGAGATTTTACTATTAGTTGCCGAGGCACACGAGGCCAATGATGAGCGGAATAAGGCTTATGATGCCTTACAACGTGCTATTAAACTGGCTGAACCTGAAGGGTATATCCGTATTTTTCTTGATGAAGGTATTCCCCTCATGACATTGCTACACCGTTGGTCATCAGACCAAGATGCAGACGAACAGGATTACACTGGCCAGTTGAATCAAGCCTATCAAGCTGAATCCTTAATCCAAGGCACAGATTCACCAGAGCCGGCTGCAGAACTAGAGATACATTTTACCAAAAGAGAACGAGAACTCTTGCAACATATTGTAGATGGGCTTTCAAATGATGAGATTGCTCAACAGCTCTTTCTTTCGCCAGGAACCGTTAAGAGATACATTCATCATATCTATCAAAAGCTTGATGTTAAGAACCGTGTACAAGCAGTCACCAAGATCAATGAATGGAACCTCTTGTAAATTACGATTTCTTTTACATGAATACTTCCAAGATAAAAGTACATCATCTCCGCGTGATGTGCTTTTTTTGATGTGCAAATCTTAGAATTTATGGAGTAATACAACTCAAAAAACAACTATAGTTGCTTTAATTTGACTGGATATAAATGTAATATTTCAAATGTGGAACACAATATAACAATTAATTGGAGGGAATTAGTATGGGAAAAATATCAGTTACGGTTCAAAATCATTGGTCACCGGTTGTTCTATACTTTGCATTGGATTGGGATGGAGGGGGTCATCTGGAGACTAACCGCTTCAATGAGAATCAGTCCGAGACGCTGAGTGCAGACATTCCGGAAGGAGCTAACGTTACAATTACGATTTATAAATTGATTGTGGGATGGAGCGGTATATGGGAGGAGAGTTTTCCAGTAGATCAAGTCCCGTCTTGTTTAAAGGTAACAGGACTTGGAGATGTCAGTGTGTGTTAAACAAGATCAGATAGACTTCCTTTAAGTTCGGGAATGTGGATTAGCCGCCAGGGGTTGGCGGTTTTTCTCTTGTTAAAATGAAACGAGGAGGGGTACAGTGCATGGGTCATTCCAGAGGTCACAACGACCTCATAAGATAAATATTTTCGTATCGATGATATTGTCATTTGTTCTGCTTCTTAGTAGTTTTCCTATAACTGCGAGAGCTTCAGAAAGTCCGGAAATGCAAGAAGTAACTCAAGAAGAATTATCAACACCCTTAGATGAAAATAAACAAACAGAGAAGATGATGGATGAACCGTCTGAGGTAGCCCATAACTTGGCCGATAGTCCAGCGATCCCACAAGATATCATTGGAGGAATCTATGCAACTGATCAGCACGGTCATATCGTGTATGTTAATTTCCAGCAGAATCAACAAGATAGTTATACGCTTGTGGAGGTATCAACTCACCACCAAGTAAATGGAATTAAAATGGGGTTTTACTGGGATAAGGTTAAATATAAAGATCTCAGTTCACAAATCAATGGAATGAACCAAGCTTGGGGAGGTTATGCACCTTTAATTCAGCTGCAAGGGGATACGACCCTCCTCAAGGCCATCTTAACCTCTCCTTCGCATTCTGGGAGTCTGACCTATAACTTCTACTTTGTCAGAAGACCGGAATTTACGTTTACTGCTAACGGTAACGAAATTTATTCAACTAACGCTTCTACGGCGGTTAACGTTACGCATACGGATCAACAGCAGCTTTACTTCACCTGGTCACAGAATACAGTGACCCCAGATGAAGATGCTGATTGGCAACCCTTCGCGAATGGGCAGACATTCACCTTAGACAACGTTTCGGGAGATTGGTATTTGCATACACGGGCTATACACTCCAGTGGCGCTACCATCGTTGAACAACATTCGGAACGATTTCGATTAGATCAATCCGTACCTGTTGTCACTGTGAACATGGTGGACGATACGGGAGAGGAATATACGAATAACGCTTGGACGAACGAGCCAATCACAGCCGCTGCTTCGGTGTACGATAAGAGCAATAGCCTGAAATCGCTGGAGTATTCTTTAGATGAAGGCGAAACATGGATAACGCATGATGCTGACACCTTACTGCATTTTAATCAGCAGGGCGTACATGTCGTTCATTATAGAATGAGAGATCAACGGGGGCATGAGGAAACGATCATACGTACTATTCGAATCGACAAAACGGCTCCGTCTCTCACATTTGAGCCTGATGGGCACGATCAAGTTGTACCTTTTGCCACGACCAGTGTGCAAGTTACGGATGAGGGGGGCAGTGAACTTGCTGTTGACTCCCTGGTCTACATCTGGACGCAAAGTGAAGATTCTCCTGAACCAGGAGCAAAATGGACTCATTTTAAAGAAGGAGAAGAGCTGATCTTAAAGGATGCCGACGGCACATGGTATTTGCATATTCAGGCTATGGATCAAGCAGGCAATCACGTAGAAGTTCACTCGAAGCCCTTTCATCTAGGAGGGACAGCGTATAAAAATGCAGACCTTAGCGGAATTGGTATAAACGGAAAGCCACTCCCTGAATTTGATCACTTGCAAACCGACTATTCATGGTCTGTCGGTTACAGCCAAACATCGATTATTGTGACGCCTACAGCCGTAGAGGCTAACGCCAAAATTGAGGTTGGTCAAGGGGAGCAGTACGAAGAAGTTCTAAACGGAAAAGAAAGTAAGCTTATGCCACTGAAAGTCGGAAATAACAAGTTCAGTATCCGCGTAACAGCACCTGACGGAATATCGGTGAAGAGCTATACACTTCAAGTGGAGCGAGCAAAGAATAGTGCGATTGAGCCTGTGCAGAACGGTGGCAGTGGCAGTAGTTATCTTCCTGCTCCTACGCCAACGCCAGTTCCTGCTCCCAAGTCGAATGTAGCAGAACTGTCCCAGCTGGTGCTCTCAATCGGAGAATGGAAAGTGCCTTTCTCATCTAAATTAACAGATTATAGAGTTGATGTCCCTAGTTCGACGGATGGCCTTACTGTCCAAGCGACTGCAGAGAATTCTCGTTCGTCCATCCAGGTCAACGGAGTAAAAGTTCTGTCAGGAAAAGAATCTGAACGTATTTTGTTACAGACAGGCAAGAACATCATTCATATTATCGTAACGGCGGAAGATGGAACTACACTGACATATCAATTAACGATCCATCGAACTTCAGAGATAGCGCCTCCTTCATGTCAGGCGAATCCGCAGGAATTGAAGGACATCGAGGGACATTGGAGTGAGCAATATATCATTCAAGCGTCATGTTCCAATCTTGCCCAGGGTTATCCAGACGGTAGCTTTCAACCGAATCAGGAGATTACAAGAGCTGAATTTCTTATGATGCTCATGAATGTCTTCGGATCCGAGCAGAGTGAATTCGAATTGAATTTTACTGATCAAGAGGAGATTGGAAGCTGGGCTAAACCAGCCGTGCAATGGGCCGTTTCTCAATCTGCAGTAACAGGTTATCCGGATGGCACAATTCGTCCAAATGGATCGGTAACTAGGGCTGAAATGGCTGCAATAGTGTCCAGAATGATTGAAAGTCCTGATTCCTTATCCTCCATAATTACGGACTTTCAGGATGACAGCAACATTCCTGAGTGGGCTAAACCAGCTGTTGCTATGTTGAAGAAGCGTGAGATTCTTCAAGGAAGGGAGGGGAACCGCTTTAATCCTAATACAGCATTAACTCGAGCAGAAGCGGTTACGGTACTGCTTAAAGCAAGCAAGGAGTTTAACACCAATTGAATCATGGAGAATTGACGATGTTCAGATAAGAAAAGAGCCGCAGTAAGCGCGGCTCTTTTGTTTGTTGCTATTAATGTCCACCTGTATTAGTAGCCCATACAGGACCTTTTCCAGTAGAGTAGAACACAACATTTCCATCGTCTTGAACAACCAATGTATCGCCACTCAGGCCTGGTGGTACATTACCTTGGTAATGGGCATTAGTCCAGTCCTGTATTTTTGAAAACCAAAACCAATGAGAATCGTTATAATCTGTTAATCGAAGCAGATTATTTTCAACTTTTAACACCTGCGGATACCTTGTGATTGTATGACCTGTGTGATCCCGCCATTGATATTTTGCACCACTTGTTTTTGTAGACCAAAGCGACTTTCCTTGTTTGTAAAGCACTAGATTTCCATCTGTCTGCATGATTAGAGTAAATCTTCCGTCGTTCGATGTAAGTGATTGACCTAGTGTTAGTGATTCACCTGCTGTAAGAGAATTCTTCGCAGAAGCTGCCGAGACGAGGGTGATCTGAAGCATAAACAGTGCCAGCAAGATGAGTACCGATTTTTTTGCGATTTTTTTCATTGTCGACTGCTCCTTTTAGGATATTTTTTTATTTCTAGTAAAATATAGCATAAAAAGAATAGAAATCAACTCTTTTTTTGATAGAATTTGTAAAATATTTGTAAAGCTTTATCTGATCGATAAGTAAAGCAGTGAATTCCATTCCGAGCAGCAAATCACGCTCAAGATTACGTAGTGGTCGATGAGGAAGGAACGGAGTTGTGGTGGAAGCACACATAAAAAAAGAACCGTAAGTGTTCATCTTCCATCGATGAAATGCTTTCGGTTCTTTTGTGTTTATCTTGTTCCTTCATGTCAAGGCAGCATCTTTATAAAATTATCTAATGAACGACGGTATCCATTTCCGCCTCTCTTTGTTAACGTCTTCGGAAGGCTCCGCCACGTGCCAGAGCGAAGAAGATGAGCAGGGCAATAATAGAGCCAACAATGGCTGGAATAATATGAAACCCGCCAATCACAGGCCCCCTTGGTCCTAGCAATTCCGTTCCTAACCAGGAGCCGATAAAACCCGCAATAACGTTTCCAAGAACACCGCCCGGTACGTCCCGTCCAATCAAGTTGCCGCTTAACCAGCCAATAAGTCCACCAACAATGAGTACCCAGAGCAGATCCATGGTTTGTTCTCCTTTCTTCGGGTTTATTACAAGTTATGTTGGGCTCAGTGGAATAGACCTCATTTTTCAGTTGGTGGAGGAATTTAAAGTGTCTGTGCTAAGATGAAGGTAATGATGATTCAAACTGGGAAAGAGGCTAGAAGGGGGGTACAGTACATTGAAGAAAATACTTGTCATTGACGATGAAGCCGCAATTAGAGATTTAATTGAGCTTGTGCTGAGGCGAGAAAAGTACGATGTGCAAACTGCAGAAGATGGTAAAACCGGACTGCAATTGCTGGATTCTTTTCAGCCAGATCTGGTGGTTCTAGATCTAATGCTGCCTGACTGCTCCGGATATGACCTGTGCAAGGAAATCACCGGGAAACTTGCCGTTCCTGTGATCATGCTCTCTGCCAAAAATGAGGTCATCGACAAGGTGCTCGGACTAGAGCTAGGCGCGGAAGACTATATGACCAAACCCTTTGACAACCGTGAATTGCTCGCTCGGATCAAGGTGATTCTGAGAAGAAACGAGAGTAAGGAGGAATCAAGTGAAGGAACAGAAGTGAGATCTACACGCATTATTCATGAAGAGCTGACATTTGATCTGGAAAGCCGAAGGGTGCTGAAAAATGGTGTACCCGTGTCTTTAACGGCTAAAGAGTTTAAGATTCTGGAAACGTTACTCAAAAGGCCAGACAAAATCTTTACCCGGGATGAGCTGCTGCAGATCGGATGGGGATATGACTTTATGGGAGACAGTCGCAGTGTGGATATGACCATCATGCGATTACGGAAGAAGCTGGAGGATGACGCAGACGAACCGAAGTATGTCAGGACGATCTATGGATTTGGCTATCAGCTTGGGGGTGGCGAGACCTGAAGTACGCAACTCGGCTACTGCTGAATTATTTATTTTTCTCCGTGTTGTCCTTTGGCATCATCATATTTGCGGTCAATAAAGCCATCGATTACTACAGCTTCATCACCATTGAAAAACAGATGATGGAGAAGGCAGATCTGTCCGAGCTGTCCTTTCGTGAGGTGCTGGCACAGCATAGGTCATCATCAGGGGAGCCGCAGACTACGGAAATCGTCAGACTGGCTCTGGAGAAGTTGAAAGCTTCAGGTAAAGAAGTGCGTATCTATGACAGCTCCAAGCAGTTAATAGGCTTGGCTGTAGATGGCATCATCATTAATGATGGCAAACCGCATATTTTCGAGAAAAATATTGAGAAAGCCTTGGGCGGCAGCTATGCATACACCGTAACGGATGATCATCTGCTTTATTTTGCGACGCCTATTCAGAATCAATTCTACGAAAACGCTTATGTGTATGAGTTCGTGGAGGATATTTCTTACTTTTATGCGATTATGGATCAAATCCGTTATATCTTATTTGTGGGTGCGGGTGGATTTATTGTACTGATTACGTTATCCAGTCTATGGATTGCCCGCAACACAACTAAGCCGATTAAGCTGTTGCTTGGCGCTGTGCAAAATTTCTCTAGACAGGAATTCCGGAGAATTCATCTAAACCGTAAGGATGAGCTGGGTATGCTGGCAGATGGGCTGGATTCCATGGGACGCCAGCTTCATGATTACATTCAGTATCAGAAACAATTTGTCTCCAACGTATCACACGAGTTAAAAACACCCTTGGCAGCCATTCGTGGCTTCTCTCAATACTTGGTAGAAGGGGAGAACGAGAATAAGGAACTGCAAAAAATCTATGCTCATCTGTTGCAGGAATCGGATCGGCTGACGCGCTTGATTAATGAACTGTTGTTGCTATCCCGATTCGACAAGGCTGGTTCTGAAGAACTGGAAGTGGAGAAAACGGAAATGAACGAACTGATTCAGCAAGTCGCATTGAATATGGAAGCCAAAGCGAACGATAAAGGAATCAAGATCATAATTAATAAGACGGAGAGAGACCCGGCGGATGAAGGTCTGACAAAAGTCTGCGCCAACGTTAATCCAATGCTGATGTCCCATGCAATCGCTAACTTAGTGGACAATGCCATTAAATATTCAGGCAGTCATTCGCAGATTGAAGTGGAGATGGAGCATACGCCAAGCGAGGTGGTCATTCGGATACGTGATCAAGGTATAGGTATCGCGGGCGATGAGCTGGAGCGAGTGCAGGAACGATTTTACCGGGCGAAAAATGCAAGCACAGCGAACGGTTCAGGTCTTGGACTTTCGATCTGCAAAGAGATTGTAGAGCGGTTTAACGGATATATCGACATGGAAAGCGAGTTAGGCAAAGGGACTACTATCACGATTGTGTTGCCTCGCGCATAAACCCATATCTAAACCCAAGACTAAATAGGTACGTTACAAGATTGGTACAATTCTGTTATCAGACTAACAAATGCTTTTTATATAATCACTTCATAAGAAGAAATCACACATTTATGGAGGGATCATGATGAAATTAACAAAGAAAACTGCAGGTTTTGTAATGATGAGTATTTTACTAACGATGGCACTGGCGGGCTGCCAGTCCAATAGTGCCAAGTCGCCAGAAGCGGCACAGAACTCGGCTGAAAATAACACGCCCGACGAACAGGCTAAAGGCGAAGAAGCATCCAACTCTACTGCACCTGCTTCGGGAAATTCGGAAGAACAGAGTGCTGAAGCAATCAAGGAAGGTTCGATCGAGAAGGAAGGCAATGTGGTGCTGAAGGAGCTTGCTTTTGTCTATAATGAGCACACTATTGCGATTTCGGATACAGCGAATGAAGATCAGATGGAACAGATGCTGGGCAAACCGGATAACCTGAAATCTCATACGTACAGTGCCGATGATGGAACAAACATGGATACACTAATCGGTTTTACAGAAAAGGTTTATACGTATCCTGGTCTAGAGATCAAAACAATCAGTATACCGGAGGGGAAACAAGACTCCATCTTCCATATCGAAATTACAGATCCCAAGTACACGACAGTGCGTAACATTAAAGCAGGAGATAGTCTGGATACACTCAAAAATGCCTACCCTGAGGGGAAACTGCTTGGTAATGGAGCCCCAGATGAGGAGGATGACTTCCGTTACGAGCCATCCAATTATGTGGATGTGATGTCGTTTCATATCAAGGATGCCAAGGTGGAGAGCATTCAGATCTTTAGCCTCTTGGACTAATATAGATTGACTGCTTATATGTTATGAATTATCCAATTATAGATAAAGACAAACAACCCAAGCAGGAGTCCATCCTGCTTGGGTTGTTGTACTATTATTCTTACATAAACATATCTAGAATCAGAACACCAGCTAGTCCAACCAATGAAATAATCGTTACCATGACTGACCAGGTTTTTATTGTTTTGCCTATCGTAAGATTAAAGTACTCCTTATAGATCCAGAATCCTGCATCGTTTACGTGTGAGAACGTTACGCTTCCTGCACCAGCGGCTAAAACCATGAGTTCTGGACTTACTCCCGTGGCAGCAACCAGTGGTGCCGCAATGCCAGCTGCTGTCATACCAGCTACAGTTGCTGAACCAACGGCAATTCTCAAGATGGCTGCAATCAACCAGGTTAGGATGAGAGGAGATAGAGTAGAGCCTGCCATAAGGTCAGAGATATATTGGTCAATATGACTATCGATCAACACCTGCTTGAACGCGCCACCACCTGCGATAATTAAAAGAATCATTCCAATTCCGCTGACAGACTCACTTAGAGATTTCATAATCTCTGGCATTTTCTTGCCTAGGTTTAGTCCAAAAGTGAAAATAGCTACTAAGACTGAAATCAATAAAGCGACATTTGCATTACCAATGAAATCAGTTACGGATGAAATTGCTGATTCAGGTGCAAAGATCTCAACAAAAGTTTGAAGTGCAATCAAAATGACAGGTAGAAGTGCTGTGAAAAGACTGATTCCGAACTTAGGCAGCTCTTCTTCCTTAAATTCCTTAGGATTAAATAGACCCTTCGGGATATCGATTTCCAATGCTTCTTTTTTAAACAGCTTCGTATACACAGGACCGGCAAGGATGAATGCAGGGATTGCAACAAGTATGCCTAAGATCATCGTTAATCCGATATTCGCCCCAAACACATTCGCAACGGCTGTAGGACCAGGGTGGGGAGGAACGAATCCGTGCATGGTTATAAGTGCTGCAATAACGGGCATTCCGAGATATAGAACGGGTACACGTGCAGCTCTTGCGATGGTAAATACCAATGGAATTAACACGACTACCCCAGTTTCAAAGAATAAAGCGATTCCAACAATAGCTGCTGTAATAACGGCTGCCAACTGAGTCCGTTTTTGACCAAAGGCACTGATCATGGTCGTTGCAATACGCTGTGCACCACCAGAATCGGTCATTAATTTACCCAGAATTCCTCCAAAAATAATGATCATCGTTAAATGACCAAGTGTTCCGCCTAAACCAGCTTCGATGGATTCGACAGCTTGAATCGGAGTCATTCCTTCCAGCACGCCAACGGCTAGGGAGACAATAATCAATGATATGAAAGCGTTTAACTTAAAAGCCATCATTAATACAAGCAGTAAAATGACCCCTAGTGTAACGGAGAGAATTGGCATATAATTTCCTCATTTCTTTATTTGCATAATAAGAGTAACCGCAAAGTAAGGAGGCACTAATATGGTTTTTTATTATTTATATATCAGTGTTACTCCTCACAGTCTGGCCATACTAACCTTAGTTGAATTACTTCTTGCTCAACATTTCAACAACTTCTCTTAAATCCGTGTTAGTGCCCACATTCCCAGGGAAGATGACATATGAGATTCCGGGAAACTTACTCTCGTCTCCTGTTGTCCACACTGGAATACCAGGACGAATCTGTCCGGCAACAGTAGCTCGTTTAACTTCAAGACCGTTGGTTCCAATATCGCTTGATGTAATGCCACCTTTAGCAATAATGTAGGCTGGTCGTACTTCTAAACGTTTGACAATACTCGTTACTGCGTCCGAAATTTTTACGGATAGTTTTAACTCATCTTCTTTTCTGTCCTCCCCAAGATCTAAGCGCTCTCTTTTGGTATAGACAGCTACATTTTTACCTCGAAGAATCAGTTTGTTGGTTGTTTCAACGACTCTATTAAGTTCGTTCTTGAATTGAACGGGTTCCAAAACAAGATGGACGTTAAATTCAACAAATTCTATTACACTGGACTTCTTCAATTCTTTGAATTGTTCCGTTGTTTTTTGAACATGTGATCCAATGATGACTAATCCGCCATGGTCTGTGTCTTCACTCATCATCTCGTCACGAGTTAGCAGGCTTTTGTCACTTACGCCTCCAATGACCTTTGTAAGTGCAGCAGCACTTCTAAACATAAATTGTTTGCCTTTGTTGATGGCTTTAATTAGAGCAATAGTGAAGATCTGTACATCCGTATAGTCAACCGCATTCACAATAACTTTGTTGAAATCCACCACATTCAACAACTGCTGCTCAATGAGCTCAATGTTCATAGCACGCAGACTTTCAAGTGAGATATAAGTCATATGTTCAGCTTGATACTTCCCATTTGACTTTTCTTCAGCCCATTCACCTAAGTGTGAGCTGGTGTAGCCGAAGGTGCGATCTTTAGCAAATTCTGTTTCTCCTGCAGGAATAAGTTCATTATCATATTGAACGTAGTGTATGTTATCAATTGTGAAGCGCCCGCCTTCTTTGAAGAAAGGAAGGAGTATTTCACCGTCAAAACGTATATCTGATTTGGCTTCAATAGTATCTTTTAACACCTCAGTTTCAAGCGGGTAGTGGCCTCGAAGTGTAGAATCACCACGGCTGATAACAATGAATTCCCGATTGTTTATTTGGGCGGCTGCTACGATGTTAGCAGCAATTTCCTGATGTGCTTTTGTCGTCTCAGCGGATGTAAATCCACGAGAGTTAGTAAGGATAAAGAACATAGAATGATCTTCCTTAAACCCTCTGTCGATACTTTCAATAGACCAATCTGTATAGACTGAGATCCCATGTACGGTTTGAACACCTGTTGGATCGTCATCCAAAACGATGATTTTGGGATTAAAATGTTGAAGTTCTTGTTCGATAATGTCGTTGACAAGATTCGTATCAAGAGAAGGAATTTGGCTGAAAACTTCATCTACAGACCGGTTATTTGTTTGCATGGTCAAGACCCCTTACTTCGACATTCGCTAACTTTTCATAATATTGTACGATCCCGCCGTGGTCATCCATTAGTTTCCCATCAACCTTCAGCGCATGGAATATTTCTAACAGATGACTAGACAATGGAAGAGGTACTCCAATCTCATGTGCGGTATCCATTACGTTAGTAATATCCTTCATATTGATCGCAATCGTACCTCCTGGAGCAAAGTTTCTTTCGAGAATCAGTGGAACTTTGGCATCAAGAACTGCACTACCTGCTAATCCGCCTCGAATTGCCTGATACATTTTCTCGATATCGATCCCCGCTTTAGCTGCCAGAACAAGCGCTTCGGACATTGCAGCTATATTTAAGTTAACAATGATCTGGTTAGCGAGCTTCGCAGTAACTCCACATCCACTATCTCCAACCAAGGTGACAGCTGTTCCCAAATCAAACAAAACGGATTTGGCAGCTTCGAATACGCTCTCTTTGCCGCCTACCATAATTGCTAAAGTACCATCAATGGCTTTAGGCTCTCCGCCGCTAACGGGTGCATCCAAAAAGCCAACGCCTTTTTTTGCAGCTTCTTCTGCAAGAGCAATGGAAACGGCAGGAGTGATGGAGCTCATATCAATAATGATTGAGCCTTCTTTTGCTCCAGATAAAATACCTTGTTCACCCAAAACAACAGCTTTTACATGTTGAGATGCAGGGAGCATAGTAATGATAATTTCACAGTTCTCAGCGACTTCTCTTGGTGAGGAAGCTGCAGTTGCACCTGAGTCTAGCAATATTTGAACCGCTTCCTGATTCAGATCATTAACGGTTAATTCGTGTCCTGCTTTTCTGAGATTAAGAGCCATCGGTTTCCCCATGATTCCGAGTCCAATAAATCCTACTTTTTTAGCCATGATATTTCCTCCTAATACGTTTCTAAGCGAGGGCTTCTATGCCCGTAAATGGATATTGTTCAGCGAGCGAAATACGAAGAACATTGATGAGACTTGAAGAGCAGCATCAATCGTGTCCTCAGCAACCGCTTACATCGTTGATTGCGTTTTCATTGTATACTAAAAATATAAAATTGTATACATTAAAATATTATTTTGTATACAATTTATAAAAATACGTATACTTTCATTAGTGGATATCGCTTAATGGAATGATTTTATGAACATAATTTGGTACTATACTTATATGAGAAATGAGACTGAGGTGAAGTTAGTGCATGAAAATAATAGTTCACGACCGGCGTATCATCAATGTTATGAAATTCTCCGAGACAAGATTTTAAGCGGTGAACTTTCTAGCGGTACGAAGATTGTTGAAGAGAAGCTCGCTGCTGAGCTTGGAGTGAGCAGAACGCCCATAAGAGATTCGATACGTAAGCTGGAGAACGAAGGATTAATTGTTCAGAAAAAAGTGGTTAAACCTACCGAAAAGGATTTACGTAATTTATTTAATGTTCGTATATTGCTTGAAGGGTATTCTGCCAAATGCGCGGCGAATTTTCTGAAGGACAACGAGATTGAAGAACTGTATAAGTATGTGGAGATTGGGAGAACAGGGACAAAAGATGAGATTATGTCAGCCAACGAAAGTTTCCATAATGACATTGTAAAAGCGAGTAATAATCCGCTCATGATTGATATTATAGATCGGATGCAAGCTATTATTTATTTGTTCAGAAAAACAGTTGTGATCTATAATCGCCCTCATCTGATCGATGAGCATGAAGAAATTTACGTTGCGATTAAGTCTAGAGATGGTGAAAGGGCAGAAGAGTTGATGAAAAAGCATCTTGAAAATGATTTGAACTTTTATCTGCATGTTATGAGCAATCAGTGAAGAAGCTTGAAGATCAGCTTGAAGGGCACTGGCACGATTTTTGGATATGAACACTGAATTCGAATGAAGTGGAGCTGTCATTTTCCCATTAATTGAAGTCACTATTCCGCCAGGTATGAGGAACAAAACATAGTTCCATTGAAGTCGCTATTTTAGCGACTTCTTTTTTTATCAGTACAAGTTCTTTTACTCCATCCCATTCAGGTGAAATAAACTATGCTAGGAGCATCAATCGAGTTTATAATACAGGTATGATATTCGAAAACGTTTTTTGTGATTTGTAAGCGATTACTAGTATCAAATACAATGAAGCCAAAAGGGGATATTGTCATGATAGCTGCACTAAATCTGGAGGGTACCTGGAAACTGCAACTCGATGAACATAAGATAGAACGTGGTTTGAATTTTTCAGACGTTATAACATTGCCAAATACGACATCTCATGCGGCCAAGGGCAAGAAAAACGAAAATCTGTTAATAGGTGCACTGACAGATGAATATCTATTTGAGGGGTATGCATGGTTTTCACGAGAGATCGAAATCCCAGAGCACTTGGCTGACAAACGTTGCTTCTTACACCTGGAACGTACGAGAGTTACGACAGTCTGGATCGATGGTGAAGAGTTAGGGACACGTAACAGTCTGAACACGCCTCACCGTTACCAGATTGAGGCAGGGCTAACCGCTGGAACGCATACAATTACGATTCGAGTGGACAATACCGAGTATCCAACCAAAGGAGGTCACCTTACTTCCGAGGACACACAGACGAATTGGAACGGGATTACAGGGAAGTTGGAACTTCAATTTTTCGAGCGTGTTTTTCTGGATAATGTCCAAGTCTACCCTGTTCTGGCAACTCGATCTTTGGAGATTAAGGCAGCACTTGTCGGTGAGCTGCAAGACGTGCAAATTGTGGTATCAGCTGTTGCGGTCAGTGCAGATCCGGTGTTTACGACGGAGGAACAGATATTCACCCCGGATTCGCAGGAGATCCAGCTGATGTACAAGATTGGCGAAGATGCCATGTTATGGAGTGATGATGAACCTAACCTGTACCAACTACATATTCATCTGCAAGATCAGAACGGTGAAGTATTGGACTCCACCAAAGTATGGACGGGATTACGAGAATTCCGAGCGGCTGGAGACAAATTCACCATTAATGGCCGTAAAACGTTTCTTCGAGGTAAACATGATGGGCTGATCTTTCCGCTAACGGGATACGCGCCAACCGATGTGGATGAATGGATTCGCATTCTCTCTATCTCTAAGTCCTACGGTATCAATCACTACCGTTTCCATACCTGTTGTCCTCCAGAAGCTGCTTTTATTGCAGCGGATCTGCTCGGTATCTACATGGAGCCAGAGCTCCCGTTCTGGGGAACGATTACGGATGAATCCTCGGAAGGGCACAATCAAGCAGAGCAGGATTACCTGATTAGCGAGGGATTTGCGATGCTGAAGACTTTTGGTAATCATCCCTCATTTGTCATGATGTCCATGGGCAATGAACTATGGGGAAGCAAGGACAAATTGAATTCGATCCTGAAGGATTACAAGGCATATGATCATCGTCATTTATACACCGAAGGTTCCAATAACTTTCAGTTTGTGCCGGACATTCTGGAGGAAAGTGAGTTTTTCTGTGGAGTACGTTTCTCCAAAGAGCGTCTGTTCAGAGGATCGTATGCAATGTGTGATGCTCCGCTAGGTCATGTGCAGACCGATTTGCCCAACACGTTGAAAGATTATGATTCGAACATTACACCTGAGCAAGGAAGCGATGCTGACGCTTCTACACAAACGGGGAGGAAAGAGATTCAGATTCAATATGGGACAGGCTCCAAAACAGTACAGGCCGAAGCCGGAAGCGATCAACTTGTCTCACATGTACCGGTCATCTCGCATGAAATTGGACAGTACGCCACATTTCCTAATTTCGATGAAATTAGCAAGTATACGGGTTCTCTCAAAGCGAAGAACTTCGAAGTGTTTCGGGAGCGTCTGGAAGCGAAGGGACTGGGACATCTGGCGGCAGCCTACTTCAGAGCCTCGGGTAAACTCGCAGTTCAATGTTACAAGGAGGAACTGGAAGCCGCTTTTCGTTCGCAGCAACTAGCCGGGTTCCAACTGCTGGATCTCCAGGATTTCAGTGGTCAGGGAACAGCGCTGGTAGGTGTGCTGGACGCGTTCATGGATTCCAAGGGCATGATTACACCTGAGGAGTGGAGAACGTTCTGTTCCGATGCTGTGCTGCTGGCGAGATTCCCTAAATATAATTATCAAGCCGGAGAATTGTTCGAAGCACGTATTGAACTAAGTTACTTCCGGAGGCAAGCATTGGATGGACTTCAATTGAAATGGGTACTTCAAAGCGATCAGATCGAAGACATCATCCTTGTGGAAGGTGAAGTTAATCTGCCCGCAGTCCATGGAGAAAATATTGTGAGTATCACGGAACTTCGTATTCCTATCCCTGAAGTCTCCAATATGACCAAAGTGGAGATGAAATTGTCTATTCCGGGCACGGATATCCGTAAGTCTTACGACTTGTGGATCTACCCGAGTCAACAGGAAGTGGATCTGAGCAATTTTAATCTATTTACTGAACTCTCGGAACAGGCGCTTGAGCTGCTAGAGCAAGGAGAAGATATTCTACTTTTCCCAAATCCCAAACAGATTCAACACGCGATTCAAGGTTTCTACAGCACTGATTTCTGGTCTTATCCGATGTTCCGTTCGATATCGGAAAATATGAAAAGAGAAGTTCCCGTGGGGACAATGGGATTGTTGATTCAACAGAACCATCCGATCTTCGAACATTTTGTCACAGAGGAGTATTCCACTTATCCATGGTGGAGCATCGTTTCCGAATCTTCATCCATCATTCTGGATGATCTGAATCAAGACTTACAACCCATTGTGCAGACCATTGATAATTTTGAACGTAATCATAAGCTCGGACTATTAATGGAGTGCCAGGTGCGGAATGGGAGAGTGTTGATGGGAGCGCTCAATCTGGAGAGTCTAATGGCAACGCCGGAGGGAAGACAGTTATTATACAGCTTCCAGCGTTACGTAAAGAGCCCAGCGTACCAGCCAGCTGCCCGCCTCGAAGTCGAGGAACTTCGCAAGTTGTTTAACTAAGTTAAAGGGAAGAAGAGGTAGCAAGTTTTTATTCATACAAAGTTATTCTCATAAATACGTGCATATAAGACCCTTTCATTGGTGGAAGGGTCTTTGTCATGTTACTTCCATTTCCGCTTTGATGAACCTTTGAGTATGAGTAGAGATCTCTTTTAAGCGTCGGCAAAATCAGTTACCTTGGAAGCGGGAGATCAGGCTGTATTGCTTCTACACAGCTTCACAGGAAACTTACCAGCCCATTGTATCCAGGTGATCTTAACCGTATATTGACATATTAAATAAATGTAACTATATTAATTACATTACCGATATTAAGTGAATTACGTAGAAGAGCATTTTAAGTTAAGTTGAAATGTAAATTTACATGTTTTCGATCAATTTATCGAAACCGAAACATAATAAAAGGAGTGTGTACAGAATTATGTCAAATGTATTGTATGTAACAGCTCATCCTCTCAACACGGATACCTACAGTTTGTCCGTGGGTAACCAATTTATTAAAACGTACAAAAAGTTTAATCCAAAAGATGTTATCTCTCATCTCGATCTGTACCATACAGATCTTCCACAAATCGATGCCGATATCCTAGGACACTGGGGGCAACCACCATATGGTGATGCTTTTGATAAACTACGCGAAGAGACAAAGAAAGACGTGATACGAATGCATGAGCTCATTCAACAATTCAAAGATTCAGATAAAATAGTGATAGTCAATCCCGTTTGGAATTATTCTTTTCCATCCGTTTTGAAGGCATATATAGACATCATCATAAATATTGGGGAAACAGTTAAACGAGCAGATAATGGACTACGGGGATTGGCTGGGTTAACGGGTACACAGCAAGGAAAAAAAGTAATGCACATTCAAGCATCTGGGACAGTACTTTCTCACGGGAAGTTTAATCATGTTGAATATAGTCATAGCTATCTGAAGGCTGTTATGAATTTGATGGGCGTTGAGGATGTAGAAGCTATATTTGTTGAGGGTATGAGTGAGAAACCTGATCAAGTACAACATATTAAGGCAGAAGCAATTCAAAAAGCTATTTTGAAAGCGGAAGTATTTTAATTAAAGAATAAGTTTGATATTCAAACTCAGTCGAGGGATAAAACATGGTTCCATTGAAGTCGCTATTTTAGCGGCTTCTTTGTCTTATTGTACGTATAAGTGTTTGTTCCGTTCCAAGGACGACAACGCGTACCATTGCTGATTAGATAAACGTCTTAGTGTGAGTAGAGTGTCTCTTTTAAAGCGATTAACAGTTGGATTAGAATCAAATTGTAGTTACAATACGTCCTTAACATCCTCTAAAAAAACATACATACTGACCAAAAGAATCCGCATTTATCATTATTCAGCCCAATGCTATATTTAAATTGCTTAAAGGAAGTCGTTTGAATAGAGAAAGAGAAAATGATAGGAGGCTGTGACATATGAAGAGCAATGTTTCTCTTCAAACCGGAAATCTCGTGCGAGGAGAAAAAACAGGTTTCCTTGCAGAAATGAAAAAAAACTATTTGCTTTATTTGCTGGCTTTGCCCGGAATTGCTGTCATTTTTATTTTCTCCTATCTACCTATGGGCGGAATCGTTATTGCATTCCAAGATTTTAACCCGATCAAAGGGATAACCGGTAGCGAATTTGTAGGCTTGAAAAACTTCAGTTTTTTTATTGAATCGACGGATACGTTAAAGGTTATCGCCAACACTTTGTTTCTTAACACGATGTTCATTTTGTGTGGAACATTAGGTTCCGTAGCCATTGCTATCATGTTCTCGGAGCTTGGGGGCAAAAGGTTCAAGCGAGTCACGCAAACGCTCGTTACACTGCCAAACTTCTTATCCTGGACGGTAATCGCGATGTTCTCGGTCTCACTACTCTCCACTGACACAGGGATGATCAATCAGATGCTTGGTCTGTTTGGAGTTGAACCGATCTCCTTCTATAACGAGCCGGGATACTGGCCCTGGATTCTCGTGATCATGAAAATATGGCAGGGAGCAGGCTTTGGTTCCATCGTATATCTAGCTACCATTACGGGAATCAATCCGGATATCTATGAATCCGCTTCCATTGATGGGGCGAGCCGTTGGCACAAAATCCGTTATATCACGTTGCCATTAGTGAAGCCTACGATCATTCTGATGTTGCTCTTGGCCATGGGTGGTATTTTTTACGGCGATTTCGGCATGATCTATGCGTTGATTGGGCGAAACGTGGCGTTATATCCAACAACTGACGTGATCGACACCTATGTATATCGCGCTCTGATGGATCTAGGGGATATGAGTATGGCCGCCGCGGTTGGTTTCTTCCAATCCCTCGTTGGATTCATATTGGTTGTCGTGGTGAATAGCCTGGCCAAGAAATTCAGTCCGGAATCCGCTCTTTTCTAAATCTGACAGAAGTCAAAGGCAGGTGAAGTAATGTGGTAATCAAAGAAAGCTGGCAGGATTACAGCGTGAAAATCGCTTTTTACGTCCTGCTGACCGTATTTGCAATCTTTTGTCTATTTCCGTTCATTTCCGTTATCAGCAGCTCACTTTCGACCGAATCCAGCATTCTGAAGCACGGGTATTCACTCTGGCCGCGTGAGTTCTCACTGGATGCCTACAAACTGATCTTTAAGGATGCCACAATTTATAGAGCTTACGGGGTGACGATCTTTGTCACTGTTGTAGGCACGGCACTTGCTATGCTGGTCACCTGTGCGCTGGCCTATCCGTTGTCACTTCGTCATCTGAAGTACCGGAACACAATCAACTTTTACGTCTATTTCACCATGCTGTTCCACGGGGGTCTGGTTGCTAACTACCTGCTTATCAGCAAATACTTGGACATGAAAGACAGCATCTGGGTGCTAATCATTCCGGCACTGGTCAGTCCATGGAACATGTTCCTGATGCGTAACTTCTTCAAATCGATTGACGAATCGCTTGCGGAATCGGCCAAAATCGATGGTGCGAATGACATCTACATTTTATTCCGCATTATTTTGCCTATCTCCATGCCTGCCATAGCAACAGTTGGACTGTTTTACGCGCTGGCCTTTTGGAATAAATGGTTTGAAGCGATGTTGTACATCTCCAAAGAGGATCTGTGGCCGCTGCAGTATTTGATCATGAGAATTATGAGCAATACACAATTCGCATCCGAGTTGTCTTCCAAAGTCAGCTTGCCTAACTATGTAGTGCCTACGTTGACCACACGCTTAGCCACTACAGTAGTGACGATTGGGCCGATTATTTTCTTATATCCTTTTCTTCAGAAATACTTCGTCAAAGGATTGATGGTAGGGGCAGTAAAAGGATAACCCAATCAGCTAATGTGCCTTTCATTTATACAAGACATCAAACATCATAAAGGGAGGTTGTTGTATCATGAAAAAAATAATTAAAATTCTCGCACCCCTTGTTGTTACCGCTCTCTTGGGCGGATTGCTAAGCGCATGCTCGTCTTCATCCAGCAGTACAGAAGGCGCGAACACTTCATCGACTGATCCCGTTACACTGAAGGTCATGCTTTTCGGCGACAAGCCGGTAGACATGGATAAGGTACTTACCGAATTCGGCAATCGTAGTAAGGATACGTTGAACACTACGCTCGATCTCGAATTTAACCCGGCATCAGACCATAAACAGAAAACCAAGCTGAAGCTGGCTGCAGGTGAAGCGGTAGACCTGATGTTTGACGCGCCATGGATGAACCTGAACCAGAATATTTCCCAAGGCTTCTATCAAGAGTTGGATAAATATTTCAATAATGATGAATATCCTGGCTTAAAAAAAGCATTTTCGCAAGAGTTTCTTGATGCAAACAAAGTCAATGGACATCTCTATGCGATTCCGATTACAAACATGTACTATGACTCCGAGGTTATATATATTCGCAAGGATCTGAGAGAAAAATACGGTTTGGCTCCGATCCAGTCTTATGACGATCTTAAGGCGTATCTCGACAAAGTAAAGGAAAACGAGCCTGAAATGATTCCGTTTGCCTTAATGGGAGATCGCGGATTCTTTAAAATGTTTGGCAATGAGGAGCCTCAGACCCAGGTTCGTTCCGAACCTTACGCGATTGCAGGAACCGGCACCACATTTAATATGATTTTGTCCGAGGATGGCAAAAAGGTTCTGGGAGCCTCGACGCTTGGCGATCCGGAAGAGGAATTTGCCAAGTATCCGGCCCCATTTAACAGCTCCGATTACTTTTACGGTAATAACGATACGAAGGTAGAATGGAATAAGTATGTACAGAAGGACGTTTTAAACGAAAAAGATCCCGGTGCATTGTTCGCCAGTGGCAAATCAGCTGCAAACGAAGGTACTATTAATGGCTTTGCAAGCATGCGAGACAAACTGAAAACAGCAGTACCAGAAGCAGAGTTGGAGTTCTTTGTATATAACTCCAAAATTCGCAATATGGAAAAAGGTTCTATTGGAACGGAATATAAAGCGTGGAACTATCTCGTAATTCCGGCGACATCCAAAAACGCAGATCGTACTATGAAATTCCTGGACTGGCTGTTCGGGGATCAGGAGAACCACGATCTGTTCGAACTAGGTATCGAGGGCACGCATTGGACAAAATCCGGCGATACGGAGTATAAATCGACAGAACAGACGAAAAATTATGCATTCCCTGGATATGAACTGACCTGGAATCCAACGATGTCTCGCATAAGTGGCGATAACTCTGAGGATGCCATGAAACTCATAACCTATCAAACGCAGGACGACACGTATTACAAGCTTCCGCTAGCCGGGTTTGTATTTAATACCGAGTCTGTCAAAACAGAAATCGCGAAGCTTCAGCCGAAAGCGGCCACGCTTGATCCAATTCTGAAAAGCGGACTCGATTCCAACTGGCGCCAAAGCGCCGCAGGCTTGAACGAAGAGCTACGCAATCTCGGTCTTGAGAAGGTTCGCGAGGAACTGGTGAAGCAGGCTCAGGTGTTCCTGGATCAGAACGAAAGCTAATATCATCATCTTGCTTGATCGGATGCAGTATAGAACACCCGTGCCAACAGGCGGGTGTTCTCTGCATGTGCGTCCACATTGGGAAACGCGATAATCGGACTCCTTTGAAACTCATGGTTAGTCAGCTTCACTTCCTTGATTGGAATCTCGTATAAAAATCTTTTATGATATGCATTTTCGGTTTATGATGAAACCAAGACCATTGACGTAACGGGAGCGAGCAACATGAAAATTCGACCGAATTTCACGCAGAGTTTATTTTTCAAGTTCTCTGTTGCTTTTTTAGTGGCAGGCCTTCTTCCGATCTTCGTACTAAGCATGCTCTCTCTGTACCAGTTTACCGGACAAATCGAGCGTCACACGGTCAACAACATACAACAAATGATGGTGTACATGCGTAATAACGTGAACGACATGCTGAGAAAATACGATGATATTTCCAATCTGATGTACACCAAGGCACAACCAGACGACATTTTTCTGAAAGAATCCTCAGAGTTGTATCCGAGTGGATTTAACTCGTCTGCCATGGATGATTTCATTAAAACGGTGCTGTTCAGCGACGCGAATATCCAGAATGTGCTGTTTGTACGAGCAGAGGACGGAACGCTGAACCAGCAATCCCGAGGCAGCAAGCAAATGGATCCTTTTGTCAGTTATCCGCCGATAGAGTGGGACTATACGCTTACTACCAACCCCAAAAAGCTGGCTGTTTTCCCATATCATATGGAGGTATATTACAATTCCCAGGATTTAGTGATGACCTTTGCACGAAGCTGGATCGATACCTCCCGAGGGGTGCAGAATCCGGTTCAAATCTACGGAACCTTATTTCTGGATATCGATGTTAACGTGTTTGACGGTTTGCTTCAGCAATCGAGACTTGGCAAAAAAGATGAAATTTTCATCGTAAATGAAAACGGTATCATTTTATATTCGAACCGACGTGATAAAATCGGTTCCCGTTTTGACGAATTCGGAGTCAAAGCCCGTGGAGATATGATCGTTTTCAGTGAGCCGCTTCCTTATATCCAAGGTAAAGTTGTGGGGTTAATGTCCAAGGAGGATATTTATTCCCCGATTATCCGTACGAAAAAAAGTGTCTGGGTGGCTGCTTTAGCAAGCTTTGCTGCTTTGTTTCTGATGGGCTTGGTATTTTCACGAATGTTCACCAGACCTATTTTGCAGTTAATACGCCAGATGATCAAAGTAGAGTCGGGCAATTTGGATATTGAGTTGAAGGTTGGCCGCAAGGATGAGATGGGACGGCTCGCTAATGGCTTTAACCGAATGGTAGAACGACTCAAAGAATACATTAACGATGCATATATCAATGAAATCAAACGAAAGCAGGCAGAGTTGAACGCACTGAAAAGCCAGATTCGACCGCATTATTTGTATAATACGCTAGAGGTCATTCGCATGAGCGCAGTTGCCAATGGGGATCGAAAGGTAGCTGATATGATCCACGCGCTTTCAGACCAGCTGCAGTATGTTATTGATTATGGGGAAGAGTCTGTAACACTGGCACAAGAGCTAGAGCACCTTCGTCACTATTTTCATCTGATCGAGGTTCGGTTTGACCATCGTATTTCATTACAAGTCGAGCTGCAGTCGCCGGAGCTGGCCTCGGCCATCGTGCTTAAGCTAATTCTTCAGCCCATCGTTGAAAATTCGGTTCATCACGGTATTCGTCCCAAGGGCGGAAAAGGAATCGTATTAATCACAATAGAACGGCTTGAGGGCGATATTCTCAGTATAACCATATACGATGATGGGGCAGGAATGGAGCAAGAACAATTAGAGTCCCTGCGGATTCATTTGAAAAACCAGGATCGAAACATGGGTAAAAGCATTGGTATCAAAAATGTGCATGAACGCATTAAGGCAGCATATGGAAGCCAGTATGGACTAGACATGGAGAGCAGACCGCATATCGGAACCTCGGTACGGATTCTGCTTCCTCTGAACCTGGAGGTGCGGCATGAACACGATTCGAATGATTCTCGCTGACGATGAGCCAGTCATCCTGAGAGGCTTAAAAATGCTCATCGATTGGGAGGCGCTCGGTATTGAAATTGCAGGTGAAGCTTATGATGGAAACGAACTGATTGAGTTGATTGATCGCTGCAACCCAGATCTGATTGTCAGTGACATTTGCATGCCCGGCCAAACCGGCATCGATGTACTGAGGTATGTTCAGGCATCCCGGCGAACACCGAAGGTTGTCTTTATTAGCGCCCACAAAGAGTTTGATTATGCGCAGGAGGCATTGAAATATGGGGCACTGGATTATTTGGTCAAGCCCGTGAATACCAATCAGCTGAAGCAAGTGATTCAAAAGGCAGTACTCTTAATCAGGGACGAGACGGAAGAGGAGCGCAAGCTTGAGAAGCTTCAGCATCTGGAGCGGGATAATAAAGACAGATCCTTTGAAGAATTGCTGGATCGTTTGACCGATGGTGATGACAAGGCCGTTCATGCCCTTCAGAAGTCCTTGAACCTGTACGATGACAAACATGCAGTCGTTTGCGTGGCTGATTATAGCCGGAGTGTGCAGGACCAGTTAAGATGGCAGAAGCGAGAACGTAAGCTGATTGATTTTGCCATAACCAATGTTATGCGCGAAAGCTTGAAGAACATCCCAAACAGCTTATTCTTCCGCAAGGGAGACATGTTCTGTTATCTCATTTTATGTGATGATAGCAATTTACCCATTCAAGTGTCAAAAACAGTTCGGGATCAGGTTCGCAGCTATTTGAAGTTAGACATGACGATTGGTGTAGGGGGAGCCGTAAGCTCTCTCCAGGAAGCAGCTGCATCGTTCAGACAAGCACTTGAAGCCTTGGACTGGGCCTACTTTCTAAGCCCCGGACATGTCATTCCCTATGATACGTCTCCGGCAGAACCTGCTGCACAGCTACGTATTGAGGAAATGCAGTCACAGCTACTTGATCACCTGGTTGAGTCAGATGACGCGAATGCTCTCCAAGAGCCCCTTTCACGACTGCTGCTTGCGATCAAGCAGGCTGCAGTCAGCAATAAGCACACAGCTATATCTTGCGTTTACGATACGCTGATAACGCTCCGACAAGAATTACAGACCATGGGGGTTTCGCTGGAGACATATAATGAAGATTTTCGTATTTTGCTTAAGCGAATCAGCGATTTCGATACCCTGCTGGAAGTAGAGGCTTATGTAGGTGATTTTATCGCGGATATTCACCCGTTGGTGAAAAGCCGCCTGGGCAACAAAGAACATGGGCAGATCAAGCAAGTCAAGGAATACATTGAGGCTAATTATGCGCAGAACATTACGCTGGATTCGATAGCGGGGCTCATATACATGAATCCTTCCTACTTTAGCACCTTTTTCAAAAAACATACGGGGCAAAATTATAAACAATATTTGACCGAGATACGAATGAAGCATGCTCGCCAAATGCTGTTGCACTCCAATTTGATGGTCTATGAAATCGCGGAAAAGGTGGGATATAATAGTGCCCGCTTGTTCAGCGATATGTTTCGCAAGCACTATGGTCAGATTCCACAAGAATTCAGGCAATCGAAGGGAACGACGGTACATGGATTACACAACTAAACATCGTCGGTCATACCTTTGCGAATACAAGCTTGTCTGGTGGAAGAAGATCATGATTGCGTTGCTGCTTATGGTGATTCCAGGCTGCGGCCTTGTAACGAGGGAAGATTCTGTCTCATCGCCTAGCTCTGAAGCGGAGCCTGTTCAATTGACGATTACCTATGCCATGGGAGACGGAGCACACCACAAGGGCATTCAAACAATCATTAATGACTTTAAAAAATCACATCTCAACGTGCAAATTTCGGTAGTTGAACATACACAGCAAGCCAAGGGGTACGCAGATGAACTTTCATTACTTGATGCAATGGGTCAATTCCCCGATCTAGTGGAAATGCGAGATACCCAGATGTTTGCCGATGCAGGTTTGTTAGCTGAGCTGCCGAAGAGTATAGTCGGGCTGTTTGATGACATTCCCAAGGTGAATGGAACAATATATACTGCTCCTCTTAAAGCGGAGGTACCTCAAGGCATTGTGTATAACAAGAAGTTATTTCGGGAATGGGGGCTAAATGAGCCTGCCACGTATCAACAATTTCTTGAACTGTGCCAGATTATTCGAGCCAAGGGGATATATCCGCTTGTTGTCGGCGGCAAGGACTTATGGCATATGGGCTTCTGGACAAATCATTTTATGCTGGATCATGTGTATTCCAAAGATCAGGAGTGGAACCGCAAACGAACCGCAGGTCAGGTTAGCTGGACGGATGCTGGTCCTGAAGAGGCCTTTCGAGATCTGAAAGTATTGTGGAACGAGGATTACATCGTTCCTGGCTTCATGAACATTGCAGATTATCAGACCATTGACTATTTGGTTAGAGGCAAAGCGGTGATGATGATGTCTGGTCCCTGGATGTTCAGTCAGTTGAAGCAAGCCGATCCTGATTTTGAGATAGGGTTCTTTCCGGTTCCTGACCGTCAGGGACGTGTTCATATATTTGGATTGCCGCAGCCTTCAGGCTGGGCTATGACATCTCTGGCTGCTGCCGATCCGAATAAGGCTAAGGTTATCGAGCAATTTTTACATTTTTTCTACAGTAATGAAGAGTATGCGAAGTATTTGCAGGCTGTAGGTGGTACTCCGGTTACCAAGGAGCATACGTTTATTCAGTCTTCCGAGCTTATGCAAGAGGTAGAGCAGTGGCTGGATAATCCGGATATGTTGAAGCTTCGCGGGATGGAGCATTATTGGGGAGCGGACGAGATCCCGGCCGGCTTCCGCAATGCATTCTATGATCTTGTGCAGGACATGCTTTCCGGAACTATGTCGATCGATGATGCATTAATCGAAGCAGACCGAATTTGGGACGAGCGAAAAGTCCGACGTTAGCTTTGTGAAAATCATTTGAAGCGTTTTCCAGTTAAAGAGACTGCCCTGCATGAATTATATTCCCCTCCAAGTGAAAAAAGGGTGTAAAGCACACTCGCTTACTTGGAGGGGCTTTTTATGGTCAAAAAATGGCTAGGAGATGGAAGAGCTCCAAAAAAATCTGCATATGCAACTAGAAAAAGGCACATGTACAACAACGAGTAGCTAAAATACAATAATGATGAGTTTTGTAAGCGTTACCAAATATAGTGAGTCCGAAGAGGAGGGGAACGATGAGCAAACTAGGAAAGTCCAGTTTTTGGAAACGCATCACAACGATACTGGCCATTGCAGGCATGCTCCAAAGTTTAATTGTGCCACCGGGAAAAATAACAGCATCAGGTGAAGGAGAGATTGCTACGAATTATATTGTTCAGATCAATGAGACAGTAACGGACGGATTTACTCATCCAGGGGTGGGACTGACCAAATCAAGACTTGAAACGATTAGATCGATGGTATCTGCGAAAAAGGAGCCTTGGTACTCGTATTATAACGCAATGACCGTTTCTTCCTCAGCATCCAAAACGGTAATCTCCAGCAATCAAAGCTCTGCCGATCCGACAAAGCCCGCAAGCGATGCCTTCAACAGCCAGGGATTTAACTCCAGATTCATAGCGGATGGCTTGAGAGCGTATACTCAGACACTCATGTACTACATTACCGGTGATGTGACTTACCGGGCCAATGCCATGCATATTATTCGAATTTGGTCCCAGATGGATCCCGATAAATATGTATATTTTAACGATTCCCATATTCATACTGGTATCCCGCTTAACCGCATGGTTGCTGCAGCGGAAATACTGCGATATACCAACAGCCCTAGCCCTGAACTGGCTTGGACGGAGAAGGACACGGCCGATTTTACGAGTAATCTGGTTACACCTGTTATTGAGAATTTTCTGCATGACAACAATCGCTTCATGAACCAGCATAACTATCCGCTGCTCGGAGCGATGGCGGGTTATATTTTTACGAATAATATGGATCGTTATGAAGAAGCAGTTGAATGGTTCACGGTTAATACAACCGCCAAGAATCAGGGATTCAATGGCTCAGTCAAGCAATTGTTTCGTCTAATCGATTCAAACGCAGTGACAGGGGAACCAGTTAATCCCCCTGTGATTCAACATGTGGAAATGGGGCGAGATCAAGCGCATGGCGGTGGCGATCTAACCAATGCGGTCATTATTTCACGTATGCTGCTGGCACAGGGTACCGAAGTCGATCCCGTGCACGGTACTGTTTCTACGGCAGCTGATGCGGTCGGTCCCTATGAGTTCTTAAATGATCGTATTCTTGATGCAGCTAACTTCTTTTGGCAATATATGCTCGGATACGATACTCCGTGGATTCCCGTTGTCTCCAGTTATGGAAAGGATGGTAACGTCAAAGGTATTTATCATACATTATCGGACTCTTATCGAGGCAGAATGACAACCGCCAACTTTTGGGATCTTTATTATTATTATACCTACGAAAAAGGAGTTGATCTGGCGGAAAAAGCACCGTTTTATTATGAAGCGTTTACGAATCGAATTCCTTCCAATTATTATCACCAGGGTTCCTTTAAACAGAACTGGGATAATGTTGACGGTGGTGGAGACTTCTGGCTGTATCTACCGGCTGAGGCAGCTGCTGAAGGGGCATCGATGCTGCCCAAGGAACAGCCAAATCCGGCCCTAGTCGAACTGGAGGATCGTTATACCGTCTTTGATCCAAATTCAGAGAAGAAGCAGGAGGGAAATACCTCATATGTTCAAGTAAAGGCTACAGAGCAGGGCAGCAGACTAGTCTTTCAAAATCTGTCTTACGCGAATCGTTCAGGTGCCCGTCTCATCGGCCTGAAGTTCCGAACTGACGGCAAGGCAACGGTGACGCTCAGCAAAGAACAGAATTCTAGACCTTACCACACGTTAACTTTGCCGGATACCGATGGAGAATGGAAATATATCACCTTTGATATGGGCATCAATCACGTCACCTACGGTCAGCTTGATAATGACTACAACCTGCTCTATTTGAAGGTGACGGGCAGTGGCACCACAGTTGACCTGGATCATTTGAATGTATTGGCCGGACAACAACTTACACCACCGTCCTTTGTACTTGGTAGTAATACTATGGATATCGTCACTGTAGCTGGTACACCATTGACGATCGATTTCTCGGCTACGGATAGCTCAGAGGGTCCCCTTTTCTATGAGATCACAAATCCGCCATCAGAAGCAGCTCTGCAACACACTACCGGAAATTTCACTTGGCACACCTCTGAGCCCGGATCATATTCCTTTGTTGTTGTCGCCTCCGATGGCGAAACTGTAGCAACGAAGAACGTGAATGTGGTTGTGTCGATTGATCGCAATGCGGCTATTCAAGCAGCAATCTCCAGGTACGATGAGCAAACTAAATACACGTCTTCAACGCTAAGACACTTTCAGGAGGCTTACAATCAAGTGCTGGAACAGCTTCAAACAGCAACCGATGAACAATTTAGCGAGCAATTGTTTGTGCTAAAGCAAGCAACAACAGACCTTGAGCTGCTTACACCGCCGTTATTGGACGGCAGTATGGATTACACAAAAATCGTGACTTCTACCTTTGGCAGCTCCATTTCCATGCTGGTGGACGGCAATAACAATACGTATCCCGTATACTCGCTTGCGCCTAATCCAGATCTGTACCATATTCTGGATTTCGGGCCAAATTATAAAGTTTCCGCAGAGCGATTTGGCTTGCAGAGCCGCATGAATTTTGTGGATCGCATGGCAGGTTCGGCTATTTTCGGTTCAAACGACCGGATGAACTGGACGAGACTTACGCCAGACGAAACGTTGTTTACCGACGAGATGGCTATACTGGAGGTTGATCCGTCCCTTCGGCAGGAGCAGTATCGCTTTATTAAAATTCAGATGCTGCATCCGCAGCCGGATGTACTGTGGGGAACCGTAGGTAATATGCTTGAACTGGGCGAGTTCAGAATTTATGGAGAGCGGCATGAAACTCTGAATAAATTGGAGGTGGTTTCGATTGGTTCAGAGCAGGCTGTCCAGCACCGCATTGGTATTGGTGACCAGGCAAAAGTGACCTTTCAATCCACGGAACCCATCCTCGATGTGCAGGTAACGATTCAAGGACAGGAGGCGCAGGTCCAGTCGACCGATCAGCTCCATTGGACGGCTATGGCAACCATGGATGATACTGCGGTTACCGGGAATATATCCTTCAACATTCGTTACAAAACAACGGATGACGTTGCTGCTGAGCCAGCAATTTTTACAACAGATGATTCCATATTATATCTGGTTAATTCATCGAATCGGATTCAGGTTGGCAAGCTGGCTACGGTTATCGCATCGGATGATCAGATTGGGGGTGCTGTGCCGAAGGAAAAGGTCGGTTATGCGCTGTTCGACGGCAACCTAACTAACTTTGGTGATCTGGCTACTGGAGCAGGCTCCTACTATATGGTCGATTTTGGTGAGAATGCCAAAGTCAAGCTAAGCGACATTATGCTAATGCCTCGTCCAAATTTCCCCGGACGCATGAACGGCTTGGTTATCCAGGGCTCCAACGACAAAACGAGCTGGACAAACTTGACACGACCTGCTTCAGGAACGGAAGAAGGGAAGTGGACTTACATTAGCAGTCGTGAGCTACTGAATGAGGGGGATTATCGTTATTTGAGACTGTTTAATTCGACAAACTGGTTTGGCAACGTGTCCGAAGTTGAATTGTATGGAGACTATCAATACGATTCGTTAGAATCCAGAGTAGTTGCTGCTGACGGGTATACTCAAGGTAGCTACTACCTATATCAGAAGGAGGTGCAGCGGATCAAGAAGGCATTTCAGCAGCCAGGGGCGGATAAAAAAGGATTGCTTCAGCAGCTCTTGGCTGCGGAGCAGGAGGTCGTACCCCTGGAAACCTTAATTGGAGCCAGAATTGAAATTGCTCCATCTATGGTGGCTGCTTCAACATCTGTATGGGGAACAGGCGCTTCCAAGGAAACGAATGGCTGGTATGCGTTTGATGGCGATACAAGCACTTATACCGACACTATTGCGAATCCATCCTGGATTGATATCGATCTGGGAGATGGACAATCAGCTTCGCTGGGAAACCTGAGATGGTATCCTCGCGGCGGTAAAGATGACCTTAGTCGGAGAATGAATGACGCGATGCTGCAAGGCTCAAAGGATGGCGTTAATTATAGTACGCTATATACGATTAGCGGCGTGAATAAGGCAGATTGGTTCCAGGCTCGAATCACGGATGAGACGGAATATTCTTACTATAGGTATTACGCACCTACTGGAAACGCCAATGTTGCCGAGCTGGAACTGTATCGCAGAACAGTTGATCACACGCTGCTGTGGGTGCTTGTGAATGAGGTGAGCGATCTAGACAAAGACCAGTATTCGGTAGAGAGCTTTGCAGCAGTTCAGCAGGCCGTGTCGGATGCTATGAATGTTCAACATGAAGAAAACGCTACCCAAGAGCAGATCGATCGGATTGCTCACATACTACGGCTGGCGATGGAGCATCTGGTCTCAAACAAAAGCATCGTCTCCCTGCAGTCTGCTGTCGTGCCAACAACGGCACTTCTTCCCGATACGGGGATGTCTGCTTGCAGCGAAGAATTCACCGAGAATGTCGAGGTGTCCTAGCAGCACATGGCTCCGGTTTAATACGAAACTCCTAGCAGTTTCTTCGAGACAAGAGCAGTGTATTGACCCCTGCTTTCAGCCATGGCTAATGTTAGTGCTGGAAGGAGGGGTCTATTAAAACCACCTTCGCATGTACGAGCGCTGGAGATTACGTCCAGCTCAATCAAGCCGGGCTGAATCCGCCTGAGGGTTCTGCTGCTGTTGAAGGTTATGATCTCTCGTATGCTGGGCTTACATTCGTAAGGGGAAACAATGGATTGAAACAAAAGAACAGACCTCAGCATCCGTGGTAAAGGGGAGCTGAGGTTCTTTTTCTTGCACAACATAGTGAATACACAATAAGAATACAAAACGGAATTAAGAACAGATCCTTGCCCTTTAGGCACAGACTGCATGCAAATGCTAAAAAACCATACATATGACGCCAAAAAAGCAGCATTTCTCCAAGTAAAATGCAGGGATACAATGAAAGAAGACTTGGGGAGCAGGAGGGCACAACATGAATCAATTGATTGTTTATCCGCAGTCAGAGGTTGACAGAGAACGCCGTGACTTCAAGGTACAGGTACGTCAACCGGAGGGAGATTGGCGAGAGCTGTTTGTATACGAGACCCAGGTAGACATGCACCAAATTCGGCAAGCCTCAATGGCATATTTTGATATGTATGGACAGGTTGAGGTTCGCGTGGAATGTCTGAACATCAGACCGGAGCGGGTTGTTATTCGGCCGTTATCTACAGCGATTGTTATGGTATGCGAAGGTAATACGATATCCTTCACGCTGTGTAAGCCATGCAAGCTGTCCATTGAAGTTAACGGTGATCGCTTTGGCAATCTGCATCTGTTTGCCAATCCATTGGAGACATTACCGCCATTGCCGGATGATCCCGGAGTACTTTTGATCAAGCCGGGTATTCACCGGATGGAGGATATTAAACGGCTCACTAGCTCGCCGGATACGCTCAGTGGGCATTGTCCACACATCCTATATTTTTCACCAGGTATTCATTATGTGGAGGAAACAATTATACACATTCCCTCTAATACCACGGTGTATGTTGCGGGAGGGGCTGTGGTTGTGGGTTCGTTCGTCTGCGATCAGGTTGAAAACGTCGTCATTCGTGGGCGGGGGATTATCGATCTGTCTGCATTTCATAGGTATTCGGCTTTTCGAGGAATACGCATCAAGTACTCCAAAAACATTATGGTGGAAGGCCTTGTACTACTTAATCCACCGCATTACAGCATATACATTGGCAAGTCGACTCATGTTCACATATCCAATTTCAAATCGTTCAGTAGCAAGGGCTGGTGCGATGGAATTGATATGATGGCAAGTTCTGATATCGAGATTGACGATGTGTTTCTTCGTACCTCCGACGATTGCATCGCGGTATACGGATCAAGGTGGGATTACCATGGAGATACACGCCGCGTAACGGTCCGCAACTCGGTTTTATGGGCGGACGTTGCGCATCCGCTAATGATGGGCACGCATGGAGATCATCGCCTCAGCGGAGATGTAATCGAGGATATCCGTTTTGAGAACATTGATATTCTGGAGCATCATGAGCTGCAGGAGAACTATTGGGGAGCAATGGCCATCAACGCGGGTGATAAAAATAAGATTCGACGGGTGGTTTATGACAACATTCGGGTAGAGGAATTTGAGCTAGGCCAGCTAATCGATATTCGAGTTATCTGGAACAAAGATTACAACCCGGAGCCTGGACATTCCATTGAAGACATTTCGTTCCGAAATATTACCTACCTTGGTCGCAATGTCAATCCCAACCGAATTTATGGCTTTGATGCAGAGCGCCAGGTTAAAGGCGTTGTATTTGAAAATTTGCGTATTCGCGACGAACTTGTGCTTAAGCCGGAGCAGGGGAATTTCGATATCAATGCCTTTGCGCAGGGAATTACCTTTACGGTAGGAAATCAGGCTAAGGAATGAGGGGAAATGAAATGTACACCACAGAGACGATCATAGATATTTTAGCATGGGATCGGGGACGTTCGGATGAGGCTGAGCTGGCTTCGGCTTCTGGGGAGGAGCTGCTGCTGGAGCCGGGTCAGGCAACGGTTTTTCGTTTGCCGGGGTTACATCTGGATAATCATTGGGTCCGTACAGGCTTTGTTAGCAACAATGAATATAGCGTAGATTTACGGAATTGGTACGGTCTTGAACTAGAGGCTGAGCTTCCGCTTGCCGAGCCGCTGGAGCTAACAGTGGAAATCGGATTGCTGCGCGATAAAGGAGCCTTGCCAGAAGAACTGGAGTATGTTCACTATCATTGCTTGTTGGTGCGGCGGGAATCGGGCATCAATAAGGTCGTTGTGCCATTTGACCAATTTGATGACATGAAGGCCTTTGCTGGCAAATGGAAATTCGTCCGTTCCGTGCGCCTGCTTGCGACATGGAAGGAAGAGTCAATCAGACCAGCATCAGAGTCAGGGATTTCCATTCGCCAGTTTAAGCTGAGCCGAAGTCGCGGAATCCATGTTCATGCTCCTGTGCTATCGCGATCGGCAGATGCCGGACAAGTAGCAGGATATAAGCTGGAGCTTATCAATTGTACAGGAGATGTGCAAGCTCTAACATTGACTCAGGAGCGTTATGGCTGGGAAACGATGAAGGTGTCGATTAATCCGGAGCTCTGCCTATTGGAACCTGGGGCTTCCTGTGAGGTATCTGTTCAGGTCGAGGTATCCGGACATGTTGCGCCAGGGGGATATGAAGTACAGAAGCTGGCGATTATTCCAGGAGGCCGCGGAGATCTGGCGGAACGTGTGGAGTTGATTACGTTGCGGGCGTTGCCTCACCCGTATATCAAGCTGGTCCAGCCGGAATGGGAAGACGTTCAGGATAAGATACAGGAACATGCATGGGCGAGCGAGCTGCTGGGCATGTATGTGCTGCGTGCACAGCAATGGGTGCTGCCGCCTGTTAGAACAGGGACGCATCTGTACGAGAGTCATCATGCGCATGAAGCGGAAAATGCGGTTATCGCCTGGAAACTCACCAAACAAAAAGATCTGGCAGAAAAGCTGGTCACATTTCTTCGCGGCGTTGTTGACCCAGAGAACGGTTATCCCAAAACACGAAAGGCTTGCCATCAGGAACTGGTGCATGAGGGCGAATTTTTCAAGCATGTAGCTGTTATCTATGATCTCATGTTTGATTCTGGCTTGCTGAATGAAGAAGATCACCGCAATATAGAATGCACCTTTCGTCTATTCATGGATCTGATCGACTGGGCACTAAGCGAGGGAGGTATCTCCAACTGGACACTGGCCGAGATGATCGGAGCGCTTTATTGCAGTCAGGCCTTGCAGGATATGGAACGCATGAACCGTTTTCTGTACGGTGTTGGCGGGTTTACTGATCATTTATCCAAGGGCACCCTGGATGACGGTTGGTGGTACGAATGCTCAGTAGGTTATAACCTGATGGCTGCGGGACTCTTCTCGGAAATCACTCAAAGCTGCCGACCTTGGGGTATCAATCTTGCAGAGGTATGGGTTCCTGCCCAGTACCATGACCAGGTCACACCGGGAGACAAACCGGATATCGATGGACTTAGTCTAAATATCTGGGGACCGTCACGCTTTAATTATCGCTCGATTATACAGCTCTGGGACAGCCTGCTACCCTTTGCCGATTATCGCGGTGTCCTGTTTGGCATCAATGATTCCGCGGAGACGAAGCTGAGCGGTATCTCACCGAGGGGCTACATGGATGCACGATATGATCTGGCGTACTATTTGTTTCGCAAGCCGGAGTATGCGGATATTCTTCTGAATTGCGACCTGGCGGATCGTGATTTGCTGTATGCCATTCCGGGACTTCAGCCAAGCACTTCCAAGCCTTTTCTTCGTTCTGCACATGCGGACAATTCTGGTGTGGCTATGCTTCGTTCACAGACGGAGGGAAGGAATGCGAACGAACAGATTCAGGCTGTAGTGAAGTATGGCTCACACGGGGGTGCTCATGGACATTATGACAGGGTTAGCCTGCTATCCATGATGCGATATGGTCGCAGCTTTTATAACCCGGAAAATATTTGGTATAACTACCACACGTTCATGTACAAATTCTATGTGCAAACCTCCATTACACACAACATGGTAGTGGTGGATCGGAAACAGCAGGATCCAAGTGAAGGCAGACTATTGCAGTTTCATGGAGGAAAGCTCTTTCAGGCTTGTACTGTGGAAAGTGAAGCCAAGTGGTCTTATCCGCCCTATGGCGGCTGGCGAGTAGACGGAGACAAGACGTTCAGGGAGCGAGCATGGAACGAGGGGAGGTATGTGCCGATACCAGAGGATGCACCGGAATATTCCCGCCGTACCGGTTTTACAGAGGTGGTGCTTCAGCGCCGGTTGACCGTGGTCACCGATGATTACGTTGTGCTGTTCGATTATGTTTCGGGCGAAATGGAGCATGATTATGAAAGTCTGTTCCACTGCAAGGGGCTCGTCTCGCTTGAAGCAGAGCAAATGGAACTCTTTGCACATACGGAGCAGCTTGATCCTGACCCGCTGGGCAGCGCGCAATTCATTACCGATTGTAATTGGTATGAGGCGAGTAGCCCCATTAAGGCGCATTTTAAAACCGGTTTTGGCCCGAAATATGATCATAGGGGCAACCGGACATATCACAATGAGGATGGCCCGCTCAATATAGATCATTACACACTCTGGCCACCGCAGTTAAATGTTATTGTCGGCAACGACCCGGAGTTTTTGGAAGTGGACAAAAGGCTGTTCTACCAGGTTCGCGGAGATGGACATGTGCTGGCTGAAGGGCAATTCGGGGCTTGGGTGCTAGGACGCGACGATTTGGATATAACAGTCGAAGGGATTCAATCGTTGGAGCTTGCTGTAAGCGTGGAAAAAGGCATTGGGGAACATGGCGTAAGCAAGCCCTTCAAAAAAACGATTTTCTGGGGAGATCCGTATATTGAAAATGCGGCTGGCGAACAAATTTACCTGGCAGACTTGCCGTTGGTGCTGGAGAATACGGACAGCGGAAATGGCATCGGCGTGGACTATTATGGCGGTCCGGTCAAAATCGCAGCGAAAGCCTTCCCGCATGCGGTTCCGGCAGAGCCACACTCTCAGGAACAGGAAGGTCTCATCCGGGTCGATTTAACGGGCTTCGAAGCCGTTCGGATGGTCGCCTCCATCGGTGGAGATTATCCGCTGGGGGATGAATCCTCGCGGCGAAAACTGCTGAGCTCCCGCTTCAGAGGCACGTCTGCACGATTTATATCCGTTATTGAGCCGTATGAGCATCAGGCTATGATTATTTCGGCAGCAGCTCAATCGGCGGACGAAATCAGGGTGGAGATGGCAGACGGAAGAATCCAGACGATTCGGGTAGGAGCCATGGAGAAACGTGGAGAAGCACCTGATCTGGAAGTGGAGGTTGTTGAAACGGATGCAGAAGGCAAGTTGCTTCGAAAAGAAAACACAGTGATAAATTAAACGCGCTAATTGAAAATCACTCACACGTCAAAAGTTACCGTGGATAGAAGAGGGGTTGCAGTATGAAGAAGGAGCAAATGATCTCGGCCCATATGGAGCTAAATCAGGATTTTCTCCTCGATTACCAATATTACGTTCAAAGAGCTTCCCAAGAGACACTGGTGTTCATTCACGCCCATTCGGTGGATCGACGCATGTGGGAGCCGCAGATCGATCATTTTGCTTCACGTTATTCAATTCTATGCTATGACCTTAGAGGGTATGGTAAATCCTCCATGCCCCTGGAGGGACAGCCCTTCCTGCATGCTGAGGACTTGCGAGCACTTCTGGAACATCTGAATATCGAAACCGCTCACTTGATCGGGCTGTCGTTGGGATCATTTGTAGCACTCGATTTCTGGGTGCTTTACCCAGAATATGTACAGTCGGTGACTGTTGCCAGTGGGGCAATTCCTGATCCCAAGCCGGATGTTCCAACGCCCCTAGTGACGGATGTGCCGCGCTTCAAGCAGGAATGGTTTGAACGCCTACTAGAGGGATGCGGGGAAGACCGAAACGGTTATCAGCATAGGCTGTTGACTATGATTGGCGATTGGAAGGTTTGGCAAAGCACACATCGCGAGCCGGATTGTATTTTGGGTAAAACACTTCTGCCTAAGCTGACTGCGATGCAAGATCCAGGTCCAGTATGCGTTGTGAATGGAGCAAAGGATTTCCCAGGGGCACATCACTCTGCAGATCGGCTGCTGGAATGCATGCCTCATGCGATTTGTGTCAATTTGCCGGAAGCGGGCCATTTTTCCAACATGGAGGCACCCTATGAGTTCAATGCTGCTTTGCAAGCATTTTTAGACAAAGGAGAAGACCACAATGATTCAAAACCCGATTCTACGAGGCTTTAACCCGGATGCATCGATCATTCGCTCAGGTGATGACTATTATATTGCAACCTCCACTTTCGAATGGTTTCCCGGCGTCCTGATTCATCATTCACGCGACCTAGTACATTGGCGCCCAGCAGCCAGACCACTTGACCGTCTAAGTTTGCTTGATCTCAAGGGCATTCCGAGCTCGGGAGGGATATGGGCTCCTTCCTTAAGTTATAACGAGGGCTTGTATTACCTATGCTACACCAACGTGGTTGGGAGACGAGGCGTGTACAAGGATCTGCACAACTATGTCATCACCGCGCCAGCCATTGAAGGGCCTTGGTCTGAACCGGTGTATTTGAATTCCAGTGGCTTTGATCATTTTCTCTTCCATGATACGGATGGTCGAAAATGGCTGTTCAACATGCAATGGGATTTCCGCAAAAACCACAATCGGTTTGCCGGGATCATCATGCAGGAATTCAACCAGGGGAAAGGCAAGCTGATCGGTCCGGTCAATCTTGTAACACAGGGAACATCTCTTGGCGTAACGGAAGGTCCGATGATATATCAACGAAACGGTTATTATTACCTCCTCGTAGCAGAGGGAGGAACAGGGATCAATCACGCAGCAACCTTGCTGCGTTCCCGAACGATCGACGGGCCTTATGAGATAGATCCAGAATATCCTTTATTGACTTCGGTTGGAACGCCCGATCATCCGCTTCAAAAGGCTGGACATGGCAGCCTAGTTGAAACGCAGCATGGCGAATGGTATATGGCTCATATTTGTAGCCGTCCGCTTCCAGATGGAAGCCGCCTCAGTCCATTGGGACGTGAAACCTCGTTGCAAAAAGTGGTGTGGACAGACGACGGCTGGCTTCGCTTAGCGGGTGGAGGAAGAAGTCCGAAGGTGGAGGTGGAGAGTCCAGAACTACCACCACATCCGTTTCCAGTGGAACCAGAGAGAGAGCATTTTGATGGAAAGAGGCTTAGTATCCACTGGAATTCCCTGCGAATCCCCATGGATGAGACATGGATGTCACTCTCAGAACGGCCGGGACATCTCCGACTGTATGGGCAGGAATCGCTATACTCCTGGAATCGACAGAGCCTCATAGCCAGACGGCTGCAAAGTTTGGATTGCGAGATATCGACTTGCGTTGAATTCGAGCCTGAAACTTTTACCCAGATGGCAGGTCTGGTGTTATTTTACGATGAGTCGGATCATTTTTATTTGCGGATATCACATGATGAGCATCTTGGTAAACACCTGGCTGTCATATTCAGCCAACAAGGCGTATATGACGAGTCTGAAGATATCGTCAGCATCGAAGGTTGGGAGAGCTGCTACCTTAAAGCAGTCATACACCAGGAAAAGATACAATTTTATTACTCGTCGGATGGTGAGAAGTGGAAGCTGATTGGGCCTGAATTGTACAGTGGTGTACTGGCAGATGAGTATATGGACAAATTGTCTTTCACGGGAGCATTTGCAGGGATATGTGTGCAGGATTTAAAAGGAACGAAACGATATGCGGATTTCGACTATTTTGATTATAAATACGATCGGAACGCTTAGCATATTGATTAATATCAGGAGAAGGTGGGATCAAAGCGATGCTAGTAGATGATAAAACTAATGTTTGGGTAGAGCGGGTCGTTCAGAAAATAACGGACAAGATGGATTGGGTCAGCGATAAATCGCAGCAAAAAATCCCTTATACGACCTTGGATGGCGTTCACGACGACCGAGCAACCCAGAACCCAAGCGGCGATGATGCGGATGGTATCAACTGGTGGACTAATGGCTTTTGGGGCGGTATGCTCTGGCAGATGTACCATGTTACGGGGCAAGAGAAATATAAGAACTATGCTAATCTGGCCGAGGATAAGCTGGATACGAGCTTTGAAAAATTCTACGGGCTGCATCATGATGTCGGATTCATGTGGCTGCCAACGAGCGTGGCGAATTACCAGTTAACACAAAATCCCGCCTCTCGCAAAAGGGCGCTGCATGCTGCCAATCTTCTCGCTGGTCGCTTTAATCCCGTTGGAGAGTTCATTCGTGCCTGGAATGATATGCCAGAAGGAGACACGCGCGGCTGGGCGATCATTGACTGCATGTTTAACATCCCATTGTTATATTGGGCTTCGAAGGAGACGGGTGATCCCCGCTTCAAGCAAATTGCAGAACGGCATGCGGATACCGTCATGAAAACATTCGTGAGACCGGATGGCTCGGTCCATCACATTGTTGAATTTGATCCCTTCCTCGGTGGTGTAGTTCAGACTCACGGGGGACAAGGATATGAGAATGGCTCTTCTTGGACACGAGGTCAAGCGTGGGGATTGTATGGCTTCATGATGAGTTATCATCACACGAGAAAGGAAGAGTATTTGCATACGGCGAAGCGGATTGCGCACTATTTCATTGCCAATATTCCGGAGAGCGGCATCATTCCGGTCGATTTCAGGCAGCCGAAGGAACCAATATATGAGGACTCTACGGCAGCGGCTATAGCAGCCTGCGGACTGATCGAGATTGCCAAGGCGGTGGGCGAATATGAAAAAAAACTGTATTTGGATGCAGCCCTGAAATTGTTGATCACGCTGGATGAACAGCGCACGAACTGGGGGAAAGAATGCGACTGCATCGTGCAAAACGGCTCTGCTGCTTACCATAGCGTTAACCACCATCAGTCTATCATCTATGGTGATTATTATTTCATTGAAGCGATCTTCAAGCTTAAGGGTAACGATCTATATTTTTGGTAAGATAAATATATGCTTGCTGCTGTCAATTATTATACAGCTTCCAGCATTACGTAGAATGGATAAAGCAATTAAATTACTACGTAAAGTAATTCAGTGGTGACAGGGCAGGACTGAAAGCAGCCGACATGAACATAAATTATGTTGTCTGGATAAACAGTATGGTTTGGGCGTAACAGAATGGGGATATGCCCGCTCATTTGTGATGATTTGGCATATGTTATGACGTACCTTGAAATTCAAAGGAGGCCAATCAAATGAGTAAAGTTGGATACGATTATAACAATGTCGGTGGAATTGGTCACGGTATGTGTACCTCTACAGCGGCAATTCTTGTACTCTTTATTCTGCTTGTTATCATCACAAAATCGTTCTGGTGTTAGTTCGTATCTTGTATGAAAATAAATAGGTGGTTCAAGCTCTGCTGAGTTATCAGCGGGGCATTTCCTATGTGGACAACTCACTGCGTCTTTAATTGAAGAAGATGATATTCATTTGAATGAAAGATTCCAAAAGGCGTACATTCTTGTTAAACTATGAGCTTACACAATGACGATTGTGTCATATGAGAAAGGTTGACACGTGCGGAACTACATATGGATTTTGAAGATAAGGAAGGGATGAGCAACATGAAAGTGGAAGTGTATACGTTAAACGCGTTTGCAAAAGGGGAGCATGGTGGTAATCCCGCAGGAGTTGTCTTGGAGAATGACCTTTCGCTAGAAGCGTCTGATATGCAGCTCATAGCGAAGGAGGTAGGCTATTCGGAGACGGCCTTTATAGAGAAATCCACATTAGCCAATTACAAAATTCGCTATTTCACTCCCGCAAGCGAAGTTGATCTGTGCGGGCACGCCACGATTGGTGCATTTGGACTAATGCATTCGCTGGGTTTGGCTAAAGCAGCAAGCTCTTATACGATTGAAACAAAGGCAGGGATTTTGGATGTGGATATTAGCTCGGAGGGTTTTGTTTATTTATCACATGCTTTACCACAATTTTCTGAAAAGATATCCTGTGAGGAAATCGCCCCATCCTTGGGGATAGCTCCTGAAGCCCTAGAAACCGAGTTGCCTATCGAGATTGTTTCGACGGGTCTACGTGATATTTTGATCCCGATCCGCAGTAGGAATCTATTGAATGAGATTCAGCCAAAATTTGACGCCATAACTGCCATTTGCGAAAAATACGATGTAGTAGGATATCATCTGTTCACGATGGATACTCCAGACAATGCTACTGCGGAATGTCGAAACTTTGCTCCGCTGTACGATATTCCCGAGGAAAGTGCGACAGGAACATCCAACGGTGCACTACTCTGCTATTTGTACCAACATGGCGAGCTATCTATGAAAGAAGTGGAACATGTCATGTTCAGGCAAGGGTATTCGATGAATTGTCCTTCTGAAATCAAGGTAGGATTGAACCTGAGCGAGAGCGGTGACATCAAACAAGTTCGGGTTGGCGGTGCAGTGGCTGGGATTGAACGAAGACATATCATGATATAAGCAGAATCAAAACTAGTAATTCAATGGGGTTTTCTTCATGGCTGGATATCGTAGTGGATAGACTTTTACCCGCTTTTCCGGGCTCGATTTAATAAAATTTTTAAGTCAAAATGATATCAAATTTAAGAACTAGTAGAAGGGGTTTCTGTATGATTATTCGAGAAATTAAAAAAGAGGACAACGCAAAAATTAAAGAAATAATACAAGATTCACTAAAAAAACTTGGGTTAGCAATTCCTGGCACAGCCTATTTTGACCCTCAACTCAATGACCTTCACTACTATTATAATCATTTAAAATATGCCCAATACTGGGTGGTGGAAATAGAGGGAGAAGTTGTTGGCGGTGTCGGTATAGCCCCATTTAACGAACCAGATAATGTCTGCGAATTACAAAAACTATACTTAAGTGAGAAAACACAAGGGTACGGTATGGGGAAGAAATTAATGGAAACTGCTTTGTCGTTCGCTTCTAAGCACTATGCAAAGTGTTACTTAGAAACAAAGCAAGAATTAAAAACAGCATGTATTTTGTACGAGAAATTTGGCTTTAATCTTTTGGATAAGCCATTATCAGGTTCTGAACATTCTGCGATGGATGCGTGGTATATAAAGGGATTGGATTGAATATTTGAAATTTGAGCGCTTTTGATTATGGGGAGACATACTCCAATCAAAGGCGCTCGCTCTGTTTAATCAAGCTATTAATTTACATAAGAAAAACCAATGAATATGCCAAGTTTATAAATCGCCTGGCTGCAACGGTTATCGTGTCAAGGGAAGATGAGTTGCACGGGAATAATGACGTTCTTAGGAGAATAAATATCTTCCATCTGTTCACGTAACAGCTTTACCGCTGTTCGTGCCATTTCTTGTTCATCTTGCTGTACATAAGGTACGCCTGAAAGATGTGGATTATCAAAAGACAACAAATCGAGATTTGAGTGAACGTTTAGACGACTGATCGCGGCCGATGTAAGGCGTGCTGTTTCTTCGGTCAAGGAGAAGGCTGCCGAAATTCCACTGTGGTTCTGCAAAAAGTTGCTTACATAGTCCAATGCTTGCTCGCTGCGTAGAATGTCGAGAGGAATGTGACACCACAAGCTTTTGTCAATCGAGATGCCTTGATCTGTGTACGCCTGCTCGAAGCCGAGCGTGCGATCCTCGACGGCTGTATTGGCATTTTCAGGTGAGATGAGCGCAATCTGCTGATGACTCTTGGATAACAAATGGGATACAGCTTTATACGCACCGCCGTAATTGTCGGATGTGATGGTGTACGTCTCAATGTTGCGCAGATAGCGGTCGATGAACACACACGGGAATTTATCGAGCGACAGACGCAGTAATGATTCGTTGTACTTCTCATCTTCTGTCGGAAAAACGATCAACCCCTTCACACCGAGCTCCGTTAGTGTATGAATGACGTTTGATTCGATAGAGGAGGACTCGCGCGTGATGCTTAGTACCATGCTGAGACCGGCTTCTTGTAGGAAATGTTCTGTGTAGTCAACGAGCTTCTGAATGACACGGGTTCTCATCGTAGGAATGATGAAGCCGATGAGCGGCATGGAGGACGCGCTGGTTTGGGGTGGAGAGAAATTGATGTTAGAAACAACAAGACTAGAAGAGACGAATGAGCCTTTGCCTTGTATGCGTATAATTAATCCTTCGTCAGCTAGTAGGGTTAGGGCGTTCTTGACGGTTATTTTACTTACTCTGAATTCGTCCATTAGTTCTTGCTCAGAAGGGATGCGATCCGTTGGGCGAAGCTGCCCTGATTTAATTTTTTGCATAATATTTTCTCGAATTTGTTTGTAGAGCGCCAGCTTTTTCAAAGAGTAGCATCTCCCCATAAACTTTATGATTTTATAATCAATTGGTTATATAAAGCTTATTTCATATATATTATAATACGGCATGTAAAGCGCTTACAATATAGAAACTGAGAAATTGTTGCGAAGGGGTCTTTTCTTTGAAGGGTTAGAATTATGTTAAGGATGGTGGTGCTGAGATGGATTGAAACCGCTTAAATTAACAGAACTAACTAGTCAGCCGACTTTTCAAATGCATAACCAAAAAGAGAGGATGACGAACAAATGAAAAAACGCAGTGCTTTAATCTCCATCGTTACACTCCTTATTATGTCACTTTTTTTTACTGCATGTGGTAATGCTTCCGATTCAAATACTGAAACACAGCAATTAGGCGCTAATGCCGGTGAGAATGCAACAGAATTATCATTTTGGACATTCGTAGATTTGCACGGCAAGCATTTGGATAAAATGCTGGGTTTATGGAACGAAACGAACCCAGACAAACAGATTAAGTTGAATGTAACGGTTATGCCTTACGATGATATGCACAACAAGCTCTTATTGGCAGTTACAAGCGGAAAAGGTGCTCCTGATATCGCGGATATCGAGCTTGGTCAATTCCCTAAATTCTTGGAAGGTGACAACGTTCCCCTGGAGTCTTTGAATGATGTATTTGCACCATACAAAGACGTTGTTGTTCCTTCACGTGTCGAGATTTATTCCAAAGCCGATCAGGTTTATGGATTCGATTATCACGTAGGTGCGACGCTTGCTTTCTACAATACTGAAATTCTCGAGCGAGCAGGTGTTGACTACAAGACAATCAAAACATGGGAAGATTACAAACAAGCGGGTATCCAGGTTTATGAAAAGACTGGCAAGTACTTAGGTACTGCTGATACATCAGCTACATGGCAAGCATCGCTGCTACTAGCTCAGCAAAACGCTGATTTTACAGATGAAAATGGTAATCCAAAAGTGAACTCGCCTGAAATGATTAAAGCGTATGAAATGTTAGTCGATCTGCAGAAGAACAATGTTATTCATACGATCCCTGGCGGACAACCCGATACAGAAGAAGCAAAAGGCGAATACAACAAAGGCAACTACGCAAGTGCCTTGATGCCTGAGTGGTACATGTCCCGCTTTGTAAACGAAATGAAGGACCTTAATGGTAAGTATGCAATTGCTCCATTGCCAGTATTTGAAGAAGGTAATCCTCGTTCCGTTGGCTTAGGCGGTACGGGCACAGTTGTTACTAAGAGTGGTAAAGACGTTCAATTGGCCAAAGAATTTGTTGCCTTTGCTAAGCTTTCGAAAGAAGCGACTACTGAAATCTGGAACACACTTGGATTTGACCCAATCAATATGGAAGTATGGAAAGATGATGCAGTAACGAAAAACCCTGATAATGAATACGTCCAATACTTTAAAACAAATGCATTTGATACTTTGAATGAAATCAAAGACGAAATTAGAGCGATCAAATCCGTTAAAGCTTCACCGACGATCGGCAATATCCTCAATACGGTTACTTTGAATGCTATCTTTGAAGATGGCCAAGACGTGAAAGAAGCGCTGGATGAAGCACAAGCAGCAATTGAACAAGAATTGAAATAAATATAATAAGTAAATGATTTGATTAAACCTGTCGGCAGTTATCGTAGTCGGCAGGTTTAACCATAGTCAAGGGAGATTGAGAATATGATAAAGAAATTTGTATACTCTCAAAAAGTGGCACCTTATGTTTTCGTATTGCCATTTATACTTATATTTTTGATATTCTGGTTTTTTCCACTTGTAAATTCATTCGTCATGAGCTTTCAAGATCGGATGTTAGGACAGGATCCTAAATGGATTGGTGAAGCGAATTATTCGAAATTACTTACGGATAAAGTGTTTTTGACGGCTATTAAAAATAGCGTTGTGTACATGTTAGGTACCTTAGTGCTGTTAATTCCTCTTCCAATGTTATTTGCTGTGATGATCAACAGTAAGTTAATGATGGGTAGAGAGTTTTTTAAATCTTCGTTCTTTCTCCCTGCATTAACATCTGTCGCAGTCGCGGGTACCATTTTCCGCCTTACATTCGGTGAAATGGAAGGTTCATTAATGAACAGTTTCCTTGGTCTATTTGGTATAGAGCCTATTAAATTTTTGAAAGACGGAAATTGGAGTATGGCAGCACTGTTAATCCTCGCATGTTGGAGATGGACAGGCGTGAATATGCTTTACTATCTATCCGGTTTGAAAAGCATTGATAATGAATATTATGAGGCTGCTTCTATTGACGGGGCGTCTGCTTGGCAGAAGTTTAGAACGATCACAATGCCATTATTGAAGCCGACCACGGTATATGTTACGACAATTAGTGTTTATGCAGGTTTAGCCATGTTTACCGAGAGTCTGATGATGTTCAACGGTAACAATTCACCCAAAAATATTGGTTTAACCATTGTTGGATACCTGTATAGACAAGGGATTGAGCAGAATAAGCTGGGTTATGCAGCTGCAGTTGGTATCGTCCTGTTAGTCATTGCTATGGTTATTAATCTAACACAGTTGAAATTTAGTGGAATGTTCAAAAAGGAGGAGGATTAAAGTGGGCAAAAGTCAGACGAGGAGTGATTTCATCTCTAGAATGGTAATGATCTGTTTATTCATTATACTATTCGTTATAATTATGATCCCATTCTATGCAGTGGCCCTATCTTCCTTTAAACCCGGTGAATCATTAGTTAGGTATGGTCTTAACCTAAGTTTGGATTTTGAAATCATGAGTTTTGATAATTTCATCTATCTGTTTACTGGACAACATGATTATTTTGTGTGGTTTTGGAACAGTATGATTTTAACAATCGTTCAAGTGGTTTTAACGCTTTTTGTAAGCGCATTTGTTGCATATGGTTTTGCAGCATATGATTTTAAAGGTAAGAACTTCCTCTTTATATGTGTTTTGCTCATTATGATGGTGCCTTTCGAAATACTGCTGGTTCCTTTGTACAGCCTAATTAATGATTTGGGAATGGTGAATAGCTATTCGGCAATCATTCTGCCCGGTATAGCTAATGCCGCGACAATATTCTTCTTCAGGCAATATCTACGAAGCATACCCAAAGAGATTATTCAATCTGGGCGGGTTGATGGCGCAAACGAGTATGCGATTTATTTCAGACTAATTATGCCGATTATGAAACCATCCTTTGCAGCAATGGCCATTCTGAATGGTATGAATAGCTGGAATAATCTATTGTGGCCTTTCATGGTGCTCGGAGATCAGAGTAAATATACACTGCCCATCGGTTTGAAAACGCTGTCAACTCCTTATGGCAATAACTATGACCTATTGATCGTGGGCTCCTTCTTCTCCATCATTCCAATTTTCATACTATTTATTGCTTTCCAGAAATATTTCATAGACGGTATGACTGCAGGTGCTGTTAAAGGGTAGTATATTCTGATGAAACAGGTGATAAGATGGAAATCCAACAACGAACGTCTCACGACATTCAACCCTTAATTGAGCAGAGAGCTGATCCTTTTATTTACCGACATTCGGACGGTTATTATTACTTCGTAGCATCTGTTCCGGAGTATGATCGGATTGAAATCCGTAGAGCCCAGAACCTTGAGGGGCTTGTTACATCAACGCCTGTAGTGATCTGGAGAAAGCGCGAGACGGGTATCCTTAGTGCTAACATTTGGGCACCCGAACTACATTTTATTGATGACAAATGGTACGTGTATTTCGCTGCCGCACACACGACGGAAACGAATGAAGGCTTGTTCGACCATCGGATGTACGTGCTAGAGAATGAAAATGCCAATCCGCTTGAAGGCAGTTGGACGGAAAGAGGGCAGGTTCGTACCGCGTGGGAAAGCTTCGCCCTTGATGCCACTACCTTTGAGCATAATGGCAGCCGTTATTACGTATGGGCACAAAAGGATCCGAATATTGAAGGTAACTCTAATCTGTATATATCTAAAATGAGCAATCCGTGGACGCTGACTGGACCGCAGACGATGATTTCGAAGCCGGAATATGACTGGGAGATCATTGGTTATAAAGTGAACGAAGGCGCGGCATTTCTTCGCAAGGGTAATCGGGTATTTCTCTCTTATTCGGCTAGCGCCACTGATTTCAATTACTGCATGGGCTTACTTGAAGCCGATGCGGATGCTGATTTGCTTGATGCCACCTCATGGCGCAAGTCGCAAGCACCGGTTCTCTCGACAGATGAGAGCATCTCAATGTATGGACCGGGTCATAATTCGTTCACGATGTCAGAGGACGACGAAAAGATGCTATTTGTGTTTCACGCAAGAACGTACAAGAACATTATAGGAGATCCGCTGTACGATCCGAATCGTCATACATTTGTGACCGAGCTTTTGTGGACGGCAGACGGCAAACCCGATTTCCGCGGCTCTGTTGCAGCACTTGCACGTTCTTTACAGTGAACGGGTGTCCCAAACTTGCCACTCCAGTTATCCCAGAGGATCATATGATATAGTAGGGGCACGCGCTGATTACTCAGGACAATAACTTGTACTGAGTGCCGAGATGGGGGAAACATGTTCCCATCTCCGATTAGAAAAGCGAAGTTATAAAAAAGAAACCGACCTTTAATCCAATTTTAGTAGGATTTAAGGTCGGTTTGTTCGTTTTCGTGAAGGGACGAATTCACTACGAATCCTGACTTTCAATTATGCTCTTCATATTTTTAATCGTTGCGAAGTGCATTGCTTCATGATAAATCAGAAAACCCAATAATTGTTCTACATTTGTAAAGATAAGTCCAGTAGAAGACTTGTAATGAGGGTTGATTTCTTCTTTCATTTTGCTTGAAAGTATCGATTCAACCCTTTCCATCTGTTCCGTTAACAAGTCAATTACTTGAGACAAGGAGGGAGGCTCTATATTCCAGTTAGACGGTTTAGTTCCTGGATCAAACAAGGTATTAAAATTAGCAGGATATTTGGTTTCTTCCCCAGTAAGTTGGAAAGCGAACTTCTCATGTATAACATACATGTGGCCTAGATTCCATTTTATATTGTTTTTCAAACCTGTTGGAATTATTTCCGAGGCAGAGTCATTTATATTCCTCACATAATCAACTGCCTGACGGCGAACAAATTTCAATTGATCTGCGACAAAATTGCTCATGATATTGACCTCCCTTAAAGTCTAAACATAAGTTGAGACTCGTTTTGACAGATTTTCCAGCGTACGTGCAAAAAAGGATTCATCATGAAGTGCTCTACTCAGGATTAATCCCCCCTGAATACCAGCGATCGTTTCCTCTGAAATTTGGTCGGCTGTCTCTTTGGAGATGCCTGCTCGAACCAGTGCCGCGCTGAAGGCTTCAATCCATCTTACAAAATATTGCCGAATTACAGCAGCGAATCGATCTCTTGTTTCGTCCAAAGCGAATGCGCCAATAAGGCATATACGCTGACCCGATTTAAAATAAGTATCGACTTCTTGCCACATATGATCAATGGCTGCCTTGGGTTCATTCTTTTCGAGCGGTTCATAAATGTTCTTGATAAACCATTGATCAATATGAGCAAGAATTTCGGCAGCCATCTCATCTTTTCCGCCCGGAAAGAAATAATATAAGCTTCCTTTAGATAGACGCGTACGGGCTGTAATTTTACTCAAAGATGCACCTTCATAACCTAATTCACGAAATACCTCGGCAACGAGAGGGATGACATCAGATTTTTCAAAAACAGTGCGAGTCATAGGCCTAACTCACTTAGGCTTGGATGGTCAGCGGGACGTGTACCGAGAGGCCAATGGAACTTTCGTTCCTCTTCCTTGATCGGCATGTCATTAATCGAAGCAAATCTACGTTGCATCAAGCCGTCGTCAGCGAATTCCCAATTCTCGTTTCCATACGATCTGAACCAATTACCACTATCATCACGCCATTCATATGCGAACCTAACCGCAATACGGTTATCCGTAAATGACCAAAGCTCCTTGATCAGGCGGTAGTCCAGTTCTTTGGCCCATTTTCTAGTTAGTAAAGAAACGATTTCTTGGCGGCCTGTTATAAATTCGCTCCGATTTCTCCAATAACAATCCTCAGTGTACACAAGTGAGACGCGCTGAGGGTCTCGGCTATTCCAGCTGTCTTCTGCCATACGAGTTTTTTGGATTGCTGTCTCAAGAGTGAATGGGGGAGTTAGATTATTCATTACATTTTCCTCGCTTTCTGTACTGTTTGTATCAGTATAAACCGATCGGTTTATAAATGCAAGTTTACATTCCGAATTCAATATCAATTTTGAATATCGGTTCAGATTCATAATGTACCAAGTAGCCATCAATCCTATGCATAGTGGCTTTTTTTGTGTATTACCAATGCTGAAGAGGGTGTTCATTCTTCCTATGCATATCCTATGAAATAATGAAAAAGCAGGACATCCTCCTCAATAGGAGGCGCACTGCTTTTTCTCTCAATATGTTCTTTTTTGCTAAAATCATCAGTCGAATTAAATTTAACCCTGCAAAAATTCGATCAATGCTGCATTAAATTGTTCAGAATGCGTCGCATTAAATCCGTGTGGTCCACCTTCGACAACGACGAGACGGCTGCCAGGAATGGATTCATGAGTACGTTGTCCACTTACCTCCAAAGGCACGATGGCATCGGAATCGCCATGGATAACCAGTGTTGGAATGTTGAATTTCTCCAGGTCCTGACGGAAATCAGTAAGGGCAAAGGCAGCAATACAATCCAATGTGCCTTTAGGTGAAGCCAGAGCTGCAATATCACGGTTATAGATACGGAATGGTTCGCTCACAAGGTCTGTACGGTCTCCAGCAGCGAAAAAGTTGCTTGTAAAACCATCCAGGAATGCTAGACGATCGGTTTTTACCCCATTTTGGAATTCGGCAATCGTTGCATCATCCAATCCTCCTTGAGGATTGTCTTCGGTTATATAGAGATAAGGAGGAACTGCTCCCGCAAATACAGCTTTAGTAACGCGTTCTGTTCCGTAGGTTCCCACATAACGTGCAACTTCGCCGCCACCCATGGAGAATCCGACTAATGTGGCATCATGCAGATCAAGGTGCAAAATCAATTTATGCAAATCCGAAGCAAAGGTATCATAGTCATAACCATCCCAAGGTTGAGAAGACTGACCGAATCCACGACGGTCATATGTGATCACACGGTAGCCCGCTTCAATCAGGGCTGGAACTTGCTTCTCCCAGGATCGTCCACTCAAAGGCCAGCCATGAATCAGAATAATTGGTTTTCCCGCACCATGATCCTCATAATACAGTTCAATTGGTTGTTCATTCTCTGTACCTACATTTACTTTGGCCATGATAAATACCTCCATTAGTTGTTATATTTTTTTATACACAAGTTATTTGGCTCAGAAACATGAAAAGGATTGTTCATTTATCGCCTCACTTCGTATACCGTTTGTATTAGTATAAACCGATCGGTTTATATTTGCAAGTGCATGTTTTAGTGCGGGTACTCCTTTAGTTAACAACATACCAGATAGATTTAGCTGAATATCTTGAAGTCCATGTGGTTGACTAATGAAATGATAAACAACTTACTTTTGATCTAAGACATGTGTGGCTTCAGGATAGTAACCGTACTCATGTTCGTAAATCTCATTGATCCTTTTCAGGACATTCTTCGCTTGCTCTTTGAATTTTAATTCCGTAATCTTACCTTTTATCAAAAACACGCCGGTTTCATTCTGGTGTTGTCCCAAAGCAGCTTCATAAAGCCTGCTGGCACCGTGAGCCGGGGGAGAAAAAAATAACTTCATTAATGGAAGAACCAATAAAGGTAATCCAGATCTGGTTTCTTTCCTTAGTGTATTGGTACTGCCAGGGTCAACGCTACGGATCTTGATATTCTCCTGGGCGAGTTGTGGTGCGATGGCTTGGGTCCACAGTGAAAGTGCTAACTTAGACGTGGCATAGGGACCGATTAGCTTGCGAAAGACTTTAGGGTGCTCAAGGGTTTGAATAGTGAATTTTCTTGTAAATTTAATCGCTTCCGATGAGGTGTTGATCACCGTTTTTAAGTGTCCCTTTTTTATAAGTTCCTTCAATTCCATCAGAATAATGTACGGAACGACTGTCATTAGCTCGTAATGAATTTCACGTCCTTGTTTGGAATAGCTCAGTGTGGGAAAAGAGCCTCCGGCGTTATTAAACAAAATATCAATCCGCTGCTCATTGCTTTTTATTTCTTCAATCAGTCGCATTAAGCTGGCGTAGTCAGATAGATCCTTCGTTTTATAAATGCGTAGCCTACCCGTATGGACTGCTTCTTGGATTAGTGTGTCGTCCGCTGGGAAGTCTGAGCGAATGATCGCAATCACTTGCCAGTCTTCCAATAGAAATTTACGGGTTAAGGCTAGTCCGATCCCTGCACTTGCCCCCGATATGGCGGCGATATTTTCACTGTGGCTCTTATTCATTGCGTGTTTCCTCCTCATTTAGAGCAATTGCTAACGAGGCATACTATATAACTTGGAGTCGACTCCAAGTCAAGATGGAAAAATTAAAAATTTCCCAAAGAATCAGAGAGTTGACTTGGAGCCAGTATCAAGATGTATAATGCGAAATAAACTCAATCCTCACGGGAGGGGATAGAATGAAGGAAGCTCAGACTTTTACGATAAAACAAATTGCCACGCATACAGGCATATCTGAAGATACGATTCGATACTATGAAAAGATTTCGCTACTCCCTCGGGCTGAACGGAAGGGCAATGGGCATCGTGTTTACGGACAGGAGGATATTGATATGATTAGGCTGTTATCTTGTCTGAAAAAAACGGGAATGTCACTGGATGAAATACGTCCATTTCTAGGAGTCTCCTCCGATGCTGATCCCGCAGAATATCCTGAGTTAGTGGAACTCTTCAAGAGGCACCGGGAAAATATTATGGAGCAAATCATCTCTCTGCAACAGGTCGTTGATCTTATTGACATGAAGTTAGAGAAGGGAAGATATCGACGAGATTGGACGACTGAAGTGAAAGACAACATCTCTGAAAACATATTAAAGTAGCTAAACTATGCCCCATGAAAGCAACTAATTAACAAAATAAGTGAACTAGTACAAATGCTATAGAAAGCGGGAAATAAATTTATGATTCCTATCGTATATGACCAGATTAACCATTGGGGAAGAGACGACGAATTTTTCCTAGCATTGTTAAAGAGATTAAAAATAGAGTCTATAGTTGATTTAGGCTGCGGAACAGGAAGATGGACTACTCATCTTATTCAGTACGGTTATACAATTACAGCTATTGATCCCCATGAAGAAGCGATTGAAGTGGCAAGAATTAAAGATAATTCAGGCAATGTGAATTGGATTGTAGGAGATAGCTCAAATTTACAAATCAATACCTATGACGCGGTTGTCATGACTGCCAATGTTGCACAGGTATTTCTTACCGATGATAGTTGGAAGAAAGTAATCTCAGACGTATTCCGATCCCTAAAAGTTGGCGGTCACTTTATTTTTGATATTAGAAACCCTTTGGTAAAAGTGTGGGAAGAGTGGGAGAAGGACAAGACTCCTGACTTAGCCAAAGATATGTTAAGTGGAGACCCTCTTGAGATCTATACAGAATATGAAGGGTTTGAGGGAGACATCTATACATTTTATGAAACTGTGAAAAATGCAAAAACAGACGAAGTCCTCGTTCATGAGAAAATGCAGATAAGATTCCGAAATCAAGGAGAATTAGATGAATCGCTGAAACGAACAGGGTTTTCGGAAATTAAAACATATGGCGATTGGGAATTTAAACATGCTAATTCTAAAAATCGATCTTTTATTTTTCATTGTGTAAAATAGAGTCATTGAAATCAATATTATATTACTCTTTAAATAATGATAAGGAGAAAGCATATAACCCAGAGAAAAGGATGAAATAGGTTGTTTGCTTAGATACGTATTGTGTCATATAATTTTCATTGAGATACATTACGTATCTTAAAAAGTGCTCGCGTCTCGGTTTCAGTTTGTGTAGAAAGGAGGGAACGACCGATTGAAACGAAAAAAGCGCCTTGGCAAGCACCTGAATTAGAGGTGCTAGATGTGCAGCAAACGAATGCTGGCCTTGGATTCAGGCAAATTGATTGGGTCACCGAACATGATGCAGAACTATATGATCCAGCGTCCTGATCATGATACTTAAGAGTTATAACAGCCTCCAATGTACTTACTAGATCTAGATCATACTTCAAGTTGAAAATCGTATTCTTGCTCAAAAGGTCGCCTGTGGGCGGCTTTTTTTGATGCTCAGACAATTGTTTTTAAAGGAAATAGACGAGGGCGCATAGTGCCATTCAACTAACGGGCAAAAATAGTTCATCCAAAGATAGCAGATTCCACAAAAAATTTGTTAGCGAAATTGACGGCAAACTACATCAAAAAGAATTAATTTACTGTTCACGATTACGGGTACAAGAGCAATTCACACTGCTAATTTTAACTTAATGAGTAAAAATTGTTAATTTTATGTCATTCATAAACTCAGTCGCGCTGATATAATTTCTCCTAGGTGCTAGATGAGAGGGGAATATAGTGTTGAAAAAAGAGCTTGGAGTGGTAATGCTGTTGAGTGTTGTTCTGCTTTCAGGATGTGGGTCAGATAAGCCTGAAACATATACGCAAGGTTCTGGAGAGTCTTCGTTTATACAAGTAACAACTCAGCCGGAACAAGGATCAGACTTAAATGAAAAACTAATTCAGAGTTCGGATGATGATAAAGTTAGATTGTTTGCAATTAATGAAAAAGATAATGAAGTTCAAGGCACTACATTAGAACTCAATGGTAAAACGAAGGACTTTGATTGGACGTTTCCAGCTGTAGAAGGATATAAACCTCAAGTCTACTTTGATGATGTTACAGATGATGGAACAGAGGAAGCAGTTATAACAGTTTTCAAAAATAGAAGTCCAGGAGTTTACCTGGAAGAGATCCATGTTGTAAAGTCAGATGATCTGTCTGAAATTAATATTGAAGACCCTTTAGAGATCATAGCAGAAGCTGTTGAAACTATTGTTCAGAATAACAAAGGGGCATTAACTGTGACAGTTAAGATTGGTGACAAGCAACATGAGTTAGTGCACGAAGGCGACCCCGATTTTGAGTACAAGAACGAATTGAATTTCGGTGGTGTTGTTGACTATAACGTGGTCAGTAACAAAATTGTTGCTAAAGTAGATGGAAGTGTTGGCATAGGTGAATATGTTTGTTCCTTAACGGTGTATTATAAATATGACAGTGCTACCAAAATGTTTACTGCGGGTAAAATTGAATTTTCTCTAATAAATGAAAAAAAGATAGCTAAACCATAAAAGGTTCAGCTATCTTTTGTCTTAGGAAACATAACATCTTGCTTGATTTTTAAGGAATGATGTTAAAGAACATGTGAACACCGCAAGCACATTGCCTCAGATTCTTCGAGAGTTTCGGAACAAGCACCCGATATCCAATTTCATGTGCAAATGCTCACCACGCAGGAAATGGTTACGCTTCTTCATAGAGGAGAGGTTGATTTTTGCTTGTCCTCACCTCCTATAAGGGGGAAAGACAATGAATGTCAGATCATGTTCATCGATCCGATTCTTGTAGATGTTCCAAAAGGGCATCGGCTTGCTGACCGAAACAGCATATCTTTGACTGAGCTAAGAGATGAATGTTTTGTTGGTGTAAAAAGAGGCTACGGTACTCGTGATCCGGTGGATTCTATATGCAAATCGAAGGGATTTATACCTGCTGCTCTCGAATTCCGTGAGGTAGTTGAAGAATATTTCGGGACGATATCCAAAGAGACAATTTAATTACCCGATAACTAATACGGCCTCAAATCGGGAAAAGTTAATTTATAAAAACCAGGGGAGCACTGAAGTTACATTGAAGTCATGATTTATATGTACTTATCGTTCTAAACATACGCTCCTTAACGCGCCTTAAACTCTATAAGAACTAAGGCGCGTTTTGGTCCGTGATGTTACAATGCACAAGCCTACTGCTCTGTTGGCAAGCTTATGTCAAAATTAGATGCCTTCCGTATTCCCATCCCATGGCAAAAGATTTAGGTCGGTTGCTTTTCTCTAATTCTTTGCTTGTTCAGCTCTCTGTACGATATCTCGCAAAACACGAGCCACTCGGCTTTTCCGGCCTCTTGCTCTTCGCTGTATTTTAGCTAAAGATTTTTTGTATGCCTCTGTATCGTTTTGGAGTAAGAATTGCTTGGCTGCAATTCGTAATGTTCTCTTTAGCAACCTTGCAGAAGAACGTGTTGCTCTGTACCGAAGCCCGTTACGCAAAACCCGCAGTGTATTTTTGTAGGTTTCCAAATCATCTGATGGAGGTACTACGGTAAATAAGTTCAGTGCAGAATCATGAAGGCCGTAGGTCTCCAACATAATTCGAAGGTTTTCTGTGTTTAGTACATCTCCCCGGAAATGGGTTGGATGCTCCTGATGATAGCCCACGACTTCTTTCATGCAATAAAAGGGTACTTTCAATCGGTGCAATCTATAACCTAAATCCCAGTCCTCCAGCCCATAAAGTATGAACCTTTCGTTGAACCCTCCAACCCGATTCAGTAGACTACGCCGAACGGATACACACCGAGTAACAAATATCATCCAAGGAGCGACATCTGTGCTGGCAAATTGTTTGATGACACCAGGCGGCATTTTGGATGGGAAAACGACACGGGACAAAGTATCTGTATGATGCATAATATCTGCTGGTGTAACCAACGGAGTGATTTCACTTGCAGCATCTAGTTCAGGACGCCATGAATTTGATGCAGTGAGAATCTCACGACAGTGTTCTTTCTCTTCAGGAGAAAAATCTGGATAGTAGTGGGTATAAGAGCCGCCGAAGGAATGTGGAAAGCCAGAAACCACAGCTCGGGGGCTTCTACGATGGTACTGTCGCACGGTTCGGATAAATTCAGGTAATGCCAGAAAATCAACATCACAAAAGATGACGTATGATCCTTTGGCATACTGCAGCCCCAAATTCCGAATAGCAGATCTGCCGCGTTGCTCTGTCTGCGATACATAGGTCAGTGGATATGAAGCTTGAAAGCCTTCAACCTGCTCTTTTGTTCCATCTGTGGAACCATCATCAGCAACGATGACCTCGAATAAATGCTTGGGATAGGTCTGCGCCTCAAAAGCCGCCAGTGTGAGTGATATTTGATGAGCACGGTTATAGGTGGCAATGATAATACTGTAGCGAATCGCCATAATCTTTCCTCCCTTAGGGTTCTAGACTCCGTAGAAAAATGGAAATGACCAAGTAAGAAGTGATATTAGTGTAGTGTATTCCAAGATTCTAATAGGGACTGGTTAAACACCCTACAATTTCGGAAACAGGCTTGATCCATCGCAGTATTAATCTACGTGAAGAGACCTAAACGAATACAGGATCAAATCGGATTGAAAGCCGGCAAAGCTAGAACAATAGCCTGATTTCTCTAAAAATGATCGATATTTTGGTGAGTTCTTAAGAGCTCTATAATGATCCCATTAATATCAAACAAAAACTTTTTGGGCACTTGCATATGTGTTATTGGTATTCCAATTGCAGCACTAGGTTTCTTAGCACCTTGGCTGGCTGGTGCCGCTATGTCATAAGGTCGTTAAAGAACCGCGAGACGGTATATTTCTATTACATACCTGTTATGAAATCTTCTCTTCTATATTATGAAGATATTCATCCGTGATGTTTCGTTTAAGTAGTTTGAATTCGATTGCGTGTACAGAAATAAATAATCGTTTCAATAATAAAGATGACAACGACGGACAATCCGAATAAGGGCATTAAGATCCCCAAGGTTAATAGTGTGAGTACGGCTCCAATAGACCAAGGTTTATTGATTCGCTGAGGACCCTTGAATTCACCCGGCTTCGCTCTTCTCATCCATGAGATAAATCCCATGACAATCGCAGCTAGGAAAGCTAAACATACGATTAAATTCAGGATTTGGTTAGCTAAACCGAATAAATGACCTTCATGTAGGGGGATTCCCCAAGTGAACCATTTACCAATGATTCCATAGTCATCGAAATCAATTTTTGCAATTAAACTTCCGGTATATTGATCGAAATAAGCAGTCGTTTCCTCATAGGGGCTAACATCAAGACCAGTAACACCAGTATTACTTCCCTTAGTCACCTTAAAGACACCTTGTTCATTCGAAGGATATACGATAGAGAGGGGGCGACTAATCTGTTCCCTTTGAGCATTTTGAATAATTGTTGTGACACTTTGCTGATTAGGATTATCCGTTAGAGCGGGAGCGGCTGCTTGATGATCTCCATGACCAACGTGTCCTTTCTGTTCTGTATGTTCTGAGGTGGGCTGATCTAGACTACGGGTCGCCCAAGGGATTTCATTGACGTCTGACTGGGGAGGATTGTACTTTAATTCGGTTCTTCCTAGTTCAGGATGATCCTGAGCATACGAGCTAATATAACTTCCTGTAAAAACAGACCAGGGGATACCGGTCATTACAATTACAAATAAAGGGATTGCCGTTATTAGTCCTAAAATAGCATGAATTTTCTGAAATCGAAAGGGGTGTTTGGACTGACTATTTTTCTTGTTCAGCAGTCTTTTTTTGAAAGTCATATATACACCAGACACGATCAAAAATATAGCCCAGCAAGCGGTCAATTCTACAAGGTAACGAATGAAAGTACTGCCAGTTAATAAAGTACTATGGAAGTTTCTCATTAGGTTGGAGTATGTGTTTTTTGCATTTTGCTCTGCAACAATTTGGTTGTTATGGTCTAGAAAAATGTATCTCGTGTCGCCATCTGCATGACTTATTGTCACTCTGTTGTTGTAAGGTTCTGACATAATACTGATCTTTCCGATGTTGAATCCAGAATAGCTATTGCTAATTTGTTGAACAGCTTCGTCTAAACTTTGTCTGGTCGTTATCTCGCTCTCTCCAAAGAAAGCCTCGTCATAGATACGATTCTCCACATTGGTATAAAATAAGAAACCAATTCCCGACAAACTAAGGGTGATTAACAAGGGGGTAATCAGCCAAGCCGCGTAAAAATGAAGTCTCCGAAACGGATTGAAGATGTTCGAGTTGCCCATATACTACTCCTTTTATATCTTATTTTTAATGGCTGTAGACCTAACAGATATATACTAATAGATAGTGGTATAGGGGGAAATGGCTCAAGCGGGCTATTTATGGTTGGTGGTCGTTTTACGATGGGTAAACAATAATACTTTATTGCAGTTGACAGAGATAATTAACTTAGAAGGAAATGATCGCTTTAGCAAAATCAATACAATGATTCTAACTGGAAGCGATAGCTCAATATAACAAAGGAAGCAGCTGATCCAAGTGATCAGCTGCTTATATTTAATTAACGGAGAGAATATCATAGTAATATGAATAACAAATGTTATTGTTACTCAAAGTTCTCAATCACGATTTTACCTGTCATACGTCCTTCTTCCAATATGGCATGAGCCTTACGCAAATTGGCTGCATTGATGGGAGAGAGGATCTGGGCAACCGTAGTTCGTAAGTGTCCTTTATCAATCATACGGGAAACTTCGTTTAACAAGTTGTGCTGTTCAATCATATCCGAAGTTTGGAACAACGGTCTGGTGAACATCAGCTCCCAGGCAAAAATGACGCTTTTGTTTTTCAGTAAAGTCAGATCGAGCAGCTCATCCGTCTCCACAATGGAGCAAATGTTCCCTTGAGGAGCAATGGCTTCAGCCATATTAACCCAATGCTTCTCCGTACTGTTTAGGCAGAAAATATAGTCAACATATTCTAATCCTAGTGCTTTGAGCTGAGGGAGAAATGGTTCATAATGATTGATGATGTGGTCAGCTCCCATGTTTTTGGCCCACTCAGCAGATTCCGGGCGGGAAGCTGTACCGATGACAGTCAAACCAGCGTGTTTGGCCAGTTGTGTCGCAATAGAACCAACACCACCCGCAGCCCCGATGATTAAAATGGATTTACCTTCATTGCGCTCGGTAGTATTAGACACACCCAATCGATCGAATAATCCTTCCCAAGCGGTGATAGCAGTTAACGGCAGAGCGGCTGCATGTGAAAATTCCAGTGTTGCTGGTTTTAAACCGACAATTCTCTCATCAACGAGGTGAAACTCGCTATTCCCACCAGGACGGGCAATACTACCGGCGTAATACACTTCATCACCGGGTTTGAACAGTGAAGATTCTGGTCCGGCTTGTTCCACGACACCTGCAACATCCCAACCGAGAACCTTTGGCGTGTTTTCGGTTCGATTTTTGGGAGCGCGCACTTTAACATCGACGGGATTAACAGAAATGGCTTTGACTCGGATCAGCAAGTCTCTCCCTGTAGGTTCAGGTACATCCATCATAACGTCCAGCAAGCTCTCAGGTTGATTAATGGGTAAATACTTCAGCAAGCCGATGGCTTTCATTTGTCGGTTTGACATTGTCGTTTCCTCCTTAATTGTACATCACTTATTGCTTTCTGGTTGTAATATAACGTATATTAGCTATCATGAATAGTACGCACAATAGTGTGATGTAGTATCAATTTGTATACTGTAAAAGAGGAGGATAATGCATGCGTGACCGCAAATCCGGATATGGTCAATGTCCGAATGAAGAAGGTTGTCCTGTCGAGTATACGTTGGATGTCATTGGCGGCAAGTGGAAGGGTTTACTTTTGTATCATATGATTAAAGGCCCTGTACGATTTAACGAGTTTCGCAGAATATGTCCCACCATTACGCAGAGAATGCTGACACTACAGCTTCGAGAGCTTGAAGAAGACGGGATCGTACACCGTGAGGTATATCCGCAAGTTCCTCCGAAAGTTGAATACTCGCTATCGAAATTCGGACGCACCTTAGTGCCGATCATTATGGAGATGAAAATCTGGGGAGAAAAACACAAAAATTTATCAAGTACTACTTCTAGACAGCCAGAAAACGTGGTCGATTCCATGGTAGATTCGATGTGATTTTCTATGTCAATTTGATTAAAACCGTATAATAACACTATTAAAGTATTTCATTAGTTAACTACAATCTTCACCCTAGTTCATTGACCTAATGGGAAACGATAACTCAATCATGCAAAGAAAGCAGCTGATCAATGTGACCAGCTGCTTTTGTTCATCTAATGGGCAGAATATCACGAAAAGGCCTTTCATCTTATTACCATAATTTAACTTACAATGATTAACATGAAATATGTTAATATCGTCTATAGAATAAAAATTGGAAGGAATTATTCAATGAAAACTAAAAAAATCATTTTTAATATTACATTAATACTTTGGCTAATATCCACTGTTTACTCTCTATACAAATATTCCTTTGGTATGGGGTACTGGAAAAATCCACTGCTAGTTTCTATTTTATTCTACATATTTGTAATAATTATTAATAAGGGTTTTAACAAGATAATTACTTTTATTTCCTTGATTTATATCGGTTTTGTAGTATGGTTCATAATAGACATATTATTATCTATGGGTAACGTTCTGTCTTTGGAATAGAGAAGGGATTTGGAATCACTTTATGTGTAAGAATTAGCTTCTTTTGAGAAGACTTCATAAAGTTACTTGAATTGTTTGTGAAATTCATACATCATGGAGCAACTTGCAATGGCTAGTTGCTCCTTTTTTTGTCAGGAGACAAGAACATAGTCCGATTGAAGTTTAGATATAATAATAGAGAGTAAATGAAGTGAAAACACCATTGAGAACCACACACATGAGGGGTTAAACACGTACGACTATTTATAAAGAAGGGAAGTATTCGATGAAACTAGCTGTTAAATAGTGAATGTAGTTCTATTTTTGCGCTCTATCTGTTTCTATAAACAGGGGAATACCGAGGAGACATGCAAGAGATAGCATGATAAAATGCAGTGAATGATGTATAGATATAGTTTCTAAAAACAAAAGAGATTGATCTTTTGAGGAGCATTAAAATGATAACCATTAAAGATGTAGCAAAAAGGGCTGGTGTAGCTAGTTCTACCGTATCCTGTGCACTTAATGGGAAAGACAATGTAAGTGAACTGACCAGACAGAAGGTGCTCGGTGCAGCCAGCGAACTCAATTACGTTAAACATGGACCAGCGTCGGAATTAAAACGTAAGAGTACCCAAACCATCGGCGTGATGGTTCACGACATGTCCAGTCCTTATTTCTCGGATTTGGTACCCGGCATCGAATCAGCGATTAAGAGTCATGGTTACGATCTGATTGTATGCAGTTCAATGGGCGGTGAGAAATCCACTGCGACCCGATATATTCGGGAAAAGCGAATCGACGGCGCCATTGTGATTGCGCAGGATATTCCGGATCAATTGCTCACGGAAGTTGCAGCTAGGGATTTTCCAATCGTGGTGATGGATCGGGAACTTGTGAATGAACATATCGTAAATGTTCTAATGGATGACGAGCAAGGGGGATATTTGGCAACAAAATATCTGATTGATCAAGGTCATCGTACACTCGCTTATATTAACGGACCGCGCAGTTCGGATTGTAATCTTCTTCGTTATCAAGGATTTTTGCGAGCGCTGAGTGAAGCCAACATCGAAGAAAAAAGCAAATGGAGACTGGGTGGACAATTTTGCAAAGAGAGCGGTTATCATGCTGCCAAGATGCTGATAGAGAAGGGTCTCCCCTCGGCTGTGTTTTTTGCAAATGATGACATGGCAATCGGAGGTCTGGAAGCATTTCACGAGCATCACATTTCAGTGCCGGAGCAAATATCTGTCGTTGGATTTGACAATATCCATGTATCACAATATGTTTCTCCTCCGCTAACGACGTTTCGACAACCTAAGACAGATGCTGGATTGCTTGCTGGACATTTGCTCATTCAAATGTTGAACGGGGAGCAGGTTAAGTCTGTATTTACCTTGGATATTCAATGTGTGGAACGTCAGTCCGTTCGTGCAGTGACGATTGCGTAATCTTTTTTAGCCGCCGTATAGAGCTGCTTTTTATGTGTGAAATTTATTTTCCTAATCCATCCGAAATTGAATGGAGAGCGCGAGAATAGGAGTGAACAACGAGGTCTATGATCTTGTAAAATGAGACGTTCTGCTGATCAAGCCGGAGGATGTGCACTGTTTTTTCTAATCGTTGAGCGTGTCATTTGGTTCTTGGTGTTGTATTCTTGCTCCAAACTTTAGTGCACTTTGTGTTGATAAGTATTTTTGGTGGCAAGTTGGGTAACTTGCTTCAAAAAAAACTAAATTTTCTAAAAAGTTTATCTATATTAAAGGTTCAGTATTTACACTCCATGGACTTAAAATTGCATTTACCCATAAGAACAAAAAGGACTGGCTATAGAGCTAGTCCTTTTTTTTGTTACTATCAGCTAAATGTGTTTTTTGAAGAAATAGAGCAATGTTTGTCCGAGTGTAGTTAAAATAACTCCTTTTCCCTCACACTTTGAACAAGTCTCTTTTTTTTCATTAGTGACTACAAATTTTTCTCCGTTACAGTGAGGACAAGTTAGTTCAAGATCGTCTGTAGCAATTATTACCGACATAAATATCCTTCTTTCATGTTAATAGGAGCACATGTGTGCCTTGATTTACCATATCAAAAGTGTATCACTTATTCAACTAAGGTAATTGAATAGAGATCCGCATCCTGTATATTGGTATAGTTTTCCTGCTGCATTCAAGAAGTATATGGACTTTGTATATGAATAGGCTGTGTTTTCTCGGAGTGCGGATACGTATGGTACAGGAGGGTTACTAAAAGGACGTCAATATATACTGTCTGTTACATGGGGTGCAGGGGAGGAAGTGTTTACTAAACCTCTTGAAGAACCTTTCTTTGAAGGAAAGAGTGTAAATGATGTATTAGTTGCTATAGCATAAACCACATGATATTGAAAATACATTAAAGGAAGGATACTTTAGAGGGACAAGAACTTGTACCGATTACCGAAATAGACAAAAACATATATCTATTGCCAATTGCATATATCTAATTCCCAAGAGATTATGCGGATGCTTAACGCTTTTTTATAGAACTTTTAGTTGAAGATGGAGTCGGAATGAATAATTCAGCCCTCTGCGTTGGATAGCAGAGAGCTGATTTTCGTAAATAATGTCTGATTGGAGGTGAACAGGACATAGGATTGATTGGTTGTGTGAATTAGAATTGTTTCGGTTGCGCCATACGCAGCGCCTATTCGAATGGCTGAAGAGTTGCTGCCACCGTAGGTCTCGTCGAGAGTAACTGTTCTAATATCTGCAATGGGAATTTCAATTTTAGAAAGCTGCCAGCGAATGACCAATTGATTCTTTACTTGTTGTACTTTGACACCTAGCATACAACATCCTCCTTATGATAGTTTAACGAATGAAGTAAGTTCATTAATATTACTTTATCACATAATGGGTAATATACCCAAATCAGTAATTAATACTTAAGAAACTGCCTTGGCATTTTCAGATACCAGAAAACAAACTGTTGTAATGTACGATATTCTGGAATCTAAAGAGCAGTAGCTAAGATATGAGTGCTGCGCATAACCAACGAATACGGATTTGGAGTAGCGTAATAGGGCTAAAAAAAGCAGCTGATCCGTCTTTATTCAACTAACGTGCAGATAGTTCTATAAGAATTAGAAAATTCTGCTTTTATAAGTCGTAATTAAAGTTTAAGCACACAATAATATGGGGTGAAAATAATAGAGACCAAACAAAGAGAGATAATATTTAGTCGAGCTGTAAAGTCAAAACACATACATGAGTGTGTTCTATTTGTTGAAAACACCAATGGAGATTTTTCATACAAAAATGAGTATGGGGGCAAGGATATAGACGCACCGTTACTTATGGCAAGCATCACAAAATTGTTTACGACTACTTGTATTTTGATATTGCGAGAGCAAGGTAAACTGTCACTAGATGATAAGATAAAAAAATACATGGATAATCGCACACTCAGCAGACTTCATATATACAAGGGACAGGAATATGCCTCTAAATTGACGATCTCTAGTTTGTTGTTTCAAACAAGCGGACTACCGGATATCTTTGAAGAAAGTAAAATTAACATTAGAAAACGTGTCCTCCGTGAAGATTTGGACATCACTTTCGATGAAATGATAGTACTAACCAAACAATTGAAATCGCATTTTGAGCCTGACACAATGAAAAGAGCTTATTATGCCGATGTCAACTTTGAAATCCTGGGGAGGATAATCGAAACCATTACTAATTCCTCATTAAATAATGTATTTAAGACTTTGATCTTCGAGCCTTTGGGGCTTGTGAGCACATATATATCTAGAAGCGAACACGACTATATTCCCAGTATTTATTATAAAGAAACTGCCATTACCCGGCCGAAGTACATAAAAAGTTGTCCCGCTAGTGGTGGAGGTATTAGCACAGCTCGTGAATTGATGATATTTATCAAAGCTTTCTTTGGAGGAAAGTTGTATAAAACAGATGTCTTTCATCAACTGAAAAAATACAACAAGTTACAAGTTTCCATGTATCCAATTCAATATGGGGGTGGCTACATGCGAATACCGTTAAATGGTATATCATCATTTTTTATGGGTAAAGGAGAACTAATTGGACATACGGGCTCAACAGGTTCATTTGCTTTTTATTATCCAGATAAGGATCTGTACTTAGTAGGAGATGTAAATCAGTTGGCGAGTCCTGCAATGCCAGTACGAATGGCGATGCAGGTTGCTATGTCAATTAAAACATGATTCTTATAGGAGAAATCTGTTATTAAGCCGATGTGAAACGATTGATCAGAACAAGTTGAATTCTGCTGCCGCAAATATGGGGAATTATATTATAGGTCAGTTGGCGAATGTATAAGAATTAGTTAATTACTAAATTGAGGTGTAATATGAACTCCATTGTAAGTTTTATAAGTTTTATAAGTATTTAATTTGACACGGTTATCCTCAGGGAGTTATTAATATGTATCATATCAATGAAAACGAGAACTTTATAATCTTAGTGGAATATATAGAGTGGTTCAAGTAGCAAAAAATTAAGCTTCAATGAATCCAGAAGTAAACATACGAAAAGTAGAAGGAAACCGTATAAGGCAGCGGTTCGTATTGAGCATGGACAAAACGCTGAAGATTAGTAAGAGTCGCATAAATGCCCTAAGATTTCCTTTTTAGACCATTTATTAGGTTGCGGTTGAACCGAATCATTGAGCTCAGAAAGAGGCTGGAACTTAGATGGTACTTCTATAATCCAATAATTTAATCTTTCTACGATTGCATTCATCAGTGTGCCCCCTTGGAATTTTTCACTAACTATATCAATAATTTTATTCTTAGTCATCCTAACTATTAGACTGCAGTTGCTTTTATTGATGGACTAGTCTACAACTAATAGAGCAGATAAAATTTGCGTTAAGTAGTTTTAGGATTATATGATTTTCCATTAAAATGTCAGCAGGTTTCGATAAACTAAATATCTATAGAGAAAAGGAGCATGTATGAACTACATAATTTTTGATCTAGAAGCTACCTGTTGGGAGAATGACCGAAAAAGGCAAAACGAAATTATTGAGATCGGAGCTGTAAAACTCAATGAAAGGCTGAAGATTGTGAGCGATTTCCAAATTTTCGTTAAGCCTGCTTTAAGCCCACAGCTTTCTGATTTTTGTAAGCAGCTTACCTCCATCTCTCAGGCGGATGTGGATGCTGCAATGTATTTTCCGCAGGCAATCCGTCAATTCCAAGAGTGGATAGGCAATGAACCTCATGTCCTCTGCTCCTGGGGGTTTTATGATAAAAACCAGTTGCAGAAGGATTGTGCACTGCATCAAATCGCAAGTGAATGGACGGATAACCATATCAGTCTCAAGCATCAGCACGGATGGATGATTGGCAGGGAGCGGGGGGTAGGCATGGAGAGAGCCTTGACTATGCTTAAACTGCCACTTGAAGGTACTCACCATAGAGGTATCGATGATGCCAAGAATATTGCGAAAATATTCGTTAAGATTTTTGACCAATTGAAGTTTTGATTAATGCAATACATGGCATAAAAACATTATGGATCCATTAATAAAAAGTGGGTAATGAGTCTCTTTTGAATGAGTCTCTTTTGACCGATGAACAGGCTATAGCCCATTTCATTATTAAATAACATTAGATTATAAAAAATGGGAACCCAATAAAAAAAACGGGTTCCCATTTTTCATGATGAAATAACTTATTTAGTTAAGTGAGAAACCAATACATATAATGTCGAGGGACAAGAACATATTCCCATTGAAGTCGCTAATTTAGCGGCTTTTTTATTTTATCGGTACAAGTTCTTGTCCCGAGCAAAGGACAAGAACTTGTACCGATTACCGGAATGGACAAGAACATAGTCCGATTGCCGATTAGGTATATATCTAAACATTAACCACATGCACTTCAAACTTCATTAAGTACCATGATACATAACAATGTTCAAATTGTTAAGGAAAACTGACACGCTGAGAGGTTAAACACGATCGGCCATAAATTAAACAAGCGAAATATCAGACTGGTACTGGCAGTTGAGGACAAGAACTTCTACCGATTGCCGAGAGGGACAAGAACATGTTCCTATTTCCGATTAGATATATTTCTAAACAATGACCATAGGTACTTTAACCTCATTTAGCACCTTAATACATGAAAATATTCAAATTGTTATGGGACAACTGATACGCTTAAAAGGTAAACACAAGTGTTTAGGTATTATAAGTATGAAATATCGGTAATGGGACTATTGGTTGAGGACAAGAACTTGTACCGATTACCGAATTAGACAAGAACATGTTCTCATTGCCGATTAAGCGTTTATCTAATCGTTATTAAATCATTAAACTAACGGGAACCGATATTTTAATAATATAAAAAAACAGCCGACCAACTTATGTTGTCTGTATTTCATGAATTATCTCAAGGTCCTAGTACACGTTCTCAGTACAATAGCCTTGCTAAGATTCGTGAAGACCGTTACGAATGCAACGGAGTCATAACGTTACTGAGTGTATTGATCTGCAATGATTTAATTTCACATAGTATAAGCCTGATTTTTCTCCACGACGAATAAAGAGGAATCAGGCTTTTGTAAATTTGTATTGCATTAGAATATGATCAACTAACTTTCAGAAGACATGGCAATGGCTTTCGTTTCATGAACTGTCCCATAAGGGTGCTCGGGCGGCGCATAGATCACGTACACTTTAAGAGGTATACTGCCTGTGTTGGTGATATTGTGCCATTTTCCAGCAGGCACCATAACGGCATAGTCCTCACAGGCCATCGTTTGAAAATTCAATTTGTCTTTCTCGTCTCCCATTTGCACAAGTCCCTGACCTTACCTTCTTCAATACGAATGAATTGATCGGTTGTCGGATGCACTTCCAGACCGATATCTTCGCCAACACGGATACTCATCAAAGTCACTTGAAAATGCTTTCCTGTCCACAGAGCGGTACGATAATTCTGATTATATTTTGCGGCTTGTTCAATATTGATTACAAGTGGTGGTTGTCCGTAATCTCTAATTTCTATATTTCCACTAGGATGACTAAGGTTCACATTTCCATGGCAGTACGGAGGGGAGAGCCCTTGTCCGTTGTTATTCTGGTTGTTAGGCATTGGATTATGCCATTGATTTTGATGAAATAATTTAGGGTACATAGTCATTCTCCTTCTTTGGTGAAATGTCTACTCAGAACCTATGCAGCCGCCTATATAAAGGGATACAACATTTGCAATAATGGGCAGGAGCCTACATAATTACATTGGTGGAAAAGAGTGATTGCAGTACTTCTTGTATCAATTGAAAATGAAAGAGAGTTTACGAACACCCAAGCGTTGGTTCTAATTTGAACCAACGCTTTTTTAGGTTAATTTCGAATTAAACGTTGACTTCAATTTTTTTATTATAATATAAGCATGCACTTATGTTGAACGAAAGGAGGAAGTGATATGGATTCTATTCAAGAAGCAGCGGATAAGATTAAATTGCTGGGCGATAAAACACGTCTTACTATACTTACACTCCTCAAAGAACGTGAATGGTGCGTGTGTGAATTTGTAGAGATTTTAGACATGTCACAACCTGGAATTAGTCAGCATTTGCGTAAAAGGAATCATTTGAATGGCATTCGAGAAGATTCTGAAGTCACTGTAGAAGAGAACTCCGTTGTCTTCCCTGAATTTAAATGGCGGGAAGCCTGGAGATCTAAACACAGAGATGCCGTGTTCCTGATTCACCACAAGTAAAAGATGATTTAGCTCAATCTGGTTTTGGAAACCGTGGTGTAAGCGGTAATGATGGTACTAATTCAGTAGCGGAAAAGGTAAAAGATAATACAACTTCAACAAAAGCTGAAGAGGTGAAGAATCAAACAGAAAAAGAGGGAGATTCAAAAAACGAAGATGCACATCTAATAGGTATTAATTCATCATCTAAAAGCAAGGGTTACTGTCCTTGAGCATATGGTAAATCATTCGAAGTATAGGATGAGCTATTCCCCTGCATCCTTTACGGCCACACACCCTACTGGGTCAGAGCAACCCGTACAGGCAATGTGGTGGTTACAACCTTCATTTCAGTAAACGGTTCTATGTGAACCCAGACAGGTACATCATCGATTTCGGCAGCAGGTACTGCCTATTTTGGGACTGTTGTAATTTCACATGCGAACACAACGCTAACGCTGAGTATGGCTATTTTTGATGGGTTAGTATCCAATAAAAAGTAAACGTGAAGCACATAGTGCCTTCGTTGCTCAATCCGGAATTCTCCAGTGTAAACAAAGTAGGCTTTATTCTAAATGGTGTTAGCTTCGTTTCAACGCTTCCTTTTGTATCTAGTGGCTGTCATCCCAAAATATTTTTTGAATACATTACTGAATTGTTCCGGTGTTGCGAAACCCACTTGTGCTGCGATTAGGCCGATGGAAGTTTCCGTTGTGAGTAGAAGCCTTGAAGCTGCAGCCATTCGTGCTTGCAGCTTCTTATCTTTGAAGGACATACCGTATTGCTTATGAACCATTCGTTCCGTCTGTCTTGTGCTTAGCCCCAATTCGTTAGCAAGCTGTTGCAGGCTAATGGAGCTGTATTGGTATAAAAAGCTGTTCTCAATCATAAGCAGTCTGCTATCATCAAGAGTCTTCAGGGGAAGGGACGGTATGGTCGTGTGATTCTCGCTGTAATGTCTTAACAAACAAATTACAATCATCTCAAGAATGTTGGTTGCCATATGATGGACGCCGATTTGTTGAAGGGAAAGCTCTTCAGCAAGCATTTTGAACAATTCGAGCATTTTCCCATCCTCTTTCCCAATCCAGAAGGGGGTGGATACCAGTAATTCGGGGAGAGACTGCTCTCTTACGAAGGAACGTTTGACATTCGGATATATGGAATTTCCGGGCAAAATCTCAAAGAAAATGCAGTATTCCGCCATCGGGTCTTCTGGATCCGGAATCTGCTCGTGAACGACATCTGGACCGGTTACAAATAACGTGCCGGGCGTGATTGCGTAACGGTTTCCTTGTGCATTCAGAATACCTTGGCCGGTTGGAATAAAATGCAGTTCGTAGCTTCCTTGGCTATGGCTGTGTTCAGGCATAGGACTGTGGAAATACCCGAACTTAACATACAATACGTTCAATACTACTGCGCCAAGAGTCAGTTTGATATCTAGATTTCCGATGTTAATATTAGGTAATTCCATGCGATCTAACCCTCCCCTTGTAAAATTACGACATGCTTCCCTCTTCCTTGTCATCTCCAAGGATAACGAATTCCAGTCTCCATTGATATAATTATTACTGAAATCCGACGTAATGTTAATAATTGCAGCCCAAACAGATCAGGAGGAGACCTAATGACCAGTTTACCGGAAACAATACGCTTGTATAAGAAAGGAAATTATGCAAACGCCTACACGGAAGTTTCCTCTGTTAATCCCGGAAATGCATGGCGGGAGGGTATGGTTAGCGGAAACGGGGAGAACGGATATATTACTTCAGGTTCGCCGTATACGGACAGTTTTATTTTTCAGAATATGTTCTTTAACTATCCTTCCAAGGATCCAAGAGTGATTCCGGAAGAATTGACGGAGCAACTGACTGATGCCAGACAAAATGTTTTTAAGCAGAACGATAAATGGAAGGTTACGAATAAAACCGGTTCCACAAGGATCAGAACCTTCTATTATAGCTACCATCCTGGACACCAACTCCGATTCAGTATACCCTCCCAAGGAAGTCTGAGTGGTTATGAGAGATGGACGAATTATGAAACAGCAGAGACTGGGGTACGCTACAGCGATGAGAATGGGGAATGGGTCCGCACATCCTTTACGTCCCGTGAGGATAATGTAACTTTTACCAAGATCACAGCATCTTCTACAGGCACAAAAATTAATATAACCCTCTCCATTGATGACATCTCCACAATAAGCGGAGCGAACGAAGGTCACATCGAGCTGAGGGAGCTGCAATATAAGAAGCTGGTGGACTCCGGTGCGAATTATCTCGCCCAGGTTGCTCATTATCCGGTGTATCAGGGAAGTGAACTAGCTTACGGCGGGTATGCCGGATTGACTCAGATTGTTGTTGTAAACGGAACCAAGAAGAGAATGCTGATGGCTGGCAGTCATGAACTGATCAATGTTGGGCGAGAACCAAATCCGGTAATTCAGATTAAGGACGCTGATGCCGTATATTTAATTACGCGCTCAAGCAGAACTCACTCTATGGGAAGAATCGAAGAATTTGCTGAAATGACACAATATAAGATCGTAGACCAACTCTATCAAGATATAAACGCGGTTGTGCAAAAATATTTGGCTTCAGACGGTCAATTAAATTATGATGCAGCTCTCGCTGCCCATACAAGGAAGCATTCAGTAGAGTTTAATGCAGTGAGCTTCAGTATTGATGGCGACGACCACTACAAAAATTCAGACAACCAGACCTTGATCACAACGCAAAAATCAACTCCGGACAGAGTCAATCATGCTTTTATGGAGCAGGTGTATAACCAGGGACGGTATGCCATGATCTGCTGCAGCGGTACCAGTGCACCGCGCTTATATGGAATGTGGACCGGGGAGTGGAATCCTGGCTGGCGGGGTATTTATACGCTTGATGCTAATGTGAATCTGCAGGTTGCTTCCATGAATACAGGCCATTTAACGCAAGCACAGCTCGGATATATTATATTTTTCTTGAGAAATACTCCCGACTTTGAATACAATGCGCGGATGGCGTACGGGATGCACGATGCACTGCAGGTTTCCGTTAACTCTGACGGCGATCGCGGGATGCATGTGGAATATGACAATGATTATCCGTTCGAATACTGGAACGCGGGGGCAAGCTGGTGCCTTCTGCCCATTTATGAATACTGGCAGTGTTACGGCAACCAAAAGATACCGCTTCATGATAATATGCGGATTCATGAACTGCAGACCATTCTGAGTGTACAAGATGGAGGCATGAGCGATGAGGAGTTCACACAGCTGTTAGACAAAGGCTATCTGGATCTTGCAGAAGATATTCTGCTTCCCTTGCTTACCAAGCAGGCAAACTTTTGGCAGCAGATCTGCACACCGGAATATTACACGGACATCAACGGCAAGGCATGCTACCAGTTTGACAAAAAGACTTTGAATTCAGGAGAGAAACACCTAATTATTCCCACATATTCTCCAGAGAATCACCCCATCGGATATAACAGCACAATCACGGCGAATGCCACCATGGACATTTCTGCTGCACGGGATGGTCTATCTATGGTTATCTCCATGGAAAAGGCAGTCAAGCGCGATGGTTATGAAAAAGCCATAGCTAAGTGGACAGCATTGCTTGAGTTGCTGCCAAATTATAAATATGACTATGATGGTGCTTTGCGCGAATGGGCTATGAGTGATTATACGGAAAATAACAATCATCGACATTTGAGCCATCTTTATGTGGCATGGCCAGCCTATGAAACACAAACCGATCCGGAGTTAAAGCAGGCTGCAAAGATTGCGATTGACAATAGAGATCGATTTAATACTGTCGACGATACCGCTGGGCATGGTTGGATGCATAAGGCGCTAGTTCAAGCTAGGCTGAAAAATGGTGACGGAGTGCTCTCAGCACTTCTTCCCATGATGAGGGATGCGGGTTATTACAGCTCCTTAATGACAGATCATGATTCAAACAGAAGATGCAATTGTTATTGCACGGATACCTCTTTCGGTACTGTAGGAGCCATTAATGAAGCGCTGTTATTCTCGGATACGGGTGAAATAGAGATTCTTCCGGCTTTGCCTTCTGATTGGACAAAGGGTTCTATACATGGGCTTATGGCAAGAACCTGGGTCGAAGTCAAGGCATTATCCTGGAATCTTTCCGCCAAAACGGTGCATGTAGTACTGAGTTCCAGCAAGAATGAAAATGCCATCCGAATAAGAGCGGGACTTTCTTGGACTCAAGCCAAGATCAACGGAGGTAAAGCGGATGTACAACAGGACTTACGCGGGAAATATATTCAATTAACACTTAGCGAAGGTACCGAGGTTACAGTTGCGTTTCAATTGTAGGACCAGTCCAACTGTGACCACCTTGAAAATGGACATCTCATTATTGGAAATGAACTGTGTTCATGACGGTTTGAGGAACCTATAATTTAACCTAGAAAGCGAGTTAATCTATTAGCCGTCAAGGAGGTGGACATCATTCAAGAAGAACTATTTCTAAAACGTTTACACAAGCAGCTACCCTTTCATTTGTTTGTAGGACTTGGGATTCTGTTCCTGCTGGTCTTCAGTTACATTCCGATGTTCGGCATTATCATCGCCTTCAAGAATTACAAAATTTCTACTGGTATTGAAGGTATCTTCACCAGTTCCTGGGCAGGATTGTCGCATTTTAGAGAGTTGATTAACGACTACAACTTTCCAAGCCTGGTGCGCAATACGTTAATACTCAGTGTACTGAAAGTGATTTTTTCGTATCCGATTCCTATTCTGTTTGCGATTATGCTTAGCGAGGTCAAACATGTATTTTTTAAAAGGTTTGTACAGACTGTAAGCTACCTGCCACATTTCATTTCCTGGGTTGTAGTGACTGGTATTGCATACGCTTTCTTTTCATCCGGTTTTGGAATTTTTAATGAGTTGATGCTATCGCTGCATATTATCAAGGAACCTGTACAAATCCTGACCGATCCCGATTCGTTCTATGGCTTGGCGGTTATGACTGCGATCTGGAAGGAGGCAGGCTGGTGGACAATTATTTTTCTGGCAGCTTTGGCTGGTATTGATCCAGCATTGTATGAGGCAGCGGAGATTGACGGGGCTGGCAGACTTAAACGAATTCTGTACATTACCTTACCGGGGCTCAAAAGTGCCAGCATAGTAGTGCTCATTCTGACCATCGGCAGTATTCTGGGAGGCGGTTTGGTAGGGTCAAATTTCGAACAGTCGATGCTGCTGGGGAATCCACTCAACAACGAGAAGTCGCAGATTATCCAGACATATGCATTTTCGGTTGGTCTAGCCCAGGGACGGTTCTCTTTTGCCACAGCAATTGACCTTATGCAGTCGGTAATCTCGGTTTTCCTGATCTTCACCAGTAATTTTATCGCCAAGCGGTTCTCGGGAACCGGATTGTTCTAGCCTAGGGTCATTACTCAAACAGAAAAGGCAGTGAAGCCATGCGCAGGAAAAGAACGATGGAAGATTGGATACTGGACATTCTGATTACGGTAATTTTATTAATCATTGTGTTTATTACGCTGTACCCCTTCTATTACATTCTTATCATTACATTCAATTCAGGATCTGATTCTAACCTAGGAGGAATGTATTTATGGCCGAGGGAGTTCACGCTGGGGAATTACATCTACTTTATTGAAGATCCCAAATGGGTAAATGCTTTTCTGGTTTCGATCCTACGGACGATAGTGGGAACGGTGCTCGCAGTGTTTTTCACCAGTATGGTCGCATATGGGCTTGCGAAGCGAGATTTGATGTTTAGAAAAACATATTTTTTTATCGTGATAGTAGCGATGAATTTCTCGGGTGGATTGATTGCTTTCTATATTGTGCTCAAAAGCCTCGGGCTGATTAACACATTCGGTGTTTACGTGATTCCCAGCATGTTGAATTTGTTCTTCCTGCTGATAGCCATCTCTTTCTTTCGTGAAATTCCAGATGAACTAGGAGAATCTGCTCGGATGGACGGGGCAAGTGAACTGAGGATATTTTTCAGCATCGTTGTACCTGTCTCCATGCCGCTGATGGCGACGATGAGCCTATTCATTGGCTCCGGACAGTGGAATTCCTGGCTCGACTCTGCATATTTCGTTCAGAACGAGAACTTGAGAACGCTTACTTATCGGATGATGCAAGTGATCAATCAGTCAATGGTACCCACGGGGGATGCCGCAGCGGCTTCGATGTCCAGAGCTAAGGTTACGCCCTTCTCTATTCAGGCAACGGCAATGGTAGTGTCTATTGTTCCTATTCTCGGGGTTTATCCGTTTCTGCAAAAGTACTTTGTTTCGGGGATGATGCTCGGTGCGGTAAAAGGTTAAACATCTGGTAATTTCCAAAACCACATGAATGGGGGAAAGAAAGATGGGGAAAAGCTCACGTATGCTATCTAAGCTGATACTGGCGGTACTTTTGGTAGTCGGCGTACTTTCAGCATGCAGCCAAAATGGGGAACAGAGTGGTGTTGCATCATCGACCGACAATGGAAATAAGCCAGTGGAGCTGACTATGTTCGTTGATGCAACATGGTATCCTTTTCAGGACTGGTCCGGGGAAATTCCGGAAATGATCACTAAAGCTACTGGGGTGAAGCCGAAAATTACGGTTGCCACGGACGATAAGCAATTGGCGCTGATGGTAGCTTCAGGGGATCTCCCGGATATCATTGTTTCTTTTAACTTCAAGCTAATGTCAGATGGCAATCTAAGCTTGCCGTATAACGAAATATTTCCTAAATATGCTCCTGATGTGAAGTTCGATCCAGTAAAGGAACTAGTGAATACTGTAAGTGACGAGAATTATTACGCCATTCGTAATGACTTTTCTCCTGAATCGGAGTGGAAGGCTAATCCTTATGCCCATATGATGGTTCCCGGGTTAGCCATGCGCAAGGATATTCTGGAGGAAATAGGTAATCCGTCCATTAAGTCACTGGATGACCTTGATAATGTGTTCGCAACTGTCAAAGAGAAATATCCGGAGATGACGCCTTTAATTCTTAATCCTAACTGGCAAAGGCCATATTTCGATGCACAATTCGGTGCTTATGGAGGTTTTGTGGACGAGAATGGGAAGATTGTTTACTATCTGAGACAAGACGCTGTACGCAAGTCGATGTTGTATATGAATAGCCTATATCGGAATGGATATATAACATCAGAGAACTTTGCCTATAAGAATGAGACGGAGACAGAGCAAATGATGGCGGCCGGGAAGGGCTTCGCCTATACCTGGACCTATTCCGGGGCAGAACGCCTCAATGCGGATAACAAAGACAACGGTATCAGCTTTGTTCAATTGGCCGAACCGCTTGGACCAGAGGCTTCCATTCTAAGCTCAGGAACCGGCGGGCTGGGGATGTATGTCACCAAGAGTAATAAAAATGTGGAAGCGACCGTTAAATTTTTGAAATATCTATTCTCAGAGGAAGGCTGGAGAACGGCAGAGTGGGGTGTAGAGGGCAAGGATTGGAGCTGGAATGCAGCCGGGTACCCGGAATTCACTTATGATATTAACGATCTCGAGCTACTGAAGGAAAAAGGGGTGTACTGGTGGGGAGTGCCTACTGAGACAGGTGTAGGAATGGCATTAACATCTTATAAAGAAGGATCGGAAACGACACGGCAGGGAGAGAAGTACTCACCAATAATTAAGTTTAATCCGGCGATAGGTATGATTAATCCTGACACGGATTCACCCGAACAGATTATCCGCACGAACATCGATAATATGGTGAAAACGGAGGTCACTAAGATCTATCTGGCTGCTACAGAAGCTGAAGCACAGGCTGCCTTCGACGAGCTGATTAAAAAAGCCGAAAAAATCGGAATGAGCAAGCTCGAAGAATGGGCAACCGAGCAGTACGGTCCTCTTAAGCAAAAGTATGATCAGTTAACGAAGTAACAAGCCAACATACAGGCACTATACCGCTCACACAGGATGCAGACTCAAGGAGCCTGCATCCTGTGTGAGCTCACCAACGTTAAAACACCATATTAGACAGCGGGGAGATATCTGATATGCGTATACGTACAAAAATGTACTTGGGTTACATTCTCCTCATTGTGCTTCCATTTCTGTTCTTTGCTCTGTTCTCCTATGTTCAGCTGTATGAAAGAATGCTCACCCAATATCAACTTGCAAACCAGCAAAATTTGGAGCAGACTGCATCCAATCTGGATTCAAGCCTGGCTAAGCTGGAATCACTTACTTCGATTTATCAAAACAATGCAGCTTTAATTGACTTTTTGCAAGGAGGGTTTGTGGATGACCGTGATTTAATCTACTCGTATTTAAAAGAAATTAATCCAGCATTTTCGTTTGCTTATCTGGCAGATCCTTTAGTGCAAAATTTTACAGTTTATCCCAAGTATCAGAAACGGCTATTGGAGGCTCCCGGTTTTCAGAACTATCGTGATATAGGGAGATTCCTAACTCCTGATGAAATTGGAGAGTTGCGTCCAGCCCAGGGACTATGGAAGCAATCTTTCGATCCTGCCGCTCCGGCACTGAGTTATTTCCAGAAGCTGTACAGTAATTCCTATAATACTGATCTAGGTATTATTCAGATAAGTGTTGACCCTGCAATGTTAGATCAATTCGTGTCGGCCTTGACTCAAGTACATCCGGATAATGCAATAATGGTGCTTGATCGTCAAGGAAAGATGGTTAGCTATGTCACGAATACGAAGCTGTCAGATGAGCAAATACGCTCCATTATCCAACTGTTTGGTAATGAATCCTTGGGAGGATCTCTTGCCGACCATGATCGACTGTTGATTAATTCTGTTCATATTCCAAAGCTGGGGCTAACGATTATCGAGGTGAATAAACGGGCAGTTTTATTCCAATTCCTGAGGGTAAAGCAGTTATGGGTAGCTTGCGGTTTGGCGCTGCTCGCCTTGCTGTCCGCTCTCTACTTTTGGATCATCTCTTCGCTAACCAAACGAATCGTCCGGCTCTCGCGTCATATGCGCAGAGTGGAGCCAGAGTTCCTGAACAACCCCGTTAAGGGGAAAGCTGGGAAAGACGAAATCGGCTTCCTAATCACGAACTATAATGAAATGATCAGTCGCATGGATGAATTAGTAAACCATGTTCAAAAAGTGGAGATGCTTAAGAAAGAAGCAGATTTCAAAATGCTGCAGGCACAAATTCAACCCCATTTTCTATATAATACCCTAGAAACGATGCGAATGCTTGCCAGATCAAATAAGGATTATAAAGTAGCAGAGATGGCTCTTTCTCTCGGTAATTTGTTCCGCTACAGTCTGTCAAAGTCGGAACATACGACGCTTCGAGATGAGCTAGATCATGTAGGCACCTATATCGCAATACATCAAATCCGTATGAGTGACCTTGAGGTGGAGCTCCAGGTAGAGGAAACGCTATTATCGTTGCCTTGTCCCAGATTTATCCTACAGCCGCTGGTGGAGAACAGTATGATCCATGGTTTGTCCAGGAACAGGGGCAGCAAGCGGATTACGTTGCGGATAGAAAGAAAACATGGATATGTGTGGATTGAGGTAGCCGACAACGGTTCCGGGATATCGGAGCAGCAGATAAAGTTTCTTCAGCGGCTGCTGGAGGGCAGTATCACCAAGCATGAATCGCAGCATAAGACGACAGGCATCGGGCTTAGTAATGTGGCTGAACGGGTCAAAGCGTATTACGGTAAAGAATCATCGCTTGGAATAATAAGTACTCCCGGAAAAGAGACGGTTTGTTGCCTTAAACTGCTGCTGAAGGAGGAATACTCCAATGCTCAAACTACTGATTGTGGATGATGAGCCAATAATTTTGGAAGGTTTGCGAGACATGATTGAGGAAGAAAAGACAGCGTTCAGGAAAATCATAACGGCTCGTGATAGCATCGAAGCGCTGGAACGAATAGAACTTGCCCGTCCGGATTTAATCATTACGGATATCCATATGCCAGAAATCGACGGTCTGGAGCTGATTCGGCGAGCGCAGCAAAAGGATATAAAGCGCTTCATTATCCTAACAGGGCACGATGTATTCGACTATGCACGCAAAGCTGTTAAATTGCAGGTGATAGAGTATTTACTTAAGCCAATTAACCAGGTGGAGTTAGCTGAGGTTCTTAAAAGAACAGCATGTGAACTGATTCAAGAACGTGAAATTTTGGAAATGTCTGGCAATCCCCCCCGAAGAAATGGGTACCTCGCAGAACGAACATATTAAACTGTTAAAAGCCTATATAGAGCAAAGTTACATGAAGGATATTTCTTTATCTGATGCGGCGGCATACCTGAATTTGCATCCAGTGTACCTTGGACAGATCTTTAAGCGGGAAACCGGAAATACTTTCGTTCAATATATAAACCAGGTAAGGATAGGTAAGGCTAAGGAAATGATGGCTAGCATGAAGAATTTGTCTCTGGATACGATAGCCAGAATGGTAGGGTATGAGAACCAGCGGACTTTTTATAAAGTGTTTCGCAAATTTAATAATGAAACTCCGGGACAGTTCAGAGACCGGAAAGTGCAATCAGACTCGAATTCTCTATTTTTTAAAGGAAATACAGACCATGGGTATGATGTGAACTGAGACATACTTGCCATGGCCTATGAATTTTTTGGATTATTTGCGATATAATTCAAGCCCCATTCCTCTATCTGATAAAGTATAGAATGAAGGCTCTTCCCGGTCTCTGACAAAGAATACTCTACCTTGGGTGGAATTTCAGAATACACTTGTCGGTTAATCAGCCCATCGGTTTCGAGCTCACGCAGCTGGCGAGTGAGTGTACGCTGCGTAATATTGGGAAATTCTTTTCTTAATTCATTAAACCGTCTTACGCCGAGAAGCGAAAGGTTGTGCAGAATAAGCAGCTTATACTTGCCCCCAATCATATTGACTGTAAATTCAACCGGGCATTGCGAGCAATGTGAGTCTTGATTATCCACTCTGATTCTCTCCTTTTTAGGTATCCTTAAGGATACTAAATATCCTTCATGTGCGTACTTACATTATTGAATTTAAACCTATATTATTTAACTATAGTCATTAAATTACTTTTAGTAAACGGAAGGATGATGAATAAATGACAACTAAGGATAAGATATTAGTATATGGAGCAGGCGGCGTACAAGGAGGGGCAGTCGCCAGCAAACTTCTGAAAGAAGGACACGCCGTTCATACAATCGTAAGAAATTCGGACAAGGCCGCTCAGCTTCAAGAGCAGGGCATTACTGCCTTTGTTGGCGATCTAACAGATGCTAGCAGCCTAACTCCTGCTCATCACGGTGTCAACAAAGTATTCCTGGTGTTGCCGGTGGACTACGACTTGGAGCGTAATCGACAATTCATCCGTAATACCGTTGATGCTGCCAAAAAAGCCAATGTTAAACTCCTTGTTTTTAATACTAGCGGTTTCTTTACAGATGATGTTACAGGTGTTGCTGCTTATGATATTAAGAGAGAATTAATCGCTTATGTGAAGCAAAGTGGCATTCCGACTATTATCCTACAACCTACATTTTATATGGAAAACTTCCTTATTCCCGGCGTTGTAGACAACCAAACACTGGCTTACCCTGTACCTGCTGATTCTGCAGTCGCATGGATTAGTATGGAAGATGCAGCCGCTTACAGCGTATATGCACTTAACCACCCAGAACTGGCAGGGAAGACATTGCCTATCGTAGGACCTGAGGCGCTAACTGGAAATCAGCTGGCAGAGCAATTTAGCGCCACATTAAATCGAAAAATACAGTTTTATTCTCTCCCCGTGGAAGCGTTCGAAGAAGCATTATCTCCAATGCTAGGCAAGGAAACAGCCAAAGGCCTCGCCGACTCCTACAAATGGCTTGGATTAAATTCTCATTTTCAATTACTTCCCAAGCCAGACCAGGTCAGCGACGAGTTGCGTTCTGCTACACCGGGCACTCCACTCCAAGAGTGGGTGAAACAAGCTGTACAGAATGGATTTTTCGCACTATAACAACATAGGATTCGGGGCGATCCATTCGCAGAGAAAAGCAAGTTCAGTTTATACCGGGAGGCAGACAGACGATTGCCGAGATCATCAAGTGAGCTATAACTTAACAATGACCACTACGAGAGTAGTGGTTATTTGTGCTTTGGCTGAAATTAGAGCGGTTGAACTGCATGAGCACGTCGAATTGTTCTAATACTAGCCTCGGATTCCCCTACTTGCTGTCAATTAATTCAGATCTAGTCACGGCTGTCTTATCATGCTAAACAGTGATGAGACGGCATTGGTAGCGCCGACGGAAATGACTGTTTTTTTGGGCATCATCAATGAAGGTTCTAATTTGTCGTCACTCGTAAATTTGTATATAGTAATAAAAAAAATTAGGTATATCCCATCTTTTCTTTTAAATAATAAGGAGTGTATAACTTAATGGATAATACGGATATTGAGATATTAAAACAGCTAAAAAAAAATTCCAGAATTCGCGAAAATAAGTTAGCCCAATTGGTTCATATGACACCCCCATCGGTTTCTGCAAGAATTAAACAACTGGAGGATAAAAACGTTATAAAAAAATATACAATTGAAGTTGATCCGTCTAAGCTTGGGTATACTCATCAGGTGTTTATCGAGACTGAAATGACGCATCTTAGTCATAAAATATATTTAGAGTTTATTCATTCCAAACAACAATTTATTCTCCACCATTATAGAATTTCTGGACAAATGAATTATATGATCCAAGGTGGATTTCCTTCTAATGATGAGTTGAATAACTTTTTAGAACTGTTAAATGAATATGCAAATTACAAAGTCCTACACATTATCTCTGAGCTAATTTAAACCAATTAAACAACGAATTTAATGGAATATAATTTACAAAAAAAGAGCTGATAGGAGGTTATAACAATGCAGGATGAAATGAACTATATTCCAACGCATATCAATGTACAGGGAGCCAATGCGAATAACTTGAAAAATATTAATATTGATATTCCTTTGAATCGTTTAGTTGCAATTACTGGAGTATCAGGTTCAGGCAAATCGTCTTTAGCGATGGACACGATCTATGCTGAAGGAACAAGACGATACTTAAATGCCTTGGCCACGTACACACGGCGCCGTATTAAGCAGGTGGGACGTGCAGATGTGAAAGCAATTAAGAATCTCCCTTCAACGATTGCCTTACGCCAACGACCAGACACACCCGGGATTCGCTCAACAGTGGGAACTCTAACCGAAACCTTGAACATTTTACGGTTGATTTTTTCACGTTTAGGTTCTCATGTTTGTCCAAATGGGCATCGTCTAGAGCCGACACTTCGAGTAGCAGAAGTCATGGATTTCATGGGTACAGACGAAAGAATGGGGATTATTAACTGTCCTACGTGCCAAGTCCCTTTCATGGTCTATGGTGCAGAAAGCTTTGCATTCAATTCAGATGGAGCTTGTTCAACTTGTCAAGGAACGGGAGAAGCAAGAGAAATTCAGTTGAAGAAGATTATTCCAAATCCTGATTTAACTATTAAAGAAGGTGCCGTGGCATCCTGGCGATTACCGGGCAGAACGCATATGCATTTACTAGCGGAACAGCAAGGTGTTCGCTTAGATCTTCCCTTTAAAGAACTAACGGATAAAGAAAAAGAAATTGTACTTCATGGACCAGAAGTAAAGCGAGTCATTGTGGTTCCAACTTCAACTGGGAAATCTTTTGAACTTAATGCCAAGTACGAAAATGCTTTTGTAGCAGTAGAAAACAGCTTTAATACTGCCAAAAATGATAATACCATCGAGCGATTAAATCGGTTTTATGATGTAGGGTGTTGTTCCAGATGTCATGGAACTCGCTATAATCCCGAACTATTTTCGACGCTTATTATGGGCAAAAACATTGCAGAAGTCAGCCAATATGATTTATTACAGCTAGAAGAGTTTTCAGATAAATTAGTTAGCTGGGTACCTGCTGAGATGAAAAATATGGCTGGACAACTTTCAAAAGAGTTGAAAGAACTAATAGATCCAATTGTCGCGCTAGGTCTGGATTATTTAACTTTAGATAGAGCAGGGAATGGCCTCTCAACAGGAGAATTGCAGAGAATTCAACTAGCTCGTACGATTCGCAATCAAATGACAGGGATTTTATATGTTTTGGACGAACCAAGTGTTGGTCTCCATGCAGAAAATGTGAAAGCTTTAATACAGATTATTCGGCAGATTATTAAACAAGGTAATTCAGTTCTCGTCGTTGATCATGATGTGGCCATTTTAGAAGCAGCGGACTATTTGATTGAAATAGGGCCTTTATCTGGTGAAGATGGTGGAGAAGTTATCGGTGCAGGAACTCCAGGTGAACTATCTACTAATGATCAGTCGGTTATTGCTGCTTATTTAAATAAATCAGCAGAGGTTGTTGTTCGTAACATTCAAGATGCTAATCAGCTGGATAAGATAATAGTTACAGTTCAAGGTAAAAACAACATCCATGAAGTTCGTGCGGAGTTTGTGTTAAATGGTCTCAATGTTGTGACAGGGATTTCAGGATCAGGGAAGACCACATTAGTATTAGATAGTCTCGTCCCCGCTATGAAAGCCAGATTGGCAAAGGAGAAACTTCCCGACCATGTTGCATTAACAGGCGAAGGAAAGATCAAGCAAGTCGTAGAAATTGACTCAAATCCGATTGGGAAAAATATTCGTTCTACAGTAGCCACTTACTCTAAAATTATGGACAAGCTGCGCAAACTTTTTGAAACAGAAGCGGATCAGACACATGCATTCAAGGCAACTGATTTTTCCTATAATAACAATTCAGGAGCTTGCACTTATTGTGAGGGTACAGGGAGTGTAAATCTAGATATTCAGTACTTACCAGATATTGTTGAAGTCTGTCCACAATGTCAGGGCAAGCGATATAGAGATGAGATATTAGATGTTACTTTGCAAGGAAAGAATATTGCGGAAGTACTGGAATTGACGGTTGCAGAAGCACAATCTTTCTTTAAAAACCAATCCAGCATCTCTAAAACATTGAAAGTTTTAAATGAACTAGGTCTTGGTTATCTACATCTAGGCGAAAGCACGCCAGCACTTTCTGGTGGAGAAGCACAACGATTAAAGCTGACTTACTATTTAGAGAAAAAACAAGCAAACTACTTATTTATCTTTGATGAACCAAGTATTGGATTGCATCCTCGAGATGTTGCTACATTAGTGGGTGTATTAGATAAATTGGTGCAAAGTAAAGCAACAGTAATTGTAATTGAGCATGACTTAGATGTGATCGCTAATGCTGACTATATTGTTGATATGGGGCCAAATGGGGGACGCTATGGAGGTCAATTAATGGGAAATGGTTCTGTAGAACAAATTTGCAGAACAAAATCCAGTGTTACTGGAAAATATATAAAGAATTATCTTACATGAATCAATTATATCGTTCCTACTTTCTTTAGAAAATAAAGTAATTTGGCTGTTTTCCTTTTTTAATAATGTAATGATTTTTTATTACACGGTAAAATGATAATATAAACCGATTAGATTATTATGAGTGAGCAAGTGGTACTTTGATTCAAATCGGTAAATTACAGAGCTCAAATAACTTGATAAATTTAAAGGAGGATTTTCGATGTATATTACGCAAATCAGGAATGCAACGTTAAAAATAAAGTATGGTAAAAAAATCTTTTTAGTAGATCCTATGCTCTCTAAAAAAGGTGAAATTCCTCCATTTGCACCACCACATGCACCGATGCCTATGTCTGGAAATTTGGAGAGTAATCCTATAACTGAATTGCCAATGTCAGTTAATGAAATTCTAGAAGGCGTGGATGCATTGATTGTAACGCATTTGCATCCAGATCACTGGGATCCTGCGGCAAGTGAACAAATAGATAAACAAATTCCTTTATTTTCGCAAAATGAGGATGATGCAACTACACTTCGTGAGCAAGGGTTTAAGAATGTTTATGTAATAGGTGATAAGACACATTTTGAGGGAATTTCTTTAACTCATACCAATGGAAAACACGCAAGTGTTGACGAGATGCTAGCAATATCAGGTCCTGCTTGCGGTGTTGTCTTTAAGCATGAAAGTGAGAAGACTGTATATTTATTAGGTGATACCGTTTGGTATGACGAAGTGGAGAACAATCTACAAAAATATCAGCCGGATGTTGTAATTATTAACGCAGGTAACAATCAATTTGAAATTGGTGGGCCGTTAATTATGGGGGCAGAAGGTGTACTAAAAGTACATCAAACTCTTCCAGAAGCTGAATTGTTTGCAACCCATATGGAGGCAGTTAATCATGCTTATCTAACACGTAAAGAGTTAAAAGACTTTGCAAAAGAGCACGGATTTGGCGCAAAGTTATCAGTTCCAGAAGATGGGGAAAAATTAGAGTACTAATCCTATAAATAAAGAATATCAGTTGAACAATAGATTAGTTGTGCTTTACCTATTTATGTAGGTGGAGCTTCTTTTCTAATTGATAGACGTGCATCTTAGTGAGCGTATGTGATTAAGGAACAATTAATGCTGTTTAAGCAAACGTACAGAGGTATGTACTTAAGGTAAGAATCTGAGTTAATAGAAAAAAATTTATTAACTTTATGATTATCGAGGGTCAAGAACATATTCCTATTGAAGTCGCTATTTTTAGCGGCTTTCTTATTTTATTGGTACAAGTTCTTCCAAGTGCTAAAGACAAGAACTTGTACCGATTGCCGGGATGGACAAGAACATAGTCCGTTTGCCGATTACATGTATATCGTACGATGAGCACATGCACTTAAAATCTCATTAAGTACCATAATACATGAAAGTGTTCACATTGTTATGGAACAACAGACACGATGAGAGGTTAAACACGGGTGGCTAGGTATTAAAGCGAAATATCGGACTGAAACTAGCTGTTGAGGACAAGAACCTGTACCGATTACCGTATTGGACAAGAGCAGGTTCCTATTGCCGATTATTAGGCATATATATAATTGGTTATTCGCCCATTAATTCATTTCCGAAATTTGCACACATTCACAGCAGTTTGCGGGTTGGAAGCAAGAACGCGAACCTACCAAGGAAACTGTTATGATAATTCAGTAAAGGAATAATTCTTTAGGGATATGAAATCAGAATACTTTACTATAAGAAATTCGAAAGTAGAGCATTATGCTCGATTCCTCACTTCTCGACTTTTTTCTCCGGTGCAGACGTTTGCTCTTTTTAAGACGTTTCCTAGCTCGTCTCAAAGTTAATTGGTGTTATGCCGTTTGCTTGCCACACCGTACCTCTGCGCTCGTACTCGAATAACTTCTCTATGGCATTCGCAATCTGTGGTCCGACTTCACGCTCAACCAAATACAAGGCCACATCAAGTCCAGAAGTAACACCTCCGCCAGTTACCAAACGAGGGCCATCTTCCACGATTCTTGCATCGACCGGAATTGCACCGAGAGCCCCTAACGCACCCATGCCTATCTGATTTGTGACAGCATATCTGTCTTTCAACAATCCATCCATAGCCAGCAGCAATGAACCTCCACACACGGTAGCCACCGTAACTTCCTTATTATTCATAGCTTGTTTCATCATCGTTGTTAATCCCGTATCCTTGGCCTGCCTTAATATGTTGGGAATAGCATCTGAGGTATTCCCCGCTGGCTTCCCCGAAGCGCCAGGAACAACAATAATACCGGAATGATCAGGGTCTAACACATCTTGCGCATCGAGGGCAGGTCCATTCAGCCCGCTCGGCACCGAACGCTTACCTTCTGCAGATACTAATTCTACAGTAACTTTTCCACCAGTGTACATTCCGGCAGCAGCAAATACTTCATATGGCGCTAATGCGTCCAGCAGATCAAACCCATCGAATAATACGATTTGTACATGCACGCTTTTATCCTTGGATGGATCTGGATTCTTGTTTGTTTCTGCGCTTGCTGCGGGGGATAATAGACATAGAACGAGCGTTAACGACGTGAGTAAGCTAAGTGTTTTTTTCATCCTGATACCCATTCCTTTCGATTTGTTCTGATGATTATTTCAGGAATAACTAGCAGCAGCGCAATCGAGCCGTAAACGCCGATGGTGTAGCTAGTAGGGTAAACGTACCCGAATCCCTGATGAAACAGGGAAGTAATGAGATGGATCAACATGTTAGTGAAGCAAAAGGCGTAACTACGAATCATCCAGTTGCGATGTCGAATGATCCTTTTTCTTTTGATTTGAACGAGCGCCGTAATGGTGATAACCAGCCAGATCATATTCAGCAGATTGAATCCCATACTGCTTATTTTGCCGCCTGTCGCGTAGGGGGCCATATATCCGGAAGTTAGTACAACCAGCAGTACGGATAGGATATATACATAGCCGTTTATGCGATGCAGCCTGCGGCTTCTTTCAAATATTCGATTCGAAAAGTTAATCAGTCCTGATGCCATGGCCACACATGCGAATGCAACATGAATGTACATGACATTAAGCCAAACCGGGAGATTAAGTTCGCGTTTCAGCCCGGTCTTATGGCTTAAAAATCCTGAAGCACCTGGATCGATCCAATAGTTTTTCACCAAAGTGTGTAGTATAAATAGAATGCTGACACAGGCTAGCAATAGATATAACGATTTTCGTTTCTTCATCCGTTTGCAACTCCCGAAGCTCCATTTTTCATTTCTGAATACGGTAAAACACGATCGACATACATATCTGGAAGCCAGAGCACGTGTATGCCGCGGATTTTCCTTCTTACGATTAGGTAACCCGATTTCCTGTTAATTTGGATGCAGGCAGGAGGCCGGCTTTAGCGAAACCAACCATGTGATCACCATCGACGACAACTTCAAATTTGAGATTCAAGCGCATGGGTTTCGTGATTCGAAGTGACCAGACCAGCTTGTTATCTTCAAGCAAGGGGTTCATAAACTCAATGGTTTCATCTCCTTGCATCGCCGTGCCGTGAATCATACCGTGTCTTGTCGATATCGAGAGCATGATCTCCAGCTTTCCAACGGGCGTAGCGAGGGAGGTATCCCAATCTCCGTCGAAGACCGGTGCTTGTACGGTGTTGCAGTGCAGGGTACGGGGCGTGGGGGTCGCTGTTTGGTTCACCACGGTGTTTGGCTCTTCGCTCGTCAATGGTTTATTAACGCTTGGCGTTATCCCGATATTCTTCCAAACCGTGCCTCTTCGTTCGTATTCGAATAACTGCTCTACCGCGTGAGCGATACGAGGCCCAAGTTCACGTTCCACCAGATAAAGCGCTACATCGAGTCCTGAGGTTACGCCGCCGCCGGTAACCAGATTGCCGTCGTCCACAACGCGAGCCGAGATGGGAACTGCTCCAGTTGCACCAAGTAAGTCCATGCCCAGATGGTTCTTTACCGCAGGTCTGCCTTCCAAGAGGCCTCCCATGGCAAGCACCAGTGAACTGCCGCAGACTGTAGCGACTATCCTGTCTTTGTGCTGGAGAGCCTGCTCGATCATGCCGGTCAATTCGGTCTCCATGGCCCGGCTCAGAATAGCCGGAACCGAATCGGGCCCATCTCCCTCGACGTCGCCGGACGCGCCAGGTACGAAAATGATGCCCGCTCGTTCCGGGTCCAGTCCGCCACTCGCTTCAATCCTCAATCCGTTGATGCCGCTGGGCACAGATCTTGGTCCCTCGGCGGTGACCAATTTTACGTTTAACGCATTTTCAGCATTCATGGCTGCAGCACAGAAGACCTCGTAAGGCGCTATCGCATCCAGAAGGTCGAAGCCGTCAAACAATACAATTTGAACGTTAAGCATCCGTAAATCCTCCTTGTCTCTATTTAGTCTAAAGATCTTTCAGCTTACGATATTCCTTCTCATCAATTTCCCCATTGGCCATCAGAATCATAGCGATGTCATTCTTTTGATGACCATTTTTGTAACGATAACGAATCGGATATACTCGAACTGCCAGGAAAGAAAACAGCGTTAGACAAAACAAAGGCCCGAAAGGAAAGAACGAGAAGGCGTTATTTTCCAATCCTATATGTATACCTCCTTTATCATGGTGTGCGGGAAGATCACCCGAAGTTGGGGCTGGTCGTGTGCGCAAATAGAAGCATACCAAACGAATATCTCAAACAAAGATGCAGAAAGATCACAAAAGTATAAACAAATCATCACAATACGTAAGCTAGCATTAGTTCTTGTTAAAAAAATGATAAACTAGGAAAGCAAAGGTGGGATAAACATGAGCGTATCAAAGACGATTCTGGTTGTAGACGATGACCTAGATATTGTTGAGCTATTAAGGGATTTTCTAGAGAATGACCACTTTCAAGTGAAAACCGCTTGCGACACCGCCCAAGCGTGGGACATATTTAAGGAAAACTCTGTTGATTGCATTGTTCTTGACATTATGATGCCGGGACAAAATGGATTTGAGTTTTGCCGCCGGATTCGCGGGGAGAGCAATGTACCCATCCTGTTCTTAAGTGCTCGCAGCGATGATGTGGATAAGATTCGGGGCCTTACTCTCGGAGGCGATGATTACATCGTCAAAACCGCTTCGCCGGGTGAGATCGTTGCCAGAGTAAAAGCCGTAATGCGGCGTTCCGCTTCTCCACAACAATTGGATAACAGGGTCTTGGATTACGGCCGCATTAAATTAAACCTGTCCACAAGAGAAGTACTAGTGGATGGAAATAACATCGTGCTCACACCCAGGGAATATGAGCTGCTGCGATTATTTGCCGAACATCCGAGACATGTTTTCTCCTATGAACAATTACTAGCGAAGTTTTGGGATGGGGTGGGCGACAGGCATACAATTCGGGTCCATCTTAGTCGGCTTCGTGAGAAAATCGAAGCTGATCCGAATAAACCGCTATTCCTGGTCAACGTATGGGGAGTAGGGTATCGCTTTGAGGGAGGGTAATATGAGGTCACTCCGCATTCGTACGTTTACTATGCTTTGCTTCTTCTTTATCCTCCTATTGCCGTGGATCTTTTTTGTTACTGCGCACTTTATGGAAACCAAGACACTCAGCTTCGAACAAGGTCGTCTGCAAAACGAGACCCTGCAACGAAATATATCGGAAATGACGGAGCGAATTGAATCGGACACAGACCAATGGTCAGATCCAGACTGGCAAAACCAATTGTATTCCGCGCTTCGTATAGCGAAGATGGATGTGCTCATTCAATCTGCAGAAGATCAGGAAATTTATCGTTCCAATCCTGACCGACGAGGCACTAATTTATCAACTGAGCGGTTCTCCGTCATCGAGGACGGCAAGTTGCTGGGAAGGGTTATTCTGTACTTACCTAAATCCAATCAATTTCAAGTGATGTCGGCTTTTGTCGGGCTGCTGCTTGCGATCTTTGTTGTCGGAATGGAAATGAGGCGATTCGTTCTCAAACCACTCGAGAAAATGGGAAATGCAGCAAGACAAATTGCAACAGGGGATTGGGATGTTCGGTTACCCATGTCCAGGGTCACTGAAATCGCTGAAGTGCGCGATGGATTCGATGTTATGGTCAAGGGACTTGAGCAGTCCTATCGAAAACAGGCTGAACTGGAAGAGGAACGCCGATTCGTCATTGCGGCTGTTGCGCATGATTTACGGACACCGTTGTTCGCTTTGCGAGGCTATTTGGATGGTCTGGAGCAAGGGATCGCTCAATCTCCGGAGAAAATGGCTCAATATGTGGCGGTTTGCAAGGATAAATCAGCTCAATTGGATCGTTTGGTAGAGGACCTTTTCACTTTTACAAAAATGGAGTATGTAGAGTCGCAACTGCATGATGAAACGGTTGATTTTAACCAGGTCGTCCGGAATTCGATAGATAGTCTGGGTCCTCTGGCTCGGCAGAAAGGAGTTTCCATCTCGTTCCATGTAACGGATTGGTGCATCATCCATGGAGATATGCATTTATTAGAGCGAGCCATGAACAACCTTCTGGATAATGCCGTAAGACACACATCTGCGGGTAGTGAAATCGAAGTCCAATGTAACAAAGTTGGTGATAAGGTTAAGTTTACGATACGCGATACCGGGCCGGGCTTCTCTACGGAAGAACTTGAGCGTGTATTTGAACCCTTATATCGCGGGGAAACATCCAGAAGTCGTTCAACCGGTGGCAGCGGATTAGGCTTAACCATTTCACAAAGAATTGTTAGGCAGCACGGGGGAGAACTTGCCGCAAGCAATCATCCGGAAGGAGGAGCATTGCTTGAAGGATGGTTACCTGCAGCAACCATAGAGCAGGTGGATTCGGATGATATATAGTCGTTTTTATTGCTTGTTGAAAAAGCCGCTGAAGTGTATCTCTTACAAATAGACCCCTGGGTTTAACCAATGAGCAAATATCGTGAGCAGGGTGAGTTTGTTTGGTCTACTGGATCAACGGGGAGGGGAGACGTATTTAGATCAGGAACGATATGTTCAGCACTGTAAGTATACTTAATAAACTTGTCCGTTAAGGAACTAAGTTCAGCGATTTTTTTTGTTAAAGCAATTATTATAAAATTGTGAATCAAATTATTTTATCGTAAGGACAATAAGACCGATGTGAGTGAAGTAATTTAAAACGCCAAAGCCAACGAAAACAACACCAACAATTACCACAAATACTTTAGGGTATTCACCAGTTTAGGATTAGGGTTCTCCTTTAAGAAGAATGGGAAGATACAGGCTCCGACACCTGTGATGGCGATCAGTAAAGACATGAAAGTAGCTTCAAACATCGGATAATCAGCAAACCAACCTGAAATCGGTTTTCCTGGTGGAGCAGCGAAAAATTGAAAACCAACTCCTGCAAAACTAATAGAGATCAAAGCTAGGCCCATGGCTGCTGCAAAATAGGAAAGTGGTCTAAGCAAGTAAGGAAGTTCTGCTTTTAGTTTTGCGATGTAAGTAGCCAGGTTAATTAATGTAGTTAGGTGAGTGCACTTATATATAAATTTTCTTTGATATTTTTGAAATCACTAAGTTGTAAGTCTTTCAATCAAAGTATATTCCAGAGGAATCAATGTTTTGTCAGTTGAATGAAGCATGTTCTGCAGAATTAAAAATGCATTCTCTGACTGCTGATCCACAGGATAGTGAATAGTTGTCAGATCCATTAAGTTTGCCACCTCTGTATTATCAAATCCTATGATCCCAACGTCCCCTGGAACCGAAAATTTAGACCTCCTTAGTTCAGTAATAAATCCGGCTGCAACCTCATTAAAGCATCTGATCCAGCCTGTATCCAAAACCATGATTGGCCGAATATTTGAAATGATGCTGCCGCGTGGCAGCAAGACGCTTGGCATGTCCAAAATGAATATGCTTGGTGTTGGTCCAAAAATTATTCGTGGCCTTATGAACTAATAATAATGTTCCGTATTTGGAAGAATTGATAGAGTCCGTCATTGCACAAGGAGCCGAGTTGGTAGCTTGCCAAATGTCCATGGATTTAATGGGGCATTCAGCGTGAAGATTAATAGACCAAGTTACAATTGGTGGTGTCGGTTACTGCCTTGGACAAGCATCCCAAGCGAATCATTACCTATTTATTTAAAGTCAATTCCTACTTTGAGTTAATGAATAAAAACGTTATTAACAGACAAAGAAAACCAAACTTTACTAGAGAAGTTAGAAAGTAAGAGTAAAGATATTGTCAACGACGCAGCGCCGGGCGTATAGGAGCATAGCGCCGTACTGGTCGAAGCGGCTGGTGAGACGTCCGGAGGAACGATTACTATTACTGTCAAGCAGCCATAGGATCCACAGAACAAGACGGTAACGCTAATATACATTGAGCTATAAATTAATCCATCTTGTGCTGATCATGTAAAGCGTTTCAATCGCAAAGAGTGATTTTTTTATAATGATCTTATTGGAACGTGTTTTATACGCCCTGTACGCTGCAGTATACGGTAGTATACTCGGAACAGTACTGAGTTATGGGATGCACCATCTCTTCAAAGGCGCTTTCGATGTAGGTTGGATGATTCATGGGGCAGCATTGTTCTCGCTTGTGCTGGTGCCGTAGAAACAACGGTCGTTGCTACAGCTTGGCCGATGTATCGATTAACCCAAACGAGTAGTGTGGAGGCATTGAGAAAGAAAACGTAACGATTAAATAGGTTTTAAAAGATTTGCAGATGTTTATAACTCTTCAAGTAGACTGAACATAAAGATATGTTTAGGCCGTGATCGCTTCCCAATACCATAATTGGGAGCGGTCCTATTTTATAAACTTTTTCAGGGAACCCGGGAGAAATAATAAGAGGGATTATGACCATAAAAGATTACTTAGCTAAGTATTGACTTTGAATTAAAAGATTGTTATTATTTTCACAAGAAAAGAATGTAATACTTTTCACAAAGTAAGAGGAGGAATAGTTATGTTAACTACATTCAAAGCTACCGCTACAAAATTGCCTAAAGGTTTACAGGTCGAGGCTCAATCCAGAGGTTTTAAAATTTTGATGGATGAGCCCCAAGATTTAGGAGGAACGGATAAAGGGATGAATCCGGTCGAAGCGCTATTATGTGCACTTGGAGCATGTCAGTCCATCGTTGCTGCTGCCTTTGCGGATGCGTACAACTTTTCATATGAAGAATTGTATGTTGAGCTTGAAGGAGACTTGGATCCGGATGGATTCATGGGGCTCGCAGATGTAAGAAGCGGATTTCAGGAAATTCGTTTTATAATGCACTTTAAAACAACAGAAAGTCAAGAAAAAGCAGAAGCTTTTGCAACATTCATTGAGAAGACTTGTCCGGTTGGAGACTGCTTGGCTAACGGAGTTAAATTGGTGCAATCCGGGGTAGTTAGACACTAACATATGCGCTAAGAAGGGATTATCCACCCCTCTTTGGTAGTGAAGGAGCTTGATTTTCATGGAGATAAAAATGTCAATGATTCCTGGAGGAAAAAAAGGAAAAGCCGGTACCATCAATTTCCAACAAGGGGACAAGGTTTCATTCGGAGACTTACTCGTTGAAATTGAAACAGGCAAAGGCAATCGAGAAGTTACAGCGACTGCGGAGGGTACCATCAGCCATATTTTGTTTGAAGAAGGTGGAGAAATTTCCTCCAATCAAGTGTTGTTCACGTTAGAAACCGCTTTGGAAGACGAGGTATTATCTAAGCCGCAGGATAATGAACTCGAACATCCAGTCATGACTAAGAAAGTGGAGCTATTGATTATTGGTGCAGGACCAGGTGGGTATGTATCCGCAATTTATGCAGCTAAAAAGGGAATACAAGTTACATTAATTGAAAAAGAAGAATTGGGCGGCACTTGTTTAAATGTAGGTTGCATCCCGACGAAATCATTGGTTAAATCTGCTGAAATATGTCATCATGTCAAGCAATCATCTTTATTTGGTATTAACACAGGTACGGAACTTCAAGTTGATATGCATCAGATTATTCGTCGTAAAGATGAGATTAAGGCAAAATTAATATCCGGAATTGATTACTTGATGGAAAAGAATGAAATAGAAATCATCCGAGGGCAAGCTTCATTTTTGACTAAACATGAAGTGAGGATAAACGGGCAGACTAACTACCAAATTTCAGCCAACAATATCATCGTAGCGACAGGCTCCAAAATTTCCAAGGTTAATATCCCTGGCATCGATCTTCCCTTTGTAATGACCAGTACTGATGCGCTTGCATGCACCGAACTACCGAAAAGCATTACGATTATCGGCGGGGGTGTCATCGGCATGGAGTTTGCCTTCATCTATCGTTACTTGGGCGTTGAAGTGCATGTAGTAGAATTTATGGACCGACTATTGACCATGATTGACAGTGATATATCCGAAGAGATCAAGCATTCAGCAGAGCAAGCGGGGATTCATATTCACACGAAATCGAAGGTATCCAAAATCCAGCGTTCTGATGATGGACAAGCGATCGTAAGTTATGAGGATTCCCTAGGGGATCACTTGTTGGTTAGTGAAAAAGTATTGGTAGCTGTTGGAAGAGAACCTAATTTGGATGGTTTGGAGGTTGAACGAGCCGGAATCCAGCTTAACAATAATGGGCGAGGTATTGCCGTGAACGAACATATGTGTACTAACGTTGAGCATATTTATGCGATAGGTGATGTTACGAATATTATGCAACTTGCCCATGTTGCCTCGCATCAAGGTATTACTGCCATCGATTCAATTGTAGGCGAATCGGAAGGAATGCGCTATGGTGCAATCCCGAACGTTATTTTCACATCACCTGAAATAGCCAGTGTAGGATTATTGGAGGATGAATGTAAACAGCAAGGAATGGATTACAGTGTGAGTAAGGTCTCCTTTACCAGCAATGGTAAGGCCTTAACAATGAATGAACCGGAAGGTTTTATTAAATTGATTAAGAATAATCACTCACAAAAAATTGTTGGAGGGGCAATTATTGGTCCCGATGCATCTTCTTTAATCAGTAGCTTAACGCTCGCCATAACAAACGAGCTGACAGAACAACAAATTAAACATACGGTCTTTGCTCACCCAACAACGGGAGAAGTAATTCATGAAGCTGCATTCGGCCTTAGTATCGGTGCGCTCCATCAAGCATGAGGAAACGAATGTAAGTATTCATTTCCTATATGGTGAAATGTTTGCTATCATATAATGAATAGTGGAAAAATACACGGCGATAAAACTGTTGGGATTGGTTGGTGTGTCTATTGTTTAATTTAGAGGATTGCCTTGCATTTGTTACAAACCGTAGTGGGAAATTCTTCGCGGAAGCATTGGAAAAAGAGTATCGAGCCTACCATATCACCAGGAGTCAGTGGATCGCTATGTATTATATCTATATTCATGAGTCCATTACCCAGCGCGAACTAGCGGAAAAAATGTCAATTAAAGAACCGAGCGTAGTTCGTTTGCTCCAAAAACTGGAGTTGGATGGAATGTTATACCGCTCCACTGCAACTGCTGATAAACGTGTAAAGCAGTTGGAACTTTCTGATAAGGGCGTGAAAATCTGCCTTGATTTAATGCCAATTGCCGAAAAGTTTAAAAATGATACAATTGCTGGAATATCCAAGGACGATCTTGAGACATTCAAGCATGTGTTGAATAGTATGGTAGAGAATACTTTGAAATAGCCAAATAAAAATGGACCCTTTTGCTTTTTTTATTGGAAGCGACAGGGTCCATTTTTATTTAAATATTCTTAGATTATTGAAAAATAGAAAAAGTCCACTCCTAAGTCACCAATAATGATAAGTTAATTCTATATATTGTAAATGTAACTTAACTAAATACATATTTATGAATTTTTATACCATTTATTGATAGATAATAATATCATTTGATCAATATATAATTCACATTTAAGCTATAATGATGTATCTCAATCATTGGAAGATGATCGTTTAAAAATTGTAATCTAAAGATATTTACAAATGGAGATATGGCACATTCAATTGTGGGGTCAAGTAATCAAAGCATTACTGATGCGACATTCAGAATGCTATGGAAGTCTAAGAACAATCGATTTAGTCATGAATTTACCTATGAGGCAAAAATCGGTGACAAATCGCTCGGAATGATTACGTGTTTACCATATACCACTCTGGATCAATTGGGCTCATCTACAGCGAAACAACTGTTTTCATACCGAAAACTAGGACTGAAGGAAGGATTCGAAGGAGAGTACCATATTGCAACTCTTGCAGCTATGCCCGAAAGCAGAGGCATGGGTATAGGCTCCCAACTCATTCAACATGCAGAAGAGCAGGCGATTAGACAGGGGTATAACCTAAGTTCCCTTACAGTCAAAAAAGAGAATCATCTCGCTGCCAAACTATACGTCAAACTGGGCTAAGAAATTACATCCGAAGTAGTAAAACCTACTTTATCTTTGTATCGAATGGTCAAAAAACTAAACTGAAAGCCCTAATACGTGTTGGTTCGATCAATGTAACCAATAATTGAAGAAAATTTCTAATCTAAAGTCGCTAATGTAGCGGCTTTTTTTGCATTTAGGTTAACGATTGTCCTTGTCCAGAGTTGAGAGATTCCATTTATACCACTTCGAGAGAGTTGACACAATTCAACTTCAAACGTATAATTCAATTAATCGATTGAATAATTGATAAATTAAGTGAGGGGATTATATTATGGGAGCAGTATCATTAACAAAACAAAATTTTGAATCGAACGTTAACACGGGAGTGACTTTAGTCGATTTCTGGGCACCATGGTGTCCACCTTGTCAAGTGCAACTTCCAATCGTAAATGATCTAGCTGATGATTTGGCTGGGCAAGCAACCATTGCCAAAGTCAATGTAGATGAGGAACTCGAATTGGCACAGCAATTCGGAGTTAGAAGTATTCCAACGCTTCTCTTATTTAAAGATGGCAAATTAGCTGAGACCATGATTGGTGTGAATCAAAAACAAGCTCTTAAAGAAAAAATTCAAGGATTGCTTAATTCAAAATAAGTAAATTGTTAATCTTGTTCTTGAACCTATGTGAAGAGAACGACGGATCAGGATTCATCTGAACCGTCGTTCTTTTCAACATAAGAATTGACAGAATGATAAAGTCAAAACCGTAGAAAGGAGTATATAAAATGGAAGTTACATGTGCTAAATCAGATATTAAAGAACGTTTATATCAACAATTTGCTCGAATTGGGAAATGTTTATCGAGTGACAAAAGACTTGAGATTATGGATATCTTGTCAAACGGACCGAAATCTGTTGATAGTTTAGCTACTCAAACAGGTATGAGCGTATCGAATGTATCCCGTCACTTACAGATTTTGCTGGAAGCTAAGCTCGTTAAATTTCACAAAAAGGGTACGTTTGTTATATATAACATCAGTGACTCATCTGTAACACAATTTTTGTCCTCATTGTGGAATATATGCGAGGACAGACTCGCTGACATCAAGCTGATTAAAGATGAACTGGAAGAGCAATATGAAGGAGTTCGTAATATTAGTAAAAACGACCTAATGCTTCGAATGAAGCAAGATAACCTCGTTCTCATAGATCTTCGTCCCGTTGAGGAGTATGAAACATCTCACATTCCAGGTGCTATTTCTGTACCCTTAGAACAGTTAGAAGTATTTCTACAAACATTAAATAAAGATGTAGAACTTGCTGCCTATTGCCGAGGGCCTTTTTGTTCTATTGCATCTCAAGCTGTGAATTATATCCAAGAACAGGGTTTTAGAGCATACCGAATAGAAGAAGGCGTTCACGAGTGGAATGCTTACGGAAGTCCGGTTTCAGCCAAGGCAACCATATGATATATGTCCTTATAATCGTTCTTATACTGATGTACTGGATATATAAATATATCCGCTTCATACGTAACGTAACGGTTTTATCTTTAAAATCAAACCTAATCTTGGTGCCTGATCATACTAAATGCCTCGACATAAGAGATAGTTCTGATTTTGAAAAAGAGCACATTCCAAATTCCATTAATATCTCTATAGGACGATTGCCTTATGTTTGGAGAAAAGAAAATTTGACCCCCGAAGATAGCGTAATTATTCTGACCAATAACTATTTTAAAGGAATAAAAGCTATACGTATTTTACGAAAACAGGGATTTTATGATTTGTATTTATTGGTAGGCACGATAACTCAATTCATTGAATGGAGTCAAAGTCAGCAGAGAAATTCAGAACAATTTTGTAATGAATATGATTGGAGCAGTACCCATATATGTTCCGAATAACATACAGTAAGGCGTGATTTTATGACACATGTCCAAGAAATAACTTCAGTGAATGAAATAGATACGTTTATTCAGAATAATCGACTAAGTATGCTATATGTGTCTCAAGATAATTGTAGCGTATGTCATGCAATTTATCCCAAACTGAAAGAATTGCTTAACCATTATCCAGAAATAAAGCTTGCTCATATCGATGCTAGTCAAGTAGCAGCAGTGGCTGGCAAATTGTTAACTTTTACTGTCCCCACGATTATCTTGTTCTATGACCAAAGGGAGTATCTTCGTGACGGTCGGTTTGTCCAATTTGAGCAATTAAAAGCAAGATTAGATGAGGTTTATAACGCTATATAAAATAAGAAAAAAAACAAAGGATGTATATTATTCAATTAATTATTCTTTTTGTACTATACTATTAAAAGTCCCATCATTCTAAAACTTTGGGGGTATATTTATGGAGAAGATGAAAGCCATGCATACTCCAGCTGCAGAAGAAAAAAATTAGTTAGTTGAAGTACCAGTTCCGCAACCTGCAGAAGGGCAAGTGTACTCCGATTGATGCTTGCGGCGTATGCAATGGAGACTTGATGACGATGGGTGGTGCGGCGTCAGCCTATCCTCGTATCCTAGGACATGAAGTGATAGGAATTGTTGATAAGCTTGGAGCAAGCGCATCAAAATAGAAAATTGGTGAACATGTTGGCATTGGATGGCACATGCGGGACATAGCCAGTTTACCGGATTAACGATGGACGGTGGATATGCGGAGTACATGGTTGCATATGTAGACAGTTTGTCTAGTATCCCAAATGAAATTTCGGTGATGGAAACTGCTTCACTAATGTGTGCTGGTAAAACAACCTTTAGTGCCATCAAAAATTGTAAAGCTCGTCCTGGTGATCTGGTAGCAATTCAGGGAATTGGTGGGCTAGGACATCTGGCCGTTCAGTTTGAAAGCAAAGCAGGATTCCTCACCTTGGCTATTTCACGAGGAAATAATAAAGAAGCTCTTGCACGGGAACTAGGAGCTCATCACTACATTGATTCGGCCGAAGAAGATCCATCTGAGGCATTGCAAGGATTAGACGGTAACAAAGTTTTCCTAGCAACTGCACCTAACGCAAAGGCTGTTTCCTCTTTGATCAACGGGTTGGGTCAAGACGGCGAGCTTATCATTGTGACAACTTCTTCTTATTCATTAGAATTATCAGCAATGGACTTTATGAAGGGACCTGGCACAGTCAAAGGTACGTTAACAGGGGGAGCGGAAGAAATTCAAGCGACGATTAATTTCAGTGTATTGACGGATACTCGTCCTATGATTGAGTCATATCCATTAGATCGTGCTAGCGAAGCTTATGATAAAATGAAGTCACCATCCCTCATTTCCGTGCTGTACTGAATATTTTTGAATAAACGTGTAATCTCCAGTAGAGATCGCACGATTAGCAGAAAAATCGCAATGTTTGAGTAAATCCACTTGTTCAAGTTGAACAAGTGGTTTTTCTTATAAGTTAAAATAGATCCTAAGCTTTAATACAGATACACGTTATGTCGAGTGACGTTCTCTCCCAAAATGGAAAAACCCAACTGCGCAAAGCTGTCATAAGACCAGCTGCCACTTCATCATTAGCACAAAAAATAGCATCAGGTGTATTTTCCTGTAATACCCACCACTCAGCTATCTCCTCACCATCTCTAACAACAGTTTTATCTTCGAAATGAGAAAGGGATACGTCTTGAGTTTGTGCTTTTTTATAATTTCGAATGGGCACGAATGCGTACCTCTGTATTTAATCCTTTGGACATGGAATATACACTAAGTATTTTTTGATAACCTTTGGAATGAAGATGCTCAAGACCTGTCCAGTAGGCATGGAATTGATCCATAAAGACAGATGGAGATCATTCTGAAGACGCTGCCAAGTCACAATGGGACCATACCTGGTATAGGATTCAATAACATCCCATTCATTGGATCGTATCATACATACAATAGCATCTAATTGCTTCCTTTTTGGCATCTCCATTCGTGATAAATAGAGCGATGTTGAAACCGTTCTTCTCGGCAATTAAAGTGAATGCACGAACAAAATTAATAATAATGGGAGTAAAAGAGGCGGTTATTATTCCAATCTAATGAGTTTCAACTTTTTTTTAGAGAAATAGCATTAACATTGGGGACATAATCAAGCTCCTAAATAATTCCTAAAACTTTTCGTTTATTTAAGTCACTTACATAGCCACGGTTGTTAATTACTCTCGACACAGTTGCTGTAGATACTCCAGCTAAATAGCAACATCTTGAATATTAGGCACCTCTAACCATCTCTTCTGAGAAAGCATATCACGTTTTCTAAGCTACCACAAAGTAGAAAAGGACGACAGTTGAAGCCTATTTTTTATGCTTGACATGTAATGCATTACATAAATTACAGTACAAATACAGTACAAATACAGTAATAATTTAGTCATGAGGAGGAACTCTATATGAAAAAAAGGTTGAAGATTGTAACTATCGGTGGAGGTTCAAGTTATACACCGGAATTGGTGGAAGGATTTATCAAACGATATCATGAACTTCCGATAACTGAGCTATGGTTGGTCGACATTGAAGCAGGCAGAGAAAAACTTGAGATTGTTGGTGCCATGGCTCAACGGATGGTAAAAGCTGCGGGTATTGATTGTGAAGTCCATTTGACACTTGATCGACAGGAAGCTTTGAGAGATGCAGATTTTGTGACCACTCAACTGCGAGTAGGACATATGGATGCACGGATCAAAGATGAGACGATACCCATTAAATACGGACTAATTGGTCAAGAAACGAATGGGGCAGGGGGAATGCTAAAAGCATTTCGAACCATTCCAGTTATTCTAGATATCGTTGAGGATATGAAAGTGCTTTGTCCCAATGCATGGCTGATTAACTTTACGAATCCAGCAGGCATGGTTACTGAAGCAGTTCTTCGTTACGGAATGTGGGAAAAGGTTATTGGATTGTGTAATGTACCCATTGTGGCTGTGAAAAATGAATCCGCAGTACTTGAAAAGAATGAAGAAGAATTATTTTTCAAATTTGCGGGGATTAATCATTTACACTGGCACAAGATTTATGGACACAATGGGCAAGATTTTACCCGTCAAGCGATCGATAAACTGTATGGTCCTGAAGCAAAATCAGAGAAAATCGTTGAAAACATTAAAAACATGAGATTCCTTCATGAACAACTTGTACAATTAGAAATGCTCCCATGTCCTTATCATCGTTACTATTACATGACTGATGCGATGATTCAAGAAGAACTTGAAGAAGCGAAGGGAGAAGGAACTCGCGGACAAGTAGTGAAACGCTTAGAAGAAAGTCTGTTTGAACTTTACAAAGACCCAGGATTGGATCATAAGCCAGAAGAACTTGGAAAACGAGGTGGAGCTTATTATAGTGATGCTGCCTGTGAGATTATTAACTCCATTTATAACAACAAAGGCACCCAGATGGTTGTAAGTACACGCAATAATGGAGCGATTAATGACCTGCCAGTGGAAAGTGCCATTGAAATCACCAGTGTGATTACTTCCCATGGTGCTGAGCCTATTCATTTCGGCTCTTTTCCTCCCGCACAACGAGGATTATTACAGCTAATGAAGTCCATGGAGGAATTAACGATTGAAGCTGCGGTTACAGGAAGCTATGCAACGGCACTCCAAGCATTTACGTCCAATCCACTTGTCCAAAGTGGTGATTCCGCTAAGGCTTTGTTGGATGAATTACTCGAGGCTCATAAAGAATACTTGCCGCAGTTTTACCGGGAAGCGTCCCTTCATGTATAAGCGGTTCAATAGTATATTGAATAATTAGATTTTCTTTTAAATTAAAAAAGACTTCAAAGCCTAGTAAATGGGCCTTGAAGTCTTTTTTAGATTTGAAAAATATTGTACTTCTTGTGCTCCAGAAGTCAGCCTAATGTAAATGAAAATGTTCCTGCCATTCATTCAAGCCCTCTTCCATACGATAAGCTGTAAAGCCTTCAGATTGTAATTTCTGTGCGGCTAATGCAGAGTAGACACACAGTGGGCCTCTACAATATGCAATAATCTCTGTATTTTTTGGAATGTCTCTTATGAATACTTCTAACTCTTCCATCGGCATCGAGATTGCTCCCGCGATATGATCCATTTCATATTCTTCTTTAGGGCGTAAATCCACAAGAATAATTGAATCATTTTTTATTCTCTCCCTAACCTCGTCCATGGTAAGTGTTTGAATGTCATCAAGATTGTTAATAAAGTCATCTTTCATTCTACTGATGTCAGGAATCTGTTTCTCACTAATTCGCCATAAAGAGGACAGAAAATTGATGATCTCCGGGTCAGCTAAAGAATAGATCACAAAAGTTCCTTTTTTCGTGAATTTAACAAGCTTAGCATCGAGTAGAACTTGAAGGTGCCTGGATACATTCGCAACGTTCATATCTGTAGAAGCAGCTATTTTTTCCACTGTTCTTGAGCCATTGGACAACAGGTTTAAAATCTCCAAACGCTTATCACTGGATAGACATTTTCCTATTCTGGCCAATTGTTTATATAGATCTTCTTTAAAAAGCTTCGCTGAATTCAATAATTCTTCCATAATCGTCAACCTCTATTCTTATTTTATGTTCAACGGGACTTCCCCACTTCAATTCGAACGATATTCTCAACCCTTTATAGATTCAATTGAATATTAAAATTTTAACATGAACAACCTGAGTGAAGTCAAGTTATCAGGCTAAAATGTATCTAAGTAAGAACTCAAACTCCAAACATTCATTTCAATCTATGGATATCCCGCCTGCAGTCAATTGATGAGGAACATTTGACGAAGAGATTCTACAATGCTATAATTCAATTAATCAATTGAATATTAAAGGTTATTCGTATATGTAATTGTCATACACACTCAAATTTGGAGGGATAACATATGTACAAATCTGTAATTGTCGGAACAGGGCCAGCGGGTTAACCGCAGCAATTTACTTGGCTCGTGCGAATATGAACCCACTCGTTATTGAAGGGCTTGAACCAGGAGGGCAGCTTACAACCACAACCGAAATTGAGAATTATCCTGGGTTTCCTGAAGGAATCATGGGACCTGAGTTAATGGATAATATGCGTAAACAAGCTGAGCGGTTCGGGGCTACGTTTGTTAACGGTTGGGTAAAAGCAGTAGATTTGAATAACCGACCGTTTAAACTGGACGTGGATGGCAAAGGTGAAATTATTACTGAAACGCTTATCATTTCAACCGGTGCCAGTGCGAAATATTTAGGAATACCAGGTGAAACAGAAAATGTAGGTCGTGGAGTGAGCACTTGTGCCACTTGCGATGGGTTCTTCTTTAGAAATAAGGAACTCATTGTAGTCGGTGGGGGCGATACGGCCTTGGAAGAGGCAAACTTTCTAACACGATTCGCTTCCAAAGTGACTGTGGTGCATCGTCGCGAAGAATTACGAGCCTCCAAAATTATGCAAGATCGCGCTCGTTCAAACCCTAAAATTGCGTGGGCTTTAAGTAAAACCCCACTTGAAGTAGTGGCTGGTGAACGTGGAGTGACCGGATTGAAAGTCCAGAACAATGTCTCAGGCGAAGAAGAAATTCTAGACGCACACGGTGTATTTGTAGCTATTGGTCATCATCCGAATACAGAATTTTTAAATGGTCAAATTGAGACGGTTGAGAATGGCTACATTGTCACAGTTCCCGGTACATCTATGACAAATATTCCAGGTGTGTTTGCTTGTGGAGATGTACAGGATACTCGTTATCGTCAAGCTATTACTGCAGCAGGATCTGGAGCTATGGCAGCCATGGATAGTGAAAAGTTTATCGACTCTTTAGAAAATAATTAAAGACGTGGGGAAAGGAGCATATTAAAATGCCGGATCAAAAAATGGTTATGAATACGGTTTGGTTCAAAGACGCAAAAGGATTTGGTCGCATTAAAAGCGACAATTTGCTAACCCAAGTTGCTATCCCTATTCCTAAAGGAGGAAGCGGTGAAGGTGCTAATCCACAACAACTTCTGATGTCCTCAGCCATTGCTTGTTACGCTCAGACTCTAGCTTATATGTTAGATCGCAAGAAAGTACCCGTTGCTGGATTCTTTATGGATACAGAAGGGAACACAGCACAAGGAAACCAACTGAGCATTACACATCGTCCGCATGTTGTTTTATCCTCAGATGCCTCCAAGGAAGATATTGCTGTAGTCGAATCACTATTCCTACAAGCAGAAGAAAAATGCCACATTGGTCAGCTGCTTGTTAAAGCAGGTGTACCGGTAGGTACCGAGGGTAAAGTATCCATCGATGCTGGAGATGATCTGACAAGTAGCTATATTGAACAACATCAAATGGAATGGTAAACCATTCATTATAAAAGGAGACTATACAAATGAAAAAAATTACCTCTAAGTTAGAATTTGATACAGCTATCCGTTCCCCAAAAATCACTGTTGCTGTCTTTAAAGCAGATTGGTGCCCGGACTGCAAATTTATTGATCCATTTATGCCTGATGTTGAAGAAAAATTTGCGAATGATCTGGATCTTATCGAAGTTGATGTAGATCAAGTAGGTACTGTAAGTGAAGAACAAAATATTATGGGTATTCCAAGTTTTGTAGCCTACGCCGACGGTAAAGAGCTTACTCGATATGTCAATAAGCTTCGTAAGTCACGCGAAGAGATAGAACATTTTTTGCAAAGTGCTGTTGAAGGTACGAGATAATGAAAAAGAACGACCTATCAGGGATTCGATTTCAAATAAACATTTATTAATAAATATATTAAGTAAGTAAACCTGGAGGTTTATGAACAATTCACAATCTGTTGAAGCTCTTTTTTAAACCATTCGAAATGGGAAATCTCAAACTATCTAACCGTATTATTATGGCACCAATGACTTGAAAATTTTCTCCGAATGGTGTACCGGGGGAGGATATCGCCGCGTATTATCGTCGTAGAGCTGAAAATGGTGTTGGACTTATAATGATTACACTAAACAAGAGATTTCCGAATTGGTTGAAGCCTTCAAACAGGCGGCAGTCAATGCTAAAAAAAGTTGGTTTTGATGGCATCGAGATTATGGCATCACATGGATTTTTAATCGATCAATTTTTCTGGAAAAAAACCAACTCACGTAGCGATGAATATGGTGGCGATATACTCAATCGTACCCGATTTGCTAGTGAGGTTATCGCAGCTTGTCGAAGGAGTGTTGGGCCAGACTTCCCCATTACGCTACGGATCTCCCAGTGGAAATATGATGACTATACAGCAAAACTAGACGACACTCCAGAAGAATTAGCACAATTCTTAGCACCGCTAGTCGATGCAGGCGTAGACATCTTTCATCCTCTATTCGCCTTCTGGGAACCAGCCTTTAAAGAATCTGACTTGAATCTCTCAGGATGGATCAAAAAATTGACGGGCAAACCAACCATTACAGTTGGATCGGTTGGACTAGACGCTGACTTCTTGGATTTCTTTGATAACGGAGAAAATGCAAATGGTAAAGCAACCCAAATTGGTGCTTTAGTTGAGAGATTAGAGCGCGAAGAATTTGAGTTGATCGCAGTTGGTCGCGCATTGTTAGCCGAGCCTGACTGGGTAAATAAAATCCGCGAAGGAAGAACAGAAGATTTACTTCCGTTTACGCGTGAGGCACTGAGCACTTTATATTAAAAGGGAACTACAGATTACTCAAGCTTGTACTTGACTTACGTATCAACATGTCTTAAAATTCAATTAATCAATTGAATATTTTATTAATGAATAGAGGGATTTTCTATGAGTCATCAAGACAGTTTATTCAAAAAATCAAATTTCAAGCGGATCGGAGAATTCAACTCAGTTTCTCCAGAAATCTTCAAGGCATTTATCTCTTTTGAAAAATTAGCATTAGCTGAAGGAAAGTTAACTGCAAAATTCAAAGAAATCATTGCAATTGCTATAGCTCATACCACAGGATGTCCTTACTGTATTGAAGCTCATGTGAAACAAGCTAAGAAAAATGGTGTTTCAAAAGAGGAAATGGCTGAATCAATCATGGTTGCAACAGCACTTAAAGCCGGTTCGGCTATGGCTCATGGTGTTAATGCTTTGAACGCGTATGATGGAAATGATGACGATGAGTTGTATCGTGCATCATATATTAACCGGCTGAGAGAGTTCACCCAACTAAGTGATTCCTTTAAAGCCTTTGGTTCTTTTGATCAGCAAGCGTTAAAAGCCGGCACACTCAGTACCAAGGAGAAAGAATTGATTGCAGTTGCGGTAGCCCATACGACGGGGTGTCCATATTGCATTGATATTCATACTAAAGCCGCTAAAAAAGCTGGCGCGACTAAAGAAGAGTTGGCCGAATCAATCATGGTAGCTACAGCATTAAAAGCAGGTTCTGCTCTTGCACATGGCGTAAATGCTCTAGTAGCATTTGACGAATAACTTTAACTGAAACGGGAGGATACACATGAATATTGAAATCTGGTCAGACATCGCATGTCCATTTTGCTATATAGGTAAACAAAATCTGGAGAAAGCTCTAGAAGGATTGCCTTATAAAGATAAAATTAATATTGAATACAAGAGCTTTGAACTTGATCCATCCGCTTCCGCGTATGATGGAACAAGTTTTGCAGAAAAATTAGCGCCTAAGTTTGGCGGTAAAGAACAAGCGAAAGAATTCATGAGTCACTTAACTCAACAAGCCAGTAATGTAGGATTATCTTTTCAATTAGATAGTCTTAAACCTACCAATACACTGGATGCCCATCGTTTATTAAAATGGGCAAAAACAAAAGGCAAGGAAACAATGCTAAATGAAAAATTACTTGTCGCACATTTCACTGAATCAAGAGATGTAGGAGATTATAATACCTTGGCCGATATTGCAGAAGCCGTTGGATTAGAGAGAGAAGAAGCCCTTGGAATCTTGAATACGAAGGATCTCTATGCAGATCAAGTACGAAAAGATCAGGATGAGGCTCGTCGAGTTGGGATTACCGGGGTGCCGTTCTTTATATTCAATCAAAAATACGCAGTTTCAGGGGCACAGCCGACAGAATCGTTTTCTCAAGTGTTGGAGAAAGTGTGGGAAGAAGAGCATCCGGCAGCTAAGTTTGAAATGCTTTCTGATGAAACCACTAGTGAAGGATTATGTACGGATGAAGGGTGTGCGATCCCGCCTAAGAAGTCATAAAGAACAAGCAAAAATTTAATTAAATTCGAATAAGTAAAATATATAATAGAGGACCTTAAACATGAGTAAATTAAATGGTGTAAATGTGAGTATGCTTGGAAGCTTGGTGGAAAATTATAAGAAACATCCAGAAGAGGCGATTACAAGTTTTGCTTCTACAGTAAAATGGAAAGATGGCTTTTACTCTGAAGCCGAGGTTGGGGACTATAAGCCGGTACCTATGGATGAACCAGAATGGCTCTCAGGAACGGGAAAAGGGCCAAATCCAGTTGAGCTTCTGTTAAGTGCGCTTGGCGGTTGTGTAGGTGTTGGATTCATTGCAACAGCTAGTGGTGTGGGGATTAAAGTACAATCTCTGGAAGTTGATGTTACGGGAGAAATAGATCCATATGTTTTCTTCAGATTAAAAGAAGGAAATCCTGGCTTTGATGAAATAAATGTTCGTTTCAATGTAGACAGTGACGCAGATGAAGCACAGGTTCAAATGTTGATAGCAAAAGCCATTGAAAGATCACCTGTGAAAAACACCATTGAAAGAAACGTTAAAGTGACTTCGACGTACACACTTAATAGTTAAACCTTGGATACTTGATTTTCTTACAAGAAGCGTGGACATTATGCGAGAAACACATAGCATAATGTCTACTTTTTTAAATGCTAGGATAAAAGTCTTGCAGTAGGAGTGGATAAAACAGATGAAATACGATTTTGATGAAATCATTGATCGAAAAAATACTAATGCGATGAGTACAGACGGTTTTAAAGAATACATTTTTAAGGCCTCTAATGATATGACGTTCCCTTTTAAAGATGATGAATTTATTCGCATGTGGGTTGCTGATATGGAATTTGCGACTCCACCTGAAATCATTCAATCTGTTAAAGATCGTTTAGATAAACGAACTTTGGGCTATACCAAAGTATTTGATCCTGACTACTATCTTTCGGTTGTTCAATGGACACAAGATCACTATGATTGGAGCTTTCAAAAAGAACATTTGGTCACTTCACCTGGTATAATTCCCGCGTTATATGAGTTGGTTGAGTATATTTGTAAACCAGACGAAAAGGTTTTAATTGTTACACCATCATACGCATATTTCAAGCATGCTGTAGACTTCAATCATGTGGAACTGGTAACCTCTGATTTAGTGAATCAACAAGGATACTATACGATGGATTATGCAGACATCGAATTGAAAGTGCGTGATGAGAAGGTAAGTTTATGCATATTTTGCAATCCTCATAATCCCGCAGGACGTGTTTGGACACCAGAAGAACTGAGAAAGTTTGGTGAAATTTGTCTCGAAAATGACGTTATGATTATTTCAGATGAAATTCATTGTGATTTGCTTAGAAATGACATGGTTCATACACCTTTGGCAAAGGTCTTTCCAAATACAGACAAGATCATCTCCTGTATGGCTCCAAGCAAGACTTTTAATATGGCAGGGATGATGCTATCCAATATCATCATTCCCAATGATGAACTCAGAGCGTTGTGGAAGGCACGACACTACAGTATGGAAAATCCACTAAGCATAGCTGCAACACAGGCAGCTTATCAACATGGTGATGAGTGGCTGAGACAATTAAAAACTTACTTAGATGATAATTTTCTTTTTACGCAGCAATATTTAGAAAATCATCTACCTCAGGCTGTATTCCGTGTCCCAGAGGCTACTTATCTTGCATGGGTGGATATCCGTGCATATCTTCCTAATGAAGAAAACATGTCTTTATATTTTGCGAACAATGCAGGAGTGCTACTGGAAGGCGGAAGTATGTTCGTAGCCAATGCTGATGGTTATATTCGGCTTAATCTGGCATGCCCGAGAGCGACTTTAGAGGAAGGGCTAAAGAGAATATGTGAAGTTTTGTATTAGCAGAAAGCCAAAACATACACATGGTAGTAATACTCCTTTTAGTTGGAAAGATTAAGTCCATCTTAAAAGATTTTTATCTTATCTACTATAAGGGGATATTACCATTGAGCTACCCTTTATCATGATTGTCAGACAACCGTCAGCGTTCTGAAAAAGAACTTAAAGGTTTTGCCGAGGTTTCACTTGAGCCAAATGAGGAGAAGACAGATACCTTCACTTTAGATAAACGAAGCTTTGCAGAATGGATTTTTCGCACCCGTCGCTGGAGAGGACGGAATTAGCTGAACCATTATTGATAAAATGGCGATGATGGTTAAAATTGTACGATTTTTTTTAGAGGAATTCTGCCTGTTGAGAATGTAAATACTTCACCAGACATACACAACAATGAGTCCATATGTTCAATATGGCTTCTTTTTAATGTAAGGAGCTGTGAAACAACATCCGATAAGAGGTATTATTGCTCGTTAGAGGTATTGATCACTCAGGGTGCTGTGAGATATTAATGGGGGGGGGATAGCACTATTCTGTTCCGCTCGATAATGCCCCAGCGGGTGACATCTGCAAATTCACATATAGGATTGATTGGCGTTAAGCCACTCGACCTGCGCGGTATACTCATTTCTCAATTAGAAAGTAAATAAAAGCTCATGATTATTAGGAAAGTCGGCTCATTAGCATGTATAAAAATCAAAAAAACTCTGTATTAATCCCTGAGCGGTGGGAACAGAGTTTTGCATTTATTTAACGTTTGTTTACTTCTCCCAACTTTGCATAATCTGGAGTGCGGCTCCAGTCACCACGGCTTCCTCTTTAAGAATACCCGGAGTGAAAATCGGATTGTATTTAGGATAATGGTATATATTTTTTCGGGCAACCTGTATTGCCGTATGATATACTATCGGGTCAGCATTAATAAGTGCTCCACCCATAATGACATATTCGGGATGAACAGTATTGATCAAATTGGCAAGCCCAACTCCCAGATAGGAAGCTGTTTCAATGAACAGCTCTCTTACCAGAGCGTCTTCCTGTTTCAACGCATTAACAAGAGAAGGAAAATTAACACATTCAGGTGGGATGATCGAAAGCGAGCTTTCGCGTCCTATTTTAAGTTGAGACTGTACACGCTCTTCAAGTGAAGGAACAGATACATATGCCTCTAGAGATCCGTAATTCCCCTTGTCACTGAGTCTAGGTCCTCCTGTTTGAATGATCATTTGGCCGATCGCTCCTTCAGTGTCAGCAGCACCACGCAAAATCTGACCTCCAGACATAATCGATGATCGTATGTTCACTCCGGCATGGACATACAGCATATGCTCACAAGCTTCATTTCGGAGCGCCCAATGCTCTGCAAGCAAGGCAGTGTTTGCACCGTTATCGAGTTGTGTAGGGATATTAAGTTCCTTTTCCAGCAACTTGCATATAGGAACATTACTCCAAGAATCGGAAGGGAAATATTCTGGCTCTAATATAATACCCTTTTTAGGATCCAAAGGGCCTACTGCACCGATCCCCATCCCCAGAATTTGTTCATGAGCTATATGGTGATGATGTAGCATTTTATTTGATTCGTTCACCACCAGTTCCACTAAACGCTCTGGCGTGAGGCTATGGTCCATCTCCCAACGAACAGCAGATAATCGGTTGAGATGGAGATCAAATAGGCCCAGTGAGGAACTGATGCGTGAGATTTCCAAACCCATAAGATAGCGATAATGTGGGTTTGTTTGAAAGAGTATGGGTTTACGCCCTCCAGTTGATGTACCAAGTCCGGAGACAAGTATAAGTTTTTGAGCTAGCATGTCTTCGAGCATACGAGTCATGCTACTACTCGTGATTGAGAAATATTCTAGCAAATCTGCTTTGGAGACTGTTTCAAGAAAAGCGATTCGATCATAAATTTGCTTCTTAATTGAAAAATGGGAATGATTCAACATTATATTCTGCTCCATTTCCAAGTGAATGAGTCGGGATATATTTAGTATAGCTGATGGAAGACTGGTTTTCCAGCTAATGTTATAGGAATAATGAAGTTTATCCTATATTGAATTTAACTAAGTTATTTTAATCGGAATTTTTTGAATAATATAATATGAATTGTTGAAAAAATCACAATTTACGCATTCTAAGTATTTACTTTATTCCAAAATGGAATTAACGTGTTATAATATTAGATATCAAATATGTAAGAGTTTTATGAAACGGAGGTACCATATGAGTGTAAAACAAAAGGAATACATTAAAATGCTTACACAACTGTTTGTTGTTTTTTTTAAGTTGGGCCCCTCAACTTTCGGGGGAGGATATGCAATGATTACAGCAATTGAGCGGGAAATTGTGGATAAGAAAGCATGGCTAAAACCTAATGAGGTGGGGGATATGATATCCGTTTCTGCATCCGCACCTGGGGGTGTAGTTGTAAACTCAGCTGCTTTCGTCGGATACAGGCTCGCAGGAATAATGGGTGCGATTATCTCCGTCATTGCTATAACACTACCGACCTTTTTAATTGTGCTAAGTCTCAGTATCTTGGGCATGATGTTTCAAGATGTTTCCAAGGTGAATGCAGATCTAAAAGGAGTTCATGCTGCAATTGTTGCATTAATCATTGTGGCCGCATTCAAAGTGGGTAAGACATCCATAATGGATTCATCCACATTGTTTATTGCAGGTCTAAGCACCCTTCTACTGCTTTTCACATCGCTTCACTCTTTATATCTGATTCTTGGAGGTCCAATTGTGGGCGTGACTATTATTTCAATTAAACGTGCTCTTGGTCTTTCGGCCCCAACAGAGAAGGAAGCAGAAAGTCATCCGTCAGAACTAAATTATCCTGAATATTACATCTGAAGGTGTTGATCGCATGTTGTGGGAATTGTTTATCTTATTTTTGAAAATTGGATCTCTTTCATTTGGTGGTGGGTATGCAGTAATAACTCTCATTCAACGCGAAGTGACTGAAAAAGGATGGATTAAGCCAGAACAGTTTCAAGATATTGTTGCATTAGCTGGGATGGCCCCAGGTTCCATTGCTACGAATACTGCAACTCTAATCGGTTACTCTCAAATGGGCATCTTAGGTGGGATCATATCTACTATTGGGATAATTTTGCCCTCTCTCGTTATAGTCATCCTTTTTGCAGCTTTTTTTCTCCGCGTACAAAGCAATCATTGGGTCCGATCTTCGTTTTATGGACTGCGTCCAATCATTACAGGACTTATCATTTATGCTGCGATCCACTTTGGAATTGGAGGGCATAAGGAACCATTGTTTAGCTGGTCAACCTTCGGGATGCTTGTCATTTGTGTCAGTAGTCTCATCGCGGTAACTAAATACAAGATCCATCCATTCGCAGTAATCTTGTTATCAGCAGTAGGCGGTATTGTTATATATTGATAGATATTCCGGGCTGAACAGATATGTAATAAAGCACTCATGAAGAACAAACGGACCCTTTCTACGATGATAAAGATAAGGAGTATTAAGAACCGTATATTGGGTCAAAGATCGACTAGAAATATACGCTTAACGTATGCTCAATGAAACCGCTTGTATTTTGATTATCGCCCGGTTATAATACAATAAACAAAAGAATAACCGGACATGTCACTGGTAAAGCAGGCAGGATCCATAAAGATTAGATAACACTTTGAAGTGCTATCTAATTTTTAGAGGATACCTGTCTTTTTTGTTTTTGTTTATTGTATGGCCGAACAATAAACGCACATATCCACCGAGGGGGAACGAGAATGAATTATGAAAAAACGGCAAAAGATATTCTGAATTATGTAGGTGGGAAACAGAATGTAGCTCATTTAGGGCATTGTGCAACACGATTACGATTTACTCTGAAGGATGATCGTCAAGCGGATGTTGAAGCGATCAAGAAAGTGCCAGGCGTACTTGATGTCGTTAACAAAGGTCAATTTCAAGTTGTCGTAGGTAATACTGTCGTTGAAGTTTATGATGAACTGGTGAAAGCAGGCAATTTTGAGGGTGGGACAGGAGACGAGGCTGATGCCAAGTCAAATGATTCCAAACGGGAGAAAAAGAAAATCGGATCAATGATTCTTGATTTTTTTGTTAGTGTATTCCAACCTTTGATTCCAGCCATGGCCGGAGCAGGGATTCTAAAATCGATGCTGTTATTGTTATCCGTCATTGGGTTGATCGATTCAAAAGGTTCAACGTATATCGTCCTAACTTCCATTAGCGGTGCAGTTTTTTATTTCTTGCCTATTTTGGTGGCGCTTACTGCGGCTGCAAAACTAAAAGTTAATCATGTGGTTGCAGCTGCTGCTATGAGTGTTCTGCTGTTCCCCGACATGATTGCGAATTTAGGGAGTGGGGCTAGTTTCCTTTCTATTCCTTTAACTAATGTAAATTATGCCTCGCAAGTTTTTCCATCGATCTTAGGCGTTATATTCTATGCCTTTATGGAAAGATTTTTCTTTAAAGTATCACCTAAGCCGATTCGTGTCTTTTTCGTGCCGATGATGTCCTTGCTTCTAACGGTTCCTGTGACTCTGGGTGTTTTAGGCCCACTTGGTTTTCATTTGGGAACGTATTTAACAGCCGCTATACTCTTTTTATTTTCTAATTTCGGTTGGGTTGCCGTCGGCATTTTGGCAGCACTCCTTCCGTTTATGATTGCTACTGGTATGCATAAAGCACTGACGCCATACGTTATTTCCGCCATAGCTGCCTCTGGCAAGGAACTTCTCCTGTTGCCTGCTTTATTCGCACATAATATGGCTGAAAGCGCGGCAAGTTTTGCCGTGGCGATTCGCACAAAGGATACGAGACTAAGAGGAGTCGCTGTGTCATCTGCTATTTCCGCTATGTTTGGTATTGCGGAGCCAGCCCTATACGGAGTTACGCTACAACGAAAGCGTGTACTCACAAGTATTGTTATCTCCAGTTTGATTGGCGGATTGAGTCTTGGATTGCTTGGAGTAGCGGGTAGTACGGTAGTGAGTCCAAGCTTGGCTAGCATCTCGATGTTTATTGATCCAAGCAACAAAATGAATTTTGTATACGCGATCTTGGGTTTGGTTATTTCTTATGTTCTCTCTTTTGTGCTTACGTTATTTTTGTGGAAAGACGATGCTCAGCGACCAGGTGAATCGAATGCCGTGGATAACAAAGAATCAACGAAGAGCATGAATACGGTGGTTAGAAGCAAAGAAGTAGTTGCCATCAAACAGCCTGTTCAGGGGAAAATTATTCCTCTTACAGAAGTAAATGATGATGTGTTTTCAACCAAATCGATGGGAGAAGGGATAGCCGTCATTCCTTCGAAAGGCGAACTCTATGCCCCAACGGACGGGATCATTAAAATGGTATTCCGTACTCAACATGCTGTCGCGATGGAAACAGCCAATGGAAGCGAGTTGCTCTTCCACATTGGCATTGACACGGTGAAATTAAAAGGAAAGTTTTTTGAGTCCCAGGTCAAAATCGGAGACCAGGTAAAAGCAGGAGATATACTCGTCAAGTTTGACATCGAAGGAATCATTGAAGCGGGGTATGATCCCGTATTGATAACTGTCGTTACAAGCAGAGAGGGCTACGATGTCCAATGTGCAGAGGGCAACCGTAAAGATAATGATCCTTTAATGTTTATAACTACTATATAAATGGAGGGGAAGTAATAATGAAACAAGGATTTCCGAATGATTTCTTATGGGGCGGCGCAACAGCCGCCAACCAGTGTGAAGGAGCATTTTTAAAAGACGGTAAAGGGTTAAGTACGGCTGATGTAATGACTTCAGGGGATGTGGATTCTCCCAGAAAAATAACTGAAAGTATTAAGGAAGACGAATACTATCCGAGTCATGTAGGTATTGATCACTACAATCGTTTTAAGGAAGATCTTTCTTTGTTTGCCGAGATGGGATTTAAGTGTTATCGCCTGTCCATTAATTGGACACGTATTTTTCCTAATGGAGACGAAGAAATTCCAATTGAGGCAGGATTAGAATATTATGATCAAATATTCGACACATGCAGAGAATACGGGATTGAGCCATTGGTTACAATATCCCATTTTGAAACCCCCCTTGGATTGTTGGAATATGGTTCATGGGAAAACCGCAAGGTAGTTGACTTTTATTTAAACTACTGTCAAGTTATTTTTAATCGCTATAAAGGCAAGGTAAAGTACTGGATTACATTTAATGAGATTAATGTTATGTCAACTAAGGCCTGGATGGCTGGGGGGATTAATTCGGATAATGAGCAGACAAGAATGATTGCAGCCTATCATCAGTTTCTAGCTAGCGCTAAGGCTGTTCAGCTTGCGCATGCAATTGATCCGGAAAATAAAGTCGGAATGATGTATGCCGGACACTTTTCGTATCCCAACAGTTGCGATCCCGAAGATATGCAAGCTAATGCTGATTTCATGCAGAAAATGTTGTTTTATTGCGACGTACAATGTCGAGGTTATTATCCGGCATACAAGTTAAAGGAATTTGAACGTCAGGGGATTGTTTTACCTATTCGGGAAGATGATTTGGAACAATTATTGAAAGGGAAAGTTGATTTTCTGTCGTATAGTTATTACTTAACACATGTTGTCGGGAAGGAAACCAGCACAGAATTTAAAGGATTAAATGGCGTGAAAACAGGATACAAAAACCCTTATCTGCCAACAACAGAATGGGGATGGAGCATCAATCCGATGGGACTTCGATATTCGTTAAATCTACTATATGACCGCTATCAAATTCCGCTGATGATCGTGGAGAACGGGATGGGCGCGGTCGATAAGGTCGAGAAAGACCGGAGTATCCATGATTCGTATCGAATCGATTATTTGCGCCAACACATAGAGCAGATGAGAAAGGCCATTGAGATCGACGGTATTCCTGTAATGGGGTATACCATGTGGTCACCGATCGATATTATCTCGGCGAGCACGGGTGAAATGAAGAAAAGATACGGCCTAATCTACGTAGACGTGGATGATTATGGAAATGGGACATTTCAACGAATAAGGAAAGACTCGTTCTTTTGGTATCAGCAAGTAATTCAGTCGAATGGTAGCGATCTCGATTAATGATGTTGTTCGTAATCGCCTTGTTCTTTGTGTAGATTGCTATCTAAATCGTTTAAATTCCCTTTAGATTAGTGAAATGGAAGAGGTGATCAAATGAAGAAGATAAAAAAAGTATTGAATTCAAATGTGGTTTTAGCAGAGGATCAGCAAAAAAATGAATTTATCCTTCTAGGCAAAGGCATTGGATACGGAAGGAAAATGGGAACTGCGATTGAAGAGCATCAAGCCGATCAAATTTTCATTCCCGTCGAAAACATTAAAGTTAAAGAATTTCTTGGTCTTCTGGACACCATTTCTCCAGTGTTTGTGGAACTAACACAAAAGATCGTAACGTATGCGGAGAAAGAGCTTTCGGTTACCCTTAACGCGAGTGTTTATTTTATGCTGATGGACCATTTGAGTTTTGCGGTGGAAAGGCACAAGAAAAACATCAATATAACAAATCGGGTATATTGGGAAATCAAAACTTATTATCCCAAAGAATATAAAGTGGGCGTGTTTGCTCTTCAGCTGATGAATCAAACTCTACAAACGGATCTACCTGTTGAGGAAGCAGCTAATATTGCTTTTCATTTAATTAATGCTCAAGGGGAGCACAGTGACTCTTCCGACGGAATGAAATTTGCCAAGATGATCGGAAGCATCGTTAACCTGGCTAAGTATACGTTTAATATTGAGATGGACGATGATAATGTTCATTACAGTCGGTTTATCACCCATATCAAATTTTTTGTGGAACGATTTTATTCAGGTCAGATGTTGAATGATGAGAGCCACGTTCTATTCGAGCATATCGCTAGCTTGCATCCTGAGGCCATGTCAGGGGCATTTAAGATCCGAGAATATATTGAGCAAGTTTACGGAAAAGCTGTGCCAAACGAAGAGTTGGCATACCTCGCAGTACATCTGCATAGGTTAATTAACTACAATCAGCTCGGGTGACTGAATTTTCAAAATGAGTAACCACTAAATCGTACTGCCGATTTAGTGGTTTTTCGTATGTTTTTCTGGGAGAACCCAAAAACTCCATCGGATTCCATATGGCTTTCAGAATTGTGGCAAGCCAGTGCGAACCGGCAAAAGCAAGGCTACCTGTACTCACACCTTCTAGATAGAAACGACCAAGTGAGAGAAAAAGTCCAATTAAACTCCAGATCATTTCATAAAAAATGTGGGGTGATAATATTGTGATAGTCATGTTGATTGTCGTTCAACTAAAGTATATTTCAGAGGGATTAACTCTTTGGTAGTGGTATCAAGCATGTTTTGAATAATCGTGAAAGCATTCTCTGCTTGCTGATCAACTGGATAATGAATTGTCGTCAAATCGAATAAATGAGCCACCTCGGTATTATCAAATCCGATGATCCCAACGTCACCTGGAACCGAAAATTTAGACCTCCGTAGTTCAGCAATAAATCCGGCTGCAACCTCATCATTAGCACAAAAAATAGCATCAGGTCTGTTTGTTTGTGCAATCCACCATTTTGCAAGTTCTTCTCCGTCTCGCACATAAATCATATCCTGAAAATTCGGGAAGTCCACCGTCAATTTATATTTGGTAATAAAGTCAGCGTATGCTCTCATGCGCTCTTTTGTGTTAAGTCCGTTAGATATGGGATATACACTAAGGATCTCTCTGTATCCTTTGAGGTATAAGTGTTCGAGTCCAATCCTATATGCTTCGTATTGATCCATAAACACAGAGGGGATATAACTGTTTTCAAGCCGCTGCCATGTGACGATCGGGCCATATTTGGTATAGGATTCGATAACCTTCCACTCATTGCTTCGGAGCACGCATACTATAGCGTCCAGTTGTTTCCGTTTCAGCATTTCGAGTGCCACCAGTTCTTTCTCTACCTGACCATTCGTAATGAACAGAGTGATGTTGAATCCGTGTTTCTCGGCAGACTGGGTGAAGGCCTGCATGAATCTGATAAGTAGCGGATTGAAAGCGACTGCAACAATTCCAATCAAACAGGTAGCGCCCTTTTTTAGAGATATTGCATTGCCGTTAGGTACATAATCCAGTTGTTCCATGATTTCAATTACTTTCTTTCTGGTTGATTCGCTTACGTACGGATGCCTATTAATAACACGTGAAATGGTTGCAGTGGATACACCCGCCAAACGGGCAATCTCGCTGATATTTGCCATGTAATCCACCTCTTTGTTGTAATCTCGCCATCTCAATGAGCTTATAAATAAATCGTGGTATTGATGCTTGATATGTAATGCATTACACAATTTACAGTAAAACTATGATTCAGAAAACACTTACATCAGGAGGAAAAGATATGAAAAAAGTATTAAAGATTGTAACCATCGGCGGTGGTTCCAGCTATACACCGGAACTCATGGAAGGTTTTATCAAACGCCATCATGAACTTCCTGTCAAAGAATTATGGCTTGTGGACATCGAGACGGGGAAGGAAAAACTCGAGGTCGTTGGTGCCATGGCTAAGCGTATGGTAAAAGCCGCAGGAATCGACTGTGAAGTTCATTTATCGCTAGATCGCCGGGAAGCATTAAAGGATGCTGACTTTGTAACTACACAGCTTAGAGTAGGGCAGATGGATGCCCGGATCAAGGACGAAACTATTCCCAATAAATATGGAATGATTGGACAAGAAACAAATGGGGCAGGAGGCATGTTAAAAGCTTTTCGAACCATTCCGGTCATTTTAGATATTGTCAATGAAATGAAAGAACTCTGTCCGGATGCATGGCTCATTAACTTCACCAATCCTGCAGGCATGGTGACGGAAGCGGTTCTCCGTTACGGAAAGTGGGACAAAGTGATCGGACTATGCAATGTTCCTATTATGTCCACCAAAATTGAATCAGCCGTATTGGAAAAACAGGAGGAAGAATTGTTCTTCAAATTTGCGGGCATTAACCATCTGCACTGGCACAAGATTTACGATAAGTCAGGAGAAGATCTTACCCTTGAAGCAATCGATAAAATGTACGGACCGGAAGCCAAAGCGGATAAAATGGTTGAGAATATCAAAAATATGCGATTTTTGCACGAACAGGTTCTCCAACTGGAAATGCTTCCTTGTCCATACCACCGTTACTACTACATGACGGATGCCATGATCCAGGAAGAGCTGGAAGAAGTAAACACAGTAGGTAGTCGCGGTCAAGTCGTTAAACAGTTGGAAGAAAGCCTTTTTGAACTTTACAGGAATCCGACGCTGGATTACAAACCGAAAGAGCTGGAAAAAAGAGGTGGTGCGCATTATAGTGATGCTGCATGTGAGATCATCAATTCCATTTATAACGATAAAGGGACTCGAATGGTTGTAAGCACTCGGAACAACGGGGCAATCAGTGATCTGCCGCCTGAGAGTGCGATTGAAATTACAAGCATGATTACTTCTCACGGTGCAGAACCTTTACATTTTGGCTCATTCCCTTCCGCACAACGAGGATTGTTACAAGTAATGAAAGCAATGGAAGAACTCACTATAGAAGCCGCTGTGACAGGCGATTATGCTACGGCATTACAAGCATTTACCATGAATCCGCTTGTTCAAAGTGGCGACACAGCAAAGGCCTTGCTGGATGAGTTGCTTGAAGCCCACCGAGCTTATTTACCACAGTTTCATCAATAAAGTAAGAATGTTTAACAAGATCACGAATATTCATCAGCATTAGTCACCTGATTACACAGAATATCCCTGAATTCAACGGTTGGATTAATTCGTACCGAGTTCAAGGATATTCTGAGTAATTGCTTACATAAAAAGTAAATCCAATCGTATACGTTTGCTCTTATTGCAATAGCATGTCGAATAACAGAGTCACATCTTGGGACGAGCTTACAGATATTATTTTTGTTTCTGAAGATCCAGCTTTCTTTTTTACAACTTCCGTCATTTCGTTCACGGTAACTACCACATCCGCTTTTTGTATAGCTTGAAAAAGCTCCTCGTCTGGTGATGAAATATCAATCGATTGAATGTCTGCCGATGAACGACGCTGGATTTCCTCCAGATAAAACAGGCAGGCCATTGTTTTGCATTCAATGAAAAGGTAATGCTTCTTCTTCTCGTGTTTGGCTCCAAATAATTGTGTATATGCAAATCCTGACAACATGACATTTTCTATATTGAAACCTTGTTCAAATGCGTCTTTTACGGTCTTCTCCACGAATGAAAAATAAGGATTTTGCTGCTTGAATTCCTTTATGCGGTCTTCATTAGCTATTTGAGTTCCTCGTCCTTTTTGCATGATCAGCAGTCCTTCTTCTTTGAGCTGTGAATATATCCACTGTATCGTGTTTCTATTAACAGAGAGCTGCTCCGCTAATTCATTCGTTGAAGGCAAAGCATCATCCGCTCTCAGAAAGTCTTTACTGATCAGCCATTTAATTTGTTCTTTAATTTGCACATTAATAGGCAGTGGAGATTGGGGATCTGTTTTGAAGGGCAAACGAGAATGTTCCATAATAACCATCCAACTTTCTGGGTTAACTAGTGTTCTAGATAAGCTCAATATTAAAACAATCGTTCACAAAAATCAATGAAGGGAATAAACAATAGGAATAATGGTTTTATATGAGAACAGATCATCTTGACAAATATAAATCATTCGAATAACATTATCCTAGTTAACCAATTAACTATGTAACTAGACATCAAGAAATGATTATTCTACTAAGGAGTGATTTTGTTGAACTGGAAAGAGATATCGACACTGGACCAATGGAAAGAAGTATTGGAACAGTCGGATCAACGCGGAAAGATAATACTTAAGCATAGCACTACATGCCCAGTGAGTGCGAATGCACTAGCGGAATACGAACAGTACATCAAAGAGAGCCACACTGAAGACATTGATTTTTATCTTGTTAAGGTCTTTGAATCGCGTCATGTGTCTAATCAAATTACTCACGATCTTGATGTTAAACATGAATCTCCTCAAATTATCTATGTTAATAACAAAGAGAAATTTTGGACTACCTCTCATTGGTCGATTACAAAAGAACACATAGCCGCTGTTTTGAACTAATAACTACTACTTTATAAACCTAACAAATGAAGGATGGTATACAATGAATTATTCACACTTTGCCAAACAATTAGATATCACTCGCGGAAATTTATACAAAGTATTGGAATCGGTATCCGAAACTAGCGCCGACAAACAATCCGTTGGATTCAGTAACACTATACGTTGGAATGTTGGGCACATTCTTACAGTAGCTGAAATGTTTATTTTCAACAATCTCCAAACTTCTGGCCTACCTAAGGAATATACCAGCTTGTTCGCTCCCGGTACCAAACCCTCTGACTGGACAGGTGAGCTCATTCCGTTGTCAACATTACTTGCGCAGTTGCAGGATCAGGTTGTACGCATCAAACAACACGTAGAGATTTATTCTGATGAAACCCTGCCAGAACCATTGAAATTGGGACCTGTTCTCCAATTGAATAGCATGGGGGAAGTGTGTAACTTAGCCCTGTATCACGAAGCGATGCATACGGGATTCACCCATGCCTTAAAGCGCATCGTCTAAGGGAAACTGACTGGATAATAAAAGGAGCGGATCGACATGGCCGATATGAAATCTAATTTGAACACTGCATGGTATAAAGACACTAAAGGTAGCGGTAGGCTGAAGGCAGATTATCTTAAAACGAATATCGCGATTCCCGAGTCTTCGGGAGGGAGTGGGGAAGGAGCCAATCCTAAAGAATTATTGGTTTCCTCTGCCACTACTTGTTACATCATGACACTCGTGTATATGTTGGAACAGAAGCAACTGTCAGTTACTGGAATAGTGATGAACACAGAGGCTGTAAATTCCAAAGAAGAAGGATTTCGAATTGTCCATCTTCCTCAAGTTATTTTGTCCGCGAATTCCACTGAAGAGCAGATTCAGTCTGTGCGCAAAATCATGATTAGCGCAGAGCAAGTGTGTGAAGTAGGAAATCTGCTCAAAAAAGCAGGTGTTCAGATTGAAGTCGAAGGCAAAGTAGAGATTGAATCTGATACAGATGTAGTAAGTCAATACATTGAGGAAAACCAACTAAACTGGGATTGACGTTCATTCATAATGCAGGTTCGTCAGTGAGGATACAGACATGAAAGAAATGATGGAATTAACTTCGCTGGATAGGATGGAACGGTTTGTTGATGAACATGAATTAAGTTTTATATATGTATCTCAAACGAATTGCAGTGTTTGTCATGCATTGCTCCCTAAGATCAGAATGCTATTAGAAGAATATCCTATGATTCAATTGGGGCATATCGACATTCACGATGTAGAGAGCATAGCAGAGAAATATATGATTTTCACAGCTCCGGTCATGTTGCTGATCATAGAACAGAAGGAATATGTTAGAGCAGATCGATTTGTTCGCTTTAACGAACTAAAGAATAAATTGGATCAGATATACGAATTGTACACCCAGTCCATGTAAACCCAATGAATCAAAACTCTTGGGAACAACACCGGGCAAAAGCACACTCACTTGAGCTGGCACCCATAAGATTTGGAGCCAGCTTGATTCATTTTCCTTTGATTACTTGTGCCGACTGTGCACTCGAATAGGAGATACGCCTTGGAGTCTATTACAATTGGTCCTTTCAATATTAGCCTGGAAATGTTGATCGGTAGTACTTCCGTACTTGCAGGTTATTTTGTCTTAAAATGGCGTCTATATGTAATGCGAAACGTTGAAGGAACTTCGATTGATCATCTCATGACAAATATTTTCATTGCAGGTCTCTTTATTTGGAAATTTAGCCCCCTGATTTTGGACTTTCAGCTAGTCATTCACGATCCAATGTCCCTGATCTATCTTAATGGAGGAACAAATGGTCTCTGGATTGCTACCTTGTTTGGTTGCATCGTGTTGATGATTCATACGTGGAGAAAGAAACTTGCTTTCTTTCTGTTCCCTGACCTCATGCTGACGTTCTACCTAGCTTCATCTGCCCTGTATGGGCTGTTACATTTTATTCTTCTCGAAGGAGGAGTTCGATCTATAGCGTTAGGCTTACTAGGTTTAGTTATGGTCATCGTTCAATTCAAATTCAACAACATACGAATGGTTTCTTTTCTAGGATTAATAGTAACCGTCTTATGGTACAGCGTTGGCAGGACAGTGATCGCCTTCGTGGACCGAAACAATGAAATTGTTGTCTACGGGATTGCCGCTGAACAGCTGTTTTTTCTTAGTGCGGCATGCATCTCTTTTTTGACTAAAATCATACTAGAGAGGCGAACCGGACACGATTGATTTTTATCCATGGGGGAATCTGATCCGTGAAGGAGTGACGATTTGGAACAAGTGACGCTCTTAGTAGCATTTACAGCAGGTGCGCTTTCATTTTTTTCCCCTTGTGTCTTCCCGCTTGTACCTGCTTATGTTTCGCATATATCGAACACAATGGTTGAAGCAGGAAGGATTGCGGCGAATCGGAAACAGTTATTCCTCCGATCGATTGGTTTTATCCTCGGATTTGGAATTATTTTTATATTGATGGGAGCTTCCGCCAGCGCCATCGGGAATTTCATTTCTATGCGCAGGGAATTAATCGAGAAGTTCGGCGGGATTTTAATTATCGTATTCGGATTGCAGATGATGGGTTTGCTGAAACTCAAGTTCTTGATGAATTCCAAACCATTGCAAAACAAAAAGAAATATGGTGGCTGGTTCGGTTCCTTCTTTCTCGGACTGGCCTTTGGTGCAGGTTGGACGCCCTGTGTAGGACTCGCATTATCCTCCATATTAATCTTGGCTGGTTCTTCCGAATCCCTATATCAAGGGATCGGTCTCTTAGCGGTCTATTCATTAGGTTTGGGTATTCCTTTTTTGCTTATTTCGCTGTTAGTTACATTTTCGCTATCGATCGTTAAGCTCATTAATCGGGCCCTTCCTGTGCTGAGCGTATTCAACGGAGCCATCATGGTGGCTTTGGGCGTTATGCTGTATACCGGGAGTTTCCAACGATTAAGTGCAATGCTTGCCAAGTACTCATTTTTCAGTTTCTAATGGAGGACTACTGCTCGTGAAAAATATTCGTAATATGCTCGTTGGCTTTTTTCTGGCAGGCTTGGTTGTATGGGGAGTCTACGATCATCTGCGCGAACAAAATGGATTGAAGTTACAAGAAAATGAGGATGTTATCAGCGGCATGAAAATAGGCATTCAGGAGGGTGAAATTGCACCAAATTTTAAGCTGTCATCCATGGATAACGAAGAAATGTCGCTGACTGAATTGAAGGGTAAAAGGGTTTTGCTGAATTTCTGGGCCACTTGGTGCCCACCGTGTCGTGCCGAAATGCCACATATCGAGAAATTTCATGAAGAGCATAAAGATCAAAACGTTGTCGTTATAGGGATCAATTTGAGTTATACGGAAGATTCGATAGAGGATGTGTCAACATTCCTTCGAAAATATAATGTAACCTTCCCTATTTTGAAAGATGAGAAGGCACGGGTAGCTGATTTATTTGCGATCCACTCGTACCCGACCACCTATATGATTGATTCCAGTGGGGTTATTCGCCAAAAATTTCAAGGTGCAATTACGTACGATACGATGAAAACAGCGATGGATTCCATGAATTGAAACGCTTTTGGTAAGAAGGATGTCTGGCATTGTCACGTAGCTTGGGGAAAAAGTTCAAGCAAGTTTCAGGTCTTGCAATTTTGTGGAGGAAGGGATAGTACGATGACATTGATTTATATCTTATTGGGGCTGGCGGGTATATGGGGACTGACTCAACTATGGCCTCTGCGTTCCCTTACTTATATTAATATCGAGGACTTGGACCTCACTCAAGAACGTTGGGGAAAGGTGAAAATCCTGGATGTCAGAGACGCGAGCGAGTATTGGACTGGTCATATTCCGGGCACAATAAATATCTCGGTTGGCAGACTGCCTGTATTGTGGAGCAAACATATTGAGCCGCATGATGAAGTATTCATCTTTTCCCGCAGTTGGATTCAGCGAAAAAAAGCTGCCAGAATTCTGGCACGTCGGGGCTTTCGGCAGTTGTATGCTGTTAGAGGTGGTTTTCTTTCAACTAATAAGGGAAACGTGGCATCTCCGTGTCCATGTATGCAATGAAGCGTTTCATTAATGGCTGTGCAACAGATTTAAGGCAAAAACAAGCAGTTGAACAAATTAAAATGGTTATTGCTAAATCTTTCGGCCGCGGCTATAATGAGAATGCGAGTTAAGGATAGTGATTGTTTAATTACAAGCTAGACCTGCTTGCACATCGTGAATTTGCGCTATATTTAGCGTTTATTTCGAGATGTGCGGGTGGGTCTTTTTATTTGTATTAAGGGGGAAATGAGATGATTATTCTTAAGATCCTTAACAATAATGTGGCGGTTACACAAGATAAATTGGGACAGGAAGTCATTGTGATGGGCAGGGGAATTGCTTACCAAAAGAGAATAGGCGATGCTCTTGACGAGCAAAGCATTGATAAAATTTACTCCCTTTCCACCAAGGAGGCATTTATCAAATTCCAGGAACTTCTGACGGAAATCCCTTTAGATTACTTCGATGTTGCGGATAGAATCATAAATTTCGCAAAAATGACGCTAGGCAAAAAACTGAATGATAGTGTATATATATCGCTCAGCGACCATATTTTCTCAACCGTAAGCCGTTTCAAAGACGGGATCTCCCTCAAAAATGCTTTACTTTGGGATATTAAACGGTTTTACGCGGATGAGTATAAAGTTGGTTTGAAGGCGCTTCAATTCATCAAGGAGTCTTTTGATATTCAGTTTCCGGAAGATGAGGCTGGTTTCTTGGCTTTGCACATCGTCAATGCGGAGGATCGCCAAGAAAGTCAGGATATCTACAGAGTGACTAAAATCATTCAGGAAATTAGCGACATTGTCAGGTATTATTTTCAAATTGAATTCGATGAGCAATCCGTAGCATTCTATCGATTTATTACGCACCTGAAATTTTTCGCTCAAAGATTAATCAGTGGAAATTTACATGAGAATGAAAGCGATCAGGATCTTCTGGATGTGATAAAAGGAAAACATCAGAATGCGTATCGTTGTGTGGGGAAAATCGAAACCTACATCAAAAACAACTACAATTACAGCCTTACGAGTGAAGAAAAGCTGTATTTGACGGTCCACATTCAACGCGTGGTGTATAAGACAAGAGCATAACGTAACCATGAAAGGAGGTGAGGGTTTAAGAGCAAGCAGGATGGTGACATTAAGTTGGCCAAACCCTTCACTATGCTGTTTCAGCTAGAATATGGAGGAGAACATAATGGGAAAATATCAACAGTTAGCGAAAGAGATTGTGAGTCAAGTAGGGGGATTAGATAACATTGGTGACCTCACTCATTGCGTTACAAGGTTAAGATTTCATCTGAAGGACGATTCCATACCCGATGATGAAGTTATGAAAAAGCTGGACGGGATAGTAACAGTCTTACGTTCAGGTGGGCAATATCAAGTCGTTATTGGAAATCATGTTTCTGAAGTTTATTCGGAGGTCAGCTCAATAATTAAACTGAATCCAGACAATACGAGTTTTTCAACCGAAAAAGGTGTTAAAAAGAAAAAGCCACTGGACGCTTTCATTGATGTAATATCAAGCCTGTTTCAACCTATTCTCGGCATTCTGTTAGCTGCGGGGATGCTGAAAGGCTTCAATACATTGTTCAGCACACTACATCTTTATACAACGGATAGCGGGGCATATATGATCATTAATGCCATGGGGGACGCTTTGTTTATGTTCCTCCCTGTATTTTTGGGATATACATCTGCTAACAAGTTTAAAGTACAACCCTTTATCGGTATACTCATTGGATTAGCTATGTGTTATCCCGCTATTCAGTTGGATGCCTTGGCAGGATCCAGAGAGCCACTTTACACGCTATTCAGCGGATCTGCCTTCAGTTCTCCAGTTTATCTGGATGTGTTCGGCGTTCCATTGATCAGCATGAACTACACATCCACTGTTCTGCCAATCATCATCGTTGTTTACTTTGCATCTAAAGTTCAACGTACGCTGGATAAGATTGTTCCGAGTGCGATTAAATTTTTCATGATCCCGATGGTCACGGTGCTGATTTCCTTATCCTTGGGCTTCCTATTGATCGGACCTGTTGCGAGTTATGCGTCTGAATTAATTGCTCAAGGCATACTGGTGGTACGAGACGCAAGTCCATTATTTGCAGGATTCCTTTTGGGGCTCTCATGGCAAGTACTTGTCGTGTTCGGACTACATTGGGGACTCATCCCTTTATATATTAACAACATTACGAGCATGGGATATGACACTATCATGGCCTCCGTCTTTGCAACTTCATTTGCGCAGTTGGCCATTGTGCTTGCAATTATCGTGAAAACCAAGGATAAAAAGCTTAAGGCTCTAGGCTTCCCTTCGGCCATTTCTGCATTGTTTGGCATCACTGAACCGGTCGTTTACGGTATTATCCTGCCACGCAAGAAGCTGTTTATTATGAGTTGTATCGTTTCGGGCGTTGCCGGCGGATTTTATGGAATGTACAACCTTAGAGAGTTTACTTTCGGTGGATTTGGTGTATTTGAGTTTTTGACGATGTTCGACCCTAAAGCACCAGGCACGTCTAATATTATGATTGCCATCATTGGTGTAGTGTTTACCATGGTTGTCTCGTTTGCATTAACACTCGTCATGTTCAAGGATGATAAGACGGAAGCTGATTCTGCTACATTGTCTGTAGATCCACCTAAATCAGTGTCTAAGATTGGAAAAAAACATACGATGCTCAGTCCGATGAACGGGGAGATCATTCCGATTAAAGACGTTCAGGATGAGGCTTTCTCCCAAGAACTATTAGGTCGAGGGATTGGAATTCGTCCTTCTACAGGCGAACTGGTTGCCCCCTTTGCCGGAAAAATCGTTACGCTCTTCCCGACTAAACATGCCGTTGGAATAATTTCGGATGAAGGAATGGAAGTATTGATTCACATCGGTTTTAACACCGTTCGATTGAAAGGAAAGCATTTTGAAAGTTTCGTGCAAGAAGGGGACATTGTGCATCAAGGGCAGAAACTTGTCGAATTTAACATTGCCGAGATCGAGAAAGAAGGATATTCCTTAGTGACGCCAATGATTGTTACAAACACGGAGAATTATCTGGAAATCGTCGAGACCAAAGAAAATAAAGTGAACACAGGCGATGTGCTGCTGACAGGCTTGTTGTAAGAGAATAACTATATAATTTATAAATAGAAGGAGACGATAAATTTGGGATTTAAAGAAGGGTTCTTATGGGGAGGAGCAACCTCAGCTAACCAATCAGAGGGAGCTTACAATGTGGACGGAAGAGGGCTAGCAAACGTTGATTTGAGCCCGACTGGCGACGTGCGAGAAAGTGTTCTTATGGGAAAAACTAAAATGTTTGACTTTGACGAAAATTATTACTATCCTGCCAAAGAAGCAATCGATATGTATCACCATTTTAAAGAAGATATTGCCTTGTTTGCCGAAATGGGTTTCAAGGTATATCGCTTGTCGATTGCGTGGAGTCGTATTTTTCCCAAGGGGGATGAGACAGAGCCTAATGAGGCTGGGCTTCAATTCTACGAAGACTTGTTCAAAGAGTGCCAAAAGTATAATATTGAACCCCTCGTCACCATTACTCACTTTGATGTTCCAATGCATTTGGTCAAGGAGTATGGTTCATGGCGGAACAGAAAAATGGTTCATTTCTATGAAAGACTGTGTACGGTGATATTTAATCGTTACAAAGGCTTGGTTAAATATTGGATTACTTTTAATGAAATTAACATGGTCTTAGAAGCGCCATTTTTAGCAGCTGGGCTGTTCATTGAAGAACACGAAGACGCGGAAGCTGTAAAGTTCACAGCCAGTCACCATGAACTGGTAGCCAGTGCGTTGGCCACCAAAATTGCCCATGAAGTGGATCCGGAAAATATGGTAGGTTGTATGCTTGCTGCCAATGCTCCGTATCCTAGAACATGCCACCCACAGGATATATGGAAAGCGAAGCAGGTTGAGAACCAAAGCTACTTCTTCATTGACGTTCAGGTGAGAGGTGAGTATCCTGCGTATACCCTCAAAGATCTTGAGCGCAAAAATATAGTTCTCCCATTCGAAAAAGGGGATCAGGAGTTACTAAAACAGCACACCGTTGATTTTATCGGATTCTCGTACTATTCTTCCAGTGTGGTTAGCGCTGATCCTACACAAACGGATACGATTGGAGGCAATTTGTTCCCCAGCTTACCTAACCCCTACTTGAAAGCTAGTGACTGGGGCTGGCAAATTGATCCACTCGGTTTGCGGATTACGATGAACAACATTTATGATCGATATCAAAAACCTTTATTCATTGTAGAAAATGGTCTCGGTGCTGCCGATATAGCGGATGAGAGCGGATATGTTGAAGATGACTATCGAATTGCTTATCTAAGCGAGCACATAAAAGCGATGAGAGATGCTGTAGAGTATGATGGCGTCGATTTGCTTGGGTATACTGTATGGGGACCGATTGACATTGTAAGTGCAAGTACGGGAGAAATGAAAAAAAGATATGGTTTCATATATGTTGACCGGGACGATGATGGTCAAGGAACATTAAAACGCTCCAAGAAAAAATCATTCGAATGGTACAAGAAGGTTATTGAGTCAAATGGTCAGAATCTGGATGCCTAATTCATAATAAGGCCGATATTAACAAAGGTCACTCCCACTTTGCTTGACAGAGTGGAAGTGACCTTATGTTTTCTAATTTTATTATTTTACAATAAAATAATTTTGCAACTGGTTGCGAAGTTTTTCACCTTCAACTTTAATCTGAACTATTGTGTTCTGTAATACCGTGTTTATTTCTTATTGCGATGTGAAATCTTCAGTCGATTTCACATCGCAATACATGCCATTAAGTGCGCCGACAAAGGCATAATGGACCTGTTCAGCTGATACGACCTTATTTTGATAGGATAGCTCTCTCGTTGCACATGCATCTTCAATAAGTGTTGTTTCATAGCCGAGATCCACTGCAGCTCTAACGGTTGCATCAATACACATATGTGTCATCATCCCTACAACCACTACTTTGGTTATTTCTTTCTCTTTAAGTTTGCTTTGTAATTCGGTATTCAAAAAGCTGTTAGGAAAATGTTTATTAATAATACTTTCATTTTCTAATGGTAGAACAGCCTCATGTATTTTTACACCTTCCGAATCTGGAAGAAAGAAACCAATCGCTGGGTCACTTGCGATATGCTGAACATGGAAAATATTATCCTTGTGGTTTTTTCTGAACCAATCAAGCACTTTTGCAGCATTAGAAGCTGCTTTTTCAGGATTGCTTAATTCCATCTTCCCATTCGGGAAATAGTCATTTTGAATATCTACAATAATTAGAGCTGTGCTCATTATTCTCCACCTCGTATAAAATATTTTGTTACACTACAATCATAAATCGAATTGTAATTTTATTCGATAAGTTAACGAAACACTTTTGTCCCAAAAAAATTCATGGTGAAAGGAATTTATTATGGAACTTGATAATATTGATTTTCAGATCCTTGGGATACTATCTGAAAATGCACGTATCCAATGGAAAGAATTAGGTGAACAGATTCATATGACTGGACAAGCTGTAGGAAATCGTATTAAAAAACTTGAGGAGTGTGGTGTTATTAAAGCTTATTCTGTAATAGTTGATGAAACGAAAATCGGACTCACTTTTACAGCTTTTATCATTTTCTATATGAAAACAGCTAACCATCATTCGTTTATAAGATTAATGGACGATCGAAGGGAGGTATTAGAGGTTCACCGCGTATCGGGAGAAGGCTGTTACCATTTAAAAATTAAAACTAGCTCTCAAGAGCAATTGAATCGTTTTCTGGACGATATTCTTGAGTATGGAAATTATACTTTACATCTATCTATACAAGAAATAAAAAACCGGAATTCTTTAACTACTACATGACTAAACGTATTTAATTTTCTATAAGTAACAACATAAAAGGTATAATTCTTCTTCCAACGTGTTTTATACCTTTTCTCAGAATAAAGAATTGCGTGATGAATTGAATTTAAGAGAGAACATTGACATCAAAACCGTTATATCGTAATATTACGTTATAGTGATTTAGGAGGGATACTTTTGACCACACCTGCTTTTGATATGAATACTTTAAAACAGTTCGACGAGCCCGCTAATCTGCTGAAAGCTTTATCTCACCCGATTCGTTTATGTATTGTGCGTGGACTGATGCAAAAAAAGAAATGTAATGTTTCATACATGCAGGAATGTCTGGATCTTCCGCAATCAACTGTATCACAGCACTTGCAGAAGCTTCGCAGTGCCGGCATTGTCGCTACTGAGCGGAATGGTCTTGAAGTGAATTATGTGCTTGCAGATCAACGGGTTGAACAGATTATAACGATTTTATTTGGAAAGGAAGACTGTGAATCATGAGCAAAAAAATACTGATTGTTGGCGGTGTAGCTGGGGGAGCATCTGCGGCTGCACGGCTGCGCCGTCTGGATGAACATGCCGAAATTATTATCTTTGAGAAAGGCCCCTATATATCGTTTGCCAATTGTGGTTTACCTTATTATATTGGTGGCTCGATTGATGAGCGAGAGCGTCTGCTGGTACAAACACCAAAAGGGATGGCAGATCGCTTTCGTATTGATGTGCGTACAAAAAGCGAGGTCATGGCTATTGATCCGCAAAAACGTACGGTTCGAGTGCAGAGCCAAGAGCGTGGCCATTATGAAGAAAGCTATGACGAGTTAATTTTGTCACCAGGTGCAAAACCAATGGTTCCCGATATACCGGGTAAGGACAATCCACTGATTTACACCGTACGTAGCATTCCTGATATTGATCGTATCAAAGAACAAATAAATTCATCTAACAACCTATCATCAATCGTTATAGGTGGTGGATTTATTGGTGTTGAAATGGCAGAAAACTTAAAGGAAGCTGGATTGGAAGTAACGTTAATCGAGGGTAATGGACAGCTACTCACCCCATTTGATCCTGAATTAGCAGCAGCTTTGGCCCAGGAAATGGAGCTAAATGGTGTAAACCTGCTATTCTCCCAGCGTGTTCAGGGATTTCATTCCCTTGAGCAGGGCATTGGAGTAGAGCTTGCTGATGGTCATGTTCTGACAGCTGACCTGGTAATTCTTGCGATAGGAGTAACCCCGGATACATCTTTTCTGAAAAGTAGTGGCGTTTCTCTGGGCACACGTGGACATATCATTGTAAATGAAGCTCTGGAAAGCAGCGTGCCACATATCTATGCAATTGGGGATGCCATCGAAGTAACTGAAACCATTCATGGTACTAAGACAGCTATTCCACTTGCGGGACCTGCCAACAAACAAGGAAGAATTGTTGCTGATCGAATTGCCGGACTAAGTTCTACCTATAAAGGAACACAAGGAACATCCATTATTAAAGTATTTGGTATGACAGGTGCTACGACAGGCAGTAATGAAAAAAAACTAAAGCGTCTTGGTGTTGATTATAGAACCGTAATCGTGCATCCTGCCTCTCATGCATCGTATTATCCAGGTTCCAGCGCGATTACTCTTAAGTTGCTTTTCACACCGGAAGGTAAGATTCTAGGTGCACAAGCAGTCGGTTATGACGGAGTGGATAAACGGATTGATGATATTGCTGTAGCCATACATTTTGGCGGTCATATCCGAGATTTAACCGAGCTTGAACTGAGTTACGCCCCACCTTATTCTTCTGCAAAAGATCCAGTGAATATGGCTGGCTACGCAGCAGAGAATATTACAGCTGGACGTGTTCAAACGTTCACCTATGATCAGCTGTCTGAGCGCCAGCCAGACCAGTCTATACTACTGGATGTTCGCAGTACTCTGGAGCATCGTAATGGGAATATTCCGGGTTCAATAAATATTTCAGTGGATGAGCTTCGTCAGCGGTTAGATGAACTAGACTCATCCAAAGATATCTGGGTATACTGCCAGGTTGGTTTACGTGGATATACGGCTTCGCAAATCCTGCGTCAGCATGGATTTAGCGTGAAAAACTTGAGTGGAGGCTATAAAACATATCGCCAAGCCCAGTTTAAGCCGGCTCCATTTTCTCCTGCAAAACCAGATCATCATGAGCCTGGGCTAGCGTGAAGGAATCAGGGCCAATTCCCACTGCTTCGACTGAGCCACAGCGTATCGATAATGAGTTGAACGTATGCGGTTTAAGTTGTCTGGGTCCACTGATACAAGTGAAGCAGAAAATGGATCAACTATCGAATGGAGAGACCTTGCGGGTTAAAGCTTCCGATCCAGGATTCTATGAAGATGTGAAAGCATGGGCAACCATGTCTGGGTCCACACTCTTACACCTGGAACGAATCACAGGCGGAATTATTTAGGCTGTAATTGCCAAGAATTCAGTGCAACCCGTTTCTGATTCACCTAGCCATGATCCCGCTAGCACGATGGTTGTCTTCAGCGGAGATCTGGATAAAGCGATTGCCTCTCTTATCATTGCGAATGGAGCAGCAGCCAGCGGACGCAAGGTAACCATGTTTTTTACTTTTTGGGGATTGAACGTTATTCGGAAGCATCAGATGCAGCCTGTATCCAAAACCATGATTGGCCGAATGCTTGATATGATGCTGCCGCGTGGCAGCAAGAAGCTTGGCATGTCCAAAATGAATATGTATGGTGTTGGTCCAAAGATTATTCGTGGCCTGATGAAAAATAATAATGTTCCGTCTTTGGAAGAATTGATAGAGTCCGTCGTTGCACAAGGGGCCGAGTTGGTAGCCTGCCAAATGTCCATGGATTTAATGGGCATTCAACGTGAAGAATTAATAGACCAAGTTACAATTGGTGGTGTAGGTTACTATCTGGGAGAAGCATCCCAAGCGAATCATAACCTATTTATTTAAAGTCAATTCCTACTTTCAAAGAACACCAAGTGACACTGTACTAGAGAAGTTAGAGGGTAACCGTAAAGATATACTCTCCTTAATGGCATTACCTGTATTACTTGAAAAAGGCTGAAAAGCAGTTTCTGTTATCCACAGAAAGCTGCTTTTCGGCCTTTTTTGATCAATAAGAACAATCAATACACGAGAACAACGATAGATGCGTACAGTTTTGTAGCAGATCCTACATTATTCTTTCATTTAGATATCTAGGACTTGTTGTGAGCTGGTTATCAGCTATGTTCATGATTTGGTTACATTTGAACGATATTACATGTTTCGGATAGCCCTACAGAGCCATTCAGTTAATGAACAGCTGCAGTTATGATTTTCTGTAAACCTGTGACATCAAGTTCTGTGGTTCATGCAATGGAGGGGAAGCACGTGACAAATATTCACAAAAAAATTTTACTGATAGACCATGAAACTAGAATTCGAGTGCTGATGAGAAGGTATTTGGAAAAAGAGGGTTTCATTGTAGACGAAGCCTCCAGTGGAGGCCAAGCTATTCAGAAATGTTATTTAAACAATGGAAATTACGATCTGATGTTGCTTGATTTATCGTTGGCCGATATGAATGGGATTGAGATCTGCAAATATATGAAGCACAACTATCATGAGATTCCGATCATCATGTTGTCTGAGTATTCCGAAGAAAAGGATCGAATCGAAGGTTTCAAGGCAGGAGCCGACGATTATGTTTCCAAACCGTTCAGCCCTAGGGAAGTTGTCCTGCGTATCCAAAGCATTGTGGCTCGCACACAAGGAATCAGCATGCATGACTTTAAGAGCACATCAAGCAACGAGGTCCTTATTGATGAGATTCTGATCCAACCTTCCGCTCGGCGTGTTTTGGTACAAGATAATGAAGTACATCTGACGCCAAAAGAATACGATTTATTCTATTTTCTCGCTACACATCAGGAAAGAGCATTTTCCCGAAAAGAATTGCTTATCCAAGTATGGAAGTCATCTCACAAAGAAATTTATGATCAACGTACTATTGATACTCACATCAAACGATTGCGCGAAAAGCTTTTTGCCCAATATTCAAAAGGAAATGAGTTCATTCAGACTTTATGGGGATACGGCTATAGGTTTCGCAGTCCGGAGTGATCGCCATCTTAAATTGAATTACAGATTGTGAGGAGTTACCTATGTACTATAAACAAATCAAATGGATGATTCTTTTCATTCCAACTTTCACTGTAGCCATCTGGGAATATGTCAGACATCAATTTCTTCTTCCTTACATCTCGATGGATCTGGGCAATTGGCTAACGCCGGTTCTAGTGTATGTCGTCAGTATCACACTATTAACCCAACTATTTCGTATCTTAGAAAAAATACAGAAAGAACTGGAAATTGAACGCTCCGAAAAAGCTGCGCTCGAAGCACGAGAACAGCTGGCACGTGAGCTTCACGACGGGATTGCCCAATCCCTTTTCCTGCTGTCAGTCAAAGCCGAAAAATTAGAAAAGGTACGTAATGAGAAGCAGCATGAACAGAACATTCTGTCCATACGCAAAACGATTCATGAAGTGAATCGTTATGTAAGACAAGCGATCACCAATCTTCGTCTCGATCGGGATGTAAGTCAATCCTCCACGCCAATATCATCAACACTTGTGGAACAAGTTCATGTCATGGCCAAGGACGTACGTACGCAAATCAATATTCATTGGGAATTAAAAGACCACCAGCTAGATGAAAAAGAAAAGGTTGAACTGCTAGCCTGTATTCGAGAAGCGCTCATCAACATGAACAAGTATGCTTCTGCTACAGCAGGATCAATTACAGCGATAGGAATGAGCCATAGCTGGAAGGTTACTGTTAAGGATAACGGAAAAGGGTTCGATGGCGATCCGTTTGCCAAAAAAGGAAAATTCGGTCTACGTATTATGAAAGAACGCTGCAAAGAGATGGGATGGATCATGAACATGTATCGAGAGGACAGAGAGACGATCGTTGAGATTCACAAGGGGGCTCTAACATGACATTAACCACCACAACAAGAGTCTTGGTTGTTGATGATCACGCACATGCAAGGGAAGCTATCCGTGAGATTATGGAAATGGATGATCACTTTAACGTTATCGGTATCGTCTCTAACGGTCAAGAAGCAATCGACTTCATGGAAAAGTGGCTTCCAGACCTTATTTTAATGGATATTCAAATGCCCGTTTTGGATGGACTGGAGGCAACTCGCAGAATCAAGCTTACGTTTCCTTATGTGAAAATTGTCATGATAACCGTGTCGGACGATATGCTTCATTTGCTGGAGGCTCTAAAACGCGGAGCCCAAGGTTATTTGCTTAAAAATCTGGAGCCCTCGACATGGCTAAAGTACTTACATTCAATTATTAACGAGGAAGCTCCCTTGTCAAGGGACGTGGCTTATCAAATTCTGAAGGAAGTCAACGTGATCGAACACAAGGAGCCCATTGTTAAACTGACAACCAGGGAGCTGGAGATTTTATACGGAGTGGCAGCTGGATGGACGAATAAAGAGATTGCAGGTAAATGTGATATCTCGGAATACACGGTTAAGAATCATCTGAAAAACATATTACAAAAGTTGCAGTTACAAAATCGGGTTCAACTTACACGTTACGCACTGGAACAGGGTCTTGTATCGGAGTCCAAAAGACATCCAGAATAAAACGATAAGAATTTCATGTAAGGCTAACGTTCAAATAAGGAGAGCCAAAATTTATGGACAGTATTGATAGAACCCCCAACTCACTACAACCAGAAAATGTAAACAATGCAGGGAATCGCCAAACGACGCTTCAGATTACGGGTATGACCTGTGCAGCATGCTCAACCAGGATCGAGAAAGCACTAACCCGCTTGAACGGTGTGAGACAGGCGAATGTAAATTTAACTACAGAGGAAGCAACGGTAGCGTATGACCCCGCTTTAGTAGATATTCAGTCCCTTCGCAATAAAATAAATACCTTAGGCTTCGGAACAGCTTCGACTTCCGTTGACCTGAATATTTCAGGTATGACCTGTGCAGCATGCTCAGCACGCATCGAGAAAGGTCTCAGTCGTCTCCCGGGGGTGACGCGTGTGAATGTAAACTTGGCGCTGGAGTCAGGGCATGTAGAATTTGTAGCTGGAACACTGAAAGGTTCCGACCTCATTTATAAAATCAGGCAACTGGGTTTTGAAGCACGTATAAAAGCTACAGAGACAGAAGCTCTATACATGAGGGAACAGGAGATTCAACGTAAAAAATGGAAGTGGATCTTGTCAGCCGTTCTTTCTTTCCCCTTATTATGGGCCATGGTGTCACATTTCTCGTTCACATCTTGGATATGGGTACCTGATGTATTTATGAATCCACTGTTCCAATGGCTGCTTGCAACGCCCGTACAGTTCTATTTAGGATCTCAATTTTATAAAGGTGCATATAAAGCTTTGAAAAATCGAAGCGCCAATATGGATGTGCTCGTCGCACTTGGGACAAGTTCGGCTTACTTGTATAGTTTATATCTAACATCGCTAACTAGTACCGGTGGTACATCTGGTCATAACCATGGAGGAAGCGTCCCGATGACAGAGGTTGTAAACACGGCCACTCAGGGACCTGTTAATTTGTATTTCGAAACCAGCGCCGTGTTGATTACATTGATATTGCTCGGTAAGTGGCTGGAGGCTCTGGCTAAAGGAAGATCTGCGCAATCTATTAAAAGCTTGATGCAACTGGCTCCGAGAAGTGCTCGGGTTCTCCGAAACGGTGAGGAGACAGAACTTCTTCCCGAATATGTACTCGCTAATGATCTGGTCATCGTGAAGCCTGGAGAGAAGATTCCTGTGGATGGAATTGTTGAGGAGGGGGCTTCCTCCGTAGACGAGTCGATGTTAACGGGAGAAAGTCTGCCTGTCGACAAGAAGTTTGGCGATCGTGTAACCGGTGCAACCTTGAACAAAAACGGACGTCTTGTTGTTCGCGCAACTCAGGTAGGTGCTGATAGTGCGTTATCCCGGATCATCCATATCGTGGAACAAGCACAAGGATCGAAAGCTCCGATCCAACGCGTAGCTGATTCAATTTCAGGGATTTTCGTACCTGTGGTCGTAGGCATAGCTGTGGTAACCTTTATATTGTCATTGATCTTCGAAAACTCAGAAGGATTCAGCGCTGCTCTAGAGAGAGCAATTGCAGTTTTGGTGATTGCCTGCCCATGCGCATTGGGCTTAGCTACACCAACATCCATAATGGCTGGTTCGGGGCGTGCTGCCGAATATGGTATTTTGTTCAAAGGTGGGGAGCATTTGGAGACTGCGCAACACATTCAGACGGTTATTCTCGATAAAACGGGCACTGTTACTCACGGAAAACCAGTTATGACCGATGTAATGTCTGCACCGGCTTGGTCAACCAACGAACTGTTGAAACGGGTTGGGATTGCTGAGTCTAGCTCTGAACATCCTCTCGCCCAAGCGATTATAGAGGGGATCAGAGACAAAGATATAAAAATCATGTTCACGCCAGAACAGTTTGAGAATATTCCGGGATCTGGCGTACGTGCACGTGGTTACAACCAGGATATTCTCGTTGGAACACGCCGACTACTAGCCGATGCTATGGTGCAGATTCCTACAGAAGCATTGGCCTATATGTCTGAACTGGAGGGTCAGGGAAAAACAGTAATGCTTGTGGCAGTAGACAATGAATGGGCTGGAATGGTTGCTGTTGCGGATACCGTAAAGGAAACATCTGCACAAGCGGTTAGCCGGCTTCAAGCGATGGGAATCGAAGTGGTGTTAATGACTGGTGACAACGTACACACAGCTCGTGCTGTTGCAAGCCAAGTTGGGATCACCACAGTCATTGCAGGCATTCAACCGGAGGAAAAAGCTGCTGAAGTAGAGAGATTACAGCACATGGGGCAGATTGTAGCCATGGTAGGTGATGGGATTAACGATGCGCCCGCTTTAGCGGTGTCTAATATCGGCATGGCCATCGGAACAGGCACTGACGTTGCCGTAGAGGCTGCGGATGTTACACTCATGCGCGGAGATCTCAACAGTGTTGCAGATGCTATTGAATTAAGTAAAAGAACGATGCGAAATATTAAACAGAATCTTTTTTGGGCGCTCGCATACAACGTAGTAGGTATTCCTATTGCTGCCATTGGTCTTCTGGCTCCTTGGTTGGCTGGTGCAGCGATGGCATTCAGTAGTGTGTCAGTTGTACTTAATTCATTACGTCTTCAAAAAATGAAACTTTAATTACGTTAATAACCTGGTGAGTCATTCCGTTTTGTAGCTCCAAAGACTGATTCAGAGAGAGACAACATAAAGTGTAGGGTGGCTGATAAAATAATCTCTCAGGGAATGTACTATAGCACATTCCCTGAGAGATTAAAGTATTATTGCAACGAATTCTAGAGCGATGTTACTGGATCTATTCTTAAGAACCAAAAATTGTTTTTACATGCGGTTGTTGCAACCAATCCTTCAGCGAGGTCAGTTGGAGATCAGGGACAACCACGCGATCTTTCACGTCATAATAGTTCAGGGAATCAATATTAGCTCCAATCCAACGATAGAAGCCTCCAATACCAGCTGCTTGCTCCGCCCCCATTACTGGAGAGAGAGCTGTTTCAAAATCATCATAGTTCAGGGAATTGAAGGTTATATCTTGTCCCAACGCTCGTGTAAAGCGCTCGCCGAGTTCTGCACCAGTAAGTGCTTCCGGACCTGGAGCTAACAGCACTTGTCCTGCCAGTTCAGGATGGGTTAGCGCATAATAATGATATTGCGCTGCGTCTTCGGAGCTGATCCATGGGATCGGTCTATCTGCTGGTACAGGGTAGAAGAGCATTCCATTATTGATCAGACCCGGAATCAAGAAGTTTTCCATATAGAGTGTGGGTTTTACCAAAATAGTTGGAATACCACTTTGTTGTACGTACTCGATCATTTCGCGTTTAACATCCAACGTTTGGGTATCGGTTGGCTGTTCTGGTAAAAAGCCGTTCGAATTCACAACGATCAATTTCACGTTCGCTTGTCGCGCAGCTTCAACGGCATTTGTAATTTGCTGCTTCATTAATGCTGTATCATACTCAATAGGCATATTCAAGAAGACTTTACTAACACCGCTGTTAACATCTTTCAACGTTTCTGGTGCAGACAGATCACCTACAAATGCCTCTATACCTTGCTCTTGTAATGCCGTTACGTTTTTGTCATGACGTGTAATGGTGCGAACAGCTACCCCTTTGGAGGTTAACAATCTTGCTACGGCTCCACCTTGTACCCCTGACGCTCCATAGACTAATATCGTTTCCATATATACAACAGCTCCTTATAGTTACATTTATTTGTTCAGTATCGAACTAAATGTTATATTTATAATAACTAACTCACAAACTTTATGTAAGTACGCACATTCGGGATATTAGGTATCTCTTGTGATACTTTTGGAGGTAAACTTATGGAGATCGAACCACTGGAAAATTGCAGTATTTGTCCGGTTGAATTTGCAGTCAATGCAATCGGCGGCAAGTGGAAAATTCTGATTTTGTACCATTTATTGAATAAAGATATTATACGGTTTAACGAACTACAAAAATCGCTCTCCACAGTGACACATCGCACACTTACGCGTCAATTGCGTGAGCTTGAAGAAGGTGGGCTAGTGACCCGCGTTGCTTATGCTGAAATGCCTCCTCGTGTCGAATACTCCCTAACAGATAAAGGACATAGTCTCACACCGATTTTGTTACAATTGCAAAACTGGGGTCTACAGCATATGTAATTTTCTCGGATACAAGAAATGTCATTAAAGTCGCTGTAATAGCGGCTTTTTCTATTATAGAAATAATGTTATAAATGTAGCTATTTTTGTTTTTATAAAGTAGAGGGAAATTGGACATAAATGAGAGAAGACATGATTACTTTAATTATTATGTCACAGATTATAGTTCTTAAATGTGATGACACTTGAAAATAAATAGGAGTGTAAAGTGTATAATTTACAGTTCAGGACATACTGAAGTATCACACTTTTTGAGTTGGGAATGAAAAACATGTCAGCTTCCAATGGTAAAATAAGTACAATGCAGGCTGCTATTATTGTCTTAAACTGTATGTTTAATGCAGGCATATTAATACTCCCTCGTACTTTGAGTAAATCAGCCCAGACGCCGGATATCTGGATATCCATGCTTTTAGCCGGATTCTTTGTCATTGGTATTGGCATTATAGTTGTAAATTTGAGTATGAGATACCCGGGTAAAACTGTATTTGAGTTTACTCGAAGTATCACAGGAATACGGGGTTCTGATATTTATGGATTAATGATAATAATATATTTTCTTGTTCTTAGTTCTATGGAAATCAGGGTAATGGCAGAAGCTACTGATATGTATTTATTACAAAGCACGCCTTATTGGGCCACAGTCATAGTTTTTCTTTGGAGTGGACTCTATGCAGTAACAGGTGGTCTCTCTGTCATGATAAGGCTAATTACAATTACTCTTCCGTTCACATTAATTATTTTTATAGTTGGGATTCTGTTGAGCAGCAAGTTGTTTGAATTTAACAATCTTGTGCCTATGTTTGGTGATGGAATTATCCCTGTATTGAAGGGAGTACAGCCCGCTGTGTTATCTTATTCAGGATACGAAATGATGTTAATACTGACTGCTTATATGACCCACCCGAAAGAAAGCACCAAAACGGTAATTTGGAGTATTTCGATTGTTACATTGATTTGTTCGTTTACCATGGTAATGGTAGTTGGATGTTTATCTTTAAGCGGGATTACAACAAGAACATTTCCTACACTTGATCTTCTAAGAAGTTTTGAAATGGAGGGGGTGTTTTTTTACACTGGTACCCATAGACTGGACACTTTGAAAAAAGGTGTGCGGACTGTGGGTACCTTTTTGTATACTGAAGAAGCAATGGAGGGGATTACATCGTGAGCAAGAAGCGATTCACAGAAGAAGAACGTGAACAGATATCAAAGAACAGATATGTAAGGAATGTTAGCGACAAAGCGATAACCTATGCAGATGAATTTAAGCAGTTATTCATTGACGAATATATGATGGGAAAGACACCTAGAGAGATCTTTGAAACTCATGGGTTTGATGTTACCGTAATTGGAATGAAACGAGTAGAACAATCTGCCGGACGTTGGAAAAAAGCCTATGACCTTGGAGGGATTATTGGGTTGTCTGACTCCCGAAAAGAAGCCTCGGGTCGCCCTTTACATAGAGAGTTATCGCAGGAAGAAATCATTGCAAAACAAGAAGCACGGATTCATCTACTCGAATCTCAAGTAGAACTGCTAAAAAAGCTAGATACGAAAGAAAGGTTGCTGGTAGCAAAGGGAATGAACCTAAGCAAGATTAAGTTGTTCGAGCTCATAAAGGAAGCCGTGGATCAAGGCTTGGAACGTATGACGGGATACCTCTGCTCATTGCTTAACGTATCTCGTTCGGGGTATTACAGCTACTTACAAGCTGCAGATTTACGTTTAGAGCGGGTCCGTTCGGATGCTGAGGCAGGGAAGCTGATTAAGAAGGCTTTCGAACGAAGGGGTTACAAGAAGGGCTCACGCTCCATCAAGATGATTCTTGAGCACGAGTTTGGTGTCATCTATAACCTAAAGAAAATCCGTAGATTGATGAAGAAATTTAACATCGTATGTCCGCACAGAAAAATCAACCCTTATAAACGCATGGCCAAAGCTACGCTGGAACACCGAACCTTACCCAATACTCTGCAGAGGGACTTCAAGAAGGGCATACCGGGTCTGGCCTTGCTTACGGATATCACGTACCTTCCATACGGCCGATCCGGGATGGCCTATTTGTCGACCATACTGGATGCCTCAACAAGTGAGGTCCTCTCTCACAATATATCCCATCGGCTGACATTAGACATTGCCACGGATACTGTTGACGCTCTCAAGAAACAGAAACGTCTAAAGCTCCAAAAGGATGCTTTCATCCACTCAGATCAGGGCAGCCATTATACCAGTCCCATCTATCAGGAGTTGTTAAAGAAGAATGGGTTAGGCCAGTCGATGTCCAGACGCGGGAACTGTTGGGACAATGCTCCCCAAGAATCGTTCTTCGGCCACATGAAGGACCATGTCGATCATCGTAGTTGCCGTTCCCTTCAAGAGTTAAAGCAAGAAATCGATCGTTACATTCGCTATTACAACAACCACAGATATCAATGGGGATTAAAAAAGATGACCCCTGTTCAATACAGGAATCATCTATTATTCGCCTCGTAAATCTTTAATGCCACTCTTTTTTTAGTGTCCTTGACACGGGGGCCAGATTATTTGAACGTTTTGAGTTACTTCTTTTAATTTTCTGGATCGTTCAGATCTTTGCAACTTTTACTATTAAGTATTATTTCACATCAATCGGAATCCAGAACTTATTCCGTTTAAGAAAAGTCCAACCTATATATTACTTGTTACTCCCCTTAATTTACTTAGTATCTACGTTACCCAAAAGTCTATTTCAAGCTTTGGTTCTAGGCGACATATTGGGTAATGTATCTGCTGTTTTGTTCGCTGTGATACCATTACTGCTTTTACTCATTGATATAATTAGGAAAGGAGCAAGAATAAGGTGAAGTTTGTTTATAACAAACTACTCAATAACGCTGGAGAAAGACCTTAGAGTCGACCAAAAAGGTATATTGAAAATGAATTCAAGCTTCTGTAATGAATCCGAATCGACTTCAGCAGCAGTTTCAGACGGATAGAATAACGAACTAAATTAGTTACAGATATCACCTATATTCGTTCTGTACAACAATTTGCGTACCTGTTGTGTCATTTAAGATTTATGCAAAACGAGATTGTTTGTAGCTTGGTATCTACCTGTACAAAACGACCTTGCCTTGGTTCATAAAACAATGGATAAAATCCGTCAACATATTGAGTGGCGTGAACATCAATTCAATTTTGTGCTGTCTACTTAACAAGGCTATGACTAAATAGGTTTTTTTTGTAGTATCAGGCTACCCAGAAGTTACATTTACTGGGTGTATTTTTTTGTGCTCATTCAACGAGGGAGAGCAGGGCGGAGTTGAGGGTTTTACAGATTTGATTTCGTAGCAAGAATAGTTCTCCCATAACCTTAAAAAAAGACCATGTTGGGTTTTTAGAGTAGTGTAAGTACAGGCATTGGAAAACGAAACGAGCGAATTGAATAAGTAGTAAACGTAGTGCTTAAAGCGAACCAGGTTCACGAATTGTATACATTTAAACTATTGTCTTCTTCGAATAGCTCAGCAGAGCCATTCAGCTGTTACAAAGCTGAGGCTATGATTATCTATATATAGAATTTTGTTGTGCAACACGAGGGGAACGTGTCTTAATTTGTGTACATCTTGAAAAACACTTTAGAAAGAAAGCTTTGCAGTGTATGAATCAGGCATTCAGAACTACTGTGTAGGACGATATGCTACATTTCTAGAGACGCCTAAAAAAGGGGGTCATAAGGATGTCTGTATTTCATTATGAACGAGGAGGTCCTCATATTCAGATAATAACCATTTGAAGAGTAGCTACACCAGATGTTGCACTCGAAATACTGGGTTTAACCAATCTGTTGCGTACTTTGAACATTTCTGATCTGGATTAATTTATCAGAAGTAGTGTTTGGTGGGCGAACTCAAAAAAAAGCTACTAAAAAGGGGATAACAATCAATGATGAAGCACCGATTCGAATTTATAAGTCAGTTTTTTGACTATGATCCTAATTGTAAGTGGTTGTCAAAGTACTTCACAACAAGAAGAAAAAGTAGAAAGTGTTGCAACGAATGAATCAGTTGAACCTTATCTAACTTTAAAAAACTTTGACGGGGAAACCGTTACACTCCAGGATGACCTCAAAATATTGTGATCTTGAATGAGCAAGTTCTTCACTCCTTCTATCAAGTTGGAGGAGAGCAGTCGGTGTTCCGACTCCCTTTAACATTGAACCGCCTAAAGAAGCGATAGAAGTACCGAAAGTAGGTTTTATGCACGAGGTTAATATGGAAAAGGTATTAGAGTTAAAGCCTGATTTGGTGATTGGCCAGCGCTTTGACCATGGTAAATTGAGAGAAACTTTCAAAGAAGCTAATATCCCTTTAGCAAATCTTAACACCCAATCTATTGAAACATAAAACAGAATACGATTTTGATGGGGAAAATTACAGGTAATGAACCAAAAGCGGAAGAGGTTGTAAATAAGATGAACTCAGAGATCAATCAAGTTATCGAGCAGACTCCAGATGAACAAGAAATGCCTACTTATGCCATACTAACCGTTATGGGAGACACTGCTATTGTTGAACAAAGTTCAACAATAGCAATAGATATTGCAGATCAGTTGAAACTGCGTAATGCTACAGTATCCATAGACAGCGAAGCTTTTGCACGGATATATCCCGTTTAGTATGGAAGAGATGGTGATGATCAATCCGGATTTTCTCTTTATTCTTTCCCACACAACGAATGATGAAGCTAAAGAAATGATCGAAAACAATTTCAAATCAAATCCAGCTTGGAGCTCCCTTTCAGCCATTTCAAATGACCAAATGTATTTTCTTCCAAAAGATAAATTTGTTTTATGGCTCCTGGTGTTGATGTTGCCGAACCCTATAAATATATGGCAGACTTGATCACTCCAAGTCAATCTAATTAGATATTTATGATTGAGAATAATCAGTTAAAAAAACAGGATGAGCTGGAAACTCTTCATTATTGGACTTTTTATGATCTTCGCTATATTTAGCGTCATAATCAGTTTAGCTTTTGGAGCTGTTTCTGTAGATGTACGGGCAATTTTAAGTGTTTTACTTGGCAACTCAGATTCTGACTACTATACAATTATATGGAATATTAGACTGCCACGTACACTTGTAGCCGTGTTTGTGGGCATAAATTTAGCTCTTTCCGGTGCATTATTGTAAGGGGTTATGCGTAACCCTATGGCTGATCCCTTATTATTGGTGTTTCCTCTTGGATATCATGAAAATGAGGTCATTCGGCTCTAAATCTTCAGTTTGAAGCAGGAAAGATCCACAGTATTCTTGGACCCAATGGCTGTGGTAAAAGCACACTGTTAAAAGCGCTTGGAAAGCAGATTCAGACTACAGCTGGAGAAGTTTTATTTAAGAATAGTGATATCAATACATGGAGCAGAAAAACTTTTGCCAGAGAATTAGCTTTTTTAATGCAAGTACATGAGAGTAATCCCGAGGTTACTGTTAGACAGCCCTGGACATTCTTCACCAGCTTGAGATTATTGAACTAATTAAACGTTTAAATATCGAACAGGGCATCACAATCATCTTGGTACTACATGATATTAATCAGGTAGCCATGATCTCAGATCAAATCATAGTGTTTCAAGCTGGAGAACTTTATGACTATGGTGCTCCTCAAAATGTTATTACACCAAAAATGTTACGTGATGTTTTTAAAGTTGATGCTGAAATAGATATTTCTTCTAAAAATGAATCGATCTCTGTCTATAACTTTCAACTATTCAACGAATAACTAAACACAAAACCATCTCTGAATAAAAATCAGAGATGGTTTTGTGTTTATCATTGTTTTTTAGTTCGCGATAGGTTTTAAGGGGCATATACGTATGGAGCAACGGCAACGATCACAGGATGTTTACGTTTTGGGCAGCTATATAGTTCGAATGAGCCTTTGCTCAGGAATATGTTTTATATACGATAAGATAGGATTTATGCCTCATATCTGGAGTACAAAAAGAGGGAGATTTACATTGAAAAAATGGATTGTTATCATCTGGATTGCGGCCTTACTTACCTTGAACGCTGGTTGCGGCACAGACGCGCAGCAGGAGCAGGTTTCTTCCAGCCCGGCTGCGGGGGACAAGCAGCAGAATGAGACAAATACAGGGGATTCTGATCAAGCTGCCAGTCCCTATCTCACTTTTCACGATCTGAATGGTGCCACAGTCACCTTGGAGAAAAAACCTGAACGCATCGTTATTCTGAACAACGAATTAACTGAATTGTTCTATCAGGTTGGCGGCGAAGCCTTTGGCATAGCAACATCAGCTGGTGTGGATATTCCTGCTGAAGCAGCAGATGTGAAGCAAGTTAGCCTGATTAAACAGCATCAATCTGGAGGAAGTCCTTCAATTAAAACCTGATCTGGTCATCAGTCAAACGCTCTTTCACAATGATCTGTCCGATACTTTCGCTGATGCTGGCATCCCATTCGCCATTTTGACGGTGAAGTCCTTTGAGGACATTTGCAGTAATGCCAAGTTGTTTGGACAGATCATCGGCAAAGAACAGGAGGCTGAAATTGCGATTACAGACATGGATGCCAAACTGGATGCCCTAACAACAGATTTATCAGCGAACAAGCCCTCTTATGCAATCATAACCCTGATGATGAACACTGCATCTATGCAAAAATCGTCCAGTATCGCGCTGGATATTGCGGAGACGCTACACATGAAGAACATTGCTGAAAATCTTCCTTCTGGAAAAATGCCAAGTTCGGTACCCTTCAGTATGGAAAAGCTGGTTGAACTGAACCCAGAGTACCTCTTCATCGTGGTTCATGGGACGGATGAGGATAGGCAACCGCATGATCGAATCCCAATTGGAGAGCAATCCAGCCTGGAGTTCGTTGCAAGCGGTGAAATCGGACCGCCTTCATGTTTTGCCGTCTTTCATGTCTGTTACAAATCCCGGCTTGAAAGTATCAGAATCAGTAGAGTATATGAAGCAGCTGGTCTATTCGCCAAATTCAGCGAAAAAATAGAAATATGTACTGATGAAAGTCCGTAACCGTTATATTAGCGGCTGCAGACTTTTTAACTTGTGTAAAATCATAAATGTGTCTCTATTTGAGTGGATGTATTGACACAGAGCAGCATGCTGGACATTTATGGGTTGATCCGTCAGAAAACATTACGATCTGCCTTGATCTCACAAATTAGACACAAAACGACTATCACTATAGCTAGATTGAGCTATATGGAAAAAATATCTTTTTATTTACACTATAAACAGCATAATGATAGCGTTTTATTTACAGCTCTGTTTATACTCCAATGAATAGGGATTGATGATGTTTCTAATCCAGAACGGAGGAAATACATTGAAAAGTAAATATGCCTTCTTACTTTCCTTGAGATCACTTGAATACGAGATTAAGCAATTAAATGCCTATGCCAAGGAACATGAAGAGTGTTTCGATCTTTTACAACTGAAGCTGGATTCGCTTTGTCAATTTATGACGTTGGAGGAGAACGACAGACAGTGGCTTGCGTGGGGAAGTCAGGAGGAAATTCAGTTATATGGCACGCAACTTCGCGAAACATCTGTGCAAGCGTTATGTGAAATGGAAAAGTATCAATCTGCTCTTGCGATTGAGAATCGTTTGAATGTGAGTGAGTATATCGAAATACTCTCCACATCCGTCCGCAGCGAGCTTCGGGATTTCCAACTTGATCAACGCTCCAAAGTTCTTTTTATTGGTTCAGGTGCATTTCCTCTCTCCGCATTGACCATTGCTCATGAAACGGGTGCAGAAATTGTATGTCTGGATATCGATCCTGAGGCTGTTGAAAAGGGGAGAAAAGTAGCCGATACCTGGGGACTTGCCGACAGAATTGTTTTCTCTGGAAAAGCGATCGAGGAGTTGTCTTTTGTGAGTGAAGCAACTCATATCGTCATTGCCTCTCTAGTTCGCAACAAACTGGATATCTTGAATGATCTCAAAGGAAGAATTCAACCCGACACCCGAATCTTGATGCGCTATGGTAATGGACTGAAATCACTTTTTAATTACCCGGTTGAAGAGGAATTGTCTGACGATTGGCAAAAAACTTCGATTTCTGCAGGGAAAGGCTTCTATGAAACAATGATTATTGAACCGAAGCACAGTGTCATACAGGGAAGGTGAGGAGATTGGACAAGATGCAAGAAACATCGGCTCTAGGCAATGTATTGATTGTTGGTGGAGGCCCGGCGGGTATTCATGTTGCCGTGGATCTGTCCAAAGGTTGGTCTCATCGGATCGGTGTGGCGAACCGGAAGGGAATACACGCAGAGCGACTTCAAACGGAGCTTGAAGAGCACGAATTCCACGTATCCACAGAGGTTCTGGTCGAACGTGCCAGACATCTTTCGGCAACTGCCCGCCTGGACAGGTTTTATGCAGGATTCGACACGATAGAAGATGATTGGCAAACCATTGTTTTGTGTGTTCCCTGTCACAGCTACGTTGATGCCATCCGTGAATTAAAGCTGGTTTACAGGCTTGAGGTAAAACGAATCATTCTCATCTCTCCGGGCATAGGCTCGAACATGCTTGTTCAAGAAAATCTCGATGCAGCTAGAGATCGCATAGAAGTGATCAGCTTCTCGACATACTATGCAGCTACTAAATTTGACCCGGCTGCTGCTACTCTCCTGAAATCTATCGTCAAAGGCTTGAAGAGTAAAATTTACATGGGTTCCAGTCATGCAAATAGTCGTACGCTGTTCCACCTTCAAGACTTTTTCGCCAGTTTAGGCATTGAAGCTGAACAGACCCCGCATCCAATTGGAGCCGAAAGCAGAAGCATTACGACCTATGTGCATCCACCGTTTTTTATGGATTCATTTTCGTTAAATGAAATCTTCAGACAAACTCGTTCCACCAAATCTATGTATAAGCTATATCCGGAAGGACCCATTACACCTGCCACCATCCACAGTATGGTCCGGCTGTGGAAGGAAATTTCCGGCGTGCTTGAGAAGTTTGAAGCGGAACCGATGAACCTGCTGAAATTTATGAATGATGACAACTATCCTGTCCAGGAGCAGTCACTCTCCAGATCAGATATCGAGGGATTCGTTCAGTTTGATGAACTTCATCAGGAGTACTTGCTGTATATCAGGTACGCCTCGCTCCTCATTGATCCATTCTCCAGCCCGGGCGAACAGGGTCAATATCGTTCATTCGCAGCTGTGCCTTACCAGCAGGTAAGCTTGGATCAGGAAGGGAAATGGGTTATTCCTCGTGTTCCTTATGAAGATTACAGAAAATTAAAACTGTTATACCATATTGGACAAGATTTGCAAATTCCAATGCCTCAAGCCAAAACGCTCATGCAGAACTTTGAGCATCAATTAAGAGCATTTATGAAACAACAAGGAGCAGATGCATTCCGTTCTGAGCTCGTCCAGGATGACACCTTGGAGGAAGCAAAAATTATTATCCGTAAATTGCAAACGCAAAACTTAAAGAGTAGAGAGGATGTATTCAAATCATGAGTTCAGGGATTCGATCACAGCATAGTAAAGTCTTTTTTGGTTTTATCTTGATATTATGCGCGGCCATATTTCTGTCCGGATGTAGTCAGAACAACGGGGCTAGTCGTTCCTCCGGTTCATCTAGCGAGGAAAATACGTCTGCTACATCCGTCTCTAAAGACATTACAATCATACATAGTCTTCCCAATGATACGCTGGATCCGCACAATACGTGGATTACGTTGCGTGCTGGTGTAACGGAAACATTGTTGCGACTGGATGAAAATATGAAGATTTCTCCGTGGCTCGCAAGTGACTGGGAAACCAAGGATGATCGCACATGGGTCTTCTCGATTCGGGAAGGCATACAATTTCAGGATGGAACACCACTGGATGCTCAAGCGGTAAAAGCATCGTTTGAGCGTGGCATTGCCGACAGTAAAGCACTTGCCGCCGCTCTTAAAATCGCTTCAATGGAGGCGAACGGACAGCAACTTCAAATTACGACAATCGAGCCTTACCCGGCATTTCCTACAGAACTGGTGCATCCGACCACCAGTATTATCAGTGTAGCTGCCGAGAATCAAATGGGCAAAGAGGCATTCAACAATGCCCCGGTAGGAACCGGTCCGTTCAAGGTTACCAGCTTCACACCGGGCAGCGAAATTCATCTGGTGCGTAACGACGATTACTGGGATGGCAAGGCCAAGTTAAATGAGGTTACATTCAAATTTAATGCTGATGCCAATGTCAGAACGCTCGCTTTTCAGTCCAAACAAGCGGACATTGTATTTCATTTGTCTCCAGAGATGCTGACATCTATCGAAGCTGACAACGAGCTCAGCGTTAGCTCGGTTACGAGCTTGAGAACACATTATTTTACCTACAATCCTGCAAGTTCAAGCGTCAGCGATCACCGTGTTCGAGAAGCCCTGGACAAACTGATTGACCGGGATTCGATTGTACAGGATATTATGCTTGGTCATGCTTCACCAGCCAATGGTCCATTTAATGCTTCACTTCCTTTTGGCAATAGAGAAGGGTATCAGAAACTGGACGAAGCAGGTGCACTCCGGCTATTGGAAAGCGCAGGGTACACCAAAGGCTCAGATGGGAAATTTCAAAAAGATGGAAAACCGTTGACATTAAAACTTATTGCTTTTACCGGCGTGAATCCCGAGCTGCCGCTGATACCGCAGGTAGTTCAGTCAGAAGCAGCCAAAGCGGGTATTACGATTGAAATTGTTTCTGTAGAATATCCTGAAGTATACATCGCAGATCATACCGATTGGGATATGTCTACATCGAGTTATTTGACTTCCCCAAGAGGAGACGGAGGCTCATTTCTGAATTCCGCATATGTTCCGGGTGGCTCTTACAACCCTGCCAATATTCAAGTCGATGGATTGGAGCCCATTCTGAAGGAACTGAATGAGACAGGTGATACAGAGAAACGAAACGAGATTACTCAGCAGGCAGTGACAGTGATCAACAAGGCTTTGCCTCATTCCTATATTATCAATCCCAACATTCTGGTGGGGATCAATCAGCGGGTAACCGATTGGAAACCTGGAGCAGAGGAGTTCTATATCGTAACGCATACACTGGATGTGAAGTGACATGGTTCGGCAATCCTTTTCACGAATCATTCAGCTGATCCTTGTACTTTTAATGCTGAGCCTGGCAACCTTCCTGCTGATGAAGCTGGCTCCAGGTGATCCCGTACTTACGATATTGAAGGCCAACGAGGGAGCTGTCTCCCAATCGGATCAGGAACAGGTGCGAGAACAGCTTGGATTGAATTTACCACTTGTGCAGCAGTATGGTCTCTGGCTTCAGGGCGTGATTCAGCTCGATCTGGGAAAGTCATTTGTTAATAACCGGGCTGTGTGGGACCTGATGATGGATCGACTTCCCGCCACAGTATCGTTGACTTCAGGTGCGATTGTCGTGTTATTGCTTATATCCGTCCCGCTGGCTATATTGGGTGCAAAATATAAAGGGAAATGGCCGGATCATCTCAGTCGACTATTCGCACTGATCGGAGCTTCCATCCCCAGCTTCTGGCTAGGCTTATTGTTAATCTACGCCTTTGCCTTCAAGCTAAACTGGCTACCTACGATGGGCAGTGGCAACGTCAGGCATCTCATTCTTCCATCGATTACACTGGGGTTTGTCATGGCCCCCGAGTACATCCGCTTGCTTCGGTCGGGACTGCTGGATGCGTTATCGCAGGAATATGTGCGCGCCGCTCGTGCAAGAGGCATAGCGGAGTGGAGGGTCATCGCCAGACATGCACTTCGTGCCGCTCTTCTGCCAGTCATTACGATTTTCGGAATGAGTCTGGGTGCACTGCTGGCAGGTTCAGTCGTGACTGAAACTCTTTTTGCCTGGCCGGGTCTGGGAAGTATGGTCATGGAAGCGATCACTCAACGGAACTATCCGGTTATTCAGGGATATGTTCTGCTGACAGGCGTATTCATTGTGACAGCCAATGTGCTTGTGGATCTTAGTTATAGTCTGCTCGATCCCCGAATTCGCTCGGGAAGGGGGAGAAACGTGTGAAATGGACATCACTTGAGAATCTTGTGGAATTTCATAGAGGCCAAAGTCTTCGATTGAGTCCGCTACTGTGGCTCGGTGCGGGCATCATTCTGTTTTTCCTCCTTATCGCTCTCATTGGACCCTGGATATTGCCTAACGATCCTCTGCTGGTTCGTATGTCCGATCGTTTACTTCCACCCAGTGCCGAATTTCCGCTAGGTACTGACCATCTGGGCAGATGCATTTTGTCCCGCATTATAGATGGGACCCGAACAACGATGAGCACATCCTTTCTAGTGTTGACTACAGTCATCCTTATAGGTGTTCCCATAGGCATGTTATCCGGATTTTGGGGTGGTAAGCTGGATACGTTACTTATGAGAACCGTCGATGGCATTGGTGCAGTTCCTGAATTTCTACTGGCTGTTGCTGTTGCCGGTTTTCTTGGTCCAGGTCTGCTTCATGTCATGCTGGCTGTGGCGTGTGTGAAATGGATTACGTATGCAAGATTGGTGCGGAGTATTGTGCTGCTGGAAAAGGAAAAAGATTATGTCAAAGCTGCTGTTGTGGCTGGTAGCGGGATGTGGATCATTCTTTATCGTCATCTGGCAAGACAGGTTGCGTCGCCGCTCGCGGTCATGGCTGCACTCGATGTAGGCCGTTTCATTCTGCTGATATCGATGCTTTCATTTCTCGGTCTGGGTGTGCAGGCTCCTGCTCCGGAGTGGGGGGCGATGCTGAATGAAGGACGCTCGTACTTCCAGGCGGCCCCACAACTGATGATTTACCCTGGGTTATGCATTCTGATGGTTGTATTCAGCTCTAATCTGATCAGCGACGACATTCGGGACCATCTGGACATACGTAATCGTTAAAGTGTTTTAATGTGGATGGGAGGGAAAAGCATTGAGGAAATTAACGGAAGGGCAACCCATCCTGGATGTAAATCATTTGTCGATCAGTGCCGTCCATCAGGGACACAACCACAGAATTACGGAAGATATTTCATTTAATATTCATATCGGGGAAACACTGGCGATTGTCGGAGAAAGTGGAAGTGGAAAAAGTGTTACAGGCAGTGCGATCGCCGGCCTTCTGACCAAACCACTCGCCATTACCCATGGGCAGATTGTTTTCCAAGGGATAAACTTGTTAGAGTCACGGGCAGGGTACGTGAAATCGCTGCGAGGTAAAGAAATTGGTTACGTGTTTCAGGACTATCGCGGCAGCTTCACACCGTTCATGAAAGTCGGCCATCAGTTGATGGAAGTCATCCGTACACATACCCGGGCTACACGAGCGGAAGCGAAAGAAATGGCGCTAGACTGGCTACACCGTGTAAAGCTTCCTGCCGAACGATCCTTTCGGAGCTATCCGTTTCAGTTGAGCGGAGGACAATTGCAGCGGATTGCACTTGCAGCCGCTTTGATGCTGAAGCCAGCTCTGTTGGTTGCAGATGAACCGATTACAGCGCTTGATGTCGTCACTGGACAAGCCATTATGGACTTGATGCAGGAGCTTCAGCATGAAGTCGGTTGCGCAATTTTGCTGATCTCCCATGATTTGAGACAGGTCGTTAAGCGTTCACACCGAATCGCGGTCATGCAAAGAGGCCATATTGTGGAAATAGGAAGCCGGGAACAGATTAAGCATGCCCCACACCATCCCTATACGCAAGCGCTGCTCAAGGCTTGTCCGATAATCTCTCGCAAGCAGCATACGAGTCCACAAGAAACACAAGTTTGGGGGTAACAGAAGATGGAGCCTTTACTGCTGGTTAAAAATCTGCTTAGAACCTATGGACGAGGTAGGGATGCGGTCCGAGCAGTTCATCAGGTTTCGTTCACCATACAAAAAGGGGAGTGTCTGGGGCTAGTTGGCGAGAGCGGCAGTGGCAAAAGCTCGCTGGCGCGACTGCTGCTAGCCTTGGAAAAACCTGATCATGGAGAAATACGACTGCTGGGAGCCTCACTTGTAGAGGCGAAAAAGAATACGCTCCGAAAGATGAGGCAACACATTCAGGTTGTATTTCAGGATAGTAATGCCTCCCTGAATGATCGGTTGCCTGTCTGGCGTTCTGTACTGGAGCCTTTGGACAATTTTCCAGAGGTTAAACCTCCCTTTCTGATGGATGTCAGGGAGAACAGACGTGCAACATCGGCAAGGCTGCTGGAGATGGTGGAACTGGGACCGGAACATCTGGACCGTTACCCCCATGAACTGAGCGGAGGACAACGCCAGCGGGTAGCCATTGCAAGAGGCATCAGCCTCAAGCCAGAGTTGCTCATCTGTGATGAGCCCACTTCCAGCCTGGATGTTACCGTGCAAGCGAATATTCTCAAGCTGTTAAAACAATTACAGACCAATCTGGAGATGTCATTCTTGTTCATCTCCCATGATATTGCAGCCGTTCAACAGATGAGCAATCGAATCCTCGTCATGAAGGATGGGGCAATCGTTGATGAGTTTGCAAGCGAGCAAATCAGCGAGCCAGAGAGACATGATTATACAAAATGTCTGCTTTCAGCGGTATATGACCTGGAGCAATAGTTTTTCTTTACACAAGTTATGATGGAAGAGGTTCTAATGAAAAACGGTGTATGGTTAGCGTTGTTCTCTTCATTGGTATTCAGTGTGATGAACGTTCTTGTGAAAGAGATCAGTGCGACGATTCCACCCGCAGAGATTGCTTTCTTTCGCGGACTGATTGGAACTATTCTGATCCTCGTATTGATGCGTTACGGACAGATTTCTTTTTCACGAACAGGAATTCCAATGCTGGCATTAAGAGGTGTACTCGGCGGGTTGTACATGCTTGCCTATTTTTTTACCTTGTCCAAGATTCCATTAACTGACGCGAGCATACTTGCACAGATGTCACCCGTCTTTGTCATTGTGCTCTCAGTTATTTTCCTGAAAGAGCGACTTTCCCGCAGAACTATAGCGATACTGCCCTTGATTTTCCTGGGTGCAATACTTCTGATCAAGCCCCATGAGTATGCCAGTTATTCTGCCTATGCTCTGGTCGGGATATTAAGCGCTGTCTTTTCGGCAGCAGCCGGGATCTCCATTCGCTACTTGAGCAAGACTCATCCATCCTATGAAATTGTATTTTATTTTGTGGCTACCTCAGCGCTGGTCGCATTGCCCTTTATGTCACAGCAATTTGTCGTACCAGACCCGAGGCAATCGGTGTACCTTCTAGCCATTGGTGTGGTTTCACTGCTTGGACAAGTGTTCCTGACCCAGGCATTCACACATGAAAGTGCTATCGTGGTTCAGGTCGTCAGCTATTTCGGTCTGGTATTGAACGGAATGTTCGGCTTTATATTCTGGCAGGAAATTCCGGATATGCTTACCGTGCTTGGAGGTGTGATCATTGTTACGGGGTGTATCGCCCTATCAAGTCGAAGAGGGGCGAACAAGACACGATAGATGTTTGGCCTACGTATTTCAAATGAAGGAGGTTATGATCTTGAACAAACAAACGCTGTATGATGTATGGTGGCACCACCCTGGAGAAGGAGATCAGGGGATGGAAGATGATCATATCCCACACTGGGAGAGAATACTTGGTTTTATACCGGAAGAGCGTCTGGAGCAATGCAGTGTTCTTGATTTCGGCTGCAACCAGGGAGGATTCCTGAGGCTTCTACACTCTCACCGGCCTTTCAAGGAAGGTGTTGGAACAGATCTGGCACGTCAATCCATTGAAATTGCCAATCAGCGCAGGGGAGATCTGCCGCTGGAGTTCTATGCTACTGGGCAGCCTGAGCAGTTTGTGCATCGGTTTGATTTAGCTTTTAGTCTGGCCGTGTTGTATTTGATTCCCGATCTGAATAAACATGCGTTGCAGATCAGAACCTGTCTCAAGCCAGGTGGCATTTATTATGCTACCTTTGCCGACTACGGTAGCAACCCCAGTTTGCCCGAGATCAGGGATCGCATTAACGGCAATGCAGCCATTCCTATGCAGGATCACACACTGGATACCATATCCGAAGCGTTCATGCTGGCAGGATTTCAGGTGAGCGTGCGTCGCATGCTGCCAACTGGATTGGTCGATCTGTCTCATGGTAAGAAGTGGTATAAACGAGTGGCAGATCAATTGCAGTTTGCCTATGAACAATCCTATATATTCCGGTTTGTTGCTCCAAAGGCTAGCATAAATGGTCTCTAGGGGTAGATTATAGAAAGGGTATATTGTTGTATCATCCTGGCTCAAGTGATTGATTTCAATGGCTTGAGCTTTTTTTGTCACAAATTTTAGCTTTAATAGCTCATTGGGGCTATTACGAATATTCATACCCATCAAGTACGATATAATACGTATTGTTTTTTCAATCAGATGCTTTTATCGATGGAGGTTAGACAACGTTGCAGACACAGAGAAAAATAACGATGATTTTGGTTTTATGCACAGTGCTTTTCGTTTCGGCCTGTTCCAGTACGCCGAAGGATGCAACAACGCAACCTGCAGCGACGAAAGACAAGGAAGTTACGTTTTTGTTCAACTTTGCAAGCCAGACGATTGATCCACATCAAGATTATACCCCTTTGAGAGCTGGAGTGACTGAAACCTTGGTTAAGTTGGGTGAGGATCTGCAGATCGAGCCCTGGCTGGCTGAGAAGTGGGACACGACAGACGGACAGCACTGGACATTTGAGATTAAGAAGAATGTAACCTTCCAGGATGGACGGGCCCTGGATGCCGAAGCTGTAAAACAATCTCTTGAACGGGCGATCAAGGTGAATCCGGGTGTAGAACAGGTTTTGAACATTAAGGAAATGAGTGCATCCGGTCAAACACTGAATATTACGACTGAGCAACCCTTCCCGCAGTTTCCATCCGAGCTTGTTCACCCGAACGCATCCATTCTGGATGTCAATGCGGCTGACCCGGACAAAACACCTGTTGGAACTGGACCTTTCAAAGTTACGTCCTTCACAGCGGGAAGCTCACTCAAGGTGGAGCGCTACGATGAGTATTGGGGCGGAGCTGCCAAGCTGAGTCGTGCCTCATTCAACTTTAATGAGGATGCGAGTGCGCGCCTTTCGGCTCTGATGTCGGGAGATGCGGATATTGTATATCGCCCGCCAACTGAAAGTCTGGAAACGATGAAAAGTGACTCCACTCTTCATTTGGAATCGGTCACAAGCTTGCGCACACACGAGCTTATTTTTAATACAAACCAACCCGAATTCAAGGACAAATATATGAGAAAAGCCTTTGATGCTCTTGTCAATCGTGAAGAATTGAAGGACGTGATTATGGGTGGACAGGCTACGCTCGCAACAGGACCATTCATGCCTGGTTTCTCCTTTATTCCTTCCTATGAAGTCAAAACGACAGGTACCGAAGCAGCACTGGCATGGTTTGAAAAGGCTGGTTATCAGGTGGAACAGGGTAAAGTAAGCAAGAACGGCAAGCCGCTTAGCCTGAAGCTTGTAACGTATACATCACGGGCGGAATTCCCGCTGTTTGCTCAGGTACTGCAAGCACAAGCGAAGGAAATCGGTATCCAGATTACAATTGAGTTTGTGGATAATTATGAAGACTATCTGCTCACCAAAGATGACTGGGACCTGGGCACATACAGTCCATTAATTGCACCACGCGGAGATGCCAGTTACTTCCTCAATGTAGCTTTCAAACCCGACGGGACGCTGAATTTCGGCAAAATTAATGATTTGCAGCTGAACAAATGGATTGACCAGTTGGATCAGATGGTGGATACCGATAAACGAAATGAATTAATTGAAAAAATCCTGATGCATATTGATGAAGAAACTTATTACTCCTACCTGGTTCATCCCAATACGCTCGTTGTGTATAAAGATCGGGTGAAAAATTGGGTAACCAGCAAAAGTGAGTATTACATGCTGACCAATCAACTGGATGTGGAATAGACATGAACAAGCTCCTGAAACGAAGTATAGAGTTCATTCTCTTTATTTTGCTTCTGTCCTTCATTAGCTTTGTGTTCGTAAAATTAGCTCCCGGTGATGCGGTAAGGGAAATACTGCGCTCGGATGATGTGGCCGTGTCCTCTTCCCAAATGGAGAAACAGCGTGAGGCTTTGGGGTTAAATGATCCTGTGCTCGTGCAATACGGGCAGTGGCTCGGACGTCTTGTCCGACTCGATTTGGGAACTTCATATATGACCAATCGTCCGGTAACGGAGGAATTACTGGACAAATTGCCGGCAACCTTGCTGTTGACGTGCACTTCACTGCTTGTGCTGATCGTCATAGCCATTCCGCTCGGCACATTGTCCGCCTTATATCCCAATCGCGTCATCGACCGGTTCAGTCGTCTTCTGGCTGTACTGGGCACCTCAGTCCCTAGCTTCTGGCTGGGGCTTCTTTTAATAGAAGGCTTCTCAGTGAGAACACATCTGTTTCCCTCTATGGGGACGGGGAGCATTGCGCATCTGGTGCTTCCATCCCTTACATTGGGATTAACCATGGCCGCTGTATACGTGCGTCTCATTCGTTCAAGTTTGCTGGAAAGTCTGGGTCAGGATTTTGTTCGGGGTGCACGATCCAGAGGAATAGGTGGCTCGAGTGTGCTCCTTAGACATGCCTTCAGGCATGCACTCACTCCCGTTGTCACCATGTTTGGTGTAAGCATCGGAAGCTTGCTTGGGGGAACGGTCGTGATTGAAGTGCTGTTCGCCTATCCCGGTATGGGCAAATTCATTGTTGATGCCATTCAGAGTCGTGATTATCCGGTTATTCAGGGCTATATGGTACTGATGGGCCTGATCGTTACAATCATCCACATGCTCGTCGACCTTCTGAATGACGTTCTGAACCCCGAGATCCGGTTGAAGGGGGAACGATAATCATGCTTAAAACCAAGTTTAGACTTACCCCTCCGGTGCAAAAACCAAAAATGAGCGTTCACATCATCATTTTGGTACTCGTTGTTTTGACCTTGATCTGTGCTCCTTATGTGGTTCCACATGATCCCTATGCGGTCAACTTGGCGATACGACTTCTGCCCCCAGGTATAGATCATCTGCTGGGGACCGATGATCTTGGTCGAGATCTATTATCCCGTATGCTGCTCGGGGGAAGGAATACGGTAGGAACCAGTTTAAGTGTTCTCTTCGGTTCACTCGCCATCGGTATTCCCGCAGGATTAATGGCCGGGTATGCAGGCGGGTGGCTGGATCGAATCTATAAACGAATATCGGATGCTTTTCTTGCATTTCCGGATTTTATTATTGCCATTGTGCTTAGTGGGCTGATGGGACCAGGTATCTTCAATCTGATGATTGCCATCGTTTCGGTCAAATGGATTACGTATTCCCGCATCGTTCGAAATAGCGTGATCGCGGAGAAACATCAGGAGTATATTACCATCGCCCGCCTGAGTGGATTACGTCCTCATCAGATTTTGTGGAAGCATTTACTACCCCATGCGTTGTCTCATGTGATTGTGATCGCTTCGCTGGATATGGGTAAAGTCATTCTCATGATTGCCTCGCTCTCCTATATCGGATTGGGGGCACAGCCTCCTGCACCAGAATGGGGGGCCATGCTGAACGAGGGACGGGCATATTTTCATAGCTCACCTTACCTTATGATTGTCCCTGGACTCGCGATTATGCTCGTCGTGCTCTGGTCCAACATGCTGGGAGACCGGGTGCGCGATAGGCTGGATATCAAACGAAGCAGGGAGTGAGAAGCTGATGAGTTTACTCGAATTAAAAGGACTCCGACTTATCGCCGGAGAGAAGATTCTTATTCACGATATGCATTTGTCTGTAAAGGCTGGCGACTGGCTGACTGTCATTGGGGAAAGTGGCAGCGGAAAAACACTTACAGGTTTGTCTATCGGTCGTTTACTTCCAAACGGGGTGCGCCATGCGGCTGGACAAATCACATTTAACGACCAGTCTTTATCGGAGTTATCCGAGAAACAGATGAATGGGCTGCGTGGCAAAGAAATCGCGTATGTATTTCAAGACTATACAGGTGTATTTAGCCCGTTTCTTCAGATAGGAAAACAATTGGATGAGACGCTTAGGGTTCATTATACATGGGGGCCCAAGGAACGAAAAGAACGGATCGAGCAAGCTCTGAATGACGTTTCCTTACCTGCCAAACGGGTTGTTGTCAGCTATCCGTACCAGCTAAGTGGCGGACAATTGCAGCGGGTATCCATTGCAGTGGCGATGCTGCTTGAACCAAAACTGCTGATTGCAGATGAACCCACGTCTGCGCTGGACTGGGTTACAGGGGTAGAAATAATTGATCTGCTCCTTCTACTTCAAGAGAAGACAGGCTGCTCCATTTTGTTCATCACACATGACCTGAAGCTGGCTAGACGCTGCGCGGATCAGATTGTCATTATGCGAGAAGGTCGAATCTTGGAATCAGGCAAGGCTGAGGATGTGCTGACACAAACCACACATCCGTACACCCAAAAGCTTTTGGCAGCCGAATCCATACTGTCTTATGCTGAACCTGGCGTCGTTCCAGAACGAGGTGGACTAGACTATCATGAGTGAAAAAGCTGTGTTTACCGTTCAAAACCTAATCAAGACCTATGCTGGACAGACAAGGGCGATCGACGGAATTTCTTTCAGTCTCGACCTGGGAGAATGTGTGGGGCTGATCGGAGAAAGCGGGAGCGGCAAGAGTACACTGGCACGCTGCATTTTATTGATGGAGAAGTTCGATTCCGGGCAAATGTGGTTTCAGGGACGAGAGATGTTACAACCACGGACTGCTTCCGCCTATCAAGCCCTTGAGGGTCAAGTTCAGGCGGTGTTTCAAAATCCTGCATCGAGTCTCAATCCCAGACTACAGATCATTGATTCCGTGATGGAACCGCTGGACACCCTCAAGCAACGAACACCTGTAATCGTCCAGGATTGCAGACAGGACAGGCTGAAGTGTGCCGAACGGCTGCTGGATCTGGTGGAGCTACCAGCGCATCTCTTGCATCAGTATCCCCATGAGCTCAGTGGAGGACAGAAGCAGCGCGTCGCTATTGCCAGAGCGATAAGCAGTGACCCATCCCTGATCATCATGGATGAACCCACATCCAGTCTGGATATGATTACACAAGCTCAGATCATCGAGATGCTTATGATACTGCAAAAAAACATCGGATTTGCCTGTTTATTTATTTCACATGATCTGGCTACAATCCAGCGTATATCCGATCGAATTATGGTGATACAGGAGGGACGAATGATAGACCATTTTGCCAAGGAGGATTTATTTTCATCCGAGAGGCATGCATATACACAGCAATTGGTTCACAAATATTCGAAGCGAGGGAGAAAATTATAAAATCCGGCTAATGATAGCCGGATTTATTTTTGACCATATCAGGTAAGGAAATACATTTACCACTTCAACAATTTGTTAGCTTTTTTCTCCATTCAAGATCATGCCTTTTTTTGCTAACCGTACGGCAACCCTACAACAGTTATGAATTACTTCAAGACTCTACCGACATATTACTCTGAATGCAGGAGCGATGTTTACTATAAAGTTAAGTAACACGTACTTCTAAAATAAAACACGTTTCTAGAGTTATTCAATCATCATATATTAGTATTAGACGAAAAGTTGAATCTAAGAGGAGAATAAAATTAGTAAAAAAAACTTCATGTACAGAAAGACAATGGCGGAAAAATTACTTTTTAAATATACGGAAACTGACGATATTGAATCAATTATACTACGCATAACTCAAGATAAACGCAGCATAGGCTAAGTAATTTGAGTAGTATTTTCAATCAATGTTTATAATAATTTCTTCTTTTCTAGACTCCCAATCACATATTAGTCCGATTCTAAAGGCCTCACCTGAGTAATTTGATGTTATACGAATAGTTGAGTTAAGTGGTTCTCTAAAGAAGCTGACATATGCATCAATTACTCCATCATAACCGTCAATGACTATGAAATGTGCTTTAGGTGGAACATTACTTTTCACCCAATTCACAAGCCATGATGGCATTTTGCAATTAATCCAATATGAAGCTAAATCTCCCGCGTTGCAAATACTGCTTCGAATCGGATCAAAAATGTCTTCAAGTATGAAAGCTTGGCCTTTAAAAAGGCTAAGGGCATTGAACGCTGATTTTATATAAATCAAGGGAAAAGATATGTCTTTGACGTCATCAATCATATAGTTGTATTGATATTTTGAAGCTGAACTAAGGAGAAATGGATTTATATCTGGTAAAGCTCTCAGAGTTATTAGCTTACAAAAGTTATCCATATTAAAATTCTTTATTGAGGAGCATACATAAAATCTATTTTCGTGATAAGCAATACTTACAAAATTACATGAAGTTGAAGATGGAGGATTTATAAAAATATACTTTCGATCTGTGCTTCTTATAAAAGTGTTTAAAGAAGAATGGAACTTTTTTAATGTACCTTCAGGTTGTTTTGAGAGGTTATCAGAAACATACAAAGGACGCTTCATGTTCCATGTTTCATCAAATTTTATAAAAATTTGTGGTAAAATCCGAACAACTCCAGTAAACATAAATCCTAATCTATATGGAACTAAAAGAGTATCTAGTTCTTTCTCAGGAGAGATAGCGGTAAAAATATGTACAACCGGATTTCTCACTTTCAATACATTTAATGACCCTCGTTTTCCGGGTCCGAAATTATTTCTATTTATTGAAAGCAAAGAATTTCTGAGTGCACGTAATTCCAATGAGGAAAAGTAATTATTGGCTTCATTTGAAACAAACCCACATGGTAATTTCTTAATTCCTCCCAAACCTGCTGGAATGACATGTTCTTGATTTGAGTACTCAAGTTTCTCATTATAGTACTTGTAGTAGATACACTGGTTCATGAAGCACCCTCTCTTTATGTATATAATAGGAAGAACACAGATTTTAATAACTTCGACAATATACTCAGGAAAATAGAAGTATATTTCTCTCAGGTTCTAGGTCCTTTTAATTAGTAAGTTTATTATATCAAAGGAATTACTTATAGTGCATCGTAACGTAGTAACGTATGATATAGTTATTGTTGGAACAATAAGGTTGTAAAAGGTCGCACATAGTATTAATTTCGTAAACAACCCATTGCTTTTCCGAAGAGATAATGAAGCTGTAGAGGAGACGATGAGAATATGATTACTCAGAAGCAATTTGTTGATTTATTAAGCGAAATTGAACCAGTTCCACCACCAAAACTAATGCTATTGATGCGCATACAAAAGTTAGAAAGCATCTTTGCGAACACAGTACATTCAAAGATTATCACTTAGATACATTTCTATCAGGTTCCTATAAACGAAATACTGCAATTCACCTAAGAAAAGTGAATGGTGTTTTTTAACGTTATGATGCAGATATTATCGTGGTTACTAATCATATGCTAACTTTATTGGGCTTGTTACAATTTTTTGGGTTACGATGGAGTAAACACCTAGAAAATCTCGCTTAACAAGGTCCAAATTGTACTTACCTCCGTAGGTATCTCAAGAGGGTGCGATCTTTAGCTGAATATATCTATAAAAAAAGCGCCATTAGGCTGCTGCAATTAGGATAATATCAAATTCGAAACTTTTTACTTGAAAGTTATGTAGTTCTCACTACTGAAAATCTTTGGTTTCTAGCAATACTAGAATATCCTATACTTATTTTCTGTTAATAAAACTATTTGATCAACTGGGTGGTGTATTATGACAATTGCATTACAAAAAGCTTATCATATGCTGACAGAGTCTCGACAAAAATACGGTGATTTAAAGAAATGTGAATTTCACATTCACACGCCTGCTTCACACGACTACAGGCTAGTAGCTAATAGATCATATAAACATCTATCTGAGAAAGAAATTGTTGAAATTGCATATGAGCATGGTATGTTTTCTCAGGAGCTTAGGGATTTTATGATGACTGAAATAGCGTTAGGTAAATATGAAGGTGCTGAATATCACCACAGTATACGGAAAACTCCATTTAGTAGTTTCAAAGAATATCTTTCGTATCAATTAATTGCATATACACTTTATGAGAATGATATTGAAGTAGCTGTAATTACAGATCATAATACTATTGAAGGTTAAAAAAATTACTGTTTGCATTAAATGAATATTTCAGGAGAGAAATAAAGTACTCTAATGAAGGCAAAAGCCCAATTAAACTTTTGTTAGGAATAGAAATATCATGTTCAGAGCAAATTCATTTAGTTGGAATTTTTGAGGAATGTATGTTTAAAAAGGTAGAAAAATTAATTGATGAGCACATCCCTTCCAAAGAATCAGGAACATATGAAACAAGTCTTTCGATGATTGATAAGATTGAGAAAATCGGAGGCATAAGTTACATAGCGCATATTAACTCTAGTAACTTAAGGAATACAACAAGTTTATATAAAAAAACTTTGTTTAATCATATTGCTCTAAACGTTATAGGACTAACTTCAAGTGACAAAGAAAATCAATTAAGGATAATAAACTCATATGGGGTTGCGAAACAATTAGATAAATTTTGTTTTATATATGAAGGGGATTCTCATCAGATAAACGAAATTGGTAAGAAAAATACGTGGATAAAAATGAGCATAGCCAGTTTTGGATCATTAAAGAAAGCTTTTATAAATCATAAACTCTCTGTTTTCATAGATAAACCAACGAGCACCAATAAATTTATAAAGGGTTTGTTAATTGATCCAGGTAAACATGGATACTTAAAGAAAAAAAACGGAGACGAACCTTTTGTTATTAATTTTTCTAGCGATCTCAATTGTATTATAGGGGGAAGAGGAACTGGGAAAAGTACGATCCTCAATGTTCTTGAGGTAGTCTTCACACTTGAGGCTAATTCGAAATCAGTTTTAAAATTTATAAGTAGAAATAATCTTATTATCATTCATTTTGTATATTTAGAGAAAGAGTACCTTCTGAAGTTTATACCACAGTTAAAAAAGGATCATATTTATAGTGATTATAGACCATTCGAAGAAGAAGCTATCATTGAAGAAGTAAACAGTGAAAGAATTGTTTTAAGCCATCATTGGATTGAGTTATACCGAGTAAATAAGATAGGCGAAGCAGTCAATTTCAAAATTATTGATGATGTTGAAGAAAAAAAAGAAATTTTAAATGGTGTTTATAGAAAAAGCTATTCGATCAATAATATTATTGAGCAAATTAACAAAGGGAAGATTGGTGAATTTATTAAAGAAGTTGTGTTCAATGGCCTTCCGTTTAAAGAGAGAGATACCTTTCTAAAAACATTCGAAAAGTTATCCAAACCAAGAATGAGAACATTTTTAGAAGCAGAGCTGCCTTTGATCGATAAGAGTATGGATGCACGGAAAGGTACTATTGAAGCCAGCTTAAAGGAATTTAACTCCATTCATAAAAACCATTTTAGTATTATTTACTCTCCAAAACTCGATAATTCATTAAAATATATAGACATATTAGTCGGTGATTTCAATAATCGTCAGTTTCTCTCGGGATATAGAATAACATGGGGTGGAATAGAACGCTTCATAGTGGATGTATGTAATAAAATGGACTTCATGAAATTTTTAACACTGCTCTTCCAAAATAAGTTTAAAGAAATTGAAAGACAGGTTTCAGTACTTTCTTACCAAGTTGATAGAAATCTTACTTTTTCTGATGTTGATCAAAATCGAAAACATGTAGAGCTTAAGGATATAACAGATATATATCGAACAATACGTAATAAGTTGTTATCTGACAGAGAAAGACTAATAAAGTGTTTTCAACTCTACTTTGAAGTTATTGATGATTTTTCAATTATGTTCAATACCAGTTCAAAAGAAATCGTAACAACGATTGCCCCAATAATGAAGGATATTAATGAGATATCTTTAGGTCAGAAGGTTGTAGCTATCCTAACTTTCATTTTTGAATATGGAAAACATTTTAACGATAATACACCTTTGATTATTGATCAGCCCGAGGATAATTTAGATAATCAATATATTTATAAAAATTTAGTGAATAGTCTTAAACAAATTAAAAATAATCGCCAAATTATAATTGTGACACATAGTTCTACAATTGTAACTAATGCAGATGCTGAACAAGTTGTCATATTAGACTCTGATAGTAAAAATGGATGGATTGAGAAAAAGGGATACCCTGACAATGATGTTGTCACTAAGCACATTATCAATTATCTAGAAGGGGGAGAAGAGTCCTTTAAACATAAAATTGGAATGTATGAAAAGGTTCTGCAGAAATGATGTCCGTAAAATAGCCTAGTGAGTATTATCTCCTCTTAGTAGACAAGAGAAAAAAGACATCAGGTATGATGGACTTATTCTCGTTGAGCGGAGGAGATTTTTTTGCGTGTATCAGTAAAAAAGACAAAACATTTGGATAGTGAAGAAATAATGAAAGAGGCTGTTGTCTCCAAGTAGAGTAGTTGGGCTTACAATTGAATTAGGGTAACTCTAGAAGTAACAGTCATCGTATACTGATTAGAGCTTTTGTTCAAGACTACGTTCACGTCTTCTGGTGTCCAACACTACAATGGTGGGGAAGTTTTCAAGGCTGCATATGCAAGGGTAGGAGCATTCCATCTCCCAAAAAACATATTACTGTTATCCAAGGCATTTACATGGTTAAATTAGGTTGATAGCGGCAATAAAACTTAATGAAGTTTATAAATAAATTACATTAAGAACTACTGATCAGAAAGAAGTAAGTAGGGTGAGGATGATCTGGGAAGTGGAGAGAACAAACGCACTGACTGCTTCGGTATAGACAATAGACAAAATACCTAATGCAACAAGAGATGTCGTGCATGATTTTAATCTACTCACTTTATTTTTATCTGGACAGCAGCTTTTCCTCTTTTCGTTCCCCATAATCTAGCACTGTAATTCTAAAAACCAATTACCCTCTTTGTTATTGTTAGTATTAGAAAATGGAGAAGAATCTCTAAACCAGGACTCTAATACAACTCTTATGTTATAATATTGGTAATCATAACCATAAACAGAGCGTTTATTCGAGTAACAACGGGGAGCTGATCATAAGGATGAAAACTTACTTTTATGCACTACTGAAGGAGAATCAAGGAAAGGATGAGTATCTACAAAAAAGTGGCTTTTTTTCAGATACGGAAAAGGATTTTGAGGAATTCAGTACTCCTTATAAGCCACATGGTTATGAAAACCCAGAATATAAAATGGTTTATTTCAAAATAGAAAGAATAACTGAAATTAACTATCTGCTTTTAGATACGAATGTTTGGCTCTACTTACTCAACAATTATTATAATGATAATGGAAAACTACTCAATGCTTTATTTAAACTATGTGTAAATAAGAAAGTACAGCTTGTTCATTCAGATCAAGTAGAAGAAGAGTTTAAAAGGAATTATGATAATGTCTTTAACAAAGTAATGCAATCCTATGATACAAAAATTACCCAATTTAAAGATGTAGTTTCTAAATTAGATATGTCGGCATATCACGCGGAACAGTGGTTTAAGAAGGTCGAATCTGCGAAAGATACATACATTTCAGATTCATATGGTTTACGCCTAGAGCTAATTCTAAGGGTATTTGAGGAATTTCAATCTTTTGCAATCGCAACAACAGATAAGGTGAAAATTGAAGCAGCTGAAATGGCTTTAAACAAAGAGTCACCTTTCTTCGGATCAATTGATGCTCCAGAAAAAAAAGAAAAGAAAGCTGATCCTTCCGTAAAAAATAGTATGAGAGATGCAATTATTTTCCTGAGTTATTTAGAGTTTCTCAAGGGTAAACAATATCATTCTGCGTTTTTTATAAGTGCAAACTCAACAGATTTTTGTGGTGCTGGCACTAATACACTTCATTCCAATCTAAAAGAACTCATTAGTAATGAAAAGATCGATTTAAATTTCGATATTAGTCTTGCAAAATACATTAATCAGATTGATGGGGAGATACTCAAAGTTCAACCACTTCCAATGCTAGCGTTCAAATGCACCTTATGTAATACGACATACAACATTAATGGAAACCAGTTTGTTGCTCGTAGTACATATTCAAATTGGCAGCAAGTCTGGTGGCATCAATGCCCTCATTGTTTTTCAACTTATGAGACTGATGAAGCATTTTATATTGACTAGTAACTAACCACATTGGGTGGATATAATACATTTAGAACCATTGTTTTCTTCTCCCAAATGGGTAAACCGACCTTTGAAGTTGAGGGGTCGGTATTTTTTCTTTAATTTGGCATTCGATTATTATGGCAGAGTGTCATTTGCATATGAATTATGTTATCCTTTGGGTAAATTGTCAATCTTCATATCCGAGGTCAGCAAGAGGTTTCGATTGAAGAGTTTGCTACTTTAGAAGAAGAACTGATTACCACATTAAATTATCTCTATGGGGGGATTAAAATGAGTAAAACGAATGAAGAGTTTAATAAACAACAGCGAGTTGGCGACCTCCCAAAAGTGAAACTCATGGCTCCTTCGCCAGATGGTGGTCCTGATCGCGAAGTGACCGTTGTTTACCAGCGAAAGGCAAACTATGGTACGCCGTCATTCCTCAAAGATAAATAAACGATTTCTAATGAAAAGCCAGCGCTTATATGTTGGCTTTATTCTTTATATGTGATAAAAGAAATTATAACGTTCAAGCAGGTGTGGACCACCCCAATTTCAGGACTCATTTAGCTTGGTGAAAGGCAACAACAATTACATGGTTGAATTGAATTCTACAAGTTAAAATGATTGTTTTTGTCCGATTAAAAGCTTGGATTGGATGTTTTGCTCATTAATGGGTGTTATCTGGCAGTACTCCATAGCAGAAATATCTTCATACAGTTAGCATATTAAACCATATGAAATGATAAGAATTACGAAGAACATAGATACAGATAGACACATTTATCCATATATTGAGACCAACTTCCGATACTCACTACTCTTTACTTTGAATAAAATATACAGAAATAGTCAATACCACTCACTAATCTGCTGAGGCAAAGGAGAATAGATTAGTGAGCATAGAAAAAATCGTTCAATTTGTTCAATCATCAAACTATGAGCAAATGCACAGTTCAGGTGCAAAAGTACAATTGCTGAGACAAGCGATTGGTGAATATCAATCATCCCTTGGACTTCAGAGACTTGAGTGGACAGAACAAAATGTTGTTGGCAAATTTATTGCAACTAAAGAGTACGATTTGAAAAACCAGCAATTGTTTGACTTATTTGATAATCATGGTGTTCTATCTAAGGTGGTCCGAATTAAATTAAACAACCTAAATGAGTCAGAGAAATTATCACTTCAAGAATTCTATACAGCTAGCAACCAATACTTAAGATTTTCTCCGATTAGAGCTAATAGTGGCCATAGAGAAGAGGAACTCTGTGCGTATAGAAAGAACATCACAAAAAACAACATATACTGGCTTTTAGATCAATGGAAACATTATAAAAGGATTTACTCAAGCTTTGTTGAACAGTGGGAATCCTTACGTAATCTCGTATCTATGGAGATGCTACGAATGGACCAGCACAAAGTAACCTTACCTATAGGGAGGCTAAGTTTAGTAATTCCAAATCCATACATTGATGCTGATTCTGCATATAGGCTAGGAGGGAAGAATCTGATACAACGGAGTGGAAAGATTGATATGGAGCAAGTAAAATTATATGCAGCTAGAAGATATTTTTCATTATCACAAGTGTATGAGCTTCTACATGTTCAGAACATCCAAACGAAATATTTGCTTTTAACATTAACAGGTGAGCGTAATATGATGGAGGGACTAGTACAGCAGAATAATAGATACTCTTGGATTAACATACAAAGTGAAGCAGCCTGGAAGGAATAAATGAAACACAAAAAAACCGATGTCAGATATACATCGGTTTTTTTGTGTTAACTATCGAAAAATTCAGATAAGAGCAGGTTAACCTTTTTTAAATCGGAAGATTTCATAGGCCAAAGCTTCTCATTGATTTCGTTTAGCAATTTCTCTTTATCATTTTTGCCAGTCTTAACATACTTGCTGTAAAAAAAGAGTTCATGGACATTGACTTGAAGAGCATCCGCAATTTTTTGAAGATTTAACAAGGTGATATTTTTCTCGGCACGTTCAACGCCCCCAATGTAGGAGAAGTGAAAACCAGCCATTTCGCCTAATTCTTCCTGCGAATATCCTTGTTTTTTCCGTAATTCGCGAACACGTTGTCCTACTAATCTTAAAACAGGTTCGTTCATTGCCACACCTCTAAATTCAGTCTAAACAATGGGAAACCTTCGATACATTAATGTATATAGATTATTTTAATAAAATGATAAGTATATATATCAATTTATCTGGACATAAATGATAAAGGAGGTTGAGAGGATGACAAATCACATAAAAGCAGATGTTGGAGTTGCTACCATAACAGCTCAAGGAATTTTATTTAACGACAGAATATACACGAATCGTGCAGTGATAAAAAAGAAATGGTTTGATTTGGCTAGAGAACAAGGAGAGTGGAAGATTCCTATCGTTCATATCAAAGACTATCGTGAAGCAATTCTGATCATTTCGTTAAAATATCAAGAAGTAAGTGTCGCTACCTGGGTGAGCTTAGAAAAGAGAAACGCAAAGGATGTGGATGATTATCACGATCGATTGAACCAACTAAAGCTGCTAAAGAAGAACATTACAAAACAGATTAACTGAACACGGTAAACAATAAAAAAAAGCCTTGTTCAAAGAGAACAAGACGTAGGAAGGTGGAATTCAATCAAATTTCAATCAATGAGACTCGACAGTATAAGGTACTTCTCTAGTGAATCAATATTACGTTGGGCCAATTGTTGTTTCATATTGCGGACAGTATTCGTAGCTGCGTATTGAACTCCAAATGAATGGGTGAGCTGGCGTACAGTAACTTCTGAGGCACCAAATTTTGAAGCATACTTCTTAACCATAGCTTGAATCGCACGCTTTGAAATTCGTTTGCCTTGTGTTTCACCGTTAGGTTTTGCCAAGAATAACGCTCGCTCACCTGATTGAGGAGCATACGTGTCAGTTCTGACTTTCAAGTAATCGTACAGATAGGTTTTTGCATTATAACCAAACATAATTCGGTGTTTCGTTCGTACGCTAGCTTGCTGCCTTGTCACGATAATGTAGCCTTCCTGAAGGCTAATATCATCCAGATCCAAATTGACAATATCACTTACCATGACTCCAGACTCTAAGAGCAAGGTAACAATACTGACATCACGAGCTCGATTCAGGTTATGGAACCACTGGGCTTGTACATTATTTTGTTCTATAACACCTTCTTGCACAAACTTAACAAATGCAGGAATTTCATTGAAACGTAGGACCTTGTTCTGTAACTTACGTGCGACCTCAATATTATTGCTAGGTCTTTCCATGATGAAAGTAGCGAAAACATTACGTTTCAAAATAGGAGTTTCGTTATACTCAAATCTCAAATGAAGATAGGTAAACAATGAGCGCAACGAATGAATCTTACGAACCAGGGACTTATATTGCAAATTTCTAGACGTTGTCAAGTAATCTGCGAATTCTTGTACATGTTCACGCGTTATATCATTGAACATGTCTAAGGTAAGTTCTTTAACGGTAGCAACGAACGGCCACAGATTTGGTGCGATCCAACCAAAAAAAATACGGAAATCTCGGGTATATTCTAACAAAGAAGAAGGAGACCGATCATGATCTAGCTTATGTTCAATAAAACATTTTACGGCCAAAGGTAACTCGTCAATCAGCTCGGATAGCGAGGATAAATCTCTGGTTTCTTGTACTTTCATAAACATGGACACCTTCCTTGATCTCTTTTCAAGTTGTGTGCCCAAAACACCTTGGTTTGATACGTTCATGATGAAATTTCGTCGGTTAAATTACTGTTTTGAAGATGATTTTTCAGCAATGATTCGAGAGGGGCATCCAAAACTTGTAACAGCAGATACAAGTTGTATGCACTGATCACATGCCTTCCTCGCTCAATATTGGCAAGGGAAGAACGAGCAAGATGATAGTTCTGACATAACTCTTCTTGCGTTTGCTTTTTTAATTTGCGAAGATCCCGAAGCCGCTCACCTAACCATTTATAAAATTCTTCTTCTGACATATAGAATTCTCTCCCTCTATCATTCTATTACTTCTTAGTATGTTCATAGAAAGGCAAGTTTTATACATGCATGTGTATAAAAACTTGAATTTTTGTTTATACAGGTAAACAAATCTAAAGGGGTAACTTGCTATGAATAGAAAGGAACTCTTGAAGTACCAGCCCATCAAGATTCTACGAGGCAAAAAATATGGAAACAATTATTGGACCCCGCGTGGAAATAAAGTCGATAAGCGAATTGTCGAGCTATATAGTGATCTGGAATACGATCACTGGGTTGTGGTTGATTCGGATCCTGAAGTCATAACTTATTGTGAGCAACCATTAGAGATCTCCTATGTATTAAACGGCCAACTCCGTACCTCTATCTTTGATATGTGGATTTTAAAAAAAGATGGATCGGAAATTTTTGTGGAAGTCAAATACAACAAGGAACTGACATCTAAACATCCAAAACACGCGAGAACACTACGACAAATCGAAGCACAAAAAGAATGGTGTCGTATCAACAACAAAAATTATGTAGTTCGTACAGAAGACGATATAAGAAAGGGCCGACATTCAGTTGAGAACAGAACCTCCTTATGTATGTCAGTAGTCAATAGTAAGAAGCCTGTTTATTTAAACGAAGTGCTCGGTGTTATTTCACGTGAAGGGATAAAAATTAAAGAAGTTGTGTTAGAACTATCTAATCTTCCTGTTGAAGATATACTTTTAAGCCTAAAATGGCTCCTTTATGAGGGGGATATCAAAGCGAACATGGAAGATCAACTTATCGGATTTGAAATGGAGGTTCGGAGATAGTGAGCAGATCGCGAATATATGAGCAGGATGGATTAGAACCTGACCAAGCAAATCCTGAACTTTGGCCCTCTGTAGATGAGAATGTTCTCACTGAATCTGCACATACAGTGTATGTGCAGCGTAAAAACGCAGTAATAATGTATTTCCGGAGGGATGATTTAAATAATATTCAACACACAACCGGAGTTTCACCTCGAAATCTGAGAAGATTAATTCAAAGATGTATTCAGTACGATCAAGACGGAGTTGTTTTTGGCTTTCGAGGATTGATTCCACAAAAAAATATAAAGAAATATGAGTTAGATTTATTAGGTCAAAAAAGAAATAAAGATCAAAAAACCGGAGAATTCAATCGTTTTATGGACATGCATCCAGATATTAAAGACCTGGTAGAAGACCTTTTTTTAGGAAGAAAAAAGCGTTCATTGGAACCTGTCATGAAGTTAAAGCACATACACAAACGATTTATTGATCAGTGCAGGGAAAAGGGAATAACTCTCTCTGATTACCCTTTAAATACAAAATGGATGGGGTATAAGGCTTTACAACGTTACATTAAACAAATAGCTGAGAGAAACTTTAGAAAGGCTGCATCTCGCCATGGTAATGATGCGTTTCAAAAAGCAAACCGAGTAGGGGAGGCGGATCAAAACTCACTATCAAATCTATTCCCCTATCAGAAAGTTCAGTTTGATGCTCATCGAATTGATGGTTTTTTTACAGTAGATATTGTTACACCAGACGGAGATCCTATGACCTTAACGCTTGAACGGTTCTGGATTCTTACCATCATTGATGTAAGTACTCGGAACATTTTAGGATATTCTATTTCACTAAGTAGAGAGTATGGGGGAAGTGACGTGATGCACTGTGCTCGTAATGCTGTCATGCCACATAAACGGCTAGAATTGACAATCCCAGGCCTGAATTACCATCCCCCTGGTGGTTTTCCATCAGAAAAGTTTCCTGAGTTAGAGTGGGCAGTGTGGGATGTGATGTGTCTAGATAATGCAAAATCTCACTACGCTAAAATGGTACAAGATCGACTCACAAATTTAATTGGATGTACACCGAACTTTGGTCCCGTAGCACTTCCAATGAGAAGAGGAGTGATTGAAAGATATTTTAAAAACTTAGCAGGAAGCTTATTTCATCGGTTACCAAATACAACGGGGACTGGTCCGGATGACCCTAGAAGAAATAATCCTGAAGAGACCGCTCTTCGTCTTAACATCACATACGAACATTTATTGCAACTCGTGGATGTAATGATTTCTAATTACAATGGCACACCTCATGGAGGGATTTATCATCAAACGCCACTTGAACTTCTTGAAAAAAGGATACAACTAAGAGGTTTATTACCAAGGCGCCTGGAAGAAGAGAAACGATCGGAGATGTTATTTATGCAAACCCAAATAAATCGAACCGTAAGAGGCTCTCTAGTGACTGGAAGAAAGCCTTACATTCAATATGAAGGTGTAGAGTACCGGAGTGAAAAACTTGCGAACTCTGCCCATCTAATAAAGCAAGAGTTAATTATACATGTAAATGTTGACGATCTGCGTACCATAAAAGCATTTCTACCCGACGGCAGTGAATTCGGTTATTTAACAGCCAGTGGAAGGTGGTCACTTACTCCACATTCCTTGCAAACGAGACGTGCAATCAATTCATTAGTTCAGCGGAGGCTAATTCATTACACGACTTGGGATGACCCTATCTTCGTGTACACTGACTATTTATTGAGTAAAGAAAATTCCAAGAAATCAACAATAAATAAAATTACTCAAGTAAAAGAGGTAAGTAAACAAAAGCCAACAGCTGAAGCAGAAGAACAAACAAAAGCATTAGAAGAAGCAAAAGCACAAAATGATTTATTAGACAAAGTTCGAGAAGAACAATTGAATAGGGAAAAGCTCAATGAGATGGATAATTATGAGCGTTTATTAAAACAATTCAAGACAAAAATGTACTAAAAAAAGGAGAAGATAACATTGGATAATCACTTGATACCTGTTGGAACACACCCTATTGAAGTAGGCCATTATTTACTCCCAACCAAAGAGGTACTCCGTTTAATGGATAATCTCAAAAAGATTGTACTGAACCGCTTACCAGGAATGATTGTCTATGGTCGGCCACGTCTCGGAAAAACTACTGCATTAAAATTTGCTTTGGAGAATCTGCCGCATTTTATGAATGCACCCATACCAATCTTTATAGCCAACAGCAACTCATACAAGTTTCCCAACGAAGGGAAATTTTATGCAGATCTTCTCCATGACTTTGATTTTCCGTTTATAGCTAGAAGACAAGCCGATGAAATGCGGAATCAAATTGTCAATTTGCTAAAAGAAAGAGCGGAATTGTCTCGCTTAAGAAGGGTTATCTTGATTATGGATGAGGCACATCGCCTAACAGAATCACATTTTATTTGGTTAATGGACATCCACAATCAACTGGATCGTGCGAAAATTAGTATGACTGTGATTTGCGTAGGTCAAGAAGAGTTACTCACGAGAAGAACATTCTTTCTAGGACAACGTAAGTCTCAAATCATTGGACGCTTTATGACACATGAGCATCGTTTTTTCGGTATCACTTCCTTGGACGATATCAGAGCTGTTCTTCGATGCTACGATTCATCGGAAATCTCCGCATATCCCGAAAACAGTGATTGGAGCTTCACTAGATATTTTTTTCCTGAAGGATATGCGAAAGGTCATCGCTTGGAGGAAGATGCTGCTTTAATTTATCAACAATTTCAAAATATTCGTAGCGAACATGGGGTTCATTCAAAACTTGAGATCCCTATGGAGTACTTTACGTATGCTGTTGAAAACGCTCTGAAGATATACGGAGCTCATGGGGAACAACTTGAATGGATTTCATCTCAAGATTGGTTAGAATCCATCAAACTTAGTGGCTACATTGAGTCAGAAATTTATATGTCTTTAGCAGGTAGTGGTGATTAATAAATGAATGTTGTTTGGAGGAAAGAATGGATCAATGAATATGAATCGCCCTGGTCTGTATTTGAAAAATTGGCTTTGGTAAACCTTACGGATCGGAACGAGATTCTAAAAGTCCTTGGCAGTACTCATGTAAAGAACATTAAACATCACATTGGAGATAACCAAAGAGAACTATTACAGTTAAATGGTTTTAACGTCGAAAGACTTCATCAAACCTTGGATTTCAACTTACAAGAGCACAATAATAAAATTATTCATTCGTTGATAACTCCATTTTCTGAATTATATAGTTCCTGGGAGCATTGGTTTCATCCAGATTTACACTGGTGTTCGCAGTGTATGGAGGGAGGGTTTCATTCTTGGTTGCATCAGTTCAGGCTTTTCGATGAGTGTGTATTTCATGATCTTAAATTGAAACATGTTTGTCCAGGCTGTAGGTCAGCAATACCTTTCTTGTTGTCGAATAGACAGTTAAAACATGCATTTCAATGTAAATGTGGACATGCTTTTTCTAATTTTCATGTGTCCAGTTGGAACGAATGGAGATCGCCTGATCAAATGAATCCCGATGTCCTTCGTTGGCTCCAAGCAAACCAGGCAAGCATGATGACGTCAAATATGCAGTCTAAATGGATCATTCATGCAGAACATTGCAATCTGAAGCGATTAGTTAAGGAGTCGCCTGAAGAAATAAAAGTATTTCATTCAGACGACTCCTTACATAGGGGGGATTATTTCTCTAATCGTTTCCAAAAAGAATTACTGCGAGTTATTTCTGGTACTGTTCAACGAGTTGTAGAGCGACTATTTCAGGATTCACTCCAAAACCATCAACATTGCATCACTCAATTAATGGAGCTAAGAAAATCGAATGAAGCAATTGAGTTTCCTGAAATTTGTCCCTTTGCCTATGCTTATGTTTTTTGGAGGAAATCTATTTTAAAAGAGGAACATTTCTATGGCTATAATTCTTTAAGAACAACCTTGATTTCTGATGCTGAACCACTAATAATCAGGGATCTTCTGGAGTATTTTTCTGATCAGGTCTTCAGTTATCAAATGAAGATTCTCCAAAGGCTTGATGCAAGGATACTTTTTTGGATTCTTGAAAAACTAGTTCTGCAGTTCAGTGAAAATTTCTTCTGTACTTGGTTAGAGATTGCAGGGAAGAGGAGTAAAGAAATTAGCGTACCATCTTGGCAGGAAATTGAAAAAATGAGAGATCAGTCTTTTCCCAGTGTTGCTTTTAAATACAATTTTGATGAGAGCAGTTCTTCCAGCAGCATTGAGTATTATCATCTAAGTAAAAATGAATCGATACTTAATAAATTCGAATGTCCTTATCAGCATGAAAGTGCTAAAGCCGATATTCAGTCGATGATATCGTACATGCCACAAAAAGTTGCAATGCTTATCATGAACAATCCAAGTGATGAGAATAAGATGCTACAAAAAACAGTCGAAACATATGTAAAAAAATTGAATTTCTGATAACCGTTAATCTGAAAAGATTGACGGTTTTTGTTCTTGTCCTCCGACATATAAATACAAGACGGGATCGAGAAGACAAAGGTTTCCTGGAATGATGATATAAGTGATCGGAACATATGTACAAAATACGAGTTTTGTGAAACAGTATTGAATAAAATGAAAATGAGCAAGTATTTATTATTATAATCTTTGTATTTCTTAGACTGTGTGACTGTGTGCCTTCTTGATTATTAATTCATACATTCATTCCTTATCATCATCAATTCAATTCCCCATACATTAAAATTGTCATTTCATAAGTTCATCTCAATTTACATTTTACGCACTCATCCATATCACTTTAACTTGCTATAGTTTACTAATCCATTTTTAGACCGATCAATACTTTCATGTATTTTATTGCAATTAACTTGAACGATCTTATCCATATTATTACTTTTTCAATCCATAATCGTTTTTCATAACATCGATTGGCATCCATTGAATCTGAAATCTTGGTCGTAATATATGGATAAATGTGACTATCGGTATATATAACCCTCGTGATTCTTTTCATTTTGTATGGTTAAATATGCTAACGGCATTCTATATTCCATACATATACTTTCTTCTATTTCACCTTATGTTATACGTATTTATTCAACTTTCTTATATAGTAATTTGCAACCTCCCTTCTACGTAACTATCTTAACTTAAAGGATTTTTATGCCACATATCATTGCCTGTTATTCTATCCACAATGTGATACGCTTCCCACACAGCAGCGATCTCTAAAGCTTCACACTCCTGCTGACTCGAATGTCGCATTTCTCCCTTATGATACAACGAATATTCACCGGACAATCGGTCAATTACACACATTGGCGGTGGCCAGGCTTCTTCTTCGTTCATAAATGGACGGTGGTCAACGACAGGCCACAGTCCTGACTTTAACACATCATCGTATACACCTACTACAAATTGATAATTCTCTTCCTGAGGAGTATTTTCATAGGAACTCCCAATGTAACTATAAATAGCTATACATCCATCCTTGAACCTTCTGCCAAAAGCAACTTTGCCGTTAGGCAGATCAATGGCATATACATCTCCAAGTTTTATTCTCCTGCGTTTTATACTTTTCATCATTCTTTCCCCCTTTCTAAAGCATCAATAAGAAATACCCACACGAGACCTAATATAAGATTGATCTTTGATCTGCTTGTAAGCGAATTCTGCTGTATCCATAACCGATATTTCAACGCCGCCTTCAGGCAATACATCGCGCTCTACCCGATATTTTCCAATACGTTCTCCGTCTGGCAAATATGTAGGACAAACGATCGTCCAATCCAGCGTAGATTGTTGAAGCAATGTATATACACGATGATGCTCTTCCGCTGCACGTGTTGACTTCCGTTTAGACTCGCTAGATTGATAACGGAGAAGCTCTGGAGAGATCCTACTTTGCAGAATGCCGGCAGTTCCAATCGTAATGATTCGTTGTATACCTTCGTTGTACATGCTCTCAATGAGCAATGGCATACTCTCCGACAACGTTGTAGTTCCATCTGTATTTAAGGCACTAATTACAACATCTGCTCCTTTTATAGCATGCGCTAGATTTTCTTGATTCAATGCATTACCTACAACGACAGTAAGATTACGATCCTCAACTTGCAACTTATCTAGATTACGAACCAATGCAGTGACATGGTGTCTATCCTTGAGCGCTAGTTCAACGATATGGCTTCCTACTCGTCCAGTAGCTCCTAGAATTAAAATGCGCATAACTTAAACCTCCTGAATTCTGACTAGATGTTAATACAAAACAACTATTATCGATTCTATTGGGCAACTTATAAATAATCAACTCTAAAAGTAAAGAATGAAGCGTAAGCCCTAATGCTATGAGTTTACCTAAGATACACTGGGATATTCACGTACGTACAATACAAAGCGCGATCCCTATCACTAACCAAACAGCAAAAAGCCGATTCCTGAACTGGAATCGACTCTGTACATCATTGCACATAAGCTACTGAAGATATTACAGTGTGATAATAATCGGACCTTGCTTTGTGAGGATAATGGTATGCTCCATCTGAGCCACATGACTTTTCTCTGTTGCAAATGTCCAACCATCTTGCTTTTGGAATACTTCTTCTTCCAAGGTAGAGACAAATGGTTCAAATGCAATAACCATGCCTTCTTTTAGCAGCTCATCATCCGAAGTATCGTTATAGTTATAAATATGGTCTGGAGCTTCATGAATTGTACGTCCAATACCGTGTCCTGTAAGGTTTTTGATCACCGTTAGGTCATGTTGTCTTGCCGTTTGGAATACAGCTTTGCCGATTCCACTTTTTTTGGAACCCGGTTTTGCTTTTTTAAGACCAGCTTCGAATGCCAGTTTAGCCACTTCACAGACCTTAGTCCGTACTTCATCACCTTCACCTACGACAAAAGAAATCCCTGTATCTGCAAAATAACCATTTTTCGAGCCAGATACATCAATGTTCACGAGATCTCCTTCTTGAATTACACGTTCTCCTGGAATGCCATGAGCTACTTCTTCATTAACGCTGATACACGTAAATCCAGGGAAATCATATTCACTTTTTGGAGCAGAAACTGCGCCTTCTTTCTCAAATAGCTCACCAGCAAGATCATCAAGCTCTTTCGTTGTAATGCCAGGAACCGTTTTTTGGACTAATTCATCACGAATCATCGCTACGATCTTACCAATTTCCTTCAAGCCATTAAAATCTTCTTCTGTTTTTGCAATCATTATTCAGACCTCACTATCTTTTATCATCATTTCATCATTATATGTTATTGGCTTAACTCAGGTAATGTCACCCAAATACCGCATTAAACAATCATATCGAATGGGGCAATGGTTCGCAACTTTTTTATAAAGGTTATGTGTTATTAGAGGCTATTTTTTTGACTTTTTAATGGTTCCTTCGTCTGTGATTACATAGGTAAAATAAGCATCCTCCGCTCCCCCGATCTCGTCCGTCACTCGGAACGTCGATGCATCCGCCGCCCGCTGTATGCCACCTGTGATGAAGCAAAATACGTTGTGCTCATCCTTTCCCCAATAACGATTGAACGCTTGAAAAGTCTGACCATCGATCCCCTTCACTGTACGCCGGCCATTAGCATTGTATAGCCTATGCTTGTCGTAAGCCCAGCTCTCTACCCCTTGATCGAACAAAAAAGTAAAGCTAGCACGATCAAGCTTCTTAGCTAAGGCTCCCCACTGATACACATGATCTTGATCAACTGCCCAGCTTCCATTGTCTGACAAGATCGTGAAGCTCTTCGCGTCAGCGCCAGGTAATTGTTCGAGCACATAATCAGGATGACCAAACGGTCTGCTTGTTCGCACAAACTGTGCATGGTAGACGTGATTGTTGTCTTTCGAAAGCCCCAATGACCCTGAGGTTAACAAACATTGAAATGTTTCACGATCGGCTCCTACAACAGCATATCCATTATAGAAAATATTCTGCGCATCTCTCCCGAACAAACCACCTAGCGCTTCGAAAGTCTGCAGATCAGCTCTCGTAGCTTTTCGCCAAGTGCAATAGACCCCTTCTGCATCTCGAGCATATTGATCATCGAACACTTCAAACGATGCAGGATCAGCACCTCTTACCAGATTATATACTAGCCGCGTCCCCTTCCTCCCGGAACCACCAATTTCCTCACAATAATAGACCGCTCGATCTGTCTTGTACCAATAGCCTTGTATCCGCTCTGCTCCATGTTCTGATTCGTTATAGTCAGGTTGCCACCACCCTCGAACATGAGGATGAGCTTCCTGTAACCAACCAAGCAACTCATCTTTACTACCATTAGCGTAGGATAACGATTGATATAGATGCAGCACATGATCCTTATCGGTACAGTAATCCATCCGAGCCACAGCGGTCTCGACATCAATATCATCCCACGTATGAAACCGATCTCCGTTCTTCACATACAGTCGATGCTTGTCCTTAGCGAAATAAGGCGAGCCTGGCAGTAATTCGAAGCTAGCCGCATCCGAGTTGGGGATTAGCTTATCCTCCAGATAAACATGCATTGCGTCCAACCCGTAATCATCGTCGAGTACCTGGAATTGTTCCGCACTCCGACTTACTAAAGTCACTTTGGTCTTGCGGCCATCAAACCACCACACGCCCTGGACATCTCGTAGATAGCCAAATGGAATCCATCCGCGATAAAAGCTATGTATAACAGAGAAGCTGTCACCGGTGATCCCGCCTTTAATCAGCTTAGGCTCCCCCTCTGCTTGGTTCAACAAGACACGGTTCGCTTCGATTACAAACAAGCTCGTCATTTTCAACCTCCCATGAAGAAACTGGTTAATACTCTCATTTTATACCTGTAAGTCACTGTACGGCAAACAGTATAGGTTAGATAAGTAAACGAACCGGAGCCATATGTCTTGGAAATGTATGACTTAAATTAACTTTGGACATCTTAACCAAATCATCGATGTTCTCAAGGGAGGCGAACCCCATCAATGCGATCAATCATTGGCTCAAACAGCTAGCACACAACTATGTTTTAATTGTAATCGCCGCAGTACTCTTCTTTGTAGTTAAAGCCATCATTGGTTACTACACGTATAAACATTACGACAAAAAATTAAAGCTCCTTACGGATAAGGTAGATCGTTTATTAGAGGAAATTAAGCGAAATTAAGAGCTCATCACTTCAGATGGAATCATTAAAAAGATTCATAGATTATAGGGGGATAGGCATGCTAGGGAACTTTATCGTAGGGTTTGTTATTCCTGTCATTATAGGTGGATGGATATTAAGGCGACAGTTAAAAATATTGCTCATTTATTATCCGCTAGGGATCGCAACTTCAGCATGCATTAACAGCGTGGGGTTTAATTTTTTCTGGAACATTCTACCCAACACGAGGAACCAATCCTATGCTGCACTTCCGATGGACTTAGGCATCTATCCGATGGCAGGTTGTCTGATGATATATGCTATTGTTGTGCATAAGAAAAAGCCTTGGCCGTCGATCCTTGTTGCAGCATCTACTCTAACTCTAATTGAATGGATCGCGAAGACCATGGGACACGTTGTTTATTTTAATGGATGGAATATCTTCTGGACGTTCTGCTCATATGTTCTACCGTTTGTACTCGCATATGGCTATTGTAGGATGTTTGCACATCTGTTTTATCCTGAAAGAACTTAGCCATACGAATGTGATGAACTATTTAATGACGCTCTTATCAAACCTGCTCCTAATGCGAACCAGGCTATGATTATTACAGGCATCCGAAATGACGAACGTGGACATAATCAGATGTTCAGAGAAATGTATAAAGATCTGACGGGTCAAGATATCGTTCAGGAAGGTCAGGCACCTCTTGAACCAGTTGATTCGTATCTAAAAAGAAGAGAGCCCCTCAGGCTACGTTTTCCTTCCTTGGGGCTTAAATATTGGGTTATTCTTCTTCCGTCTCAGCTTCAGGTGCATTAGGCTGCTGTGGCGCCATTAGACCTTGCACTGCACCCATAAATGGCTGAATAGACTTGATCATGCCGTAGCCCATTTTCACGACAGGCACGAAACGTTGAATCATACCGAACAGCCGCATACCTCCGCCCAGCATCCCCCCAGCCGAAGTCGCTCCTCCTAACCCGCCTAATAGTGAACCCATCATTGGCATGAAGGATGAGACCTGCGCGTGCGAACCAGTACGCGTATAGTTGGAAGTTTTACGAGTGCTGTTAACCCGTTTACGGCCGCTGTGAGAACGAACCCCCGTACTATGACTCCGATTAGCTTTGCTGCGCTTAGAGGATTGGGGCTTCCCAATGGAAGCTTCCGTAGTCGATATCTTGCCTCCCCCGGCAATCACCACGCCTTCATGTTTCACATCCTTAATGTAGCCGATATACGTTTCACCATTATGGAGAGTCACACATACAGGACGATCTTTATATCGCTCTGCCTTTAAGCGTATTGTATTTGGTTTAGCCATGCATTTTCACCTCGCTCCACTGAACTTACTTCAGTTTACGCGTTGGGTGGACGACTTGCCTGTGCGAATGGGACATCGGTGTTTGTTCCTACTCTACATATTCTCATTTGTGTATCCTATAAATCGATGCATTTACATATGAAAAGCTTTCCAGAACTCGCCCTCTGTATTGATGATATCCTTGATCTGGATAAACGGAATGGTGAAGGTTGGGAATCCAGCGGCATAAGGTGCAATCTCATATGGAGCAAAATACAGATGCAGCGCATCTGCTGTCACAAAGAACGGCTGATCTGGGCTAATCCCCTCATACGTATCCGGAAACACATACGAATATTGTGGATCATTCTTAATCTGATCAGCCACAATTCGACTTAGAACTTTGACATAATCACTGTTTGGCTTAAATAAGTCTTTGAGCTCATACATATGCCCATTCGTTAGATTAATAATGGCATAAATCATCGTAGGCATGCCATGTGCTGCACCAAACGGATAGTTGTACCCTGTAAGCTGTAATTGAAGCAACTGCTGCTTATAGAAGCTAATCTCAAAGTCACCCGTATAGGAATAATCTAACTTCTGATCTGCAGGAATAGGCTTAACCTGCGATAAAGCTTTTAGTTTGGCATTAACCCCCAGCTGCGCGGCTTGATCTGCCATCCCTTCAACTTGCGGATAATATACCAGGTAGTCTACGTTAGGCTTATACTTTTCCTCACGCACACGGTACGGTGGATGGAGCGGGACGATCGTATTTTGTTTCCATACCACCTGTCCGCTTCGCTTCACATAAGATAGACGTTGGTCGACATACGCTTTGATCAGATTCGGTGCTACGACCTCTAATGTTCCTGAGCCTTCTACGTAAGGATATCCTGGAGCAGGCTGACCGCTGCGATCGAGTAAATAGGTACGTTTGCCATCTGACGCAGAAAGTAATCCTTGTTTAAACTGTCCCACTTCCCGATATGTGAATGGCGAAAGTAACTTTCCACCTTCATCTGCAATAGCATACATGGAACCGATGTAAGGTTGTTCGGAGTCAATCGCTTGACCAAGCGCAAACCGCTGCTCTCCCAGGTCTCGGATATCGTTATAGGTCGGCTGAATGACGAACTGCCCTTGCCGATTAATCACACCATAACTTGATTTGTAGTCCGCTGAGGTGTTAACGATCGCAAGACCATCATGAAATGGAAGTGCTGTGCTGAACTGAGGCTGAATAATAATGTTGCCGCGTTCATCGATGTAACCATATTTACCTGCTGTCTCCTTCTGAAATGCAAGCAGTCCGTCTCCTAGTGGGCCTACATACGGATAAGGATAGGTCGCGAGTCTATTTCCGTTGAGATCAATTAACGCATACTCATGCTCCTTAATCTGCACTACGGCCTTCCCTTGCTGAAAATCATAGGCTGACTGGAACTGTGCCTTAATAACCTCTTGACCTGATTGATCTAGATAACCATATTTGCTGGTTCCACCACCTGAACTGCTGTCCGTATCGTAAAATAAAGCTCTTCCCTCAGATAAATCTGCAATAAATGGATAAGCACGTCGGGTCAAGACATGACCTTGCTCATCAATCATTTTGAATCCTTGGGAGTCAATAACGATGGCTCGATCTTCCACATACGAATTGATGCTATCGTATAGCGGCTGAACGACAAATTGTCCATTCAAATTAATGACGCCGGCCTTCCCATTCTGCACGACAACGGCAAGACCGTTTGACTGGAAATCACGCGCATCGTCTAGTACGGGCTCCAGTCGAACATGCCCTTGTTCATCCATATACCCCCACCGAGTCCCTTGCACGGTTCTAACGGAAACGGGATATAACCACGTGACCTCCCGCGCATGGCTGCCACTCTCCATAGCTTGTTTAATGCTTTTCTCAAGCGCAAGTAGTACTTCTTTGGACGGATATGGGTCTGAGAAGCTTAATGCCTTCTGAACAGAAGCTAATGCAGCAGGGAACATGCCTGCTTTATATTGTGCGTCTGCGAGGTAGCTCCAGTAGAATATATAGTCCGGATAATGCTGCGTGAGCTTCTCATAATATTGCACGACTTTGGGGAAATAGTAGGGATAGACATCCGGCGCAGATACCCACTTGCCATTTTGCCAGCGAATGATATCTACCCGGTAGGCTTCGCCTGTATCATGAATCCATAATGCGATTTCTACTTTGCCATCTCGTCCATGCTGTCCAGGCATATCAATAATCTCTGCATGGCTAAATACGACATCGTCCGGGGTTAAATCCTTAAGTCCAGAATCCGTCCAATCGTATACAGCCAGTTTCGACCAGATGGCACCTAGCTGCCAGCCCACAATAAGATTATTTCTAGAGGTAGATGTAACTGGCGCAGCCGTGAGCAACGTAACCCGATACCCCAGTCCTTTGGTTAGCGACATCTTGATCCATTGCCCGTTGTAAAATTTCAGAATTAATAAGTATAACTCACCGTTCAACTGATAGACTGTAGCAATTTCCGGGATGCCATCTCCAGTCAGATCAGCAGCATAAATGGCGGGATGCTTCACCGGTTTATCAATTGTGACGACTGTTGCACCAGCCGGGATATGTTGATGGACAATCTGAACAAGTAGCGGCTCGCTTATAGACATTTCGGTTCCTCCCTTATGACCGCATTCGCCTAATGGTATGCGTCATCTATAGGGATATGACATGAAATTCACTTCCATAACTTACTTCCACGTTTACATAGAAAATGGATACAATTTTGATCATCTTGCGATATGTCCGCGCATGCTTCTCTATTCAATCTTCCTCATTTAGATTCTTTATTCATCTTGCAAAACTACCTTCTGTCCATTGATAAGCAGGTGACTTACATCTTGCACTGGAATCGTTGAAGTTGATATCCACTTAAGGAGATCCTGATCCAGGCTAATAAAACCGGAGTCGGCAGCAAGACGAGAACCATCCTTTAGATAAATCTCCATACGCAGATCATCTAGCGGAACCTTTTCTAGTTTGTCTCCTGTAAGAGTAACGCCGATGCTGGAGACTTGAATTGAGATCGGAACTTGTGAACCGTCTGGATCCGTAAGCTGGGTGGCTCCCACTTTGAGTAAAGCATTCTTTTTGAGGTCAAACGTGGTTGTCCAGTTTCCCTTCAAGACTTCGGTGATGTTAGTGAAGCTTCCTTTAAGGTTTAACTGATTCAATTGACCGGCTGAGGATTGAGCAGATAGATCATACACATACTCAATATAGTCTCCTCCGTATCCCACGCCATCTTTCATATAATGTCCATAGCTAATGGAATATTCAGGTATATCGAGCTTTTCTCCTTGCTCATTCGTAAAGTAGAAGTGACCATAATTGTACTCCCCGATCTCATTGTCTGGATTAATCTGAATGTGTAACTGATCATCAATAAAACCAATATTCGAAATATGCATCCACTCCATTCCCGTTATAGGAATCTGAGTTACATCTGGATGCAGTACAGGAATCTTGCCGATCTCCCATAACTCATTACCAGCTTCACCGCCGAATCCACTGATAGAATCAGTTTCCCTATCCAGGACATCATAGCTAAGGCTGTTCTTCTCATGCAGCAATTTGTCCCAATCCATGTGCACACGATATTCATCATTACGGGCTGCCCCTGACATCATCGTATTAATGCGAACCGTAATTCGTTGTGAGCTAACTTTTCCTTGAATGAGAAAGCGCACAATGGCCGTTTGCTTCGATTCATCGTAATGTACAACCTGTGCGTTATTTGCCCTTCCTCCAGAAACTCTGAAATCATAAATATCCAATGTATCGTCAATGCGATGCCCTGTCAGGTCAGTGAGTGCAACATAGATTTCCGTTGTGTCTCCGTCCCTAGCTGCACCTATCACTTCCATTCGGATGCCCTGATCCTCACTGACCTGATGCACCGGCTCTAGAATACTCAACCGCTCCCCACCTAGAAAATGAAGAACTGAAGATAGATCGATGATTCCGACAGAAGCAGCAGCACCCGTCACCACACATAAAGAGAGCGCAGCAGTAACAGGGATGGATATTGCTCTACGCATCCTTCTCCTCCGAGGTTTGGCTCGTGTTAGAGGTATAGGGGAATCTTGAGAAACAGCGGATGGTTTAACCATTTTAGCTTCATTCATCGCTACTTTTTCATAGAACAATCGCTTAATGTTAGCGAGATTCTGCTCCGTCAACCGTTGATTGGATTCTTTCATCATGTCGCCTCCTTTACTTCCTAGTGATCCACCATGCTTTCAATCGCTGTCTGGAACGATATAACTTATTGTGAATTTGCCTGACGTGCAGAGATAATGCTTCCGATATCTCTTGGGGTCGTTGTCCATCGTAAAAGCGGCGCTTGATGATCTCTCGTTCCGGCTCTGGAAAAGACTCTATTAATTGTTTAAGCTCCATATCGTTTTCCTTACTAATGAGCTGAACAAGCAAGTCTTCTGTATGCTGCGCATGAATCTCATCTTCATATGTAAGCTCAGATCTACGGTTTAGCTTTCGATAGCGATCTATAGCTTTATGTTTGGCGATCGTTGCCAGATAATTCTTGAGACTACTTCGACCGGATTGAAATGCATCTGGATTTTGCCAAAACGTAAAAAAAGTATCTGCTACGCATTCTTCAATTTCCTCAGTCGATGCCTGATAGAGTATGGAATGAGCGACTTTCCATAACAAACCAGCGTAATGGTTCATCACCCATTCCATCGTATCAGCATCACCACTTGCTATTGCATGTCTAATCTGTTCTTCGTTCACGACTACCAACTCCCTCCTCTCCCGTCCTGTTGAGATGGCATCATATTCTTATGTATTGACCTTACTATATTCGATGTGAATACGACTTTTACTTACACAGATGAAAAAAAGATTTGCAGGGGTAAGAGCCGACTGCAAATCTTCTACATTTAATAACGTATGAGGTTCTTTGTTTAGATTATAAATATATGCTCGGATGAACCAAACTCTAAATCGCTGAAGTAAGCTTCACTACCCTTCTACGGGGTGTCTTGTTTACTACTAAGCTGTACATATTGGGTCAGACGACAAAAATGAAATAACAATACATCTTCATCGCCTTCTCCAAGAGCGACTCGGCGACCCTCCTGGATCACATGGCCAACTAATTCGTATAGAAACGTCATCTGCAACTGCAATGATTCCTCCGCCAGTGGTTGCAGTACGTCCAGATCTCTCGTGCTAAACTGGGATAAACCTCGCAATAACAACTCTTCCGACCAACTCTCGAATCTCTGCATGAGGTAACTATAGTCTTCCAAGTCTCTTCATCCTTCCATAACCCAGATCCAGCTTAAGACTGAATACGGTGCTTCCTTTCAGAAAACTGATTGGGACAATCTGCTGCTGCTCCACTCGGACAAAAGCATAGAAATGCTCTAGAGCTGCTGCGCCATAGCCGGATTCCAGCCGTTTAATCGTCGTTTCCCAATCCGAGGCATAAGGTAATGTTAGCACGAGCTCTTCATTTGCTTCTGTCAACATCGTAAGCATAAGATCCTGCGTGCTTGGTTCAAAGTGATGCTCCAATATACGAGAAACCTGAATCATCGCGAGTCGCTCTTTAGGCGCAGAGAACAAGCTAACTTCCTGTGAATCATGACTCAGAATCAATGAAGCTTCCTGTACCAGCGACGCTACATTCACATTTTCTACTTCTGTCCGAGGGAGTATCGTAAGCTTAGCTCCCTCGCCAGAAGATAGCCTACGTTCTTCATTTACTTTGACAGCGCGAAATTGCACTTCTTCTCCTGCAAACTGACGAAACGTCACCTGGGGCAGCCATGGAATGTAAGATCCATAATGTTCTGTATAAGAGAATTCTTGATCATCATAATAAGTGGCTCTGACATCGCTATACGTATAGATCTGCTGATCATCTAACCCATAGAAATAATACGTGATGCCCCGGAAGCCCGAGCGTGTCTCCCATGCGTCTGCTCCGATTCCATACAAATGCAGCTCGGGCACCGTATAATATTTACTGCGGAATCGACCAATTAGCTGGCTTTGTTGAATCGCTGATGCATTTTCCTGTTCAAGAACGTGAAGTGCAAGATACAGCTTGCTTACTCGGCTTAGCAATGTGGGCATAGAGAAGCGTACATGTCGGTTAAAGAACAACTGTAGCTCCCCCTGAATTCCGCGTAAACTACGCTCGATATCAGGTAAATTACCACTATGGGCTGTAATCGCTAGCGTTTCCAACGCTGCCACATAGGACTCAGGAAGGCGAGCTAAGCCTGTCTTGAGCATTTCTGCTAGGATAACACGACATTCCCTAACCGTCTGTAATGAGAATTTCAGGTCGAATGCCTTGGTATTTAGAGATTCGGTATCATCTATCCCTTGTTGCATCCGGTAACGAAGCAGCGCTTCGAGCTTAGCGATATTTCCAGACGTTTGCTTCACCTTGCACAGAGCTTTAGCAAGACTGGGCTCTTCGGTGAACGAAACTTCGATGTCCTGATTCACAAGATATACCGTAAGAAGCGTGTCTTCCAACACTTTTATGGCTTCAGGATATCTCAATCGGAACAGCACTTCTTCAATGACTGATGAACTCAGTGATTTAATCAATGTTGTAAGATTGGATTCAACCATCCAGCGGAATCGGGACGCTGTGACCATAGACGATGAAGCCTGATCTACATAAACTTCATCAAGTTGATTTGCGTCATTTACACCGGTTACGACATCTGCTTCACCTTGCTCATCCGTATTTTTAATATCTGTCGATGCATGCTCCCGCTGATAATAGAGGATTGAAATTAACACATGCTTGCAGATCTGTTCAGACGGGCATGAACATTGCCACTGATCTAGCGTATCTTGCAACGTACACGTGGAGCCTTCACTTAGCACACAACTGACGGATGTCTCGTTCCATGTGTAATCTACCGTTACACCGTTGTCCAACTCTTTTAAAGACCGCTTGTATAATCCCTTATTCGCATATCGAATCAAATAATCTTCAGTACATAGATTGGAGAATATCCGGAACTTCTGTTCAAATAAACTCACCTGATCAACGCCCCGTTGCTCTCAAAATATCATAGATGGTTTCACTAAATATGCGTTCAGATACTTGTCCGAGCGGAATAGCTTTGTTGTTACCATAATAATAAGATCTGTTATTCTCCGGTTTGAAGAAGTGTAGCCCTTCAAGTGTAATCTCTTCTAATCCATCATAATACGTGATGCTCGTACCACTGAACTGTAGTTCTGCAACGAGGTCTCCATATTCCTTGTAAAATTCATGATACCAGCCACCGTCCTGTGCTGGGCCTTTGATCCATCCGTATTTCTCCAATGCTTTTGGCAGAGCAGTTGGCGAGAATTCGGCCTCTGGCAAGTGCTCATATTCAACTTTATTTTTATCATCATCTTCAACGACATGTGCCTCACGTTCAAGCTGTTCAAACGGTTGCTTGATCTCATAATCCTCTAGTTGTGTCTTCCAAGCTTCTAATGAGGAAGCCTCAAGCTCAAGTGGATGTACAAGTCCAACTCGCGCAGACGAAGCAAGCTCGTATTCATCCTCGTCCACGGTATTAAACGTACCATCTTCCATGTAACGGAAGGTGTCTACCAGCTCCCCATTTTCATACGTTCCCCAGATCAGACCAACAGCGAATTTACGCATAATGACATTGCGAACGAATAGGTCTTTCCAGTCCTCTGCAGTCCATAAACGTTGCTTGGATAACGATTCTTCAAGTCGTTGTGCTTGAATAGTAACCATGGATTTGAGTTCTTTCTTCAGTTGTGTGAAACGTGCCTTGGATTTAGCGGCGAGCTCAGCATCGTCTTTTTGCGCGGGAGCAGGAAGACTCTTCACGGATTTACCTGTTTCTTCATTCAGCACGACGACCTGCAGATCACTGCTCACCTTGATGAGGAATGAGCGCTCCCCATAACTTAGCCGTAACGTACCTTTTTCATCGAATCCGAGAGTTGTCACCAATCGATCTTCCAGCTGCTCCGAAGTGAGCCCAAGATTGTCTGCTGCGAGCTGCAACGCTTCTTCTGCTGCACCTTTAACCTGACGATTCTTCACACTACGTTTAATTTTGTCGATGGCCATAAGAGCAGAGGGCTCTTTAAGGTATGCAAGCACTTTTACAGCATCTGCTGCAATGGCACCACGGCTATTCTCTGTCCACTCCTTGATCTGAGAAGCCAATATATTCACAATCTGAATATCACCAAAGAGTGCTGCAAGGTACATCACCCACTTCTCTTTGGCAGGAGCGCCATCTTGAATCCACACATGCAGTAACTCATTCACAAATCGTGCCAACGATTCCTCGCTAATATATTCGCGAAGTTCATTAAGTCGTTCATTCGGAGCAGTTGTATGCTCCAGCGATTGCACCAGGGCATACTGCTTGATGCGATCATCTAACGGTTGATTATCCTCAGAGCGAATGAGAGCAGGTAAATCTTTCACCGACAACCAACCGAGTCGAGATAGTTTTTTGGTATCTGCTTGATCAGCAAGCGCAGCATGTGCAAACTCCGGACTCTGATCTGCAGTTTCTTGCAGGATCTGAATCAGGTTTTTCCAATCTGCTGATTTCTCGCTCTTTAGCAGCTCCTCGTATAATGTCTTGCTATTCTCTAGTGTTCGGATTGCAGATAAAGCCATCTCTTTGATTGCTGCTTTTTTCTCTGAGCGGTATATCAACATATATAATTCCTGATCCGGTATGCGGTTGAATTCAGCTAAAGCGGTACTCGTCGCTTTCTTGGAAGAATCCTGTAGTCCCGCGCGAATCGCCTCAGCTAGCTTTGGCTTTGGAAGCTCTTCACGTTGTTCAAAAGCAATGTCCAGTATCAAAATCCGAGTGTCTGTAGGCAGTTTCTTATATTGTGCAATAGCATAATCCAGATTCTGCTGAATGATGCGACGATATTCATCCTGTGGCATCGATTTGTAGCTGTAGTCCGTCATTCCATTAAGCGAAAATAGACTGGTAAGTAATTGCTCACGCTTCACCTCAGGATCTTGTCCATAACGTTGCAGTAGTTTCTCGCCACTGAAAGCATAAGAGCTATACATATCCGAGATAATATCCAGCGTCCAATCCGGATGAGTCGTCAAAATGGCGAACCGGCGCATCGCTTCCGAATCAAGTGGCAGAAAGCTAACGCTAATTAGATTGTTAATTCGTTTTCGATCCCGATTCAGATGATTGAACAGTCCGCGACTGTTTGGATCTTCCCAATATTCTTCTAGTGACGTTTCGCCATTTAAATACCGTGCAATCGCAAGTCCCTGTCTTCCGCCATCCAAAGGCTGACGAAGAGCGTTGAACACAGCTTCCTCCATAGTCGCTTCCGGATTAGGTAATGTTAATCCATTATCTTCCATTATCTTTTGAATAACGGCCTTGAGAAAAGGAGTCTTCAGAATCTCATATGCGCGTGCCGCTTGCTCTGGTTGACTCGCAATAGCAGCGTGCAGCGTGTTCCAAGATATCATGTAAGCATTGAGTTCATCACGTAACAATTCAATCAACTGGTAAGGCTCCTCCAGGGAAATCAGTCCTTCAAGCAGAGCATTAGCATTCTTCGGCCTGGAGTCCAAGCCAAGCAAATACTGGCGAACTTCGAGGGGGTACACCTCATGTAAACGTTGGATGGTATCTAGCAAAACAGCCCCTGTCTCCGTCTTCGCATCAAGGAAGCGCTGTTTGCCTCCATGAATATTAATCAGGCACAGCACAGCACTGCTGAGCAGCACCATCGTTTGATGAAACTCACTATGTGAGCCTTGTTCTTTGGAAGAAAGTTCAGTATTCGGATAATACTCAGCTATAAGCTGACTGCGCTTTTGCTGTATAGGCTCATCCTTCAGCACTTTGGCAGAGCTGTTATGCTTTCCTTGCATATTACGCACAATTGCAGGCTCAATTAATGTATGTAGTTCATCCCGCAGCTTCTCCGAATCATCTTCCATCACATATTGCAATAATGGCGGCAGAGATTGCTTATATTCTTGAACCTGTTCAACATGCGAGGGAGCGTCGCTTAGCTTGGAGTACAGATGTAATAACATCAGTGCTTGAAGGATATCCCGATAGTTGCCCTGATTCTCCTTGTTGTTTAGAAGCCACTGTGCACGTTTCAATCTGCCCTTCAATTCTTCATGGATTTCCTCTTCACCAGCGAATTGCTTGATTTTGTTCAGTCGTTGCACTAGATGAGCCATGCGATCAGGGTTTGAGCTTCTTCCAGCTAAGCCATACGGTGAGAACGCAGCGCTAATACATATTTCAAACGCACTCGTTTGCCACGAATTTCGCTTAGCGTAGCTTGATTCCAAATGCATCACAATAGCTCCTGCACGGAAAAACACATCTCCGTCATCCTTTTTGCCAAGCTTAGTTAACATATCAATCGTATAATAGACATAATGGCTTGATTTCCCCATCATCTCAGGAAACTTATCCGTACGTCCCATGACATATTCAATAATTTCATCACTACGGTCTGTTCTAAGTGAATAATCTTGAGAGCACATCACTGCAAACTTTTCGACTAAACCTTCAACTCCGCGATCAACTGTTATCATATTTTAGTCCTCCTTAAGGTTGAGTTTACATTCAACAAACGTTATGTGGTTCTATGTTATCCTTCAAACATCCAGACAGCCTTACGTGATAATCTCACCAATCCAATCTGCAAGTTCATTCGGGGTGATGGCTGCAACATGCGCACCCATATTCGTGAGTGTCTGCGCAGCATGTTTGTTGTAGACCGAATCTCCATTGAAATCGAGGGCGGTGAGCACGAGTAATTTGCAGCCCGCATCAATAATATCTTTACACGCTTGATACATGTGATTGATGTGGAATCCTTCTTCCAGGTCGCTGACGAGAATATAGATCGTTTTGCCAGGGTTATCGATTAACGTCTCACCGTACCTTAACGCTTTGGCGATATGTGTTCCCCCACCGAGCTGTACATTCATGAGAACGTCCACGGGGTCTTCCAGCCGGTTACTCAGATCAACGACCTGGGTATCAAATATAAATAATTTCGTACGAAGTGCATTCAGACGATAGAAAATACTAGCCATAACCGAGCTATAGATCACGGAGTCCATCATACTTCCACTCTCATCGACACCAATGATAATGTCCCACTTGTTATGGTTCTGTATCGAACCGTCAAAGTAGAGACGATCTATCACAAATCTTCGTTTATTCTTATCATAATTTCTCAAATTTCGGGTGATGGTTCGTTTGAAGTTCAGATTACGCAAAGAGCGTACCGAGCTAGATGTGTAACGACTGCGTTTTCCGAGGATACTGGCTCGGGTCTGAGACTCTAACTTACTGCGAAGCTCCTCAACCACGGTGCGCACGATCTCTTTGGCACTACGGAGTACATCGCCCTTCATACGACCTTTAAACTGCATAATGTTCTTGAGCAGATTCATATTTGGTTCAAGGGATTCTAACAGCTTCTTGTCGGTTAATAGCTCTGTTAAGCCATAACGGTCAAGCGCCTGCTTTTCCAAAATCTCCACCGTTGTTTTAGGAAAGAGCTCTCGAACTTTATGAAGCCATTTAGGCACCGTCAGATCCGAAGCGCCTTGTCCACCTGTTTTGCGGTAGCCCTGTTCCTCGCCGTACTCACGGTTATATAAATAACCTAGAATCTCATCAACTTCTTGATATTGAAAATTCTCGGAATCAAATGCTGCGTTGTTAGACAATCCGACCTCTGCTGAATCACCGAGAATGAGTCGCCAACGATTGATGGTCTCGGCTGTGTTCCGTATCTCCTTAGATTCGTCGTTGACGCTATCTAGTTGATCACTTGTCGGTACCTCGTTATTCAGGTCAGCTTCCATGCGTCAAACTCCTTTCGCATTGCTTCATCCCATGATCTAGCTGCTTGGAGTAGCTGTTCATCTACAGGAGCTCGTCCTAATTCCTCGGATTGAACCTGGTGCAGACTTGCGACTCTGTCAGCGATGAGACCCGTCTCCATGGGCGTGAAATAGGTGAACGCCAGCCTCAGTTCAGGTACCATACTCATAAATTCATCTAATGGGAGCTGCTCAATAAGAAGATTAAGTTCATACAGCAGTTCGTCTTCATATAAAAAAGCATCACGAGCTACGGCAAATACACCTTTCAAATATAGTGCAGTCTGGCGCATCTGCTCTGGAGCCCCATGGATGTATCCACGCGCTCGTTCTGCGATCTCCTGTCTTGGGCGATCACCAAGTCCTGAAGAAATGGCAATACATACGCCTTCCAATTGAGCAGGAAGCTGATGATCCGTTAATAGTTCATTCAGATGTATTCTGAATGTGTCATCTAGATAGCGTTCCTCCGAGGATTCTGCTAGCATAGCGAGCAGCTTCAATCCTTGAATGATTGCTTCATGCTCATCAGCGTTCGTTCTAGAGAGATGCAGCAGCTTGTCCACAGCGTTGTTATATGCTTCGAGCACCATATCGGGCAATTGCTCATCTTCAAATAGACCAAGAAGTCTGCGATGCTGATGAATGCGGTGTAGTATTCGAAGACTGGCACACAAGGATAGGAAGTTACCATCCGTTCTCAGCGCACTTCGAACCCTCTCAACCAATTGTTTCGAGGTGCCTTGTAGTCCCATCAGCATGGCTTGCAGCATCGCCTTGGCAAGCTCTCCACTATGATGATCTGGGATGCTGTTCATCGCTTCTTCCATCTTCCGTGTTGCTGCTTCCTGAATCGTTCCACCATATAGCGAGTTTTCGATCAAGCGTGCTTCAACTCTGGAGGAATATGCATACACCCACGTCTCCCGAACTAAATTCATATCACGCTGTGCAATCCAATCCGGCCCTGCCTGACGTTTGGCAAAGTCCGGAACAAGATACGTCGTACATTCAAATAGTTGACTGAGCTTGCGATGTTCAGGCTTCGCATACAGGTCTAACACTTTCTTGTGTTGGCCTGTCGTTCGCAGCTGAAGCTTGGCCCCATCGCAGCGCTTCTTGAAGTCTTCAACAATTGGAATACTATAACGGTTTGGTGCGACTGTACCGATAACATCCCCGGTCAATACATGCTGAAGCTCTTGTATTGGTTTATCTGTAGCTAGTGTAAGCTCACCCTTTACAAAGGCGGATAACGCACCATCCATTAACTCGTAAACTCCGCCTTCTCTCTTGCCACGCAGTGAGGCGAGTCCCTGAATCATGCTATAAGCTTCAATCGCATCGCTTGTAGAAACATACTCATGACTCTCACGTAGCTTGCGTGTAAGTTTAGATAGAACCTCCACAGCGGTTGCATGATAGGGTGACTGGTTATGACGTTGGATGTGATTCCAGATCTGTTCGTAATAATTGACATAAGGCATCCCGCTTGCATATCCATTTAATCGATCTGCTTCAGCGAATGTGTACACCATCGGATACATTTGCTTCCGCACGGGTTCTAGCTCCGGCTCTTGAGAAGGATGCGATAAATTAGTGTTTTCGGAGCTTGTTGAACTCGAATCTGGCATAACAAGCCCATAGGTATGGAATCCTCCTGTAATCACCAGTACGCGGTCAAATGCCTGCTTAGCTTCTTGTATACGTTGTCTCATATGGGTCTCTCTTGCGAGATCCCCTGTACGATGCAGTTGCTCGTCTGTATAACACATACGAGATAAAGTGCAATAGGTAAATACCTCCTGCACAAATGCTTGCGTGGTCTTCTCAAGTCCTGCAATCTCGAATACTTTTTCCCACAACTCATCGAAGCTGCGGCAATTCGTTTTGTGGCACAACCGTTGAATAAAGTCAGATCCTGCGAGCAATCTCTCATCCTGAACGGATACGTGTTGTTGCTCTTGCTCTTTCGGCTTCGAGAAATGATGATAATCCAGATCAATGAATTGAGCTGGTATGCCAAGCCGTGAGGCCTCTTTCAGAGCTACATATTCGGGTGAATATCGCAGCATGGGATAATAACAGGCTTCTCTCGTTTGATCCGTCTCATAGGTGTAATACAAGCTGATGGGTGGAATGGTAGCTTCATCACTTAATACATCCAGATAAGGATTACCACTCTCCGGTCCTTCAATGAGGATGGTATCTGGCTTGTACTCCTCTATTAACCGTAGCAAATGATAAGAACACGCTGGACTATGATGGCGGATAGGGAAATAGATTGTGTCATTGTTCAGGTTGTACACCTGAGAATCAAATAACGTCTCGACATGTTCAAGCTCTGCTTGCCGAGCTTCTTCTAACCGATCCATTTTTTCTCCTCATAATAATCCTTCCAGATTCCTTCTTCCCTAGCTCGTTCCTTCACAATTTTAGAGAAATAGGATTTGAGAATCGAAAGATCTTTTTCATTTTCTTTAGCAATCGTTCCAAGCATGTTTTGAACAAGCCGATCTAATGCGATATCTTTGTCTTCGTAATAATAGGATGTCATCGCACTCTGAACATAGACCGATACAGCCTCAGCCGTACTCATTGTCGCTTGTGGTGTATCGAGCTTGAATCCTTCCCGCGTTAATCCTGTACGAAGCTCCATAAAGGTTGTGGCTAACAGTTCAACCACATCTGTATTGATATCAATATCGATACCACTATGTAATAATAGGCTTCGAGCCTGTGACTCAATTATTTTGGCTTCCATTTTGACATTGCTGATTGGTTTGATCGTTTCAAAATTGAAACGACGCTTCAATGCACCGCTCATCTCATTAACACCTTTGTCCCGTATGTTGGCGGTAGCAATAACGTTGAATCCTGATTGCGCAAACAAAACGCCGCCATCCAGCTCGGGGATACTCATCACCTTGTCACTGAGAATACTGATTAAGCTATCTTGTGCCTCTGCTGGACAACGGGTAATCTCTTCAAAACGTGTAATAATGCCTTTTTTCATCCCATTATATAGAGGGGACGGTACAAGAGCAGCTTCTGAAGGACCTTTATCGAGCAGCATGGCATAATTCCACGAATACTTAATCATATCTTCTGTAGTGCCTGCTGTGCCCTGAATGGTGTTCAAGCTCGTTCCTGAAATCGCTGCGGACAGCAACTCACTGAGCATGGTCTTCGCTGTACCGGGCTCACCCACTAACATCAATCCTCGGTTGCCCGCAAGTGTGACGACTGCTCGTTCGATTAGTACGTCATTACCGTAAAATTTACGTGTGATGGCTACCTCTTCACCATTCAATATGGCGGGCTTATCCCTACCAATAATAAAATCTCTGACGTACACAGGAGATAATAACCAATGCGGGGGACGTTTGCCTGTATCTTCTTCTCGTAATGCACGTAATTCAGTTTCATATAATGTCTCGGCGGGTGGTTTAAGCATCTCCATCGTCAAGATATCTCCTCTCGAATAAACAGATCGTATGTTCTTATACTAGGCATTTTATCACAGCATGCGCTGAACCACCGTACAAAACGGCAAAAATGGTTGGAACGTCCTTCATATCAGACTTGATATATAAGTCCATGGACATAGGTAAGAGTGTAAATATGAACTTAAATCCAACCCAAAAAGCACAGGCAACAACCTGTGCTCTCACGAATCTCTCTATCTTTCTTTCTACGTTCTACATTCGCCGTCCACATGAAGCCGAATATAACTCATACCACTCATAGCGCGTTAGTTCGGTCTGGACCGCATTCTTGCAGGCTCTGATACGATCTGGGCGGATCGAGCCGATAATAGGCTGAATACCCGCAGGGTGTTTCATTAACCAGGCAAGTACAATAGCCTCAGATGTAACGCCACGTTCCTTCGCCATACGTTCAACGACTTGAGCTGTAGCTTCGATCTCGGGTCGTTGACCATCAACGACTCTTCCTGTGAAACGTCCTTGAGCAAGGGCACCCCAAGCTTGGAGCTGTATATGCTCCGATTGGCAGAACTCCATTGTTCCGTAAGGGAACACATTATGTAGTGCTTGAGGACGATTCACGGTGACGCCAGCCTCGACAAATCCAATTTTATCTAGACTCATCTCAAGCTGATTCACGATAAAAGGAACGTTGCTATAGGACTGCAGTAAACGAATTTGCTCAGAGCCCATGTTGGAAACACCGAAGTGCCTTACCTTCCCGGAATGATGAAGCTTAGCTAAGGCTTCCGCAATCTCTTGCGGGTGTGCAAGCGGGTCTGGGCGGTGTAATAGTAAAATATCCAAATAATCGACACCCAAACGTTGAAGGATACCATCCACACTGGCGAGGATATGAGAACCGGATGAATCATAACGTTGTGGGCCATCATCATCTCCAACGAGACGTATGCCGCATTTGGATTGAATGATGATCTGTTCCCTTAAGCCTGCTGATTCCGCTAATATACGTCCAAACACATGCTCCGCCTTGCCTCGTGTATAAATATCTGCCAGATCATAATGATTAATGCCAATCTCAAGAGCAGCTTCCACAGCCCGGTGTCCCTCGCAGACTAAATCATCGGTAATCGGGAGTCCATCCCACTCGCCTCCAAACCGCATACAGCCAAGGACAAGGGCACTTGCAGGGATATGATGATGATGCAGTGGTAATTGAGGATTAGACATATTACACTTCGCCTCCGTTACAATTTATAGTTGAAGACAGGTTTCAGCATTTCGATATGGAATATATACATGAACCAAACTTTATGTATGAACCCGCAAAAAGTTCCCTGTAATTCCTTAAACAAGAATATCATATTTCAAGCTCTTAGATGAAAGGAGATTTACCCATTGAATATGAACGAATCTTCCCAGCCAGAGTTTTTCACCAGAGAATTTACACAGAACCCTTACCCCGTATATGAAAATCTTAGAAAGAACAATCCGATCTATAAAGTAATGTTCCCGAGTGGTGAATTCGGCTGGATCATTACGCAATATGAGGATGCCGTTGAGATACTGAAAGATTCACGGTTGAGTAAGGACGTAGCCAAACGATATGGATCTGAGAATCAGAGCATTTTTGTCAATAATATGTTATTCTCCGATCCACCAGATCATCGCCGTTTACGTGGACTTGTGCAGAAAGCGTTCACCCCTAAATGGATTGCAGGAATGAGAGATCATATTCAAACTATTGCAGACAATCTACTGGATCAAATAGAGTCCAAGGATCAAATGAACCTGATTGATGATTATGCTTTTCCGCTACCTATCATCGTGATTAGTGAAATTCTCGGTGTACCCCTAGAAGATCAGGATAAATTCCGGATGTGGTCTAACACGATCATTGATGCAACGAGTTCTGAGCACGCCGAAATGTTTGAACAACATGCCCAAGAGTTTATTGAGTATCTAAATGCTTGGTTTGACAAGGTTCGGAAAGAACCAGGAAATGACCTGATCAGTCAGCTTGTTGTTGCGGAGGAAGCTGGCGAAAAATTAACGGAGAACGAGCTGTTAGGCGTTGTTGCGCTGCTAATTATTGCTGGTCACGAGACAACGGTTAATCTGATTGGCAATGGTATCTTAGCTTTATTAGAACACCCGAGCCAGCGAGATCTTCTCATTGAACAACCCGAGTTAATTCATCAAGCCATTGAAGAGATGCTCCGTTACAACGGACCTGTTGAATTTAGCACTTCGCGCTGGGCGCTGGAAGATATTCAATTCAGAGATCAGCTTATTAGCCAGGGCGAATTGGTTATCGTTGCTTTGGACTCTGCTAATCGGGATGAGCAACAATTTCCAGATGCAGACGTATTCGACATCACTCGTGAGAAAAGTCCACATTTAGCTTTTGGAAAAGGAATTCATCTCTGTCTGGGAGCTCCACTAGCCCGTCTAGAGGGGGAGATCGCTGTGATGACACTCCTACGTCGATTCCCTAATATTCAACTTCAAGCTGACGTGGATCAGCTTGAATGGAGACCTGGGATGATTGTCCGCGGTGTGAAGGAGATTCCGTTACAACTCTAATCAAATTGTTTGAACTGAAAGTGAGGCCCAACATCATGGAAATGAACACAATGATATTTATCGTATTTTTGCTATTTATGTTAATTTCGCTAGTCCGGATGGCAAGCTTACAGCGACAGCTGAATGAATTAAAAAGAGATGTCGATCGTTTGGAGAATGGCGCCCGTATGCCGTCTAATGCTTCGGTTCCTTTAACCTCATCCTCATCCCAGCAGTATGCTTCGTCAATGTCTGTTACCGCTTCGTCTTCGACAATAGACACACCGCCATCTGAATTAGATCAGGAGCTGCTCTCCCTGCTTCAGAAGGATCAGAAAATTAAAGCCATCAAGCGACTTCGTGAAGCTAGAGGGTTATCTCTTAAAGAAGCCAAAGATTATGTTGAATCCTTGGATCGTTAATATTTAATCGCATATCTCTCAGCAGTTACGTAAGTTTCACATCGGCTAGGGGATAACACAAAGAGGCACTGTCTTCAGACAGATGCCTTTTTGTATACTTCTTTATTATGTTTGCCTAGCCTAGTGCGCATAAGGTTACTATTCGATATTACTGTGCAGTTACGGCACCATCAATTGGATATACAGCACCATTAATATACGGGGCTTCGTCACCAAGCAGGAACGCAACCAAGTTCGCAATCTCTTCCGGTTTACCTAAACGTCCGGATGGAATGCTATCAACGGTTGCTTTGAACACTTCCGGATTATCCTTACCAAACTGAACAACCATAGGAGTTTCAATCGTACCTGGGGCAATAGCATTAACACGAATGTTATCTTTGCCATATTCGATTGCAGCTGTACGCGTTAATCCTACAACACCATGCTTCGTTGCTGCATAAGGAGCAACGGCTTGAACGCCTACAATTCCTGCTGTAGAGGCAGTGTTGAGAATTGCACCTCCGCCTGTTTTGAGCATTTCGGTAATCACGTATTTCAACCCGTAAAATACACTTCTCAAGTTAATATCGATAATTTGATCAAATTGCTCAATGGTATGTTCGATTAATTTGACACCTGGTCCAGAAATACCCGCATTGTTAAAGAACATATCAATACGTCCGAACTCTTCGACCGTCTTCTTCACGTAGTTTTCTACATCTACTGCCTTACTAACATCGGCTTGAACAAAAATAGCTTTGCCACCTAACGCCTCAATCTGTTTAACTGTTCCTTGGCCTGTTGCTTCAACTAGATCAACTACCACAATAGATGCGCCCTTCTCAGCGAGCTTCAATGCGGCTGCCTGTCCCAATCCACTTCCTGCTCCAGTGATAATGGCTACTTTTCCTGTATGACTCATTCTGATCTCCTCCATGTGTGTGTATTCTCTCGTCGTCGGATCCATTAGATCAATATGAAGCAGTTAGTTACAAAAAAATGCAACATATGTAGGTTAAATGATACATAATCCTATCTGACAACATTTATTTTATAGGACTTAGAAAATAAAAACAATTTTAAATAATATGATGCACGATAATATAGATGTATACAACGTGATTGAACAAGGAGTGCAGTCCTCATACGAGGCATGGCTGACCCCCTTGTTTACACACGAATCTATCCTGTATTACTTCAAACAGCGGTAAGTGGATCAAAGAATATGCTTCTAGAAATACAGTTGTTTAGCTCTCAGCTAGGGCTATTATCTCAACTCCGAACGTGTTATCTTACTTACCGTATCAAATTAGTCTTAGCTAGTTCAATCAGCTCATCGCCTCGACCATTGAGTACAGCTTTCATCATCCACAACGTGAATCCTTCAGCCTGTTTAATATTAATCTTCGGAGGCAACGAGAGCTCCTGACGATTAACGACAACGTCAATCAGGACAGGTCCATCATGCTGAAGTGCACGCTCGACTGCTCCCTCAAGCTCCGCTGGGTCTTCCACTCGGATGCCCTCTAACCCCATAGCCTGAGCGACCATAGCAAAGTTAGGATTCACAAGTTCTGTCCCCGATTCTAGAAAACCAGCAGCCTTCATCTCCAGTTCAACAAAACTTAGTGCGCCGTTGTTGAATACAACCACATTAATTGGCAGGTTATGCTGCTTCAGCGTTAATAGATCGCCCATGAGCATTGCAATACCACCATCTCCAGATAGTGAGATGACCTGTCTACCTGGATTTGCAACTTGAGCACCAATCGCTTGAGGCAGCGCATTAGCCATTGTGCCGTGGTTAAATGAACCCAGCAGCCTGCGATTACGGCTCATTTCAATATATCGAGCAGCCCACACCGTAGGTGTGCCTACATCACAGGTGAATATTGCGTTCTCAGCAGCAGCATCACTAATGATTTTCGTTAAGTATTGGGGATGGATTGGCGTTTTACCTGGTTTGCCGATGGCTAGCTCGTCCAGTTCTTTACGTACTTTGACATAACGATCAACACTTTTCCTCAAGTGTTTGTCAGCATGTTCTTTTGTTAAATATGGCAGCAAGGCTTCAATCGTTGATTTCACATCACCACAGACACCGAAGTCGAGCTTCGTACGCCGTCCAAGATGCGAGGACTGAATGTCGACCTGTAATACCGTTGCATCCTCAGGGTAAAATTGACGATAAGGGAAATCTGTCCCCAGCATCAACAACACATCACAATCCATCATCGCATGGTAGCCGGACGAATATCCGATTAGACCCGTTAATCCTACAGAGTACGGATTATCATATTCAAGGTATTCCTTGCCTCGCAGCGCAATGACCATGGGTGATTGGAGACGTTCGCATAACTCCATTAGAGGTTCACGAGCACCGGCACAACCGGCTCCGCACAGCAATGTGATTTTTTTGTCTTGATTCAGGTATTCCGCAAGCTTGATAAGTTCAGGCTCAGAAGGATGAACAACAGGATTAGTTGGATGGTATACATGTTCAGGGACAGGAAGATCTGCCGCTTCAAGAGCCGCAACATCCCCAGGTAACACCACGACCGAAACACCCGAACGAGCCACTGCCGTCTGTATGGCCATCGTTAAGGAACGAGGCATCTGTTTGGCTGTTGTAATGACTTCACAATAGTGACTACACTCTTGGAAAAGATATTCTGGATGAGTAGCCTGAAAGTATTCACTCCCGATCTCGTCGCTCGGAATATGGGCAGCGATAGCCAGTACAGGTACGCGGTTTCGATGACAATCATATAAACCATTGATTAGATGTGTGTTTCCCGGGCCACTACTACCTGCACACACAGCAATACTACCGCTAACCTCGGCATCTGCACCGGCTGCAAAAGCGGCAACTTCTTCATGCCGAACATGAATCCATTCAATTTTACCCGAACGACGAATTGAATCCAGTACAGCATTAAGAGAGTCACCAACAATGCCATAGATCCGCTTGATGCCGGCATTTAATAGAGCTTCGACAAGAACGTCTGCGATTGTTTTCTTCATGATGATCTCCTTTAATTGCTTATTTTGAGTTAGGCTTCCACGTTATGAATATACCTATTCTTATACCCCAATGTTTTGAATACCGAATCAAATTTATATGTATGTATAGATATAATCTACTTGAATACAATAAGAAAAATCCGTCTGTCATAGGACAAACAGATTTCAGGTCGAAATGCTCTATTTAATTAGATCGCAGGCATCACATTGCCGCCATTAACCGGTATGTAAGCTCCCGTAATAAACGAGGATAGATCAGATGCAAGAAAAGCAACTGCATTAGCTATTTCTTGGTCTTCCCCTCTTCGCTTCAATGGCACAGTACGCGTATAGCCTTCATCATGTCCAGGTTCACTAGAACGATCACGTTCACTAATCGTCCAGCCAGGAGCCACCTGATTAACGGTGATCTGATATTCACCGACCTCTTTTGCCAGTACACGATACAAGCCATCCATTCCACGTTTACCCGCAGTATAGGCGGACTGTGTCTCGAAGTTTTGCATGGCGCATTCGGTGTTGATGCCTATGAAACGCCCACCTTTAACCTCTTTCATATAAGGAATAAAGGCTTTAGCTAAGTAAACGCTCTGCATCACACAAGACTCGAATTGTCCGAGGTAATCCTCAGGTGCCTGCTCTAATACCGTTGTCCATGCATATTGAATGACAGCATTCGCTACAACGATATCTACTCCACCTAAGCTAGATTGAATTTGTTCTTGCAACCGGGGAGCCGTCTCTGGTCTGGTGATGTCACCCTGAACAATAATCGCTTGTTTACCCATGCTCTCAATCTCACGTTGAAGCTCCTGAGCCTTGGCCTCATTATTTATGTAATGCAGGGCAATATTCGCACCACAATCAGCGAGAGTACGTGCAATAACCCTTCCTAATTGACCCGTTGCTCCAGTAACCAACGCCGTTTTTCCTGTGAGATCCAACTGTTTCAATATGAACACCTACCTTTATGGAAAACGATTTCGAAAATCCCGTTTGAACAACTATGATTTTGATTTATGTTGTATGTTGGACTAGATCAATTTCTTGGAAACGACTTACTTCTTTTTCCCAGCGTTCAGCTACATATTGAACATGAACCGGATGGTTGTTGTAAGCATCATATGCCGCTTGATTCGCAAAAACCATCGAAAAGCTGTAATCGAATTCATTTTTCTCGCTTACTTGGCGAAACACTTGAAACTGCTCCACACCTGGGATGGCTGCTAATGCCGTTTGGCTTTCTTGTAAAAAGCTCTCTGCCTCTGGCGTATCCTTGCCCACGTAAAGTGTAAAAGTTACCATATGTGTAATGCTACTCATGTCAATGTCCTCCTTCAATATGATCTTGCTCTGTTTCTTAGTGTACCCTTGAATGTGATGTAAGCGCAATCCTAAATATGCAGAATCATGTCTAAAGTTCGTCTGACCGCACATATGACTAACATCTACATGTAGTTCTTAATAGAAACAAAAAAACCTTGAGAACGAATTCTCAAGGTTTTCATGCAATCTATGGACAGACTAGTTTTTGAGGTTGTATTTACGGTTGAACTTGTCAACACGACCACCGATGTCCACGTTTCTTTGTTTACCAGTGAAGAACGGGTGGGATGCGGAGCTAGTGTCCACACGGATTACTGGGTAAGTGTTACCATCTTCCCATTCCATTGTTTCGTTCGAGAATTTAGTCGAAGAACTCAGGAATTTGTAATCAGCGCTTGCATCGTAGAAAATTACGATTTGTGTCTTTGGATGGATATCAGCTTTTGGCATATCTATTTACACTCCTTTAAAATGGTACTTCCTAGAATCAAACTAAATTTTATTATACTCTTTTTTTGCAAGAAGCACCAGCAGGAATTGAACAAACATAAAAATAATTACAATTCGGCGTCATTTCCACCTCTTCTAAAGCTACTTCCTTCTTTTCTCCAGCACATCTAACATGTACTCTAGAGCCTCAAGTTCATCCCAACCTCTGGTTTGCAATCTGACAATGCTCCCTTGCCTGATAGGAAGAAGAGCCATCCCGAGCAAGCTTTTGACATCAACTCGACGTTCATAATCAGCATCCAGAAACGACATTGAAATATCGGAGGCAAAGCGTGATGCTTGAGAAGATACAGACATCAGATCATCCCGGTGAAAATCCGTGTGAATCGTAAATTCATGTGTTCTCACAACCTTCATATCCTTTCGCTCTATAACTCGAACAACATTACACGTGCTACTCCGGTGACAAAATAAAATTCCGATGTAGCTTTCGTATCGAAAGCTTCCAATCGAACGCGTTGCATCTTCATGCGATTTCTGTCCTCTATTCTCTCGTGTAATTATTAAAATCTTCCAAGAATTATACCACTTTATATGGGCTTGTATAGCTTATTATGACTGCAAAATAAAAAATAAGCCCCACAGGATGGGGCTTAACAGCAGCGAATGTCTAAGAATCGCTGTTCGTTCGTATGACCTATCAAGAATTGGTTATTTTACTGCATTCCATTAGGGTAAACCATCACTTTAAGACTTCCGCTTTTGTTATGCAAAGCTCGTTCCATCGCCTGCTGCGTGTCCTCCAGGCTATAACGATCGGTAATCAGCGTCATCACGTCATGCTGACCAGAGCTCAGGAATTCAATTCCTGCACTATACGTATTCGCATAACGGAATATCCCGTATATATCCACCTCATTATCCGCAATAAAAGGAACATTCAGTGCAATTTCGTCTTGTGCAGGTAAACCCACAATGGCAAGCTTCCCTCCGCGCCGTAGTGAATATAGCGCTGTCTGTAGTGCTTTGGGATTACCCGCAGTTTCCCACGCTGTATCAACACCTTGACCATTCGTGAGTTCACGAATGATAGGAAGTGCATCTTCATTTCGAACATTGATCGTATGCGTAGCTCCGAGTCGGCGTGCAGCCTCAAGTCGAACTTCTTCTAAGTCTGTCACAATAATTCGTTCCACTCCGAACGACTTCGCCGCGGCTACAGCCATTAAACCTACAGGCCCCATCCCCATGATGGCTAACGTTGTTCCCGGAGCAAGCTTACTCCGACGCGCGGCATGAATACCCACCGAGAATGGTTCGTTCAAGGCTGCTTCTTCAAACGAAAGATGATCTGGGATCGGAAATGCCATATCTTCACGTATCGTCATGTACTGAACAAATGCTCCATCAACAGGAGGCGTCGCCAAGAATTGCACATCCGGACACAAATTATAGCGCCCCTCCTTACAAGCCGAACACCGGCCACAAGTCACCCCAGGCTCGACGGCTACGCGGTCTCCATGTTTAAGCCTAGTCACGCTAGAACCCACGGCTGCCACGATTCCTGCACATTCATGACCTAGTATGATCGGCTTTTCCACAACGAATCGGCCAATCCGACCATGCTCGAAATAGTGTACGTCAGACCCACATACACCTACAGCCATGACTTGAATGAGTACTTCATCTGCCTTAGGTACGGGAACTGCTTGCTGTTCAATGTGGATGTGACCTGGTTCCTTCATAACAGCTGCCTTCATTGTCTCTGGAATGGAATGTTGTCTCATGCTGCGCCTCCTTCTTCTGTCCATACACGAATGATCTCTAAGGTATAGGTTCTATCTAACGTTAATAAATCGTTCTGCCCTGTTCATCATCAATGCCACTCTTACGATAAAAGTAAGTATTAATCATGTCTCGCCATTCTTTCGCATGTTCAGCCTGTTCCTCCTGCAATAAAGCAACCTTGTCGTATATGCTTGCATCAATCTTGCCTTCAAGGCTTCTCCATTGATTAGCCAGCTCTTCCGCCTGCGTTGCTCCTTCAAAGTGAGTATCATAAATGTGTTGAATGACCGTTTTGCCGGAGTGAAGCACATGCGTATACGGTACATGATGGAAAAATAATATTAACTCATCCGGACACTGTTCAAGGGATTCATACTTGTCCGTGTTCTGCTGGTGATACTGGGAAGTATACCCCGTGCCACTACGCACCGTACGATCCACACCGATGCCTTCGCAATCGGCAAAGTGATAAGTCCCCCATTTGGAATACTCATATCCATCCACGTTAGGGCCATAATGATGATTAGGGTTAACCATCCAGCCTACCCCTAGAGGTGCCGTATAGTTCTCATAAATGTCCAGTGAGCTCAGCAACATGGCTGAGATGGTATGAATCACCTTTTCGTCATGTCCAAACGTTAGGCGAATCCATTCCTCAGCGATCTCTTCAGCTGACAACTCTGGATTCCAAGCTAGCCTTCCATATCCATATAAGTTAGCCTGAGCAAGTGGGTGTCCTGTCCAGCAAGCATCTGAACCGATGTTTGAAACGGCTGCAAAGCCACTATAAAGTCTGTTGAACATCGATCCATCGACAATGTTTTTAATCTCAGACCCTTCGCCTTTGGCATACGTATCAAAATCCAAGACGTCCTTCCATTGTGGTACCAGATAACACAGATGACGCTGCTGACCCGTATATTCCTGTGTAATCTGAAACTCAATCACTTGATTCGTCTGCTCCATGGCACCAAACAGTGGAGATACTGCTTCACGAACCTGGAAGTCCATTGGGCCATTTTTGATTTGCAAAATGACATTATCCGCAAAGCGGCCATCGAGCGGAGTGAAATGATCATAAGCTGCACGTGCGCGATCCGTTGAACGATCACGCCAATCCTGCTTGCAGTTATAGACGAAGCAGCGCCAGATAACAACTCCATTGAATGGACGTAGGGCTTCTGCAAGCATATTGGCACCATCCGCATGATCACGATTGTAGGTGAAAGGTCCAGGTCGATTTTCAGAATCTGCTTTTACTAAATAACCCCCAAAGTCAGGTATGGCAGCATACACTTTAGCGGTATGCACATTCCACCATTCACGAACTTGCTCATCAAGAGGATCTGCTGTATTCAACCCACCGATCTCGATTGGACTTGCATAATTGACACTTAGGAAAAGTTGAATGCCATACGCTCTGAATTCAGCTGCAATGCGAGCCACATCCCCTAAGAAATGTTCAGTCAGAAACAATGACTCACGTTGATGTACGTTCACATTATTGATGGAGATCGCGTTGATCCCGGTTGAGGCAAGAAGTCGTGCATAATCTCGTATCCGTCCAAGATCACGAGTGAATTCCCCCTTCTCATAGAAGATAGAATCGCCGGCATAACCTCGCTCAATACTGCCATCCACATTATCCCACTGATTAATCATCCGTAGAGAATTACGTGGTTGTTCTGCAATGTAACGTAATCTAGACTCCAGAGGTTCGGCATCAATCGAGCTTTCTGGGGTTAGAGTAAGCTCTCTCAGAACATGAAACGTACCATAAAGGACGCCTTGAGCGGATTCAGCTCCAATGGCCAATTGACCTTGCTTCTCATTAAAACGAATAATGTAGCCTTCTCCCTGAACGGAGGTGCGTTCACTTTCACTGAATTGTCCAGCTACACAGGATGAACCAGACCAAGTGCCCAGCCATATCCCTGGTGCTGCATCTGAGTTCGCTTGAGCGGATTGAGCTTGATTTACAGCTGGTTTTACACCGTATATATTCTCTAATCCCTGCATAAGTTCAGCAACGGCCGTAGACAAGACCTCATGCTTTTCATTTACAATAATGTGCCGGATCCAGGAAGGAGCATGTTTCGCTACTCCCCCTCTTGTAGATGAACCTGAACGGTAAGACAGCCATGCATCATACTGAGGGCCGGATAATTCCGTCTGAACGATGGATCGACTCATTGTACAGCCTCCTTACTTGCGTAGATACGTCCTAATTGATGCCCCTTACCTTCAAGAAGCCACAAAATAGATGTTACTCCGCGCGGATAATATTTACTTCCGACTGCAACGCCAGATAGAATCTGGTCACTCCAGCACCAGTAGGATTCTTCTGGATGCAATAACCAGTTCACATGAGCTGCATCGGCTTGTTTGCCGGATTCATCCCACTCAACTCCTAGAAGCTCTCGTGTAATGAATTGAGATAAATAGATTTTGCTAAGCCATGAGTTGTTGCTTGTAGATGAAAGCTTCCATCCACCATCGTCAAATAGACAGGTACCTGGTACTAGAACCGTGTTCAAATGCGTTCTCAGTGCTTGCAGATATGAGCTGAAGCGGCCATTAACATCAAGCGCACCTTCACATCCTGTGAAGTACGGGAATACTAAGCCTTCAATAGCTGGAATAATTCGAGAATCATTGTTCTCCGCGATTACCGCCGGAATGTAACCGGCCTCTGTTAACTGTGCTGCCACACTGGCTGCACAAAGATCAGCTTGGCGTCCGGCCTGAAGGGACAGATCAGCAAGTTTCTCTGTTGCAAACAGCTTCTCCAGAGCGACATAAACAGCCCAGCATTTTCCTGCCAAATAGATATTGTTGCGGGACTGCCCTAGCGATACGTCCAGACTATCATAGGTTGTAATCTCTGCTCCGCCTTTGGTGCGAGTGCTATCCAGCCCCATGAGACCATTACGTTGCTGTTCTTCCGGGTGATCTCGGTTAAGCATGCTTTGGAAGCAATCTTGAATAACAGGTAACATGTCTTGGACAAAACTGTGATCCTGCGTCTGCTCAATGTATACCGTCGCACAGCAGAGCCAGTTCACTAATTCCTCATGGCTCATCTGCGAGAAACAGTCGTCAATGCCCACAAGCTCGTAGGCTGAATGTCCGGGTCTTGAAAATACATTCGCTACTCCAATATCATGTGTAAACGTAATGCCACCTGGGTATTCTTTCTCTTCACCTGGAAAACGAACATGATCAGTGTAACTATAACGCTTCACAAACCATTCCAGCTCGTTCCGCACAGTCCACGGATTAAGAGCCAATTCGAAATACAACTGATCTGCCGTTAGATCCAGTGTATTCATCATGCGATATTCCCCTTCGTTAACGATCCAGAACGGTTCACCGTCAGCGTCAAGCAGCTGTGTGCTTGCATAATAACTATGGATGGAATGAGCAAGCATGAAAGCCTGATCTTCGGAGAGAGAAGCCGTTCCCAGACGATGATCAGCCTCCTCGCAGGACGATGCCAATTCATCGTACCGATTGAGTGCATACTGCCCTACTTCCTGAATATTTGCAAAGTATCGAGTATACCAATAAGTCGTATCGATTCCAGAAGTAGCAATGCCTCCGCGATAGAAGCAGACTGCAAAACGGTATGTACGTGTCTCGCCTGCCGGAACCTCCATTAACAATGCAGCCGTACCGCCCAAGCCAAACGCAAGATTTTCAACATGTTTCTCTTGAAGAATTTTCTCTAATGTAAAGCCTAGAGCGGGCCACAGTCCATCATCCTTAGACATAATCGCGGTTAAGCGTCCTTGACCCACACCTGTCAAAGAGCCGCCTTCTGGGCCACCAATCATTCTCATTGCTGAATAAGGATCATTGCCTTGATATCCAAAATACGCTTTGCGTGCCTGTTGTCCCTGCGTATTATCAATCGTCATTTCAACCAGTACTGCAGGCACAAGCGCATCCATTAATGCTTCACGCTCACCCTTCAGCGGCTCTGGCACAGGACGTACCGGTGAGTATATGCGGAATGTAAGATCTCCTGCGGACCATGTATCTGTTCCGGAGGTGAACTTACGTGTGATCTCTTCATCTCGAAAAGCCGAAATGAACGGCTGCTGTGCTCGCACAGAATGTGCTGTAGATTCCGCAACTTCCTGTTGTCCTGCTGCCTGCTCTGCATCTGAACTTTCCAGCTTCTCCACGTCATATCGGACACTCTCGTCTTCTGTCGCTTCATAAAAAGGAAGGGCTTGATAGGTCTCGCCATCCCTAGACTGAACACCAATATAAATATTCTGATCTGCTGGCTTGCCCAGCTCCAGTCCGAGTCCACCCTTCGCTCCCTTATAACCTAAAGTGAAACTAGCAAAAGCTCCAATGGGTGAGTGATGGGCATTATAAAAAATAGATTTGGATGCGCTCATGAAACATGACCCCTCTCAAATGGTATGCATACGTTTTCATTAGCCCCATCCTATCATGGGCGTGGAATTAGATACCATGGTCAAATCAATCGGATATTTACCCAAATCGAGCTAATGTAGTACAATACAATAAAGCGCTTACAATGATCTTTAAAGTCTCATTCTCCATCTTAGAGCGTAAATGCTCAATTAGGACAGTAACCTCTGAATCAACTATTCTAACTTTTGAAGGAGAGTTAATATGTCTTCTACCTATCTGCCTCCACTTCTAGGAGAAAGTGTACATGAAGTCTTTTACCCGGATGTACAGACGACGGTCAATCTATTTGCGATCCATTTGCGCAGTGTTGCTGCAGATTGGGATTATCCGGCACATGAGCATCCTCAATACGAATTGAATTATGTAACAGAGGGCGAGCAATTGATGACGGTTAACGGTCACGTTTACCAACAAAAGGCTGGCGAATTACTCCTGATTCCTCCAGGTAGCATTCATTCCAGCCAAAGTCGTAATGATCAAGGTTTTACATATTTCTGCATGCACTTTGATATTGATGACCAATTGTTTCTTTCCCTGCTTGCACGAATCAAACAAGTTTTGTTCAGTTCAGATAGCCCAGTGACACAGAAAATCGAGCCTGTACTTCGTAAATTAATGAACACTGCCCCTCATCCTACTCCCAGTGCAATGGTGCAACGTATGCAGCTTCAATCCGCTGTATTTGAACTATTCGGTCACTTGTGGGAGGCTGTCTCACAAGAAGTAGCTCAGTCATTCACAGACAGCTATGAGAAGATTGAGCTCGCTCATCAAATTCGAAACCGACTACAGGGCTTGGTTAGCCAACAGTTCAAGCAAGGTCGGGAAACGGATACTCACTATGGCATCGATGATATTGCATCAGAACTGGGGATCAGCTCTTCTCATTGCAATCGGGTATTCAAGCAGGTGTTTGGGCAATCTCCGCGCGTTGTTTTGTCCGAAATGGTACTGCATGAAGCGAAGCTGCTACTGGTAAATTCAACTCGATCGATCCAGCAAATTTCATCCATGCTTGGTTACAAGGATATTGCTCATTTCAGTCGTCAATTTAAACGCTGGTCTGGTGTATCACCGTCTCAATACAGATTGGAACGAGCGAACGAGAAGTAATTATTTTAACAAACGCTTAATGGTTTTGAGTTTGCCCGCATAGGGTGGATACAGAATAGGCAGATTCAACTTTGTACTCTTTTTAAGTACACTTTTGAAATGTGAGAATGTCTCAATGCTGAATTTTCCATGATAAGAGCCAACGCCAGAGTTCCCTACCCCACCAAATGGCAGTTGAGGATTAGCCACATGTGTAATGGTATCGTTAATACATCCACCACCGAAGGACACTTCCGACATGACCTTGTCTTGCAACTGTGTGTCTGTCGTGAATAGGTACAGAGCCAGTGGTTTTGGGCGCTTGAGAATATCCGCAATGGCTTCGTCAATGTGTCTGTACGTGATAATCGGCAAAATAGGACCAAAAATCTCGTCTTCCATGCTAGCTGCATCCCATGAACTTACATCAATCAGGGTTGGCTCGATATAACGATCATCTTCATCCGACTGTCCACCATATATAACCTGAGCCTGATCGCGCTCAATAATGGTTGTTAACCGCTTAAAATGCGTGTTATTTACGATTCGTCCATAATCGCGATTATGTTGGATATCAGAACCGTAGAAGGACTCTATAGCTTGCTTCATTTCTGTGATCAATTGATCCTTGACACGTTCATGTACCAAGAGGTAATCCGGCGCTATACAAGTCTGACCTGTATTGAGTAATTTTCCCCACATAATGCGCTGTGCCGCCACTTTCAGATCCGCATGTTCATCTACAATAACAGGGCTTTTGCCTCCAAGCTCTAACGTAACAGGAACTAAGTTTTTGGCCGCAGCCTCCATGACAATCTTACCTACAGGTACACTGCCTGTAAAAAAGATATAGTCAAATGGTGCATTAATAAGAGCTGTGGTGGTGTCCTTCGCTCCTTCTACAACTTTTACATATGAAGGCTCAAATATCGAAGCAATCAATTCACGTACTACAGAAGATACCGCTGGTGTGTTCTCCGATGCTTTGAGCACAGCTGTGTTGCCTGCTGCAATTGCACCTACTAACGGTTCGATCAATAGCTGAAATGGATAATTGAACGGACCAATAATCAGTACTGAGCCGTAAGGTTCAGGGACAATATAGCTTTTGGAGCCAATCAAGGCCATTTGTGTTTTTACTTTGACCGGTTTGACCCATTTCTTCACTTTTTTTATCGTGTGTGTGATGCTGTCCAACATGAATCCAACTTCGGTGGTATAAGATTCGAACTCGCTCTTACCTAGATCCTTGTAGAGTGCTTCAATAAGCTGGCTTTCATATTGTTGGATCGCTTGTTTAAGGCGGCTTAGTTGTTCGATTCGATAATCCACAGAGCGTGTTGCTCCTGAGCGAAAAAATTCATGCTGGTGCTGTAAAATCTCTTCAACTTCATGACTGCTGATTTCTTGTAGGGTACTCATGTTATCATGCTCCTTTAAAGTTAGAATGACGAAGCGTTTAAACTGACGAACGTATTAATCACATAAAGCCCAACTGGACTTTACTTAAGGTTGTGTTTATCTAAATCGAATGTATTAGCTAGCCTATTCAACGTACTCTTCTAATCAACCTTATATGCACTCTTCTTCCAAAGCCGTAACGAGTTCTTTCAACAGTGCAACCGAGGATTGCAGCGATGCAGAGTAATAACGTTGTGTGCCCTTCTGCTCTACCGAGATCAGCCCTTTTTCAAGCAGTAACTTCAAATGGTGAGAAATGGCAGGTCGTGACAAGCTGGATTGTTCCGTGATTTCATTCACTGTCATCTTGCCTCGTTCACTAAGCATGAGCAGGATCGATTGTCGGTGGTTATCACTGAGTACCTGAAATAAAGGAATGCAATTCTGAAAGATATGTAGTGCTTGTTGTCCCATGATTTCACCTCTATAATTCATTCATCATTAGTCCGTTGGTTTAAACATTTAAACTTAATATATGAATATTACTACTTCTTTCGACAAACTGCAATGAAATTCAAGCAAATCACAATAAAATCGATGTAATATCATACTAAATCAATATAAAGCGCTTCCACAATATTATACTTGTATGGTAGTATGTTAGTAGAACAAACTTGAAGATCAGTAAACATTTGATTTTCGGGTAACGCACCACTACAGCTTCATGTCAGGCTTCAAAATAGGTACATATTTAAGGTTACACCGCCTTACCTGCTTTACAGCATGTTGTATCACTCTAACCCTATCGCTCGCACAACATTGGCGTAATGATGCAACCATGCTTCTCTACTAAACTTGATGAGGTGAACGTGATGAAAATGGTTTTTCGCTGGTTTGGCGAAGGCAATGATACGGTATCGCTGGATCACATCCGGCAAATTCCGGGTGTTGAAGGCATTGTGTGGGCATTGCATGATGTGCCGGCAGGTGATGAGTGGCCGATGGACAAAATCTTGGCAGTCAAAGCTGCTGCAGATCAAGCTGGATTACATTTGGACGTGGTCGAAAGTGTTAACGTGCATGAAGATATCAAATTAGGACTACCAAGCCGTGATCAATACATTACCAATTACAAAAAAACGATGGAAAAGCTAGCCCAGGTCGGTGTTAAGGTGATTTGTTATAATTTTATGCCCATCTTCGACTGGCTGCGCACCGATCTTCATAAGGAATTGGAGGACGGCTCTACTGCCCTCTTCTACGAGAATAGCAGGATTGCTGATATCGAGCCGTTGGAGCTCGTTCGTAACATTACGGAAAATTCTTCATTAACAATGCCAGGCTGGGAACCTGAACGCTTGCAGTATTTAACAGGACTTTTCGAAGCCTATAAAGATGTAACAGAAGATGATATGTGGGAAAATGCTCGTTATTTCTTGCAGGAGATTATCCCAACTGCTGAACAATTAGGCATAAAAATGGCGATTCACCCGGATGATCCACCTTGGCCAATCTTTGGTCTACCTAAGATTATAATTAATCAGGATAATGTAAGAAGATATCTTGAACTATACGATAGCCCAAGCAACTGTGTAACTTTATGCAGTGGTTCGCTTGGAGCTAATTTAGATAATGACATCATCGGAATGATCCATGAATTCAAGAATCGTATTCCTTTTGCTCATATTCGTAATGTTAGGGTCTATGACAACGGGGACTTCATCGAAACCTCTCACCGTAGTCAAGACGGCAATGTTGATATCGCGGGTATCGTCGAAGCCTATCATGATATTGGGTATGAAGGGTACGCCAGACCAGATCATGGACGTCATTTATGGGGTGAACAATGCAGACCCGGATACGGACTCTATGACCGTGCGATGGGCATTATGTATCTTTGGGGCGTGTGGGATTCTCTACAGAGGAGGGTAAAAGTATGAGTGAATTCATCGCTGAACGCACCTCTCGATTGGAGGGAAAAGTCGCTGTCATAACAGGAGGCGCAGGTGTGTTGTGTCGTTCGATGGCTGAAGAGCTTGCTCGTCATGGTGCCAAAGTAGCTATACTTAATCGTACGGTATCTAAGGGAGAAGCCGTCGTCGCTTCGATCGAAGCTGCTGGAGGTACTGCGATTGCAGTGGCTTGTGATGTTACTCAAGCAGATAGTGTGCAGGCCGCTGCCGCAGCAGTGCTTGAACAGCTGGGTCCCTGTGACATTCTGATTAACGGTGCTGGTGGCAATAACGCCAGTGCCAATACGACGAACGAGATTTTCAAGCTTGAAGATCTAGATCAAGCGGATGTTACGACTTTTTTTGACGTTAGTGTAGAGGGTTTCCGTCAGGTCATGGATCTCAATTTTGTCGGCTCACTTATTCCTACACAGATCTTTGCAAGACAGATGGTCGAACGGGATGTGCAGGCAACCGTCATTAACATTTCGTCGATGAGTGCCCCTTCGCCTATGACCAAAGTTCCAGCGTATAGTGCAGCTAAGGCAGCGATTAACAACTTCACACAATGGCTCGCTGTGCACCTAGCTGAATCTGGTATACGCGTAAATGCGATCGCACCAGGATTCTTCCTCACAGAACAGAACCGTAATCTGTTATTGCAGCCCGATGGCTCACCTACCGAACGTTCTAGCAAAATTATTGCACATACACCAATGCGTCGTTTCGGTAAACCGGAGGATCTACTCGGCACATTGATGTGGCTTGCGGATGATCGTCAGTCTGGCTTCGTCACGGGCACCGTTATTCCAGTGGACGGCGGATTTATGGCTTATGCTGGCGTGTAGGTCTCTTCTACTCATCTCGTTTGCGGTAAACCGTCCCATTTAATAATTCTTTCTTCATATAATCCGAAGTTGGGTGCTCATCCCGCTTCGGATTTTTCATGCTTCGTTCCTGCACTTCTTCATTTCGAATAATATCCAATAACGCAGGAAAAACTTGTTATAGTTCACAGAAAAGTGTTAAAGGTATGACACTTCTCTACGAACCTGTTGGTCATTCCAATCCGCTGATTGTTGGATAAAGTGAAGGCTGGTGAACACGACATGATGGAAGAAACATGGGTCGTTGCAGTACGTTCCATAATCGCATTTCTGACGCTGATGATCTATACCAGAGTACTGGGTAAGCAGCAGATGGGCAATTTAACCTACTTTGATTACATTAACGGTATTACGATAGGTTCCATTGCAGGAACGTTTGCGACAGATTTATCGTCGAAGGCATGGATTCATTTTGTGGCACTAACCATATTTACGATTGTTACCATTATCTTTCAATATATAACGCTGAAGAATCGTACCATTACGAAATTGCTGGACTCTGATCCCACTTTGGTCATACAGGATGGCAAAATCCTTGAACAAAACCTGAACAAAATGAGGGTTAAGTTCGATGAATTGACCATGATGCTTCGGCAGAAGGATGTATTCGATATTACCACTCTTAGTTACGCGATCCTTGAACCAGATGGGAGTATCTCAGTTGTACTCAAACCTGAACATCAACCACTAACAGCGAAAGATATGAATCTGCACCCACACAAAAGCCGGTTGATGACCGAATTAATCATTGACGGCGTTCTTATTAAACAAAACCTGAAGGAACGTCACAAAGATATGAACTGGTTGACCGAGCAATTAAAAAAGAAAAAAATAACGATTCAGGATATTGCTTTTGCCGCCATTTTGCCAAACGACAAGCTCTACATCGATCTCTTTCAAGATCATTTCTCCGAGAAAACAGATATGGGAGATTACGAAGGCCCTTTCTAATTCAACGTCTCTCTCTTGATTTCAGACATTTCAAAATTTTCGAAGAGAACTTTCCGTCCATACCGACGCAGGAGGACTTAAATGAAAACACGATTCTGGTTGCTGTATGTCGTTCCAATTACCTTAATTATTTTGTTCTGTGCTATTCTCGCATCTGGATCCTTTCTTAAAAGACCTTTCGGTACGGAGGATCGTTTATTGGCGTCGATACAATCACTAGAGAAGCAAGTACAGAACAAGCAATGGTCTGAAGCCAAGTCCGAAGCAGAGTATGCCATGAACGCGTGGGATCACATCGTCAACCGTATCCAGTTCAGCGTAGAGCGTGAAACCATCTATGATATTTTAGGCACGCTTGCTCGAATCAAGGGTGGCGTTGCTGCGCAAGATGATCAGGCACTCCTGGAGGAGATTTATTACTTTTATGCCTTGTGGGATAATATAGGGGACTAAATATGTATGTAACGCAGAAAAGGACTTCCCAGAAGACGGGAGCCCCTTTCATTTTTGTTCAGTCATTTACTTACTTAAACTACGAGCACGCGATGTTCGGCCACTACTACTTTCTTTCCGGAAAAATAACGCTAATGCGCCTTTGGCACACCAGAGTGCAAACAAGGCGAATAATGTTCCCCAGAACATCGCAGGCATGAACGTTTGCTGTGCGAGATTAGCTGCATCCCCTGCTCTAGAAGGCTGTGTCCAGGACAGTAATCCGACATACATTGCACTCAAGACAGACTCTTCTAAGGTTAAGAATGCGAGGAATAGATAATAGAACTTCACGATCTTTGCACCAAAGATCATAATGACTACATTTAAGGCAATAAAACCGGTAAGCCACAGCATCCCAAACTCTCCTCTTACATAGAGCAGTAGAGACACAAGGGCTATAGCTGTAACAATGCCCAGACCCCACATGTGTCGTCCTTTCCGATATAGATAGAACAACAACCAAGCGAACAATGATGCAGAAATATAACCTGCTAAGGAGACAAGAATGGATCGCCCTGGTGTGAGCATCGTGGAATAGGTGACTCCACTATGATCCGCGTACAGTTCAATCCGTAATACTTTGCCCGATAACAACAACGTTGCCAGCGCATGACCGAATTCGTGAATCATCGTATCTAGGTTTCGAAATAAAGATGAGAATGGAATAAATCGTGTGAGAAATACAGAGACGACTAGAAATAGGATTGTTTTGAGCCATTTATTCAAGTACCTTCCCACCTCCCTTACCACAGAAAAATGATGCATAATTAGACTTATCCCTATATTACGTTGTAGAAGAGTGATTCGTTTCCTTATTAAAATGAGCAGCACATTGCTGCATCCACCAGCAGAAGCTACGATTGTGTCCTATGAAAAAGGAAGAGAGATCATAACGCCCACTGCCTGTCTCCAATGTAACCAGAAGTCTATGACGCATATTCTGTATCGCGTATTGGACGAACCGATCTGCTGCTTCACTTTTCACCAGTGTAACATACGCATAGAGTGAGTGATCAATAGGTTCATCCAAGGGACTTACACCTGCACAAGAAAATTCCGTAGCAATTCCTGCATGCTGAAGTAGAGTGAGTGCCTCAGCAAGCTCGACATCGACCTCTACACCATTCCACAGGGTCGTCCTTTTCGGAATTACAGTGTGTTTATCACGCTCTGTCCAAGACATTAATTCTAACTTACGTCTTCGCCATAGGTGAGCAGGCTGGTCACTCAGAAGCTCTTCTTGATCTGCACTCGCCAGAGTTGTGGTGTCCATGCTGGTCACTGTGGAATCAGATCCGTTTAAATTGTGGTGTAGAGTTGCTTCTGTTACATCTAGTTCTGGATCCATACTCATAAAAGGTTCCCCCTACTCCCGCTTCATATCCGGTTGCCTTAGACAACGAAGAGAGCACATCCCTGTGCTCTCTGCTTCGCCAGTCGGCAAAGGAATGACATCACGTGCCTTCCTCAGCTTATTGTATTATTGTACCTCTTTCATTAAAATGCATCAAATCCGATGTTTATTCGTTGAGCGCGAGCTTCAATGCTTCTAAGTTCTGTCTCATTACGCTAATGTAGTCCATTCCTGCTGCAAGTTCATCCTCGGTTAACCCTTCAATTGGATTCAACACAGCCGTCTTCGCACCTACTTCATTTGCAATTGTCTCGGATACTTTAGAAGAAACGAGCGTTTCGAAGAAAATCGTTTTTACCTGATGTTCCTTCGCAAAATCGATTACGGATGCCATCTGTGCTGCGGATGGTTCCTGTTCAGGAGACAATCCTGCGATAGGTACTTGTTGCAATCCATACTCCTGTGCAAGATAGCCAAAAGCAGCATGCTGCGTAATAAAGTCTTTTCGCTTGCTATCTGTGACAGCTGCCTTGAAATCGGTATCCAATGTTTCTAGTTTAGCGACGTACGCATCCGCATTTTGTTTGAATTGTTCAGCATACTCTGGCGCAGCTTCTGTTAAGCCAGCTTCAATGTTACGAACTTCTTGTATCGCTAATGCTGGTGACAACCATACGTGTGGATCAAGTCCACCGTGATCATGACTATGGCTATGGCTATGGGAATGCTCTTCTGTTGCTTCGTCTGCATGGTCGTGATCATGATCCTCCGTAGCTGCTTCGTCTCCATGATCATGAGCATGGTCTTCTGTCGTCGCTGATTCAGCATGGTCGTGATCGTGGCCATGGTCATGCTCTTCTGCTGTTCCTTCGCTGGCATGATCATGGTCGTGGTCGTGGTCTTCCGCTTCTGCGTCACCATGGTCATGCTCTCCGCCTTCAAGCAGGTTGATGCCCTTACTTGCTTCGACTTGTATCAGTTTGTCATTGCTCAAACTGTCCTTCACTTGATCAATCCAAGACTCCATACCAGCTCCGTTGTATACAAGCACATCTGCTTTCTCAATGCTAGCCATATCTTGCGGTGTTGGCTCCCAATCATGAGGCTCCATACCAGCTGGAACAAGTGTATGTACATCTGCCAGGTCACCCGCGACATTTTTGGTGAATTCATACATAGGATAGAAGCTGACTTGCACATTTAATTTACGTTCCGTCGCTGCTGGAGTACTAGCTGTAGACGGGTCTGGCTCCGAAACGGATTTCGTCTGCCCACAACCTGCGACAACAAGTGCGAGGCTGAAGAAAAGTCCAAATGCTGCTGTTTTGCTGAATTTCATATTATATATTCTCCTTTGAATGGATAGATAGTATGGCTCTTTGTTGTGTTTTTGCTACGCGGTGACGTTTACGGTTATATAGTGAAACCAGCTTTTGCGCTGATATTCCAGTCAACAGAAATACCAACAGGATTAGTGCAATCGTACCTCCCGGTGGTGTGTTCAAATGATAAGAAGTTGTCAAACCGCTAAAAATTCCGATAAGTCCTGTGACCACAGCAATAACAATCGCTGTAGCAAAACTGCGTGATACTCTTAGTGCGAGTGCTGCTGGCAGCACAATGAGAGCCGATACGAGCAACACACCAACAATAGGCATGGCTGCTGCAACTGTCATTCCTGTCAGAACGGCAAATGCGAACGATAACCCTTTAACCTGAACGCCACCGATCGAGGATGTCTCTTCATCAAACGTTAAATTGTATAGTGGTCTTCGAAGAACAATGAAAAAGGCTAAACCGATAACACATACCACGACCATCATCAGTAGCTGAATATTACTGACGGCAACAATTGAACCGAACAGATAGGAACTGAAGGTTTTGGACAGATTGGTTTTCAAACTCATAAGAACAACGGCAAGTGCAAGTCCTGATGTCATAATAATAGCGACAGGAACTTCACTATAGGTTCGATAACTTCTTCGCAATTGTTCAACCAGTAATGCACCAATGACCGCAACGGCGAAGCCACTGATGACTGGATTCAGATTCATAACCGAACCAAGCGCCACGCCTGCTAGCGACACGTGGGATAATGTATCAGCCATTAACACCTGTCTTCGAAGCATGAGGTAGACCCCCAGGATGGGAGCAATGACGCCAATTAATCCACCTGCCCAAAAGGCACGCTGCATGAATTCGTACTCAAACACTGCCATTCCTCACTTTCTTGACGCTCCAACGTGATCGTTCGATCTAATCGGTTGCCCATCTCTTCTAGACCATGTGTAACCATAATGATCGTCAGACCGTGAACATCTGCGTAGTGGCGCATCAAGTCATAGAAGCCTTCCCGACTGCGTCGATCCATCCCCGTTGTCGGCTCATCTAACACAAGTACTTGCGGCTGTCCTGCCAGAGCTCTTGCAATACAGATACGCTGCTTCTGTCCTCCGGACAGTTCGCCTACTCGCGTATTCCTGTATTCCCACATGCCTACTTCGCGAAGACTACGCTCCACAATGGCTTCCTGTTCGGTGGTAAACCTACGAAATAATCCAAGCTTGCGATAACATCCTGATCGGACCAATTCAATCACGGTGCTGGGGAAACCGCTATTGAATGAAGCCACCTGCTGAGGCACATAACCAATCTCTAACTTTTTACCGCGGATATTCTGTATGTTCATATGTACCGAACCGCTCCAGGGCTTAAGCAGCCCTAGCAGCAATTTCAGCATGGTTGTCTTCGCAGAACCATTGGGGCCAGTGATGCCTACGAATTCTCCCACATGAATATCTAATGACAGTTGATCAATGACAGGCTCTTTACCATATCCAAATACGACATCACGCATGGAGGATAGTATCATGTCTCTTCCTCTTTTCGTAATTATTACGATTTAAAAACGACAAAAAAAATTATCGTGTTTCCCGGTGAATCGTCATCTTCTTCAAACGTGGTGAATACTTCTTCATCTCAAGGCGCTCGGGATGGTTACGTTTATTCTTCGTGGTTGTATAGTTGCGATCTCCGCACTCGGTGCAGGCTAATGTAACAATGACTCTCATGGTTGTTGCCTCCTCTTATCTAATCGTAATATTTACTATTTAATGATACTAGCCTATGCTTTTTCTTTTGTCAACTCTTTAGCTTCTATTCCACTGTGGAAAAGGATCCTTCAGCTCTCTCCAATTCATATGCATCTCTTCTTCAGTTAGAAGTGTCTCATCGAGCGTACGCTCAATCTCTGCCCGATTCATATCAATGCCGATAAATACAAGTTTGATTACACGGTCTCCCCACTCATCATCCCAGTCTGGAATTGCTGGTAGTGTGTCGCCAAAATGCAATTGCCGCTCTTCTTCGCTCATCGCTCCTACCCATATTCCTGCTGGCGAGAGCTGCTTCGATGTGCCTGCATGACTGAAAGAGATCGCCATATGGTTACGTGTAGCCATCCACATCAAGCCTTTGGAACGCACAATCGATTCAGGCCACTTGGCAATCCAGCGAAGTAAGCGTTCTGGGTGAAATGGGCGTTTACGATGATATACAAAAGAATGAATGCCATACTCCTCTGTCTCTGGCGTATGTTCTTCTTTCATCAGTTCACGAATCCAACCGGCAGACTGACTTGCTTTTTCAAAATCAAATCGCCCTGTGTTCATTATCTCTCGCGGATCGATCTGACCATGTGTCGTCCGAATCAATTTGGCTTCCGGTTGCATCGCATGTAGTGCTTTTTCAAGCTTAGACAGCTCTTCCTCCGTAGCCAGATCACATTTGTTGAGGATGAGCACATCACAGAATTCTACCTGATCTGTTAGGAGATGTACGATTCCACGCACGTCGTCCTCGCCTGCTTCTTGTCCACGATCCTTTAGCGTCTCCTTAGAGTAAAAGTCACGCCAGAACTGAGCTGCGTCCACCACCGTTACCATCGTATCCAGACGAGTAAATTGAGTGAGATCAATTCCAAGCTCCTCATCAATATACGTAAACGTCTGGGCAACAGGTACAGGCTCACCTATGCCCGTAGATTCGATCAATATGTAGTCAAAGGAACCATCCAGTGCAAGTCGTTCTACCTCTTTCAGCAGATCCTCCCTCAATGTGCAGCAGATGCAGCCATTAGACATCTCGACTAGCTTCTCATCTATACGGGATAATCCACCGCCATCCCGAATTAAGCCAGCATCGATGTTAACCTCACTAAGGTCATTTACGATGACCGCTACACGCATGCCTTCGCGATTATGCAGTATGTGATTGAGCAACGTTGTCTTACCTGCGCCCAAATATCCGCTTAAGACGGTTACGGGCACCTTTTCTTTTATTTTTTGATCCGACATCTCAACTTCCTCCAATCAAATGGGTTCGTTACATTGCACACGTAATCCTTCTAATCCATGAAGTGTACCTTGATGAACCTTTTGTTAATCGTAATAATTACGATTAAGGACTTACAGAAATATAACGTATTTGTGTATAGCTTGTCAACTCTATGGAGATCTCGTCTTCATTAATCGTAAAAATGTTGATTAGAGTTAACAAATGATGTATGTACCTGAACGTACAAGCATATATTCTAGCAAAGTCTCAGTTGTGGAGGTCTGTTTGTAATGAAGATGGCAGCCAATGTGAAGCTCTTAACGTTCCTTATCCCATGTGCCTTTCTTGTTCCTGTACTTATTACACTGGCTCCTGATCTGAGAGCTGCTTGGAATAGCGAAGCTTTGCAAAATATGAAAACCATTTTCGTCAGTATTTTCTTAGAGGCAGCCCCTTTTCTGCTAATGGGGGTACTACTATCCTCACTGATGCAATGGTTTGTCTCTGAAGAAATGGTGCGTAAACTTACACCCAAAAACCCGATTGGCGGAGTGCTCGTTGCTGGTCTATTGGGCATTATCTTTCCCATCTGTGAGTGCGGTATGATCCCTGTCGTGCGGCGACTGATGCATAAAGGCATGCCGGCTTATATCGCGGTTACCTTTATTCTGAGTGGGCCAGTGGTCAACCCCATTGTATTTACAGCTACGTTACTTGCTTTTCCCTCGCATCCCGAGATTACAATTGCACGTATGGGGCTTGCATTCGCTGTAGCAGCTTCCGTGGGTGGTCTAGTATATGTGTTCGTTCATCGGAACCCGCTCCGTACGCCAAAAGCAGCCATTACCGATGTGAAGACACATCCCGGTTTTAAGATGGCACAACCACACTCACACGCACACGGCAGTGCCCATCATCATAATCATGTTAAAAATTGGCGTAGCTTCTTCATTCATGCTGGGGACGAGTTCGTGGATATGAGCAAATACTTAGTGATTGGTGCCTTGATTACTGCCTGTATCCAGACCTTTATTAGCCGAAGTGATCTGATCTCCCTTGGTAACGGGCCTGTTGCTTCCTATGTCTTCATGATGGGCTTTGCCTATGTATTATCCTTGTGCTCCACATCCGATGCCTTTGTGGCCTCGGCGTTCTCACATACGTTCGCACTGGGTCCGTTAGTTTCCTTCCTTGTACTCGGCCCAATGCTTGATTTCAAAAGTACTTTAATGCTGCTCTCTACCTTCCGTACTCGCTTTGTTATTGGACTTAGCCTAGCCATCATTACACTTGTCTTCGCCGGATCATGGTTAATTAATATGCTGGCATGAACCTGATTGTATGTGAAGGATCAATCAATAAAAGAGGTGACGACAAGATGAATAATCCGGGTCATATGATGACGAGAAATATGTTCCCGAAGTCAAGTAACGTCCAATGGCATAGTCTAATTCGTGCCAGTTGGATGGGTGGCATTGCTTTCTATATTTTTCACCTGAATTCAACGGATTCTCTTCATTATTACTTGGCACCCACGATGCAGAAACTACTGTTATGCTGTCCGATTCCCTTTTTATTTATTGCCATCATTATGGCGTGGCATGGTCTTTTCAGTAGAAGTGAGGTACATTGCGATTGTGAACACCCACCCCCTGCGGGATATGTCCGTAGTTCGGTCGTATACGGCTTAATTGCCCTTCCATTAATATTCGGCTTCTTGCTGCCAGATCAGGCTTTGGGTAGCTCTATGGCAAGTCAGAAGGGAATGTCGCTCACCTATGCGCCTCCGGAGATTCGGCGAAAGGAGCCTTTGCCTGATGCCGCAGCAAAACTGAACGTGCAAGATCTGAGCCAACAACAGCCAACGGTTACGACGGCATCCACAGCTGACGTTCAATTTATTCCTCCAGATGAGTATAGTAGAGAATTTGCCGATTTAGCCGAAAAATTATATGTAGAGCCGGTCATCCAGGTCTATCCTGAGGTTTTCTCCGAAACGCTTGGGACGATCGACATGTTTCAGCGTCAATTCGCAGGCAGAGAAATCTCGTTAACGGGATTCGTATATCGTGACGAAAGTATGGAGCATGAATCTCATTTTGCATTAGGCCGATTCCTTGTGATGTGCTGTCCAGCGGATGCTGCGCCATTTGGCGTGATGATTCACATTGAAAACGCAAATACCTTCCCAACGGATAGTTGGGTACAAATTAACGGTACAATTGGTTCTGCCCAAGTCGATGGCAAAGACACCATTGAGATACGGGCTACACAGGTTACTCCCGTGTCTGAGCCATCCACTCCATACATTTACACAAGTGCAGATTCTGTATTGGCGTATGAGAAACGGAATGGAAATTAACGGAACGGTCACTTCAGGTTTGAACGTTAACATGAACGGTAAATACGAAATGCAAAAAACACACTATACGTTAATAGTGTGTTTTGTTCTGTACATCTTTATTGAGAGAAGCTCTTTAACCAACCATTCCAGGCTTGCGTGTTGGCAGGCTTTCCAGAATCGTTTAACTTCATATACTCCAAAAGCTGATCCAAACTATTGGATTGATTATCCCGATATTCTTGGATAAATTGCAGCATGGCTTTGTATACAATCAGATCTAGAGGAGAGTATGTGATCGTATCATTAGAGCTTCCATCACCACTGCCGTTTCCACCATTATCAACTGGTGCTTCAGAAGGTACACGAGTTACAGTATCCGCATCAGTGAACGTACCTGTATCTCCAATGTATGTAGGGTAACTAATGGCGATCTCTCCTGTGAGACTATTGCCCACTCGACCAATGTTTGGTTTCTCGAGTGTTGTAATTATACCTTGACCATTCACAATTCCTTTCAGAGCAGGAATCGTAATTCTGGTTGGGAAGTTGCTAGGCACAGCTAAAGGATTATACTGAATGCTCTGCCCGGTGCTGTTATCTACGAAAATAGGCATGACTGTCTGGTAAGTCGATGTTATATCTAATTCTTTGACTGCTGATCTATAAGCTGCAAATGCATTGGGAAATTCCTGTGTTGTAAGAGCGCTTGGCCAAATCGTCCGATGAGGATATGTGCTTAACTGTATCTTCCCGTACATGTCTGCATGTACACTATATACATAGTGGGTCACGCCACTCATAAACGTACCAAGATCATATTTAGTTTCTCCTGGCCGATTGGTCGTTTTTACGGAAGAAGGGACAATAACTGAATTAATTGTAGCTACCTTTTCTACTGTATGGCTTGCATCATTAATCCGCGCACCTGCACCAAAGTATTCATTCCATTTGTTCACCAGATACATTTGGGCATCCGATGACCATTGTAGACTGTACTTTCTATTCGTTCCCCATAAATCATTGTAACCCTCAATGGAAGACGTAATCTCAGATTTCGTCGTTGCATCGGCATCTTGCCATGCTTGTTGTCCGAAGTGATGCACCTGCTCCATAATACTAGGATCTATATTCGTTGCATTCTCCGCAGCTGCCAGAAGCACGGTTCCACCCCATTGCATGATTGCGCCCGCTTCCAGTTCCCCTGGGGCAAAATTAGAACTTGCTGCTTCAGCCTTGAATTGCACTGTTGATGCGAATAATAGAATCATGATACTTAATACAATACTTGATCTTTTAACAAACTTTTGCTGAGATTTGCTAAACAACGTAAACTCCTCCTACTCGTATGTACTTCATGAAACTCTACACATTTAAAACCTCAGGAACATTTGGATCTTGTTATCTAGCCTACTTCTTCCCTCCTTAAAAGGTAAAATATAACTCTAATATTATCTCAAATCCTGATGTTTACGTAAATAAAAATTACATAGCGGAAGTCAGATGAAGGAATTCTTATTCTGTAAAAGAAACAACCCCCGCACCTATGTCATACATAGATTCGGGGGTTACAGGTTCAAACGCATACTCGGCTGAATGAGTTTTAAACTATTCGGTTACGATATCATGCACCAATACAGGGGCATCCGCTTTATCTGCAATCGTAATATTTTCTTTAATCTTCGCGATTACATCTGCCACATCTTTACGATTAGCGTGGATCGTTACGAGTGATTCGCCTGCTTTGACAGGGTCACCCACTTTTTTGTTCAGCATCAGACCAACAGCAAGATCGATCTCTGACTCTTTGGTTGCACGACCCGCACCAAGCAGCATCGCAGCTGTACCAATCTCATCCGCAACAATTCCAGATACGAAACCGTCTTGATCTGCAGGTACTTCAATAAGGTATTGAGCTTGTGGCAATCGATCTGGATGATCCACGACAGAAGCATCTCCGCCTTGATTGGCCAAGAAATGTTTGAATTTCTCCAGTGCTTTACCGTTCTGGATTACTTCTTTCAACTTCTCTTCAGCTTGCTCAAGGGAGTCTGCTTTGCCAGCGAGGAATACCATTTGGCGTCCAAGTGCCAAACATAGCTCTTCCAGATCTTTAGGCCCTTTGCCTTGCAAAGTAAGAATGGCTTCTTTTACTTCAAGTGCATTACCAATAGCCAGACCCAGCGGTTGGGACATGTCGGAGATCACGGCCATCGTTTTACGTCCAACATTGTTACCAATGCTCACCATCGCATGTGCGAGTTCTTTGGCATCTTCTGCTGTTTTCATGAATGCACCAGCACCCGTTTTCACATCCAATACGATGGCATCCGCACCTGCAGCGATTTTCTTACTCATAATGGAGCTTGCGATCAGTGGAATGGAGTTAACGGTAGCTGTTACGTCACGCAAAGCATATAGCTTCTTATCCGCAGGCGTAAGGTTACCACTTTGTCCGATTACCGCTACCTTGTGCTCGTTAACGAGTCGAATGAACTCTTCTTTGTCAAGCTCCACGTGAAAACCAGCAACGGATTCAAGTTTATCTGTCGTTCCACCTGTGTGACCAAGTCCACGACCGGACATTTTGGCAACGGGCACATCAAGCGCTGCTACGAGCGGCGCCAGTACAAGCGTAGTTGTATCGCCGACGCCACCTGTGGAGTGCTTGTCTACTTTGATGCCTTCAATGGCTGACAGGTCAATCGTTTCACCCGAATTCACCATCGACATCGTCAGATCAGCACGTTCTTTGTCCGTCATGTCGTTAAAAAATACAGCCATTGCCCATGCACTAACTTGATAGTCAGGAATCTCTCCTTGTGTATATCCTTGAACGACGAAGTCGATCTCTTCTGTAGTTAATTCTTTTCCGTCACGTTTCTTGGCAATAATGTCTACCATTCTCATGATGTTCTCTCCTTGTGTATATTGATTTTACAGAACACTTTGTGCGGGGTTCGTTCCGGCAATGGATCGTTCTTTCGATCGCTGTTGTCTTCACATTTCTCTGAATCACCTCTAATGAGGTTGAAATGTGAAGACAAAGGCGAACGCTTCGCTTCTACAGAATCGATTCCATTGCCTCCACTCCGTGCTCCAAACAAAAGTTTCAATAAAATCAATTTATTTTTAGTGCAGTAAACCTTTATCGGAGTTCGTTCCGGCAATGGATCGTTCTTTCGATCGCTGTTGTCTTCACATTTCTCTGAATCACCTCTTATGAGGTTGAAATGTGAAGACAAAGGCGAGCGCTTCGCTTCTACAGAATCGATTCCATTGCCTCCACTCCGTGCTCCAAACAAAAGTTTCGATAAAATCAAATTATTTTTTGTACAGTAAACCTTAGAGCAAAGTTCGTTCTGACCATAGAACGTTCAACGTTTTTTCGATCAGTGTTGTCTTCATATTTCTTGAATCACCTCTTATGAGGTTGAAATGTGAAGACAAAGGCGAACGCTCGCTTCTACAGAATCGATTCCATTGCCTCCACTCCGAGCTTCGAACCAAAGTTTTGATAAAATCAAATTATTATTTTTGGTACAGTAAACATGTTGTGCAGTATGCGTACTGGCAATGGATTTCTTTTACAAAGTAATTGCTGTGTCGAGAGCAACAACCATCATGTCATTGAACGTTTTTTGGCGCTCTTCTGCTGAGGTTTCTTCGCCTGTGAGCAAGTGGTCGCTTACAGTTAGGATCGTTAGTGCGTTAACACCAAACTTGGCAGCAATCGTGTACAATGCTGTTGTTTCCATTTCTACGCCAAGCACGCCATGTTTCATCAATTTTTCCGTTACGGAACGATCATCGCGATAGAAAGAATCGGAACTGAAGACGTTACCGACATGAATCTTCATCCCTTTAGCTGTAGCACGGTCATATGCTTCTTTGAGCAATGAGAACGTTGCGATTGGTGAGAAATCATATCCACCGAATACGTGTTTATTCATACTGGAATCTGTGCATGCTGCTTGTGCAAGGATAACGTCACGTACACGCACATGTTCCTGCATTCCGCCGCAAGTTCCTACACGAATCAAGTTTTTCACACCATATTCGCTAATCAATTCATTCGCATAGATGGCGAAGGACGGAATCCCCATCCCTGAGCCTTGCACCGAAATGCGGTGCCCTTGATATGTACCTGTGAAGCCGAGCATACCGCGAACCTCGTTGTAACACACAACGTCTTCTAGATATGTGTCAGCAATGTATTTTGCGCGCAATGGATCTCCTGGCAAAAGAATCGTTTCAGCAATATCTCCAGGTTTTGCTCCAATATGTGTACTCATAGAATAATCTCCTCCAATGTGTTATATACGTCCGTCTATATAATGGACGAGGAACCGGAGTAACTGTCCCTTACCCCGATCCCTGACCATGGTTTGCACTTCAAAGTCATGCGTTTGTCGAATTCTCGACCAAGTTAGAATCATTTCATAGATCCGTTAGTGCAACCTCTACGTACTTACTTCAGATCTTTCAAGAAGCTTGTACCATACTCAGGCATTTTCACACCAAAGTTCTCCGCTACGCTTGCACCAAGGTCTGCAAAGGTACTGCGTAGGTCAAGCTGTTTCCCCTCACTGAAACGTGGGGAGTATGCCAGCAATGGTACATATTCACGCGTGTGGTCTGTACCACGGTATGTTGGATCGTTACCATGGTCGGCTGTAATCAGCAGCAGATCGTCGTTTGTCATTTTTGCAAAGATCTCTGGAAGACGTGCATCATAATCTTCAAGGGCCTGTGCATACCCTTGTGGATCACGACGGTGACCATATAGCGCATCGAAATCTACCAGATTCAAGAAGCTCAGACCCGTGAACTCCTCGTCCATCGTTTCGGACAACTTGTCCATTCCATCCATATTAGAGACGGTACGAACAGATTTGGTTACACCCTCACCATCATAGATATCTGCGATTTTACCAAGAGCGATAACATCAAACCCGCCATCTTTCAACTCATTCATTACGGTACGACCAAATGGTTTGAGCGCATAGTCATGACGGTTCGCTGTCCGTTTCCAGTCACCTTCTTCACCTACGAAAGGACGTGCAATAATACGACCCAGCATGTACGGATCTTCCAGCGTGATTTCACGGCAGAACTCACAGATCTCATACAGTTCCTTCAAAGGAACGACATCTTCGTGCGCTGCAATTTGCAGTACCGAGTCTGCCGACGTGTATACGATCAGTGCGCCCGTTTCAACATGCTCAGCACCTAATTCATCCAGAATTTCCGTGCCGCTCGCAGGTTTGTTGCCAATCACTTTACGACCTGTTTTTTCTTCAATGCGCTGAATCAGCTCATCCGGGAACCCATTTTCAAACACACGGAAAGGTGTATCAATATACAAGCCCATGATCTCCCAGTGACCTGTCATGGTATCCTTACCTTTGGATGCTTCCTGCATTTTGGTGTAATACGCTTTAGGCGCAGCCGCTACAGGAATACCCTCGATTTCTTTGATGTTAGATAGTCCAAGACTCGCCATATGTGGCATCTTCAGACCTCCGCGTTCACGTGCAATGTGACCGAACGTATCTACATCAAAATCATCAAAATCTGCTGCATCCGGCGCTTCGCCGATTCCTACAGAATCCATAACGATTAGATGTACTCTTTTGAATGTTGACATGAATGAAGCACTCCTTCCAATAATCCAGCTTACAAGTACAGTCCAGTGATGATCGCAGACAGCACGCTGACAAGCGATGCACCATAAAGCAGCTTCAGACCGAAGCGGGCCACCACATTACCTTGTTTCTCATGAAGTCCTTTAACCGCACCGGCAATAATACCGATGGAAGAGAAATTGGCGAACGATACGAGGAAGACAGACACGATTCCGGTAGTTCTCTCGGACAATGCTGTCTGACTACTAAGGCTAAGCATTGCGACGAATTCATTGGATACCATTTTCGTTGCCATAATACTTCCCGCTTGAATCGCCTCTTTCCAAGGGATCCCCATAACAAAGGCAAAGGGTGCAAACACATAACCGAGCAGTTCCTGGAATGAAATACCGAGCACCGCACTGAAAATACCATTAATTAAGGCGATTAACGCGACAAAACCGATGAGCATCGCAGCAACCACTATGGCTACCTTGAATCCATCTAGAATGTACTCACCTAGCATTTCGAAGAACGATTGCTTCTCCTCTTCCTGAACCTCCAATATATCTTCTTCCGGTGTAACCTGATAAGGGTTCACAATAGAAGCAATGATAAAACCGCCAAATAAGTTGAGCACTAATGCCGTCACTACATATTTCGGATCAATCATCGTCATATAGGCACCGACAATGGACATCGATACCGTGGACATCGCTGAGGCACATAAAGTATACAGCCGATGTTTCGGCAGTAACCCAATTTGTTTTTTTACGGATATGAACACTTCAGATTGCCCTAGAATAGCCGAAGCAACCGCGTTATATGATTCCAGTTTGCCCATTCCGTTGATTTTGCTTAATACCAGACCAATATATTTTATAACAAAAGGCAAGATTCGGATATACTGTAATATCCCAATCAAGGCAGAGATGACCACAATCGGCATGAGCACGGTCAAAAAGAACGGACCACTTCCACCATCTGCTCCAATGGTTACTAAGTCACCGAATACAAACGCGATTCCCTCATTCGCATAATCCAACAATGCCTTAAAAGCAGTAGAGAATTTACCGACGAGAAACGTACCCGCCGCTGTATTTAGCAAGAAGTATGCCAGTATAATCTGTAAAACAATCATTACCGCAAGCGGTCGGTATCGAATCTGTTTCTTCCCGTTGCTGGCGATATAAGCCAGCCCAAAAACAACAAGTAAGCCGAGTATGGCGATTAGAAATTTCATGTAATCTCTCCTTTGAAGGTAGTTAAGCCAGTTGTGCAATCAGCTCAAAGGTTTCTGTTCATGGATTGTAATGAAAATGAAATAAATTTTCCGAAAAAAGAATAAAGCGCTTTCAATACATCACTATGAATTGCTGTATTTTATGTGTCCTGTCCATCTAACCCGCATAAGCTTGTAAAAACAATGATATGCGGGCATTCAAGACAAGCTCAATTCGTTTACATCACTTCGTTAAACTGTAATACAGATAACATACAACGAAATGAGATTCCGTTTTGATTAATACGAAGCAGTAGATTGTCCACCTTGCATGATTTTAACGCCAGAGCTTGCGCCAATTCGTGTTGCGCCTGCTTCGATCATTTTTTGCATGTCTTCGAGGCTACGAACACCACCCGACGCCTTCACGCCTACATCTGGACCTACCGTACGACGCATCAAAGCGATATCCTCAGGCGTTGCTCCACCAGTAGAGAATCCAGTTGATGTTTTGACGAAGTCAGCTCCAGCTCTTACAGCTGCTTCACATGCACGGACTTTTTCATCATCAGTCAACAGGCAAGTTTCGATAATAACTTTGACCAAAGCTTTACCTGCGGCCGCTTCAACCACTGCACGAATATCTTGCTCAACGTAATCGTCTTTATCGTCTTTCAATGCGCTAATGTTAATGACCATATCCACTTCTGTTGCACCTTTAGCAATGGCATCTGTCGTTTCGAATGCTTTTGTTTCAGAAGTAGAAGCTCCCAAAGGGAAACCAATAACAGTACAGATATCAACGCCTGTACCTTTTAATTGTTCAGCAGCATAAGCAACCCAACCTGGATTCACACATACGGATGCAAATTGATATTGTTTTGCTTCTTCTGTCAGTTTAACCATCTCGCTCTGTGTAGCGTCTGCACGAAGCAAAGTGTGGTCGATCATTTTAGCTAATTGTGGTGTAGTCATTCATATCTCTCCCTTTATATAAACGATGTATTCTATATCCTACACTAACATGAACATATGTAATAATCAAACTGAACTTTTGTTCACGATGTGCGAATGAAGCACTACTGAGTTATAACTAATTCTTGTACTTACCCAATTACTGCACATCTTAGCTTTCGCTCTACACAGCAAAACATCCGCCATGAGAACATGGCAGATGTTGTCACTCTTCCAATTAGAGACGCAGCAAAGCTTGGGCTGTGTACTGATCCGTAACTAGAATGTTTGCATACTGGCCTTGGAGTGCGGCATGAATTGCTTCAATTTTGCGTTGGCCACCTGCGACAAGAATGGATTTCTCCTTATTTTTGAGCTCAGACAGGTCGATACCTACTGTTCTGCTATTGATCTCTTCACTGATTAATTGGCCTTCACTATCAAAGAAACGAGAGCAAATATCACCCGCTCCTGTATGTATCAACAGTTGCTGCTCCTCTTCACTGAAGTAACCGAGTTTGAACAAAAGTGCATCTTCCTTCACTGTGCCCACCGTAAAAATGGCGATATTCGCTTGCCGGCCAAGCTCTACAATTCTACCGATATGTCGATCAGCTTCCACCATGTTCTTCACTTCGATAGAATCAAAGATCACAGGTAGGGGCAGATATCGAGGCACAGTATGGAAAGCTTCCGCAAATAGATGTACGATATCAGCTGCATAGGTATTCACATGCGAGTGACTGACGCCTCCCTTTAACTGAACAACCTCTACGCCCTTCACCTGTTTAGGACGAAGCTGGCGAGCGACAGCATGCATCGTTGTTCCCCACGTTACACCAATAATATCCGCATCTTGAACAGTGTCCTGAAGATAATCAGCAGCTCTCTTGCTGATCTGCTTCTGGATTTCATCATCGCTCTTCAGAGGTGCGAAACATACTAGCGCTGTTTCGAGATCATATTTAGCTTTTAATTCCCCAGCAATAATATCGATATCCTCTAAAGGATCCATAATCTCAATCCGGACATAACCCCGGTCTTTGGCATACTGCAATAGTCGAGATACGGTCGGACGTGATACACCGAGCCTGACCGCAATATCCTGTTGGCTATAATCAGACTGATAATACAATTTGGCTGCTTCTATACTTAGTCGCTGTTTCTCCAGATCTATTCCCATGTGTGCTCAACCCACTCATCTTCGTTATCGTTAGAAACCATACGTATCTTGTATATCTTATACATACATTATCAAAATAACCCTAAGCGAACAACTAATAACCGTTCAGTAATCCATTTCATGCTTCTACACAACTTCAATCAATATAAAAGCCCACTTGCATATCTCCATAGAAGGAAGCAAGTGGGCTCACGTATATTATTTTTATTTTATTATGAAAATGAAGTGATTATGATTGACCGGATTTAGACCTGCTCATCGTCTCAAGCTTGCGCGTAATCGCAGTACGATCCACTTTCAGTCCCCAGATCGACTCGATAATCTGTTCTTTATCCTCAGCATCCTCTGCATGCTTTAACTGGATTAACAACGCGTGCATCTGCTCATTTATATCTTCAAACTGCATCCATAGATCATGTCTTACTTCCATAGAATCCAGATGGCGATTAGCTTCGACTTCTTCTTTCAATGCAGCTAGAATGGATTGTTCCCATTCCATATCCCCTAATTGCTTAGCCATATTCAGGAGATCCAGATAATCGTCAACAAGAAGCGAGTTCAATTCAGCATGTGTTTTCATCGTTTATTGCATCCCCTTTTCTTCTGTTTACCAAGTATTATACTCGGTATTTCAGGATATGCAATAGGCGGTGAAAAAAGAAGGATGTAATTAACTCTCAGATTGTAGAGCCAGAGCCACTTCACGAACGAGACCAGGAAACCAGTCCATCAATGATTCAAACGTATAACCTGCTTGTTCAGCCTTATCTGTACTCATCGTCCACGATTCACTTATGCCAAAAGGTGACATATCTTCCTTACCTGTCTCAGATAGAATCTGGGACTGCATCCCCGTTACGGATTCAATTAGCTTCATCATTTCTGATAATTTAATCGCTCCTTGTGAGCCAGCATTAACCGGCCCAGTAATGGAAGTATGTCCAAGCCAGGCGAGGAATCTAGCCGCTTCCGTGGAATTAATGAATCCAATCTCGGCTTCCGGATTCGGCATGCCAATCGGTTTTCCCTTTTGCACATGTTCAATATGAAAATGCAGTCGTCTTGTATAATCATCAATCCCTAACACAATCGGAATTCGCATGGCAACAACCGGAAACTCGGCTTCTTGGAAAAATACAGCCTCAGCAAGACGTTTGCCTTCCCCATAAGAAAACTGTTCATGATTCCCATATTGCAGCGGGTAAGTGTATGGATCAAAGTCATCCTCTGTAAATCCCGGTTTAGGATCACCGTACACAGAGAGTGTAGATGTTAGAACATATCTTTTGGTTCGACCAGCGAATGCTTCACATGCCGATTTGGCAGCATTGGGTGAAAAACAAATATTGTCATACACCACATCCCACTGGTCTGTTTGAGCAACCTTTGCCAAAGATTGTGGATCTTCCCGATCCATCTTAATCCGGTTCACTTCACTTCCGAAATCCACACGCGTTTTGCCCCGAGTTGCCACTGTGATCTGTGATTTACCTTCCCACAGCAAGTGATCCACCAGACGTTTGCCGAAGAAGCGTGTGCCCCCAAGAATTAATACCTTTTGCATCCGGTAACCCTCCTTCTACCTATTTATCATTTGGGAAAACAAGTCCGATTTGTTTCCGGATTTGATCCATAACTAACATGGTTTCATAGGAACGTTCATATGTGTTCATTTCCGATTCTAGTTTACCCGCTTCAACGAGGTTTACGAACTCTTGAACTTCGTAGAACATCGTTGGATAATTTTGCTCTGCTTCTAGTTTTTCCACCGTACCATCATTGTATCGAATCTCGGCATGTTCGGGCGATCCAATTTTATCAATTAAAATACTGCCGAGTTCACCCATAATCTCAGTAGGCACATGTGAATTAGAGATTTTGGAATAGGTTACAACCGCGTCCATCTCATCATAATTCAGAATAACACTCCCTTGACCATCCACGCCAGATGCCAACATATACGCCTGGGATTGGACTTGATTAGGGGCACCAAACAGCGTAATCAATGGATATAGACAATATACGCCCAGATCCATAAGTGCGCCATTAGCTAGCTCCGGCTTAAATGCATTTAGCACAATGCCCTCCTTATACTTGTCATAGCGTGAAGAGTACTGGGAGTATCCTGCGATATACTTGCGAACAGGTCCAATTTTATGAAGGTTCGACTGAACCGTTTTGAATGCCGGTACTAGTGTTGATTTCATCGCTTCCATTAACAGAACCCCGGATTCACGAGCAGCCTCCACTAATCGGCGAACTTCTTCACTATTTGCAGCTAGCGGTTTCTCGCACAATACATGCTTCTTATTTCTCAGAAACAACTCAGCCTGCTCCGCATGATATGTATTAGGCGTTGCGATATATACGGCATCGATCTCATCACTCGCTGCCATCTCTTCGAGATTCGTGAATCGGTGTGCAGCCTTATATTGATCTGCAAATGCATCTGCTTTCTCAGCACTTCGAGAGTATACAGCAGTCAGTGTGAAGCCCTCCACCTGTGCTGCGGCCTCAAGTAGTCTTTCTGTAATCCAGTTGGTGCCTACGACTCCGAAACGTACCATGCTTACCTACCTCTTTCATTTCTATATTATTGTCCATTGTAGCTTAAATTTCGTTCAGAATGAAGTCACCCTGCTTAACCGCAACGAACAGGAACAGCCTGGAATCCTTTATACAAGGACACCAGGCTGTAATTATTAACATAAGTAAACTTATTGATCAAGCGTGTAGAGAGGAAGATTCTCCGGCAGTGGAGCCGGACGCTGACAAGTGCTTTTCATTTGATAGAATGTCTGGTCATCCGACGAATCATGGAATGCCCACATGGCTTCTAAAACATGGTACGCAAGCTCGCCGCTCGCTCGATGTGCCCGGCCACTATGCGCTGCATATGCCATATCCGCGACACCAATTCCGCGTGTGTTTTCCTGGTATCCTGGCAGTAGAGGTACCTCAGTCCATTCTTGCTCTCCAAGAAGTCTATAACGAACCGGACCTCCGAAGGTATTAGGGTCAGGTACTTGTAATGTACCATGCGTTCCATAGATCTCAATTGGAGGCAGCACACTGCCCCCAAACACATCGAAGCTTGTAATGAGTGTACCTATGGCGCCCTGTTCGAACTGCAGCAAGCCTGTTACATGTGTTGGAATCTCAACAGGAATGGTTTGTCCTCGCTTTTTCTCACTCGTAATTGTCCGTTCGTTCATTGCTTTACCCGTCATACCAGCAATAGTTGAGATCGGACCCAGAAGTTGCACCAGTGCTGTGAGATAGTACGGTCCCATATCAAACATCGGCCCGCCACCTGATGCATAATAGAACTCAGGATCCGGATGCCAGTGCTCGTGACCTCTGCCCATCATGAAAGCTGTTGCTGAAACAGGTTTGCCAATCACACCGTCTTCAACTAATTTAAGGGCAGTTTGAATACCTGATCCGAAGAAAGTTTCGGGTGCACAGCCCACCAACAATCCTTTTCTTTTGGCTGTCTCTAGTACGGCAAGACCTTCTTCACGAGTAACCGCAAGTGGTTTCTCCACATATACATGTTTGCCCGCTTCCAGTGCTTGCAGACACACATTCGCATGAACGGAAGGAATAGTCAGGTTGATAATCAGTTCAATCTCAGGATCTGCCAGTATTTCTTCTACCGTATACACTTTGGGAACTTGATAAGCTGCTGCTTGTTCCTCAGCTCGCTTCTGATCTAGATCTGCAACTGCCACGAGTTCAAGCACGTCAAACCGATGACAATTCTCCATATAAATGCCGCTGATTTTACCACAGCCAATAATGCCAACTTTCATAACGCTCATACTTGGGCTCCTTTCGCCATCGAACAGAAATGTGGCAACATAAAATTATGTTTTTATATGATTATTCTGATACGTAAACGCTTAAAATGGTTGATACACGTTAGTTATAACCCAGCATGTTAGTGGGTCTACTATTGTCCCTTAATCTAATTACGTTTGGTTGTCAGCCATACCTGTATACACTTCAGTCTTCGTATCTTTATTTTGCTTCGCAAGCTGTTTTCCTGCGGCTGTCCATTTGAAGCCACTTCTCATCATCTCGGTTACCTGCTTCATCTCAACGATATCGGCATGATGTCCAAGTGAATTATAGAATACACGCCCTGCTCCCCAGCGCTTCGTCCAGACGACGGGCATGTCTACAGGTCCATTTGCGGCGTGAGGGCCATTAACGATAGGAAAACGTGTTGTTGCTAATACTTCTACAGCAGGGTCTACATGAAGATAATACTGCTCTGTTTTTACTTGAAAATCTTCAATGTGGTCAAGCAGTGGACTTGAGCCACGCTTCATATTGATGGTGTACTCTACCCCATCGTTACCTGGATGTGCGACCCACTGGCCACCCGTCATAAACTGCCAATCTACATTATTACGGAATGCATCACACATCCCACCATGGAGACCCGCCAAGCCTACACCACTCTGAACTGCTGCAGACACGTTGTTGACCAGTTCTTGTTCAATCTGTCCCATTGTCCAGAGCGGTACGATCAGATCAAGACCAAGCAGCTTCTCAGCGTCTGCATATGCCTCAAGTGTATCTGACACCTCAACCTCGAACTGCTCTTCCTTCAAAATACGTTCAAAAATGGCTGCTACCTGCTCCGGTTCGTGTCCATCCCAACCGCCCCATACGATCAATGCTTTACTCATCACTTAATCACTCGCTTTCCTAAATTATCATTATAGTTTTAGCCTACATGCACTTAGACTCACATCTCTTCAAGGGATACCCAACGTCGCTCATCAATGGAGCGCTCAACAGCTTCAAGCACTGCTTGACAAGCTACACCGTCATGGAAACTAGGTGATGGCTGACGACCTTCCGATATTGCAGTAACAAGCTCTAACATCTCATGGGTGAACGTATGTTCAAATCCAATCGTGTGTCCAGCAGGCCACCAAGCTTCGGCATACTTGTGCGCTGGATCGGTTGCAAGTACACGGCGGAATCCTTGCACATCTTCTTCGTCTTTGGTGAAATAAACCTCCAATTCATTCATACGTTCAAAGTCGAACCGCACACTTCCGAGACTACCATTAATTTCAAAGGAATTCGTGCTACGGTGACCGGCTGCAAAACGTGTAGCCTCGAAGCTTCCCAGTGCTCCATCTGCGAACCTTGCCAAGAATAGTGTTGCGTCATCGACGGTGACTTCGCCCTTCGGTGCATCACTGGTTGTGCTACCTTTGGCACTTAATCCCGTCATTTCAGAAGCAAGAGGACGTTCTTTGATAAATGTCTCGCTCATACCGATAACTTCCTTGAACTCTCCTACTAGGAAGCGAGCTAGGTCGATCAGATGTGCGCCGAGATCGCCGTGCGAGCCGGAGCCAGCGACTTCTTTTTGCAATCGCCATACGAGCGGAAAGGACGGATCCATAATCCAGTCTTGCAGGAAAAATGCACGGAAGTGATAGATTTTACCCAAGCGTCCGCTCTGCACCAGATCTTTGGCTAACTGCACTGCTGGGGAGAAACGATAATTGAACCCTACCATGTGAGCAATGCCCGCATCCTCGGCTGCTTGGAGCATCTCACGGGAATCCGCGAGTGATAGTGCCAAGGGTTTCTCGCAGAATAGATGCTTACCCTGACGTGCAGCTTCAATTGCAATCTCTTTGTGTGCATCACTTGGCGCGTTAATGTCTATAAGATCGATATCATCTCGCTTTACCAGCTCACGCCAATCCGTTACACTCTCAGACCACCCAAACTGGTTAGCGGCCTCCTGAACACCTTGCTCGTTACGTCCGCAGATGACGGACATTTCAGGCTGCAAAGGGGCTGACGGGAAAAACATGGGTAGGCTTCGATAAGCGTTACTGTGTGCTTTCCCCATAAATTTGTATCCAACCATTCCTACACGAAGATGTTTTGACATGATCATTTCCTCCTTGGGAATTCAAGTGATTATCTACCATTAACGGATCGATGAAGCACGAACAACTAACTCGGTGGGTAATAGATGTCTGGTGGAGTCTGAAGATAGACGAGTAAGATTCGTAGGCGGAATTCCTACCTTCTCATCAATGAGTTTCTTAGTAGCAAGCTCCCCCATCTCGTAAAACGGAACCCGCACACTGGTCAACGGTGGAACCGCCATTTCGGCGGCATCGGAGTCATCGTACCCTACAAAAGCAGGGAAATCCTCAACCGGTATGCCACGCTCGCGCAACCCATGCATTACCCCGATGGCCATCCGATCGTTTGCTGCAAATACAGCATCAATCTCATGTAGGCGATCAGCTATGCGCCCCGCAGCTTCCAGACCACTTCGTCTACTGTAGTTACCTTCCAGTAACAGGCTGGGATCTAGCTCCATTTGGGCTTCCTGCATCCCCATCTGAACACCCTGCAATCGTTCTTGACTGTTCGAATAGCTGTCTGGTCCGTTGAGAAAAGCAATCTTGCGGTAGCCCTGATCGGTCAGATGGCGAATCGCTTGCCGGCTACCCTCAATATGATCCGCATCCACTTCCACGAAGGATTGACCTGCAAAATGCTGGTTCATGACGCAAAATGGATGCCCTTCCTGATGAAGCTGCTGCAGTGCCGACAGTTCTCCCGGATCGTCTCTTGCACCAAGAATGATACAAGCATCTATCTTCTGCCTACGAAACAGATCTGTGTAATTCATAACCTCATCCGGTGTTCGAAACATAACGAGCAGATCCATTCCACTTTCCCGCGCCTTGTTCCCAATACCACTTAACATTTCAGAGAAGAAATAGGCAGAGAACAAATGTGCTTTAGGAACATAAGGCATCACTACACCGAGGTTACCGCTTTTGCTCCTAGCAAAACTGCGAGCGAGTGCACTCGGAACGTATCCAAGTTGCTCAGAAGCTTGAAGTACTTTGCGCTTGGTTTCCTCTTTGATTGGCCCAACTCCATTTAACACACGGGATACGGTAGCCTCAGAGACACCCGCAAGCTCAGCCACTTCTTTACGTGATGCCACGACATTCACCCCCTTTAACTGAACTGAATTAATAGAACATGATCGTTCATCATGTCGGAATTCACATATAAGTTTAAAATTTCATCATTTTATGTACGCGCGTACATTTTCTCATGGGTTGTAAACGTTGTCAATGCTTTTTACACAAAAAAATGAGGATCTGCGCAAGGCAGAATCCCCATCTTATTTAGTTTCTGAAGTCCATTTAATAAAAGCACATATTATTCTATAATCCTATTAGTTTGTCGAGCGTTTCCTTCATCCGTGTTCTGCTGAAGTCATTAGACTATGGTCTACAGAGGATTGGCTAAACTCCGCCTGCTCCATTGTCTTCATATGACTCGGGATACGATCAGACGGTTCTGGAATGGACTGTAGCTGTCTTACTTTGTGCAACACTTCCTTGTTCGGCAGGAAATGCTGTGAACGAATGAAACGGATTGTTTTCGTTTTGGCCCGCATCACAATGGAGTCCGTCTCAGCCCGATCATCCGCTAAATAACGCACACCTCCCAGAATCTCACCTGGTGTTACACCTGTTGCTGCAAAAATAACATCTTCTGTGCCGATCATATCTTGCATCGTTAATACTTTATAGGGGTTATCAATTCCCATCTGCAAGCAGCGCTGGAACTCGTCGGCATTGGCCGGCATCAAGCGACCTTGTATTTCACCACCTAAGCATGATAATGCAGCAGCAGCCAGCACACCTTCTGGTGCACCTCCCGATCCAACATACAGATCAATGCCCGCTTCCGGGAAAGCAGGAGCCATTGCACCTGCAACGTCACCATCACTGAGGAATTTGATCCGTACCCCAACCTTACGCAGCGTTTTGATGGTACTTTCGTGACGGATACGATCCAGAATCATGACAGTCAAATCCGAAATGTTTTTGTTCAGGGCGGCCGCGGCCTTTTCCAAAGTGACTTCAACTGGATCCTCAATGCTGACCTTGCCAACGAGAGCAGGGCCAACAGCTAGCTTCTCCATATACATATCCGGTGCATGGAGCAGGTTTCCTTTCCCAGCCACCGCAATAACCGATAAAGCATTATTTAGACCTTTAGCTACGATTTCTGTACCTTCCAGAGGGTCTACAGCTACGTCTACCTCAGGTCCTTCCGCGTTGCCCACTTCCTCACCGATATACAGCATGGGCGCTTCGTCCATTTCACCTTCACCGATTACTACCGTGCCGCGAATAGACACGGAATCGAACATGGCGCGCATGGCCAAAGTAGCCGCTTCATCTGCGCTGTTCTTATCTCCTCTTCCCATCCATGGTGCTGAGGCTAAAGCAGCCAATTCTGTTACTCTGACAATTTCCAACGCCAGTTCGCGTTCCATTTTCCCACTTCCTTTCCAGTTTTCAAAAGCATACATTGAAAGCGTTGCTAAATCCATCGCAAATCCATATGAGAATGATCTAAAAACCGCGTAATAGCCGCATTTCTCATCTTTTCGCTTCATCATGCCATAAGCGGATCGTGAAGGTGTTTTTACATTTTTAAGGTCAATTTTGAAGCAGAACTGGAGTTGTATTTCTTAAAGAACGCCTGTCTTAACTTCCTTTTAATCCATATAATTACATTATTAATCAGGCTATCAATATTATCGTTTGATGCCTGTGTGACTAGTTCGTTAAACAACGATCAAATAAGAAAATATTTTAAATTGCAAGGAGAAAAATGAATTTTAGTGTTGCATATCGAAAACGATTATAAACTTCGTCATATTGATTAATATAATCATTAATTCTAGAAATTTTAAGGGAAATAACTTAATACGTTTTGTTCAATCGTTAAGACCAAAATACAGCTCAATTAGCCCCTAAAAACACCTATGGATTTCTAAAAGCTTATAGACACAGCTTATGGCTGATATCGAAAATAATAAGTTTACATAATATTTGTTACGTATATAAAATACGATTCAATTGCGATATTTTTTGGATAGCTTCATTTCAAAACCAATTATTTATCTTAATAATGATGTAATGAATGTCTTATTTAGAGCTTGGAGCTGCGCCCGCATCTTGTTCTCACCTTTTCAATCGAGCTATTGCTCAAGCATTCTGATATAGAAACTCGTAGGTGTTAACGAATCATAGAGACCTTATTGGGCTCGAGGACAATGAATGGAAATGGTAACGAATCTGAGAATGCTTATTATGAAGAAATACCGCCAAATGGAGCTAATCCTCGTGCCCAAATACGTGCCAATGATTCGTTAGCATGCTAATAATGAAATTCTGCCGCCATTAAGACCAACTGGGTTCGTTAGAGATGGAGCTTCGTTTTTATATAGCTAATTAATACGAGCTTTCCACAGAAAAGACCGGATGCCCTATGGAAAACTCCACTCTAGCACCCGGTCTTCTTAACGTTATGAACCTAAGAATCCACGACATCATAATCATTTCGTTCCATCTCCGTATTTTCCGTAATCTTATCCGCTGCACACAGGCTCTCCCCTGCGCTCTTTACGGCACGAAGGATACCGCCATATCCAGTACAACGACACAAGTTACCACAGAGACCAATTTCGATCTGTTCTTGCGTTGGTTGCGGATGTTGATCCAGTAATGCTTTGGTGGATATCACCATCCCGGGCGTACAGTAACCACATTGAAATCCCCCTTCTTCAACAAATGCTTGTTGAATCGGGTGCAGATCCCCTTCTTGATTTCCGCTCAGTCCTTCAATCGTTGTGATCTCGCGACCTTGGCATTGATAAGCCATCAATAAGCAGGAATTTACCGGGTCACCATCCATTAGAACCATGCATGCCCCGCAGCGACCTACCTCGCAAGATACTTTTGTACCTGTTAGATTCAAATGCGTCCTTAGAATATCAACAAGCCTAGTCGTTGGAGTGATCTGTAACTGCTGCTCTTCCCCATTAATAACGGCTGTCCAGAAGTTAGCTAGCGGTTTACTCATGAGGGTTGCACTCCTTCCTGTAACGGTACATCGACAGGCTTCATCAGTTGTTCACGTGATACAGGCAAGCGGTTCACCCATACACCTGTCGCTTGCTGAATAGCAGCAGTTATTGCTGGAGCTAGTGCTACAGATCCGATTTCGCCAATTCCCCTTGGTCCAAATGGATCTCCTTCAGGTAGATCTTCAATCGCTTCTACTTTCAAGTCAGTATGAATATCTCGAATAGTTGGGATTAAGTAGGTATCAAGGTTGGTTGTTACATAACGGCTATCCTGCATGAGTGCATCCTCAGTTAATGTAAACCCGAGTGCCATCACACTGCCGCCTTCGATCTGTCCTATGAAACCCATGGGATTAATGACAGGACCTGCCGCAACGACATGGTGCGTATCCAACAATTTAGCCTCACCAGTCAATGTGTTGACTTCAACCTCTGCAGCAACCGCTGCATACGTGTATAGATAGTGTCCACCTACGACCTGATCTGGCGTTGTTGGATATGCGAATTGTGTATCGAAAATCCATTCTTCCTCTTCACCCTGCTGCACTAGATCCACATAGGATACCAGCATTCCGGTTGGCTGGAGCTGACCTTTCCGCCATATCCCTCCAGGTCCGGTTACAAGTTCTTCTGCTGCAATCCCTACACTCGCCGCAGCGACTGACAACAGTTTCGAACGAAACGGTGTATGCAAACGTTGCAGAGCCATCCACGCCATCGTGGTTGAACGTGATGCAGTGCTGGAACCGCTGTGTGGTACCCGGTCTGTATCTCCTATGATGATGCTAAGATCCGACGTACTGCATTGAAACAAGTCACAGAGCATAATTTCTAATGTAGCAATGAGGCCCTGACCAAACTCCTCGTAACTAAAAGCCACCTCTATCTTGCCATCCTTATTCAAGGATAAGCGCCCTCCCGCGGGATCAGGAATTCCATAGCCTAACCCCGCGCCATGCATAGCCAGAGCTGCACCTACTCCACGTTTGATCCATGGAGGCAGCGACGAATTGGGCGGTGGCTGCTGATATTTTTGCCATAGATCAGAGCGTTCCATCGCCTCCCACACCTGAGACAAGCCATCTGTTACGAGAATACGCTGATTGAGTGGTCCCGGGTCTGATTTCCCCCTCATATTACGTCTTCTGAATTCCCATGGATCCATTCTCATTATTTCAGCCAGACGATCCATCTGCCCTTCCATTGCAAAGATCGCTTGATTTCCACCAAACCCACGGAATTCACCAGATAAACCGTTATTGGTATACACAGAGACCCCTTCCACATCAACATGCGGAATAGAATAAGGACCAAGACAATGCTCTGTTGCAAAATTAAGCACGGGTGCTCCTAACGTGGCATACGCACCCGTATCTGCCGTAATTCGAACTCGATGAGCTTGAATGATACCTTCGCGACTAATACCTGTTTGCATCTCAATCTTCATCGGATGCCGTTTCAGACCAGCACGAACAGATTCTTTCCGCGAATTATGCATCTTCACAGGACGCAAACAACGAAGAGCTAAGAGCGCGCCATACGGCTGGACGTTCAATTCATCTTTTCCACCAAAAGAACCACCAATCGGCGAGGAGACGACCCGGATATCTTCCTCGAGGCAACCAATAATTCGCGCGAGCTGCATCCGGTCTTTATACCCGTGCTGCGTAGCTGCATACACATGAAGTCTACCTGACTCATCAGGGATAAAAAGCCCACCCTCTGTTTCCATATAGGCATGCATCTGGCGAGGTGTATAGTACGTCTCACTCACCACATGCTCACAGGCTGCAAAAGCTTCCTCTATCTTGCCTCGTTTAATTTCGGTGCGATGTAATACATTGCCCGGTCCATGCTCATGCAGTTCAGGTGCACCTGGAGCAAGTGCTACATCCGTGCTGTCCAATGGAGGTAATTCTTCGTATTCAACACGAATGGCATCCAGAGCAAGTGCTGCCCGCTCAGAAGAGATGGCAGCCACTGCTGCAATCGCATCGCCTACATAACGGACAACATCCTCACAGAATACGGGTTGATCTGGAGTTGCAATCCCAAACCGATTCAGGCCAGGCACGTCCTTCGACGTAAGAACGGCTAGAACACCTTCCATAGCTTCAGCTTCGGACGTATCAATTGAAATAATCCGTGCATAAGGATAGACGCTTCGAAGCACTCTTCCATAGACCATATCCGGGTGTGTCATATCCGTCAAATATTGGAGTTGTCCTGTCACTTTACCGATTCCATCTGGGCGCAAATGCCATCGTTTTCCACTAACCTTTCGATTCAGCAGCATCCTCTCTCCCCCTTCCCGATGTGTTACATTCTAATTAATTCATTGCTTCCCACAGACCAGCAGCAAGCAAATTTCCAGCAGTCTGTTTCCGATATCGTTCTGAGGCGAATGCATCGCCATATGTTACGAATTCATTCATAACCATCGATGCAAGAACCGCTGCTTGCCCTACCGATGCTACTTCATCAAGAAGCAGCTGCTCGCACAGTGGCAATCGCATCGCCATACCCGATCCTCCGCCTGCGGCGATCGCCATCCGTTTCCAACGACCATCCACGCCAATTTCACCATGGATTGACACTGTCACCAGAGAGGCGCTAAAGGTTTCACGCCGTCCTAGTTTGCGATAGTAGCTTATCTCCTTCATGTGTGGACTGTGGTGACCCATATCAACTTCCAGCGAATCCTTGTCTTGCATCGGTAGATGAATAGAGACCAGGACATCTTCCGGATTCCGACGTCCATCCTGTCCTCCGCTTAGCCATGATGCCAAGCTGCGAATTTCCATACCTCGATCTGTCATCCAACATAACTGCGCATCGTAAACTAACAAGGCAGTAATCGTGTCACCCACACCCGATACAATATTGCCACCTAACGTTGCCACATTTCGGATGGAAGGGGCAGCGATCACGCGAATAGCCTCTTGCAAAAGGGGAAATTGTGCCACCAGCGTATCTGCCTCACAACTGTTCAGACGAGTCAATGCACCAATCACCAGCTGCTGCTCTTCAGCATATATGTCACTTACACCCGGAAGCTCGGAAAGGCATATCAAGTGCTCAGGAGAAGCAACTAAACCACCCTCCCACTGCGTTCGAAGTAACGTTCCACCAGCAGTAAAACAATATCTACCCTGAAGCCTATTCCTCAGCTCGCTCAGTTCATGTAAATCCTGGGGCTGCCATACTGTTGGCATCGCGCCTGATCCGTACGCTGGCATGACCATCATCCCACTCCTTTCTCTCTCTTCCATTAACAGGAGGTTGGCTATGACCCATATGTCGTTGATACGTTTAATTAGTCCGATTATGTGTCATATTAGGCATATGAATTGCCTATACGATCCGAATAATTGTTCAAATCATATTGGAGTACAGTTATAACGTCAATTATGTTTACATGCTTTTGGATAAATGTATAAAACAAAAGTCAGAATTGTGCTCAATGCATGATAGAACGATCCAAATGTGACATAGTAAAACACAAATAGACCAGCCCATTGGACTGGTAGATCTATTAATAGATAGAATAAAGTCAGATAAGATGAAGTCAATTCCTCTCCCTAGTACCTCAATTATAATAGTTGTGTATCTTGTGATGGATGAAGATGCTCCATATAGTGCACGATCCGTTCTAACTCATCTTCCGTATCGGCATCCCAGAAGCTAGGAGCAGGTAAGGAGACGTATGTGCCGGTGAATTGGGAGTTGCGCATGATTCTCCTTGCTCCCTCATCACCACGAAGAGATAAGAGTTGAGCAAGCAGATGTGAGCGAAAAGCAACAGGTGGTTTACCATCTTCACAATCTGTGGCTGCAACATAATCGGATTGTTTATTTGTTTCGAAGGTCGTTATGATCTCGTTAATCTGCTGAGTTTCAATAAGTGGCTGATCTGCCAGCATCACCATATACCCGTCTGGCTCATATTGCTCAGCATTTCGTATGCCACAATGTAACGAGTGAGCCATGCCCATGGCATAAGCATCACAGACAGAGATCACCAATTTCGCCTCAGGTTGATAAGCATAAGATGCTGAACATAGCCATCGTCTTGGGATCCACGATAAGATATCCTCTGGTTTGACAACACATATAACTCGCTCTAACTTGGAACCGAGTGCAGCCTCTAGAGACCACGTAGCCAAAGACCTCCCGTCCGGCATAACCACTGACAACTTATCCCGACCCAAGCGAGAGCTTTTACCTGCTGCAAGTAGAATACCCGTCAGTCCCATGTTCAACCTCCTTCTTAGCCTTTTGACGCGAGGCCGCCACGCTCCGTTTACTGGCAATAAGCTCTGCGGCGATACTTATAGCAATCTCATCAGGTCCTTCTGCTCCGATACTTAATCCGACAGGAGAATGAACATGGGATAATGGCGGTAATCCGTTTAATAGACACTCTGTTCTTGTCTTCGAGCCCATAATGCCTAGATATGCATAGTTCACGCCTACCAGGAGCTCCAACATTTCTCGTTCCCTTGGGAATTGATGACTCATCAAGAGAATGTGATCGTCTCTCTGGAATTGAAGAGCTGACAGAATCTCGCGTGGAAATCCTAGACACAACGCCACGTCAGGAAAACGTTCAGCAGTACACAGCGATTCTCTCCAGTCAGCAACCACGATGCGAAAGCCTGCCAGTTGGGCAAGCTTCACTACGGGGAGCACATCATTACCTGCGCCAATAACGATTAAGCGGGGTTTAGCATAATAAGTGGAAGTAAATTGAGAGGGTAAGTCACACGGATTAGCTTCCACTGAGACTGATTCAGGCTTGCGCTCATTGCGCACAACTTCCATTTCATTCAGCACTGATATAGGCTGAGATTTAGCATGGTTAGATTCGTTCATTCGAATGTGCTCCATTAATGCAATCTGTTCCGATTCATCAATATGACCCTTGTCACCCTCTATGCGTATGAGACTCAGTCGATAATTGATCTTGGAGAACCCCTGTTGAAATATACGCGTTAATTCAACAGGAGTGCCCGTGTGCAAATATTCGTTCATCGCCACTAACATGGCGTACAGCTTGCCTTGAACCGGCTCAAGCAGTACAACTACCAATCCACCACAGCCCACCGTCTCTCCCCAAGACAGATCATCTTCGGGACGCATATCATATTCCACGATCTCCAGCTGTCCAGTATTTAAAATGCGCTCCACACGTGCCTGTAGATCACTTTCCAGACATCCTGGGCTGATGCTACCATACATGCTGCCATCTTCGGTCAAAAGCATAGAGACACCTTGTTTACGATAAGCATGACCCTCTACCTTGATCGCTGTGGCAAGTACGTAGCGGTTAGTACAGTTCGCTACAATGGCACTCAGATCATGCATCTCCATATTCGTCTCCACCTCTCTTGTAGACCCGTTTAAGCTCCAAGATGAATATAGTTCACTACACTTTGAATCCGTTAGTTCGGTTAGATCCGCTTCATCAATCTGGCAATGCTCTTATCCGACTCACGCAGGACAATGCCCCGATCAATCGTTTGGATTTTACGATGGCTCAGCACAATAGCTCCGTCTATAATAACGGTCTCTACACAGCTACGTGTCGCTGAGTAAACTACACGTGAATACACGTCTGTCTCATATGAAGGATAGGTATGGAAATCATCCAAATCCAGCAGAACCATATCTGCTTTTTTGCCAACCTCAAGGCTTCCAATCTCTTTGGACATGCCAAGCACTTCTGCACCTCCCATCGTTGCCATCCGCAGCACAGTCCGTGCATCCATGACGGTTGGCCCATGTGGTACCTTTTGAATTAGCGCAGTTAGGCGCATTTCCTGAAACATATCCAGATTGTTGTTGCATGGAGCGCCGTCCGCACCAATCCCTACCGCAATTTGTCGATTCAGGAGATCAGGAATATCCGCAATACCGGAAGATAGCTTCATATTCGAGCCAGGACAGTGAGTGACTTTGACACCGCGTTTGCGGATAATCTGCTTCTCTTCTTCACTGAGCCACACACAATGAGCCAGTACCAGTCTAGAAGTAGCTAATCCAATATGATCAAGGTACACGATGTTACGCATACCACGCTCGTGTTCAACCAGCTCGATTTCTCCGCGATTCTCAGAAGCATGCGTATGCACTTTCACATGATATTGGTTCGATAAGTCACGAACTTCAATTAGCAATTCCTCAGTGCAAGACACAACAAAACGTGGACAAAATGCATATTGGATCCGTCCACCGCCGAACCCGTTCCATTTTTCCAGCAGATCGACACTTTGCTGTAAGGAAGTAGCAGTATTTTCACGTAAAGGTTCAGGCACTTCATCACCATGATCCATCATGACCTTACCTGAGATCACACGTATTCCACTCTCAGCCATAGCCTGAAACGCTGATTCTGTATGGTGTACCGTTTCCATATCCAGAATAGTTGTAGTTCCACTTGAGATTAACTCACCTAAGCCAAGCATTGCCGAATAATACACGGATTCCTCATCATGTGCTGCTTCAAGCGGCCAGATCCGTTGACGTAGCCAATCCATTAATTCCAGATCGTCCGCTCGTCCGCGAAATAAGGTTTGACACAGATGAATATGAGTCTGAATAAAACCAGGCAGGAGCACTTTGCCACGCACATCGATGACTTGATCTGCTTCAACATTAATATTCACGGCGATTTCTTTGATTTTGTTATCTTCTATTAGTAGATCCCCAGTGAATACGTCCTCTGCCGCATTCATCGTGACTAACTGTGCGCCTTTTAGTAGAATTGTTCCCATCGTAATCTCCCCCATCATTTCGCGATCCGTCTCTATTTATGGCATTGTTACTATTCATCATACGACTGTCATTCGTATCATTAGGCACGCCCTATAAATGACGTGTTACCAGCCGATAGCCATACCATCACCTCTTGGGTCTGCAGCGCCACTGATCATTCCATCTGCACGAATAACAATACCTTGCGACTGTCCCATAACATCATCCCAGGGTGCTCTAACTTCAACTTTATGTCCCCATGCTGTAAGAGTCTCGCATACATCATTGTGATAACGGTTTTCCACGCGCAGCTGATCATTTTTCTCGCCCCACGTTCGGCCATACAACCAGCGAGGCAAATTAATCGCCTCTTGAATCGTCAACCCATAGTCAATTACACCGGTAATAATAGATATCTGGGTCTGTGGCTGCCCCTCTCCTCCTTGTGTGCCTAGAAGCATATACGGTTTCCCATGATGTGTGACGAGTCCAGGCATAAGAGTATGAAAGGTTCTTTTGCCAGGCTCTAGTACGTTCGCATCCAGCGAATTCAGCGAGAAAAAAGATCCTCGATTCTGCATAATGATGCCTGTATCTCCAGGTACATAAGCAGAGCCAAAATCGAAATATAAACTTTGTATAAACGAAACTGCGTTCCCTTCCTGATCCACCACTGCAGCATAAGCAGTATCCTGACCAATCATTTTAGATAAAAAGGGTTGAGCCACAGGTGGGAGCGTGTGAATCTCACTCCATAGCTCATGCCCGTATCCTTTGGACAACAGACGGTCTAGCGGAATGTCTCTAAAGTCCGGATCTGTAAGATATCGATCCCGGTCACGAAAAACCTTCTTCACCACTTCTGTCACAAGGTGATAGAACTCTGGTGATGTACGCGGTACTGAAGATAGATCAACATGTTCGAGCATATTTAGCATCATTAACAGGGAGAAGCCTTGGGAATTGGGAGGCATCTGATGTACTTCATAGCCACGGTAATCCGTGCTGACTGGCTCCACCCACTCGCCTTTGTGACTAGCAAAATCAATAGGTGCAAGCATGCCACCATCTTCACGAATAGCTGATGTTAGACGAGACGCTAGCTCTCCGCTATAAAAGCTCTCTCGGCCATCGGCTTGAATCATACGCAAAGAAGAGGCTAACTCAGGCTGCACCAATAGCTCCCCTTCTTGCAAAAGTGTGCCTAATGGAGCGAATGACGCTCGAAGCGATGTCTGCTCCATGATCAATGCTTCGTTACGTTCCAGCCATATACGGAGATCACGTGATACGGGACACCCTTTCTCTGCATAACGAATGGCCGGTTCGAGCAACTGCGCCCAGGGCAGCCTTCCATAGCGTGACCAGACTTCCCACCAAGCATCGACCATGCCAGGCACGGTAATTGCACTCAGCACACCCCGCACGGGAATTGAGGTCATGCCCATGGATTTGAAAGTAGCTGCATTGATCCCTGCGGCAGCGCGACCACTTCCGTTATAACCCGTAACCTCTCCCGTAGCTCCATCGTGCATAAGGAAGAAGGCATCTCCTCCTGGCCCTGTCATATGTGGATACACCACCCCGAGTGCCGCACTTACTGAGATTGCTGCATCATAAGCATTTCCTCCCTGTCCAAGGATCGTGCTTCCCACTGCGCTTGCCAGGTAATGAGGAGAAGTCACCATATTCCCTCTTGATATCGGCATTTGATTCTGCATACAGCTCCTCCTTTCCCGTTCTAAAAATGTAGCTCCGTCTCTCCGTCTATATGGATTTACCTAATGGTAAACGATAAAACGATATGTCCTTCAATCCTCATAGCCATATTTATAGAGCAAGCAAACAAGTACCCGAAAACCATTCATTAGATCCGTTTCAGTTGTAAATTCACGAGGGTTATGACTAATACCCTGTTGACTTGGCACAAAAATCATCGCTGTTGGACAAGCCGGCTGGAAAATCTGCGAATCATGTCCTGCCCCACTAGGCATATGCAGATAAGAAATTTGCTCACGTTCACAGATCTCTTGGATATCTTGCTGGATCTTCTCATTCATAGGGGTTGGTGTTACCGAAAGGTGTTCTTCACATTCCAAATGAAGCTGGTATTCAGCAGCAATACGTCGAAAAGCCTGTAACATATCCTGCCAACAACGATCTAAGATCTCTTGTCTGACATGTCGAATATCAAGAGAGAATGTAGCTTTGGCCGCAACGACATTACCCACACCCGGCTCTGCCACGATGCGACCGACCGTGGCTACGAACGGCTCGCCTGTCTGCAGGGCAATCCTTCGAATCGCAACAATCATGTCTGCCGCACCCGCAAGTGCGTCTTTACGCCATAACATGGGTGTAGTACCCGCATGGTTCGCCTCACCTATAACGGTAAGGTTGTATCTTCTCTGTCCTACGATATCGGATACAATCCCAATCGAACGGGAGTGTCGTTCCAATACTTGACCCTGCTCAATATGGAGCTCAATAAATGCCCCATAGGTTTGAACAGCAGGCTCCAAGCCACGATCTGGCCCAAAACCAGCTCCCAAGATCGCTTGGGAGAAGCATACTCCTTGTTGATCAAGCAGGTGCTGGACTTCCTCCAATGTTGTCACACCGGTTATGCTCCTTGATCCCCAATATGCAAAGGGAAATCGGCTGCCTTCTTCTTCGCAAAGTGACACTACCTTTAGTGTCCGCTTCGGTCTACCGAAGTGCTTGTGTAAGTATTCCAACGCAAGGATGCCGGCTACAATACCGTATGCTCCATCATATTTTCCGCCATGAACGACTGAATCGATATGAGAGCCAGTAACAATGGGATAGGGAGCTTCTCTATCCTCATCGAAGGATGCTGATCCTTCACTGCTCAATGTTCCATATAAGTTGCCTGACTGATCGAACGCCGGAACCAAACCTTTGTCTGCCATCTGTTTGGCTAGAGCATGCTGTGCTTCAGACCAAGCGTTGTCATACAATAAACGAGTGACGCTGCCCTGTGCATCTGCTCCGTAGGTGGATAGCCAATCCAGCATTGCTTGTAATTCTACAAGCTCCAGTTCAGGTAAAGGAACATAGGGTATAGGCGACCCCGGTTGTGGTTGAACGTCGGATTCTGTCATCATTCAACCTCCTCTGTAACACGTTTGAGAACCATTTATGGCTGAAGTCAACTGCCGGAAGCGGTTCAGTTATTCACTTGTTGTAGTTGGGTGCTATTTTGTTAACTTTAGCTTCCTCGGTATGTACTGTAGCCACCTGGAGCAATTAACAATGGTATATGATAATGACTTGTCGCATCCGATACCGTGAATCGAATCGGCACCACTCCCCATAACGTCTGCGCCATTTCACCCAAAGGTCGCTGCGCATAATAACTCTCGACATTAAACTGAATCTCATAAATTCCTATGCTCAGTTCTCCATTTCCGATCAATGGGGTGTCTAATCTTCCATCAAGGTTGGTCATGGATTCTGCAATCTTGGTTCTAATTTCCCTGTCTACTTCCCAGGTTAGGACATATAGTGCAACTGGAACCCCATCAGCAGGTATGCCTCGGGATGTATCTAACACATGTGTTGTAATTCGTCCCGTAGACGCTGTAGTCATCATGCACCTTCTTCCTTGGAGTTGATTGGATGGCTCTCCAGATCGTCTCGTGTCATGGAGAATCCCTGAAATCCATATGAAGGGTTAGGCTCTGTGTATACAGCCCCCCTTGGAGAGCTCTCGCTTTCCTGAATTACGCTCACAGTGTTCTCCCACGTTCGGCTATTGGATTCAAAGGACACCTCACACAATTGATCAAATCGACTTAGCAACCGGTGTCCAATCTGATACAGCAGATGCTCAATTGAAGTCGATGTACTATCATGGAATGCAGTAGCAGCTATATCTCTCACTTGCTCCGCAGGAACGTAACGCCCCCGTTCATCATGTATCCCGTCTCTTGGATCTGCGTAACGCCAGTTCACGCTTAGATAGAGAGCAAGCGGACAATTCGTTCCTTTTGACGATGCTGTAAATGTTGCATTCCTGTGATCTGCTAGTCTATTACCTTCAACCTTGATAAGCCTAAGATCGGCAATCCCGCTAAAATGATTGTTCAGCTCTACGCGATCACCAACATGTTGTGCTTCAATCGCTGCCGTGGCTCGATCATTCTGCGAATAACGAAATACCAGGTCGCTTACTTGATAACCACCTTCTGTTTGAATCGGAGTCTCCTCAAATAGAATCTGATCTCCTGTCATCTGAATCTTAGTTATCTGTGGGTAGATTACAAGAAATCGCTCACTTACATACGCGAGAAACCCCTCCATTGTAGCGCCGGTGTATTCAGAAGCATGCCTTAAAATGAACTGATTCATAGCTTCGGTCGTAAGGGAATCGGAAAGATCCGATCCTGCAAAAAAAGGTAATAAATGATCCCCTTGTATCGCGACTTTAACGTTCATACCGAACAAAATATTACTCCTTCCGGCAAAAGGAGATTCAGGAATTACCTGTATTCCAGTTAACGGCTTCGCATAGGAACGATAGATCCAGATGTCCCCTTTTCCGTAATACATCGTTCGTTGCTGCGTCTTTGCAGCTCGAACTACCAAGGCCTGTTCATCTCCCATCTGATCTATCCATTGCTCCAGGCGGATGGAAGCAATTTTGAAAACCTCTTGGAGTGCGGTTTGGAACTCTTCTTCTGGACGACGATGATTACGTTGCCGGATCGCTTCCAGAATTGAATCTGTTGTATGACCCTTCACTGCCAATATAAAAGGAAAGCCGAATCGGCTTGTATATTCTTGATTTAATTCTCGGAGTTCGTTGTACTGTGCCTCGGTTAGATGATCAAGACCAGCACCGGACTGTTCATTCACCGAATGATTACTCATATGAATTCTAGCTCCAAGATCAGGGTGTTTACGCAACAGTTCTAGCTGTGCGTCCTCGTTCGAAACCAGAACCATACTCGTCATGACTTTCATCATCTGTTCAAATGAATTGAATGGTCTTGTTGGCCAAGTAAGCTCTGCCACCCAAGGTGATTCCTCAAACAAACCGCCAAACGTATGCACAAACTGTGTGATAGACCAGTTGTTAACGAGTTTAATGAATTCGCTCATATGATAACCTCCGGTCTACTGTGAATTGTTGTTCTTCATTTTACGTATCGCCTTATCACACAGCAATGATATTGACGCAATTTTGTCATATAACATAACATGAAGTTTGTAATTTGGTTATAATGCACGGAATACACCCCCTTCATAGTCGGAAAACACAAAAGAAACCGCAATCTCTCATGAGATCACGGTGGATAATGTGAAGAAATGTCCTTTTGGAACATTGCACAAGCTTAATTCCAGTTCACTTCAAGATCTAATCGTGGTCTTATCCCGAATAAACTTGCGGAAAGTGAATACCAGCTTTAATTTGAGCAGATCATTTGTCTTCTTAAAGTCCATCTGCAATAAACTTCCAACCTTCTCCATCCGGTAGGTAACCGTATTACGGTGTACATATAGTTGCTTCGCCGCTTCATTGATTAACCCATCATTTTCAATGAAAGATTCCAGTGTATTCATCAAGACCTGATTGGGATCCCCTTCTCGTGCTAATAACGGTTCTAATACTTTGTTACAGTATGTCTCCATAATGTTATCCGGTACATATTGAAACACATAGGCGAATTCCAACATTTCAAATTGAAGGGCTCGATCCTTCATCCCGAATCGACGCGCCAGTTGACGCGTATCCAGACACTCCTGGTAAGCTTCACGGAGCGACTTCGGCTCATGCTTCATTTTGGAAATCCAGAAGCGTGGGGACGACTCCCCTTTGACGTCTTGCGCTTTAAGCACATCGGCGAATCGACTAAGCAGAAAACTAGATAGTTCCTCACCATAGTCCCGACCTGTTGGACAGGTATAGATGGACAGGATGGCATCTTCAATCTGGAAGTGCTGTGAAGCCGTAAATTGCATTAATGGGTTATATTGTAGCTCACGATGAATCTGCTTCAACAATTTTCCCTCTGCAAAAACGGAAGGCTCTAGCGTAATCAGCACACACTGATATGTGCCTTGAAAGAGATGAATACCCTTGCTCTCACTCATCTTTGTTAATTCCTCAACACTCAATTTATGTTCCAAGTACTGGGTAAGCAACGTACGCATCTCGTCTTGTACTGTCGGATTAATATGTTCCCGATACGTCATATCCATATAAAAAGCGAGTACATCCGCAGCTTGTTGGAACAACTCTTCCTCCGCTCGCAGTGATAGGGCAGAATCCGTAAATACAAGCAAAAATCCGTATTGTTCATCGCTTTGCTTGATCGGTACACGGTGACAGCTACCTTGGTTCCACTTAACACGATGCATAATAGATTTCCACGGCCAGCCTTGAGCAATGGCATCGCCTGCTATTCCATCACTGCCGTACAATACATGTCCTCGTGACCCAATGACAGCAATTGGGTAGTTTAATACGGTGGCAAGCTCTGCAAATACGTTCCGGTGCTGTTGCTGTTGCAGAGCAAAATGCATTAGCTTCTTTTGCTTCTGTACCACTTCATGCAGCAAGCGATGCGTGCGCTCGTGCTCTACTTTGAACAAGGCATTCATCTGATCTGAAAATGTGAATTGAAATGGGAGTTCAAGAAGCGGCAGACGCAAGCGATCAGCTTCTTCAATAATGCCCTGCGGAATACAATCCCAGAAACGACCAAGCTTAATACCAAGGCCTGCACAGCCACGATCATTCAATCTACGCATCAGATGCAACGCATCCGTGTCATTGTCTTTCATAATAAAAGCTGTCGTAAATAACAGCTCTCCCGATTTAATCCAATCCGCGATATCTGGAGCGTCCATGACATTGACAGATTTCATCATCCGTGAAGTTCCCTCTCCACCTGCGACCAATTTCGCCTCAGATAAAGGATATACCTGCAAAGCTTCTTTCACCGTAAGTTGCATGGACATGACCTCCCATATATATGACAAGTAAAGTTAAATAAATTGAGTTTAAAGTCTCGTTTTATACGTCTTAATGAAGTTTCCTACTTTCTATAGATCATATTTTCATAAATAACCGCGATGATTGTTAAGTATTATAACATCATTATCTTGGAAATAGCTTACATCTAAAAAAATAAAACCCATGACTCGATGGCAAGCATACGCTACACCATGTTCATGGGTTTAGAGATGTTAATATGAATTACGATACCTTGTAGGATAATCTATATTCCGAGCGTCTCATGGCTTAGCCATAATTTCATTCGAGAAATGACCTCTTTCATATTTAACGGTTTACTGATGTAATCCGATGCTCCTGCAGCAAGACATTTATCACGATCCTCTTTCATTGCCTTCGCCGTTAACGCGATGATCGGTAGACTGGTTAGATTTAATCTGTTCCGAATCTGGCGTGTCGTTTCGTAGCCGTCCAATTCTGGCATCATAATATCCATCATAATGATGTCCGGCTTGGCCTCACCACTTTCTAGCATTTCGAGGCATTCGTATCCGTTCTGAGCAGTGATCACACGCATATCATACCGTTCCAGCGCGTTAGCTAACGCATAAACATTGCGAATGTCATCGTCTACAACAAGCACCTGACGTCCGCGAAGCAGTGACTCTTCTAGAGGTGTCAACAACATCTCATTGGGTGATATGTCAGACGAGGTGTGTGGCACTCTTGAAGATGTAGTGTCCGGAAGCTGAGGTATCGTTGAAGCCACCTCGTTCGTGAAGAGTCTGGAATCATACACATCTTCTTGTTCATCGTGATGCAGCGGTAGGAACAAAGTAAATACACTGCCCTCCCCTTCCCGGCTCGTTGCCGAGATGGAACCTCCCAGCAAACTCGCTAGTGATTGGGAAATGGAAAGTCCGAGACCTGTTCCGCCATACTTCCGCGCTGTATCTCCATCCGCCTGCTTGAACGCATCAAAGATCTGTAACAGCTTATGTTCTGCAATACCGATTCCTGTATCACTAACCGAGAATGCAATAACCTCGTCTTCTTGGCTCTTCTTCGTTGCACTAGGTAAAGTCACTCTGGAAATGGTAAGAGCAACTTCACCCTGTTTCGTAAACTTGAATGCATTCGAGAGTAAGTTTCTAAGAATCTGATGCAAACGCATCTCGTCAGAGATAATCGTTTCCGGGAGATTGCTGTGCAACTGGATACGGAAATCAATTCCCTTTTGCTCAGCTATTTTTAAGAAATATTGATTCATCATCTCTGGCAAACTGTCCAGATAGACGTCATTGAAATCGACTTCCATCTCGCCAGCTTCGACTTTGGATAGATCGAGAATGTCATTGATCAGATTAAGCAAGTCTTTACCAGATGCATGAATCACTGAAGCGTATTTCTGCTCTTCTTTATTTAAGTGCTGATTTTTGTTCTCTGCCAGAATTTCAGACAGTATTAACATACTGTTGAGCGGAGTGCGTAGTTCATGAGACATATTGGCCAGAAACTCGGATTTGTACCCTGAGCTTGTGCGTAATTGATCGGCGACTTCAGCCAGTTCGCTAGCTGAGGACTCAGCCACATCCTTTTGTTCCTCTAAACGTTCATTGAGCATGTGCAGCTCTTCGGTCTGCATCTGAAGCTCCTCCGTCTGTGATAACATTTCTTCCGTTTGCACCTGAAGCTTCTCAGACTGTGCCTGTAACTCTTCATTTAGTACCTGCGACTCATCATACAGCTGCTGCAGTTCCATACGCGTTACAGTCGAATGAAGCGATACACCAAATATATCAATCAGTTCATTAAGTAGCGCAATCTCACTATCCTGTAGTGGCTTCATCGAAGCAAGTTCAATGACAGCAATCGTTTTTCCTTCGAAGATGACAGGGATAACCGTAAGAGATGTTGCAGGTGCATGTCCGAGCCCAGACGAGATACGAATGTAATTTTGCGGCAAATCGTTTAAGCGCAGCATTCGTTGCTCATTCGCACTTTGTCCTACAAGCCCCTCGCCAGGTGCCAGTGAAACTTTACCTAGCGACCGTTCTTTGTCGCCATCAGCCGCATATGCAGCAACACGCAACAGCCGATTATCTTTCCAGTAGTATAAGACGCTATACGGAATATCTAACAGCATGGCAAGCTCATTCAGAAACCGCCGCGATAATCCCTCTAATGTTGTTGGATTCTGCATCAGCGTAGCAATTTCAGTAATACGATCTTTGGTTCGATTCTGCTCTTGTACGGTGTCCAGCAGTTTGTTCGTCTCATCGCCCAGGTCACCAACCTCATCATTGGTGCGTACAGGGATACGTTGTGTGAGGTTTCCGCCTTTGTAAATCTCACTAATGGTTTGTTTGACATCACGTAACGTTTTGACAATATTGCCGGAGATTACGATTGCCGCTAGAACGGACAGTATTGCAATTACTCCCCACAAGCTGTACATGACCGTCAGTAGTGTTGAGCTGCGGGCTGCCAGGTCAGTAACCCTCGCTTCGGTCAGAGCAATTTCTGTGTTTCGGAAGTTCGTGAGCTGTGATCTTAATAGATCTATTTCGGTTTTACCAGGATCGGATTGAAAAAATGCAAGTACCTGCTCCTGATCTCCCTGTCTCTTCAGTTCAATAGAAGGTTCACCAGCTACTTCAATCCACCGGGTAATATGTGTCTTGATATTCTCAAGACTGAGCTGTTGCGACCGGTTGTCATTCACTAATTCATAGAGTGCTTCATAATGAGAATTCCATTGGGCGAGACCTTGTATGTAAGGTTCTAAGTATGTCTCGTTTCCCGTAAGCATGAATCCCCGCTGCCCAGTCTCCATATCAAGAACAGCCTTTTCAATAGAGTTGGTCAAATTGTGTACATCCAGGTCATGATGGCTGATAAAGTCATTTTCTTTCTGTAATGTGTTAATCAGAGCTGTCAGAACTAGCAGAACCGCTCCAAATAACAATACAACCACAAGATAACCTATTAATATTTTGGAGCGTATTGTGAATCTTCTCCTTTTTAGCACCACTTAACCTCCAATGATATAAACCAATCAATTACTATAGGCTACTTTTTGAACACGTACTATTATACTTGCATATGTATTTTATATGCATGCGTACATTGCTGACAAGCATTATCATCTATTATTCTTCACAAGAAAAAAACGACCTGTTCTCACAGGCCGCTTCTTATCGTTCTATTCAAAATATATTCATTCCTTAAGCTTTTGGCGCGATCATCTTCGCTGGGTCTACATACTGATTAAATTGCTCTTCGGTAAGCAACCCCGTTTGCAGTGCTGCTTCTTTCAGAGACAGCCCTTCCTTATGCGCAAGCTTCGCAATTTTGGCTGCATTCTCGTAACCGATATGCGGGTTGAGTGCAGTAACCAACATAAGCGAGTTGTTCAGATTATGTTCAATCTGACCCAGATTAGGTTCAATGCCCACTGCACACTTATCATTAAAGGCAATGATGGAGTCTGCAAGCAATTGCACCGATTGAAGGAAATTATAGATGATTACTGGCTTGAATACATTAAGTTCAAAATTACCTTGGCTTGCAGCGAATCCGATGGCTGCATCATTACCCATGACTTGTGTAACCACCATCGTTAACGCTTCGCTTTGCGTAGGATTAACCTTACCCGGCATGATGGAGCTGCCTGGCTCGTTCTCAGGAATGCTAATTTCACCCAGCCCACTACGCGGACCACTCGCGAGCCAGCGTACATCGTTGGCAATTTTCATGAGATCAGCTGCAAGCGCTTTTACTGCACCGTGTGCGTAAACGACCTCATCATGGCTTGTGAGCGCATGGAATTTGTTCGGCGCGGATACAAAATCCTTACCTGTATGTTTGCCGATCTCTTTGGCAGTGAAATCACCAAAGTCCGGATGCGCATTAATTCCCGTTCCTACCGCTGTACCACCAATCGCAAGTTCCTTCATGTATTGCACACTTTCGCGGATCATGCGTTCGCTCTTCGCAAGCATCGCTTCCCATCCGCTAATTTCCTGACCCAATGTAATCGGAGTGGCATCCTGAAGGTGAGTACGTCCAATTTTAATGATATCTTTGAACGCTTCAGATTTATCCGCCAATGTTTTCTTCAGTACAGCGATCGCTGGCAAAAGCTGATCTTCAACAGCAAGTACACCTGCGACATGCAGTGCTGTTGGGAACGTATCATTCGAGCTCTGGGACATGTTGACATCGTCATTCGGATGAAGACGTTCTTCCTTCCCCTTTTGCTCTAACAATTGGTTACCGAGATTGGCGATAACTTCGTTCACATTCATGTTGGATTGTGTACCACTACCCGTCTGCCATACCACAAGCGGAAAATGATCGTCAATTCGTCCAGCGATGATCTCATCGGCAGCGTATGCGATCGCATCGGATTTGGCAGCAGACAACTTACCTAATTTATGGTTACTCGCCGCAGCGCTTTTCTTCAAAATAGCGAGAGAGCGGATGATTTCCATGGGCATATGTTCGCGCCCGATCGGAAAATTCTCTTTACTACGTTGGGTTTGAGCTCCCCATAATCTGTCAGCAGGTACTTTCATTTCTCCAAGTGTATCTCTTTCAATGCGGTATTCCACTTGCTTTTCCTCCTCCAAAAAAATGGTCTGGGTTTTCTCAAAAGTGGGTGTATCTTGTCATAGTATACATGATTTGCGAGTAGATTTTCACCTTTTCGACAAAATTGTAAGCGTACCGCAAAACGGGCGTGGCATTATTTTTGAGCAGGGATTGGATATAAGCGACTTGTCTGCTCGAAGATCTCTCCGGTTTCAAGACCAATGAGTCCGATCTCTTCTGCAGAAGCCCCTTTCACGTTCGGTGCATTCACAAGGTTCATCTGTGGTTCGGGGCAGAAGAAGTTATCCTCCATATTGTTGTTCCAGATCATCCAGTGTTTGTAGGACGTGCCTACATCATAAACCAGCTTATGACCCGTACGATGATCCGTCAGTTCCATATAGTTACGTCCATTTTGCGGTACAGCCGTGTAGTGGTTGTCCATCGCAGCAAAAAACGGATTCACACCTTCTGCCTTCAATTTCTCTTCATCCGGTGTAAGCGGTTGAAATTCACCTGTAGGCAAAGAGCGTTCATTCAACTCACGTCGCTGTCCAATCGTAATTTTAGCTGTATAATCCGAGCGTTGACTCGCTGCATCAAAAGGTACACTAATCGCTGTATGGAAAGCAAACAAATTAGGCATCCGCTTCGTTCCGTTATTTCTTACTTTTAATTGTTGTTGCAGTCCCTCTTGACTCAATGAGTAGCGAAGTGTCACCGTAAACGTAAACGGCAGATACTTATGGAAAGGATGTCCCTCTTTCACTTCCTGACTCAACAGAACATAGCTCTCTAGCTCGTTAACGCCATATCCCTCTACGTTCCATTCCACATCATGTAGAAAACCATGTAGATGATTGCCTGTTGCTGGTTCATTTACCGGAAGTTGATAGATTTCACCGTCCCAAGGAAAACGTCCATCCTCATACCGATTGGGCGGAGATAGAATCGGAATACCGTACACCGCAGGTGCTGCTCGGAATTCATCCATATTGTTCAGATCTGGCTCCCGCAAATAGCGATGCCCCTGCTCTGTATCCCGATAAGCTACAAGGTTCCCACCTACGCTTGGGATAACTGCCGCTTCAAATTGATTAAAGCGAAGCCAGACAGCGGGGATACCGCCAAATTGTTCTTCAACCGCTTGATTCTGATGTGTCATTGTTATATGTACCTCCTGTGCATACTAAGGTTTATACTATACGGCTCGAATATATCATGACTGGGCACAAAATACCAATCTATGATATAGAACACATCCATCAATTAACGAACCATAACATAGAAAAAGACAGCAAGCATCCAGTGCCGCTGTCTTACTCGTTTATAATTTTATTATCCTTGTTGTCTGTGGAGTTTAATCTACATATTTCCCATGATCCGGTACTGTCGTTTCTTCAAAATCAAGATCCAGCTTACGCAGTGATTCACTTAGCATCTCGCCGGTAAGACAATGCCCATGACCTGTAACGACAATGTTCGGTTCGAGCTGTCGAAGCTGTTGGACGGATCGATGAGCTGCCTGCCAATCGGTCGTAAAGTATGCCGGTGGTCCATGCAACTGTTTGTCCTGAAGCAGGACACTCCAGAGCGATTCTTGTTTCACAGAGACAATGGCATCTCCAGCAATAAGGATACGATCCTGATCCCGGAACAGTGAGATGTGCCCTGGTGTGTGTCCTGGCGTATGCACCCATTTCCATCCGGGAGCTCCTGGAACAGAATGATCATCCGGCAAACTGAAAATCCGATCATCCAGATTAATCGCTTCATTCGGGTAAGCAAAGGACAATCGAGACATAATCCCACCACCAACAGTAGGATCAGCAGGCGGATAGTCTTTCAGACCCGTCAAATAGGGAATTTCCAGCGGATGTGCATACACGGGTACGCCCCAAAACTGCTCAAGCTCAATGACGGTACCTACGTGATCGAAATGCCCGTGGGTCAAAATGATGGCAGATGGCGGTCCGGTGAATCGCTCTGCTGCTACTTCAACAATATGATCAGTGAACTTCGCCATTCCCGTGTCCACAAGCACCCATTTTCTGCTTCCTGGTTCACCGATGAATATCACATTCACAAAGAGTGTTCGCATGCTGAGGATATCGTGTGCGACTTCTTCAAGCCCCGTCATTCCTGATGTAATCAGATTGTCAGATGCCATTCACGGTTACCTCCCATTCAGGCGGATTGTCCCTCTATACTCGATTCTTCTGTCGTAGACTTCCCTTTTCTGGCATATCTATTCCATTATCAAAAAAAAATAAAACGGTGTACACCCTTAAACAGGCATACACCGTCTAGTATAGTCAGTGCGATTCCATAATAGAACCAAAACATGTAATCACATAAGTTATTGCATTTAGGCAGGATAAGCATCCAGTGCAGCATCAAGCAACTGATTGTAGAGATCATCATCATTCTCTAGCAGCTCGTCCATCCGAAGCAATTCCTCTTCGTCCCCGGACAGCTCGGTGAAATGAAGACTGTAATCCCAATCCTTACCGTTTTTGCTCATAAAAGTAATCTCATACTGTGACTGGGTTCCTTCAGCCTTAAAAACCGTATTTCCCACATACAATTTCTCATCTTCACGGCGCATTTCAGCGCGAATTACTTCAATATTCACTCTCGTTCTCTCCTTTAATCTCTCATCTAGAACGGTTCTCCACATTTTATGGTAAACCTGGTTTGGTAATTATTATTGGTTAATTGTACAATATATATCGTAGCAACGTATACCTTATTCAATGAAGGAGCTTTTATTATCCTTACATACACATGATGAGGGCTGTATCAGCCGACGAGGGCTACGACAATCTATGATTACTGGAGGAGAATATAGCATGAATAATTTTGAAACCAATCTACAGCAGTATGCGGAACTGGCCGTAAAAGTCGGGGTTAACGTGCACCCTGGACAAACACTGGTTGTGAATGCACCCATCTCTGCAGCACATTTTGTTCGTCTCATCGTAAAAGCAGCGTATAACACAGGTGCCAAACTGGTCAAAGTGAATTGGAGCGATGAGGTTGTTACTCGTCTTCACTATGATCTGGCTCCAGAAGAGTCTTTCTCAATCGAACCTAAGTGGTTCGCAGGCGAAATGACTGAGCTTGTAGAAGAAGGTGCAGCAGTTCTTCATGTTATCGCCGAGAATCCTGATCTCTTGAACGGTGTCGCTCAGGAGCGAATCGTGACTAGCCAGAAAGTACGTGCCAAAGCGCTTGAAAAATACCGTGCATTGCAAATGGCCGACAAGTTTAGCTGGTCGATCGTTGCTGTTCCATCACCAGAATGGGCTGCCAAAGTATTCCCGGATGTTCCAGAAGCACAACAAATGGACAAATTATGGGATGTGATCTTCAAAACGGTTCGCATTGGTGAGCAAGACGCCGTCGCTGAATGGAAAACGCATCTATCCAACCTTGATTCCCGTGCGGATCTGCTTAATCAGAAGAAATATAAAAAGCTTCACTACACAGCTCCAGGCACAGATTTGACGATCGAACTTCCAGAAGGACATCTGTGGGTATCTGGCGGCAGTGTCAATGAACAAGGCCATGTGTTCGTTGCTAATATGCCTACGGAAGAAGTATTTACCGCACCTCTGAAATCAGGGGTTAATGGTACTGTTCGTAGCACCAAACCACTCAGCTATGGCGGTAACCTGATCGACGGCTTCTCCCTTACATTTGAAAACGGCCGAGTGGTAGATTATACCGCTGAACAAGGATATGATGCTCTCAAAAACCTGGTCGAAATGGATGAAGGCGCACACTATCTGGGCGAGGTTGCACTCGTTCCTCACCAATCACCGATCTCCGATACGAATATTTTGTTCTACAACACGCTGTTTGATGAGAATGCGTCTAACCACTTGGCAATCGGTAATGCCTATGCATTCTGTCTTGAAGGCGGAAAATCGATGTCCAAGCAAGAACTTATTGATGCTGGCTTGAACTCTAGCCTTACGCATGTGGACTTTATGATTGGATCTGGAGAAATGAATATTCACGGTGTAACTTCCGAAGGCACAGAAGAAGCTATCTTCCTGAACGGAAACTGGGCATTCTAAATCTCTGCGAATTTCATGAGAGAGGATAATAATCCTCTCTCTTCCTTTGTTTTTATCGATAAATTTAACATGGCATGCTAGGTACGACTAGAAAAATGCTTGATAATGACTACGATTAAAGTAAGGAGACAATTAGATGTTAACATTTGAACAAAAGCTGGATCGTTATGCGGAGCTCGCTGTCAAAGTAGGAGCAAACGTACAACCAGGACAAATTTTTGTGATCAGTGCCATGATAGATACAGTTGAATTTGTACGCTTGTTGGTACGTAAGGGGTATGAAGCCGGTGCCAAGAAAGTCATTGTAAAATTCAGTGACGAAACTGTGAATCGGCTACGATTCGAGATGGCTCCGGAACAATCATTCCAAGATCCTCCGAAATGGCATGCTGCTGAGCTTGAAGAACTTGCTGCAAACAACGCAGCGTTCTTAACTGTTCTGTCATCAAGCCCTGACTTGTTGAAAGGAATTGATCCGGAACGTATTTCGACGCATCAACGAACCTATGGTCAGGCACTTGCTAAATACCGTCAATATCAGCAGGCAGATAAAATGAGCTGGACAGGTGTAGCCTGCCCTTCCCCTGACTGGGCTGCTAAAGTATTCCCAGACCTTCCTGCATCTAAGCAGATGGAACAGCTATGGGAAGCCATCTTCGCTGCCGTACGGGCAGATTTAGAAGATCCTATCCAAGCTTGGGATCAGCACATCGAGCGTTTAGAACACAAGGCTGTTGCGCTTAATAACAAAAAGTATCGTGCACTTCACTTTATCTCACCTGGTACCGATCTAACCGTTGAGCTTCCAGAAGGACATATTTGGGCTCAGGCAGGAAGTGTGAATGAACAAGGTACTCCTTTTGTAGCTAATATCCCAACAGAAGAAGTGTTCACAGCTCCAGCAAAACACGGCGTTAATGGTACAGTATCCAGCACGAAACCATTAAGCTATGGCGGAAGCATTATTGATCGTTTCACGCTAACGTTCGAAAATGGACGGATTGTTGATTTTCATGCGGAGGAAGGATATGATACGCTTGAACGTCTGATTAATATGGACGAAGGGTCTCATTACTTGGGTGAAGTTGCTCTGGTACCCTACCACTCTCCGATCTCCGAAAGCGGCATTTTATATTACACAACACTCTATGATGAGAATGCATCCTGTCATCTTGCAATCGGTAGTTCATACGCCTTTAATATCGATGGTGGCAAAAAGATGTCCCCAGAAGAGCTCGCCGCACGTGGTATGAATACGAGTATCACACATGTAGATTTCATGATGGGTTCGCCCGAGACAGATATCTACGGCATTACAACAAGTGGTGAACGTGAAGCGATCTTCCTGAAAGGTGACTGGGCGTTCTAGTAGGACGCATGTATTCTAGCAACAACATTTATAGCTAAAACTACAATAAAAGACTGCCTAATCAACCATATTTATGGTTAGACTAGGCGGTCTTTTTTTAATATTTTTCGTTCAGTATGTAAAACGATGATATTGTTAGACTTCCATATAATGCTGTAAAATGAAATGATACCAATGTTTGTAGATTCTTCACCAGAAAGGAGAACATCATGGCTAATCGGCTCCAATTACTTTTAGCCTCAGATTTCCATAATTTGAGCCCTGCACTTCAGGAAGAAGTGTATTATGAATATTATAATATGGTACATGGCCTCATCGTTTATATCATCAAAGAGCGTGCCGCTGCTGAAGACATCATTCAAGAAGCTTTTATCAAAATCATTAAAAACAAACCTCTTTTCGAGAGTGAATTAAAACTAAAGGCATGGCTTAAAGTCGTAACACGAAATACAGCCATTAATTATTTGAGAAAAAATAAAAATAACCGTAACCAACTGGATACGGATAGTGTTTTTATAGATATGGAGACGATTAATCAGACTTCAGCTTCTGTCGAAACCACAGTTGAAACACAAATGATGCAGGAATCTATTGAATTTTACCTCAGCCAACTCAAACCTGAATATCGTGTTCTGATCGAGATGCGATGGAAAGACGGACTCTCCTACCGAGAGATGGCTGAGATTTTGAATACATCGGAAGAGATTGTTAAGCAACGGTTATTCCGCGCTCGGGGAAGCATTAAGAAGCAACTACATAAGGAATGGGGTGGCAGCATTGAGCAAAGGCAAATTAGATAAGCATGATCACGAGTCATACGCAGAGTTGGAAGATGACTATTTTGATGATGCCTTCGATTTAGCTTTTGATGAAGCATTCCGACAGGCTGCTTCAGCTTCCCCTCCCCCTAGTAAGGAACAAACCAAGAGCATGCAGGAATCCTGGCTTAATGTGCAAACCGAGATTAATAAAATAGGTAAACGCAGAAGACGAAAACAAACCTTCTGGTTATCTGGTGTTGTGGCAGCTTCCGTTGCCTTAGGTGCACTGTTGTTTAGTGTCCCAGCCGGCACACAAGCCGTATCCCCTTTTGTGCAAACGATAAAAGATTGGGGAAATGGAATGAAATCCATCGTCATCAAAGATGGTACGGAACAGATCGTTGGGAAAGATCCTTCAACGGCCAGAACTCCTCCACCACCTGAACCAGGTATTGAGGATGCTCCTACAATTACCATCATTGAGGGTGCTGACCTGCCTGTTGAATACGACCGTACATTTGGCCCTGTTGAAGTCACTGAAGAGCAGGCTCGTTCAGGTTTTCTTGGCGATTTTCTCTTATCCAACGCCATTCCTGAACGATTCACACATGTGAAGTTCGAGCTACTCCTTGAAGATCGTGAGGAAGATAGCGAGCAGCCGAACTCGTCTGATGACAGAGACTATGCGTCAGACCATATGCGTGTACGTTATTCTACTTGGGTGAATGATATCGAAGAAGAAGTCATTCAATTTGATTATATGTGGATCCGACCTGGTCAAGTTGATACAGCACCCGTGTTACGTGAGACAGATATGGTTCGTTTGGATGATGGGAGCGAAGCACTTATAGCAATTGGTCCACCGTATAACACGTTCCAATGGATGATGGGATCAACTAATGTGAGCATGTTTGGTACGATTAATAAAGCGGAAATGCTAGCTATTGCAAATGATCTGCAGAAGCAAAGGTTTCCTTCGACCAGTCCTTGATCACCATATTGGCTAGAACAATACCGTGTCAGATATATGTGTTGTCTTCTCGGTGTCTGATCCGTCCATTGCGGTATGCACACTGACTACACGATAGTAATAACCAGATATCACTGTCCAATCCGAATGGGCCTTTAACACGTTTGTATTACTTTTCGTTGAAGTACCTGAACGATACACGATCCAAGTCGATCCGTCCCAACGTTCGAGACGGTAGTCTACCTTTAATGATTTCATCTGATTATATGTTGCCGTATTGGTATACACATGAACCGAAAGTCCACCTACTGGAACGACCGCGCCATTTGCTTTATAAATATGTGTTAATGGAGCCAAACTCTGCATGCTTTCCATCTCTGGTGGCGGTGGGGTCAAAGCTACTGGTTTGACAATAGTACTCTCTGAAGCCGCTTGGAGTTCTCCGTTAGTTATGGTTAGTAATACAGGTAACGTCAGAGCTACTGCTAGTGCTACTTTAAGGATCGGGTTCAAACGCTTGTTCAACATCTGTCTCATCCTCCATTTCATCATATGAATAACTATGGATATCCATAGTTGATGTACGAAGTTTAGCTTACATTCGTTTCAAAGAGATAAAACTCAATTTTAATTCTCCATGTGAGGTATGAGTCCTCCTTCTTATACTAACCAAAGAAAAACCGTACAGTGAATGACAACACTGTACGGTTTCTATTATTGTGGATAGATGACTTTTCATATAAATGCACACTGTTTCTAGAGCTTATATCAAGCCCCTTCTTCTTCCACTAACATCTCTAACTTAATCACATTTACACGGGAGATTCGTTTGTGCTCTGTCTCCTGGATGACGAAGAGATGTCCACCATACTCTACCGATTGTCCCACCTCAGGCGGAATTGTTTCGACTCTGGAGTATAGCCATCCACCAATCGTATCATAATCCGATCGATCCATCTCTAATCCGAAACGCTCACTTACTTCTTCAATCAGCATAAGCCCGTCAATCGAGTACTCCATTTCATCCACTTGCTCAATCGCAGGACGTTCCTGATCGAATTCGTCCTGAATCTCACCAACGATCTCTTCCATAATATCCTCAAGCGTTACAAGTCCTGAGGTTCCTCCATACTCGTCAATCAGAATCGCAATCTGTGTCTTACCGCGCTGCATGCGTTTGAGCAAGTCACTGATTGGTGTTGACTCGGGAACGGCAAGAATTGGACGAATGACGGAAATCGTATCGGTTAATTGAGATTTCATCAGATCTTTAATGTGAATAAAACCGATGATATGATCCTTGTCACCGTTATATACCGGATAACGGGTTCTCATGCTTTCACTGGCGATCTCCAGATTCTCCAGCATGGACTGATTGGCGTTCAGACAGATCATTTCCGTCCGCGGAATCATAATTTCACGGGCGGTCGTTGCCGTAAAATCAAATATATTATCAACAAGCGCCAATTCAGTATTGTCAATTAAACCGCTCTTATTGCTTTCTTTCATTAGAATGCGTATTTCATCTTCGCTATGCGCTTCATCCAGTTCGGAGGCCGGTGCCATCCGGAACATGCGCAAAAGGCTGTTCGCCATTCCATTTAAAGCCCATATAAAGGGATACATTAATTTGTAGAAAAACGTAAGCAGTGCCGCAGACCATAACGTGACCGTCTCCGATTTACGGATTGCTATCGTTTTGGGAGCAAGTTCCCCGAGTACAATATGCAAAATCGTAATAATAACAAAAGCAATGGCAATCGAAACGCCATGCACATAAACAGGACCTAACCCAAATGCCGTAAACATTGGCTCAAGCAAGTGAGCAATTGCCGGTTCTCCCAGCCACCCAAGTCCCAGTGAAGCTAGCGTTATCCCTAACTGACACGCAGATAGATAAGCATCTAGATTACGTACAATGTTGGAAGCATAAATTGCATTTTTGTTGCCTGATTCCACCAAAGCTTCGATGCGGCTACCGCGAACTTTGACCATCGCGAATTCTGCCGATACGAAGAAACCATTCATCAATACAAGTAAACCGATTAATACTAAGTTTAAAATACTCGGTAAGGGGTCACTCAAATGTTCATCCTATTCGCCGTTATTCTTCGGCAAATAGGTCCACCTCCTTCGAAAATGTAGGATATTAGCCATTCTGCCGCTCATATGCAGTTTCAACTTCCCAATACTTCCACCTCCGCCCTTATTGTGTCGAATAACAAGGATATGCTTCTTTTATTATATAACTCTAAACTACACAGTCAATCCGTGTCCTATGACACTGAAATGACGTAAACTAGCTTTTTCTTTTACAAATAACATGAAAACGCCATTTCTTTTACATATTTGATTAGTACGTACAGGCAGACCTTCGATATAGACAATCATGAGTTGGACACCACAGTTCTTAAAAATAAAGAAGTATCCCAATCATGGTCAACATGATGGATACTCCTTTATTTATTTGAGTATTCTAGCGGTATTTGCGTTGGGTTGATGTGCGCATTCAACTTCAGTTATTCTAATACAATTACACGTTTGGATGTAACATCCCAGCGCCAGCGAGGCTCTTTGCCTTCCTCGTTTCTTAACCCACCGAACCAAGCTTCTTCTCTTCGAAGGCTTGCCCAATCCACTTCCTCATCTAACACCTGCATTCCGAGGGGAGTTAGAGAGAGAAATGCACCCCGGAACTCATCACTATGCTGCTGGAAATCAGGAAATCTCGATGCACCAGTTACCGATAGTAAAGCATTTGGCACAGATGACATTCTCCGTAGATGAGCCCAATACTCCAGATCACCCATCCCAAGCCAATGAAGCTGGTCACCAACATGCTTGAATAGTGGATAAGGACGATCCATCCCCTCTCTGATCGCCTCTAAGGTGGTCTGTTCGATGATTCCCAAACCATTCTTGATCGAAGGCAGTCGGGACAAATGAGCCTGAAATGCAGTACGTGCAAAGGGATAAGCAGATGTGTCTTTAGTTAAGAACTCGATATGATCCTGGATGTTCTGGGAGGTATATGCCTCCCAGAACAAACGACCAGCTTCCATTTCCTCCGCGCCTATGACATGCCATGTTCCCGATAAGCTTCCAATTTGTTTGGGTGTGAGCTGTCCAAGCCCTCTGAAATGTTCAATCTCGGGATGAGAACCAATGCATAGCAGATGCAGGGTAATATCTCCAAGCGATTGTCCTTGGAAAAAGTGTAGCAGGTACGATAACATCGTTTGATCATACAGGTCATACTCAAACCACAAAACAATCTCCTTTTCGTTATGCAAAGATTGAAGCTTCCGCTCCAGCTCGGCAATCTGTAAATATACGGACTGAGGGATGCCTAATTCACGTTCTAGGTAGGCTACACGTCTACTTCTTTCCTTCTGCTCCGCCATGTCTCTAGAGACAGGCCCAAATGGATATAGCTCTCTCCAGACGAGAACGTCCCCCTGAATTCCACTCTGTCTGATACGATCTGCTGCATGGTCGCCATTGGTAATATGAAGCATGCCTTCTCCTCCTTCATAGAGATTGGTAAATACGGAAGTTATGTCTGCCACAGGGATGTGTCGTCTAAGTTTTTTACGAGCATCAAACAATCTTTTTTTCAACGCCGAGATAGATACATTTAAAAAGTCCGAAATTTCGTTCAATGAGTACCCTTTGAAATAAAACATATCTACAACAAGTTGCATCGATGAGGGTAAACTCCCAATTAGATCATGCAACATACGATTTTGTTCCTTCAGCAACAATAGCTGTTCGGGATCATTCGACTGATCTTCTTTGTGTATATGCGAGAGTTCCTCTACAGGAATGATGGCGTGCCGTTTGCGTCGCAACCAGCGGTAACATTGTCTCTCTACAATCACTTTGAACCAACCAGGAAACGCCTCAGGCTTGTCCAAACGACTCAGATTCGAGAACGCCTCGGTGAAGGCTTCCTGTACGACATCTTCAGCCCAAAATTCGTCCTTAAGTATATGGAATGCTACCGTATGAGCCATCCCTCGGAATTGTTTAACCAGATGCTCGTATGCATCAGGCTCACCGCGCACAGCCCCTTCAATCCATAATTTCACTGCTAATCAGTTCCTTCCTTATGTTGAACGTATTGAATCTTCTGTTTGTCAGTCTGAAACATGATGCATCTTCTGTTCCAATGCTCATGTCTTATCTATAAGTGCCACAACTTGCTCGTAAGGTTACTTCATTGAATTAAATTTTTCAAACCTGTAATAGATGAGACATTCGAGTTGAAAGTAACGCTGTACTCCTTTTATCCGATTCTAAGTATAGATCAATGCAACCGAGGTGGAGAAATGTCTTTCCTAGGACGTTTCTTAGAACAGGAGCAAGATTTCAGACATGTAGTCAATTAAAGGCTGCTTCTGGAATGTAGAATTACGCTACACTCAGAAGCAGCCTATGGAGAACTATGTTCTAGGTATGTTACTTATCGTCCTATAGGTTAAGGACTAACGTCTGCTCGGTGCTTGCGGATAGTTACCAATCACACCTGGATATTGGTACAACAGCGGCTCATCAAATGTTGCATAGTCGAAGTTAACCATCAGCAACATAATACGTCTGCCTGTTTTTGGATCACTAATGATAATATGGTCACGACCTGCTGCTTCAATAATACCTTGGAAGATCCGTGCATTCCATTCTTTGTTTCCTTCATACGTCATATAGAATGTACCGAATTTTCCCAGATTAAGACGCAGGATATTCTCGATGTAAGATTGTTCAAACTGTGGCGCTGTCGTTGTTACAACGGTTCCTGTAGGCGTCATCGGGCTACCACTGGACACGAGCGGAGGAACAGTTGTCGAGCTTGGTGACACCATTCCAGGTGTTGGAGACATAGAAGGTGCACCGTTACCGATTTTGTAAGATGTTCCTTGTACTTGTGAATTCGCTTGTTGACCCAATACCTGTGTTGGTTGATAAGGCTGATTAATCATTGATGATTCCTCCCAAAAATTGTTATTAATAGACACTTGGACAGTCTTCCCCAGTAGGACTAAAGAAACAATGTGCTTTGAAACGGCCGGTATTTTGCTGGTTATACCACGTTGGCGGACAATCACCTACAGGACGGAAAAACCATAGAGAATTGCTGGCTGGCCATATGCGCTCCCCGTTAATCACGCGCTGGGCTAGTCGAATCTCGGATTGTCTGGCTCGCTGGTAAAAGTATCCCTTCTGCGTAGACTCGAATCCGCCGGGGTTCTGGAACACCATGCGATTGATATCCCGGATATCCCGAAAATCCAAGCAATCCACCAGAACTCGGTTTACGCCAACGTTACCGACTAACAGCATGCCTTGCTCGCCGTCGCCCTCAGCCTCTGCTCTCAACAGCCTTGCAAGCAGCTTGACATCTTCTGAGTTGGCTTTGATTACAGCCATGTTCTGCTTCCTCCTCTGCATCAGCTCTTCATCACCGTATATCGTATTGTGCAGGAGCCTATTCGGTGACAAGATCATATCGAATTTTCACAAAAAAAAGCCCGGAACCTCAACACGTGTGAGATTCCAGGAGATCGAATTTCCTATATAACTCGCCTATTTAAGGCTTGGCTTCTACCCAATAATCATAAGCATGTACAATATTACCTTGATAAGCTTGGAAGTCAGACAGAAGGTTAGGTAATAAAGCTAATTGGCGTTCCATCTCTGATGCTCCTGCCTCATAAAAGGAAATATGCTTGCCTTCGAAATTCTCCTTCATTTCGACCGAAATCATTAACGGCTTGCCTAAACGATCAGCGATCTCCATCTCCTGACTAACAACAGCCGCGATGCCGTTGGAGCCTTCGGCTGAATTACGGAATGCCATAAGTGACACATGATCTAATGTGTCAATCATAAATTCACTGACCGAGACGTTCTTGCCTGGCAGTGGAAATGTATCAAGCCAGATAGCCAAATCTGCACTCGTTTCCAAATCGCCATGTCTTTTCGTTTCTTCGTGGAAATAAGCAATATTGGCTGCCCACTCACTTAACAGCGTATCTCGATCTGATTGCCACTCAGGCAAGGTGTAAGGCTCAATGTCGAGATGAATCCCCTTAAACTGTTCATCAGCTTCAACTTCAGCGTTATAATTCGTTACATAATCAATTAATCGTTGAATACGTGGACGATTCTCGGCTTTCCCCCAGATCGGATGACCGCCCATAGCATGAATCTCGATCCCTTGTGCCGCAGCACGCTTCACAAATGATCGGTAGCTAGAGTAGGGCTGCTCCAGGTCAAGGCGGACATACAAGAAGTTAATATTTTTTTCTCTAGCAAATTCGAGAATATGATCCCCGCCATCGTTTGTTACCTGAGAAGCCTCCCAGATGTAAGTTCCACGAATGTCGGGTGGGCTAACTGGATTCTCTGGAGCAGGTTCCGGTGCGGGTTCATCTTCTGGAGATAACTGATTCCAATACACAATGTCATGTACTGCTGCTCCAGCATAAGACGTGTGGTCACGAAACGAAGTTGCTACTTCATTCATTACGGCTTCAAGCTCGGCTGTTCCTTTATCTGCAAATGTGGTGAACTCTTCACCAGGCATTGGTTTGGTGTTCACCCCAACAGTTACAGATACGCCTTGGACATCTGCTTCCTTCATATCCTTTTCAATCAAGCGAATAATACCGTTATTGCCTTGTGCAGTATCACGGTATACAAGCAAAGTAATATGATCAAACCGCTCAATGAACCAGTGCGATAACGTTTCGTTATCCGCATCTTCGGTCGTTCTTTTCCCTGCTACCGTATAAGAATTGAGCCAAAAAGGTAAATCCACATTCACCTGAATATTTCCATTCTGTTCTACCTGTTTCTGTAACAAGGTCATATTATTCATCCAAGATTGCACTAACGCTGACGCATTCGTATTCCACGCTGGTAGAACATAAGGCTTAACATCGAGATGAATCGCGTCAAACCTTTCTGCTGCTTCCACCGTTAGATTATACTCACTCACCCATGAAGCCAAACGAAGCATAGGATCCTCACGACCTTCGATTGCCCAAGAAGGGTCACCTCCGAGCGCTTCCACAGCAATGCCCGCCTCAGTCGCTTTGGCAATAAATTCACGATATATCTCGGTTGAAAGGTTCATATTCACATTTACATAGAGTCTGTTAATCTTATGTTTAGCTGCATTCGCAAGCAGCTCATCTCCTCCGTCACGGATCGAATTCGTCTGCCACACCCAGGCAGCTCTAACATCAGGGCTAGCCTCAGCAGTCGATTCAAAGCCAGTCATTATGATCCCTCCAATCAGCAATAAGAGCCATAGTAGCCTCCGGGATGATTTCCCGAACATAAACTCCCTCCATTCGTAGATTGTTATAAAATCACATTCATTATAGCAACCGAGTTATTAAAATCAAATAAGCCCAAGTGCTTAACTTGGGCTTAAGTGTGCTATATCGTGACGTGGACGTACCCGATTGAATAAATCCCGGTTTTAGTCCTCATATATCATTTTTCGAGTCATACCTCCGTCAATAATCAGGTTGGTCCCTGTGACAAAGGTATTGCTCGGATCCGACAAATATAAACATGCGCGGGAGATATCCGAAGGAATGCCCACACGTCCAGCAGGATGCTGCTCATGATCCGCTTTTTTCAATTCATCAACGTTTCCTGTTTCAATCCACCCTGGACTGATACAATTGACCCGAATATGATCTTTACCAAGTGAGACTGCCATAGCATGTGTAAGAGCAACGATAGCTCCTTTGGATGCTGCATAAGCTTCCGTCTCGGGCTCAGACATCGATGCTCTTGTCGATGCCATATTGATGATGGCACCTCCATGTTCGTTATTCTTCATATGCTTCGCCGCTTCACGGCTAGCAAGAAAGGTGCTTCTTACATTGGTATTAAGCACATCGTCCCATTCATCTACCGTGAGTTCGTAAGGAGATTTCCATCTAGCGACGCCTGCATTATTAATCAATATATTAATTTGATCGTATTCCTCAAGCGTTGTGTTGATCAGATTCGTAATTTCTTCCTCTTTCCGGACATCACACTGAACAAAGATGGCTTCGCCGCCTTCATTGCGTATGGAAGCCGCCGCTGCTGCGCCCTCTGCTTCCTGGTAGTCCGCCAATACCACTTTTGCGCCTGCAACGGCGTAAGCCTCAGCCACACTCCGACCAATCCCCTGAGCAGCTCCTGTCACAACGACGACTTGATCTGTGAATGACATAACTATTCCTCCTCTGTAATCTATGAATTAGGATGATCCTTATCTGACAAACATATGTCGAATGAAGGCATCAGTGATTTGGAAAAGAATCTCTCTTATATATAAAAACACGTTTACCCTGTTAAGAAACGCTTGTCCACCAAAAAGACATTAAAAAAGCTTACGCCGTGATGGCGCAAGCCAGTCGAGTTATCCGTGCACACGCTCTGTATACCGTCGATTGTTGCGCTCAAAGCCTACATAACGTGTGCCCTTGAAGGAAAGACGCCCTTCATCCCCCTCCGAGCATAGACCGTACTCTTCTCCCCTCACTTTGAACTCGAGACGATCCCCACTCTCCACTTCAAAGGTGACGTAATATAATGTACGGGCTGAACTGCCAGATTCAGCGTGCGACTGACTAACCTGCATTCTCCTGCCTGTAATTCGTGAAGGGACTGTAAGTAAGGGTTCGGTATTATTACGTCCCCATCTCCACACTTCTTTACCCACGGATAACAATACGATACCTATAATCAGGACAAACACAATTGGAAAGACCGTTCCAAACAAATCAAACATCCATGATGATTCAATGCCCATGTCTCTCCCTCCGTTCATATACATTGACCTAGGAAAGCCGAAGTCTTGACCTGTTTCAGTAATGTATATGCGGCCAGGCATAAAACTTGTTCATTGGATTAAATATTTGATCAACAAAACTGAAAGAACCGAAAAATGAACATAAGCGTTCATCTTTCGGTGAGGTTAACTTATAACTGGAATATCAGCAATATGAACTTGAATAGGGGTTTGGTAAGATTTAATATGATAAGCCGCACGTTCTGAAACCCTTGGTTTGAAGCACAATGTCCCGTTTTTTAGCGTTACTGAAGCGATCTTGATGTACCTCATATATGTTTCCGGCATAGGGAGGAAGAGGCTTGTTACGTGTTGGCTCCTCAAACAGTCTTATATCAAGGATTGACTTCTCTTTCATACGTTCACCTCTAGTTGTTGTGTGATGTGTTTGTTTTTTACTTTTTGAATAGCTTCTAATTCTTAACGGGTCCACCAAGGTAGTCACTTTTGCCTTCCCAAAAATTAATTAAGTGCGTCCACCATTCAAGTGACACTGTTCCTAGATACGTCTCAAATGCTGCCAGGGTTAACTTCTCATCGCGTAGAATATGATTCTGAATATCCTCCAAAAGACCTACGGATGCTAACGCTCTAACCTCATGGTTTCCTTCAGTATGTAGAAGTTCAATCGTTTCGAATAGCTTATCAAATTCATCGGTTTGTTTGTTCTTATACAGAGCAACAATATGTTCAGCCAAATCAGACATTTCTACATATAGCAGCCTTTCTTCGCCTTCTTCGTAATTTTCTTTCATATAATTCTCTGATCTTTCCTTATAAGAAGGGCAACTATCAATTAACAGGTTCATAACCATATCTAGTACAATCATTTACTTCTCCTTCTCTACTTGGGCTTAACGACGATATACGAATTTTGGCAAAAAGGAAGCCACGTTCTCCATAAGCCATCCAGCTCACGAATTGCAATTTTCCTATTATAATGCGCTTCGTTACAGTTAATGGTATGACTTAATGAATCCACTAAATAAAAATGCGTTTCATCATAACCTACAACTGGAACAAAATGCAGATATCGTTGCTTCGGGTTTACTCGGATGAACATAATCACAGGGTTACCTTGACTTATTTGCTTCTTCAGCGTGTTAATATCTCCCCGAAGGTAGGACGCATCATACCCTAATCTTTTGAAAAAGACAATGATCCCCTTAGGACTAATGGTTCCATCCAACAATTTTCTTGGATACTTCTCATATAATTTCTGACCATCGGCTTCGACTCCAAAGTGTCGCAGAACAAAAGCACTAGAAAATGCTGCACATTCATAATGGTCTTGCATAGGCATCTCGTTGTTAGATTCGATAAAATAAGCGTTCGGCACGGCCTGAGTATGAATCTGATCTTTCCTCGGAAACTTATAATAATACCAAATCACGACAAGTACAATGATGAGTCCAAGTGACATCGGTGTAGCTCCTTATAAGTACGATTTATGCCTAACAAAATCTCTGGATATAGCACTCAAATTGATGTTCTTTTTAAAAGGATTCTCCAGTGTGTTCGATTCATCTTGTTACGAAATTCATCTTGTCATCTTCTTAAAGTCTTTTTTAATCAAAGCATAGATGACGTTATCTACAAACCGGTTCTTCCAGTAGTAATTATCCTTCAATAAACCCTCTGCTTGGAAGCCTGCCTTCTCAAGCACCCTTCTTGAGCCTGCATTCTCAGGTTCAACAAAGGCTTCAATTCGGTTTAATTCAAGCGTAGTAAACCCATATTCAATGATCTTCCCTAAGACCTCTGTCATTACCCCTTGGCGCCAGAATTGTGGCGTGAGCTCATACCCGACTGCAGCTTTATGATGATTCTCTGCCCAACCGTGAAACCCACATGTCCCCACCACTCGGTTGTCAGACTTCAGAGCGATCCCCCAGCGAATAGCCTGTTTGTTCTCGAACCTCTGATGCCAGGTTTGAATGAGTTGCTCTGCTTGTTCAATATTCGCAAAGCTCTCCACGTCGTAGTATTTCGTAACCTCATCCAGCGAAAAGGTCTGAAATATATCTTTCGCATCGTCATGTGTGATCTGTCTTAGGATAAATCGTTCTGTTTCTAATTCAGGAAACGTAGACATAAGCTCTAATCGCGCTTGAATTAGCCATGGATGTATCAATTTTAGCTTGGAACGATTCTCCCATACCTGATTCAGATATATCAGAATGCCTTCATTTAATTTCATTTCATCTACTTTGTATCTAGCATCAAGTAAGTATTGATGATCCCCTGGAAGCTCCCAAGAAATTTTGTCTGAAATGAAGAGAACCTTGTCCATAAGAGATGCTTTTGCTTTCAAAGTTGTATGACATTCGATTGCATCTAATATCTCTTGATCGGTGATGTTGAAGATTTCCCTCGCCATAGCTTTGGACAGTTTCTGATGCACGATGCGACCATAGGTGTACTCTTCATCCATAATTTCAATAGATAGTTTCTTCGCTAAATCCAACATTCCAGTAACAGGAACAACATTGCTAATATCGTGAAGTAAAGCAGCCTGTTCCGCTTTTGCAGGATCAGCTCCATAAAGTATAGCGACACGTTTGGCTTCTGAAGCAACCGAGAGTATATGTGACAGAGTTTCATCATCTTCATGCGCTGCAAAAAAGGCTTCGATGTCTTTCTTGAGATCACCTGAAAATTGTATATCCTTTAGGTATGTTTGGAGCGCTTCATTCATATAGAGAACCCCTTTACTATGATCTTGGCTATTTCTCTTATCCTTTTATCATGTTCTTAAAAGGCTAGTAGTATCATCTTTTTTCAGATCAATAAAAATAGGTCTTTGTACAATATTAATGTCGTCTAGGACAATGTCTTTAATGCTCTTAAACATAAGCTGTAAGGATTCATTTTGTGGATCTCTATATGTGAGATTAATGCCATCCTCAGCGAGTTTGCCGTCTAAGTCAGCTTCTACGTTAAACAAGAACATCACAAATACAACTTTATTACCGTCAGGATATGTATACTTCATTCGTTCTCCGGTATATATCGCATGTAAATGATATTGCTTAACCGTAAGCCCCGTTTCTTCGTTTACTTCTCTAATCATGGTCTCTTCAATGGTCTCACCGGCTTCCATTCCGCCACCAGGCAATCCCCAATCACCATAATCTGATCGTCTCTGTAATAGTATTCTTCCACAAGAGTCTTTAATAATGGCTCCACCTGTAACTATAATATTTCTACTCATCGTTTCAGTCCTATTCATGGTTAGGATATGTGCAATACGTACTTCACTTGCGTTTTATTTTGTCCTTGGATCATTTCAGTCTTTTCTGCAACTACTACAAAGCCTCTCTTCTCATAGAAGGATCTGCCTACCTGATTGTCTTTGCCTACCCATGCAAATAATTGATGAATAGGTTGTAAAATTTGAATGTACTCTTGAATAAAACCATTACCAATGCCCATTTTGTGAAACTCAGATTTTACATAAATTCGTAACAATTCAAACTCCGCTTCAGACACTTGTCTGGTTTGAGCGTAACCAACAGGTTTCTCATTACATTCTGCAATTAAGAAACTTCGCTTCGCACTCTGAAGATCTCTCTCAATAGATAAACGTAAATTTTCACTAGAATACGCTCTACTGACAAAATCACGAATGTACTCCTCAGTGTAGATCTCACCATAAGTATACGTCCATGTCTCGTGCGCTATGGATTGAATGTAAGGGATATCCTCATTTGCAGCAAACCTGATTTTAACCATGCTGCTACCCCTCTCCCCAAACTATGAATTTCAGGAACACTCAAACACATGAAAAGAAGTGCCTTCCCCATAGCCATCCTTCACTTCATGAAGTTGAATATGTTGAAAACCGTTGGATTTGAGGAGTTGCTCAAACTCTTCGATCTTATGAAAAAAGACCTGAGGTATTAAGTTTAATGCATTGCCTTTTTCCCTACACACCTTAAGCATATCCTCTGAAATATCAAATCCCTCAATGTTAATACCACGTTGCATAAAAGGAATCAGCATTCTCCCATTTCCACACATGGGTTCAAGTACACGAATATCTTCTCGATCAGCAAAAGAAAGGTAGAAATCAAGCTCTTTGCCTTCTGCAATCGATTTATCCACTTCATACATTCTAGTGCACAGTTCTCCGTAATAACTCATTTTCTAACTTGCTCCTTTGCATAAGGTATACATCTAACATACCTATCTTTCATAGTTTTCTGGCCTTGATTACAAAGGTGACTGGAATCATCGTTGCTCTTTTTGCGAGATTATTGTCTTCAGCGTGCTGTTGAAGGATTTCTTGATCCGTTTCTTCGATCATTTGCTCAATGACAAACCCTGCTGTAGCGAGCGCATTGATGTAAGTGGAAAGCGTGCGATCAGATAAGGTTAATTCGCCTTGAACATCATCGGGATTGACCAAATACCAGGATTCATCATGATAGGGCTTGTTCAATACGAATCTATCATTTTCATGAACTATACATCTATGTAAAGGGTGAGACCAACTAAAAATGAATACTCCGTCTTTTCTTAAATACGAAGCAATTCTCTTGAAGGTACCTTCAAGGTCGGTTGTCCAGCCTATTGCATAGATCGAATAAACGATGTCGAAATAGTCGATAGGTACGCCACATTCTTCTTCCATCGGAGAACAGATTAATGTTGCTGAAAGACCACATGCTGTTAGATGCTGCTCCGCCTTTTCAATTTGATTCTTAGAAATATCCATTCCCCATAGCTCAGCCGCTTGGCGCTCTCCGTGATACTGCAACGATTGGCCATTGCCACAGCCTATTTCTAACAGCTTTTTGCCAGAGACATCTCCGAATAGCTGATGTTTTTCTTCCGATACAAATGCTCCATATAGCGGAAGTACGATTGCTTTTAAAAAGTCATTTGCTTGGGTATCCCAATATAAAGTGTTCGTTTGGTGTACACTCTGCTTATTCAACCTATTGTCCCCCCGTTTTTCTTGAAAAGAATGCTCATCTGACCGTACTTTTTCATACATATGACGCTTTAAGATTTGCTTCATTTCTTTATTTTTACGAATTAGATAATCGCAATTCTTCAAGCTGTTTCGCTTTCACAAAGGCTTTCTCCAAAAATGCTCTAATGGACAACTCTTCATAGTCCCAGTTCATAGGCTCTAATGCAGTTGCACCTGTATAACCTGTATCTGCAATTTGATTCATGGTTGTAGACCAATCAATGGATCCATCGAAAGGCAGCCCATGTTGCTCCCAACTTCCATTGTCATCATGTAAATGTACTGCCATTAGTCTAGAACCATACATAGATAACAAATCTTTGCTAGGATAATAGCGATAGTGGTGTCCACAGTCATAACAGAAGCCGATCCGCTTGGAATCCACTTGATCCAGTACCTGCGACAAATTAGTAAAGTTTCTTAAATTCTCAAACGCCACATTTACATTAAATTGCTCCGCTTGTTCTGTTATTCTCTTAACTCTCTCTACTCCCAATGTATTGTACGGATGATCTTCACTCGGAAGATGTACAACCATTGTTGGAATCTCATACGCGTTGCAGTCCACGATACACTGTAAGTAACTATTGGTAACGCTTTCGCCATTCAAATTATCAGTCCAAAGATCATGTTCATTATGGATTGGCGCTAACCAAACCAATCATAGATCGTTACCATACATCTCTTCCTCTCTTCGATTGAATTGTTGCTGTTAATTTTAATTAAAGTATAGGATCGTATATGCCATTAAAACTGTAAAGATATTCATTGTCGATTCGAATATAACCTAGAATACAATGACTTCTGCTCCTCCTCACTATGTCAGAGCAGTTCTCGTTATCCTTGTTCCCCTCGGCGACTAGTATAGTGTCATCGTCAAGTTCAAGCACAATCCCTACATGATCATGCGAGTCGTCAGATAACAGTTTCTCATATATAACGATATCCCCACGTTTAGGTTTGAAGTTATGATCTTGATCACGGTGAAAAAAACCTGTTTCTGGTAGTTGTGACCATTCCAACATTGCACCAACTCCAGCTAAACGGTATTTTCCACTGGGGTAACGGATAGGTAGAACAATCCCAGCTAACATACAGCAATGATATACAAACGCCGCACACCAATTGCCTTGTAAAACTTTATGTATATCTTGATCGGGCCAATACTGACAAATTTCGTGATAGCGTTGATCCCCCGAGATGCCAACAATAACTTGTCCTGCTAACTCTTCCGCTATATTGGCTAACTCTTGACGTTTATCAATGATATTGCAGTGAATACAGCTATCCGTAGTAGTCATCTCATCTACATCTATATGATTGATTGAAATGGATAGTTCATTAAGCGTATTTACAAGCCTTGGTGCAGAGGACGGCGATACAGGTTGGTCAATATGTTGGACATACTGATGAACGATAACAGCATCTTTGATGATTTCATCATAAGGGTCATGAACCTGCATGAGGTGATCTTGGTAGAATATCGCTCGTAGAATGCGGCGCTGCTCTTCCTTAGAGAAGATCTGCAAGTCTCTTAATATAGGTCTTACAGTCTCAGCACTATTCACGCCAGGGTAATGAGCAATTCTCGTTTTGTAATAATAAAATTGGTGGAGCAAGCCTACGATTGCACTAATCTCAGGCTCTAGTCCTCTCTTTAGTGCAAGAATCGACGCATATGACGACACCCCATAAAGGTGTACCGAAGCTTGATGTCGTTGAACAGGACTATCCATATTAAATATCATTTCATTCACAAGTGTACGGATGTGATCCATCCGTGATGTTACGATCTCCATAAATCATCCCATCCTATTTACTCTACTGTAACGGCATAAATGCTACTTTCCATATGTTGTTCTCATCTTTAATCATTTGAAAAAATGATTTTGCTCCTGCCTCTTTCTCATATTCTATATACCCTTCGTGTTCACCTTGCTCGTAAAATTCACCTTGTTCGATATTTCTGAAATTAGCTGTAATCTGTTCTTTATTACCTTGATCCTTTTCGGGGATCTGTTGATCTTCCAATCTCGACCAAGCCACATTAGCTCAGTAATTTTTTCATATCTATCCTGCTGTACGTCTTGTCGTAGCTAGTACCATCTTCGTTGAAATAAATAGCGTCTTTGGAGTACGGTGCTGAAATAGCATGATATCCGTGATGAGTAATAAGTTTAATCATTTTGGGATTTTCAATAGGATCAACACTCACGTACATTTCTGTACAACCTCGCTGCTTCGCAAGACATTCTCTATACGTTATCAACGCTGATCCTATGCCGTTCCCGCGATACGTCTCTTTAACATATAGATCACTTAATTTCGGAGCCGATTCGCCTCTTAATTTTAGAACACCGAATCCTAATATGATATGATCTGTTGCAGCAACGACTAGTATTGCCTCTTGTTTCTCTTGCTGTGTAAAATATCTCGTGAAAAGCCCTTTATTGTTCCGAATAGAGCAAAGTCCATCCATATCGTTCACATTAGCATTCCTTACGATGTATTGCATGTAGACACTCCTTACATTTCCATTCCTGCTTATTTAATTATATTGACATCCTATGCGCAAAATGGGGTTATTTGCAATTCCGAAACGACACTTATCCTAAGTTATCTACCATGAATTCTTCCCGTAAATAGTATATTAGAAGAAGTTATATAGACCGTCTTCAAAGTAGTCATACTCTTCATCCGTTAATCTCAGCTTGCCATATGCGTGATAAAATACTTCCTTATCTCTCTCATCTTCGAAAGCGTTATGTTTCGGTCTAATCGCTAATGCAACATCATATCTAGGATCGCCGTAGGCAGCGCCTGACCAGTCAATTACACCGACAATACTACCATCATGAACTAACACATTGTCTATCGTAAAATCACCATGAATTAACGTATTGGTTATTGGTGCTGGCCTTATTTCTTGAATCCGTTGAAGAAGCGCTTCTGTACCGTCAACTACAAAATTCTGTAGATTATAATTAGCTTTTAATAACATGCGATCTAACCAAGTCGTATCCCTCTTCATATATACCGTAGGACATGGGCTTTCATGAATCTGCTTGAGACAACGCGCAAAGTTACCTATCGCCCTTTCTTTATCTTTAGGATCAGGTTCTTTAGCTAGATATTCTCTGAGCGTTATCCCCTCTATGTGATCCATTAGTAGCCATTTCGTTTGATTCTGCATATGTATTGAATACGCTTTCGGGATAGGTAACCCTAACAGGCGGAGATGTTGAAGTGCTTCATACTCTTCAGACAACCACTCATTGTAAAGGAGACTCTCTGTTTTTTTGACGATGTATTTCTTATCTGGGGTATGCAAAATAACTACGATTGAAGTATGTCCTTGCTTATGAGGAAAGGTAATGTTCTTAATTTCACCAACCTGCTGAATGATCTCTATCGGAATCTCTTGAATATTCATCCTTCCACCCTTTCGATAAAATTCCTCTGGTTTGCTCAGTCAACATGTTAATTTCAGTACTCCCCGTTGTACTCAACAAAGCTAGTTTGTTTGAAAAGTCTAATATGATACGGAGTGCATACCTCCTTGAACGTTGGACTTAGATCCTCAATGATACTAAGTGCTGCATCTACATAATCCTCCGAAACGAACACTTCTTCATCTAGGAATCCGCTTAACAACGCTGAATCCCCTTTATTTTTCAAGCAAAGAAAGCCGTACCCAGGATCAACAATGACCAAATTCATCATGTCATGCTCATCCTGTTCTTTATTTTTGTCGTAGAATCTGACAGTAAAGTCATCACCTTTATGATAAATCTCTACATCGCAGGAAAAATTCTTGTAGCTGAACCTCATGGTTTCATCAGCTCCCCTTCTTCAATCCTAGAGTTCCTTTGTCTTAACGGATTGCTTATCTACTTCTGCACAACTTAATTCCGGAAATGTAATCGCTCAATAAATCAGTTCACAGTCATTGTGCTCCCAGACATCGAATACATTACCGTCTAGATCTTCTAGAACAAAGAATTTACCATATTGACCTTCATCACTAATACTTCCCACATTCACACCTTCTGAGATCAAATATCTATGTAAAGATGCTATATCATTGGTAAAAAAGGTGATGACCCATCTCTTCTTGTTATTTATTTCAAATACAGCTCTTGTTTCATTATCACTCTGTATGAGATCCAGAATTGGCCTATTATCTCTGAACAAACTTAAGTAACCTTCTCTCCGATTTCTAATGTTGAATCCAAAATGTCGAACAAACCATTCCGCTGATCTCTCCAGGTTAGATACAGGTACTACATTGTATGCGATCCCCAATATTCTCCCATGTTCCACGATTGAATCCCTCCATGATCGTTTAAGCTTTCAGAGTTATTTATACAAGCCTTTTTAGTATTCGTTCCTTAAATCTTTAATTAGTTCTCCAATTTACTATAGGGTCATCTTGTAAACTCCTGCTTCTCCCAGAAAATCTGATCTTGTCAGTCCGGCTTCTCCAAAAAGTATTCGATAATTAATTATGGTTCCATCATGAGATATGATGTAATATCTTTTATCGTTCTTTTCCATCCAGCTTAATAATTGTTTCCCAAACTGTTCAAATAAATTTTCATCCATTCTATTAATCCCTTCATTCCAGCAGTCTAAATCGAAATCGAGAAAGGTTAATTTGTTATATTGACTACGAATATCTTGCTTCGAATATATATAATCGCACTTCAAAAATGGAAATTCTAAGTTTTGTGGAAACATTCTCGGGCCAATTAGAGGTGTAACAATGATATTGTGATTACCAGCTAACATTAGAGCGGTTTCAATCGTCCTTTTGGTCGGACTTACAAGGATTACGTCATCCGAATCAAAACTTAATTCATTTCGTAGTTTACTTACCTGCATCTCACCTAATTCCGTAAGTCCTGGATGGATCTTATTTAGTTGATTAGGATAGTCATTAAGATGTTCCCCATGCCCATGACGAATAAATATGAGCTCCATTGCAGTTCAGCCTCCCCTCCCAAATGCAATTACCTGTAATCCATTACTCTCTCTATGACAATTTAAACGTTCAGTATCTACATGATAACGCATACCGTTTTATTTGCGAAGTACACAGAAGGATAAAATAACCTTTCCCACCAAAAAAAGAAACGCCCTCATAAGGAGCGTTCCGGTTGAAATTTGTGATCTAGACTGAATGTTTGATTGTTATTCCAAGCTTACTGTTGCCTAGGCGTACATCATGTCCATAAATCCACGAGTTACGTCTGCACCCTCAGCGGGTTCTGGCTGGTCTGTCTGTGCGTTATTTGCCATACAAGCTTTCACGGCTTCTTCGGTTGTGCAACGATTGGCATCATCACAAGTGTAGCATAAGTGAAGCATGTATCTGGTTAATTCGTCCGCCTGCGTGAATTGAGTTTGTTCGTTTGTTCTCATCTTCATCACTCCCATCTCTTCTTGAATTCAATATACCATCCTTTGAACATTTATTTTGTGATTTATTTCACAAAGTATCTAAAAAGAAAAGAAACCCATAGGTTTCCTTCTTGCAATATGCGTTATACCTGGTGATTATAGTACCTTCCAGCGAACGCCACCATCTTCTGTTTGCAACAATAAGGATCGTTTGGTATCCGTATTCTCCACCAGCACCCACCCCAACTTCGTTGATACCATCTGCATCTTCACGATCTCCGGATAGTCTTCCTGAATCTGATCGAATACTTTACTTCTCGGAAGTGCGCTCCAGGTCTTCCCTCCATCTTCTGTATGGTAGGTTATACCTTCATGTATCGTCCATCCATCGTTAGCGTTAAGAAACGTAGGTGCAAGGTTACGATTCAGACCTGTCTGCTTATTGAGAGAGAACGTAGACAAGCTCCAGCTCTTTCCACCGTCGTCTGTGAAAAATCCATTGAACTTGGTACGATCTCCCGTCGAACAGGACAATGGCATCCAAGCTCCTTTGGCTTCTCGTCCGAAAAATTGGGGCGAGTTGATGCCAAAGTTGCCACATCCACTGAATTTATCACGATCGAAGAACGAAGCACCCACCTTCCAATCTTCTCCACCATTCGTCGTAACGTATAACTTCGGTGTCCCAAAATCAAGGGCAGTCAAGAATCCATGATTCGCATCCGAAAACGTTAATCCTGTTGTATATCCACGTGTAGGAATCTCTCCTAATCCAGTCTGTTCGTCATTATCACTCTCAGACATCGGTCTCCAGGTAGTTCCGCCATCCTCGGTAACATACAACTTTTTGTCCTGTTTACCAATTGAGGTATCTACCGTAGTGAGAATCCATCCTTTTTCCGGAGAAACAAAAGAAATTGCCGTTACCTTATCCGTCTTAGATAACGAGGATAAGCTCCAGCTTGCCCCACCGTTGTTGGTACGAAGCACAATAGTATCCGTTCCACCCATGCCTTCACGAACGATCCATCCGTGTGTACGGTCTACAAAATATATACTTTGGCCGTACTGTGGATTGGCTGGAAATTGCACATTCTCTGAAGGAGAAATATTCGTCCAGGTGACTCCTTCATCCTGCGTATAATACAATCGTAGTGCATTTCTTGTTACTCCCCATGCCAAACCACCATTCGAATTCAGGAGCTGAAAATCGGTCAAGCGAGTCTGAATTTGATACTTGGCCATCTCAGCCGCTTCTGTACTGTTAACTGGGGGAACAACGGTTAGGGTTTGTCCGGTATTTCCCGTCTCATCCGTTTCCTGAGGTGGCTGTGCCACCGGTGCTACTTCTGAATCAGTGCAGGCTGCGAGTATTGCTGCTAAGCCTATGGTCAGCAATACTGTCTGCACGATCCTAATCCAATGCAAACGCAAGTGGTTTCACCTCTCTTTATCCCACAAGCAGGCGTGCATGCCTATCTATTCGGGTCTTTTTACGATTCATCACCATTCCACTTTACCCATTTTACCACAGATCTTGTCGAAAAGGCTCCTACGTGTTATATGACGTTAGACCCTATGTTAACTGAATGAAATCCATTATCTGATTTTGATGTGCTCCGTACCACGAGTTATTTCGACGAAATATTTCTAAAAAAGACATCTCGTGTGAAAAAGTTTATAGACATCCCTCGCTTTTCCGGAAGATATCCCTTAATATGGATGGAAGTACACCCAAAAAGGAGAGGATATAAACATGGCAAATAGTACGAACCTTAAACCGAGTCGTGTCGTTATTGTAGGCATGGGTGCGGTAGGAACAACAACGGGATACACGCTGATGTTAAGACAGCGCTCATCCGAGTTGGTATTTGTGGATGTGAATCATGACAAAGCTACAGGCGAGATGCTCGATATGAACCACGGTCTTCCTTTTACCGGGGGCGTAAAAGTATGGGCTGGCGATTATTCGGATTGCAAAGATGCTGACATTATTATCATAACAGCGGGCGCATCCCAGAAGCCTGGCGAGACACGCATCGATCTGCTGAAGAAAAATGCAAGCATTTTCAAAGAGATTATTGAGAAGATTACAGCCGTTAATTCTCATGGTATTTTGTTGATTGCTACTAATCCTGTAGATATCCTCTCCTACACGTCATGGAAACAAAGCGGCTGGCCTGCGTCCCGTGTTATTGGATCAGGAACATTGCTGGATAGTGCACGGTTCCGTTACCTGATTGGTAAGAATAAAGGCATTGATCCGCGCAGCATTCACGCCCATATTATCGGGGAGCATGGGGATTCCGAAGTACCTGTTTGGAGTCTTGCCAACGTTGCAGGAACAAATCTAGAGCTGGATGAAGAAACACAAGAGGATATCTTTGATCGCACCAAGAATGCTGCCTATGAGATTATTAATGCCAAAGGTGCCACTTCTTATGCAATCGCGCTAGCACTTGATCGTATCGTTGCAGCAATCCTCGGAAATGAAGGCTCTGTCCTGAATGTATCTACGTTGCTTGAAGATTACAATGGCGTATCTGATGTCTATCTTGGTGTTCCGTGTGTCGTAGATCGTCACGGTGTACGCGAGATCCTACCACTGCCATTGAACGAAAAAGAAAAAATCGCCTTCCAGGCTTCCGCAAACAAATTAAAAGAACAAATTGCAGGTTTGGAATAGTAGCCTGAAGGCATCATATCCCCTTATTTAATTAAGCTGTTAAATCATCATTATTATCTAATACAACCATCTGGATCTACTTTTCAGTGAGATCTGGATGGTTTTTTACTGCTTTTTTATAATGAGATAGAAATAGAAATGTATAAATTAGATCTTCTAATAATAATATTTAAATATTTAACACTTTAATGTATCTATGGTATATTGAGTAATTACCCATTTTAGTTTACATAATATTAATTACGTAAATAAAATATTCCCCCTTATGATATTAATATATCTAACTATACTAATTCTAACTTTTTTATAAAAAACTGATCTCATTATAATTTTCATTTTCATTTAAATGCACATTAACCTCCCTCCCTTAAACAAGAAAAAAACCGCATCTCCTTCGATCTGCGGCTTCTTCCTTATTCATGAATCGATTGAGCGTTAAAGGTCGGTATTTTTATATCTAGCAGCGCCATTGCTTCCTCTTTCTCCCGATTGGTGACATGCGTGTAGACGGTTGTAGTTTGGATAGATGAGTGACCAAGCAGCTCTTGAACGGTTCGTAAATCCGCCCCTCGGCGTAACATCATCGTAGCAAATGAGTGCCGCAGCTTGTGACTAGAATAGTTCTGTCGCTGCGTGGACGGCGATTGTTCTTGGAATCGTTCAAAGGTTTCGGTGGAGATGAGCTGAATGCTGCGAATAGACAGTCGTTTACCCTTTTGCGAAACAAACAGTGCTTCTTCCTTTGAACGCCATGGAGCTAAACGTTTCTCTAAAGCTTGGGACAATAGATCCGCAACCATCTCAGGAACAGGCAATGTGCGCCACTTCCGGCCTTTCCCGAAGACATCCAACGTACGCCTGTCAGCATTATAATCCTTGCAGTTAAGGGCGTGGACCTCTCCAACCCGCAGTCCCATATACCCCATCAGCAGGAAAATAGCCAAATTCCGTGTTCGATACTTCCCCTCAACCGATTGCAGAAAACGTTCCAACCCACTCTCATCGAGGAAAACGGGCGCACGATTCTTCTCGGTTTTGGACTTCTTGATTCCGAAGGCAGGATTCGCTGTTACTAGCTCTAATTCAATTAGTGATTTATAAAAGCAATGGATTGCAGCATGTTTTCGATTTCTTGTCGCATCACTTACTCCTCGTTCTCGGGCTTGGGACAAGTAAGATAACACATGCAGTTTTTTGACCTGATCTACCGGTTTGCCTTTAATTGAAACGAGAAATTCAGCCACATCACCAGTATAGGATTTCACGGTATAACCTGTGTAGCCGGCATCCTTCATCCATATATGAAAAGCCTCAAGCTCCTCTGCATATTGCTCCCTGATTTCTTCAGATATCATCTATGTTTGTCACCACAATTCTATTGGTAATGTTCGTCAGTCAACAATAACGATATTTATCAACGGTTCGACGATCTCTGGGAGACCCTCGCTACGCGTAATTACAAAAGACGGTAGTGGATTCTCGTGTAGCCCGTTTACAGACTCACAATTTTGCACAACCAATGCCATACGTAGTGTTTCTCCCGAACCAGCAACTTGAATTTGCGGCCACTGTTTCTTCGTGCAAGCCGGCCAGTTCGTAAGCTCATTGGCAGGAATAATGCTTAACTGTGTTGTTTCAGCAGCAATACGGTAAATTCCCGTGCATACAGGTTCTTCTCCCAGCTTGTCCACCGACAACTTAGCCTGTGCAGTCGCATCGGGAGCTGCATAGATGGAATAACACCATGGAGAAATTCCCCATGCAGTGGCCATCAGGCCTTCATTTAACAGCTGAGCAGACAGATCACCCTCGTTAAAACGTTCAACTAAATTGTGATCCCCGGCTCCAAGTAACTCGTCTACACGCGCAACCATGCGTGGTAGATCTGCAAGTATAAAGCCCGCACTGCCATAGGAGTCAAATACATGATGGTCTCTCGTCCATACTGGTGCTGATGCAAGTTGCTCTTGCGTAGGTTGCGCTGGGAATAGTGCGATAACGACCGTCACCACCTGAGCATATCTGACCATAGCCATCTGTTCTGGCTCCAATGGAACTTCTGCAATGCGAGGCGTTTTCCTATGAATCGATATACGAAGCTCATACTCTCCTTCAGCAAAATCTGACCATCCGAAGTCTACACTATAGTCTATACCTTCAATAGAACCTATGGAAAGCTTCGTGTCGGGATTTAAGTTTACTGTATATTGTACGAAGCTCAGTTCTTGACCATATATAATAGAAGCATCTTGTCTTACGATAGGAGCATCAAGCTGCTGAGCAACAACCGAGACTTTGCGTCCGTCCTTCAAGCAACGTTGTGGATCAATATCAAGTTCTATATGCTCAACTTCGGTTTTCTGTGTGATGATCAACTTCGCCTCTGCAAGTACAGCAGAATCTGTTAAAGCAAACCCGAAATTCGGATTCATATCCTGGTTCGTATGTAAATATGTATTCATGATACATCCCCTCTCCTCTGTCTGATGGCATGTCACAACCCCAAATATATGTCATATTGGATGAACCCGCAACCCCGGTTCAACGATATGAGTCTACATGCACCTAAATACATACCCTTTATACGGGTCTTAGGAACCGTTAATTTTACTAGAATTATTAAAAATAAATGCAGATGATTCATTTAGAATTCCTAACTCCAAAATACAAATAAAAAACCCCCTTACTTTTTTCGCACAAGCGAAAATTCAGGAGGTATGAACTATTTTGTTGCCATTTGATCTAAAGATTGATTTTACTCTTCGAATGACTTTGAGTTCAAATGACTGTGATGACGTCCGTATAAGAAATAAATCACCAGACCAATCAGCAACCAGATGAAGAACGTGATCCAAGTGAGCATCGCAAGTCGAGTCATAAGATACACACAGCCAATTGCGCTGAGAATTGGAATCCATGGGACGAATGGGACGCGGAAGCCACGTTTGAGATCAGGATTGTTTTTACGGAGCACGATAATCCCCAGACTGACCACTGCAAATGCAAACAATGTCCCGATGTTGGTCAACTCTGCCAGATGTCCGAGGGAGATGAAACCAGAAAATAACGCTACAACGATTCCCGCAACCCAGCTACCCAGGGCAGGAGTCTGGCTTTTGCCACTAACTTTCGAGAATACCGGAGATAACAATCCATCCCTTGACATGGAGTACAATAATCGTGTCTGACCATACATCATCACCAATAATACCGTTGTAATCCCCGTAATGGCACCAAGTGCTACGATCCAAGATAAGCCGTGCAAGTTAACAAATTCAAAGGCAAAAGCTACCGGATCGCTGACATTCAGCATATGGTACGGCACAATGCCCGTAAGGATTAGTGAAACGACAATATATAATACGGTACAGATCGCGAGTGAACCGATAATGCCAATCGGCAAATTGCGCTGAGGCATCTTCACTTCTTCCGCAGCGGTAGATACAGCATCAAATCCAATATACGCAAAGAATACCGTCGCCGCTCCAGCGGTAACACCCGAAATGCCAAAAGGCAGAAATGGCTGCCAATTATCAGGCTGAACATAGAACACACCAACACCGATAAAGATCAACACAACGATTATTTTTAACGCAACCATAATTCCATTGGCACGAGCCGCTTCTTTCACTCCTCGGGTTAACAAGAAGGTGATAATCAACGTAATGGTCGCTGCTGTGATATCAAAATACGTGCCCTTCTCTGGACTAAAGGCACTCGTTAGCTCATGAGGTAAGTGCAATCCGAATCCAGATAATAGACTTTGGAAATAACCAGACCATCCACTAGCAACTGCTGCACTTGCAAAACCATACTCCAGGATCAGATCCCATCCAAGAATCCAAGCGATCACTTCCCCAAAGGCAGTATAGCTATAAGTATAGGCACTTCCCGAAGCGGGTACACTTGAAGCAAATTCCGAATAACATAGTGCAGCAAAAGCACAGATTAGCCCTGCCAGCAAAAAGGAAAGGACTAGACCAGGCCCTGCGTATTTAGCAGCAGCCACACCTGTAAGAACAAATATACCTGTTCCGATAATTGCACCTACACCAAGAGTCATCACATCCAGCGGCCCTAACACTCTTTTCAGCGCACTACGTTCTTCCCCACTTACAGCAATGGGTTTCTTGCGAAACAATGAAGATTGTGACTCATTTTTGCTCATACATAATTTCCTCTCGTCGTGAAAGTATCACCTGTTCATCTGTTCTATAAAAAAGTGGTTTGTTCTATCTTATCGACCACCTATAAAAAACTAGTCAATTCTACACGTTATCGCGTTGCTTGATTAAATTTTTATTTAGAGAGATGTCGTATGTTGTGCTTTTTAACCGAAAATTATCATGTTATCTTGCCCGTGAAAGATAATAAAAATCGTTTTAAACGAAAACTGCGTATAATTTATATTATGCGCAGTTTTTATATCGCTATTTATAACTATATAATTGTTTCAATTCGTTGTTATATGAAGACTCGTGAATGACAGCTTATTTCGTTCATTTACGCTGTCCTTCTCTCACGAATCCTGTCTGATTAATGCTCGTTACGGGACAAAAAAAGACCGCATGATCCCATGCGGCTCTTGATTTACTTTACTTTTCTAATATCTCAAGGTTACGAAAATATGATCCGTTCTGCATCAGACATCTGATATTGCGTTAGAAGGTAGCTGGTACTCTCCATTGCCTGACGACGAACCCCATCTAAATCCACATGCAACAAGTTACCTTCCCTCTTCACCGGTTGACCTGCCACAAATACCGTATCCACGTTTGATGGATTGGCGAATTGTACAATGGCTCCAATCGGATCATGAACGGGGAACAAATTCAGATCCGTTGTACGAATCATAATCAGGTCGGCCTCTTTCCCTGGTGCCAGTGTGCCAATCTTATGCCCTAGTCCCAACGCTTGTGCGCCAGCCGATGTGGCGAATCTTAATACCTGACTCGACTGCAGGTTCAGTTCTCCAGGCATTTCTCCCTGCTGCAACAATTGTTCATTCACTCTCGACCGCTCTGCCTGCAAGGCAAACTTCATCTGAGAAAACATATCACCACCCGTGGATGTCACCACATCCACACCGAGTGTTGGCGTGCCTCCATTCTCCAGAAAATGTCCGGTCGCTGGGTATCCATGCCCCATCATCATCTCTACCTCTGGAGTAACCGAAAGCGATGCACCTTGATCGGCAAGCATTTTGTACTCATCGATCCCCATCGTATTGCCATGAACCACATTTATTCGCGGACTCAGTAGACCTGCCTCATGCAGCTTTGTCACTGACCGATCTACACTTCCCCAAGTCCCGAATCCTACATGCATGGAACAAATGGCATCTAGTTCCTCTGCAAGACGAATCTCCTTGACCGTTGTATCCCAATGACTGAACTCCGGCCCTCGAATAGCAAGTCCAAACGTCAGCAATTGATCACTTGATGAGAAATATTGTTGCTTCACTCTGCGTACATCGTTGGAGTATGTAAGAAAACTATCTCTATTCCAGTAATTCGTTTCACCAGGTACACCCTGAGCAAATACCGCTCGGATTCCCGCATCCTGAAGTCCATGAATCAATTCATCTGTGTGCTCTGGCGAATACGGCATACTCCAATCCAATACAGTCGTCACCCCTGCATTAAGCGCTTCCAAAGCTCCTAATAGATTAGCGATGTAGCTGTCTTGAGGACGAAGTTTGCTCCCCATGGCTCCATAATATAGATTCTGCAAATACACAGGCAGTGACCAGTTCGTGCCTGTTGTCTTAACCAACGACTCCCACACATGACGATGGGTATCTACAAGTCCCGGGAGTACAATCATATCAGATGCATCGATAATCTCGGCTTCTGCACACTCCAGATCAGGCTTAATAGCTATAATGATAGAACCCTCAATTAAGACATCGGCTCTTTTGTACTGACCAACCGAGGCATCCATTGAAACAACACAACCATTTTTCAGCAAGTAACTTTTCCCCATTAGACACATCTCCAATCATAATGTTTTGGATATGGCTTGCATGATGGTATGATTCAGTGCTGAACGACATTATTACACAACTTATTTTTATAAAGTATATATGTATTATATAGTTACATCTCTAGATTTGCAAATTTTGGAATTAAAAAAACCTTGAGTAGCAGGTAGCTATGCAAGGTTTTATGAATTCATTTATTCGCATGCCGTCTAGTTCTGAAAACATATCATCAGATGCCCTACATATCCATTTAAAAAATCCATAATTATGACTTCCATAACCGCAACATACTTCAATACATATTTATTTCATCTATGAATTCTTCTGATTATAGTTTAATGGAATTGAGTAAACTTAGACTATTCTTTCCACCAGAATATTTTTAATTTTGGGTTCTTGCCTTCACCTTCATAATAATTCACTTCACCTTGCCCTGGAATTACATCGTATTGTTCTACAACTGAAGGAAATGGTGAACCAATGAATTTCATTCCTAAAAATAACGTAACTCCGATCACAACAACCCCAATTAAAGTTGCAAAAACTCGTTTCACTTGGTCACCTCCTCATCGAGGTATCTTTCTTCCGCTCCAAATAGTTTGTCTGCAACTAGCTTCCCATCTTGATTGAAAGCCCGTATTGTCCATGTATCTTCAGTGTACTCATTCAAGACAAACAGTGCGTATAGATCCGACATCTCTTTAAGATGGTATACATCTGGGCTAGCTTTCACATCCTGAAGAGATAGCTCATACGTTTGTGAAGGCAAAAGATTCTCCATGTGATTGCCAATGGCTATATATTTGATATTGGATTCTGAGGCAGCTTTAACACCAACGACAAAATGGTCACGATTACCATAACCAGTAGTTTCAAATGGCTTATCTTGCTCATCGAAGTAATCCCACGAACCTCCGCCATAACGGTGCAAGAAACCAAACCTTTCTTCTAATAATGCTATCCCGAAGGTTCTATCTTGATTATCTTCAAAATAAACCACTTGGCCGTAACCATCGATATGCTCTGATTTCAAAATATCGGCATCACGAGGTATGGCTTTTGCTTCATCAATATGAAAACCTTGCATAGCCCCAAACCCCAATATCATAAGCAAACATATAACAGTTATAATGAAACCTTTTCGCAAAAGTATACCTCCCATTGATTGATCGCTGTCCTAATTAAATTTGTTCAATCTAGTTCATAAGCCAATTGTCATGCCACACTGTTTCACCACAATTAGAATGTTTCAGACGCTTCTACTAATATTAACATAATTATACATCCAAATATTAAATGATCCATATCATGCCGGTCAGATTGTTCTTCTTCGCAGACAGCAAGGAAGCTGGAATATCGTCTTCTGAAAAAAACACTTGAACTGCTAGCGCTTACAAGATTAAGATGAAATAATTGATGTTACAACTTGTTCAACACACTAACAATTGAATAGGATCTTCGGGGTAGGGTGCAATTCCCAACCGGCGGTGATGTTCCTCGGAACCAGCCCGCGACTCGCTGACTGATATAGCTATCAGCGACTGACTTGGTGAGACTCCAAGGCCGACGGTATAGTCCGGATGAGAGAAGATCAACACATGTCATGCCGTTTTACGGGAAGTCCTCTTCCCTGACGACATATGCATGGATGAGCCCCCGTTTATTTGGTGATTCACCAGAACGGAGGCTTTTGTCGATTTTGCCAACTGAAGATTCCGTGTTCTGACGAAGGAGTCCTGAATATGGAAAAGAATCAAACTGCCTCAACGGTCTATCGGAAAGAACGAAGTAACACTGGATTCTGGCTTGTTGTAATCGGCGCTGCGTTATGGGGCGTAGATCCGTTGTTCCGTATTATTTTGCTTCAGACGATGACCTCAACTCAAATTGTACTTATTGAGCACATCATTGTAAGTCTAGTCGCCATTCCTGTCTTATGGAAATTCCGTTCAGACCTGAAAAATCTACGTGCTAGACACTGGGTTGCTGTAATCTTCATTTCCTGGGGCGGATCAGCACTAGCAACGGTGTTATTCACTATGGCGCTAACCAATAACGATCCCAATACCGTTCTCTTGTTGCAAAAAATGCAACCCTTGTTCGCCATTGTACTCGCGAAGCTGCTTTTGAAAGAAACGTTACCACGTCGCTTCGGCGGACTTTTCTTCATTGCACTTGCAGGAACCTATCTGCTCACGTTTGGATTCACACTTCCTCTCGGAAACTGGAACACCTGGATTCATGCAGGTAGCCTGTTATCCTTGGGAGCCGCTGCTCTATGGGGCGGATCTACGGTGATGGGACGATTAATGTTAGGGCAAGCAAGATATGAGACCGTTACTTCTCTCCGGTTCGTAGTCGCTCTGCCGCTTCTCTTCTTGATGACATGGCATGAAGGAGCAGCATGGACATTCCCCTCCGGAACAGGTGAACAAGCGGCCGTCGTGCTTAATGTATTAGGTCAAGCTTTATTGCCTGGACTATTGAGCTTGCTGTTATATTATAAAGGCTTATCCTCTACAAAAGCCTCTGTCGCTACGCTAGCGGAACTTAGTTTCCCGATGGCGGGTGTTCTGGTGAACTGGATCGCTTTCCGTACGTTGATTACATGGGAACAACTCCTTGGTTTTATCCTAATATGGATTGCACTCTTTGCGATTTCCAGACAGCAGGAGCGGTCAGCAAGTGTTGCTGATGCTGCCCCTAAGCTTCGTACAGAATAATTATCTACGCAGGATGCATCCCTAACATATATATCAATTTCTCAAACGTTATATAAAGAACATAGCACTGTATATCCCACTGGATGAACAGTGCTTTTGTTTTTTCAGCAATCCGATGGTACGATGACATATGAAACACTTGATATCCATCTTAGAAAGGAATGATGCGTAATGTCTTCATTTTCATATACATCTTACGATGCTATTGGTTTAGCAGAGCTTGTACGCTCCCGAGAAGTATCTCCCATTGAACTGCTCGAAGCAGCATATGCAAGACTCGAGGAAGTGAATCCACAGCTTAATGCGGTAATTCGTACATATGAAGTACAAGCTCGTCAGGAAGCAAGCATGATTCGCCCAGGAGTGCAACCTTTTGCTGGTGTTCCCCTGCTACTCAAGGACATCTCTCAATCACTAGAGGGTCAGATCCTAACTTCAGGCTCTCGTCTTCTTCAAGATCATCGAGCGTTACGAAGTTCTAACTTTGTCTCTCGATTACGTGAAGCTGGTTTTATTATGATCGGACATACGAACACGCCAGAGTTCGGGCTGAAAAATATTACCGAGCCCCATTTACACGGCCCAACACGCAATCCATGGAATACGAATCATTCTCCTGGAGGTTCAAGCGGGGGCGCCGCTGCGGCAGTAGCATCCGGAATTGTACCTCTAGCCGGTGCCAGTGACGGAGGGGGTTCTATCCGCATCCCTGCTTCCTTCAGCGGGTTGTTTGGTCTGAAGCCAACACGTGGACGTACTCCAGTAGGACCAGGTGTTGGTCGTCAATGGCAAGGCGCTTCGATTGATTTTGCATTATCTCGAACTGTCCGGGACAGCGCTGCGCTGCTAGATACGTTGCAAGTTATTCAACCAGAAGCTGCATTTCATGCTCCCCTCTTTCCTGGCAGTTACTTGGCAGATCTGAATTATCCTCATCAACGCAAATTAAAAATTGCTTATACTACCGATTCTCCAGTAGGGACTTCTGTAAGTGAGGAAGCCATACAAGCCGTATATAAGGTCGTTCGTTGGTTGGAGGAGCAAGGTCATGAGGTTGAAGAGAAGTTAAGTCCAGTTAATGGCGTACGGTTGATGGAAAACTATTATATGATGAACAGCGGTGAAATGGCTGCGATGATCGCTTCTATGGAGCACGCTATGGGTAGAGAGCTCACGGCAGACGATATGGAGATCGAGTCATGGGTTCTCGCTGAAGCGGGCAAAAAAGTATCTGCAGCGGAGTTTGTGCATAGTTTAGCGGAATGGGATGTTGCGGCGGCACAAATGTCTAACCTGTTCACCCGTTATGACTTCTATGTTACGCCAGTTAATGCTTATCCAGCACCTCAGATTGGAGAGCTCACGCCTCATGCGGAGCAGATTCAGCATCTAATGCGAATAAGCGATCTGGACAAGCTAGAGCAGCAGCAATTGATCTATGAAATGTTCGAACCAAGTCTTACGTACACTCCTTATACCCAGCTTGCAAATCTAACGGGTCAGCCTGCTATGAGCGTGCCTGTTCATATGACATCTGAAGGTTTACCGATGGGTGTTCAGGTAATGGCCACCAAAGGCCGCGAAGACTGGCTGTTGCATCTTGCTGGACAACTTGAGGCATCCGATCTCTGGATTGGCATGGAAGGTAACCCGCTGTTTCCTTCATGATCTCTGATTAGAGTTAATTTAATTGAAGTTATTAAGGTTATTGAAGTTACTGACTCACTACTAGATAAGCTGCTGCAATCATGTTAAAGCGATTGTAGTAGCTTATTTATATCTGCAAGTTATTCTTAGTTTGTCTGTAAGATCATAGAGAAATGGAATGAGAACTCCAATGAGATGCGGTCAATAACCTATCAATCGAATTATAATTGAAACAGGAAGAATGTAAAATAAAACTATATCACCCTCTTATTTTACATTTTTACATAATATCAAACTCTAGTATTTTTTTATAATATATAATAAAATATCAATGTTAGTTTACATAATATTTATGTTGTTAACAAATATTATTCTAAGTTTATTACTCTATCTATCTTTATGCTTTTGACAGGTTAGATTCGTCCACGCGTTTGTCATCTCTCTTACATAGGATGTTTCATGGCATCTCCTATATCCAGGATGCGTGCCTACTATGTTAAGGAGGTATTCAATATGACTAACAAAAATGCTTCAATCTCTCAGATCATCTATCCCCGCTTAACCGTGTATAGTGAAGAGAATTTCAGGGGATTGAGAAGAGTCTACCGTGGCAACCTTGGCATTAGAGATATTGATTCAGTTCTGACAGGTATTGAAAGTTTGCGCTTCTTCTCTACCAATCCGAACGCTACTCTTGTCTTGTTTGATCGTTCTAGTTTCAGAGATAATTTCGTTGTACTGCGTGGCAACCGCAGCATTCGGGAATTGGATGACTTTCTGCGCAGAGGAGATGTTGAATCTCTAATCGCATCCAATGAGCGACTGACACTGGCTCAGATTCGCAAAATTAGACGTACAGGCAACTTGCCCCCTGGCTACCGTCTGATCTAATATCAGAATTCCATTTTAATAGATGCAGCCAACTCTTCTATAATTCCGAAAATCACACTTGCTGATCTTACCGACACTCTAACTAGCGTTGCAATAAGCCTCATCACCAAACAAAAAGGCAGTTCGTTCTTTAAGAACGACTGCCTTTCCTCTATTAAACTAGTATGGTGGTGCCAGTTCAGAGATCAACCTCCAGATATGCATTAAATTCCGCGGTAAACGTGATTGTGGTACCTGGGATGTCCTTCTGCTCGTCTTCGAGGCGTATTTCTCCGTTCATCAGTTCGATGATCCGTTTGCAGATCGCTAACCCAAGACCTGTTCCTTCTGTTCGTCGGGTAATACTGTTATCCACTCGGGAAAAAGGCAGAAACAGCTGGCTTCGCTTGTCCTGGGGGATTCCAGTCCCCGTATCCTGAATGGTAACTTGCATTTTAAGCTTGCTATCATCGGTATTTAGAAGCACAACATCAATCGTAATGCTTCCTGCAGGTGTAAATTTCACGGCATTTCCTAATAAATTCAGCAATACCTGTCTGAATCGACCATCATCTCCAACAACAATCTGAGGAATACGAGTATCTATGGAAATATTCACTTGAAGATTTTTATCCGAGATAGCGGTATGAAGGATATCCAATGTTTCTTTAACGGATTCACGAGGATTGAAAGGCTCAATCAACAATTGATCATAGCTTGATTCCAATTTATTAAAATCCAAGATGTCATTTACGATACGAAGTAGAGACTTTCTGCTGCTTTGTATTGTGGTGACATACTCTCTCTGTTCTGCATTCAGATCCGTAGCTGCTAACAATTCCGAGATGCCCAGCAATCCATTCATCGGTGTTCTAATCTCATGATTCATCGTTGTTATGAAATCACTTTTAACTTGACTAGCCGTTTCAACGGCTTCTTTTTCGATCATCAGATGCTTTTGTTCATATAACAACTGACTTTGTACCGATAACGACGGAAAAATCACGTCTTCCGAAGCTTTGTAATGATACAGAGGTGATTTCACGAACTCCAGATCCGTCATCATGTATTCATGTTCTCTCATCAATTTAGTCTGTACAGAAGAAGAGATCATTTCCGTATTGTACGCACAGACCGATAACATTCCATAGTCTTGAACAACGCATGTCGTTTGCCGTTCATAGGTGACTAAATTATCTAGAATCTGCTTTTCCGGATGATCTCCCCATGTCATCACATTTGCCCACGTCCGAATAGGCTTGTTTTGCTCCTGTATGTCGCCCATGATATCTTCAAAATGGGCAAGAATGTGTTGGAATTCGAAATTACCATGTTCTCCATAGTACTCTATATTGTTAGCATAATGAAGATATTGAAGCTGATCATGAGGTACGCTGCCTTTAAGCTTTTGCAGAATCTTATGGTATGTGGCAGTTTGCTCAATAAGTAATATATGATGACCTTGATCGATCCCCGTCATGATGTAAGATACGGCATTATCAACATAACAATTGAAATCCTCAAAAAAATAAATAATATGTCCCCCGTTCGTGACCTCAGTCAACGAATTCAAAGGAATGGCTCGTTTGCTCATATAAGGACTCCTTAATGCTTGCCTTTACTATCTACTACTATAGAGGATAAAACGATACGCGTCTAATTGATTTTCACTTCGTTCAGGTGATATATCGCTTTTCCGTACTAAAAAAAGAGGATGACTCCTAATTTTATAGGGATCATCCTCCAAATACTTAAAGCACTATTTTCCATTTGCATACATCTCTCATTCGTCTTCATCAGCTTGGTATTCTAATATATCACCCGGCTGACAATCTAGCGCCTTACAAATCGCTTCTAAAGTAGATAATCGAATCGCCTTTGCCTTACCATTTTTTAAGATAGACATATTAGCCAAGGTAATTTCAACCTTCTCAGAAAGTTCTGTTACGCTCATTTTCCTTTTCGCTAACATGACATCAATATTGATTATAATGGCCATGCTATTTCACCTCAAATAATTAAGTCATTCTCTGATTTGATCTCGATCGCTTCTTGTAAAAGCATTTGCAGAACTGCAGCAAAAACGGCAATGACCATCGAAGCGAAGATCGGTACCATCCCCATAAGAATGAGTCCTGGAGCATCGTCTTTTTCTGCTACGAGAAAAACGAATGGCAGTATGACAACGTACAATGCGGTAATTATAGTTGCACAGAATTTTATTTTCTTCAAAGCCTGCACAGAGTTATTCGAGAACGCATTATTTTTATCAATATAAGTCAGAAGGCGGAATGCATGATACAACGCTACGAAGAAGGGAACTAATGTTACGAACAAGATGATTAAAATAGGATACAGTAACCCGGCATAGACTGGATTCACAGGATGGTTAGCTAACCAAGGTATACCTAATACACATAGAGCAAGCGCCGGCATTCCAATAAAAAATACAGCGATCTTCAACAAAAAAGTAGAACCTCGTTTCATCTTAAGCACCTCACACAAAATTATATTCTAAATATAGCAGCTGATTTATCGTTTTACAATAAATATTTATTATACATCATTATATTATTGTTGTTATTTTCTTATACTTCCGATTTAAACACAAGCACAAAAAGAGCATTTCTTATCATAAGAAATGCTCTTGAACTGCTTCAAGGTATTAAGATATTTATTTCTTCAGCACCCATACTCCATAAGGCTCTAGTGTAACCGTCCCCTGAAGTTTGCTGCCTTGAAGCAACTCTTCTGTTGGCACATGGAGTTTAATCTCGGCCTCTTCACTACTGTAATTCAGTAAGAATACGAGTTCTTCCTGATCATCTGCACGTATAGCGACCTCAACCGTATCAGGTAGCTCGCACCAGTTTTTGAGTGGAGACACAATCTGAAGCTCACTTAACAACTGGGCAGCTATGGACAGATCAAAGGCAGCTCCCCAATAATAAACCTTACCCTCGCCAACCCGATTAACCGTCAGTGCTGGTTTACCTTTATAATAACTAGAAGCATACGTGCCTAAGACTTTAACTGTATCTGCGTGTACCCGCAGGATATCATTGAAGCTTGGAGCGTCAAACAGGTTCGTATGTTGGTTCAGCTGTACACTAACTGGACTAGCTGTACCGTTAACCATTGTAAAATCCTCAACCTGTATGCCACTCAGTTCTGCAATGGGACCTGGCAACGGCTGCATACGGCAATGACCAGACTCATTTTTATACCCTGTCCGGCAACCAAATACAACCGACCCACCATTCTCTACGTATTTCTGAAGCATTGCGGCTGTATCCTCTCGTATAATGGCAGGATGTGGGTAGATTAATACCTGATATTTGGTAAGATCCTGCAGTTGTTCCATTTCAGCTCCCGGACGAACGGTCACTACGTCTGTTGGAATATGTGCATATTGAAGCGCTTTAAACCAACTTAACTCGCTTGGTCTGGTTAATGATCCGTGCCATTGATCCAGCTCCCCATCCCATTCGTTATCATAGTCACGCAGCATGGCTACTTGCGCAACATAACGCTTACCAACAATACGTTCTCCCACCTTTTGCAATTCCTTACCCACAAGCCCAGCTTCTGCAACCCGACGATTCGGCTGATTATGGTAGTCATTAATTCCATGCCAATATATTTCGGTACCGATCGTAGCCGTTCTCCAGCGGAAGTACAATACCATGTCAGCACCATGAGCAATACTCTGATACGCCCACAAGCGCATTTGCCCTGGATGTGGAGATGGCATTTGCATTCGGTTCACCCAGCCACCAGGACCCGACTGCTGCTCTAGTACAGCAAAATTAGGTGATATATCTCTGACATTACTCAGGGAAAGGCTCCATTTCCGATCAAGCAACGGCTGTTCTCCTGAATCAGGATAGATGGTGCTGAATTGCGGATAAGAATCATACGACATGAAATCCAAAATCTCATCGGACATTCGGTGGCTATCTAGATGCCCAAATAAGCCATTCGTTGTAACCCATTGGTTAGGTGCTTCTGCTCTTAGAATGTCACCTTGGAGTTTCGCGAATGAAATGGTGTTATCCGAAATAAAGCGTTTCTCATCCAATGCCTGATGTGGATTAGGTGAATCGGATACCGTTGGACGAATGAGGTGCACCTGATCCCAATGATCATACGTCTGATTCCAAAAGACTGTGCCCCACGCTTGATTCAAGCTTTCCAATGTGCCGTATTTTTGTTGCAGCCACCGCCGAAATGCAAGATGATCCGCTTCAGCATAAAATACGTTTGTTTCACAATTCAGTTCATTATCAATTTGCCATCCGATAATCGCAGGATGATCCTTGTAATGCTGAGCCATTTCTCTTGTAATCCGCGCGCATAGCTCTAGATATATAGGACTACTATAATTATAGTGTCTACGCTGTCCATGATGATATGTAGTGCCTTCCATTGAGACGTTCAACACTTCAGGATACTTATGTGTAAGCCATGCTGGTGGCGTAGCCGTCGGCGTTCCCATTATCACTTTCATGTCCAATGTAATCGCTTGCTCAAGAAAGCGGTCGAAGAATTCGAAACTGAATTGCCCTTCCTGTGCCTCAAAAATAGACCATGCAAACTCTCCGATCCGAATGAGATCAAAGCCCATTTCCTTCATTCTTCCTAGATCATCTGCCCATAACGATTCATCCCAATGCTCAGGATAGTAACAAGCTCCCATATAAAATCGTTTTAGATCCAATGCATTTCGCATAATGTCAGTCTCCCTTAACCAGGTTGCTATATTTATTAACAAACTATTTAACTATTGACCTTATTTAATATTAAGGCATTCTATCCAAATTTCAAGGCATTTGGTCACAAAATACTTCTGTGTATTCATCACCCTATTGTCATTTGAACTTCGTGCTAAGCAGGCGTTCCTTATATTCCGTCGGACTAACGCCTGTATATTCCTTGAATACTTTGGAGAAATAATGCTGATCGCTGAACGATAACAGCTCCGATAGTTCTTTGAATTTCATGTTGGGTTGACTGGCCATCAATCTGCAAGCTTCCTTCATTCGAAGTTCGGTATAATATTGTACGAAAGTGCGTTGTGTGACCTGTTTAATGATCCTACTGATATATGAAGGGCTGACATGAAATTTCAATGAAATATCGCTAATGGACAAGGAGGCATAACGATTGGTTTTGACGTATTCGTCAATCTGCTCGAACAGCAGCTCACCACTCTTCCGCCCTTGGGAGTGCAGCATGTCGAAGCATTGAGCTGTCCATTCAAGTAGCGCACGTCCAAAATCCTCATACGTCTTTACTTCAAAACATTGTTTGGCTCTAAGCTCCAAAGCTAATCGCATGCCTGATCCTCGTTCTTCATAGAGATGTGCAAAGGTGTCCACCACAAGTGCTACAAAACGCTCAATCTCTGTCCAATGTGCATTCTCCTCAGCCCATCGATTCATCAGTTCAGACAGCTTGAGTGCAAATGCCTCCTTCCGGCAAGCTTGTATCATATGCACAAAAGTAGATTCTAACAAGGAGTCCATACAGCTTGTTTCTGATCTTGCCATCGAGACGGGATTTCCCGTATCCAGCACCAGCCCATGCTTTAATCGCTGCTGGGTCGTTAATATTGAAGTGATCCGGTAATAGAGCTCTGGTAACTGATCCACATCAGCGGACATCAGCTGTCCCCCAATGATTCCATCCAGCCCCTCTTCATACAGGTGCCGCCGTAATGATTCAAGACATTCATGCATGGAAGAATACCAATCCAGTGCTCCTCTATTAGCCAGAATAATATATTGGTACGAAGTTTGTGTGAGTAGTACCTGGCATGGCTGAGCACGGAAAAACTCCGCTAAACTTCGCTCTAATGTCTCCGAAGTCCAACGATCCATTCCCAGACTGAAAGGTTGCTTGCGAAGAATGATTATCATATGAGAGTATAGCGGGAATTCCTCGCCAAACGTAAGTTCAGCATAACATTCTGGGTCAACGATCTCTTGCAATTCTTGCAAGCTCCTGGATATAAGCCGATCAAGCTGCTCCACGATCCTTCCCATCACTTCCTCCAATGCCTCCCGCTCTACAGGTTTTAATAAATAGTCGAACACCTGCAGGTTCAATGCTTTGCGTGTATACTCAAAATCGCTGTAGCCGCTGATCAACACCACCTTGAGATAGGGGTTTGCAAGCTTGGCTTGCTCAATCAGCGATAAGCCATCCATCTTAGGCATTCTAATATCCGTTAACAACAGATGAATCGGTTCCTGCCGAATGATCGCCAGTGCCTCCTCACCGTTAGTTGCTGTAGCCGTCACTTGCAGCGGTAAATTCAATGTGTCCAGATGTGTTCTGATATTGCGCAGTATCGGTTTACTATCCTCGACAATCATAACGTTATACATTGGTGTCTGCCCTCCCCATTTAATAAAAGTCCTTGGTTAACGAGCCGATGATTTGAATCGTTGCTCCCTTTGCTCCATGCCCTTGATTATTGAAAATATTAAAAAATAGCCGGTTGCTATACATCAGTTTGAGCCGATTAACGCTATTAACAATACCCATATTGCCGAGTCCGGTCTCTTGGTTATTTATCATGGTGGTTCCCGAGCGGGATTGCTGAATATTCGCGAGAATCTCTTGAATCTTCTCAGGCGTGAAGCCATCTCCATTGTCTCTGATCTCTAGCGCCCATAATCCGTTATATTGCTTCACCGTAATCTGGATATGCCATGGCGGAGATGTATGGCAAAAGGCATGTTCAATGCAATTCTCTACAAAAGGCTGGATGACCAGGCGTGGTAAACGGACTTCTTTCGCTAATAGATCCGCATCGATATCCCACTCCAGATCGTCTTCATATTTTTGTTGAACCAGTGATAGATAATGTCTTGTATGCTCAAGCTCTTCGGATAAGGTCACATGTGCGTAAGGAGAAGATACGATATAACGCAGGCTCTCTGAGAGATGCTTACACATATCCGAAACCACCTTTGTTTTGCCCTCTTGAGCAGCAATGCTGATCAAATAAAGAACGTTATGGATAAAGTGAGGCGCTATTTGAGCCTGAAGTGCTGAATTTCTTGCTTTTACCTCTTCATGTAGCGCCGTTTTCTCACGGTCAATCGATTGTTGTAGCCGTTCCATTAGATCCTGGAATGCTTCATTCAACAACAGCAGATCATTGTTTTTGGGCCGATCATCGACCTTTAAATTGAGATTGCTGTAGTTGATACGCCAAATTTGACTGCGAAGTTTACGGATTGGAAGCAATAGATTGCGAGTAGATAAGTAAATATAGACGAAAGAAATAAGCATTAATGCTGTAATCAGCAAAATCGAGATGGTTTGAACCTTCTGGATCGAGCCAAATACCGACTTGCTAGGCGTAACAATATATGTAACCCAACCGGTGCTAGGAGATGTGGAGTACGTGATGTAATTGTTATGTTCATCCACTTCCAGTCCCTCCTCCAATTGTGGCTTTGTCCATTGCATCGCTTGGGTTCCAAGCTCAATACCTGTCATCTGCTCTCCTTGCTGGTTCAAGATATAAACTTCACCGGCTGAGATGCCTTCGGTAAAACTTTGAATCACCCTTTGATCCATCTGGATGCACAGATAACCGTAGACTTTACCATTCTGATCATTCACCGTCCGAACAAATGAGATCGTATCTCCTTGGCGGAGCAGAACAAAACCGCTTCCTGCCCACTCTCGTCCAACCTTACTATCTCCCAGCAACGTGTGAATAGATACTGGCGGTTGACCTGAACCTAAGTATGACGTAAGAAGTATACCTTGCTTGTCATATATGGACATGTCCTTAATATTCATACTCGGCCCAATCGCTTGAAAAATAATGTCTTTAAGCTTCCGAATTTGTTTCAGCCGCTCGTAATCACTATGTGCAGAAGAACTCTTGTCCATCGTGGCAAAGATGTCTTTGCTAGACAAGATTCGCTGCGAGAGCTGATTCTGTTGATCCATGTACAGATCTACTTGTTCTCTCACTTTAGTCGTAGTCACCAGTGTATCCTGCACTGTTTTTTGTTTCAGTGGGCGAATGACAACGACATTAACATATACAAGAAAACAACATAGAACAAACAAAAGTAATGCCAAAAAGGTTAGAAAAACCTTGGTTTGCAAACTGAATTGCGTGGATCTATGTATGAATTTTGTCATTTTCATTGCGAGTCTCCTTTCACATCTAGACGTCCAATTCATTCGTTCACGCTTAACTGTATCATGGGATTATATGAAATGATAGCGATTTCAAGTTCAGGATTTTACACATTAACCTTCAAGCACAGACATGTACCTGGGGGAAGGAAAAATTTATAATCGGGGATGTAAACGGATTCAATCATAAGTAATCAAGGGGGATTCACATTGAAGATACTTAAACGAAAAAAGGTTGCTACGGTGATGCTGGCTAGTTTACTAACCATCTCATTAACCGCTTGTGGAGCTGGTGATTCCAGCACGGGAAGTTCGTCGGGCGGGGATAATAAAGCAAAGGTCACACTGGAATTAGCCATCTCCAAGAGCTCTCAGGATTCAGCTTTTATCCAACAAGATATCCTTGATGAGTTCGAGAAACAGACGAATGTACGCGTCAATCTACAATTAATCCCTGCCGAGCAGACAACTACTGTGCTTCAGACAAAGCTTGCGGTAGACGAAACGCCAGATATCATCCAATACAATCTAGCCAGTGCAGTGACCGATCTCAATCTTGAACGCAATTTCGAGATTCTCGATGACGAGCCTTGGGCGAGCCGTATTGTAAATAAGGACGTACTTTCGGCTGGTGGTCACATCTACAGCTTCCATGTCAGCCAAGATACGGGGATGCAAGGCGTCGTATATAACAAACAGATCTTTGAAGAACTTGGTTTAACAATCCCCACCACCTATGAGCAGTTTCTCGCGGTCTGCGAAAAAATCAAAGCTAGCGGTATTACACCCGTATTCATGCCATACAAGGATGCTTGGGCTGCCAACATCTGGCCTGCTGCCGCTTTTGCTGATTTTGTAGCGAAAAATGAACCAACCTTTTTTGATGACCTGAATAGCAACAAGAAGAAGTGGTCTGACATTCCAGAATTCAAGACCTTCTTGGAACAGCAGTACGAAGTGTACACCAAGGGGTACACCAACACTGATGTACTCAGCGACAGCTATGATATGGCCGTGGGTAAATTCCTGAACAAAGAAGTGGCTATGATGTTTATGGGCGATTGGTTGATTGAAGGCGTTGCTGAACAGGATCCAAGTATGGAGCTAGGTGTATTCCCGATTCCATCGACTGAAGATGCAAGTCTAGGGGCAAGTCCACTAGGTGGGCAGTTATTTATTCCGAAGAAATCCAAACATCTGGAAGAGGCTAAACAGTTCCTCGACTTTATCGCTTCCAAAGATGTAGCTCAACAGATCGTAGATTCCAAAGGCTATGTATCAAACTTCAATGATGTGACAACACCGGAACTGCCGGCATACAAACAAGATATCGTAGACAACTATATTACGCCGAAAAAAACAGTTCTGACGACAGATGCATACATGTTAGTGGATCGCAGCGAACTGTACCGTTTGTTGCAGGATCAATTCGCAGGTGGCTTAACGCCAGAAGAAGTACTGCAATCATGGGATGAGAAATTCAGCCAATTGATGCAGGATAAAGGTGTAGCTGGATTCTAAGAAATACACCATTGTTGAAATATAGGGCAGTATGACAGGGTCGTATAAAACCGATCAGAGGTTATGCTGCCTGGCTATAACGGAGCGTGAGATATGAAAAGAACCAAAAATTTATATTCGTACTACATGATATTTCCCGCACTGATCATCTACTCTATCTTTTTCGTTGTACCTGCCATTGCGGGCTTCTATTATTCCTTCACGGACTGGCGGTTGGATCGATTAGAGCTGACTTTCATCGGGTGGGATAACTTCAAGAAAATATTCTCTGACAAAACGCTTATACTGGCACTGCAAAATACGGCGATCTTCGCCATCGTTACAGTGGTTGGCAAAAACGTTATTGGTTTGTTGCTCGCAGTAGGCCTTAATATGCGACTGCGAACCAAAAATCTGCTACGTGCCATCTTCTACTCGCCTTCCATACTCAGCATACTTGTAATCAGCATTCTGTTTACCCCTATGCTTCGCACCGAAGGTACAATTAATCAGCTGCTAGAAGCTGTCGGTTTGCACTCCTTAAGCCAAGCATGGTTAACGAATCCATCCATTGTTATCTGGACCATTGCGATCGTATCGATCTGGCAGAGCGCTGGATTTCAGATGGCCATCTATCTGGCTGGTCTACAGTCTATCTCGCAGGAATATTACGAGGCAGCCAAGATTGATGGAGCCAGCTCATGGAGAAGTTTTTTCAAAATTACACTGCCTCTTCTCCTGCCAGCGATTAACATTAACCTGATGTTAACGTTGATTGGTGGTCTGAAAGTGTTCTCCGAAGTATACGTCATGACAGGCGGCGGGCCAGGTAATGCATCACAGGTTGTAGGTACGATCATTCTGCGTTCCTTCGGTGAAGGTAACTGGGGTCTGGGTACCGCAGTAAATACACTGCTGTTCGTGGTTGTCACCATTATCGCTATACCGCTATTGATTTTCATGCGGCGTAAGGAGGTTACGGAATAAAATGGGCTATACACGCAAACTTGCCATCCGCAATTATATCGTGGAAGGGTTCCTCATTCTGGCCTCACTCATCGTATTGTTGCCGCTTGTCATTCTGATCCTTGGATCATTTAAAACCAGCGCTGAAGTGCTCAGCTTCTCTCTACATTTACCTGACACCTGGCAGTTCTCGAACTATGTTCGAGTCTTCCAAGAAGGCGGTCTATCACGGGCATTTCTTAACAGTATCTGGATTACAGGTATATCGTCTATCATCAACATCGTTGCCTCTTCAGCAGCAGCATTCATTCTAGCACGTCGGGAAACGAAATTATCAGGCACGCTCTATATGTATTTCTTCATGGGTCTGATTGCACCGATGTCGATCATTACAACGATTCGTGTGGTGCAGGGCTTAGGCTTCTATGGCAGTATCACAAGCGTTATTCTCATCTATGCTGCGCTAAATACAGCCTTTAGTGTGTTCTTGTACAGTGGCTTTATCAAAACGATTCCAAGAGCGCTGGACGAGGTCGCTTTTCTAGAAGGAGCAAGTGTGTTCGGTGTGTTCTTCCGCATCGTCACGCCACTAATCCTACCTGTTAATGCTACGGTTGCTATTATGGTGTTTATGTCGGTGTGGAATGATATCACCATTCCTGTATACTTCCTGACAGACAGCTCGACGTGGACGATGCCGCTGTCGATTTATAACTTCTACGGCAAGTACAGCCGGGATTGGAATTTAATTTTTGCCAACCTTGTACTTACTTCACTACCTGTATTTATATTGTATCTATTTGGTCAGAAATATATTGTCAGCGGATTGACGGCTGGTGCGGTTAAAGGTTAACCTCAACGTCATTATGAATCGATATTAATTTATCATTCAATCTTTAGTAGATTATGGAGAGACCATGAATCATCTCATGGTCTCTATTAGTCTATATTCTCAATGCCCCATTCACCGTCTGGATTCTTCGTGAAAAAGTACGTGATTCCTGTGTTGTCGACACGTCCATCCGGATCTTTCTGAGCAAATCGTACACCTACCCGAATCTGTTCGCGCTGATTGATGTTTACTTTCTCAAGGATGTCGAGATCATAAAACATAAATTCTTTCCCTTTTTCACTTTCGCTAATGTAGTAGGAGTGGTACTTATTAGTTGCTGCGGACTCCTTATTTAGGTTCTCGTTAAATTTCTCTGGGTTTTTCTCCACTACAGCTTCGATATTCCCCTTGAATTTGGATATGATCTCATCGTCGAAGAAGCTTTGTTTATACTGATCAAAATCGATGAACACACCTCGCTTGAAGTCATCAGCGGTAATGTCTTTAATCTCCTTGTGCGCTAGATCAATTAATCGCTCTGAATCCGAGATGGCATCAGTGGATGCCGAGATTGAATTCGTCGGTTCCTCCTGGGTAGATGGTGCCTGATTAGTATTCGGGGTCGATCCAGCGGTTGCTTCACGGATCGTCGTACGATCAGCATCATCTGTATGCCCACATGCTGACAGAAGTACAGCTCCACTTACACAGATAGATAAAATACCACGAGAAAGTTTCTTCATGAAATGCGGTTCTCCTTGTACGTTTGGATTAATAATGCGTGTCATATCTTGTCCTACAAGTAATAAACGCATTGAATCACAGCTTAGTTACACGAACGGCTCCAAACGACCATATTCATTCAGTCTGTATAAGTTCAATCATTGCGATCTGGCGTATTGTAAGATTGCCTCCGCTGCACGAACACGTATGTTGATGTCCTCACTGTCTAAAGCTTGTCTCATCACATGCAGGGCAGCATCAATTGTAGCTTTATCGACCTTCGTAGCTGGAGAGCTCTTCCCTTCCGTTCCTTCCGTTGGTTCATTCATACCTGTGAGATAACGATCTAACTGCGCTTGTGATACTGGATGTTCAAATTTAGCCAGTGTACCCGTCTGATGAATTAAAGCTTGTACTTTGTCATTTAAATCCTCCAAGGGTATCCTTCCCAGCCAGGTAACACCTCGCCGATGGCATATGAAGTCTTCTTCTATTCCTAAGGAATCATCGTAGTAATAATCGCCCAGATCTCCTACATACGCCCACTCATCATCCTTGATAACGACGTAGTCCCCGTCCTGCATAGTATGTACAAACGCTTCAAGATCCTTCATCACCCCTGCTAGCTCTGTTTCTTCTAACTTGTAATGTCCCCTCAACCGCTCATTCCATTCCTCTGGTGACATCTCTTCCAAATTTCCTGTTCCAGGCCATGTCAACCCAATAAAGTTATCCTCTAAAAATGAAGCTACATAACTCATTCCCCTTATGGAGGATTGGATGTAAAATAAGTTCATCTGATTTGCGCCTCCTATCCTTCATTATGTTATCTTCATATTAAAAAACCTTCAAGAGCAATGTCTTGAAGGTTTAGCATTATCATATTAGTACCTGTTCAAAAAGGCCGGTTATTAGAGCACTTTTTCCAAGAAGCTGATTGTACGTTCATTCTTAGGATTCCCAAACACTTCTTCAGGGCTTCCTTCTTCTACGATGTAACCACCATCCATGAAGATCACCCGATCGGCTACTTCACGAGCGAATCCCATCTCATGGGTAACGATCATCATCGTCATACCTTCACGAGCGAGATCCTTCATTACACCAAGAACCTCACCAACCATCTCAGGGTCAAGCGCCGAAGTTGGTTCATCGAACAACATCACATCTGGCGTCATAGCAAGCGCACGAGCAATTGCCACACGTTGCTTCTGACCTCCAGATAGCTGGCTCGGGAAGCTGTTCGCTTTATCTGATAACCCTACACGGTCTAACAATTTTAGCGCCGTATCACGTGCCTGAGCTTCATTTAATAAACCAAGTTCTCTTGGTGCAAACGTAATATTTTTCAGTACATTAAAGTGAGGGAACAAGTTAAAGTGCTGAAATACCATACCGATATTTTCCCGCGCTTTATTAATGTTTGTTTTGGAATCATTGAGATCCTGATCATCCACGATCACTCGACCCTCAGTTATTTCTTCTAGCTGGTTAATGCAACGCAAAAACGTACTTTTGCCTGATCCAGAGGGTCCAATGACGCATACCACTTCACCCTCATTGACGGACATATCAATTCCTTTCAGAACATGATTCGTTCCGAAGCTTTTCTTCAATCCTTCAACTTTAATTTTACCCACGGCGAACCCTCACCTCCAGATAGTCAGCAACTTTGGTCAATGTGATAATAACAATCAGATACATAACCGCAACCGTTAACCAGATGTCAAAAGAGGTAAACGTTCTAGCGATAACAATCTTACCCGACTGAGTCAATTCAACAAGACCGATAACAGACAAGATCGACGTATCTTTCAATGTGATTACCATCTGATTGATAAATGAAGGAATCATCACTCGAATTGCTTGTGGAATAACAATCTTCATCATTGCCTTACGATAAGGCAGGCCTAATGAACGAGCTGCTTCCAGCTGTCCTGGATCAATCGATTGAATCCCGCCCCGAATAATTTCGGTTACGTAAGCTCCTGCGTTCAAACTAAGTGTTAGGATGGCTGCGAGGAACAGTGGCATCGTAAAGCCGAATGCTTGCGGAATCCCGAAGTAAATAAAGAAAGCCAGAACAATCAATGGAATACCACGGAACACGTCAACAAAAACGGTCGCAATTCCACGAAGAACCTTATTCTGTCCTACCTTCATAAATCCAAAGATCAGACCAATGATAAAGGCAAAGAATAGAGATACTATTGTGTACAGCAATGTATTCCCTAACCCTTTAAACAGAGCTGGCAGTGAATTCTGAACATTCTCCCACCGGCTTGTTTCTCCAGCAGTTGGAGCATTGTCACCAACATATTTCTCCAGAATTTGATCATACTCACCACTTGCTTTGATGTTCACGAGTCCTGCATCAAACATCTGAAGCAATTCTTGGTTCTTACCCTTACTTACCGCAAATCCGTAAGAGTCTCCTTCTTCTTTCTTGGTTACAATTTTCAATCCATTATTTTGTTTGACCCCATAAGCAAGAACAGGCTGATCCTCGAAACATGCGATAGAATTACCTGTTATTACGTCCAGATACATCTGTGCAGAGTCCTCAAAAGGTACGATGGTAAATCCATACTCGGAAGCGATGGATTCAGCAAAGTTATATCCAGCCGTTCCCGTTTTTACGGCAACCTTTTGTCCTCGGAGATCTTCATAACTTTTCACTGTATCATTATTCGCGCTAATTCCCATAACGACACCTGATGGATAATAAGCTTCCGAGAAATCAAATACTTTCTTTCTCTCGTCCGTAATGCTCATCCCTGCGATGACGCCATCAACTTGATTCGACTCAAGCGCTTGAACGGCAGCATTAAATCCGAGAGCCTTGATCTCATACTTGAAGTTCTGATCCTTGGCAATGGCGGCCATTAGATCCATATCAATACCTACAAAATTACCATTCGCATCCTCGAATTCAAATGGGGCAAATGTAATGTCCGTACCGATGACATAAGTTTTGCCTGAATTCGCTTCTGTTGCGGATGCTCCCCCTGCCCATCCAGATAACCCTGTCACTAGGAGCAAAACCAGGGTAAGTACAAAAAATGAGACCTTCGTTGTTTTCATATGTCCTCCTCTTCTCGGTCTCCTCCGAATCATCATTATTATTCTTTGGAGTTGGTGTCAGTGTTACACTTTTTTTTGTCAGACGTATTGCCCATTATACATATTATTTTATATTGAGAAAATAAAATTTTAAGTATTTGTTGTTTTCAAAAGCTGATCGTATGTTAACAACTGCATTTCTACATCATGGCTGACCAAATGGTTCAAGTAAAGTTAATCTGACCTATATGAAGGCTTCATATACAGGGAACAATAAGGCTTACGATTAGAATGGTTCAGCGTAGGTTAAAGCTTGATTTCATCTTTGAGCTCCTCGATCTTTTCAAAATGAGGCTTTACTTCATTTAGAATGATGGATTTGAGCTGTTCCATACTTCTCTCATCCCCCCATTGTAATTGATGATCTACACCTCTCTTGTATGAAGAAAGTGTCTTATCCAATGCACGTAGTTCTTTGGCGATCGATGCAAGTGCGGTTTGGGTAGCCTGAGGAATTAATTTCGGTTTATCCTTCCAATAATGATGACTGATTCCATACATTAATCCATATAGACCACTGCCGTAGGCGAGTTGATACACCTCCTCCTGTTTCGCTGACGTCATAACAGAGTTATCGCTCATATACCGAGGTTTTGATGTAGATATGTAATTATCACTGAACTCAATAAGTGTCGTTAGATATTGAGTCGCATCCTTCGCCTGCACCTTTGCTTGTTCAAGCAGCTTCTGAACCTTTGCTGGTGCTTCCTGATTTGTCACCTGACTAAGTTCTTCGAGCGTTTGTGCCAGTGGCTTGAAGGAGGGGCCTTCTTTTAGAAGTGTGATGTAACCACTATTGTTTTTGGATTGGTATAGCTCCATTAGGATATCTTCGTTTGCTTTGGCTTCGTTTAATCGGTGCTCATAATAAAAGAACACGATTACCAGTATGGCGATAAATATCAAATACCGTTTAATCATTGCTTTATTCATCCTTCATCTGCCATTTCTATTCGTATTCATATACCTTTACCGAGGATAATAATTGGCATATCTGAGAATTGTAGCATATGACCAAAGCAGCTAATACAGGAGATTATTACCAAACAGGATCAATTAAACTCCGCTGTGTGACACTTAATGTCCAACAGACTCTCATATAATAAGCCGTTGATTTTGTTCTAATCAACGGCTTAACAGAATCGTTAGATAACATAACCTCTTAATAGAGACTCTTTATTTTTTTATGAACGTAGTGGCATATCATACACATAACGAAGCAATGTTATATATAACATAAACACGGCAAATTTAATTGAATCAGAGGAATTCCACAACTCTTATACTTTGACCGAAGTACATAGCATGAATATGGCGAAGAAAAACAAAAATATACAGAATATAAGGATAGGTACTGGATGTTGACTATGCATTACAATCATAGGAGACATAAGACCAGCCATAATTCCGCCGGATACGCCGGTAACAATCGTTTGATAATCCACAAGCGCCCCAAAGATCATGCCCACAACCATGGCGAAGATGGTGACAATGATCGTAACCCAGGTTGCATAGTAAGGGAATTGTAAACCCCATAATCCGCCAAAAGCGATGGCACTTACCGTACTAACAGTCATAGAAATATTCATGCCCAGATGATAGCCAATCAAGTTCCTCAACTTTCTCAAATGCATATATCCTGCAAAAATACCTACACATAACGTCACATTCGTTATGATAAATAAGACGATATCCATCACTTTCCCCCTATCAACTGAATAAGGTACGAGCGCTTCTCATAAGATGGTGTATATCATACATATGGAGGTGAACACTCATGCTGGATCCAGGCTCAAGCAAGTTCAGCTCACCTGCAAGTCCGCTTCCTGCTCATGAATTGAGAATACTTCAGGAATACATTCATCATCAAAATGTTCAAATCATTGGTGAAATTAATCCTCTCCGTCGTAAAGAGATTATGTTATCTAACTTTTTCAAATCTCACAAAAATCAAACTGTGAAACTTAAGGTTCATAGTCGCAATCAGTTCACTGAAATGATGGCCAAAACAGAGGCCGTAGGTCGAGATTTTGTCAACTTGACTACTCTCCTAACCAAATATTGGGTCCCCTTTCGCTCAATTGTTACCGCCGAACAACCTTATGACCAAGTGAATGTTCCACACCAACAACATCAGCAGGTCGTTTATGATGAAGATCTTAAACAAAAAATACTTCTGAAATTCGGTAAAACCGTAAGCCAAAAGGATTTTCTGAAACAGCAATTTTTCGAGCAAACTTTAGCTGGTCATATCAAGTCTCTAATGAACGACAAATTAATCGTCGAAACAAGTACCGCTCGAATCCGAAGCAGATTGTTAGATATCAACGCTCAGGAAATCCTATTGAAAGAGAAAAACCGCCAACGTTCAGTACCGTGGACTGATATTTTATGGATTGAAAAGCAACGTTTTATCTAAAATAGATACGACAATAAGATCATACGAAGGGGAAGACACCTCATCATATTATGAGAAGGTGTCTTTTCTATTTTCATTTCTTATTCTGTTTGGGGAGTCTAACATTCAATGGCGCGAGCTCTGGTGTGTGTTGATCAAGTACTCTTAAAATCCCCCATAGACCGAGCTCAATGTCCCATCTGATATTCCCCGAACGATACAAGTAATCTCCAGGAATGCTAAGTGAGCCACCTGCACCATATAACAGCAAGAAATCGTCTGTATGTCCCACGCTTATCTGGCCTTGAAAGGATACACTCAATGAGTTCAGGTCATCATCACTTCGTAGCCACTGGTGACCATGCAGTACAAAGGTATGAGCTCTAGCACGATCTGAAATAAACATCATTCGGATCACAACAGGGTCGCCTGCATATGCAAGAAATACAGGTGTTGAAGGATCACCATGAACTTTAGAGCTGAAGACAAGGGAAACATCCGGATTTACCGCAAGTCTGTTTTTGAAACGTTCTGCACGGTAATTGAAACCTCGCGATCCTTGATCCTCAAAATCCTCCGTCTCTTCTTCTTCTACCTCTTGATTTATCGTTATGACAGGTTCAGGGTCAATAATGAGCATACCATCCTGATTATATAATCGAACTCCGTCATGCATAATAACGCAATATTCTCTAAGACTTAAACCTCCACTGCTTATAATGACCTGACTTCCTGTGCTTGTAGGTTTTCTTGTAACAGGGTCAAGGTAGACGGAGCCTTGAGGTTCTGTGACCAAAAGTCCAAATGCTCCGTGATGTCGATGGTTACGAATGTCTGCCATATCTGTAAGTCCTACGCTTCCAATCTGCTGATCAATATACCAGTGATACGTAATGTGTTCTCCAGGTGCGATGGTCTGATCCGGATTGAATCCAACTGTAGCCCCATCTGAACTTAGAACATCATATTCAAGCAATTGCGCATGTAATGATATTCGTTTGGAGGGTCTATGTTTAAAGTTAACGGGTAATCCAGGGTAGAATTGATCATCTGGAGGAAATTTCAAATGATGCAGCTGATTTGATAGTCGAACTTCAACGATTTCACCTACATTGCCTCTTATAATCAAGGGCTCTGGATTCATTTTCTTTGTGAGTATATCCTTAACATTTTCTTTCAAAGCAAAAATAATGCTGTACGGATCCTGATCACCAAAGTGATTATAGATCACAGGTGTCTGTATAGCGACAACATCATAACTTCGAATAGGCGCGCCCTTAGGGCCAGGCAATTTACGCTCTATTGCTCTGGGTGGCCTTTGCCCTGTAGGAACAGGCAATGGTTCTGTTCTAGGTTTAGGTGCTTTGCGATCAGGTAAGGGAATTAAGTGGGGTACAAGCGTCTCATAAGAACGCATAATCCCCCAATTCCCTACCCAAAGATCATCGATTGAACCATAATGGTACAACAGATCGAAATCTCCTGATCCTTCAACAGCAAATTCCAGTGTGAACGACTCGGATATGCCAATATGCTGCTGATCGACCAGATCTGATTCAAGGTCACCCCGTTCCCGTCTCCAACGTTGTCTGTGCAAATTAAAGGAGTGGGACTCCTCCTGCGCACCTTGAAGAAGCCTAATTCGCACAGGGTCACCGTTGTAGGTTTGCAATAGAGGTGTCACCGGATCTCCGTGTACCCATGAACTAAACACATAGGCTGGATCCATGTGAGGTTCCTTTAAGCGAAATTGTAGCGGTTCATTTCTATAGTTGATTCCCATCACCCCTGGATCTTCATGGGAGCTTGGAAATGGTGGTTGGTTTAATGGATCACCATTCGAATCAAACAAGAGTGCAAAGTCGTGGACAAGCAAAGTGAACTCTCTAAAATCAGGAATAAATGGATTCGTTATTGTCGCCTGCGTTCCCGACCTAATCTCTTCCCCTGTATGTGAAGATAAATATTTGGAGCCTCTCGGTTGTATATTAATTCCGGCAAATACCCCATGTTGTTGGTGTTGGTTGGCAAACAGATGATCATGAAAAAAAGTGGACTTTAGTTCAGCATCGGCAAACCATTGATATTCAATCGTCTGCCCAGGAAGTATGCCCGAATCATAATTCCAGCCGACGTTGGCTCCATCCGATACAAGCGGATCGAATTTCACAAAGTGAACATGAAGTCCCGCCTCATACGTACGATTGACCAATTGAAAAGCATTGCCCCCTATAACTTCAGGGAACTTATTCGTAAATTTAAGTCTGACACAATCTCCGCCATTGGCTCGAATGGTTAGCGGTTCAGGTGCTTTACGTCCAGAGCACACAGCTTCTTCATCCTCAGCCAAGACAAACATTCTGCCCTGAGGATCATGCCACCCTTGATTGTTATAGACAATTGGAAGCTGTATCGCTACGATGTGAAATTCTCGGATTGGATTGATTAAAGGGTCACAAGGGTTTACAAATACCGCACCAGGAACAGCATTCGGTGCAAATTGATTTATTTCCAGCGGGGTTGATTCACGCCCACCAATAATGCCGAGTGGCGGTCTAGGAGCTTTTTTGCCAATAATACCAGGTATAAAATTAGGGAAGCCTGGCTTTTGTTTGGTCGGCTTCGGAGGAACAGGCTGACCCGGAAGGGGAATTAGAGCATCAATTGGTTTACCGTTAGGATATTTCTGCGTTCCATCCTGCAAAGTATTAAAAATTCGCTGCATTCCCCACATGCCTTCTTCAAAGTGCGGATACAAGTGACAATGAATAATAATATCTCCAAAAGCACCTTGCAAGCTTCCTGCTCCATAGAGAGGTGAGACTGTATACGATGCCTGCGGAGAGATGGCTTGCGAGTCCTTGATTTCGGAGTCTAGATCCGTCGTCTCAAATAGCCATTGATGCACATGATAATGAAATACATGTGTTTCTTTAACTCCGCCGTGAATAACCCTTATCTTCACAGGGTCTCCTACGTAGGCTCTTAGAATAGGCGTTGCGGGATCACCAAACATCCATGAGTCATGATGTACTTCTTCACCTTCCGTTTCCGGAGATACCACCCCTTCTAATATGAGACGATGTCGATTCCTCATCGGTTCAGATCTGTAATTAATGGCATGCGTTGCTTCGGGTTGAAACGTATGTGGACTAAAGGGAGTATCTCCGGTCAGGTCTTTAATCTCCATTTCATCGTGAAATACCCAGGCATATTCACGAAATGAAGGCAGGAAAGGATTATGTATGTCAGCGTACACACCAGAAAGTAGTGGCTTTCCTGTCTTAGGATCAGTCCATGTGGAACCTTGGGGCTCCACAATCAGCGCTCCGAATAGCCCATGAACTTGTGTACCGAGTTCACTAGAGAGCGTGTTTCCAAAATCCGTGAAGTAACAAATTCCTTCCAGGGTTGTATGCCACCTATACGTTATGCAATCCCCTGGTTGAACCGTTGTATTAGCATTAAAGCCCACTGCCGCGCCATCTGACGTGGTAACGTCATATTCAACATCCTGTATATGAATAGATGAAGGATAATCCAGTTTATTTTCAAACAAAATCTCAATATCGTCTCCTGCATTGGCACGAATGATTAAAGGCTGTACCAGATCCACCGTAGTAAAAGGATTTTTAGCAATAAGCCTACGAACCTTATCCTCATTCTCTTTCAATACATACATTTTCCCTTCAGGGTCGTGATCTCCAAAGTCATTTACGACAATACGAACCGAAATAGCTACAACATGAAATTTTCTTTTCACATTTCACCTCTTAAACTCGTATTTCGGGGATCGGGTTCTCCGGTGTCTCTACGAAATAAACCTGAATATTATCAATATGTGTACGAAGTGACGTGTTATCAAATTCGGGTACATTACAGACCTCTACCTGGATCGAAATCGTATCCGATTCAACTTCAAGAATCCGCCCCACATAAAAGAAGGGATAGGATTCAATAATAACCAGAATACGACTACCTATGGCTGTAGTAAGTTCCGTAATGAGCGCCTCTTGCCTGAGATCGTTGATATTACGAGCCTCTTCCCGCTGAAGCATTATTCCTAACCTCCTTTAAGAAAGTGTGAGTCTATTATTCATTGCAAAAGGTGCAAAGATGGCAATGTTCTCAATGGGGAAACATAGCGGCGTCGGAAACTGAAAGTTGGGAGCATTGGGCATCTTGATAATCACTGGATTTAATTGAATAGATCCACCTCTAACGATTTCAAGTCTACCTGTAAAAATCGGTCTAAATGTCTGTCCTAGTATGTTTAGCTGCGAAGCATCAAGAATGACGATAATTTCTTGACCAATCAATTCTTCAAAAATCGTATTGCTCTCCCTTAGCTCCGGTGAGTTATAATCTTCACCATAATTATGCAATGAACTCAATGTATCCCCTCCTTGAACATATGTTGTGATACAACATAACCAGTTATATATATGGTAACAAGGAGGGAGATTATGCTACTGCTTTGCAATCGTAATAACTTCGATGTCAGTTAGAGCAATGGTTTCAAGAAGTTGATCCTCATGCTTGCTAAGAGGCTGAATTATTATTTTGTCTTCGGTTGTATTGACTAGGCAACCCATTTTAATGCTTTTTGGCTCAGTCATTTGAATGATGATCTTCTGTCCTGCATGTTGTAAGAGAGCTATGCTTAGCGGAATGCCATAGAACCGATTCAGCAACATAACACTTCCTGATACGGTTTCAGTGAACGTATATAACAGCGCACAATTGAGTTCCTCGCTGCAAAAGATCGGATGAGTCTCATGCGTCGTTTCCGCTTCATTCCCATCGGTCGATATGGAAATCAGCTGATCATATTGTACATATCGAAGTCTTGAATTACTCCAAATCGTAATGTAATTCTTACCTGATTGTAGGAGAAATCCATCCACCGTCTTCAACTTTCCGCGAAATGACATTTGAACCTCAACATATTGGTCTTGGAGTGAGGCTAATTTCAGCTCCAGCTGTCTTGTATTGTTAGGTTGAGGTGGATTACCGAGGGTTCGGAGAATATGATTGGCTTCGGCTATACACGCTTTTAATTCAATAAATTGTTTTTCAGGTAATGCTGTTGTTGGTGAACTTATTCCAATGCGCTGTTTATCTTTAATCACGAGACAAATACCTCCAATGAAAGAATATTTAATCTCAGTATATGGGCTGCTATACCTATCGCACTGGTCAAACGCCTATCTTTGTTACATTCCTTGGAAATAGGCTAATGTCTCTGGCACACCTCTTGGTATGGGCATATACATGATATCAAATACCGAAATAAGTGGAGGATCTAATGAATCATAAGAGAGTAATACTCAAAAAGAAGGCTGTTTCCCCGACCCAATCAAGATCAAACAGAACATCAAGAGTACTACTGAAGAAAGATTGTGACCTCAAAATAAACTACGGAGCTTCTGACGATTGTGCCTGTCATCAGCCGATCTCACAGAATGTTGTCCATCGTGAAAAGTGTTTCAAGATCATCCCTGGACAGAAGCCACTAATTAAACTTCGCTTAGCTGGAATTAATAACAACCTGAATTTTGAGTTATTTCGCCACAAAGGAAATCGTATCATTATTGAAGTGAGTTCTGGTGAGAAGACTGAAAAAATCAGAGGCGTATTATGTGATGTAGGCACAGATTACGTCGATATCAAAAAAGCAAACGGTCGGGTTGTTACGCTTCTTCAGTCTAATATTATCAAGATTGAGTGGCTGGGACGGAGAAAAAGAGCCCCTCAGGTTGAATACGTAGAAGATGATTATGGGGATGCATATGGATATGATGAGGATTGCGAAGAATAACATCCGAAGAAATTCAGCATGAAAGATTGGGGGAAGTTAACCCAACTACGATCGGCGGTCCATTCATTTCAATAAAATTCTGCTCAAAGATATGCCCAAAACGCAAGCGATTATATTCAATCGCTTGCGTTTTGGGTATGGTCATTTACTACCAAATCTCTAATGCACTAGTTATTTGGCATCCTCCAGCCACTGCGCAAGTGGTGTATCATTCGTGAGCTCACCGTGTAAAATGTGGCTAAACTTGCCTTCCCGATCAATCACCATCGTTGCGGGTAAACCGGTGATACGATACATCGTGGATATTTTGCCAGTCACATCAACAATTACAGGAAAATCAAATTGCTGTTCATTCATAAATTCTTGAATCGTACCCTTGGATTCTCCAACATTAACAAACAGTGTCTCGACATCTTCTTGGTGCATCTCTGCTGTCTGATGCAGCAAAGGCATTTCTCTTACACAAGGTGTGCACCATGAAGCCCAGAAGTTAATCATAACAACCTTACCTCGATAATCGGATAGAGAAACTTGATCACCCACTGAATTGGGAGCCATAAAGTCTGGGGCAATGGCACCAGACTCAATTGCCCCTACTCGTTGCGTCTGGGACGGTGAGAGTCCTTGAAATACAGCCCACACACCAGCCAGCACTGCAACCGTTCCGATCAAGATGGTGATCATGCGCTTGATATGACGTTTATGTTTTCGCAACAGGTATCACCTTCACTTTATCCCTAGACTTTGATGAAATGCAGCATGAAGCGAACCAAACTGTTCGCGAAATTGATGTGTTGTACCACTTCCAACGTTCTGCCCATTGTTCATAAAAACAATATGATCAGCGAGATCATCCGCGATGTCTAACTGATGAGTGGAGAACACAACCATATGACCCTGCTGCTTAATTTCTTTGACAAGCTGTGCAAATTCATGCATCCAGAATGGGTCTAACCCATTCGTTGGCTCGTCCATAACGAGCAATGGTGGCTTCGCTAGCAGTGCCTGTGCAAATAGTACACGCTGTCGCATGCCCTTAGAGAAGGTTGCGACACGTTTATTTTTTTTGTCCTCCAAGCCGACCATCTTCAGCACTTCCTGTACCCTCTCTGTGGAAACTCGCCGCAATGCAGCCCAGAACAAGAGCATCTCTTCTGCCGTCAGACTCTGATTAAACTGGTAATCATCTGGCATGTACCCGATCTGTTCCGAATACCGTTTACGGTCATTCCTCTGCCCTACTTGGTTGACAAGAATATCTCCTGAGGTAGGACGAAGGATACCTGCTATCATACGTAGCACAGTGCTCTTGCCAGCACCATTGCCTCCACATAAAGCGAGTACGTTACCTGAAGAGATGTGAAAGGAAATCCCCTCTACGATCGATTGCTTTTTTATCGTTTTACATAATTCGTTGATGCTAGCCTCCACTTTATCCATGGGAACGTCCCCTTTCCCAGATTCCGTATACAACAAATACAGAACATGTAATCCACAGCAGACAGATCGTTAAGAAAATCCAACTGCCACTCGGTTGCTGCACCCATGTCACCCATTGGTAATATTCCGGTCCGAGTACCGAGCCCCCGCCAAGTTTAATAACGACAAATAAACGTATCAGCTCGGCTGGATTGATGAAAGTTAGCACAACAAGCAATGGTTTGACCCATAAAAAAGGAACAATACCTAAGATCGCAAGCAAGAGCGTAGGCCATCCGATCACTGCAAAGAACCAAACGGATACCGAAATGGTTAATGCTTGCCAACGATTTTTGGATATGGAGCCGATGAACAGCGCAAGCGTTAGGAATAATAGGACTAATCCACAGGAGAATGCCAGAAAAAATACATATGTTGTCACGTTTAACGCGCTACCGATCACTCCACTGATAAGACCCATCAAACCATATCCAAACGCTACAATTGTAATCAGCACCACGGACAAGCCAAGGTATTTTCCAACAATAAAGGACATTGTGCCGATTGGATAAGTAGACAACAGTTGCCAGCTTCCCTCTTCCTTCTCCGAAGTTAGCGAGAAAGAACCTAGAAATAACGTCATTAATGGCAATAGATAGAGAATGAGATTTAACATCGAGCCGGTTGTACCTGAGTATCCTTGAACAAAGTTCTGCGAATCAATGAGTAGTAAGCTTAAGCTAAATGTGCAAAAGAGGATTAGAAAAGAATACGCCCAGGGATTGCGAAATCCCATCTTCACTTCTCGCTTGGCCACCAGTAACATGTCTACCATATTCGATCACCCTGATTATTCATCATCACTAGTGACCTGATTCTTCCTTCTTCTCGCCTTCCTCATGCATTCCTTCCTCGCTCATTCCCTCATCCCCATGTCCGTGTTCATGTCCATGATCTCCCATATCCATCATCTCCGTGCTCTGTTTCCAGTCATGGGATGCGAGATCTTCAGCAGTCATGATGGTTCCAACGCCTTGCTCCGCAACAAACGCTTCAGCAGATGCTTTATCCTTGAAATTAAGGATGCCATACGCCATCGGTGTACGCAGAGAAGCATCATACACATACGTCGCTTTGCTGTATTCAATCCATTCCTTGTCATTATAATCACGTACAAAATCCATACCGATGTTCTCAGTCCCATTTTCTTCTTTCCATTGGTTCATGCACCCGATGTCGTCAAACTTATAGTTCTTGCCATCCTTGGTTGTAAGCTGTGTTGCATAGGCATCATCCTTCACCTGCATCTTGCAAATGGCGCAGATATCTACGTCTTCGTTAATCGGTAAAGCCGCATATGTTTTTGCTCCGCAAGCTGTTAATAACAGCATCCCCATCATAAGCATCAGTACCATTGTCCATCGTTTCTTCATTTACGTAATCCTCCCGAATAAATCATAATACAAGCTGAGAAACATAATAAAATGACTCCGATAACCCATACCGGTATGGTGTCATTCGTTGTACCTGGTTGCTGTTGCGGCTCCATTGTCATCGTCATCAGAGGTGATTGATCTGTTGACCAATTCTCTTTGCCTTCTGTAAACAACTCACTCAAAAAGACCATCCCCGGGGATTGAAAGAAAAGCTGATAGGCTGAATTCCTACTAATTAATTGCTCATAGAATGGATTAATTCCATAAGCCATCTCACTAACTCCATCACCATTCAGATCAAGTCCCCGGAAGGAATCCCAATAATTAGATGACATCTCGTTGTTCCGGCTATCTACAGCCGAAGCATCAATCACATTGGATATGAACTGGTTCTGATGGAGTCGGTTGCCTTCTGCAAGTACAAGCTGAAACCCGATAAAATTACGCAGAACTTCATTACCACGAATATCGTTACCTGCGGACTCCGCAATGTTCATTCCGACTCGATTGCCTTCAACGATATTGTCAGCTATAGAAGATTGATGAACGTCGTATAGCAGGATGCCTTGTGAATGTACATTTTCACTCTGCTTCCGAAATGAATTGCCTGATACCGTTGTATTCTTCACGCCCATAATCATGGCACCGGTGATGTTGTCCTCACCTACATTGTCCAAGACGTAAGAGCCATCCATATACATGCAGTGGATACCATATCTTGTATGTAGCAACCTATTGCCTTTTACAGTAGCTTCACGGCTATTCTCCATATAGATTCCATCCAGCATACCCCTAATTTCATTGCCTTCAATATGGTTGCGATGAGCGTTATACAGATCAATCCCGTTGCCCTTCTGACTACTTGAAGCCGTCTCGGAACCCGTCCATGTAATGTCGTTTTCTCGGAAGATTCCCTCGTTAGCATCACGAGCAAGAATGCCGAAACCCTGTGTCTGAATATGTATATCCTTGATCTCTGCATGATTGGCTTCAACCTGAATCGCTGCTGTAGGTGTACTATGCTGATGTAAAATAGTAAACCCCTGCAAACTTACGCCATCTGCGCGAATGTTGACCGTGGATTCAGGAGAATCCGTAGATGCAGACTGAATTGCACTTGTATCTGTGCTCATGATCATCACAGAGGAATCTCCCAGAAGGGATATGCTCTTGTCTATAGTCACGGGGCCTAAGTACATACCTGGCTTAAGTGTAAGCTCTTCTCCAGGATTCATCGCGTTAATGATCGGTTGCAGTGGAATGAAGCTCTGTTCTTTTGAAGCAGCGGACGCATTCCCTGACATGAATGGAAGCTGAATTAGCATCACTACAAACAGCCATAGAGTAAGGATGCTCCAAGAGGTGACTTTGCGGTTGATGTTGTTTGACATATTGAGATGCATGCGAGCATTACGCATGAATTGCCCTATAGCTAGGCGAACCTTCTGCGATAACATAAGTAGACATGCTGTGTTCATTCCATTCAAAGAAATGTAGAGCTTTACATTCGGTCTTCAATTTCATTCCTCCATCCTTCACTAGCCTTAACACAATACTGCTCATAGTGTACATAAAAACCTAATGTTTCCATATAGCTCAACATAGCTATACTGCCGGATTGTTTGTGGCTAAATTGTGAGATACATGACAATGGCGTTGACCCTCTTCACTTTTTCAATCCTTCTGAAAACAAGAAAAAAGCTTACTCGGAATAATGAGTATCCGTAATAAGTCCTTGCTCCAATGCATAACGAGTGAGTTGAACTCGGTTTTGCACCTGCAACTTCTGCAGAATATTCTTCAAATGATTCTTAACCGTGTATTCTGAAATGTTATATTTCTGCGCGATTTCTTTGTTCGTCCATCCTGCAGCTACTCCATATAAAATGTCCTTTTCTCTAATAGTCAGAGGCACATCCGGTTCTTTTTTCTCCGTTAAGGATACGTCCTTTAAGATCTGATAAGCCACCTCACGGCTCAAGGTCGCCTCTTCTGTAACGATGGAATGGAGATATTCTAACCACATGGAGGGTTCTAGGTTCTTCAACAAATAGCCCTGTGCCCCACTCTTTAATGCTTCCAGCAAATGAAATACATCATCCGAGACGGTAATCATCACAATTTTCACATAAGGGAACATCAGTTTAATCCGCTTAGTCGCTTCCAATCCATTCATTATTGGCATCTGAATATCCATTAGAATGAGATCAGGAAGCCACTGCTCTGTAAAATCAATGGCCTGCTGGCCGTCAGTCACAACCCCAATCACTTCAAGAGACGAATCCATGGATAAAATATCACATATCGCTTCTCTGGCATGCACATGATCGTCAACAACAAGCACCCGAATATGACTCATACATGTTCACCATCTTGGCTAAATTGTACAACCGTGTACTCCTGTTCTCGATATAACTTCAAATTCCAGTTCATCGCTTTCAGCCTCTCTTTCATAATATGTAATCCATATCTATCTTTCATTGCAAACGGATCGCCGGCAAAGCCTCTACCATTATCTTTAATCGTTATTAATCGATATCCATTTTTATTCTCACCCATAATCCAGCCTTCGGATGCTTTGGCATGCTTCTGAATATTTACCACAGCCTCGCGCATACACGCGAGAAGCTCAATCTTCTCTTTGGCGGTAAAGTCTTCATCCTTAATGTCCCATTCCAGATTAATGGGGATTGGAGTATCTCTGATCATTCTTCCAATTTGGTTACGGAGTGAGACAGAATCCAGCGTGGGTGATACTGACTGGCTCTGAGAGTCATATCTGAGATTAGCTATCGATTGGCGCACATATCGATTCACTTCATGAACGGTTTTCCGAATTGCATATACTTCGTCCAGGTGTTTCTCTTGTTTACGCTTAGATTCCAGACGTTCTATTTGTACGGAAAGTAAAAAGAGAGATTGTGCAATGCCGTCGTGCAGCTCCTTCGCTAATTTCTCACGAGATTCCAGCACGGCTTTAGCCGCTCGTTCCTGCTCCAATTCCTTTTGGATACGTTCCATATTGCGAAATAGCTTCTTGACGAGCGTAATACTTACAACATAAACCATGACAGGCGTAAGCCAATTGCCGAGATCCATAGAGATATAGGGTAGAAGAAATTGGTGACGTACGTACTCCCATACACCAACAGTTAAGGTTGGGATGAGCAAGATCATCCACTTGATCTGTTTATAAGACATGCTTTCCCTCCTGGGATTCCGAATCATACGATGTAGCGCATGAATTGATTTGCATAGCTATACCTAACTCTAAACAGCATACGTTGTACACATGCAAAAGGCATGACCCCTTAGAGCCATACCATAGGTGATTTAACTTTTAATTGTAAACATTGTTTGAACGATCATAGACTTTACGTTCCGAAATAGACATCTAATTTACCAGTAGGAGGCGTTGTTGCCATCCACACCGCAGCAAGATTATCCGGAGCAGATGTTTGTGCTGTGATATAATCCCCGATCAGTACTGTCGGTACCGGCGAGATTCCATTTGGATTAAACGAAGTTGTGGTCAGTCGGCGATTGGTGAAGGTAGCTCCTCCATCAAACGACTCTGCAACAAAAACATCCAGCAGAAATCCATCGATCCGGTTGGAGTAATAGATAACCCTTATCGTGCCAGCGAATGGTGAGACAGTAATAAATGGAAAGAAATTTTGCGTTCCTGGAGGTGCAGCCGTAATGCTGACTGGGTCAAACCAGAGCAAACCATCTGGTGAACGAGAAAGTAGCACATCGGTGTATCCATTACGTGCATCATTCCAAACGGCATATACCGTTCCGCTAAAGGGGCTAATAGAGATATCAGCTCCAAGGCATAAATTGGTCTGTACTCGAAATTGGTAATTGGGCACAGGCAACGGTGAAGGTGCAGGTACAACAGAAGAAATAAATGTAGCCTGTCTCTCGACCGGCGGTTGATAGTTGATCCCGCCATCATAAGATATGCGTAACAATGCAGAGGGGCTCGCCGGCCCGGTAATAATGTACCCTGCATACACCTCTCCAGAGAAGCCTACAGCTAGTGCTGCCCGGTCATGTATTCCCCTTGGATTAGATTGTCGGTCAGGGCCTTCCCACGTCAACCCTTGATCAAGCGACCGCTGAGTAAATATGGATGAAGACGTTGTGGCGAGCGGCGTATATCCGACATAGGCATTACCTCTATACGGGCTGCCGGGTGATCGATCAACAGCAATAAACGGCTCATCATTATGAATCACCGTGCCATATCCTGCTTGAACGATAACCGGTGGTTGCCAGCTTAATCCATCATCAAATGAGGTATAACTGACAATCGTACCATCATTAATACCGTTAAATACGTGGACTGTCACAATAAAAGTGCTTGGAAATGTATAGTCAATCGTCGGTGCTTCGGCACCCGAATATCCCGGAGGATTGGGTAATACCGTTGTTGACCACGTGCTGCCACCATCGATTGAGCGATAAAGACCTGTTAATGTGGGGCCGGTGCTTGTATCTACAGCAACCACACACATAATACTGGGATTAAGCGTATTAACCGCAATCGAAGGTTCGAATTGATTCCCTGCCAATGCTCCAGTAATATTAACTACAACCATTCCTATCACCTCATTTCTTCTAAGGAATATTGGTAAATCGGTCTATTAATGACATCTCCGATTGGAGAATTCGCTGGATAAGCTGGCCCGTTGAATCAACGCCATACACGTTGATCATCGTACTTGTGGCACTGAAATAATCACTTTGTACTTCATAAAAGGAAGCATTGATAAGTGGATATACAAAAGTTCTGCCCGCTTGGGGAGCCAGCTGAAATAAATCATGACCCACCGGGATTCGTACGGTCTGTGTAGAATCCCAGCGGAAGACCTCAAGCTCAACATTGACAGCAGCGTTAAGAGAGTCGTTAAGGCAGGTCACGATAACCTGGGTAGATTGCGTTGTTCCCGTAATGGGGTTATAGATAAGACCCGTGCTAAAAGGCACAAGTATTCACTCCCTTCTCCTGCAACGTTCTATTTAAGGGGATTTATCGTATAATATGTTGTCCTACTTTCAACGGAACGGCATTCAACTAAAGATCAAAAAAAGCCACCGATCTCTCTAAGATCAGCAGCCCTTTTGGAGGAGTAAAACGATACATGAAATCCATCATACAGTTATTACATTTTGGCTATCATCAGGCGATGAGTTGTATTTTCCCGGTTATTATTTTTGGGACATTAGCGCTTACGAGTGTCATTCCAGTGCCTTTTTTCCATCGTTATGATGCCATCTTAATCATACTTCTTATCGTGCAATATCTGATGTACCGCAGTGGCCTGGAAACGCTTGATGAGATCAAGGTCATCTGTGTATTTCACTTAATTGGCTTGCTACTTGAGATATATAAAGTATGGATGGGCTCATGGTCGTACCCTGAACCTGGATATACTAAACTATTGGGTGTTCCGCTATACAGTGGGTTTATGTATGCAAGTGTAGCTAGCTTTATGTGCCAAGTGTGGCGCAGACTTCGGATGGACATGACGGGCTGGCCAGGCGGAGTATCCTCCGTATTGCTCGGAGCGGCAATCTACCTTAACTTTTTCACACATCACTTTATTCCTGACTTCCGTTGGTGGCTCACAGCACTTGTGTTTGTTGTCTTCTGGAAAACATGGATTATCTACCGTGTACGTTCTACAACCTATCGAATGCCTCTATCGCTCGCTTTTATCATTGTTGGATTCTTCATCTGGACTGCTGAGAACATCGCTACATTCTTTAATGGTTGGAAATACCCTGATCAGCATGAAGCATGGCAACTCGTGAGCTTTAGTAAGATCAGCTCCTGGTTCCTCCTTGTTATTATTAGTGTCATCATCGTTGCACAGCTCAAATATGTGAAAGCCAATCGAACGCGAAACATTCATAATTAAATTTAGGTATAGGTTATTAGGATCATTGTAGACTAATGTAGTACATTAAACAGAAAACGCCCCACTCTTTAGGAAGATTAGGACGAGTGGGGAGTTTTACTTAACTATACTAAATTTAGAATAGCACTGTTTACCGTTAGTTTGTTGCTGGGTATAGTACATCATTACTTTTGACATTTAGTTACGTGTTCGTTGAACGTTGTTCGCAATCATAGATAACGTTTCAGAGGCTCGCTGGTTGTTGAACTAAGTCTTTCTGATAAGCCAACACTTGATCCCAGTCTCCGTGAAAAATAGGAATCCGATAATATCCCATTCGTTCATATAATGCAGCCGCTTCTGGTTGCAGCGGACCTGTCTGTAGCTTCAAATTACGATAGGCAAAATGGATAGCAAGACGTTCAGCCTCAGCTAAAATTGCTTGTGCAACGCCTTTACGTCTATAGTCAGAGCGTGTATACATGCGCTTCACTTCCACGGAATTTTCATCGAGGGGTCTAATGGCTCCACAGCCAACAGGATGTCCGTCTAACCGAGCTACAATAAACGCTGATCGCGGAACCTCCACGTCAGAGAGTTGGAATCCTGCCGTTCCGTCACCTCCGTACAACAATCCGAGCTCCTCGCTCAGCTCCTTCATTAATTGTACTGAATCCTCACTTCTTACATCTTCGGCGGCAGCAAGCACGATTGTCGACGACATGCGAATCCCCCTTTATCTCATTGGATTTATTGGCTTATTTTGTGATTAATCTAAATTATCATGAACCACCCTGAGCGTCAATTGCTTCATCTATAGAATCTTTTGATAAGACATCCATGGATTAGGTTCAAGGAATTATCGAGATTACTCGCCGAATAGAGAGCTATTGCTAGAACGTTGAATAAAAAAACCGCCAGGTTGGCGGTTCTCCAAGCTATTCGGTAATACGAGTACTCGTTGAATCCATATTATATTGTCCTTACTTATAGGAGTCTAACACCTGACCCAAAATTTGAATTCCTTTTACAATCTGCTCATCCGATGGTGTTGAGAAATTCAGCCTAATGGCATTACACGGCTCACTCTCATCCACGAGGAAAGCTGTACCAGGAACGACCGCAACACCTTGAGCAGCAGCAGTCTTGGCATATTCGAGCATCGGAACTTGATGTGGTAGATCACACCAGAGGAACAGTCCTCCTTCGGGTTGAGTGAAGGTAATACGCTCGCCCATATGCTGATTCAACTGTTCAATCATTAACGCTGATTTTCTATGGTAGATGGTTCGAATGCTGTCGATATGACTATCGTAGTCATACTCTGCCATGAACTTGTACGCCAAAATCTGTGGAAGCATAGCGGTATGTACATCCTCACCTTGCTTAGCCACAACCATCTTCTGAACAACCTCATACGGTGCAAGCACGTAACCCACACGCAAACCCGCAGATAGAATTTTGGAGAAGGAACCTACATAAATGACAAGACCTTCATCATCCATCGATTTAATGGTGGGAACATCTTGTCCCTTGAATCGAAGTTCACCGTACGGATTATCTTCAAGAATCATGACACCATACTTTTTCGCCAAATCATAGATTGCCTTACGCTTCTCTTCACTTGTCGTAATACCCGTTGGATTCTGGAAGCTTGGGATCACGTAAATTAGCTTCACGTTCTGCTCTGTTTGCAGAGCTTGCTCTAGCTTCTCAATATCCATCCCGTCAGTCTCCATAGGCACACCAACTAACTTAGCCCCCGCTGCTCGAAACGTATTCAAGGAACCGATGAAGCTTGGGCTCTCACAGATTATAGTGTCACCTTCATTACAAAATACTTTACAAGCAAGCTCGATGCCCTGCTGCGCTCCAGATACGATGAACAATTCATCCGATTCTTGGCCTGTATTGAAGCCTGTTTTTAAATGTGTCGTTAGTGCTTGTCTTAGCGGGGCATACCCTTCTGTAATTCCGTATTGAAGAGCCGTCACCGGATCATGTTCCAGTATGGATTGTGTGAACGTACGTATCGCCTCAATCGGAAACGTCTCTGGTGCAGGATTGCCTGCCGAGAACGGAATAACGTTCTGACCAGAAGTTGCTTTTAAAATTTCACGAATGATGGATGGCTGTAATGCAGCAATCCTGTTAGAAAATGAGTAGTCCATCGTAATAATACCTCCCTATTTGTCGGTACATCTATTGGTGTTTGTGTTTATGCTTAACCTCTATTGTCTCGCATTGCTTGTACCACTTACATTCGTTGATTGTATCATAAGTGAATTCATCCGTTCATCCATAAAATAAAAGAAACACGACTAACCGGCTTATGGTCAGTCGTGCTTAGAGTATTATGAATTACTGAAAGAACCGCTGCCTGACTTCACTGTCTGTACCTCATACATGTTAACAGTTGTACTGATCAGATATTCTGGCTTCTCTTGCGATTTTTTCTCACGGTGGCCTTTGATATGTACATCGCTTTTCTCCCAGTTTTTCCACGCTTCTTCTGATTCCCAGCGAATGATGACAAGAACTTCTTCTTGCTCTTTGTTTCGCTTGTTGACCATGACACTAAAATCAATAAGACCTGGCATCTCCACAATCGGAGAAGGACCACTCCATCGTTCTACGACCTGATCACTATACCCTTTTTGTATAATCATGCTTCGAGTTTGGATTAACATCATTACCTCCTACATCGTATCAGATTATTGAAATTAATGAGGTATCCATGTCACCTTGCTCTTCTGGCTTGGATACCCTCAACTTCTATTCTAATTCAATTGAAAATGATTATCAATGATAATCGATGTAAAGATGTGAAGCTTAAGCTGATTTCAGGTTACTCACTTCAAGTCTTTAATGAAAGCAACAATTCGATTCGCTTCTGTGAATCCTATCTTCGCATGAAATGCTTGGCTTGTATGGTTCGTGAGCTCCGTATCTGATGCAATTTGGGTACAACCTGCAGACTTCGCCCATTTCTCTACTGCTTCAACTAATCGTTTTGAAATACCTTGATTCCTGTACTCTTGCTCGACGTAAATGCCCTCAACATAACCAACAGGCGAGGAATTAGATCCTTCAACATAATCAGTTCTTATCGATAAGTGAATAAATCCAACGTAACTTTGTTGAGATTTGGCTAGATAGAGTCTGTCTTTCTCTGATTGTAATAGATCTTCAAAGTCAGCTCTGAGGTGTTGCCACGAATTTTCGGGCCATAATTTTAAGGCTAATTGTGTCACTTCATCTAGGGTTGTCTCATCTGCCTGTACAATCTCCATCCATGCACTTCCTCTGCTTAAAATTAGTTTCTAGTCATCAATGTAAGCCTTGTTACATATGATTTGCTCTTAACTCGCTGCAATTGTTATTACACGGGGTAAACTCGAATTCTTGATCGTTACCGTGTATTTTTTCATTTGCTTATCTGCACATTCATCCCATTTCTCTGAGAAGAGATAGAACATATCTCCAAAGTTCATTCCTGCGGGTAAATTATCTTCGAATTTGATCTCCGAAATTTCCGAATCAGGCAATTCGTCTAACACCTCTACCTTAGCGTGAAAAACCATGCCCAAACTCCCGTTCCATTTATAAATACCGTAGGGAGTGAGTTCGAATTCAACCGCTCCTGTCTCCTCATACAACTCTCGACTTGCAGTTTCTAACATCGTTTCTCCTGGTTCTCTATTGCCCCCTGGGATCTCCCAACCTCCCCGTTTGCTGTTATGGATAATAATGAACTTATCGTTAAAGGTTGTGAGCATAATGGCAAACTGTATTTCATCATGCATAATCTCATTAATATCATACCAATAGCTCATGCTATCCTTCTTCTTTATGTTTATTTCTGTTCTCCATAGTCGATATACCGAATAATTGCTTCATCATTAAAGGCTTCTATTATTTTCTATTCTGCTTATAAATTCATCTACTTGTTTTCTAGTATTTAAAATGATGACTTGTTTATCTCGCTGTATGTGTTTGAGCTTCTTCAGAACGTTCATTCCACTTCTTTTCTTATAATTCCACACCCAGTTCACGAATTCCCAATCTAACTTTTCATTACACCCTTCATTCATATCGGGTCTACTCTTGTTATGGTACATGAAACGCCGTTTGATGATCCGATAGCAGCATAAGAGCCTGGGCATATCCAAAAAGATAATGACATCCGCTCTCTCGATCCTAGTATTCATTGTTCTTGAATAGTTGCCGTCCATAATCCATTGATCTTGATTAGTAAACTTATCAATTATCTGATCCCACTCATCATTCGGTTTAGGAACCCAGTTTGGATTCCAGAAGTAAGCATCTAAATGAATAACAGGCAGATTAAGAATGTTACTTAGCTTTTGGGAAAGCGTTGATTTGCCAGATCCACCTGATCCAATCACCAAAATTCGATTCATTTTGTTCTCCTTCGCAGCAAATTGATTGTTAAGCGACGGGTTTCTTCAGAAAAATAGTAGTGATGTTACTTATTCCATTCACTCGATAACACACTATAAGTCACAATGTTCTCATAATGATCGTACAGCCACTGAGCTTCTCTTGAAATGCCTTCCTCTACAAAACCAATACGTTCTGGAATAGATCGACTTCTTAGATTGGTTTCTGCACATTGAATAATTACACGATTTAACTTTAACTCAGCAAACAAATAATCTAATAGTGCCTTAATCGATGTTGATATAATTCCGCGGCCTTCGAATGACTCCGATAATAGATATCCAATACTTGTTTCTTTGTTCTTCCAATCAATATAATGCAGACCGATCATTCCAACCAACTTATGTTTGTACCATATTCCTGCATCAAATCCGTTTCTCTCTTCAACATTTTGCGCCCACATCGCTATAACAGAATCTAAGTCGGATGGGGATTGACGTTTATCAACCCACAGTAGCCATTTTCGGAGATGCGCTCTATTATTATCGATTAATGTGTATAAATCATCCCGATCTCTCGGTTGTATTATATTGATTGAGATTGATTCATTAACATGAAAAGGAAACATGATCATCCCTACTCCTCCTTAATTAAATTCTCCCATTCTTCAAATGACAATTTATCTGTTATTGATTTGAACTTTTCAGGTACAGAAACAAAACACATCAACTCCAAACTATTCCCATCTGGATCGTTAAAGTATACGGAGGCATTCCCTTGGTTTGCACGTACAAAAGGTTCAACTGAACCTCTTCTCCCAAAAGGAACGGGTTCAACACCAATCGTTTTTAGCCAATCCACACTATGTTACAGTTCCTCATAACTTACTCTAAATGCAATATGTCTTATGGAAGGATGATATGGCAGCCGATGTTCCTCACCTTCCCAAAGACCTAGCCAGCTCTTCTCTTTCTCAATCCAGAAAAAGGCTGTGTCTTCATCTTCCCAGGCAAGCTCCAGTCCTAGTTTTGAATAAAAATCGATTGATCTATTTTTGTTACTTATGGGTAAATGAGCTTCATACAGACCTAGAATCATTCAACTCAACTCCTTCAACGTTATAACTGCAAATCGCATCCATCAAATGCTTTATTCGCCTGAATCAACGCAACTGCGTCAGTAATGGCATTTTTCTGAGACTCCGTCAGTTTTCCTTCATCCCCATCCCAATCCTTCAGCCACCAGAAGAAAGAGCTGATATTTCTATATTCCATAAATAAAGGAATTCTTTTGATCCATTCGTAATCAAGATGATTTTCCTCCAGATAACCTTCTAGAAACGATGTTAAGAAATACTTGGAGAATTCGTTTTTGGAACGCCACTTCGGATGATCTGAGCCCCACCATACAGCGTGTGTAGCTGCTACACCAATATCCATCGCGTACCAACCGTACAATGAATCATCAAAATCAAATACATTGATTTCTCCATGTTCAATTAGAAAATTATAAGGATGAAAGTCATAATGGATTAGCCCATATGCTTCAGGGTTTGTAGGTAACGACATCAATTCCTGCTCAATTGCTCTAAGTTTATTTACAAGCACAGCGTAGTTGCCTTTATGTAAATGCGGGTTATCAATGTCTAGCGTGCTCCACTTCACTCTCGTATGTTGTGAATCCATAGGCTCGTATAATGAGCTAGTTAACTTGTGCATTTGTCCCATTGTCGCACCCCATCGTTTAAATAAGGGTGAGTCCCATGCTTGTGGATCTGAATCAAAAAACTTACCCGAAACTCCTTCAAACACAGTAGCAATATAACATTTCTCATGATCTCTACATACGGCCGTCAAGCTTCCTTCTACTGTTAATAGAGGTAAAGAAACACGAATACCGTTCATAGCCAAGAAACGAACCCAGTGAACCTCAGCCTGAATGCTCATCTCGTATTCAATGGATTTTTCGGATAATCGTAGATAGTACATCTGATTATTGTTAATGTATTTATAGACTTCGTTCGTTGAATTACTCACAAACTCCAATGAAATAGGGTTAATTCCAAAAGCTATTGCCGCTTGAGATAGTATGTCTTGATTGACCAAATGTATGTCACGCCCTTCTAAATAGGAGTCGCTTTCCAATTCGCTGCATTGCATTTTAGAGAGTCATCAATTAACCATCATATTCAACATGAATCTCACGAACATAGACGCCTGTTCCCGAGATGTACACATCCATACGATCCTGTTCACGGTTTACATTTACCAACACTTGTCCATCTTTGTGCACTTCTGTACCCTGTTCCACGATGAACTCTATGTTAGACGCTTCTTGATCAAGGTATGTCAAATAATAAGCTCCCATCACGCCAGATGCGGTTCCTGTTATCGCATCTTCGATCGTACCTGAATACGGTGAAGAAAAGTGTCTAGCATGCATCAGTGCCTCTTGCTTAACTGTTACTAATCCAAAAGGATGCACAGAAGACCTTGGATTCTCGACCAAGATCTCTGGGAACATATCATTATTAGACTTCATTCTACTGAAGCTCTCTAAATTTCTAATAGGCACCAACAACGTCCATGTTCCTGTACTTCCATACACGATGGGCATAGTGGGATCAATCTCTTCTTCCAATAAGCCTAGGCTCTCTGCCAGCTTCTTAACTGACCCTTGGAATGGAACGAATTGAGGATGATCCTGCTTCATCGTTACCATCAGTTCATTATTGATGTAATCAAACGTTATAGGTAGGATTCCGACATTCGTTTCAATCGTTACAGCATTCAGGGATGCTTCAATATGTCCTCGTGTCTTCAAACAATACATCGAAGCCATCGTTGCATGTCCACATAAATTAATCTCGTGTCCTGGTGTAAAATATCGTAGTTTATAATCCGCTTGTCTTGATCTTAGAACAAATGCCGTTTCGTTAAATCCAACAGAACGTGCAATGGACTGCATTTCCTTTTCAGACAAGTGATCCGCATCCAAAACAACTCCCGCCGGGTTTCCCATATTAGGTTCTGAAGAGAATGCATCGTAATGTAGAACTTGTATTGTAGGCATGACTATTCCCACTTTCAAAGTTTCTTTGATTAACGAAAAGTTCTTTGAATTCCATAATTATACTTGAGCTGTGCTTTTTCTACCAATATCATGAGCGAACTTTTTCCCAATTGACGTACCAATCTTTCTCCAGCTTCCTGTATGATGGAATGCCTCTTTTGATTCTTGTCCAAGCATTCTATGGCTCCTTGCATAAAATGTGAATAGATTGAAAGCGAGGTGATAAACATGCCGATTCAATTCCTAGATTCACGATTGTCCCTTCATAACACCTTTAGCTCTGGTACTGAAATACTATCAACAACGCCTGTGTTAGTAGGCGATATCGGTCTTCAAACGGTTGCAGCTATAGGAACTCCCAATCAAAGTGACGTACGCATTCAACTCTGGGGAACAGTTGGTGTTTTTAGATCTGCTTCAAACGTAGTCAATATTTATGTTGTCCGAGGAGGTACCGGAGCTTTCGGTTCAGGTATCATTATCTTCAATTCAACAATCGACTTATCCTCCGGTCCTGGCGGTAGATTATTTAGTTTTGCTGCTGGTGATTTCCCTCCGGCAATTAATGTTGCAACTGGTCAAATTCGATATACGATGTTTGTTGGAAGCACATCAGTAGACCCTGTAACTGTTATTGGCCCTGTATCCTTTAATGGCTCTGCTCAAGCAGGGACTTCATAAAAATCTATAGAGCAAGGCGAGAATAGGAACGTCCCAGTCATATGCTGCGTGTTCGGCTGTTCGTTTCATTCTCGCTCTATGGATTGAGAAGAACAGACCAATTGGGGTCTTGATAACGTTTATCAACGACTTCTCTAATGAGAGTAAGCTGCTCAGGAATATGACTCAATCCCTTAATTTCAAAATGATATGGTTGCTTCATCCCACGATCTCCCATACTAATCAATCCTTCACGCCAATTGTCAGGCAAAGTATTAGCTAAAAACGATACACCGCGGCGGTCTACTTCGTACTCATTGCCTAATACATCGACTGCCTTCCATACATTGTTGTCAAATTCATTTTCTAACTCTGCATAGAAAGAAATGACCATTTCATCTGTGTCTTGTTCCATATCGGATTCCTCAAGAGCTGTCCCGTTCAACTCAAAGTGATCATTCAATACTTGATACCCTTTTGGCTCTACTAATTCAGCGGGTTTAAACGCAATCTGGCTTCCATCCTGCTCTGCAACGGAGTAGGCATCTAAGACAAAACGGTAAGATTCTTCTTCTGGTAAGTACTTAAATGTGTAACTCCAGTGCATTTTCCCATTACCAATGACCGTATGATCAGATGTCATCAAACTATCCATAAAACCCTGTTTTCTCGGATTCACAGCATGAATCTCTTCCTTATCCATCGTCTCAAAATGGAAGCTCAGCATCTGGTTTTCCCATAAATCTCCGGGTGATCTAGCCATGGCTTCATCACTAAGCTCTGTCTCCAGTTCTAGACGCACACCCTGTACCATTCTCGTCAGCCGCTTCAACGTCACCGTCATTCCATGTGGTGTTGTATAACTTCCGGACAACTCTTCGATGGTAGTCTTGCTATTTGCCTCTTTCATATCCATATCGAAACTAAAGTTCCAATCCCCTTCAATGGGTGTTTCATTCCGCTGACCCAGTTTCTGAACATGTCCTTCAACGGTAATCCGATCTGTCTGTAAAGGCTCCTTGAAAAAGGCGACTAAGTAATAAAAATCATTCGTGTATCCCATATCGTACATGGTGTCTATCTGATTTCCTTCACTATCCATAATCGTAATTTGGTTCTCATAGCCAATGACCAATTTGTCACGATTATGCTTCCCTTTGGGATCAAATAGCTGTAGAGCAATTGTCACCCGTGTCGGATCCGCCACAGCTTCATTGATTACGAGCGTGTAACCTTTGTCTTTTACTTTAATATGAGGATTATGAACCAACCCTAACTCTTGTGCTCGCAACAGTCCGATATCCGGATTATCTTTGGCGAATAAAGATCGCAGCATCTCAGAAAATATCGGCACAGTTGAAACCGAAATTGCACTGAGAAGAACAAAAAAGACAACAGCCGCAGCTAACCATCTCCACCGGGTACTAGGAAATCTCTTCTTCCTCTTCTGTTTAGGTAGAGAAGATAATACATTTTCGACAGCATTCTGAACTGGCTCAGGAATAGCCACGTCTTCTGCTTTGGACTTCAACAATGATTTGAGTTCGCGATCAACTGCATCAGGATGATTCATATTTGTCCTCTCCTTTCCCTAGTACAAGCTCAGATAGTTGCTGCCTGGCTCTATACAAACGTGATTTAACTGTTCCTTCCGAAACATGAAGTAATTTTGCTATTTCCTTGACCGATATGTCCTCAATGTAAAATAACATCACGATAGTCTGGAGCTGTTCATCCAGCTGATCAATCACTTCAAACAATTCGATCTGTTCATAATCTCCCGTATAGGATGTCTGTCTTGTATCATATGGCACTGGGCTTACTCGTTGCCTTTTCTTAATAATCCGATTACATTCATTAATCAAAATACGAATAATCCACGTTTTAAAATACGTAGGCTCCTTCAGTGTATGTATATTAGAATACGCTTTGGCAATGGTCTCCTGCATGGCATCAGCACAGTCTTCGTTGTTCTTCACAATGGATCTGGCTATGGCAAATAAGCTTTGCTGAATAGCTCGTATTACATATACAAAAGCTTCTTGGTCTCCTTGCCTTGCAAGTGTCACTTTCTCAGATAAATCCACACATGGCTCCCCTTTCTCTTAGGTTCATCTATTCATTAGATCATCGAAGACCTTGTTTGGTTCACAAGTACCGATATTTATTATCGAATGAATTTGCGCAAAACAGAATCAGAGATTAGAATAAAAGTGATTTAATCCCAAAATTAGGATTGGAGGAATTGTCATTGGAGAATCAAAATACAGCTCTAATTATAGTCGATGTTCAAAAGGCTTTTGATGATCCAAAGTGGGGTGAAAGGAACAATCCATCAGCAGAAGAAAATATCAGTAGAATACTTGGGACATGGAGAGACAAAGGGTGGCATATCATACATATCCAACATACGTCCGACAATCCTCATTCTCTATTTCATCCTACAAATGAAGGTTTCCGTATTAAAGAAGTTGTTACACCGATCGAAGGGGAAATCGTTCTAACGAAGAAGGTGAATAGTAGTTTTATCGGCACACCTCTAGAAGAACATCTGAGACAAAATCATATCACACATGTTGTAATAACAGGGTTGACCACCCCTCATTGCGTGTCTACAACGACTCGAATGAGCGGTAACTTAGGATTTAATACAACTCTTATTTCAGATGCAGTAGCCGCATTTGGTTTATATGACCAACATGGCACCTATCATACTGCCGAGACAATTCATGAGATCTCGCTTGCAACGTTACATCACGAATTCGCCACGATTCTAACGACAGATGAGTTATTAGACATCATGAATGGAATTAGTTAGAGTATATTTACAGAAGGACAATATTTCAGTTTACAACAACAGAAAGCAAAATAAATCGGAATAACCGACTTATTTTGCTTTTATTAGTTTATGGCTTTATGAAGTTGAGATAAAACTTTCTACATCCTGTGATGCGTCTTCCTCGATATAGAAAAGTAAATGCTATAGCATGTATTTGATGAGTTTCATGCTCACCTACAATCCAACTAATCTCCTTGCACATTCGTATATAGTTTCTCTAATATGACTTTTAACTGATCAAGTTCCTCCGGCTCTAAACCTCGTGTAACGTAGTTATGAGCTTCTTTGACCGTTAACAACAACCCTTGTTTTACTTCTTCTCCTTTAGGAGACAAATATAAATGATGGGAACGCTTATCTTGATCATTAACGATACGTCGAACCATTCCTTTACGTTCTAATGAATGTATCATTCTCACGACAGTGGTTTGATCCCGATCAATTGCCTCGGCCAACTCTTTTTGTGTCATAGCTTTGTCTATATCCAGATAGGAAATAATACTCCATTGTTCAGGTGTGACCTCATAAGGTTTCAACTGTTTGGTAAAATAGTTGGTAAGCTTGACATCTGTCCTATGGATCAAAAAGCCAGTCACATTGTATAAGTCCATTGTAGTACCCTCATTCGTCATTTTCTTACACCAATTATAGGTGATCTGAATGAATGTTACAAACTACATTCACCGAAGAATGAGACATCTAAAGACTATTATTCGAGGGCTTCCCAAAGGAATATAAAATGATATCATAACCCCCACATGGCTTTAGCAAGTTTTAGAAGAAATGATACATTGACACAATCAAGCTAAGAACAAACAATACGATTGCTGGAATAGCTTTTTGTATTGGATCTTTAGCTAAAACCAACAAAGTGAATGCTCCAGCAAGCATCGTTCCTCCCAGAAGTAATCCCGCCCAAAATGCAACAATAGGTATCCATATCCCAACGATCATACCGATGGCTCCCACAATCTCAAACGAACCGGTCAAGACATTAAAAAAAGAGGGCAATCCAAAGCGTTTGAATTCTTCGGCCATTTTACCCGAAATAATTTTGCTACCTGTAAACAAGAAAAAGAGACCTAATAAAACCTGTAAAACCGTAATAAAAATCAACATATCTACCCTTCTTTCATATCGTATTGCATATAGGATTAAAACAACATGCTATACCATGTATTTGGGCTGCAACGGTGTGTAATTGCAAAAAACTATACATTTCGCTTACAACTCAAACTTATGTTTCATTACTATATGCTATAGCATATAGTTTGTTTGATTTTAATAACTTTGTCAACCTCTATAGAAAACTTTGTAGGTAATTTTCACTGTTTCATAATAATAACGAGCTAGACTCACTTCCTATACATCTGACTCCCATGAGATTTAGTTCATTATTATTGTATTATTTGATTAAAGTAGCTCGTGTGCATTGTATTACGTTCTTGTCCCTCAACGTTATCTCGCTATAAAACATAAAAGTCGCCTCGAAGGCGACTTTTATGACCACACAGATCTGTTATGTGGGACATATCTAATATTAAAATATAATTTTACCGCCTGATCCACAGCGTTTATTCAAATCGATAGGTCCAGAACACTTCGGTTCCGAAGCGTTTCTGAATTTCCTTATCATTCAGTTCGCTTTTACCGACAAGCTCAGCCGCTTGGAACTGCGAACGGTGTGCGCGAATCGATGCCATTTTCTTCGCCAGTAACGCCTTCACATCCATGAGAACGTCAGGTTTCCCAATAGCCTGCTCATAGTTTTTGGCGAATGCGATACAATGTACAACCGGACGGTTCTGTGCTGGCATTCGGCTAATTGTGCGGATAACAGCAGCACCCGTCGCATCATGATCGGGATGCACACTATAACCTGGATAGAACGTAATGACGAGCGACGGATTCAACTCATCAATCAGCTCCATAAGCCGGCCATCCAACAGATCCGGGTCTTCAAATTCAATCATTTTATCGTGGAAACCTAGCATTCTTAAGTCTTGGATACCAATCGCGTGGGCGGATTCAATCAATTCCTGCTTACGGATGGCTGGTAACGTTACTCGATTGGCAAATGGGGGTATTCCCATATTTCGTCCCATTTCCCCAAGGGTTAGGCAAGCATACGTGACGTGAGCACCGTCTTCTATGTATTTAGCCAATGTTCCCGAAACTCCGAATGCCTCATCATCTGGATGAGGGAATACAACTAAAATGCGCTGATGTTTGTATTGTTCATTATTCATGCTTGCTCCTCCACTTCCATCAGAACATCTCTCTGCTGAGTTGTAACGCTACAACTAACTTTCCTTGAGTATCATGTCCAGCCAAAATTAAGCGATCTTTGTCCTGCTCATCAACATGTGTAAGTCCTTCAGCATAGATCCATCCTTGAGTTGTCTTTAAGCCAACTCGGTATGGACTCGTCGCGGAGATTGATCCCTGCGTATATCGAATGACCGCATTGGAAATAAATGCCGACGCCGGATGTCTTGTGCTGTCCAAGTGCTGAGCATACGCACCTGTCGTTAATTCAAGATGTACGTATACATCTTGATCAGCAAGTTCGCTGATTCTATTTTGAATGTCTTGAGGCTGTATCGGCTCCATATTGGCCTCCTTATTTAATAAAAATGATAGTACAAATCCCATTTTAACATATGTTGCGCGAGAATATACATAAAATGACGTAGAACCCTGATGTGACTCTGTCTGGCGCATCAATCCGTATGATTTGCTTCAATCAGATACACTCTATCATTAGCGTCAGTTAACTTGGGCATCTCGCTAGCTAGTGCTGGGAGTTCCGCGATAGGCTCACCTTTGATATACAACTCAAGCGCTTCTTTTGCCATATATAAAGCTTCATCTAATGTAAAACCACACGTCAAACATCCAGGTAGTTCAGGAAAGGTAACATTGATCCCATCAGCAGCAAAATTAAATATCGCATAGGCTCTGTATGTTTTCATTCAGGATAAACCAGCCTCTCGACCTCGACTGCATCATCTGTGCCGTCAACCCACATGTAGTACCGTGTTCGATCTTTATAGATCTTCACCTTAGCAGATAGCAAGTCAGATGGTATTGAATAAAATCTGGGTTCAACTTGTCTCCAATATTCACCATTACTTAAAGCATAAATATTGCCTATTTTGTATCCATCAAAGTATTGCATCTCAGTTTCGATATAATCACTCACATGAGTACGTAGATAGTCTAGATATTTAGGTACAGTTTGACTAATGCTCCGATCGCTTAATTGGTCATATGGCACGGTAACATCAATGAATCCTTCGGATGCTTCTGCCACAATAGTCGGATGGAAACGGACGACAATGCCTTTATTGAAATAATAAAATTCAGACACATAATATGTCGGAATTTCATAAATACGCTTCTCCATAATCTGAACACCTTTATCATACTTCAACTGAAGACTCTGAGAAATGATCGACATCAGATTAGTTCTTTTGAATTCTGTATCAACAACATCGTTTAGGGTCATACGTTTACCTGTTGTAAGATCAAAATTGTACGTCGAAGATATGTAGGTTCCTACGTTATCATCCGTGTAATTTATCCCATCTGTATACACGACCGACAATAACTTTTGGTTATTGTACATCGTTTTAACACTTGTTTTAGACCAGGCTACACGATTGTGTTGTTGCAGTGCTCGGTTATCGTCAACGACCTTTACCGTATGTTTCTTTAAAATTTTATTAATGGACTTGGCTACTGCTGGGTTGCCACCGCTAATCTGGATATAAGGCTGACCTTTGTACATATGTACCGCTGTTTTAATTGTTGTAGGAGCCTTAGCCGCTTCTGTTAGGGCTGGCGGAGAAAATCCATAGATGATACAAATGCATAATAACACTACACTTATTCTTCTCACTTCACACCTCAACTTCGTTTCATGTATTATGCAAGAATCACATTGCCATATAGGTCGTTCGATTTAACGCGGGTAATACTTACTCGGTGACAAAAACCTCTTTACGATCATAAGTAGAATCATTCGCTAGCTTCAGCATAAAGTCAGCCAGATTGGCTCGTGACATTTTCAACTTACGTGACTTATCGGGTTGAATTTGCACCTCATGCACATACTTCCCTGAATATGGCTCCACAGTTAGAATCGGCGGCTGAACCAGCACCCAGTTTAGACTACTTTGTTTGATTACCGCATCCTTCTCTCGATGGTCATGAAGCAGATTTCTCATCACATTAGGGACAATTAGCTTATACAACAAACCTAACTTACCAGCATCTGATCTCACACCAGCGAAGGAGATATGAACGAATTTGCCTACATCGTTCTGCTCTGATGCTTTGACCATGTTATGCATGGCTTGAATGAGTAAGGGTTCGCGTTTAAACATCCCTTTGGAGCCTATCGCTGAATAAGCTACATCATAATGTTGGGCTTTAAGCACACTGTCAACGTCTTTAAGATTCGTGATCTCGCCGGTATGGACATGAAGATTGGGATGAGTCATGTTAAGCTTAGACGGATTGCGAACAAAGGCGGTAACCTGATGCCCCTTCTTCAGTGCTCCTGCGACGATTTCGCGACCGGTTTTACCAGTGGCTCCAAAAACAATAATGTTCATAACCTTACTCCTGTCCCTGCAAAATAACTACCTTCTATCCTCTTCAATCTCATCGTGGTCTCGTTATCTTCTTAACTAATATGTTGTTCAATCACTGTCCTATCCTTCAACAATATCAGCACGCAGATCCGTTGCGATCTCAATCATCTTCGGAACGACTGCTTCATTGGAGATTGCCACATACAGATCTCCCGAGAATAAACGAAATGGAATTTCGTTACCCTCATGCGACCACATGAAAAAATCTCCGTCAATCGACATGATACTCTCAGGCCCTTTTACATGTAAAACGGCAGAGTACGCAAATTCATCTTTGTTCGCAAAATACTGCTTGCATTCCTCCAAAGTGATTGCTTGTTCCGCGTTATTCTCCTGCATGGTTCTTGTAATACGATATCGTTGATTCATTTATAGACCTCCTATATATAGCTTTCTTATTTAGGTTATTTAGGGACTGTTCCCCCATATCCATTTCTCACAACACAACATTTTCTCATTCTCTGAATCTAAAGTCAAAAAAACGACTGTATAAGCCAAAGTTCTGGCAAATGCAGTCGTGTTCGTTGAGTAAGCTTCTCATTTTATTAGAAATATGTGTATTTAAAATCAATTTGGCTAATCTTCCAGCGATCATCCACATACTCAAACATCAACGTCCTAGTGACCCAGGTGTGGAGCGCAAAGTAAGATAGCTGAGTCATCACAGCTTCGGAATGGTAGATATTCGGATAGGTGACTGCACTTTGATGTTTGGAATCAAATTGGATTCGAAAAGGCAAATACAATTTCTAAATATTGGTACAATCTTCGCTACTACTTATCGATGAATAAAAACCGCAGCACTGAATACTTCAGAGCCACGGTTTAGTTATTTACATCACATTTAGACGAGCAAGAACGTAGACTAAGTTTTAGTAATATATGTTTCATATAAAACACTAAAGGTCAGCGTAGATATAAATGGCGATATGGCTAGCACAAATCCAGTTTCATAAAATGCACTAAGCGCAAGGTAAAATAAAACACTTACGATCCCGGCGATTATAACATCGTTCACGATGACATTCGAAGTGTGTCTTTTCTTTGGTAATCGTTCTCTGAACCAAACTAGGACTGTGGTGAGCAATACGAATACGATAAACACAGGTATGCTGATATAAGCCAGATAAAATAGGATGCTCGCTCGGTCACTCATATCCACGCCGGCGTGAGGGTCAGTGAACATGACTCCACCATATATGCCAACAGCGATTAGCGTGACGATTACATTAGAGATTAGAAAACGTGAAAAAGACTGTATTCCATCACTGGTTCGATTCAATACAAATATCCACCTTCATTGGGCTCGGAGAGCTTATTTCAGAACTGCTGGTAATTTCACGCCGAGAATCTTGCCTTCGGTCTGAATAATGAGCATCCCATCCGTTTTTAGCGTTTTATGATGCAGATCTCCTCCGGTTGCTACCCGGAAAAGAGGCTTCGCTGACAGCATATCGATGCCAAGCAAGGAACCGTTGCGCTGTGCTCGATACATGCCTTTACCATAGACATCAATCTGGGAAATAGGTGCATCCCCTAACCATTTGACCTCCTGACCATTCGCCAGCTTAATACCAGTCAGTTCTCCTGTCGTATAGTTCTTATAGATCAGCCGTTCTTGAACGATGCCGATCAACTCTAGATTGTCACCATGAGGTCGCTGTAATGTTCGCAAAGGAGCTTCTCCTTTTTTGTAGGCGTTTAGCGAATACTCTGCTATTTTATCCCCCTGTTCAATGTACAATTTATCTTGGTTCGCCAATATACTGCCTCGACCATTCGCATACGGTGGTTCTCCAGCCATTTTCCAGGAATACTCCTGACTGCCTTTCAACACACCCGTCTTCAGATTGTACACATTGACCTTCCAGGTTCGATTAGGGTTTGAATCGTATTCTTCCAGCATTGGCGAGTAATAGTCGATCGAATACACAAGACCATTTTTAATTTGCAGAGCTTCCCCTTGACCAAATTCACTCCATAGCTTCTTGCCTGTTTTCTTGTCATACGCATTGAGTTGAATCGATGAAAGTGCACCTTGTACATTGAAAGTTCGCAGCACAACCCCATTAGACTCCTCTAAATACGCTGTACCATTCCCTTCACCCAACGGTTCATTCGCCTTCCAGCGTAGCTTCCCTGACTTCATATCAAATGCAAAAGTTGTACTTCCATTAATCACATAGAATGTATCCGTCTTAGGAATTAAAGCTTCGGTACGCAGCATTGCATCAATACTCGTGGATGTGCCAGACTGCCACTTTACCTTACCTGTCTTAGCAGTCAGTGCGTATGGTTTATGATCAGCACTTAATCCGTAGAGAGTCCCATCCTTGTAAGTGATGAATGGTATTAGTTTTTTGCCATACGTCCATAACTGTTTCCCTGTTTTGGCATCGAGTGTAACCAACTTCGAGCCTACAAATGTAAATACCTTACCCTCTTCGGCAATAGCACTACCATCTAAGTAAGCTTCGTTCATCTTAAGATAATTATCTGCTTTGGCACTCCATGATGCTTTAACCTCAGGTACGGAGTAGCTATTATATGAATGCCAGTTGCGCACCGAAATATCAGAAGCTTCTGCATGGGCTTGAGTTGGTAATACGCCGAGGACTCCATAAGCTGCAAACATAGCAGCCGTAACGCCTGCCATGACAGGCTTAATTAATCGTGTTTGGCGAAATGAGTTCATACGGTGATTCTGTTTATTGGACATGATAGATATACCTCCTAGTCTAAATACTTGCATATATGACCACATAAACATAACGCGATGATCAATGATAAAGTTGCAAATTTTGTAATTAACAAATAAAACACTAAAAAAGCCACCGTTGGGTGACTTTTTAAATCCATAAGTTGTTTAGACGTTTTGCTTTGGATCATCCATAGCTCTGCGGTTATGAAACATGCCTTGCAATACTAATTGAACGACGAGAAAAATCATTGCACCAGTAATTGAAAGGGTACTGAAAAATAGAATTGAATCCACTCTACGAAAGAAAATGGAGATCATTATTCCACTGACTACACCAAGCAATAGATAAGCGATTACGAACGTTAATAACCCTTTTACACCTTTAGAATGGAATTTATTAAATATCATTGTATCAATAAATGGAGACACCATTAAGCCTATAATGATAAACACAAAGAATAACGGAACGACTTGGATGGCAAATATTCCACCGAAGGAATAATAGCCTACGTCAGATACTCGATCAGATTCGGGTGTATAGGCTCTCCAAGATCCATACAAACTCAAGATTAGTGTCGAGACGAAAACTGCGATGATCTTCATCCCAATATATCGGTAATCCTTAGCATACATCTATCCCTCACCTCCACAACACTGGATCATCCTCTGTTATCTCTATTAATTTCTTATTGTTTCTCCGTACACAACATGCCAATGTAGATGCTTGGAATCTTGATACTTTCCTATATTCGTGACAATTTTGCTCGCCCCGTATTCGGAGATTAATCTTGCAGAAACCTGTGAAACAACTTCCATCATCTCAATTAACAACATATGATCCTGCTCTTTCATTAGACTAATTAATGATTTCGGTTTCCATTACGGTCGTTACTTTTGTTTTACCGTTCAATACCTCGTCACAATAAAAATCGTTCGTCATCTACTCACGCTCCTAATTCAAGTTTATCAGTTACTGCAATACTGTTTGCCAAATATTATTCTAGTGATTATTAGATCTCTCTTCTTGCTTACTCGATCTCGCAGTCAACAAACCTATAATCACGTATCCAAAAACTTGGATTGTAAACAGAATAGCAACAAATTCTATTAATATACCTCGTCCCGAGCTTATATCCGTCATGAGATCTCTCAGAATCTGTTCAGGTTGAGATAATAAATCCCAACTGTTCCATCGATTGAATCGCCCAATATATACACCTAAACTACTCAGCAGAATAATAACAGCAATAATCAACATGCTACTCACTCTGCTCATCATTCGATTTAACAATCGGTGAACTTGATGTATTGAACATATGGAGAGGAATAGACCAATGATAGCTACTCCAAAGGTTACCGTCAGACTATACCAGAAGTCCATTTGGAACCAAAATCTTGCTTCCCCTTGTGCATCCAAATATCGAAATGAATGTATTATTTCCGTGAACAGATACGCAGAATTCGGAAGGAAGAAAAGCCAAACAACACTCAGCAGTCCTATGCCAATAAGGCTGAGCTTAGTTATCTTTTTACTGGATATATATCTGATAATAGTCGATAAAATGAAAGGAACCCATGCTAAGAACACATCCCAGCTCAGGAAGTTGAACATGTTCTTGTCTGACTGGACACGTAAATAATGAGCCAACCCAAGACAACATAGCGTTGCAAGCACCAACACACTAATTAATCTTAGATCTTCAACAGCTGTCTTATTATTATTCATAAATACTCCTTAACCAAGGTTGCTTGAAACTCTGTGTAGTGTGAGATAGAACGCTATAACATTGAAAATTTACATTCCATTCAAATGATTTCTTATATTCATTTCACTCATTTTCCAACCTTCATTTGCTTTCGTTACAGTATGGATACTTGTATGATCCCCTTTTCAACTAACCCACGTTGGCTCCAGCCACCGCGATATCCTTCCTCATCCGCGCCATGTCTTACTAGATATATCTTCAAGATAATCCACCCTCTTTAATTATTGTTCGTAAGTCTGTTTCACCTTAAGAGATCTAAATCGGCACCTTTCCAATATTATACAACCTCTAATATAACCCAGAGATGTAGGTTTGCGAAGGGAAATATGGATCAGTTATCATACTTCCACTCCTCTGTTTACACTGTTACTTTCAAAAAAACAAAGACCGCTCCCGGTAACATACCAGGATACGGTCAAGTCGTCTGAATCTATTGTCAACTCTGTTGCTCTTTATTAGTGGCGTAATCGATCCGAACCAAAAACAAGATTGGCTGATTGCTTGGCCTGCTCTACAACCTGCATTACTTTTTCACTATGCTCAAGCATTTGAGCTGCTTTGTTCCAATCCAGCTCACGAATCATTCGATCAAATTCCACGAATTCATCATACATACGATGAGCATGATCTTTTTGATCTACACGGATCGGCTCTTGCTTATTAAGGACATAATTATAGCTATCGACGATATTCGCAGAACTTGCCATATGAATATACCCTTTGTTTCCTTGAATGTTTACGGAATTGGGAGCTGTGCTATCTTTAGAACCTATGCAGACACACTTGAAATCACCGTAATCTAGGAACAAAATGCCTGATGTATCAATGTCTCGCTCCATGTTAGGCCAGTATTCTACTCTCTCAGGACTGCCGAACAGACCTACAACGAGGTGAATGTTATATAAGTTAATATCCATTAATGCCCCACCAGACATCTCTGGATTAAATGCTGGCAAGACCTCGCCTGCTTGGAAAGCAGCATAACGTGATGAGTATTGTGAGTAATTACATTCGACAATTTTGATATCTCCTAATTGAGGGATGTGATCCTTCATGGACAGGTAGTTTTTTGAATATTGATTGGTTATCGCTTCGACCAGAATTAACTGTTTCTGCTCAGCTAACTCTTTCAGTTCCAGGAACTCGGACAGATTCGATGTAAAAGGTTTCTCGCAAATGACATGTTTGCCGTGTGACAACGCTTCTTTGGCATAATCGTAATGAAGGTGATTCGGCAGTCCGATATACACCGTATCTACGTCATGATCGTTTAACATCTCACTATAATTGGAATACACTTGCTCAATGCTATATTGTTGTTGCAGCAAACGTAATTTTTCCTCATGACTTGGTCTAGAGCTTATTGCTTGCAACGTTATAGTAGGAATGTCCTTAATAAAACTCAATAGATCCTGAACAATCATACCTGCTCCAACGATTCCTAGTTTCATCTTAGCTACATCCTTTCATGCCATTCTCTAAGATTTCCATGGCTAATATGGTTTCTTCGTCACGGATTACTTTATCTCGGCCATTTACGATGGCTTGATAAATATCGTCATACACCCGAGCATAATCGCCTTTTTCGGAAATTACTTTTTCCTCATGGTACGTTCCATCATCATCCACATACGTAAGCACGCCATAGTGCTGAGGCAGATCAATCCCAAAATCATCATGCCCTTTAGGAAGATAAAATAATTTCAAATGCTCCTCTTGGCGATCCTCTGTTTGCTTCACAAAAACACCCTTTTTACCATATACCACAAAGCTTGGCCTTGGCTTCAGACGGAAAAAGCTTGATTTTACAGATACTTTGAGTGAATTGTAATAGAAGTCCAGATCAAAATAATCATTCATTCTGCCGGGGCCTAACAACTGACGAACATCATAATGGATACGGTCTGGTTTACCGAAATAAGAGAGGACTTGATCAATCGTGTGCACACCATGTCCATATAGATAACTATTGTATTTGGAGAACTGGGAGACTGCGTTAGGTATTTCAGGTCGATAATAATCGTAATGCATTTCAACTTCCAGGAGATCCCCAAGCTTGCCGGATTCAATCACTTTCTTAGTTGTCAGGAAGTCAGAGTCATACCGTCTATTTTGATAACATTGAATGACCAGATTCTTTTCTTTTGCATATTGGAAAATAGACACGGCTTCTTCTTTTGTTAACATAAAAGGCTTCTCAACGAGTACATGTTTGCCATGATCCAGTGCCATCTTGGCATAATTGTAATGTGACTCTGTATGGGTACAGATGACAATTAATTGAATGTCTTGATCGTTCATCAGAGATGAAATGTCATCCGTATACTGAACACCTGGTACTCTCTCCCATTCTGCTTTCTCCAAGCTGCGTGCATAAATGGTTTTGACGTTCAGCTCATCCCGGTTCAGTGAGAACGGAAGATGATATCGATTCGTGCTTTTTCCATTACCGATGTATCCAATGTTCAACATAAGGTTTCCTCCTCAGAGTCTTTTCATTTATTATAGAATAAGACGGTCTTGCGTAAAGACTTTGACGCGATAACGGTACTTTCGATCATTATGTACAAGCTACACGGGTATATTTCTGAACAAAATGTTTATTCTCTAATCTTTGATCCACGTTAATTTACAGAAGCTGGAGTGATCCTGTTGAACATCCTAATGCAGTTATCCGAAATGCAGAACTTTACACCGAATGAACAAAGCATCGCATCCTACATATTGAAGCACAAAGAGCATGTTCTCCAACTAAGTATTCAAGAGCTCGCCAAAGCAACATATACATCTCACTCGGCCATCCATCGCCTAACGCAAAAGTTAGGTCTTACGGGATTCAAAGAGTTTACCATTACGCTTGCCCGAGAGTTTCAGCAAAGTACACAGTCCATCTCCAACGTGAATCCTAACTATCCATTTGGCTCAGGTGAATCTTCACTTCAGGTGGCACAAGAGATTGCAGAGCTGATGAAGGAAACCATTGAAAAGAACGTTGCATATATGGACGACGAGCTCCTATCACAGACAGCACATCTGCTGAATAATGCCAATCGGATCTTCATCTATGCACAGGGGGATTCACAAATTCGGGCAAAAAGTTTTCAAAATAAATGTTTTAAAATTAATAAGTATGTCGTCATTGCGACAGAGTTATCTGAATGGATTTATCACACCATTAATTTAACTTCGAAGGATTGTGCTATTTTCCTAACGTATCATGGGATCTCACCGAATTATGTTCAAGTGGCGCAGCACTTCAACCGTGAGAATATCCCGTTCATCACCATTACAGCAAGTAACCAGAGTGAGTTAGCCAAACTCAGTACGTATTGCATTCGAGTACCTAATGATGAGGAAAAGCTCGCTAAGATTGGTACATTCTCGTCACAGATTGCTTTTGAATACGTATTGAACGTTCTCTACTCTTGCATCTACAAAATTGATTACTTGAAGAATATGCATACAACAACGGAGTCACTTAAGAAGTTCCAAATGAACAATGTGATGAAGGATATTTAATTCCCAAAACTTCGCTAATCTGACTCGACTAATTGAGGAAATATTAAAAAAAAAGGCTATCCCGTTGATCGAGATAGCCTCTTTTACATATGCTCCATTACATGCCTGCCGCGGATTTGATCCGTTGTCTTTGCGTAACAATTAGTTCATTTAACCGCGCTGTTCCAAACGCTCCTGCCGAGAATGCATTCGCTTTAGGATAATACACCATACGCATAGATGTACCATCTTGAAGATACACACGCAGGAAGATACCATAGTCATGTTTTGCTTTTTTATATACTTCGTCAAAGCCAACATAGGGTAAAGGCAATAACTCGTTTACAAATTCTGATGTTGCTTCTTGAGGGAAATCACCGATTACACTTCCATCATTCCCACTTTCCAAGCTGATCTTCTCTACTTTAGATTCGATGTCCATCAGATCGCCCATCGTTTCTGCCTTAGGATTGTCACTCACCTGATACATTCTGTCATTGGCAACTACACGAAATTGCGGCCGATAACCATTTAATTCATATATAGACGTACCGACTGAAAGGAATGCAGCGTCTCCATTTTGCACAACATGATCTGAACAAGCTTGTTCACTCAGTGTAAATGTAACTTCACCAACCTTGTCCCCAATGAGCTCAGGCTCAATTGGAGTTGCATCTGACTCTCGATCATTTAATGTGTAAGTAATATCATTAATCATTAGGAAATCCGCCATATTAATGTTTCCTGTTACACACGGCGATGAAGTGCTTGAACTGTCTGAAGCGCCTAATGACGACATTTCTCCATCATCCTCAGTGCTACAGCTGGTTAACATTATGGATACAAGAAATATACAAACCAGTTTCACTCCATATTTAAACGACCTCATTCTCTCACCTCAATCTATATGACGGAAGTTAGATTACCAAAGTTACAAGTATATGAGAAAAATGTTATCTAGACACATGTAACTACTCCGACTACTCATTAAAGTTTGAGGTAGTGGCTCACAAGATTCTCCATATGTTGTACCATCATCTGTTTGAACGAGTTCGGCTTCACCGCAATGATGGAACTTCCAAACCTCATGAAATAATTCGTGATAAAGCTCTCTTCCCCAGAGTTATAATATCCTCTAATGATCGTCCTCTCCCCAAGCTCTATACTCATGGATGGATAATTCTCTTTATAAAACAGATCTTTAGCCTGTTCTGTAATCTCAACCTCATACTGAATGCTATTATCGGACTTGTATGCGTTTAACGAACGGTGAAGTAAATCATCAATAGAGTACTGTGTTTCACTATTCTCTTCTTGGAGTGAAGTGATTCGATCACAGCGAAATACCTTCGTCTGATGAGCCTTTATGTCGATGCCACTAGCGTACCATTGCCCAAATTTTGCTGATATTTTGTAAAATTGAACTTGGTAGCTCGTTTTCTGCTGATCTTTCACATATTGGATCACACAAGTATTCTCATGAAGAATACTCTTCAGAATTCGATCCAAATAGTAACTTACATGGTGATGCTGGCTCACTTCGAATTGCAGGACTTTTTTCATCAATTGAATCTGCTGTAGTTGCTTCTGAGATAGACAGGCTTCGAACTTCTCGTTCAGCTGCTTAACACTTAGATGAAAGGGTGTGGATTGATAGGAGTCTAGTGTGAGCATCGCAAAATAAAGTGCATACACCTCATCCATGGTGAATAGGATCGGTGCTAACAATTGATGCTGCAGTATTCCATACCGCCCATACCTGCCATACTCGGCATAGATCGGCACACCTAATTGCTCCAAGGAATCAATGTCCCGTAGGGCTGTGCTCTTGGAAATATCATATTTCTCCATCAGATCATGCAAATTAAAAAACTCACGATCGTTTAAGAATCTAAGCATGTCATTTAATCGTTCTGATTTTTTCATCATTATCTCCCTATAAAGGTTTCATGTTTTGACACCTTTATCAAGCATAATGAGTTCAAGGAGATATATCAAATCGATTAGATCATATCTACCTGAGTTAACTGATATATAAGGAGATGCATACGATGAGTGCAACATTAGAGGTAGCCATTTTTCTATCCATGAACGGGAAGGCAAAGGAGGCCATTCACTTCTACAAAACACATTTTGGCGCAGAAGAACGATTCCGGGTAACGTATCAAGACATGGCGGAACGCGATCACGCGATACAACTTACGGATGACAACAGAAATTATATCTCCCATTCCGTCTTACAGCTTGGCAGCACCAAAATTATGATTGCGGAAGATCCCATGAATATCAATGAGCCATACCACGTTGGAAATAACACTTCATTATGTATTCAAAGTGCTGATATAGAAGAAATCGAACGTTTCTACCATAGCCTTGTATCTGATCAGCGGGTGAAAATCATTGCCCCGTTATCCAGTAATGTATTTAGCAAGGCATATGGCGTTGTGGAAGATCCCTTCGGCATTCAGATTCAACTGATGTATGATGATCGATTGAAATCCTTGTAAACCAGTGAGGTTGGTCGATGCCCTTTAGTAAGCGTAAGATTCGAATTCCCCATCACGACACTATATGATCCGGCGTTTCTAACGAACTCAGTCAGCCTTATTTGCAGGAAAATTGCATTCCGGAAATACTAACGAATCGTTGACACGCTAATATGCCTTTTGGGCATAAGAATCGGATTTTTTCTGTGGTTTTTCATACTGTAACGTGTCTGAGATTCGTTATGTTGTCCATCCGTTTGAGATACGGGTGAATAAGCTTTCTCAGATTCGTTCAGCAACGACTACACTGCTTCTGACGATCCAGTGAATGGCCTGAAACAATGATGTCATTCATCGGAATGGATGCTTGTTGCTCATTCGTCATATTTCAGATTAATGGACATTAATCTATTCGTTTTAAGACAAATTGTAAAATTATTCAATCAGAAATTCATTCATCACCCCCTCTATCTTCCATATCTTGTGTTATACTGGTAGACTCGTAGAGTTGGCTAAGTCGATCCATTGAATAAAAGACACAAGATAACAAAGAAAGGTAGTACATGTGCGGCTTGAAGAGAGCCAAATGGGCTATTAGGTATCGTTGATGAAGAAAAAATTAACTACTCTCGTCCTTTGCATTATTGCGGTTACTACAACCAAAGTGTTGTATCACTTGTTCCGAGGTACACTTGACAACGTAAACTGGATTGAATTTTTAGTTTATATTTTGACGATAGTGGCTGTCTTCGCAGTAATGAGTATATTAGATCTAATAGATCGTAGAAGAAATCTCTAGATCAGACGAACCTCAATTAGACTGCAAAAACAGTAATAGCTAATAACTAAAATGCTAGCAGCTGTGATTCATAGCGAATAAGCAGAAAAATCGCCCATGCGGCGATTTTTTCGTATTACAGATATTCAACCTACTATATACCTGCAACTTAACTAGATTTACATTCCTCTATACTCACCGGTTCAACCCTTTCAAACAAAAACGAGGCACCACTTAAATACTCTTTAATATAAGCTTGAGCGTAGGGTTGCTCACCAATTAAGTTCACGATTTCAGATTTATTGGGCGCATGAAATGCTACAACTCCCACGCAAGTATGCTTGTATAGGAGCCATAACATGTACAAATCTGTCCTCTATTGGCTGAACGATATGCAGTTCACTTGTATATGAAAACAAATCTAATGATCTGCAGTGGTTGCCACTGGCAGTGTAACAATGAAAGTCGTTCCTTGATCAGGTACACTTTCAACTCGAATGTCACCTTGATGAAGCGATACAATCTGCTTGGTGATCGCGAGTCCCATACCACTACCTTCATATTTACGACTATGGGAGCGATCTGCTTTGAAGAAGCGTTCGAATATACGTTTTTGGTCTTCAAGAGAAATGCCAATTCCCGCATCGGATATGCGCACAGTCACTTGATCACTTTCTTGTTGCATATGAACATGGATTGCGCCGCCATCACTAGAGAATTTGATGCCATTACCAATGATATTTGTCCATACTTGATCTAATTGATCATGATCAGCCATGACTTGGACAGGCTCTAATTTGAGTTCAAAATGAATATTACGAGCTGACCACTGAGGTTGAAGCGCCACAATTACCCTGCGGATCTGTTCATCAAGACTAAGCGTACGAAGTCGCATATGCTGCGACTGTGATTCAAGCATACTCAGCTTAAGCAAGCTATCACTCATTTTGGACATCCGCTTCGCTTCCGAAATAATAATATTCAGGTACCGCGTGCGTTCATGCTCTTCGAGGCTTACATTCTTAAGTGCTTGTGCGTAGCCAGAAATTGAAGTGAGCGGGGATTGAACCTCATGTGAGACGTTCGCGACAAACTCCCTCCGCATCTGTTCCAGCTGCTGGAGGTCATGCGTCATTTCTTCAAAACTACGCGCCAGTGTACCGAGCTCACCACTTTGCTTAATGTTCAGCTTGAGATTGAAATCTCCTGCTGCAATCCGTTTTGTAGCTTGGGTCAGCTTTTTAATCGGTCTAACTAGAAATACGGAAGCAATCAGTATCAACAAGCTGCCCGTTATTAAGGAAGTGGTCGCGAAGATTAATCCCCATGATATGACAAAAGCAGCCGAAGGCGGTGCAAGTGTTTCAAAGAACAGCGCCTTGGTTCCCATGTCCGTTTTCACTGGCAAACCGATGAGAGCCGTAGCAATTCCATTTCGTGTATCTTGCACGGCGCCTCCATTTAACACGGTCTGTAGTTGCTCTGACGTTATCTTAGCCGACTTATGTCGGTCAGAATGTCCATATGACGTAAACTCGCCTGTGGCTTCATATATCCGTATATAATAGGATTCGAGCTGCTTCATTTGACTAACGAATAAGTCAGCTTCAGATGACGGTAGCCTCTCATAGATCTGCACGACATCTTGACCAAAGTTACGCAAATTAATATTTGCATTCTCATTAAGTTGCTCCTGGAAGATCCATATTGATACAAAAAACGAGATAACTGTGCCTGCAATGACTGAGATGAGAAAGGTAAGAACTACACGTATGTACAAGGAACGAATCATTCGTTGACCTCAAGTCGGTATCCTAGCCCACGCACCGTTTCAATCCGAAAATCAGTTGTCGTCGCGAATCGTTCACGCAATCGTTTAATATGTACATCTATCGTCCGATCATCTCCGACATAATCAATGCCCCAGATCTGATCAATTAACTGCTCTCGTGTGTAGACTTGTCCCGGTGTTCCCGCGAGCTTATATAACAATTCGAATTCCTTGAGTGGCAATGTTAGTGATTCTGTACCTCGTGTCACTTTATACGTCTGCCGGTCTAATATGACATTGCCAAACTGAATCATCTGTGTTGAACCAATCTTATAACGTTTCAGCAATGCTCTCACACGAACAGTGAGCTCCAGGGGGTCAAATGGTTTGGTTAGATAATCATCCGTTCCAAGTTCAAATCCCTTCACCTTCTCCCATGTCTCTCCTCTTGCGGTAAGCATTAATAACGGAAGATCCGGATTGGCTCTTCGAAGCTCCTTGCACAGTGTCCAGCCATCCATGATCGGCATCATAATATCAAGCACGACAAGATCTACTTGTGCTGAGCCGTACACCTTCAGGGCTTGTTGGCCATCTTCTGCTTCAAGTGTCGTGAAACCGTCATTCCGTAAAAATAAACAGACAAGTTCGCGGATATTCGCATCATCATCCGCAACCAATATTGTAGGCATCGTTCTCTATCTCCTTATGTAACATCTTATAATTCAATTAAATATGATTATACTATACCTAACATTGTTGACCTCGACAAACCTCGACATTACCGAACACAATTTCTTATCTGATTTAAATTCACATATGTATAATAAAAAGCCGCCTTCAGGCGGCTTACTCTCTCTACTTCCTCTGCTTTGTATTCCTTCTTCTTGGTACTCCTCGTCATTTTAGATCACTATACCTGAAATACCTAATTGCTACAGCTCTTCCATCATCTTCGCAAGCTTTGGAAACACACGCAGTGCATTGTTATAAAATACATCCTCCCAATGAGCCTCAGGAATCAGATGCTTTACAAATTGTATATACGGCTCCAATTGAACCAGCGGCCAATCGGTTCCAAACACCAGCCGATCATATTTCTCAGCAAATACAATGGCACGGCGGAAATGATCTGTATAGGTCTGCTCCTGTAAAAGCCGCTCAACCTTCGCCGCATCTCCCACAATCCATCCGGATAGATCCGTGTAGAGATTAGGGTTTTTCTCCAGCAATGCAGCTGTGTCCATCACCCAAGGATCACCCAAATGACATAACATAAACGTCAGATTACGGTGCTTCAGAAACGTCTCTTCCATCGAGAGCGGGTGTGAATACTTCAAGAGCCCTCGATCTGAATATGTCAGTCCTCCGTGAATCACAATAGGCATCTGGTACGCTGAAGCCAGCTTGTATATAGGATCATATATCTCGTCGCCAACATTAAAGTGATAATAGCCTGCGTATAGTTTGATACCCACCACATGCTCTGAACGCAGCGATTGTTCTATTGCCTCAACCTGACCCTCTAGATGTAGAGTTAATGGATTAATTCCTATACAGGTATAGAGATGATTAGGAAGCTCTGCACTCAGATCAAGCAGCATTGGGTTAAGCGCATGGCTATCAGGAAAAGCGTCTGGAACAGTCTCGGTAACACCCATGCCCACCCCAGCAATAACACCTGCCTTATCGAATTCTTGTAGCAGACCTTTTTCACTATAATCAATCGCTGCTAAAGTCTCCGCAGTCTCTTTGAAAGCTGCAATATTAGAATAATGAACATGTGCATCTATAATCTTCATGGAATTATCCTTTCTACCTTCATAGGATCAAAACGAATATTGCGTAAGTCCTGATACGCTTCCTCAGGAGCCATCAGATCTGAAATGATATAGAACTGTGGTCTACTGAAATGCTGCTCACCATCTCGCAGCTCAAGTTCTTCCTCTACTACTGACGAAGCAATATGGTTATTAACTCGTAAGTAAACTCCGTCCATTTCCGGATGTGCCACGAAGGTGAGACGTTCTATGCGTTCTTGTGAGCTATATTGAATCATTCCGCTTGATACATCGATTCCGTATTGCACCCTTCCAGCCTTGTACGTAATGGGTTCGCCAGCATCATTTTTCACATCTATCCTCGTATCCGTAAGTTCATTGCTTGCCCGGTAGAAGGATTGATTAATATAACTGAAAGGTTTCAGCGGCACACCCATATTCTGCTCTATACGAATGGTCGTAGCAAGTACAGGTACACCTGGCAGGGTTAAATAGTAATGATGAAGCACGAGACCTCTTAATTTTGCATTCTTTTGAATCCTGACACTCATTCTAATTCCTGACCAAGCATTGCCTAGGTTATCCTCAAGCGCTATAAAGTTTGCTTCACGTTCTTCTCCAAGGATACTTGTCGTTGATAACCCATGTATTTCGCTAGAGATGCCACCAAGCCAAGGGTTCCACCATGATTTTGGCCCAGGTTCAGGATAAGAGGAATCTAGCCATTCTACACCATGATGCTTCAGAGAAAATACGGTTGGTGCAAAGGTATTGCTCGCTTGAAATTGGAGAACACCGTTGCTTACCGTAAGAACGTCACCATACTCTGTCTCATCCAACTGATAATTAACGGGGTGGTTCAAACCGGGAAATACCAACCGAGCTCGAGTGATCTCATACGTTTCCATATTCAAGTGCATTGACATCAAGTCTGCTTCTTGTCCATACTGCCAGGTCATTGGTGTTACAATGCGATTCAACGCTTGGTCTATAGACACATACTGTTTCTGCGTTGATGTACTAGCTTTTTCAGTAGAGAGTGTAATCTCGCCTTCCAAAAATGCATTCTTTTGCTCTGAGATCTCGACCTCTAACGTCCCATGTAAAAAGGGATTTCCTTGATTCACCTTCGTCTGAAGTTGAGGAATGGACTCTAGCTCTTCCACAGCTTCATTACTTTGGGCAAAGGCACGGAAATCACGCCAATTATTCCATGTCCCTAGAGCGATACGAATGGGCTTAGTCTCAATCCGGCCTCCTTGGGGGAAATGAAGCTCGTGCTCAATAGCAAAGGATCTGCCATCCACAATAAGCTGCTTATCTTTTGGCCAAGTGATGCCCCGCGTAGATTCTCCAACATCGGTGAAAATCCAATTTTCGGTCACGTTGTCCAGTTGCCAGTAATCCGCGTTTGATGCGTCTGGTCCTTGTCTTACATCGACGAATTGATCCTCATAAGGAATAACACTAATCCCAAATCCGAGATGAAATCCTTCTTTCAGAAATATAGGTTCGTCACGAGCGGTCTTGGACTTGTTCTCTACGATGTGATGACGACTTATCGTTCCATTGCTATATAATTGGATGATCTGAACTAGTTTCACCTCACTAGATGCAAGTTCATACTCAGCTTCGAGCACCATCCCCTGTTCTTGACGGCAGGTTACTCGTGTTGCACGCGTCTTCTTAAATTCAGAGACATATGGTAGACCTAATTGAGGAAAATTCAGAGTAAATGTACTTTCTTTCCACTCATAGATCGATACATTATTGTTTATTTTGTTAAGATGAACCGAATATCTCCCATTGGAAATCACCCAGTCATTTTCTGTTTCCCCTCCAAAAGCGGATTGAATTCCAGTGAACACAAGACTCGTCTCTTGTGAAAGGACGATAGAACGTTCCTCTCCAGATACGTGATATACGTCAAAATGATGATGCCAGATCCCATAGCTCAACAATTGAGCAGTGAGGGGAACTGTAAGACGACACTTCGCCGGAACCTGAATTTGAACATCGGGTTGGCTAAATGATAGGACATCATCACTTGGTATTTGAAATGCAAATACCGTATCCTCGTCATACTCATTTTCCACCGTGAAATCTAGCTCGAACCCATCACCGATATATAATGATCGTTCCGGAGCATACGCCTTAACCTTGACAGGGAACTTCGGTTCAATCCCTAGCTTGAAGGTAGCTGCTTGTCCATTGATGAGCACTTCCGCTTCAACCACAGGGTGTGTCTGAAATGCATCCTGTTCTCGTTGGATCGGATGAACCAGAAAACTACCCTCAATGTGTTCTTCTCCAACTACAGATCGTGCTTCCTGTAAATCAAACTGAATATCGGTATTGCTCACGCCCTTCACTTCAATCGTAAGGGGCTTTCCGCTTTTATTTACAGCCTCATACCTAATATTATATGTCGCACCAAACGGAAGTTTATGTTCATGCAGAATCGTTGCTTGGATTAGATAGTCATTTGTTTCAATACGTCTTAAGCCTCGTCCTGTGCGTTCATACTCCATTTTCAAACTCACATCTGCCTTACGCCATTCATATGTAAAATAATCAAAACCACGCTCTTGTCTTCCATCTGGCTCAACCAGAATCTCACGTACGCTATCTACGTACCAATCGAGTTGCTCAAAATATGGCTTCACAGCCTCGGTTTGTAAGACCGATGGGATCAGGTTCATTAGATGTGTGGTGTCGTCTCTTTTCTCCCAGAAAAAGCCACTCTTCTTATAGGTAGGAACTGCTTTGATATTTCCCGGCCACGTATACAGATCCAGCCTTGGATATCCCAGCTTCAACGTCTGTTCAATCGCACGTAACACAAGTCTCTTTCCAATTTTGTATCCATGATAATCGGGTCTAACATTAAGTAGTGGAATATACAACGCACCTTGATCCTCTTTATAATGAGAGAAGCTGCAGTACCCAACGACCTCTTCACCATCAAGTGCCAGAAACACATGAAGATGTGTGCTGTGATGATGCTCTTGGAGGATAGTCTGTTCCGTCTGGAGAGAATTATCACCACCCCAACTCTCGTGACTAGCATTCCACATATCCGCGATAGAACGGGCATATCGTGGCTCATATTCTACGATGGATATCGTAAACTCTTCCATTTTGCTCATCAGTATTCCCCTCCATGATCCACATGTCTGAAAAACTAGAATTATTTGCTATATATTCTGTTGTATTCTATCATTTATGGTTATCGTGTTCAATTTACGAGATTCGCATAATGTCTTGAAGAATATGAAAAAAGAGGCTGGCTCAGGCCACCCTCATGTTAATGACTATTATCTGTTCGTCGTATTCATATGCGGTAAACGTGTGGCTTGCACGATATAGGATGCCAAGCTAGGCATCATCTGCACAAGTTTAGGATAGTATACGTTAACTTTAGCAAAAGCCAGTTTCTGAATGGTTCTTGTTCGTTTAAGCAGTTGAGTGAATTCTTGATTGGCTGCCAAAATATACTCACTTGCCCACGCTTTATCATCCAGCTCACCTCGGAGATAACGGTCTGTGTACTGCGCGCACAACAATGAAGAACGAAGTGCGATTGACATGCCATCTCCACTTAGAGGCGGAATCATCATCATTGCATCACCGATATGAGGATATTGTGACCATGGCTCTGGTATGTTAGAGAGGTTCAGCGGTGCTATGGATACTTGCGTACCGGGAACAGCCTCTCCTTCAGCGAGCCGCTCCGCTAATCTGTTGTTGGTTTGCGATGCTGCATGTAATATATCAGGCACAGATGTCCCGCTTCCTTGTACCGTTTCCAGTGTCAACAAAGCCGCCACATTGGTTTTCCCATTTTCAATCGGAGAGATGCCAACATATCCACCTTCGCAAAAGTACAACTCCACTCTAGGTGGGATCGTGATGCCAGTAAAATGAGATTTTATTCCTACATAGACGGTTTCATCCCGTAGATCCTCTGCAGACGGAACAACTCCCCGTGGCTTCTTGGTTCCATGTGCCCCGATAACCGCTTTAGCACGATATTGAACAAGCTCTCCTGCTTGCTTGAACTGGACTTCGTAAAAGCCATCTTGCGGCTGTTGAATCTTCGTTACGGTTGATTTGGTTAATATCGTCGCTCCTGCTTCCAATGCTGCTTGATGCAAGATACGATCTAGCTCATAACGACTAATGCCATAAGCATTGCCTGGTAAAGGCGCTTCGATCTCTCCTCCGTCAGGCATAATAATCTGCGCATGATCCATCATTGTTGGCTGTAGCTTCTGTTCTAGAAGATGAATATCCAGGTATTCCAACATCTCCTTGGTCTCAGGAGACATGAATTCACCACATGTTTTGTGACGGGGAAATTCTTGACTATCCATCAAAATCACTTCATGCCCTTGCTTCGCAAGCTGCAGTGCGCACGTACTGCCAGCAATGCCTGCTCCAATGATAATGACGTCAACTTGTTTGGACACGATTACACCTGCCCTTCCTACTTAGAGTTCCACTTCCTCTAATTTGATTAATGACTGAAATGTAGAGAGTATTATCCATGTGCATCCATTCAAAAGATTTAAAGAGTACACTTTTCGGACAAGTTTTTGCAGTATAATTTGCATTTTTAATTTGTCTAGGATAGTGTCTTGACCGCATCATTCGGAATAACAACAGAATAACGAAACAGAGGTTTCCAACTGTAACTCATCGTATGATGGTTGAGCTTCTGCTTCAGTTCCTGCCAGTCCTTGCCTGTGAAACCTTTAGCAACGGATAGTGGGCCATCATGCCGAATGTAGCGATTGCGTGAGATTAAGCGTGTTGTAATCCACACAGCCGTATAGGACACCGGATGGCGATGTATATCATTAATGACCACACCGTATCTGGAGATACGCAGCATCTGGGAGACGATATCAATCAATTGTTGACCATCAAAATGATGTACAAATTGAGATCCTGTTACAATGTCAGCGGAGCCATCAGGTAAATCCATGACATCTGCACGTTGCACAATGACTCTCGGTTCATTTTGAAATAGTCGCCTTGCCTCCACACATGCCTCTTCTGTCATATCGATGAGTGTAATGTGCAGTTTAACGCCTTTTTTGTCAGACCAACGGAGTAACTTCTCATTCACATCTCCTGAACCAGCGCCAACATCCATAATGTGAAGCTCATCAGGGCAACCGATCTCTTTCCATAGTTTCTCGACACCAAATAGGGTGGGACCAGGAGCAGCGAATATTTTGTTCAGTCGCCTCAAGTGTTTGAGTGCTTCCCTTAAATCGTCACCACCCATAGAGAAATCATCCATAAGTTCATCCTCACGTGCTCTGATGGACAATGTTCTAAAGAAGGGCATGATCCTTTTCCTCCTTAACGGCTGGAGAGAACGCAGGTACGTAGGTGAACTTCATAAGCTCGGCGGTTAGACCTGGTCCAAATGCCATTGCAACACCCTCGGTAGAAGGCTTCTGCCCGGCAGCCATCTCTGCGCGCATTGCTTTTAGCACAAACAGAATTGTGTTGGAAGACAGATTACCGACCGTTCTAAGAATTTCCCGGCTATACTTCGTTTGTTCATCTTCCAGATTCATCACATTCTGCACAGCATCCACGATGCCTCTTCCTCCCGGGTGAATAGCCCAGAGTTCAGGTAATTCTTCGCTCTGAAGTAGCTGTCTAAGTTCTTCCTCGAGATGAACGCCTAATAGTTTAGGGATGCGAGGGGACAAATACAGATCATATCCGTGGTTACCTACCTCCCAAGTCATATCCTCCGTGGAGTCTGGCAGAAGAACAGAATATCCTGTTCCTAGATCAAGATAGTGTAAGTCCTGGGACTGTGGTGCACCTACGATACAGGCTGATGCTCCGTCACCGAATAACGATGCTGAGAACAACGATTCTCTTTCTTTCACCGGCTGAAAATGTAGAGTACACAATTCCACACAGACGATTAATACTTGTGATCCGGGTGCACCTTGCACGATATCCCGAGCCATTTGAATCGCTTTCAAACCAGCTGCACATCCATGAAAAATGAGAGGCATCCGATTAACACGAGGTGATAATCCCAGTTGTGGAATCAGCAAAACGTCCAGACCAGGTGAATACTGTCCTGTACAACTGACTGTGATCAGATGTGTGATTTTATCTGGAGACATATTCGCATCCTGCAATGCTTTCTGGGCAGCTTCAATGCCTAACGGAAGAGCTTCCTGTTTATATGTATTCATTCGTTCTTTGGTTGTGGGAATATCCGATTCATCGGTGGAGGGAAGATAACGACAATGTTCGAGTGTGCCGAGGTAGCTGGGTTCAACGGTGTAACGCGTGTCTACCCCGCAAGATTTAAATACCCGTTTCGCAAAACGAGCAAGATCTGGCCGATCATGAAGAGAAGAAGCAATAAGCTCAGCAATATCAGTCTGTGATACAGAATGAACGGGCAATGCCGTTCCCATTCCCAGGATAGCTGCACTGGATAAGTTCATGGAATGATTCATGAGGAACCCCCTTCTATTGGAAGAAATACATCCTTTTATGAATACCTATTACCCAATCCCTAGGTGCCGTAATCTTGAACCTATACCAGCTACTTTATTCCTTTTCCTCATATTCCATTCCGTTTCTATAATGAATCATCTGGAGTTATATGAATTACGCCAAATATTGACTCGTATGGAATTGGAACTCTATGCAATTTTTGCTATACTACGGTAAACTAGATTTCTAGATTTTGTTAATGTATGTTGTCACGAATAATGTGAGAGTTGGAGGTTATAATCAATCATGCTTTATAAGAAAATAATGAAAACAACCGCGGCAACCGTGCTTGCCTTCTCGTTACTTGGTACTCTTCCCAATCTATCAAACATTTCGGCTGCACCGGCAATCACCGTCAAACTAGATAACATCGCTCTGAAATTTGATGCAGCACCCCGCATAGAAAAAGGCGTCACCTACGTTCCGTTCCGGACAGTCGGGGAATCGCTAGGTATTGGTATTCAGTGGAATAGTAAGTCACAGACGGTCAAAGCCGTTGGCAAGGTAAAAGGACAGACAACCGAGGTATTGCTTCAGGTAGGTAGTTCCACGGCAACGGTTAATGGCAAAAAAGTTAAACTCGCTGCTGCACCCGTTCAAAGAGAAGGTCGTGTACTCATCCCGTTAAGCTCATTCAGCAGTCAATTCGGGGTTGGTGTAAAATGGGATCAATCCACACGAACCGTATCTCTTGTCTCGCCGCAGCGCGAGATGCATTTAAGAGCGTTCTATGCGGTGAGAGCTTTCCATGAAATAGATCTTGTGTCTACCATGAACTCCGTTGTGTTTGGCTGGAGTCGGATTGATCGTGAAGGACAATTCACCCTTCAGGGAGATGAATACAACTTCCCTGCTGCAGCCGGTGACATTACACCACAATCCATTGTTGCAGATGCGGCAGATCAAGATATTAAACCTTATCTCATGGTTTATGCTCTTGATGGTAACGGTGAATTAACGAAGGTATTAAGCGACAGTAGTTTGCGGAAGAAGTCGATTGAAGGGATTAGTACGGCGGTTGTGGAGAATGGATTCGGCGGAGTTGTCCTTGACTTTGAAGGATTGGGCTTCAAATTAGATCCGGTGCAGCAGCAGAAGTTGCTGAATAATTATGTTAAAGAATTGAAGGCTTCCCTAGGAGCAGACATCTCCCTATCATTAGCGGTGCCTCCATTAAATAGTGCATACAAGGGTTATGATTACAAAACACTCGCTGCCACAGCCGATGATCTGATCATCATGGCTTATCAGTTCAACCCTGTTGGTACCGACGCCCAAGTACCTGAACCTAACAGCCTTGTGCAGAAAGCAATTGAGTTAGCGCTGCAAGCAGGTGTCCCGAAGGAAAAACTGTTGCTAGGTATCAGCTTAAATAGTGAAACCCCATCTTCTGTTGATGATAAGCTCGGACTCGCAAAACGTTATGACCTGAAAGGCGCAGCCTTCTGGCGTCTAGGTTTGTTCCGTCTCTACAACGATCAGATGGAAGATGCTGTGGGTGCTTCTGTTGTTAAAGAATAAGAGCCTTGGGTACTTGTAAACAGATTGTAATATTGAATATCGGTGGGCATCTCTTGTTTACGAGGGGATGCTCTTTTTTTGTATTATTAACTTTGTAGAGTTAGTGGATTTCATAGAAGCATCTATCGACCTTAGACGTTCCTACCTATGGCTCTATCAGCTTCGATTTGAAGTTGTGTCGTTGCAGGTCCCATGTATTGCTGTGCGGTTGATAGAATCGATCTATCATTACCGAGTACCTCTAATGCCGTAATTGATAAAAGATTTATCAAGTGAGCATCTCCACAAGTAGATACTTCTTCAAAATAGTCAAAAATTCGTTCTAACAAACTGATGTTACTTTCTTCGCTTAGCAGTTTTATAATCTCGGGCATGAAGATATCCTCAATAATTATAGTTTCAAGTACTTCACCGTATGTAGAAATTGATTCTCTATATGCAGCATCTGTTGACGGTAAGAAATCTATGATTTTTCTAAAAAATTCTTCTGATTTTTCACTCATAGTTACCAATTCCTTTACTAAAATAGTAGGATGACACTTAAGCATTTGCTGGGCGTTGATACGAGAGTAAAAGAACGTTTATCTTCTGGGTCGAATTTTAGGTTAATTCGGCACAGGATGGTGTATTTTTGTTAATATAATTTTATTTTTAGCTTATTGTGATGTACAAAAAAGAAACAACAATACGGCGGATAGCTCGTATTGTGAATTTTATTGATTGTATTGAAAGATAATTATATGATTTTTTTACAATAATCACCTATTCAAAACATCTTTATCAATCACATCTAGATAACTCTCACTAATATCCTCTGGTTCAAACAAACTAGACTCCGAAGATACAAATCGCGAACAAGTTAATCCCCCAATAATCAACAGTCCCTTATCATATTGTATTCTGCCCCCTCTTTCAAATAGCTTTATTATGGGTAAGTATAGCTCCTTGAACTGAACAGCAATTGGTACACCCTCCCCTATTAAATAAGCCCATTCTAAATAATGTTTACACACTTCTCTGACAAAAATACCTTCTACATTTTGGAGTGATTCCATACATTTTTCTAATACTTTTTCAGGTAATTGCATATCGATTAATTCCATAGCATTAAATACTATTGTTCTCATCGAATCTTTGTGAAGATAATCATAAAATAATGAGCTTCTTCTCAGGTGCTCAGATAATAACGCATAATACGAAGGTCTTTTAAACTCAATATGGCTCCAATCAATATTTTGAATAATACATTTAGCTTCTTCAAATACCTTATTCATCTTTTCCCTCCATACTATCTAAAACTTTCTCTTATCCCCCTCAAAAGTCACCTGGTTGAGGATATGTTAAATCATGGACACCAGAAGGTTCTCCATCTAATGGTTTACTATTCTTAATTGACTCAATTTTACGAAGAGGTATTCCTTCTTGCATTAGCTTATTTTTTGTTAACTCATTATCGGCTAGTTTTCTAAAACTTTTAGTTTCTTAAAACGGTAGCAATTTCATAGAATGACACAGGTATTTAGTATATTACCTTTATGTCCAATATCTTAAGTTCATAGGGAGATTATACGGTTCGAAAGATATTGAGAAAAGATCGCGAAAAACAGATCAATTATGGTGGTATCTGACCATGATCGACCTAACCAGTGCAACGGAATAACCTTATTGAGGTTTTGATACTAAAGGATTGATGCGCATACAACCAAAATAATTAAATATCAGGTTCATTCGGCAGAGGGTGAGATATTTTAATAGCCGAAACTTGCGTTTTATAGTATTAGCGGTGGATAAAATGAAACCATACCTGTTGGTTAGCTTGAATTGTGACGTTAACTGTAAAGTTGTCTCAAACCAATCATTATCTAGTAATCCAAAGTAGCATCACTAATATCTTCTGACTCCACCGCACTCATTTCTGCAGTAAGCATAAATATCAATTGGTATTTTTATGCCATACATATCTGCAGCGCTAAAAATTGCCAATCCTGTTCTGGGTTTTTGATTTAAAAATCATAAAATTGAGAAGTTCTTCTTAAGAACCAAAATTTTGTTCTTAAACTCCTAAACTTTACTTAACACTTCCTTAATCCGGATAGAAAGATCAAACTTCTCGGATTCTGTTAATAGTTGACCTATTTCGTTCATATCAAACCGCTCTAATTCGATTTTCAAACTCAAAAATTTATTCTCTGTTTTAATGCTATGTCTAATGAGCAGTTCGGCGAGTGTTGTTTTAACAACAATATTCTCGCTCCACGTACTCCTACATTCACGCTCAAACCTTTCCTCTATTTTCTCAATTATCTCACTTGCATCGTTCGTGTTAACAAAAATTTCTATAAAGTAGTTCTTTACTTCCTTTTCCATTTCATTGTAATACCATCTTGCAAACGGACTATGATCAACAGGAATACTTTCTATCCCATCAAGCACCATATCTCTTCGTTCTAATATGTCTTGATACTCATCAGAGGTTGTTTCAAGTTGTAACTTTTCTAAATCTAAGTCCTTCAGCAGATTAACTATCCTCTCTTTTGAATTTATAAAAATTTTTGAATGTGTTAAATAAATCCTTCCTTCTGCAATGACAACTACCGCTTTCTCCATTTCGCCTCTTTTTTGTACACCGAAGTATGCCTCAGATGTACAGACGAGTGCTTCAGCATTGCTTATTCCCTGACTCTTGAAATCAAAATATCTTTCATAAAATGCACCGAATAATGCCTCATAATTTCGTTTCATATTTTGGTCCCCTTTAAGAATTCTTTCTTTGGAATTACTAATTCACCGCCGTTATGAATTACTTCAATATCAATATTTGAGTAATCTTTATGAAACCTCTCAATAACTCTACTACAGCTTGCACACGTATATAATTTTATTTTTCCACTAGCCTTTAAAGGGTCAGGTAATTAATCCAATCACCTTTCCCTGCCTCCGTCTCTTTCCAGAAGTTCTGCTATCGGCTATTTTGAGGCAAAGGCTTGGTAGGTTTACTGAACGATACATGAGGTGAGCCATCCATCGCGAGCTTTGAACCGGGAAGGCGATTTTTCGCACGATTCAGCGTATCAGAAGCAACATCCGTGATGTTATCCGCTGTTTTATTCAGGTTTTGTCTTCGCTTGTTGTTTCCACGCCGTCCAGTTACTATCTAATGCCGACATGTTCTTGCTATTAATCAGCTTATCCGCGGCTTTATTCAACCCATGTTTGGCCAAGATCGCCAGATTGACGAACATCAGAGCGACACCCAGATCATCCAGCATCTTCTGATCCATTCCAAGAAACCTAGGATTGGTGTACGCGTTTCCGTTCTTCAGGTCATTCAGTTTCTGGACATTCACAACAATCATCGTTGCACCTATAGCTGCATCTGCAGCAGCGAAGACATACAGAGAGAGCCCGCCTGATGGGATCGCAGATATGATAGCCACCACTCCAAAAATAATATTGAATTGGATAACCTAATAGTCTTGATCTCCTCCCCAACGATAAGTCGGGAACTCCGAAGAATATACGAGGGGCATCCATTGTGTCATCTGGCAAAATAACGGTACCCACACCCAGCAGGCCGCTCCATACAATTGCCAGTCCGTCTCCTCGTATTGCAGTAGTAGAGGCTCCGATGGTTACCTGATCACTTGTCACCATGTTCTGGGCATCTCCGCCAATATAATTCCCAGCCAATTGGCGTACTTTTATGGGAAATAAAGACATAAGAAACAGGTTGATCATGGTGGTGTCTGACCATGATCAACCTGTTTGATGAAACGGAGAACCGAGGTTTAGTTAATAGAATAAAATATTTGATGTGAGTAAAAGCAAAATGGATTAGCTCATCGATTGTGTGAAGTAGAGCATCACATACAATTTTCAAAAATCCATCTTTTAGCTTGTTCTTTTTCTAAAGTTAAAGGATGCTCGGGAGATCCAATATTTATGCTAATAATATTAGCTTTCTCAATCCCCTTTACATTTCTAAAACTTGCTCCATTAACTAAAACATCTTCAAAAAAGGAATCTTCAATATTAGCATTATCTAGTACTGAATCTCTAAAGTCTACACTACTAAAATAACAAATATTTAATTCAGCGTTTGATAGATCAGCGCCAAAAAAGACCGTCTCTTCGCTCTCACAATCTGTAAATCTAGCATTTTTAAGATTACTATTACTAAAATCGGCATAAGATACATTTGCTTTATAGAAATTAGCATCCTTTAACCAAGCATTTCTAAACGTTGAAGAACAAACCCATGTTAAAATGAAATTACCCACTTCAAAGTTCACGCTATCAAATGAACAGCCAATCAATCTAGCTTCCTTCAGGGAGAACTTTGACAAATCAATAAACTCTAAATTTATTTCGTCAAGTATTAACTTCTTTCCGTCTTCGCCTGCTGATTCCAACCATATTTGATGTGACTCTAACTTTGCGATTATATTTTTTTCAATTTCCATTCTATCCCTCACCTTAATTTAAGGATACCAAATTACTTTATCAACTAACCCTCCCTTGACAATAGCCTCTTTTCGTTGCTCTATATGCTCTGCGATTAGTTCTCTGGAATCAATTATTATATAGATATATTTATTCAATTTTTTATACATATTCTCTAGTGTAGTTTTTACGCTAAATGCTCACTTATTGGGATCGGTGTAACCATTAGGGAAGGAATCATAACTTAGGTGATAATTCGTCATAAAATTTAGTGCCACCAGAGTCACTTTTTATTCTGCCTAGATCTCCTCTTTCTGCTACAGCTAAACCTACTTCTCTTTCCTTTCTCCCTTGGTCATCTAAAATATGTCCACTATCTGGATCTGTAGCCAAGTCATCTAACTCTTCTTGAGTTCTTCCTCCAGTATATTTTCCGTTATTATCATAAAGCTCAGATTTATTATATTCACCCGTTCATCCAGTTTCCTTGCTAAATCTCCTTTACCTGCCTTCGTCTCTTTCCAGAAGTTTTGTTGTCGACTATTTTGCGCTCAACCATTATCTAGTGCATCCAAGGTTTCATCACTAATATCTAGTGGCTTCTGTTCCTCCCAAGCAACATCTGCAATTTTAATAGAAGTACCGTTTATATAAATAAATCCTTCCCTTCTATAGAAATAGCCACCTCGTTCATAGAGCTTCATTACTGGTTCAAACAAATCCTTATTATTCATAGCAATTGGATTCTTTTCATCAATAAGAGCACATAATTCGAGATAACTTGTAATTAGTGCTCTATGGTAAGAGTTATCTATTTCACTGACTACTTCAATCATCTCAATGTTTTCTTGTGGCTCAGTGATCGAATTGGAAATCATAATAAAAGGAGGTACACAAGTACCTGGATGATTTTTTAGAAATATAGTTGCTCTTCTCAAATACTCGCGACACAAATAACTTTGTGACTTAGATTCCTGTTCCCCAAGACAGCTCCAATCTATTACGGATATACGTTTAATGGCTTGATTTAAATATTTCACATTTATTCTCCTTTTTCTCTTTCTAGTTGTTTTTCTATCTTACCTTGTTCTTTTAAATTATAGCTAAACGCTCCATCAAACTCACCTTTAGGTTGCGGGTCAGCTGCGTCGTGTGCTCCTGGAGGAAAAGATCCAAATCTATTTTCGTCAGGATTGTATGCACCTGGATTCTTATATGCATGCCCCTGCTTCATATGTTCAATTTCCGTAAGTTCATGCCTAATCATTTGCTGCAACCACTCTTTCTGTGACTGTGTTAATTCTTTCTCTTTTTGTGCTTGCTTCCATGCGTAACCAAAATCCGCATCGGGTGTAAACTGTCCTACTCTATAGCTCTTATCATCCAATGGTATTTTATGTGAATCAAAAAAGATATGTTGCTTCACTAGTTTGATTTCCTCTAGTGAAAAGCCAGTATTTCTTGCAACCTGTTGAACATCTTCCATACCCACACTTCTAATCTCATCATAGTGCTTAGAGGCAAGCAAATAATTTGCTTTATCAGGTATAGTTCCAAAGGTCGGTTCGTAATTATCTACACGAGTGTATTTACTCCAATCAACCTTTGGAATATTAACTAAATCTTCACCCGTTCCCCCATCCAGTTTCCTCGCTAAATCCCCCTTACCTGCCTCCGTCTCTTTCCAGAAGTTCTGCTGTCGGCTATTTTGCGGCAAAGGCTTGGTAGGTTTACTGAAGGATACATGAGGTGAGCCATCCATGGCGAGCTTAGAGCCGGGAAGGCGATTCTTCGCACGATTCAGCGCATCAGAAGCAACATCCGTGATGTTACCCGCTGTTTTATTCAAGTTCGTCTTCGCTTGTTGTTTCCACGCCGTCCAGTTACTATCTAGTGCCGACATGTTCTTGCTATTGATCAGCTTATCCGCGGCTTTATTCAACCCATGTTTGGCCAAGATCGCCAGATTGACGAACATCAGAGCGACTCCGAGATCATCCAGAATCTTCTGATCCATTCCAAGAAACGTAGGATTGGTGTACGCGTTTCCGTTTTTCAGGTCATTCAGTTTCTGGACATTCACAACAATCATCGTTGCACCTATAGCTGCATCTGCAGCAGCTAGGACATACAGAGAGAGCCCGCCTGATGGGATCGCGGATATGATGGCCACCACGCCAAAAATAATATTGAATTGGGCAATCATCATCTGGGGATCTACTATCAACACTTGGAACGTGTATCTGGATAAGTATACCGTTTTTTGCGTTTGTTTGCTTAAATAATCCGGTTTTTGCGGAATGACATGTTCCAGCTCCATCTGATCGAGCCATGGACGGATAGATTTAAAGGCATCTCCAAGACCGGTGGACTCCATGAACTGCTCACCCAGACTCTTTTTCCCACTTGAAGATCCTTGCCCAGAAGAGCGCTGTCCACTTAGTACCGGAGGTGCGGGTAGCATCGCTTGGATTTGGGCTTCCGTTTTCCCTGCCCTTTCTCCTGTTGCCCGAATCTCTTTCGATTGTTGCTGCCAATTGTAAATCTTCGTACGGTTCTGATTCATCTCCTTGTATTCCTGTTGCTGCTGCGCCAGTTCCACTTGTTTTTGCTCTTTGCTTTTCTTTTCGGGTTCAGCGGCAGGTTGATTCACGTACTTGTTCTGATAGACCGTTTTCTGTTCATCCGGCGTTTTACTGCTCATCCAGTCCTTCGCCTGATTCGCTAGTCCAGGATCACTCTGAGCTGTCTGTGCAACCTGACTGCGAATATCAGCGCGCTGTGCATCTGTTAACTGAACTGCCGTTTTCAAATTCATCGACAGATCGATTTCCTGCTTCATAATTTCGCCATCTGCCAGCATATCCAGATACAGCTCTTCCAGTTCTTCATCGGTCAGCAATTCCGCAAAATCGACTTCGATCTTCTGGAAATCCACCTTTTTGCTCTGAATGCCCACCCGGTTGCCACTAAGGACGACATATTGATCCACATTCGTCTGCAAGACAATCTGCTGCTCTGCTTGAATTTTGAATGATTCCAGCATGCCTTTGTCGTTACCTGAACCCGCCTCAATCTGACTACTCGCCACCACGAGCAGATCTTCCGTCGCGTTCAGGCTAATGTTTCCCGCATCCAGATGCAGACTGACGCTTCCTTTCTTGAACAATACGCCATCGTCGCCAAGCTGCATACGCGCTTCGCCTGGCATCTCGAACACTTTGGTTGCTGGCTTATGGAATACAGTCCGGCTTTTCATATCGTCGCTACCACCGCGAACAGAATTGATAGCCATAGACTGTTTCTCTGTCCCACTGGGGAAATATACTTTGATGCGTGCCCCTTCATCTGGCAAACAGTGAAAGATGTTGTTGCCTTCCCCTGAATACGGAAACCACCAGTTGCCTTGCTCATCATGTTGGTCGTCGATGTCCAGATGCACTTTCACCATGTTATTCGCCCGTTTCACGACACGCCCTTCCAGCGATCTACCCTGAAGTTGCTCATTCCGTCGGGATTTGCGTCGTAGGCTTCGTCTTTGGACGAACAAGTATTCATATCTAACTCTGCCAGCGTTATAGCTAATGACGGATTCGGACACGACCCAGATCTGACCTTTGAAAGAGACATCATCGCCTACTTGGCAGAATTGTTCACTTGTCACGCGGTAACGGACAAAGTCAGACTCAGTTACCTTCTTCGCATCATCACCTTCCGCATGTGCCTTCAGTTGCTCATACTGTGCTCGATCTTTCATCGCCGTGTACCGAATAGCCTTGATCTCCTGCCCCCACGATAAATCCGGGACTCCGAAGAATATACGAGGGGCATCCATTGTAACATCCGGCAAGATGACGGTACCCACACGGGCTGCGAGTCGCTTCATGAATTGCCAGTCCGTCTCCTCATATTGCACAAGCAAGGCTCCGATCGATGCCTGATCACTGGTCGCCATGTTCTGGGCATCTCCTCCATGGTACTTTCCAGCCAACTGGCGCACAGCATCAGTATATGTCAGACGTTTGTTCTGATAGGAACGGCTCTGGGGTGTCATATCCATCACGTAGCTACGCGAAAGTGCATGCACCTCAACAAGCGGGATGCCATCCTCCATCTGGATGTCTACCTTGATAATCCCCCCAGCAAACCAGCTTTCCGGTCTTGCATCCGTAATCTTTTGTATAACCAAACTATCCTCAAAGCTGCTATGTATCAAGCATTGCTCTGCTTCCTCTTCGCTCATGCGAGCTATAAATACACATTTGGCATGCGTGTTAAAGGCTCTCTCAATTCGAAAACTACGCAGCTCCTTGATGTTATATGGCCATGTTAATTCATAGCCATCTCCTTGATAAGTTAATTCCATATCTCATCTCCCCCTTTAGAAACTACCTAGCTGAAAATTGAGGGGGAGCTGGATCCATGCCATTGGTAAGTAAGCTGATTTTCCCACCGCATTTGCAATACAAGCAAGATTTGCTCGTTAATGCGGGTACCCCTTGAATAGATACATTGGAACTCCCATTTGTCCACTTTGTCGTTGCTCCAGTCAATGCATCCAATAATGAATTAGACATGGGTAGTGAGACCATAGCGCTAAGTTGGGCTGTAGCTTGAGCGGTAAACGGGGCTTGTGCTGGTGCAGATGCTGAAGCTGTAGGCATCAAATCTGGTGCACATGGGAATACAGCCTTACCGAATGTTAGCTCTAGTGGATCTGGATCAATGATATGTGGAAGGGCAGCGTAATCTCCAATTAGCTTTTCCGCTGTCTTCATGGGATGTAGCTCACTTCTACAGTATCCGAAAGAATACAGATTCCCATCAATGTTTTCTCCCATCTTGGTACAAGGCACGCCGTGCATAACTCTTGGCTCCGATGTTGACGTCACGCAGTCGTCCACTGTTAGCATTGGACTCCCATTGATATAAACACCATTAGGCTCCAGCTTGTTAAGCACATCCTCATGTGTTCCAAATGTACAATACATATAAGCACCTGCGGTTACATAGGTATCCTCACTTCTCCAAGGTGAGCTTAGCAACTCACCTAGCGTACCTTTATCTAGTACCGTATCTATAATCCCCATCTAGTTCTCCTCCTGTTATCTGAATCGGTCTCACGATTAACCCGTATATTCCTGCTTTTAATAACTTCTCGGCTACTTCAAGTCCTACGATCGTCAGATATGAACGGTAATACGGGACGCACCATATGGAGCTTTCGCTCAAGCCTTGATGTCCAAGATCTATACCGTTCACTTGTCCGGCTTGAACCTGAACTGCCTCGGGTGCCATCCAGCTCACTTGAGGTAACTCGATCCATTCATAGAACGTCTGGTTCTGCTGCTCCAGATTCATGACCACTATGCGTTTGCGATGAAGATCTGATTCCATTTTGAGCATGATGCGAGATAGCTCTTCCACATACAGTTGTATAGGATAGTGGTTCACGATACATGGGGATGTAAACACCTCACCTTGTTTTACATACACCATTTCTTCATCTGCTGTCTGTTCATACCCCCGAAGCATCCGTTCCGGCCATTGAATAGCCCCTTGCTGCGGGAGTCGGCGGTCATATTCGATGATATAGTACTCCATAACGCTAGCCTCCTAAGCCTCAACCCATTCTACGGAAGCTCGTTGCTCAGAGGTCAGTTCAACCCGAAACCGATCCTGTACAAGCATCCGGCTACCTGAGAGATCTGCTCCTGTAAAATTCACCTGCTCTAGTTCTGCGCCCGTAAAATCACCAGCAATCCTAGCGTACCTAAATGTGGCATGGCTTAGATTCGCTCCCTGAAATCGAAGTCCATGAATACCGTAGATCAGTCCATGCGTCTCTATGAATGTATCCCGTTCACTCCATGCGCCATCGAAGTTGGCACCTGTAAGGTTACAATCTCGAAAGTCTGTATCAAGAAGTAGTGTTTGCCCGTAGTTGGACTGTGCACATTGACAACGTTCAAATCGTGTGCCTAGTAAGCTTGCACCTTCAAAGCTGCTTCCACTCAAATCCACTTCCTCGAATCTCGCATGATTGAAATCTAGTTCTGCATAATTTCCGTTACAGAGATTAACATCAGCGATATGTTCATAGATATATTCATTCGGTAGCCTGCTTTCCAGCCAACCTTTGCACGCAATAGAGCTTCTCTGTAATCCGTTGAAACGATATACCGATTCCGTTACTTCGTGATCCTGATACTCTCCCACACGAACTTCGAACTGTACCTCTTTTCTGATTGCTTCAAATGAATCCATTGTACGGATCGTATCCATAGCATGACGAACAGCAAGAACCATATAAACGTGAAAAGGATAGAGCTGATTTGCTTGCCATGCCTCTAATGCGGCCTGATCAATCCGATTCATATACCGTCTGCGACCATCCTCGCATTCCTCAATCCATTGATCCATAAAGCTGTAGATCCAGCTCGCATCATATAAAAATCCATTGACAGGCACTTCACCTTCTTGACGTCTGTCACTCGCGTGCAGCATGTAGGCAGGATCGCCTTGAATGAGCCTTGTCCGCATCAACGATACGTGTATGGTGCTGCACGACTGAAGCTCCCCGCGCTCTTGCTGCAGCAAAATTTGTTCGCATAGCGCACCGAATAGCGGAACGAAACCTTTCACGATCTCTGATTTATTCGCATTGTAATATTCATGAAGCTTATGTACTTTGGCGTTTCGCAGCGGCAATGCCTCTTGTTCCAGAAACTGCTGCCATAGTTCCATCTGATGCATGGGTCCATCCTCCGCATTTTTACTGATTCATTAATATTTCGATTCCTTTGATCACGACCTGTCCTTGATCAATGGTTAAACCGCCATTACCGTCTTTGGTAGACATATCAATCTGATTCGCCTGAAGGGTCACCGTCTCTGCTACTAATTCCACTTGTTTACTGGCCTGTAGCGTGATTTTGTTCTCGCAATTAAGAATAATCGTTCCAGCACTGGTCAAGGTCAGCGTTGCCCCTCCGGTCGAGCCGGTAATCGTGATGCGATCCTCTTCAAAAGTAATCTTCTGACCCGTCGGTGTTAGAAGGAACTTCGTATTGGGATTCGCCATCAGATCTTCTTTCAGATCCTTATCAAAATTCACAACTGGCTGCAGCTGTTGCTGCTGTACAATCGTTGTCGTTCCACCACCTGCCCCACTGCTATTTCCACTTCCGCTCCCACCTGTATGCGAGGATGCCCCCGATCCTGAGGACACCGCACTTGCCATATCTTTCTCCGCAGGTAGTTTTTGACGAACAGAGCTTAATGCAATGCCTTCGTTTTCTCTCGCATTGGGAAAATAGAGCCGGATACTATCACCTTTCTCAGGCATGCAATACCAGCCAGTCTGATCATCCGATGCATACATCGTGGAGTATGGGAACAGATAGGCTGTCGCCAGGCTCCACTCCTGATCGCTATCAAGATGAACCTGAACCTCGTCTCTCACCACACCCATGATATTTCCGGAGATGGACGCACCCACCAAACGGGAGTTGTAACGCTTGCGGCGATATGCAGATGCTTTGTGGCCAAGCACATAATGATGTAAAAGCAACCCCTTTTTCATCTCAGTCCGAATTTCGAACACATATAGTGAATGTCCTTTGAACTGCACTTGATCCCCAAGCTGGAGCACCCGATCACGTACCTGTACTTCATAACGGATATAATCCTTTTCGTTGATATCACTCGTCCCTAACTTAGCTTCTTTCTGATAAGCGAGCATATCTTTATACATTCGGTAGTGTGTCGCTTCCAGCTTGCCGGCATCCCGTTGTTCAGGCAGCCCAAGATAGATACGAATGCGTTCCTCCGTAGATACGGGAACAAGAACCGTATGATAATGTGACGCAAGTCTCTTCAGGAATTCCCAATCCGTTTCTTGATATTGCAGTGTATACGCACCCAGCTTTTTTTTCTCAATGAAGGTGTTGAAGACTTGTCCATCCGGATAGGACCCACTAATCTTCTGCATAACGTCAGGAATCAACATACTTATATTTTGATAGGAACGTGTTTTGCGCCGAAGATCCATAGCATGCGAATGGGACACAGCTTCCGCTTCAAGCCAGTACACCTTGTTCTCCACCTTCACATGTAGCTTCAAAATAATTCCGTGAAATAAACGTTGCTTTTGACCCTGCTCGTCCGTATAGAACAATTCAACTGGCGTACTCTCGTCCGCCATTCGTACGTACTGTTCTTCCTTCTCTTCCGGAATCACTCCAGTGAAAGTAAGCTTGCCATGATCATGAACTTTCATGAGTAAAGTTACTTCATGGATTCGGATATCAAACGGCTGAATCTGCAATTGTTCATAACTAACTGTTACTAGAGACATATTCCTCACTCACCACCTATTTTCTTAGTTGTATTAATTTTCTATTTATCGACTTTATAAGTAAAATATTTAATGGATTTTGTTAATTTTCATTAAAAAGGATAAAAATAAGACTTTATGTACATATGATGTATTCGTATCCACGCACAAAAATGAAGCAGTATCACTACTGCCCCTTCTTCTTGCCCATTTAATTATTTTCGTCTTTAACCAGCCTACTTAGCACTTTTATCCCAGTCTTTCCACCCATTAATTCATAGTAGATGAGCATCTGTTATACTATGGTTAATGAGTTTTAGCTTGAACCTAATATATGATGCCTATAAAGGAGATCTACTTTTGCATGAACAATATCATTAAATACTGCCTTACGAAAAAAGGTGCAGAAAAAGACTTTCCTTTTGGACCAGACATCCTAGTAATCAAGGTTGCTGGGAAAATGTTTGCACTCATTTTTGAAAGCAGACATACGATAAACCTTAAATGTGATCCGGTTATTGCGGAAAATTTGAGAGAACAGCATGAGAATATACAGCCAGGATATCATATGAACAAAAAACACTGGAACACCGTTCTGATCAATGAATCTATGGATGAGTCCGATGTATTTCCTATGATTGATCATTCTTATGATCTGGTCTTCGGTAAACTTCCCAAAAGTACCCGAGAAGCGATCATGATGAGGATTTAGTCCTCGCTGCGAAGTTCATTTCATGAACTTGTCTACCTTCCCGAACAAAAGTTTGATCCACTGCGTCGGGCCAGGCAGACTGGGCAGAAACAACAAAGTTAGAGCAAGCATCGCTGACAGTAGTGTAATGCCTCCTGCGACGATTCTTGCTTTTTTCTGTGCGCTACTGCGCCACTCCCCATACACCATAGCTGCTGTCAGTAGACAGATTCCTACGACAGATATGAACTTCATGCGCTCTATTCCTCCCTACACTTCTTATCAGTATAAACAGTTCATCCACGGCTAGTCTGTGCCCTGCTCCGGTATACCTTGAGGACCTACGGACTTTCCTGTACGCGTCACGAGTGCCTCCACCTTCACCTGTACATCCATGGTAGAAAAAAGCTCGTCCCAGTTCTTTTGCTGCGCGTTCCATTGCTTGGGATAATGTCTGCGGAATTCAGTAGCAAACTGAAAAAAATCCGTCTTTAGCTGTTTCTGTGCCATGACTAAAGCTTTCTCCGCAAGCTCTTTCAAATGCTCTGACCAAGCTCGATCCAGTTCTTTTAACATCGTCGGATCAGTTAAATTCGCATCGGTAGTATTAAGTACGACTTCTCCTTTGGACTTCACTTGAACCTGCATACGCCATTCATTATTGATAATTTGAGGGGTTAAGGCTGTATGCATTTCAATCGGCATGATGGAGAAGGAACCCTCCATATTCTTTAGCTGGACTGGCATAATAATATTCTCCAGCTCGTTAGCAAGTAACAGAACGCCCACACTCATCGGTTCCGTGACGGTTTTAATATAATGATCATTTTTATATAGGCTTAACCCTTTGATATACGGAGTAGAATCATATCGATCTTTCCCCGGATCTGGTGGTAACATTAACATTCGCGACAGTGTAGCAGAACGGCTTGGGCCTTCAATGGACTGGGCGAGTTCAAGTACCGTCACCCGTGTACCCAGCTTCATATTGGCCATTTCACGCAAGGATTCTGCCGAGCTTCTCTCGAGGGGATCAAGCAAAGCTAGAATATCCTTAGCAGAATCGCTAGTGGAAAAGACATAGGCATGTTCGCGGAATTGAGGATATCGAAGTAGAAAATCGATGTATTGGCGTAAGCCCTGTTTGCCGGCATGTTCACTAATAACAATGACCTCGCAATGTCCCCAGAACATATTACGAGGCACTTTCCTTTGTAATCGATTTAGAGCTTCGGCCACTGTACGTCCTTCTGCTGTTCGAATCATTGTCACTCCGCTTGGGCTTGCCTCACTGCCTCCCGATGATCCCCCGCCCGCCTTTCGTGGAATAAATATCTGGGAAGTTAGTTGATACCGCTCATCCTCATAGTCGATGCCTGTCGCGAGCACAATCGCCAAATCGTTAACTTCAATCCGATCCCAGCATCCGGACAGCACGATACTGCTAAGTAATATCGTGATTATAGATATCACTTTCCTCATTCTCTTCCCCCCGAATCTGCCTTAGCTCCATCTCCGCGGTTGCGTTTCCACAGCTTTTTAAGCAAGGCAATACCATACAAGATCGCTGGAAAAACCAATAATAGTACCAAGGTATATACATTCGCTGAAGAGCTGACAAGATTGGCAGCACTTGCACTGTCGGATACAATCCAATAAGCAAAAACCATACATAAAAATGCGAGTGGTGCTACAACAGGTTTATAGTCATTCAACCCAAACCACTCTGCAGTGGATGTCGCAAAAATATAGAGAAAGACAGAGATTTTGACGAAAATCCCAAAGATCCATATCGCAATAATAATGGACTCAATATGCTGGAGAAAGTCAGCAATCGTAATATATCGTGCAGCAACCATGACAGGATAAGCAAAACTATCGGTTAAGTCTCCGATCAGAAATAAGCAGATGAGATTGGTCACCGTCATAGCAACCGTTGTAAACAGAAGCGAGAACAACATCGTTCTGGTTAAACCCTTTTTACGATTCACGTAAGGTAACATAAACGCCAATACAATATATTCACTGAACCAGGCAGCAGGCGCGACAGCTCCTTTTAGACTTGGCACTATTCCTCTTTCCATAAAAGGCAACATTTCTTCCGGCCTCAGTTCCTTGGTCAGCAGGACAAAGATCAGGCATAATAGCACAACAACCAACGTTACAAATACTTGCGAGGTACGACCCACCACTTCGATACCCAATCTAACATTGATCATACAGACCACAACCATCGTACCCATAATTACGAACAAGGGTGTCTTAGGCAGAGCGTTACTTGCAATAAACTCACCATATCCACGAATAATTAAGCCTGTTAAGTGTGGCAGAAAACCAAGATACATCAGCCCGAATAATTTGCCTGGGAACCATCCTATGATGAGCGTAGAAGACTGCATGATTGTTTTACCGGGATATAGCCGTTCAAGTCCAAGCGATATCCCTATAGTTGCAAGGCCAACGAGTGATCCCCAGATGGGCGAGATCCACATGTCATGTCCTGCATAATGCATCGTTATTCCAGGGACGGATAAGATGGATGTGGCCAGAATGGCGGGAAAGATCATGAATGCTAATTGAGTAACAGATATTTTCCCCTTCTCGGTCAACATTGAACGTCGCCTCCACCTGTTATGTAATCCATTCCAGTCTACCGGGATTTGTTCTCTTGCGTTGGTCGCCACCATACATCCTTGAGCTTCTGGGCTGACGTTGGTGTTGCAGGAGATAGATACGGTGTACCAAAGGAGCGTAAACTGCTTAAGTGAATCACAATTAGGATCACCCCAAGCATTACACCGATTAAGCCAAGTGTGCCCGCCATCAGCATAATCGGAAAGCGCAATAGACGCGCCGCAATACTGGCAGCATATCTAGGGATCATAAACGACGCAATTCCTGTAATCGCGACGATAATGATCATTGGAGCTGAGACAATACCCGCAGTTGTAGCCGCTTGGCCGATAATTAACGCCCCAACGATACTCACAGCCGCACCCACCTGTTTAGGCAGCCGGATGCCAGCCTCCCTTAATGCTTCGAACGATATTTCCATAATGAGTGCTTCGACAAGTGCGGGAAAAGGAATCTCTTCTCTTGCTTTTGCAATACTAAGCAGCAGCACGGTTGGAACCATTTCCTGATGAAATGTGGTTATTGCTACATAAGCCGAAGGAAGCAGCAGAGACAGTGCATAGAAGATGTAGCGCAGCCAGCGAACAAATACACTCATGAACATATTTTGATAATAATCCTCAGGGGACTGCAGCATGGAAAACAAAGTGACCGGGGCTATTAAACTAAATGGAGTGCCATCGATAAGCAGTGCAAACTTTCCTTCTAACAGATTAGCAGTGACCACATCCGGCCGCTCCGTTGCAATCATCTGTGGAAAGGGCGAGAATCGCTGATCGATGATTCCCTCCTCTATGTATTGGCTTTCTAACACGTCTTGTACTTTCAACTGTGCCAAACGAGCTTCTACTTCTTGTAACAATTTAGGATCTATGATGCCTTCCAAGTAAGCAAGCGTAACCTGCGTGCCTGTATACTCCCCCATGGTTCGCATCTGTAGCTTAAGTGCTGGTGTTTTGATTCTCATTCGAAGCAAAGATAGATTCGTACTCAAAGATTCGGTAAAACCATCCCGTGAACCTCGCACCGTAGATTCCGCTGCTGGCTCCTCCGGCGTTCGGCTGGGAACTTGGTACAAGGGGTAAAGTGTGCCCGGTACTTCGCCATCCATCAGGATAAGCGCTTGTCCTTCCATCACCGCCTGGACAGCTTGGCTTAAGGCAAGAATGGTCTTAGATGAAGCCATTGGAACTTGCGTAGGCTCTGCATTTCTTTTCATTTCCATAAGTGGCCCTAACACATGACGTTCTAGCCGATCCGTATCACATAACCCGACACAGTACACACATAACGCAGCAGTCTGACAGGCCGTACGGAACGAATGAAATATAACATCGGAACAACCTGCAAATGTGGTGCGCAGAGTAGCTTCATCTTCTATTAATTTACCGGTCAGTAATGTTTTCTCTAACGTGCTCATGGTGTGTCCTCCAGATGCGTGACGTATTCAAATATTCATAGTTAACGACAGCATGTCCTTCTGAAAACACATTTATACGCTTCTATTTCTGCTCACTGCACTCTCTATGTTCGAGTGAGATGTTGATAATTGCTATACGTTCTTCCTAATGCATAACAGAAAAAAGCCGCCCTATGGCGGCTGTTTAATCTATAAAACTCGACTAACCTAAGAAGGCTTCTTCCTTCGAAACACGAACCATCTCTTCTGGGAAAACGGTTTTGAAATACTTCTCCACACTCCGATGAATGTTCGGACGATACCATTTCTCCAGATCGTGTTCTTTAAAAAGTTCAGGCATACCGAGCGACTTGGAACGTCTACCGCTTGCACCATCGCCAATGTTTAACGTATCAATCCAGATATGATCAACGATACCTAGTAGCTTCTTAGGGAAATCTGGCGTGAACGGTAATACGGGCGAGATGGAAGCCTGCGTAGGTATCCCTGCCTGATGCATCTCCTGCAAAGCCTTCATTCGTAATCGAATCCCGGGTGCATAGGGTGCAAATATTTGTTTTACATCCTCTCGGTCGGTCTCTACGGTCATCGAAACGATAACATTGCTTCGCTTAGTTAGTTCCTTAATCAGATCAATATCACGTGTAACCAATGGACTGCGTGTCTGGATCTGAAGGTGATCCGGTGGACATTCCATCATCGCTTCCAGCACACCACGTGTAATTTCGGCTTGGCGTTCAATTGGCTGGTAAGGATCTGTTGCTGAAGACATAAACAAATGAATTGGTTTGTTCTTCGCACGAAGCTTCTTCCATTCTTTTGCATAGTTCTCAGCTGCATTTATTTTCACATCGACCCATTCACCCCAAGGAATGTCCTTAAACCTCTGAATGGGCATCTCTCGAACATAACAATATTGACATGAGAAGGCACAACCACTATATGGATTAAGTGAATGCGTGAATCCCACGTTTAAGTAGCCTTTTGCTTCCGTCAATATCTGTTTAGCTAAGATTTCCGTGGTTTTCACGTATCTGTTACCCCCTTATTGGGCTTGGAATACCCGCATGTACTGTTCATGATCTTCCTGACTAAACACGTTAAAAATGATCTGCTCAAAGTGATGATCCGGATGAGCATCTAACCACTGCTGTACAGTTGTTACGGCTATCTTGGAAGCCTCGGCTTTGGGAAATCCAAATACTCCTGTAGATATCGAGCATAACGCTACCGTTCTGATATCATCAATTTCATGCGCAAGCTCTAGACAGGACAGGTAGCAGGAAGCAAGTTCCTCCTGTTGCTGTATAGTCAGCGTTGTTCCTTGAGGAACAATAGGACCCACCGTGTGCAGAACGTACGTTGCAGGCAAATGATACGCTCGCGTAATTTTAGCTCCACCTGTTGCTTCCGTCCCATTCTGGATAGTCATGATTCGATTGCAGTCCTCTCTTAGCAAAGGACCTGCCGCGGAATGAATGGCATTATCGATACAAGCATGTAACGGCTGAAAGCAGCCCAGCATATATTCATTTGCCGCATTCACAATAGCGTCTACCTGGAGCTGCGTGATGTCCCCTTGCCAAACAAAGAGTTGATCCGCATGTTCGATAGAAGACTCGGGAAACAGATACGATATCGGGTTAAGCTGATCGCTCCGAACAATCACTTTCTCTCCCAGCTCCTTTTGCAAAAGGGAATCCATTTCTCTCTGGAATGCAACTGGAACCGGGGCTGGTTTTCTTAAGTTCATAAGCCCTCTGAGCAGTTCCCTCTTCTCTGCATATTCGGATGGAATAGACACATGCTGAAGATTATTGAATTCCGCAAGAAGATGCGTTAATAACGTATCGACGATTTCCTCTTTTGACGCTTCAGTTGGAGGATAGGGTACATATGTGCTTTCTAACTGAATTTCATGTGCATATGCGCTCAAAGGCAATTGATTCATCTATATTCCTTCTTCCTATGTCCCCTTCATAGGGAAAAACATACATTTACGTACGGATCAATTGAAATGCTTGATTCATATCCTCTGTAAAGGCGATAGTCTTATGTTGGTTCTCTGCTAATCCTGCTGGCTCATCTAGGTTAAAACGAATCAATGTGGCATGCTCATTATGGTACGTCATTCGTTCAAACGGATACCGGATGATACCTGGCGTATTAAACCCAACACCAAGTTCCATGTAGACTACGTTCTGGTTTTCAGAATCTTGTAGAAAGCTACGATACATTCTCTCAGACATATGCCATTGCTCATCTTGAACAAAATATTCGTTAATTCGCAGGTTCACATCCATCGTTCCCCCACAGACAGGACATTTAGGCACAAGGTTTGTTGGTATCTTACAATCGACCGTCTGCTCTACCATCTTCTTCACTAGCTCTTCATTATCATACAGTGTATCATGGCATCCCCTTTCACATTGCAGATACCCATAATTACCTTGAATCTCAAATATGGAGCTGGAAGCAAATCCTGCCTTCTCGAATTGACTCTCAACATTGGTCGAAATCACAAAATGCTTTTTATTCTTCACTAGCTCATACAAATCCAGATAGAGTCGTGTTGTGCCTGTGTCGTAACGATTCAGTTGGATATGTCGCGCCCAGTAAGCCCACTTGTCTTCCTGCGTCTCAAAAGGATAAAACCCGGAGCTATACAGATCCGTGAATCCGTACTTATCAATAAAGTCACCGAAGTGATCTGTAAATCTCTTCCCGCTAAATGTTATGCCAGCAGCAGCCGATAGACCCGCCCCTCCTCCCAGCAAAATATAATCTGCCTCTTGAATAATCACTTTAGCTTGATCTATCCGTTGTTGATAATCCGTGTTCATTATAGGTTCTCCCTCTATCAAGTCTGTCGTACGCTCTTCTAGCACACACCATTTATAGTTTTATATAAGACAAATTTAGCAAGAATAGTTCAACCCATTAAAATTCAATCTTCTGAAGTAAGCTCATCATGGTCTTCTTTTCATCTAATGAGAACTTCTCATAGATCTTCTCAATAAGATGATGGGATATCTCTTCAAACTCTTCCCGCAGGTCATGTCCTTTCGCTGTAAGAGATAAACGATAGATCCGCGTATCCTTCAGATCCTTCTCTTTGTGAATGTATCCTCTTTTCACCAGTTTATCGACCAGAACCGTTACGGTTGACTTGTCTCGATCAATTAACTTGGAGAGCTCTTGCATCGTAAGGCTATCCTGCTGATATAAACGAAACAGAATGTCACCATGAGATGGTGCAATATCGTTAATACTCCTTTTCCTTAATTCACTCTCAATAAAACGATTACCATGACGATGTATCCGACCAACCAGCGACAGTATAACATTTTCATTCATTTCTCTATTTTAGTTTTATATAAAACTATAGTCAAGACGGGGTATATTTTGAAATAAACCTCAACAAAGCTACTAACCAAGTTTCTCCTGAAAGAAGTAAGTACCACGTTATACGTTGTTATGATTGGAATAATTAAGAAATTTAGCTATGATTAATCAATGGTAACATCGTAATTAACCTTCAAGGAGAAACTGTGAAATGAAGAAAAGTAACCTTGCATTTGTCATCCTGCTCGCCCTTATACTCGGTGGGAGTATGTGGAAATCGATGAATGATAACAGGACTATTGTCACAACCCTGGATCAGTTAGTTCTGAATCAGATCGCCAGTACACCGATCACCTCCATCGAGGTAACGCATTACGTCTTAGATCAATCATCCAAAATCACTGTGACGAATCAAAACCAGATCAATACCCTACTTCACGAGTTTAAGGATAAGAAAGTAGAAGAACCTAACACAGTTGCACCTGACATGGAAGATTATTTCCGCATTCATATAAAAAGTGATACGGATAGCCTCATGAATGTTGTAATATTTCCGAATGATGTGATACAGGTACTCAGTGATATGTCGCACAATAACCATAATAATCGGGATGAAGTTACAGGAACTTACCACATGGTAAACAAGATCAACACTCAACTCTTCGTCGATTTATTCAATTCATAATATCAAAAATAACCTCTGATTGATGATTGTTCATCTTCAGAGGTTATTTGGCTTGGAATCACTGACGTATTGCTCTACTGTATTACATCGAATGAGAGTTTGCTTCATCGAGCTTTAAAGCCGTTGTAGAACGTGTCCACCACGAGCGCTGCAGCCGATTTTCTAGCGATATGTCCATCAACAACTTGCTGCCAGGTAAGAAAAAGAATCGAATATAACACATCAATAATCCAATTACGATTCACATCCTGACGGAAATATCCTCTTTGTTGCAGCATACTAACCGCTTCCAAGACAGGCTCTCTTAGCTTCTGATCAGCACCTTCAATGTCTGGATTATAGTTTACAGAAGAATCATGTCCCAGGAAATAAATCTTATCTCCAAGTGGAATAAGGGCTTCAATTAAGTTCGGGAAATAATCCTCACAGTTCTCTTCAGTCAGCGGAAACTCCCGAATCTTCTCACTAACAACTTCAATGGCACGGAATCCCAGATGAATCATGAGCTGTTCCCTGCTCTCCACATACCGATGCAATGTTGCAATTCCGATGCCGGCTGCATCGGCAATATCATTCATGGAGGCGTTGGGCTTCTCAATAAGCAGCTTGGTTGCTTCATCAAGTATGGCGTTCAGCCGTGTTTGTTTCATGGATGACATTTCTTTTTTCATGTTCGTACACCTCAGGGGAAATATGGCTATTTAATGTGTTCGCATCTCATTGCCCAGTATACCATAATCTAGAGCTATGCATTATTTCAGCTTTTTCACCATTCTGTATAAGGATACCGCGGGTTTATTCACTTCGGATGTGATCTCATAACCGAGTCTGGCATAAAGTTTGGCCGCTAGATGATTTTCTTTTTTCACAGTGAGCGAACATAGGCTGAATCCCTGCTTGATTGCTTGTGCTTCCGCATGATGAATAAGCTGTGATCCGATCCCCATCCCTCTGCTCTCGGGCATAGCAGCAAGTGTGGCAATATGGAACTCTCCTGCGAATCCTTCCTTTAAAGTAATCGTAGATAATAACGCTCTTGGATGTAACAAACTATAACCAATTAGAGCTAGTTTTCGATGAGAAAACAGTTGTTTTACCGTAGAACTGACCAGCTTATCCAGAACCGTTATTGGTAAACAGGTAATCATTCCGAGTGTTGAATCACCCATCTTAGCTTCATAGGCATATTCATGACTGAATCGATTATTTTTAGACTTCCATAACTTACGGAAGGTAGCATCAACGACGCTCTGGCTGCTCGACCCCGCTATGGTATGGGCAATATCCCCCACAGCCATTAAATTAAGCTTAGCTCCGGCAAGTGAGTGCGGGTTGGCTTGTACGATGGAAATGTTGGTCATATTAATCACTCCTATGATCATTAATGATAAGGATATCATTAGGTTGCGAACGCTCGCGCTGCTATGCTATGTGCTATTCACCATCTATTTAGTACCAAGATCTATACCTTCAATTTTGATATGAATTGTACTGATCGGTAATCCTGTGAAATTCTCTACGGCTGCTCTCACATTCTCCTGCAGATCTCTGCACACTTCCTGCATTCGGATCCCATACCGCACAATCACACTTAATTGAATATCTAGTCCTGTGTCCTGTTCTCGTAGCTCGATGCCGTTGTATATACGGTTGCCAGTCAATTTTTGTGCAAGTGACTCCACAATTCCGGTAGACAACGATCCAATACCCTCGGTCATACTTACTGTTTTACCAATAATTTTGGATACAACCTCTTTAGAAAAAGTCGTTTTGCCCAGTACGTTTTGAATCAACATCGTCTCCATCCCCTTTTATAAAATTTTTCGTACTACATGCATTTTAGAGGTGATGCTTGAACTTTTTTAAATTTTTGATAGTTATTACTATCATTTGATTATATGATATTTCATTTATGCACATGAAGTCAACTAACTTGGTCAATCATTACAATTACATAGCCAAAACAGAAAAACAGACGTGAATGGTTTCACGTCTGTTAACTTCAATCAATATATTATGGCCTATTCTGGGTCGACACTTGAAAATGCATCTTTCAGCTTATCACACATCAGATACCAAGCATCTTCTGCGATGGCTATATCTCCATGATGTGTGAATCCATGTGGCACGTCTTCATACTGTTTGAAATGTACCTTCACACCTTGCTGTTCAAGTTTATCTGCATAGTCTCTTGCTTCGACAGCGAGTGAATCCTTGCTCGCAGTAATAATTAGAGCCTCCGGCAAGCCCTCAAGAGACTCGGCGAACACTGGTGAAGCCAAAGGATTCTGAGCATTGGCTGGATTATCCAAATACATTGCGTTAAACATTCTAGCCACTTCCGCAGGAATCGCTTCCGGAAAGCTGGGTTTAAGTCCAGGATCGGTGTGCAAATCAAGTGGTGGATAGTCCAGTATCTGCAATAGAATTGGCAGTTGATCCCCACGCTGCTTGTTCAACAAACACACAGCCGCTGCTAGATTCCCTCCTGCACTATGTCCTCCGATGGCCAGCTTCTCTGCATGGATTCCGAATTCTTCTGGATGCTCATGCACCCACACAGCTACGTCATAACATTCATGAACTGCTGTAGGAAACTTGTGCTCAGGAGCCAATCGGTAATCAATGTTAATGACTACACAACGAGCTTCATGTGCAATGAGTGGGCACCAAGGATCATCTCCTTCAGCATTCCCCGCAATAAAACCACCCCCATGCATATTAATAAATACAGGTAAGGGTGCGCCTGGATCAGGCTCAGGAGTATAAATCAAGACACGAGTTTCACCAACAGAGGTAGGAATGAATACTTCTTGACGTTCTACAGAGAAACTGGAGCTTGGTTTCAGCCCTGAATCAGTATCAACCGGATTTTCACGTATTTGAGTTATCATTTCTTGCTGTTCTTCATTCATCGTCTTCACTCCATTCATTATTCATGGGGTTAATCACTCTGAATCAGTCTGCACTTCGATTTCCTTAATGATCCGAGCCGGATTGCCGCCAACGACTACGTTATCTGGAACATCCTTCGTCACAACCGCACCTGAAGCGATAACGACATTATGACCAATGTTCACGCCAGGGTTGATAATAGCTCTACCCCCAATCCAGACATTGTTGCCGATGGTAACAGGTTTACCATACTCCGGTCCGGCTGCACGTTGAATAGGATCCAGTGGGTGTGTTGCCGTATAGATATGTACATCTGGTCCCATTAAGCAATGATCTCCAATTCGCACTTCACAGACATCGAGAATGGTGCAGTTAAAATTGGTATAGAAGTGGTTGCCAACATGGATGTTATAGCCATAATCAAAATGAATATTTGGCTCCATATACAGAAAGTCTCCCGTTGACCCCAACATTTCTTTTAACATCTTAACACGAATTTCTCCATCAGACTCTGTCGTTTGATTGTACAACCGCGTCATTCTCCGGATCTGTTCTCTTTCTTGGCTTAGTTGAGGATCAGCAGCATTGTATAGCTCGCCAGCCAGCATTTTCTGTTTTTCTGTCTTAGAGATGGATTCCATAGTTATAATAGCTCCTTCACTTGCGTAAAATTTTATATTTATAATACTTTTTAAATGTATTTTAATTATATGCTGAATATGGAATAAATCAAGTCGTCCTTCCCTGAAATAGAAAAGGTCGCCATGTTGGCGACCCTTTCATGTGATATAACATATTGATTCTATGTTAAAATTTATACAGCACCTACGACGGCATGGGGTACATACGGTTCTTCCAAGAATGAAATTTCTTCAGAGGTCAGTTTCACTGACAATGCTCCAACGGCATTTTCTAGATGCGAAATTTTAGTAGCACCGATTATCGGAGCCGCAACTGGTTGTTTCTGTAGTAACCATGCAAGCGCAATCTGTGCCCGAGGAACTTCATACCTGTTTGCAAGTTCTGCAACACGTTCCACAATAACACGATCTGTTTCAATGGTTGCGTCATATTTGGATTTCTGAATGTGATCTGACTCGGATCGTTCAGTTGTTGTCTCAGGATCTCTAGTCAGTCTCCCTGATGCAAGCGGACTGTAAGGAATTACACCAATCTTCTCCTCCCTACATAAAGGAAGCATCTCTCTTTCTTCTTCGCGATATAGAAGGTTGAGATGATTTTGCATGGAAACAAAACGAGTCCATCCATGTATTTCAGCCACATGCAATGCTTTCAAAAACTGCCACGCGTACATTGCGGAAGCGCCAATATATCTAACTTTCCCAGCCTTCACCACATCATGCAGTGCCTCCATCGTTTCTTCAATGGGAGTATTGTAGTCCCAGCGATGAATCTGATACAGGTCGATGTAATCCGTGCCCAATCGTTTAAGACTTTTATCTAATTCACTAATAATGGCCTTACGTGATAGCCCCCCACCGTTAGGTCCTTCATGCATACGTCCATGGACTTTCGTAGCAATAACGATCTCATCTCGATTAGCAAAATCTTGGAGTGCTCGTCCAAGAATCTCCTCGCTTGCCCCAATGGAATAAATATTGGCCGTGTCAAAAAAGTTAATCCCCATCTCGACTGCCTTCTGAATGATTGGACGACTATTGGCTTCATCAAGCACCCATGAATGTATCCATTTGGTCGCATCCCCAAACCCCATACAACCAAGGCACAGTCTCGAAACATCCATTCCTGTATTTCCAAGTTTCACGTATTCCATTGATCATTCACTCCTTCAATCGGATGTATTACCCGTTCATGTCTTTTATTATGTACCAAAAGCGAAGCTCAGCGTTATCTCATTTATATCAAATGATTGCCTAATCCTCTTATAAGGATTAATTACAATAACAAAACACCTTCAAGATGATTCCCTTATCTTACGACAAGGATTCATTCTCCTGAAGGTGTCATGTGTTCTCACGCTATAGTTAAAGGTTAGTACCTTGGTTCAGGTATAACTCTTGTATCGTATTTTTGACAATGGTAATACTCTCATTCACCAGACTTCCTAAGGTTTAGTCCAAGTTTACAGTTACATTCACATTGCCTTTGATGGCTTTGGAATATGGACAGTAGTCATGGGCAAGTTTTACGAATTTTTGTGCTTGCTCCTCATCCAATCCGTCAATTCTCACTTCAAGCTCAACTTCCAGCTTAACGCCGTTATCTGAAGGATCGGTTTGAAGCATTACAGTTGCAGTTACTGTGCTTTTTTCAATGCTTACATTGTGCTTCTTCAGTTGATATTCCAAGGCTGAATTGAAGCATGCACTATACCCAGCAGCAAACAATTGCTCCGGATTCGTAGCTGTAGTCACTTTACCGCCAAGCTCAGGTGGTGCAGCCACATCAAGCATAAACACAGTATCTGGAGATTGAACGACACCTTGACGTCCACCGGTATTAATCACTGAAGTTTCATATAAAGTTTTCATTGTAATAAGCTCCTCTGCAAATGTTTTAGTTTTTTAATTATTCATCATCTTTTTGTTTACAATTGAATTGTACACAATTTAATTGTTGTTGTAAAGCTTTATTTTCTTTATTTTTCGGATCGTACTTTTAGCTCAACTCACATGGCCTATGTTCTAGGCTTCTCTCGGCACAAAAAAACAAGACTACCAAGAGTGGCAGCCTTGTTCTACAAGCGTGATTCATAAAGAAATGATGAAGATAAACGATTGCTTATTGCTTTATCTATGTGAAACTGGTCGGCTCCATCCAACTGAATATCGGGATATTACGAAGGATTCCAAATGAGATAGTTAGACCTAACATACTGTACAACAGCCCATTTTTCAGGTTGACCCAATCTTTCTTCACAGCCAGCATATACAACAGATATAGCGGGGCTAATATAAAAATAAGCATATTGTATCGAAAGGCTTCGTGAATATCGAGTCTTAATATAGCCCCGAGTGAACGAGTAATACCACACCCTGGGCAGTAAAGCCCCGTAACTTCATGGAATACACATGGAATGCCAATTCCTGTTAGAGGCAGCCATACTTTTAAATACAGATATCCGGCTCCACCGATCAATATCGTCCCAAGCACCTTTTTACGAACGGAAGAATTAGTAGTGATGAGGCGCATGCGCATATTTGTTAATCTCAGATTGAGCCAAAGCGTAAGTAATAATGCCCATACCAAAAAGCATCAGAACCAGGTACAGAACCGAGTGATCCTGACTGTATTGTTTCCGTTGGTAATGAACAACTTCTAAATGTTTACCTAATTGATAAGCCCATATGTAACTCCAGATTCCACAAGTCACGAGTGTTAATAACAGATGTTTCAATCCAACGAAATCCCGATCTCCACTAAGTTTGCTCACATCTTCTGTTATCGTATAGAACCAATAAATCCCATACAACCCGCACGTGATAATCGTAAATACAATGGATAAAGCTATACTTCTATTCGTAATCACTCTATTAGTCCTCCCCATGTTGTGTAATGAATAACATACTTCATTTTATTCTTCACATGGTGGACTATGATTGACACAGGTAAAGACGTACACAATTTCACCTCCTCATACGGGTATATCTCTCTAGCTTCATTAATGCTTCGACGCTATAACCCATGGGAATCATTATGGATATATTCCAGTATATTCATATTAGATCTAGCTGTACACTATTTGTCGAAAAAAACAAAAAAAGCAAACAAAGACTACTGGAAGAGATCTGATTCTACTTCCTTCAGAACACATCCGAGAGTCTTTGCTTGCTTTAGCAGATATTCACCTATATATTAGAATGTTTCTTCTTCATTGCCTCATATAACTCCTCATTGGTCAGGTGATTCTCAAAATTCGTGATCAATATGACCTTTTTGTCCTCAGGCGCATATAACACTTCTCGCTGCCACATGAAGAAATGTGGACCGTCACCGATATTTCTCACAACACCCATCAGTATGCCTAACCAATAGGCGGTTTGCTTTACATCCGTCAGGCAGTCATTCTGATAGAATCCTCGCCACTTGCCATGTTCTCGGTCGATCATGCTCTGGTGTGCAGATTCATAAGCTTCCTTGGCTCTACCTAGTTGATAAAATGCATTCATGTAATCTTGTTGCTCATAGTGAGTGTAAGCTTCACAGAACGCGAGCCCACCCTCAGCAAAGTCAGCATACATCTGGTACTGCAAACCGATGCTGTCATCTAGCAGGAATTTTGCCGTAATTTCGTTTCTGACATCAGCAGTCTTACTCAACATACGACGATAGCTCTCAAGCGCTTCTCTACATTTTCCCGCATACCACTGAATTTGCTTCGCAAAGTTGTCCTCATCACACGCCCAATTCATGCCGTGCACGGGAGATAAGGTATCAGCCTTCAACCATTGTGACACGAACTGGCGTGTGCTGTAATTGTAAAACTGATCTCCACAACCCTCATCCGCATGTTTCCCATACCTTGGGGCACAATCAGCATATTTACGATAAAGTTCTGCGATCCCCTGATGCTCTTCCTCATAATAGGCACTTACATAACGCTCTGGATAGGTTGAATGATCTAAGTCTCCGTTAGACCATATCTCAGCGATTGCTTGCAGCACATATACATGTGGCTTAACGTTGGAACAATTCACGATCAGGAAGTCATTGACACCTCGTTCTCGTGCATGGACAAGCTCATCCCTAACCATCGTTAATGAATTCGGTAACATCGTCATATGGCTTGCTGCCTGTAGATCATAGAATGAGGCATGATAATACACACCGTGAGAATCGTGCTTCTTATCTTCAGCGGGAAGTGCCTCAGTTCGTGAGTCAACCGCATGTTGTCTTCTGGCAACCATTTTACCGTACCCATTGTCGCCCCATATTTTGATGGTGTCCTCAGGAATGGTTAGGTAGCCCTTCTGGTATAAATCAACCATTTCGCCATATAAATTCGTACAAAACACAGGATTGTCCACCGATTTCCTCACGATAGTGCGCTGTTCTTCCATGATTGAAGCAATCAATCGTCCTCTGCTCTCATCCGTCTTGTAACGTTCGTCATCTAACCAAAATGGTCGATCTCCCTGCCCCCGGAAACCAATGTTCCAGATCACCTTCTTGTCAGCCTGCTTCTGTACCCCTTGCTCCCACAGCGCTCGGAACAGATCGGGATGTTCATCAAATGAAGGATTCAGATCCGGGTAAGCTCTCAGGAACATGTCTGCGCCCAGAGGTTCTGCGTGATGATGTGTAATCCACAGTCCCATATCTGTGGCCAGTTCACTGTATTTCTTTGAATTATGATCCGTACCCGGAATAACCATGTTACCACCCAGGCGTAACAATGCTTCCATGACCATGACCCACGGTTCCTCTGTGCTTTCCTTCAACGTCCAATGATTAATCAACACCTCATCGTTAACAAACCACCCACGGTAACGATAAGCAGCTGGGGTCGATTCCATGGTGGAAGTCTCGATCTCTATGTATGGCACTTGTTGCAACACTTGATCATTCCAAAACCAGAACGGCTGAATTCCGAGAAATGTATAGCTCAACTCATTCAATGCATAGATGTAGCCTAGGCTATCAGAGGCTTGGATGGTGATCGTGTCGTGATTGATATCAATCATATAAGCTTCCTCTTGTACGTTGCTGCTATGCTTCAAATAGATGTCACCCGTCGTAACGTCTATATCCCGGGTTGTACTTAATGTGAGTTCAAGATCACGATAGAACCTCTGAATTGCAAGCTGAATGGGTTTCGTATCTAACTCTGAATGAATCTTGGTATCCGACGATAAAATAAACATAAGTACCCTCCAGTATAGAATGAATAACATTTCGTAATAACGCTTTCATTTCTCTGGTTCATGAATCTGATTCAATAATCTACTTCACATCTCATACTATCGTTTCCCCATCAAACCATCAACTAGGGCATATCCATAATTTCAATTAGAAGTTCTTAGGACATGCTCACTACAAAAGAAAAAAGTCGCCATTAGGCGACTCTCTAACTACATGTGGAAGAATGATACTCCTTTTCATAAATACTTAGGTGAAGCCGTATCCTTACTATCCGTTTGCTTCTTTTGAATAATGATATTCCGTATTCTCTTTGCCAGAGTCATCTAGTCCCGGCTCAACATGAACATGAACAGTGTACACATCGTATTCTCTAAACATTTCATCCTCTACATTCGTTGAGATGTCATGCGCTGTCTGAATATCCATGTCTGCACGAACGACGATAACCACATCCACCACCGCGTTGTTTCCATAGTTACGTGCTCGTAGATCTCTAACTTCGTCTACACCGTCTACATTCGAAATCGTATCTCGATAAGCAATAATCAACGCTTCGTCGAATCCATCTGTCAGATGATGTGTGGCTTCACGGAAGATTCCCCATGCCGTTTTGCAGATAAGCAGGCCTACAAGCACAGCCGTCAAAGGATCAAGCCATGGCAAGCCAAATTGAGAACCAACAATACCGATCACCGTTCCAACACTGACCCAAGCATCCGAAATATTATCCTTCGCTGCCGCCATGACGGCCTGACTCTTAATTTTCAGGGCTAGTCTCTTATTGTATCTGTAGACAAAATACATCACCGCAGCACATATGATGCCTGTCCAAGCTGCAATGAGATCAGGAGATTCACTTTTCCCTTCGAATATGGAGGATGCTGCTTCGTACAACACCTGAAGACCTACGACCATCATGATAAATGAGGCCACTAGCGAGGCTACGGTCTCAGCTTTCCAGTGACCATACGTATGATCATTATCTGCCGGCCGCTGAGCCAGTCTCAATCCGACCAGCACGGCTATAGAGGCAACAATATCTGTGGCGTTATTTAAACCATCGGCTTTTAGAGCCTCAGAGTTAGATGTGTATCCAATAACCATCTTGATTGCAGTCAGACATATGTAAGCAATAATACTGATGATTGCGCCCTTTTCTCCCAATTTTAAATTGTCATACTTCACCTGATCCATCTTTTTTTGAATCCTCCTGTTTCCGCATCTTCTCGTTCGCTGTATGATCTTATCACTCGCATATTGTGTGGGTCTAGAGAAACGTTTTGAATCGAGCGAAACTTAATCTGACTGCCGAAAAATTGTGATAGAGGTCAAAATAATTTGGACGAGGTCAACTTTTAACTAATCGTTGATCTTGGATATTGAACTTCTTTTGTAAAAATAAGAAAAGCAGTGGTAACCACGTCTGTGGTTTGCCACTGCTTGATAAGAACTTTTTTTCGTACAGAAGATAGTGATTAGATTAGTCAATTAGTAAGTTATAATTACAAAATTTAATTAAGACAGCTCAGTCAAAGATTCTCTTGTGAAGGGGATCAGATCATCTATGCGGCCTTCTTGGATTTTCTTAGCCCATGCAGGATCAACCAGAAGCGCACGTCCAACAGCAACCAAGTCAAACTCATCGTTCTGAAGGCGTTGAACCAAACCATCGATACCGACGTTGCCAGCTCCTTTACCTTCTGTGAACAAACTTGTGAAATCACCATCAAGACCAATCGATCCCACGGTAATGGTTGGTTTTCCAGTCAGCTTTTTCGTCCATCCAGCAAAATTCAGTTCAGAACCTTCAAATTCGGGCTCCCAGAAACGACGTGTAGAGCAGTGGAAAATATCAACACCAGCTTGAACTAGCGGTGCTAGAAGCTGCTCCAGCAATGCGGGAGTTTCAGCAAGCTTCGCTTGATAATCATCTGACTTCCACTGGGATAAACGAAGCACGATCGGGAATTCTGGTCCTACAGCTTCGCGGCAAGCCTCAATGACTTCAACCGCAAAACGTGTGCGGGACATCATATCTCCACCGTAACGGTCTGTGCGTGAATTGGTTTTCTCATATAAGAATTGGTCAATCAGGTAGCCATGTGCTCCATGAAGCTCGATGCCATCAAATCCAAGACGCTTGGCTTCAGTAGCAGCCTGTGCGAATTCATGAACAATTGAAGCAATATCTGCTTCTGTATAGTCGTTCACATGACCTTTGGCTCCCATGTGCCAGATCTGAGGAATGATTCGACCACCCGCTTCGTGTACCTCAGATACAACCTGAGCCCAACCTTTCAATGCATCTTCTCCATAGAAGTGAGGTACATTCGCCTGGTTGGATGCGTCAGGGTGATTAATGATTGTTCCTTCGGTCACGATCAACCCCACTGCATTCTCTGCTCTACGGCGGTAATATCCTGCAACGTTCTCACCTGGAATCCCATCCGGGGAAAATTGGCGAGTCATCGGTGCCATTACAATTCGATTCGACAACTTCAACGTTCCGATCTCAATAGGTTGGAACAACGCTTCTACGGTTTGAGAATGATTCATGATTACCTCCACATATTCGTTTTTATTTTGACTACACAGTCAAGAATGAAGTAAAAAAAAGATCAAGCAACGATCATGCCAAATGACGTCCGCAGAACCGTCTCGATCTCTTCACGGGATGAACCCGATTTACCCATAACCCTCACACCGGCTATGGTGTTGTTAAGATAAGCAGCAAGCTCATTACTGGTGAAACGACTAGATATTAATTGCTGCTCTTGACCCTTTAGGATAATCTTCTCTAGAAGCTCTCGGCTCTCTTCAAACATGAGTTTAATCTGTTGCGCAACCTGTTCATCCTCTGCTCCAAATTCAAGCGAAGCATTCATCATCAGGCAGCCTTGGCAGCTCGCTTCATGCTCTACTAAAGAATCACGAATCGCATTTAGCTGGTCAAGAGGAGACGAGTGCGAAGACTCGATCTCTTTCAACTTAGCAATAGCCTGTTCGCGGTATAGCGCTAGCGCCTTCAAAAATAAAGAACGCTTATCACTAAACACACAGTACAAACTCTGTTTCTTGACACCTGTTGTACGAGTGAGATCCTCATAGGAGGTCGCTCGGTACCCTTGACGCCAAAACACTTCCATAGACTGCTGTAATACCACATCAGCATCAAATTCTCTTGGTCTACTCATGTGTCTAATTTATCAATTCTTGACTACGCAGTCAAGTACTTAATAAACTATTGTATAATCATGCCTAACAAACCAACAAAGGTAGATGCCTGATATGGCGAGATCACACAGCCTTTCAGATTTTCGATGTCCACACCTATTACATCAAAATCACAGGTACTTAGGTTAACACCATTCAACTTGGTACCATGCATTAAGGCTTGATCCATCTTACAACGGCTAAATTCAAGTTGCTCAGAGACCAGATAGCTAAGGTCTGTACTGATGAGCGAGCACTCTTCCCATGCAAGATGCTTCATATTAGAAAATCGGAAATTCGCATAATCCATCAGGCTATTGGAGAAGCTAACATTTTTCAATCGACTATCCGAGAAATCGGTTCCGATGAGTTTACAATTTTTCCAATGCGCACGGTGTATGAAGGCATTCGCGAGATTAACATTAGAGAAATCACAATTCTCAAAGATCACATCTGTAAATTCACAATACTCTAAGCTGGATTCCGATATAATGACGTTTTTGAACCAAACCTTCTCGAAGGAAACCTTCGTCGCCTCCTGATTGGCGAGTGTCATATGTTCAAACCGTTTGTGGTCATATTCCGATTTGGATGTCAAAAAGTGAACCGTCTCATCGTCAAGTAAATGCTCTTGAATATGGGGAAATTCGATTGTCATCATTACCTCCAAGGCTGAATTAAATTTTCTTAATCAAAGATTATTTACGTCAGCGACTTATTGACAGAACAATTTCTGAATCACTGCTATCCGCAAATTTTTAAAATAACTTATTTTTCTAATATAACTGAATACATTCATATACGTTAAATAGTAAAATAACATTCCTTTATATTACACTCAAATTTTGCAGCTCAAAGATCAACCTAAACGTTTATGCCCATAAAATGATTCAATATGAAAATTTCTGTTGGCAATCAAATTTTTGATTAATATAGTTTGTTTGCTGTCATCTAAATCTAATTTAGCACGTGGGTTGTCAAGCCCCTCACTCACCTATCTCAAAAGTATATGCGATAAGAAAAAACAACCATGAGGGGCCAAAGCCCCTTATGGTTGCTAGAGTTAACTAATAAGCTGTCTCTTACTTTAATTACTTCGAACTGGTGAGCGTTTCAGTCTTAGGTTACTCTATGCTCTCATTCGAATGTTCTTTGATCATCTCAAGAAACTCTTCCTCACTATTCAAGCGTACGGAATCCGTGTATTCCCATCTGAAATAAGGATCGAGACTTTTAGCTACTTCATCCCATGTATCCCTTTGATGTTTGAGAAGGATTTGTTCTATTTTTTTAGTGATCATTTCAAAGTCTAGCCTATTTACAATAAAATATCTTGAACCTAATATGATGTCTAAGCCATCTCCAAGTTCTCTTTCGAGCGCTTTCGGAGTTATGATTCCAAAATCAAAATTATCCTCTCCTTCAGAATCTTCAGTTCCAATACAAGCTGTACCTGACAAATAAAAATCGTCTCCAATATCTTCAGTCTCTTTAAATTGTAATTTCCCATGAATATTGGGATTCCCAGTAATGATGAGATCTTTCAGGATTGGTTTTATCACGTTGTATGCTTCCACTCCTTGTTTTCTGAAAGACTATTCAAGTTATAGAACAATTTAAGATGTTTTTGTTCTCTATCCATTAACCCAAAGTGATGTTCGTAGTTAAGTACAATCTCTTTATAACCAAATATCGTTGTAATTTGCTCGGGTTGTGGTTCTCCAATAAAATTAAAATACCAGGAATCCGGGATCTTATGATCAATCACTTCAAACCATTCATAAGGAAACCATACAGGATCTAAATCTAAATCGGGATCAGGATGGCTTACCTTTAATAAATAGTACATGTAATTGTCCCAGTGTCCAATCGAGTACACATTTAGAATTCTCCCGATTTCCAACGATTCACAGCGGTAATCTTCGGGATATCTGCTCGTATTGATAATAAATTACCTGTGGCTCCTATACATTTTACTTTCATAAGTAATCCCTCACATGAAATAATTATTTATCCTTGAATTTGAAATCGTCATACTGACGAATCCTGAAATTATAAACCCAGTGTATTTCTCTCCATTAATTGTTCTACTCATCTTGACCCAACCATCACTATGATTCCATCTCTTATCTTGCATTAAAGATGGCATTTTTAATATGGTCCCCTTAGAAGGATCAGAATAATTCTACAAGCCTTCCATCTCCATTCTTCTTAGAATCATCTGATTATGAAGGAACAACGAACATTCCGTAAATGGGTGTATTTTGTATTTTTATGTAGTTTTTTGACGAATAATATCTATTTAATAACTAAAACATATGTTTTTTGTAACTTATTACTTAATATTCAATTCTCTCAGACTATAACCTATCTGATTAGTGCATAGGTTATTTACAGTTCGATATTTATGTATCAATGTTTAGGAGGCGATTCATAAATGACCGTTCAATTAGATTTTTCAAAATATCATTCTAACTTAGGTTTTTCCGCATCGTTTCCTTTAGTTTCTTGAAACTCTTATTCACAATTTTATAGACTCGACTGTTCACAAAATGAATTAACTTTTTTAATATCACCTCATTCCTCTTAAATCATTGCCTAATCCTATCAACGCTACTATTACGGTAGTCCATTATCACATATAATAAAGCCTGATACTGTAGTGCATTATCACATATAATAAAGCCTGACCAAACTGTAAGGAGGATTCGAATGTCCGAAAGAAATTTAGAGCAGCAGCATATGGAACTGACCGAGATGATTAAACGTCACACCCTTCCGAAGGGTTCCGTAGAAACGATCATTCCTTCGCTTTTCTTCTTTCACTACTCCAAACTGACGGAGCCTGAGTACCGCGTGTACAACCCTTCGTTCTGTATCATCGCCCAGGGAAAGAAAGAAATTTTGCTCGCACAGGAGAGATTCGAATACAGTCCTTCTAATTATCTCTTAGCTTCCATGAATCTTCCCGTCGTGGGTCAAGTGATCAAAGCATCACCTGAAATGCCTTATCTCAGTCTCAAACTGGAATTTACACCGAATCAGATTCTTGAAGTTCTCAACGAATGTGATCTGAAAGTAAAAGCAACAGAAAACGCGAGACGTGCCTTGTTTGTAGGTCAGATGGAAGCGTCCATTCATGACGCAGTTATTCGTCTGGTTCGTTTGCTGGATACGCCAGAAGAAATTCCATTTCTCGCTCCGCTGTATACGAAAGAGATCTTGTATCGGCTTCTGCGGGGTTCGTATGGAAACGAATTAGCGCAGATTGCCGTTGAAAACAGCAGTACCTATCGGATCAGAGAGTCCATTGAATATATGATTCGCCATTGGGAGCAATCTTTTCGAATCGAAGACCTTGCAGAGAAAGCCCGCATGAGCGTTTCTTCGTTCCATCGCCACTTCAAAGAAATTACAGCGATGAGCCCCATTCAGTTCCAGAAACAAATGCGATTACAGGAAGCACGTCGAATCCTGTTAGCTGAATCGGCGGATGCTGCTGATGTGGCGTACAGAGTTGGTTACGAGAGCGCTTCACAGTTTAGTCGGGAATACTCGCGGATGTTCGGTTCACCGCCGAGAGCAGATATCAAAAAGCTAAGAGAAAAATACGATCTAATTGGTAACGATGTGTAGGATTATCGTTTAGGCTATATCGGCTTACATTCGGTTCATAACTCAGTCTAATGTTGGATCTATAGCCAGTTTATAATGGTTCTATTTTGTTTAATTGCTGGTTATGTATGGAGAGTTAACTTAGCCAATAGTGCATGTCTATAGTTCAAAGTTGTAGACAAGAAAAAACCGCGCATTATGCGCGGTTTGGTCATTTGATCACATAATCATTTATACATCTATTCACACATTCATTTAAACTCATATCATTTGTACCCATATGATTTGTTCTCATGCTTAACCTTATGAATGGCTATATTGCACTTGGTGAAGCCGACTGTAAATGCCTCCGGCTGCAACAAGCTCCTGATGACTCCCCTGCTCAGCGATTCCGTCTTCGTTCACAACGATGATGCGGTCCGCATTTTGAATCGTAGTTAATCGATGCGCAATAACAAGGGTTGTTCTGCCTACTGACAGCTCAGCCAGAGATTTCTGAATCAACGCTTCCGTCTCCGTATCTAGTGCAGAGGTTGCTTCGTCCAGAATAAGAATCGGTGGATTCTTCAGGAACATACGCGCGATGGACAGGCGTTGTTTCTGTCCTCCCGACAGTTTGACTCCTCGCTCACCAATGACGGTGTCCATGCCATCCGGAAGACTTCGAATGAGTTCTTCCAAGGAAGCACGACGCGCTGCATCCCAGATCTGATCATCCGTTGCAGATAGATCACCGTACGCAATATTTTCCTTAATGGTACCCGAGAAAAGGAATACATCTTGCTGCACAATCCCGATCTGTCTGCGTAACGATTCCAACTTCACCTCTCGAATATCCGTTCCATCCACCGTGATTCGCCCTTCCTGTACTTCATAGAAGCGTGGAAGCAAGCTACAGATAGTTGTTTTCCCCGCACCGGAAGGCCCAACGAATGCAACGGTCTCCCCTGGTTTGACTGTAAGGCTAATGTCGTTAAGTATTCGGCGGCTGTCCTCATAACCAAACGAAACATGCTCGAAGCGAATATCACCACGGACATCGGTTAGTTCGACCGCATTTTTGGCATCTGCAATCTCAGGTTCAGTGTCGATAATCTCCAAGTAACGTTTGAACCCTGCAATGCCCTTCGGATAACTCTCTATGACAGCATTAATCTTCTCAATTGGACGGAAGAAAATATTCGATAATAACAAGAATGCCATGAATTCACCCATATCAATTTTGCCTTCAATGAAGAACCAAGCACCGCACACCATGACAAACACTGTAACTAGACGCATCAGCATATAACTCACCGAAATGCTTTTGGCCATCGTTTTGTACGCCAGCAGCTTGGTCTTACGGAAGTTCTCGTTATCTACCGAAAAGAGTTTCTTCTCATGCTCTTCATTGGCAAAGGATTGTACAACACGAATTCCACCAACGTTATCTTCAATACGAGCATTAAAATTACCTACATCACCGAATAGGCGTCGATAGGTCTTCGTCATACGTCCACCAAATACAATAATAATCCATCCCATGAACGGGATAATGATAAACGTTAATAGCGCAAGCTCTAGATTAATATACGCCATAAGTGAGAATGAGCCGATTAAGGTCATAATTGCGATAAATACATCTTCAGGGCCATGGTGAGCAACCTCTCCAATATCATTCAGATCGTTCGTGAGATGACCAATGAGATGACCTGTCTTACGATTATCGAAGAAACGGAAGGAAAGTTTCTGTAAATGAGCAAACATTTTGGCACGCATGTTAGTCTCAATATTAATTCCTAGCATATGTCCCCAATAGGTAACAACATAGTTCAGGACGGTATTTAATGCGTAAATCGCAAGTAATGCGATTGATGCGAGTAAGATCAAAGGCCAATCCTGTCCTGGCAACAGATCATTAATAAATTTGCTCACGGCTAGCGGAAAAGCTAGCTCGAGTAGACCCGCAACGACCGCACAACCAAAGTCGATCATAAACAGTTTCTTATACGGGCGATAATACGAGAAAAAACGACGAATCATTCTTAGTCACTCTCCAAATCCTTAGTGTTACTAGCCTGTTCTTCTTCGAGTTCGAAGAGATGAATATACTCATCAATCACCTGATCCATAGCCTTCAGCTCGCCGCTGATTACGGGACGAATATGCTCGAACTCTTCTTGTTTCAGTTGTCTAGCCAGTGTAGTCCGATGATTCTGCATTTGCTCAAGAAACAACAGGACTCTACCTCTGCGAAACGTTTGGGCACCACCGCCGCCTCGACCACCAAAGGGCTTACCATGTCCTCCACCACGTCCAGACCGTTCATCATGACGTTCTCCTTCGCCCCTGCCACGGCCAGAACGCTCATTCAAGATCCCTTCTCTACCTCGTCCATCGTTGCGTCGATCTTTCACCTCACAACACTCCTCTAGGTATGTATATAATCGCATACGTTAATGTATACAATCGTATACAAACAGGAAGGAACTGTCAATCTATTTACTCCATATATTTCAATTCTGACTTGACATTAATGTAATAGCATACATCACATGCTCTTTCAATATTCCGTTGACTACGATGGATTGAACCCCCGTTTGTCTGAAGCCTGCTTTCTCAAGAACCTTGATCGAGCCTATATTGTCTGGTAATGCACCTGCTTCCAGGCGCTCAATGCCTACTTCGTGCAAAGCAAAATCAAATAATAGCTGCAGCGCTTCGCTCATGTAGCCTTGACCGTTATGATGTTGGTCTAGGACATAACCTACAATCCATTTTTTCGCCATGTTCAGCTCTATTTCGAACATGGAAACTTCTCCAATGAGCTCGTCCGTGGAACGAAGGAAAATACCGAAGGAATATCTTGTTCCATCCTCCTTAGCCTGAACCCACTTCTCCAATAGCGCTACTTGACCTTCCAACGTATAGAAAGCCTCTGTTCGTTCACTAGCCGTTATCTTTTCGAAGACCTCCCGGTTTCTTATCTGTAAACTCAACATATCTCGCGCATCTTCCACACTTAATAATCGAATGTAGATTCGCTGCCCCTCATATCTCTTCATATCGAGTCACCTCTTCATCATTTAAGTCAGCATGTTACAAGAAAAAGTCGCCTGATGGCGACTTTACCAGTCTTACAAATTAATCACCCAGCAACGCTAATTCCTCGTCCAGATCCGCCAAACGTTTACGAATAGCTTCAATCACTGTCTGTTGCTGAGCAATCTCATCCATGAGCTGGATTTCCACTCCTTTGTCTACCTCTCGATCCTGATATGCTGAGGCGCGATGTTGTCCGAGTTGTTGCTTTTTCACCTCGATAACTTCTTCGGCTTCCTTCAAATGCTCCTCCGTCTGACCGATCTGATACTCCAAATAAGTTATATCAGACGAAGCAGCGGCGTGAGTGGATCGCTGTGAATACGTCATAGTTCACCTCATTTCACAGTTCATTACGATTGAAGAATCTCACCTTATGATGAAATGGACTCCACTGCGTGATTAAGTTTATAAGGTTCAATATCAATGTCCAGCTCCATATCCAGTGCTAACTTCGCTAATTGATTGCCGATGAATGGCCCCATCGTTAGTCCCGATGCGCCAAGCCCATTGGCTGCGATAATGCCTGACCATCCAGGGACTTCACCAAGCACGGGAAGGAATCCCGGCGTGAATGGTCTGAAGCCTACACGCACTTCATCAAAGGTACTATCTGCTAGCCCAGGTGCCAGTTCTAGCCCTTTGTGTAAAATTTCCTGCATCCCACCTGGTGTTACTCTTGTGTCGTATCCTACAATTTCGTTCTCATGTGTAGCACCAATAACAACCTTCTGTTGGTCAAATGTAAGCAAATATTGATCCGTAGGTGGCATGACAACAGGCCATTTGCCTGCATCATGATGATCAGAGACCTGTAAATGCATAATCTGTGCCTTCTGGAAGCTGACTTTGAATTCCATGCCCAATGGTCTTAATATCGATTGTGCCCAGGCGCCTGCACAGACAACGACCGTATCCGCTTTTAGATGTTGTCCATTCACATGCACGCCGCTTACACGTGTTCCCTCATATAAAAGAGCAGCATCTCCTTCAATTAGAACTGCACCATGTCTCTGTGCAGATCGAATCAATGCATCCCGCAGGGCGCGTCCATCTATTCGCGCAGCTCCGCTAATATAAAGGGAGTGATAGCCTTGTTCGAGCAGCGGAAAGTTCGCAAGAGTCTCTGTCTCATCCATTCGAATGATATCTCCGATCTCTGGTGCATCTACCTTTCGCTGCTGTGCCCGTTCTTCCATCTTGTGAATTTTCTCTATATCCCGATGGATGCTGAGAGCGCCAACTCTCGCATAGCCCGTTTCTGTTTCTCCTTCACGTTCTAAATCTTCAATTAAACTTGGATAAAACCGAGCTCCAGCCTTGGCAAGCTGGTACCAAGCTTGATTACGCCGCTGGGATAACCAAGGACAGATGATACCAGCAGCAGCATCCGTTGCTTGCCCTGCATCCTTTCGGTCAACGATATGTACGTCTGCTCCTAATTTAGCCAGTTGATAAGCAGACGCTGCGCCAAGTATGCCTGAACCTACTACGATAACTTTCTTCATTATTACATTCCCTTCCTAGATCACTTCACTCATTATAACTATATTAAATCCTTGTAGCTATGCGACCGAATCAGCGAGAATTGCTTCGCTAGAAAATGTGGCGAATATGGCATATCTGAACGAAGCCACGCAACAATTGTACCAATCAACGCAGATGACCCATACCAAATGGCAATTTCCTTATGGATGCCTACATTAGAAAGCGGGCTATGGCTTTCCATTTTTTCGATTTTGGCTGTAACCAGCTTGCTTAATAACTTTAATAACCCCTCAGTAAAGATCGGTGTTCGCTTGGAAGCAAGCACAACTTTATAAAACTTCGAATTCTCGGCAAAATGCTCAAGCAATTTGACGAGCACCGGCCAAGGTTCATCCTCATTTGCTTCATTCTCAAATAAAGCACCGTGATCTTGAACGATTCCTTCAATCTGTTCAATCATCTCGTCAGCCATCTTCTCCATCATATCTGTGATATCACGATAATGAAGATAAAAGGTTACACGGTTAATGGTTGCTCGTTCCGCTATGCGGTTAACAGATAACTTCTCAATATCCATCTCTTGCAGCAAATCAACAAAGGCATCGCGAATGAGCTGTCTCGTTCTCAGAATACGAGGATCTGTAGGTGTAGACGACTTCTTGTCTTGTCTCATCATCATCAATTCTCCTTCAATTTTTTAACATTACAATTTTAAATAATGAGTCGTTTATGTTCGGAATACACAACAGATATGGGAGTTATGTAAAATAAGCAACGGTTATGACCCAATTCGTAAATTGTAATCTGTGTGAATATGTATATAATTCAATAAATACAATGTAAACTATACAACACATTGTAAATTTAGTCGATGTGCTGATTGAAAGGATTGAATAGTTTGAATCAGATTAGAGAAAAAGATGGCGTGCGAAAGGGTCCTATACTGTTCGTAATGATTTTGGGTGCATTTCTCGCTACCCTGAATCAGACAGTCATGAGTGTAGCTGTACCTGAGCTGATGGGTGATTTTAATATCACTGCTGCTACAGCTCAGTGGTTAACAACTGGTTATATGTTGGTGAACGGCGTGCTCATCCCAATTACAGCCTATTTTATGCAACGCTTTTCCACAAGGCAGTTATTTCAAGCTTCCATGTTCATTTTCCTGTTAGGTACCATAGTATCAGCTATTGCGACGAACTTCGGTACATTGTTAACTGGACGAATGATACAAGCTGCTGGTGCCGGCATTATTATGCCACTATTGATGAATGTCATCTTGACGTTATTTCCGCCTGATAAACGAGGCGCTGCGATGGGAATGGTCGGCTTCGCAATCATATTTGCTCCGGCAATTGGCCCTACGCTCGCTGGTTATATTCTAGAGAACTACACCTGGGAGACGATGTTCTACGGCATGATCCCATTGACTTTAATTGTAATTGTCTGTGGATTTATATACCTCAAGAATGTATCAGAGCGAGTCGAGACCAAGCTTGATTTACTCAGCGTTATTCTATCGACCGTTGGGTTCGGAGCATTACTGTATGGGTTCAGCCGTGCAGGAAGTGCAGGCTGGTCCAGCGTAGAAGTGATTACTTTTCTTATCGTAGGCATTATTGCACTTGCTCTCTTCACATGGAGACAGCTTAGCTCAGCAGCTCCACTGCTTGATCTTCGCGCATTTAAGTATAATATGTTCTCTCTAACCACGATCATTAGTATTGCAATTACGATGGTCATGTACGCGGACATGATGCTGCTTCCGCTCTATCTGCAAAATGCCCGTGGGTACACGGCACTGGAGTCAGGGTTGTTGTTACTTCCCGGAGCGCTTGTAATGGGGTTCCTCATGCCAGTAACGGGTAAATTGTTCGACCGATTTGGTGCCAAATGGCTGGCAATCATCGGTATGATCATAACGATCGTAACTACGATTGGATTTATTGATTTGTCAGATTCAACAAGCTATACCTACTTGTTATTGATGTCCACTGGACGTCGGATTGGGATGGCGCTACTCCTCATGCCGATTCAAACCGCTGGTTTGAATCAACTGCCTACTAAACGGGGAGCGCACGGTACGGCGATCTCCAACACAGTAAGACAGGTAGCCGGTGCTGTCGGTACATCCGTGCTCGTAAGTGTCATGACAAGTCGAACTGCAACACATCTGCAAGATACAATGGCTACAGGTGCAGCGCAAGGTGTAACTCAGCAACAGTTAATGACACAATCTATGATTCAAGGCATCAATGACGCTTATGTTGTCATTATTGGTATCTCTGTCATCGGATTGTTGTTATCCTTCTTCATCAAACGAACCAAACCAGCTACAGAAGAAGAACCTCAACGAGCTGTTGGGAAGAAAGTTTCCGTGAATCCGAACTAATGGATAGTTAGGTTATTGATTCATTTGCATGCATTTATGACAACCACAATATGAAATAGCAGTGTTATAGGAAAAGCGACGGAGCAGAATGTTATATGCATTCACTCCGTCGCTTCTTTAGTTGATATATCATCGTATTTTCATGACAGGAGTCCTCAACGCTAGGGTGTGAACCGATTATTAATGAGTGGGCGGCAACGAAATAATGAGCCTAATCCGACAGTGCCCGCATGATGTTGGATTTCGCCTCTGCCGCAATCACTTCATTCCCGTCATCGACCGCTTGCATTAAGATCAGTATAGGGATATATACCGCGATCAGACGCGCCAAAAGCTTCGTTTCCTCGTTCGCTCCGCCATACGTTTCGAAAAACACGCCGCGAGCGTAAGGTGGTAAAAAGCTATAAGCAACGCTCAAATCGCATGCCGGATGACCTACGCTCAGATCGCCCCAATCAATGATGCCGGAAACGATCCCGTTCTCATTCACAAGCATATTTTTGAAATGAAGATCGCCATGTAGCAGTGTATAGACTGCCTCGACACGGTTCTTTTGCAGCCTGCCAATATACGCTTCGATCACACCGGACTCCTCCGGCGACAAGTGTTCAACCAGCTTCGATAGAAAACCCTCCAATTTCAATTTGCGCGATGCTATGTCCGTCAAGTTTCGATGATCTTGCTGAACTCCATATTTCAGCGCCGCTTGCACCGGAAACTCATGTAATCTCCGCAAAAATTTCGCCAGCGTCTCTGCCGATAAAGCCCGGCGTTCTTCCGTCAAACCAATTGGGAAATCTCCTGGTACGTAGGCATAGCCAAGAAATGGTGCCGGGTATTCGTCACTTGCTTCGCCGTAAAACAACGGTTTCGGATACGGGATGGTCATATATGCCTCCAGCTTCGGCAGTAGATTCCCTTCCATACGAATTGAGCTAACTGCAATCGTTCTTCTTGGAAACCGGAACACGTACTCGTCACCGATGAGAAAAACCGTATTGTCCCAGCCCCAGCCCAATCGCTTCACTTGCTTCGATGACAGCTGAGGGAATTGTCTGTCGATCAGCGTCCGCGCTTGCTCTTCGTTAACCTCCCACTCCGCATCCCATACATTTGTTTCTCCCATGAATTGTCTGCCTCCTCGTTCCTAACGTTATGGTACACGCCTTTCATCAAATCTCTGTTCAAGAATCCGAGTTCCTTATCTTACAATTCCGTTATGTTCACCAATGGTTCGTTTGCGATGAGAAACCAGAGTGGTGCAGCATAAGCATTGTCCAAAGCTTTATTTTTTTGGATTATGGTAGCTAGTTCTCCGCACTTCTCCTTCTGAGCTTCAGAGAGATTACCTGAGAAGTAGAGACATTCAATATAATAATCAATTTCATAGTACTCTTCAGATTCCAGCTCTTTTTTCGCCACGAGACTTTCCAGACGCTTGATGCTCTCTTGTGCTAGTGAATTACCGAATTGTTCCAATTGTTTGAATATTTCGTACTCTGATTTACAGTGTGAATAGGGAAATGTGCTTGCATACGAGTCGTGAACAGCCTCCATCCAATAATCCAAACTTTCACTAACATTTAGCTTCTGATAGGATTCTAATTGCTCAAGATAAGACTGATCCCTTTCTCTGATATCAGGAAATACCTCGTAGAACATTGTAGAGTCAATGGTTTTGCGCATTGTGATACTATAATCGAGAAGATCGTTACCTGTCGCTACGTATGCTATAAACTGGTCTGTTTTGTTTAATACGTTAAACGCGTTCTCATCAATAAGTTGCTGAATCGCATTTACGGCGAGCAGATTGAAGCCAGCCTTAATAATTCCTATTTCAAATGCAACAATTGGAGCACCTTCTATAGCATCTGGTCTATTGAATTCACTCAGATCACCAGAAGCTCGATCTCCAATGAGTTCAAATTGTTTGATAACCTCTCCATATTCCCCCATATGAGCATCCCAATATTGAAAACTGAAATCCCCTGGATTATATTTTAAAGCGTTAACTTCTGTTGGTTCCGTGTATTCGTATTCTTCTAGAGTTTCTAAGAACGAACTATTGGTGTTCATGTATATGTAAAAACTATATTGCTCATCCGCGTACAAATTAAATGCATACACTTGCTCGTTTTCAGATCTTTGTGAAAATGTATCTAATATACTCTTGCAACCCTCAACTAGAGCGTGTGTAAAATCTGTTGCTGTAACCATAGCTGCGCCCACAGGTACGGAAGTATCATAACTAATTTGGTTTCCTTCATGTAAAATAAAATAGCCTTCCTTCCTTAGAGGTGTTCTTCCATCCAAAATTCTGCCAAGCTCCGAATAATAGGTATTCAACGTTATTTCCTCCTACGTCAACTAAGTTTCTCCCATTTCATATGATCCAAAATATCCAATCATCAGATTAATGTATCTTCTTTTACAATTTAATACAATGCTTATTTTTAATATTCAACATTAAAAAAAGAGCCGCGATACCGTGGCTCTTAACATTACTGATACTTCAATTGAATACTTACCATAATTGGTGAAGTAGATTCTTCTGATTGCCCATCTTTCTCTTCCAAAACTACATCCCATTGACGGCTGATCATTGATCGAAGTAATTCAACCTCATGTTTGTGAAGTTGAACCTGGTGCAATGACAGATTCTCCTGTACATAATCCCGCTCTACCTTTTGATCAAAGCGAAAATCCAACAGCCTTTTTAACCCGTTAATATGCAAAAACTTGAATTCATATCCCAGACGGATCGCCGTCTCCCAATCTTCTCCCACTTCAGCAGCCGTCTGTAATCTCTCATCCAGATTCATTGCGGGTTCCTTCAGTTTGGGAAGTAACTGCGCGTAATCTCTCTGGTGTAAACATTGGATGATATCATCCGCGGCTTCACCACTCGTGAGCACATTTTCGACTAACAGTCCAACCGGAATAGAGAGCTGTATTGAACTCATGCTTCTTCCCCTGCCTCTTGTAGATATTGATTAAACCAGCGATTCACCTGTTCGAAGCTGTCTACACGAAGTGAAGGTTTACCTATTTTCAGTAGAGAGTGGTTGGAACCTGGATATCGGATCAGCTTGGTCGTTTTGCCGTACCGCTTGAGCGTTGTATAGAGTTCTTCGGCTTGTGCGATCGGTGTTCGATAGTCCTGCTCCCCATGCATAATCAGAAGCGGCGTCTCGATCTGGTGTGCATATGCAAGTGGTGATCGTGACCACAACCATTCTGCGTGATGTGCCGGATTGCCTCCAATCACACCTTCGACATAGGAAATGCCGATATCGCTTGTTCCATACATGGACAACCAATTAGAGATGCAACGCTGAGTTACGGCTGCCTTGAATCGATGGTTATGAGCGACAATCCAGTTCGTCATGACGCCACCGTAACTACCGCCACCTACACCAAGACGCGACTCATCTAATTCGCCATACGTTGCGAGTGCGTACTCAACAGCTTCCATCAGATCCCGGTAATCTCCTCCAGCAAAATCACCACGGCACGCTCTAGCGAATGCCTGACCATATCCCATACTTCCGCGCGGATTCACCCACAACACTGCATATCCTTGTGCCGCCAGCGATTGAATTTCATGGCTGAATGTGCCTGTGTACATCGCATGTGGTCCGCCATGAATTTGCAAGATCATTGGTGTTTTCGCTTGTTCACTTGGATCATGCTTCTCCGGTCGAATGATCCAACCTTGAATCGGCCATCCATCTGACGAGGTAAATTCAATGCGTTCAGGGCGATGTACTTCTAATTCAGACATCATCTCATCGTTTCGATGTGTAAGTCTGAGCACTTGCCCGTCATCCATATGCACATAATACAACTCACCAGGGCGATCTTCCGTCAGAGCAGCATATATAAGTGCTTTGCCATCGGGGGATAACGTGTATTGGTAAACATCCTTTTCGCTTGTTCCAGTAATGGATTGGCACTCTCCATCTCCACTGATGCGATACACATCAACACTGCCACCATGTGTTCCTAAGACATACATCGTGTTACCCGCAGGATCATTCTGTTCAAAAAGTGGTGCCGGAGAAGCAGGAGCCGATTTCATATCTCCTAATGCTGCGTTGCCAAATTGCATATCCAGATGTGAGGAGATTGGCTTCACTGTGCCTCCACTGACTAACACTTCGTATAACCTATTGTGGCTGCCACTGCCATATTCACGGTCACTTGCAATCAATACAAGCCGCTGACCATCTGGTGTATATGAAAACTGGCTAACTAATAGATCAGACGTTGTCACTTTGAAGGAAACACGATCTGCAATTCGTATTGAAAACACATCGGTAAAATACAATAGATCTGGATCGAGTTCATGATCATCTACCTGTTTGGACATATAAGACAACGACTGACTATCCGGAGACCAGGCAGGTGAAGACACACTCCACTCACCAGACGTGAGCTGTGTTACTTTGCCTGAAGCGAGCTCATAGATAAATAAGTGACTATAGAGTCCATCCCACCAACCGGAGCCTTCCGCTTTTGGCGTTGTCCGTTCGAATACACGTCCTCGCAAAGGAGCTGGCTCACCCGATCTTTCCTCGGTCGATTCTTCTTGATTAAGAACCGCTTTGCTTATAAATGCAATAGAACATCCATCAGGAGACCAGACATAACTCAATATTTTATGATCAGCGGAGAGCAGCACAGCGGGTTGTTCATCTCCTGGTGTCAGAATCCACAGCCCTTTACCACCACCATCGCCAGCACGCAGAAATGCGAGCTTATCACCTTCTGGCGACCAAGAAGGAGCCGAGTCTTTAACACCGTCCGTGACTGCAACATCTTGGCTGCCATCTAACCCAATCCCTCGGATTTGGGTGTTATATTCATTTTTCAAACGATCAATCGTTTGTTCCACATAAGCTACCTGTCCACTCTGATTAACAACTGGCTGACTAATCCAGCGATAACGATTTAAATCCTCAGGAATAATAGGTCGTTGATTCATCTCGGGTGTCTCCTCCTCAAGCCATTTTATTTTTGTGTTGTATCTGTACGTGGATCAAGCACATCACGTAGCCAATCCCCTAAGAAAATGACACCGAGCACGGTAAACGTAATGGCAAGACCAGGAAACGTAGCTACCCACCAGCTTGTCGCCACATATTGTCTACCATCACTTAACATCCCGCCCCAAGATACATCTGGCGGCTTAATGCCAAGACCGAGGAAACTGAGTGAAGCTTCCATAATAATCGTTGTGCCGACATTCATACCCGAGATAACTATAAAGGAAGATAAAATGTTGGGTACGATGTGTCTAATAATTAAGCGCGCGTTCTTCGCCCCAATGGATCTTGCGGCTTGAACATAATCACGCTCCTTGATACTGAGAACCTCACTTCGAACAACACGGGTATAAGATACCCAGTTCGTTACCCCAATTACGAAAATCAATGTGGTGATCCCTGGGCCTACAATCGCCATAACGACAAGCATAAATAGAATCGTCGGGATCGCCATGAACGCATCTCCCACCCGCATAATGACAGCATCGATCCATTTACCATAGAATCCGGACAGCAGCCCCAGAATCGCACCAATGATTCCGGAAACAATGACCGCCCCCATACCTACAATTAAGGAGACCCTGGCTCCATACACGATACGACTCCACATGTCCCTGCCTAGGTTGTCAGTACCTAGCCAATATTCCGAGCTTCCTCCCTCTAGCCATGCAGGCGGTTTGAGACGATTCAGCGGATTGACCGCAGCAGGATCATGGCTCGCGAGCAGAGGTGCACATATGGCTGTTAATACAACTAGCAAGACGAGCACTGCTCCAAACATTCCTGTTTTACTAATAATCAGTTGTTTCCAGATGTAGCGTAATCCTGTTGGAGTTCGTACACCAGGCTCACGCTCCGGCTCTGAACCTGGAACTTGCAATTCATTGCTTCCTGTCATCAGGTTGCACCTCCCTCTAGTCGTATTTGATTCGCGGATCAAGCAGTCGATAGACTACATCCGTCAAGATATTGGTAATAACCACAATGAATGCAATCACAAATACCGCTGCTTGTACAATCGCCATATCATGTGTGTTCACTGCAACTACTAGTAACTGACCAAGTCCTGGCCAGGAGAATACGGTCTCTGTAATCAAAGTCCCACCGATCAAACTCGTAAATTGCAGACTCATGATCGTCACCACAGGAATCAATCCGTTACGGAACGCGTGCTTTCCGATGACAACCATACGACCCAGTCCCTTACTTCGAGCGGTACGAATATAGTCTTGGCTCAAAATATCTAACATGCTGGAACGTATCAGACGAGTCATCTGAGCCGCCAATCCGACACCTAGCGTAAATGCAGGTAGGATTAAATGGCTTATTCCCCCCCGACCGGATACAGGCAGCACTCCCCACATGACGGAAAAGAGTAGAATGAGCATGATCCCCATCCAGAAGTTTGGCATGGCTTTACCTATAACGGAGATACCTGAAATGATCAAATCCGTGAATGTGTTCCGTTTAACAGCTGAAGCCACACCTAACGGAATCGCCATAATTACCGCAAAAAACATTGCAGCTACAGCGAGTTCAAAACTGGCAGGCAAACGCTCTAAGACAAGTTGCAGAGCCGGCTCATTGTACCGAAAAGATTGACCAAAATCTCCCTGCAATGCGCTGCCCAGGAATTTGATGTATTGCGTGTATAGCGGCTGATCCAGTCCAAGCGCTTGTGTCAGTACAGCCCGATCCTCAGCAGTGGCTGTCTCCGGAAGCATAAGTGCAACGGGATCTCCAGTGACTCTGACCAAGATGAATACGATGAGTGAAACGATGAATAACACCGGAATAACTTGAAGTAAAGATTTAAGTACATACTTCCCCATTCTGCGTTCACCTCCATAACCATTAATCTTAGCAACAACTTCCTATATGAATACTGTACCTTGGCGTGAATAAAGAAACGGCAGGAACATGGTATCCAGTCCCTGCCGTTTACGGCTTATCCTTGCGATGACAGACTGTTCTGTCCGATGTTATTTTGCAGGAGTAATCTCGTCAGCATAGAACATTTCGTCACTACGAGGCACAAAATTCACGTTTGCATTCGTTCCGTAGACACCTTCCATCTGGTAGAGGTATACCGCCGGACGTTCTTCTGCAAAAATTTGCTGTACTTGTTGATACTCTTTCTCACGAGCCTCAGGATCCATATTCACCAATGCGGATTGGAGCAACTTCTCCACTTCCGGATTGTTGTAATCGGATTCGCCTTTGGCTTCTTCTGTCATGTAACGGTTGTAGTTATTCGATGCGTCAAATAGAGAGTTACCGATACCAATCATGAAGATTTCCTTGAATGACTTGGAGCTGTAACGTTCGCTGAACGCACTTGGTTCGAGCACATCCAGGTTGATTTTGAATCCAGCCTGTTCGAGCATTGCAGCTACAACCTCTGCCTGTTCCTTGTATTGAGAGGACACCGAGATCGTCATCTCTGCTTCACCTTCAGCATAACCCGCATCGGTCAACAGCTGCTTCGCCTTCTCTAGGTCATAGAGTGATGTTTTGTAGAGTGATGGATCAGCACCGAAGTTACCTGGTGTTACAGATGTGCGAGTTACGATACCTGCGCCTCCAGCAATACTGTCTACAATGCCTTGTTTATCAATCGCAAGATCAATAGCTTCACGAACCTTAGGATCAGCCGTGATGCTGCCTTCTGTTTGACGGAAGATCAACTGAAGCACACGTTGGATTGGTGCCTTCACGATCTTTTTGTCGGCTTCGCCTTCAATACGAGCGATATCTGTAGATGGGATCGATGAAGCGACATCGACTCCGCCTGCAAGCAATTCAGATACACGTGTGGACGCTTCTGGAATTACACGGAACACAACTTCATTCCATTTTGGCTCACCATCGAAGTAATTCTCATTTTTCACGAGTTCAACACGATCATCTTTGTTCCATTTGCTGAACTTGTAAGGTCCTGTTCCTACCGGTTGTTTCAAGAATGCATCGATTCCGTTTTCTTCAATATATTTAGCTGGGAGAATGCCTGCGCCCATCTTGGACAGACGGTTCAAGAGCAATGGATCTGGTCCGTCAGTAATAATGTCGGCGGTGTGCTCATCCACAACCTTCACTTCAACGATGTTTTTGAAATAACTATTTTGCTTCAAAGCGCTATCTTTCGCTACACGCTCCAGCGTGTATTTCACATCATCTGCTGTGAACGGATCTCCGTTATGGAAAGTAACGCCTTCACGCAGATTGAATCTCCAAGTTGTATCATTAACTTGCTCCCATGAAGTAGCAAGCCCAGGAACTTTCTTCTGTTCACTGTCGTTCTTGATCAAGTAATCGAATACGTTAACCAATACAGCTTCACTTGAAGTGTTGTTGTTATTGTGTGGATCGAAGCTTTCAATATCGGTCGCTGCCGCAATCGTAAGCGTTGTGCTTGGTGCAGTGTCACTGCTCGCTTCACCGGATGTGGAGTTCGTTCCTGTGTCCGTTGCTTTACTTCCGCAAGCGCTGAGCACCAATACTACAGCCAGTAGTGTAATCAACATGCTTGTCCATTGTCTTTTTCTCATTTTGCACGCTCCCCCTGAGTTGTGTTCTTGCTCAAAAATTGTAATGCGATTGCTGAAAGCATAGCTACACCATACGGCATCACGTTCTCATCCAGGTCGAACATCGGATGATGGAGTGCGTAACGAGTTCGTTCTTCTTCATTACCTGATCCTAGTCGGAAGAATACACCAGGAATCTGCTCACAGTAGAATGCAAAATCCTCGCCTCCCGTGGAAGGTGGAATACTGCTCCAGCCTTTGGCCCAATCGAGTCCATCAACCGTTTCCCCAAGAAAATCCACCATGTCTAAATCGTTAACAACAACCGGATAACCATCCCCATAAATGACTTCATGGCCTGCTCCAAACGAGCTGCATACACCGCTTACCACCTGTTCGATCAGTGCAGGCATTCGCTCACGCACTGCCGGAGAAAGTGTTCTCACCGTTCCGATCATTTCAACCTCATCCGCAATGGCTGTTCCCATATAACCACCTGTAATTTTGCCGATCGTTACCACGACAGGTTCTAGCGGATCTACCATACGACTCGCGAGATTCTGCAAGGCTGTGATCACTTGAGCAGATACGGCAATCGCGTCGATACCTTCATGTGGTCTAGCAGCATGTCCGCCTTTGCCCAGAACACGAATGACCAAACGATCCGCAGAAGCAAATGCAACTCCTCTGCTCACACCGACCGTTCCAGTATCCTGACCTGGAGTCACATGAAGTCCTGCGATTGCATCGACCTTCGGATTCTCCAGCACACCATCCTGAATCATTGCACGTGCGCCAGCAAGTCCCTCTTCGGCAGGCTGAAAGACAAATTTGATGTTACCTGATTGGGGTCGTCCCAACTTGGTCAGAAGTTCAGCCGCTCCCATCAGAATCGTTGTATGGGCATCGTGACCACACAAATGAGCTTTGCCTTCAATCTGTGAGCTGTACTCTACTGTTTTCTGATCCTGAATCGGTAATGCATCCATATCCGCTCGAAGTGCAAAGGTTGGCCCATCGCTCTCACCGCGCAGCAGACCAACTACTCCGGTCTTCCCTACATGGCGCGTCACTTCAAGTCCTAGACTCTCTAAGTGTGCAGCTACGATCTCCGATGTTCGATGCTCTTCGTAACCAATCTCCGGATGACGATGAAAATCCCTCCGCCAATCTACCAAACGAGGCTGAAGTTCTTGTGCAAGCTGATATAAATCGATATGTTGCATTATTGCTCATTCCCTTCTTGTTGTTCCGGTGAAACCAGACGAGAGTAAATAGCATCCGCAGAGAAAGCGATATGCTTTTTCATCGTATCGCGTGATCTAGCAGGATCATGAGCCTTCAAAGCCTCCAAAATCTCTGTATGTACACCCTGATTAAGAGAGCGAACATGTTCGTTATAGGGCATGAGATCCAGCGCTGGATTGATCTTGGTTCGAATCTGTCTTACCGCTGACTCCAGATACGGGTTCCCCGATGCTTTTGCGATGGTCAGATGGAACTTAACGTCAAGCGCCCGGAACCATTCCCGCGAGCAATCTGGCTGTACGCTCTGCTCAATATAGCTTTCAAGTAACTCCAGCTCGCCTGCGGTGATCCGCTCAGCAGCCAGAAAAGCACCTTCTGGCTCAACAATCGTACGATATTCGAACACATGTAACATTTGATCCCAGTCCCGCATAATCTCTTCCTTGGTTCGCTTATGTGCATTGGCCGTGATCGGAAGGATAAAGGTGCCTCCCTTGGCACCCACACGCTTCTCGATTAAGCCTTTGGCTTCTAGAGCAGACAGTGCTTCACGCACTGTAATTCGGCTGGCATTGAAAATTTCAGCTAACTCTCTTTCGGAAGGGAGCTGATCCTCACTCAACATTTCCTTGAGTATTATGGCTTCCTCCAACTGCTCCCTAATAAATTCACTAACCTTTATTGCGGAAACTTTCTCAAATTGGAAAGTCTGTTGGTTAAGCATATTCACCCTCCGATTGATCTATTGTCTAAACCTTATACCATTAAACTTATACTCTTAATATAATTCCGAGTAAACAGATATGCAATCATTTTTTTTCAAAATTCAGCATATTTATTTCTTATTCGACAGAGGCATTCACAACTTCGTTCACTTTGGGATGCTCCATCTGTTCCATCTGCTCTCCAATGACAGCTAAAGCTTGTTGAAGATCTGCGATGATATCTTGTGCATCCTCCAGTCCCACAGACAAGCGGATTAGACCATCCGTAATACCAAACTGTAGTCTTTCCTCTTGGGGTATGGAGAAATGTGTCATCGTAGCAGGGTGCTGCACCAATGTCTCAGGATCACCTAGGCTGAATGAAATTAGTATGAGTTTCAACTGATTCATAAATGCCTTAGCTGCCTCTAGCCCTCCCTTGACCTCAAATGAAACGACCCCACCCATGTCATCCATCTGTTGCTTCGCCAATTCATGCTGAGGATGAGACGTGAGCCCTGGATAATGCAAGGCTTGAACATGCGGATGTGCGGCTAGAAATTCTGCAACCTTACGTGCATTCTGGCAATGCGCACGTACTCGAAGACCAAGCGTTTTCATTCCCCTTAGAATAAGAAATGACTCCCATGCGTTAAGATTTTGACCGAGGTCACCTGCTATTCTTTTACGGATAAATTCAATAACTTGGCTGGAAGCAACGACAACACCTGCGACGACATCTCCATGACCGTTCAGATACTTGGTTGCACTATGCACAACAACATCAGCCCCAGACTCAAGCGGACGCTGAAGATATGGTGTCATAAATGTATTATCTACAATGAGTGGAATGCCTCGGGAATTAGCAATCTTGGCAATCTGCTTCAGATCCAGAATCGTTAACAGCGGGTTAGATGGTGTCTCTACATAAATGGCCTTGGTATTCTCTTGAATGGACAGCTCCAAAGCCTCAAGGTTCGTACAATCCACGAAGTCGTGGCTGATACCAAAACGCGCCCCCATCTGGGTTACAAAATTGTAGGTTCCTCCATAAATATCTTTTGTTACAACGACATGATCTCCATGTTGCAAAAAGGCCAACAATGCTGAAGAGATCGCTGCCATCCCACTGCTTAAAGCAATCGCGTCCTCTCCACTTTCCAACTCCGCGATTTTTAGCTCCAACGTGCGTGTGGTTGGATTACCATATCTTCCATAGAACGTGCCTTCCATCTGTCCTGATACAACGGCTGCGGCAGCATCCGCGTTCGGAAAAGCATACGCAACAGCAGGAACGATCGGTTGAGAGACAGCACCTGTGCACTCATCCGGTTGATGTCCTACATGAACCACCTTCGTATCAAACTTCCAAGAATCCTTCATCAACTCTCTCCATTCTGTTATTACTTTGCACGATGACCAAACCTATAAGGTATAAACCTTAAACCATTTATTTGTTTCAATATATACTTCACCTTATATACCGTCAACAACATTAATGCTAGACGATAAATACAAACCGATAGAAGTCTCTGGCACTTCTTTAGTCGATATACCTTATCTTGACATTCAACCGTAAGTTGTTCATGGAACATATTCACTTAAATACAAAAGAAAAAGCCCCGCTCCCTTCTTATTTAGAAAGGATTGGGGCATTCCATTGCGTTTACATTTTAAACTCCATCCGTATTATGTGATCGGTTCAGCATCATTGTCGACATCTGTTGGCGAGTCCACGTCCTCTGCTCCTGGTGTATCAGGAATTTCGGATGGTGACTCGACAGCGTTAGGTGCTGAAACGTGCAAACGTCCAGCTGCTTCAATCTCAGTTTCATTGCCTGCAGCATCACGAACTTTGATCACGATAACGCCACCATCCAGAACTAAGGATTCAGGTGTTGTATACGTTCCTGTATAATGCCCTGGGGAACTTTCCGTCAATGGAATTCCCGCTCTTGCTTGCAGGTCGAGCGGCAATTCAATTCGGAACGAAGCCTGCAAATTCGGTGCACTCTCAAACGAAACTGTGACGCTCTCGCCAGAGGTAATGCGAACATCTTCAGCCGGCATTATATTCGTTATTTCTGGCAACACAGTCTCCACTTGTACGATTCGAGTAATCGTGGTTATATTCCCTGCAAGGTCTTTGGCTGTAATGGTAATGGTATTCTTGCCTTCATTCACAAGTACCCGGTGACTGAAGCTTCGATCTTGGCCAACGGTAACCTTCTGTCCATTCACGGTTACCGTATCCAGGAATGCTTCCACCACATTGCCTGTAACATGAACGACTTCAGCGTTTGTGCGACTTCCCTCTTCAGGTGTAAGGATGTTTAATACGGGCGCTGTCTTGTCCAAGATAACGACAACTGGAAGAGAGCGATCCGTTGCTTTGCCGTTCACGATTACCTCTGCCGTGAGTGCGTTCACTCCTGACTGAAGGTTCACTTCATGCGTGAATTTACCATTCACCACCTGAGTCGTACCTACAACTTTTCCGCCATTGTAGATGCGAGCCTCTGCTCCAGAAGCTGGGGAAGTGCCGTTCACGGTAATTTTGGTTTTATTCGTATATGTTCCTTTCACGGAAGTCGTGATGACAGGTGCATTGACTGGATATTTAACGATTGCACGGATCATATAATTGCCTTCTTCGGCAGGTGCGGTAGTCCAGTTACCATTCACTCGCTGCCAACTGCGACCAGCATTTACTCCTGTTTCGTCAGTCGCCAGTCCAGGCGCTAGTGTGCCTTCGGTTGTCTGAACATACACGATGTAGAAGTCGCCTTCTACAACCACGGATTCAGGGAATTCAACGGTTGTCCACTGATCATTGCGCAGCGCTGTCCCATCGAAAGGCCCTGCGAGCAATCGTCCAGGTGCACCAGCCGCACCGCTCGCATCGTACACAGCGTACTGGAATGCTGTACCACCTGGTAGCGGCCATTCTGTATTCCAGAACCGGAAGGAAGCCCCTGTAAGTTGAGCCGTAGCCAAGTCTGGTGTCATGCGCACAGCCCAAGCATTATTCGCTGCCACAAAGGCTCTCGCATTTTCAGCGGTTCCATCATCATAAGCAATTTCTCCTGGGAATCCGATAAACGGCTTCAACGTAACATTTGATTGCACTGTTCCATTGCCAGGAACCGTTACGTTCACCTTTTTACTGTAATAATCCGTTGCAACTACGGAAAGTGTATATGTCCCTTCTAGAACTTCAAGCACAAAACTACCGTCCGTACCGGAACGAATTGCCCCTACCTGAGCGTCTTCGAGAACAAGAACCGTTGCTCCAGCAATCGGTTTACCTGAGCGTTCATCCGTCACAATACCTTGAATTTCTCCATGAGGTATCGCTTCCAGATTAAAGTTGGCTTTCGCGCCGCCACCATCTGTAATGGTAACTCTCTCAGTGCGTGGATAATATCCGTACGCCTCTGCTTTCAAGGTGTACTCTCCTGCGACATGGGTGAAGCTATATCTGCCAGTCGCCGAATCTGTTTTCACAGAACGTCCCGTCTCCAGCACGGTAACCGTAGCACTCGCAGGCAAGCTTAGTGGTGAAACGGAACCATCTTGCGGCTGTTCTTGTTTCGGCGCTTCTTGCTTCGTTTTATTAAACTCATATTTGTCCGTACGTGTGATCTTGTACCAAGGATTGTCGTAAACTGGTTTTGGCTTGTCGCCACTGAGCACAACAGCATGGTCAGTCGTTACCGTAGCGGTAGCAATACCCAGAATACGAAAATCATCAATGTACCAGCCTTGCTTCACAACACTGTTGTCCGAGGTTAAACGGAATCGGAATTGAGCTTCATGACCTGTGAGTGCTTTCAGATCATAAAATACCGGAGTCCATTGCTTCCCAATCGTATTATGTGAAAATTTCCCGAGCTCAGACCATGTTGCACCACCATCCGTTGTTGCTTCAACGTAACCATAATCGTAACCACCCTCAATCTCATACCAGTGGTTAAATGTCAGCGTAGCTTCAGGAAGCTCTGTCAGGTCAACAACTGGAGATACGAGAGAGTAGTTCGAACCGTTCTCATACGTACTATCCAGATCGGTTGCCCAAACATTCGGTGCTGATACAGCACTTGCAGGTCCATTAACCGGGACTCCACGTTCCCACTCATCCTTGGTTCCTGCATGTGTCCATCCGTTATCCGAATCGCCGTCGAACGAATCCGTATAGATATCCTCTGGAACTTCGACAGTCACGGATGCTTCATTGGATTTCTCACTTTCATTCCCACTGTAATCTAGCGCCGCAACGGTGTAATAATACGTTGTATCCGTTACTGTCGCGGTGTCTATAAATGTTGTTGCCGTTGTATCGCCGATTGCCTCGTAATTTTCACCAGAGCTTGATGAACGATAGACCACATAAGACTTCAGGTCTTCATCCTCTGGCCCCGTCCAAGACAAGGTTACATTGCCTAAAATGTCTTTCGTTGCAGACAAAGCACTTGGTGCTGCCGGGGCAATATCATCTGGTGCTTGGATCGAGAAGTCATCGATGTACCAGCCTGCTTTTTGAATTGAATTATCACTTGTCAGATTAAACTTGATAAACACCTGTTGCCCTGCATATTCTCTTAGATCCACAAATTGCGTTTTCCAATCTCCCCCAGCTCCTGTGAAACTGAGTATCTCTTCAAAAGCAAAATCGCGATCTTCTGTTGCGATGTATACTTTACCAAAATCAATGTTATTCTCTAGATCGAACCAATGCTTGAAGGATAGAATAGCCCCTTCTGGACTTTCGGTCAGATCAATGGGCGGTGCGAGCAAATAAGCATTACTATTCGCTGCATAAGTACCTTCCAAATTGGTTGCAATCAGTTTTTCGCCCGAGTATGCCTGTTTGGGACCACTGGTTGGTGCCCCCCATGCCCACGTATTTCCAGGCCCTCCGGAAGTGAATCCGAGATCATTTTCCTCAAAATCCTGAATATATCCGGGTTGAACGCCATTTGACACAGCAACGTCATACACTTTACTATCAAAACCGTTATTGCCATAATCGTTAACTCGAATATAATATTCTAGCCCAGGTGACTCCACTAAAAATGAAGGTATCGTTGCCGAATATGTGCCGTCCTTACTATCTCCAGTAATTCGTTGCATCGGCAAATACACATAGGTGTCAGTTCCCTTCGTTCTAGCAAAAGCCTCAACCGACAGCACAGCCACATTATCTGTAACGTGCGCGGTAAGTGGAACGTCGATTCCTGAGAAAGCTGAGTTAACCGGCGTATGCTCTAATACAGGCTCTTCCAGATCATCTCCAGCGGTAACGACTCTGCCAGAGACTGTACCGATGCCTTCAACCACAGAACCTACTGCATCCAAAGCATTAATAATTCCGTGTCCATACCCGTTATTAGGTGAGGTTGGGTATCGTTGATCTGTTGCGGGTGTCGCCGTGTCCATAATAATCTGCTCAAGCTGATCTACATTCAGAGAATGATTGGCTTGGAGCAGCAGAGCTGCAAGTGCTGTTGTATGTGGTCCAGCCATGGACGTACCGTCCCAGCCTCCCTCATATCCCCCGCCAGGTACGGCGGAACGAATGTTAACACCGGGTGCAGCAACATCCGGTTTAATCTCATCATATGGAGATGGACCTAGAAGGGAGAACGAGCCCAGATTACCATTGATATCTGTTGCCCCTGTCGCAAAGCTCTCTGGATAGTTGGCTGGGTTCGCGACCGAACCAGGACCACCCGGATTCGTTAAGGTGACGTTACCTGCAGAGAACTCAGGAAAAATCTGAGCGTCACGCCAAGCTTGTACCATTGGACGGAACCACTCGTCTAGTCCTGGTCCGCCGCCCCATGAGTTGTTCACTACATCCGGCGCAAGCTCCGGATGTAGATTACCTTCAGCATCGACTGGTGCAAGCAACCACTGTCCGCCGTCTAATATGATGGCATCCGTTGTGCTTGGATTGAAAATACGAACACCAATCCATTTGGCACCGGGAGCAACACCAATCTGATTGGAGCCATCTGCTTCGGCACCGACCATCGTACCCATCGTGTGGGTTCCATGACCGTCGCCATCGGCAGGAAGGGATGCACGGCTGTGCGGGTCATACCAGCTAAGCTCAGGGTTCACAATATTACCTGAAGCATCAATACCTCTCCACTGGTTGCGTAGCGCTGGATGGGTGTAATCAACGCCGCTATCTAAGTTCGCAACCACTATACCTGTCCCGTCGATCCCCTTTTCCCAGACTGCTGGTGCATTGATATAATCGATATTCCATTCGACATTTTCGGTTGCTGCGGTGGCTTTCGCTGCTTCATCTGCTTTCTCTTTGTTGATTTCTACTTTCTGGAGGAAACGTTCTTCGTTCGGAAGGATTTTGTCCACTTCTGAATGAAGGGCAATCTGCTCCATGACGTCCTTTGTGCTCGTGACTACAAGAGAGTTAACGATAAAATAGCTTTTGTATTCTTTTACCTTACCTAGCTCAAGCTCTTCTTCTAGTAAACGTTCCAGATTATATTGTGTGCGTGAAGCAGTCTCCCGCAAAGAACCCACTACAGAAGTTCGAACCGATAGCTTCGTCGCCGAAGCGGTCATCTTCTGAATTGTGGCCTGCTCCATGGCCTGTTGAGAGACCTTTGTCGTATCAACCTGCTCTTTCATTTTGACTAAATAAGTAACATAATCCTTGTTCTCAAACTGTGTGTTCAGCTTCGCATTAACTTTGGACGTCGTAACTTTAGCTGCGCCAGACTTCATGTCCATCTTCTGTGATGAGGTGTTGTCAGCCGAAACCGGTTGAACGATCGATAGTGCAAGTAGAAGCGATAACCCTAATGAGAGGGGCTTACGTAACCGTTTTGCTTTTATCAAACTTTTCCACTCCCTTTACCCGGTTTTTGGAATCTAGCGAAGCACGTAGCTCATCGCCGTGTCATAAAACGGTACAACATTTTGAATGAAACTCCACATATGAATTATCACGAAGCTTGTTGGACTACGCTAAGCCTCACCTCCCTAACAGGCAACTTCTATAGTGATTAGAATGGATTGGTTTTAATAGGATCGATATGAATAGATTTAATGAGGTAGGTACTCTGTTGGGATAGCCATTGCAATAGATCGATCGTGAGTGAGTAAACATTGGAAGTGGGATAACGTAGATCATCGATGTGAGCGAACGTTTGTATGTTCTATGTCGGAGGGTGATCACAAGCGTTAGTAGAAGGTTGTATCGTGTCTGAGGCGTTGAATGTATATCGTCAACATGCTAGATGAAACCTAGTAGAAAAACATCTTGAATTTCATATAAATTACAATTTATATTTATATTGGATTTTTATGATTTAGTATAGAGTCGTATTATGAGATAATCAAGCATATTTATTGAAAAATTTAGAAATTAAGCCTTTATAAGTATTTATCATATCTATCAATACTGAAATACTCTACATTATTTCGTCATTATGAAATTTCTATTAATTAGATAGTTCAATCGATGCTAACTCACAATGTCAATTCGCGCAAAATGTGCTTATCCTTGTTTGTATGACATATTCCAACAGCGCTGAATGGGTTAAAACACATCAAAAAACCAATGCGATTCAAACGCACTGGTCTCTGAGTCTCTCTATTTCCTCACATCATGCATGTAACGATATCTCGATCTGGCTATCAATCCAATTCAATCTGAAAGACCACAGGCAATTCGCTTTGTACATTGGTCGTAGTAATCGTTAGAGCATCTCCCGTTCTTACCCACTCAGGTTGTTCATCAAATCCAAGAATCTTAATTCCCTTGATGATTCCTTCAAAATAAGGTGATTTTTCCTTCAAGGATTGAATATGAACTACACCATTTTCCGGATAAACCAGAACGGATGCATAGAGATAATGATCTCTTACCGTAAATCGGATATCTTCACTGGTAAACAGTTTGGTCTGCCCATCCGTAAACTGTCCTTCCTTTATTTCCGTTGGCCCTTCTCCAAACTTGCGCCAGTACGTGGTATCATAGATCGCTTCACCGTTCACTTCCAGCCATTTACCGATCGTTAGCAGCAGATTTCGATCTTCATCCGGTATAGTACCATCGGCACGAGGACCCACATTCAGCAGAAGACTTCCATTCTTACTCACGATATCGACAAAATCTCTTATAATCTCTCCTGCCGTTTTATACACATTACCTTCCGTGTAACACCAGGAATTTTTGGCGACAGCTGTATCCGTTTGCCAGAAGTAAGGTTTAAGCTCAGCAAATTGTCCCCTCTCCACGTCTGGAACCGCAGAGCCAAACATCAACGCATCATGCTTATAATTAATTGCAACAGGTGTACCCCACTCTTCCCCTTTGTTGTAATAGTAGGCACAGAATTTTTTCAAATAAGGCTTGAACGCAGCGTTCTGAATCCACCAGTCAAAATAAAACACACGTGGCTGATATTGATCAACCAATTCACAGCATCGGATCAACCAGTCCTCAAGAAATGCTTGGCTCGGCGGACAATCATATAGGTCGAAATGATCCTTAGGTTCAGGCTTAGCAGGCCAATAGAAGTCCCCCTGCTCTAACGGCTCGTGCACATCCGATTCAAATTCTTTGCCATGGGACATGAAGAACCAATGCTCCGCGCGATGTGATGACACACACAATGTGAGCCCTTGCTTCTCATAAGCCGCTTTCATCTCTGCCAGCAGATCACGTTTGGGTCCCATTTCATATGTGTTATAGTGAGAGATGGAGCTTCGATACATTTGAAAACCATCATGGTGCTCCGCTACAGGCATCACGTATCTTGCGCCAGATTGCTTGAACAGTGTAGCCCATTCATCTGCATCAAACTTCTCTGCCTGAAACATGGGGATGAAGTCTTTGTACCCAAAATCCTTATGAGAACCATATACCTCTAGATGATGATCATAGGCTTTGGAGCCTTGAATATACATATTTCGCGAATACCATTCGCTATCATATGCAGGTACGGAGTATAGCCCCCAGTGAATAAATATGCCAAACTTCGCGTTCTGGTACCAATCGGGCACTTTGAATTGACGAAGCGAGCCCCAGTTATCCTGGTACTTTCCATTCGCAATCGTTGTATCGATGTGTTTCAAATATTCGTTTTTGTCTAATTTCATGTCGCCCTCATCCCTTCTACTAATGGGTTGCACTTGTATTGTAGTGGCTTCAGACGGGAATAGACATGTAGATCACTAACCTATAGATGGACAATACTAACATGGTCGGGAGATGAAGGTATGAACCAACATACATTGCTTACCCACTACTTAGCCAACCTTGAAGTTGAGTTATACATGGGCGATTATAATCGCTGCGGATTGGATTGGCGGGATTTGGATTACACGCCCGATTACAGCAAATTTTATTGGATCTGTGAGGGAGAAGGCTGGCTCAAAATTGGAGAACAGGAATACTATCCTGTACCAGGTCAGCTCGTTTTGATGCCTGAGGGAGTAACACAGTCCTACTCTTCCATAAGTGATCAACCTTTTCTCAAATACTGGTGTCATTTCAGCGCGAAGGTTGGAGGCATCAACCTATTCCAGATTGTGAAGTTCCCTCACTTCTGTACGATCGATCAGCCTGAACAGATCAATACAATCTTCTGGGATATTCTTATGTATCTGAAATCAGGTGAAGTCTATGGGCATATGATGGCCAAAAGTAAACTGATGGAGCTCATATCACAATATGTAATGCGAATGGATATCGAACAGATTGCTTATCTGAATATGCCTGCCATTGAGAAAATCACGGCTGTATTAGCTTACATTGATTCACATATTGAAGAAAATATTTCTGTTCAGGAGCTGGCGCAGCTCGCTTTCATGCACCCTAATTACTTTATTCGATTCTTCAAACAGCAGATCGGTGTCCCGCCCATCCACTATATTACGGGTAAAAAAATTGATAAAGCGAAGGAGCTATTAAGCTGCACGCCAAGTACAATCACCATCATTGCTGAACATCTCGGCTTCAGTGATCTGTATTATTTCTCAAGACAGTTCAAAAAGCACACCGGACTAACACCGACGGACTACCGTAAATTAAAGACGGGCGTTGTCTTGTAAGCGTTTAACAATATAAAAATGGACGTGGTATGAATTCAATGCTAACTCGTGTTTATATTCCTTCTTTGTACGAGTGCTACAGTTTGGCTCAAACTAATTAAGTTACCACAAAATAAATATAGCTCAGTACGCTATTACTAGCGCCTGAGCTATTTCTTATCCATTGGGCTCTCTAGTCAACCTTAGCCCCGTATGAGCGCATAAACAGAACTGCTTGCTCTCTGTCCATTCGTGCACCTTTTACATCCATGGATTTCAAATCAATTCCTTCTAGATTAGCACCGCGGAGGTCGGCTCCTACAAGCTTGGTTCGGGTTAATGTCGCTCTGGACAGATCGCAATCTCTCAGATCAGCTTTCCCCAAGTCGGTATCCGAGAGATCCGCTTCATAGAAACGAATGCCTCTTAGATCCTGCTTCCCCAGCTTAGCATGCCTTAGATTCGTATACGACCAGTCTCCTTTAAGCATACTAACACCATCGATCTGCGCTCCGGAGAAGTCAGAGCCTGTCATCTTGCAAGAAGTGAATTTGGAGACAAATAGATTCGCTCCACTAAACTTACAATTCTCAAAGGCAGATTCGGTATGAAATGAACCATTCAGTGTCGCACCTCGAAAGTCGCATTCAATGAAACGACAATGACTTGTCTCAATTTCATCCATTTCTGCATTCATAAATGTACATCTTATAAACACACAGCTTATGAGTTCTCCGTAACGTAAATCGCGTCCATCAAATTGCACTTCATCATATTCCTGATCCTTGTATTGATACACGGTATCCCCCTGCATTCTATCGTATTTCAGTAACACTTGAACTTTTCAACTATACCATACCCCTGTCAAGTCCCCGCCGAAATTCAGATGAATGTCAAGGTTCTTTTTTTATTTACTTCCAATCTCTCTTGCGAAGATACGATTCGAATACAAAGGTTCCAAAAGGTAAAAATCCAGCAAGCACACCCATGAACCAGCGCACTGGCTTCCATTTATGTACGATCGCAATATGCACTAGCGCAATGAGATATAACGGAAAGAGAACCCCATGAATCATGCCCACCACAGCTACTGCTGAGGATATGTCTGCAAAATACTTCAATGGCATTGCAACGAGAAGCAATAATAAGAAGGAAATCCCTTCCCAAATGCCTGCGATTCTAAAACGGCCGGTAATGGTCTTCATAACATTCATTCTCACCTTTCATTTGTTCTTAGTTTGTGAAATATGTAACTTGTAACATCGCACGCTTACTCAAGCATCACTGTTCGCTGGTCATATGTCGATACATCATGCTTTAAAGGTTACGACCCTCCCTACACAGTTGAAACTCCTGTTCAGTATAACGCATGTCTTCAATAATGAATTACTTCAAATTTGAATAATTAAAGAACAAAAAGAACACCTGATTAGAATGATCAGATGTTCAGACTAATTATGTAGTCTCACGTTCAATTAATCGATATGTGAGTGGCTCAGGCTCCATCGTCTGTCTGCCGAGCACGGCCCATAATTGATGAAATGCCTGGGTTGCCTGTTCCGCAATCGGGTTATGTATCGTCGTGATTCCGAGTACACGAGCCAGTTCTACATCATCGAAACCAACGATTGCGAGTTGATCCGGTACGCTGATATGTAGTTTGCGCGCTTCACTTAAAATGCCGATCGCTGCATAATCATTGGAGCATAATACAGCTTGCGGAAGTTCAGGTGCTTTTGCCATTTTGCGCATCGCTTCTTCCCCATCTGACGAAGTAAATACCCAGTATTGATAAGCCTCCTTCAACACAGGTAGTCCTCTACTCGCCATGAATGTCTCATACGCCACTCTGCGACTTTGCGTATTTATGCTATCTGCCCGACCGAAAACGTTGGCGATTCGCGTGTATCCTTTGGATACCAGATGCTCCAGTGCAAGAATATATCCTTCAGCCTGATCCATAGCAACCGACGGGATCTCGTTATTCCCCATGCGCTGCCATGAAACAATAGGACCATACTCCAGATAAGCCTTCAACTTCTCAGGATCGTTCACACATGCGATAATCGCTAATCCATCCACACGTTTACTCCGCAGATCTTCAAAAGCCTTTAATTCAATATCTTTATCTCCACGCGTTGTATAAATCAGTGTTTGGAATCCAAAATCCATCGCTGTATCAATAAATTGATTCATAAAAGATAGAATAATGGCATTTGAAGTGGATGTGACGATGCCAATTTGCTTCGTTTGCCCTGTTGATAGCGAAATGGCATTTCGATTAGGAATATAATTTAATTGCTTCATAATCTCAGTTATTTTCTGCCTCGCTTCGTCACTAACGTGACGTGAGTTGTTGATCACTCGTGAAACGGTTGCCTTCGAATAACCAGATCGCTTCATAATTTCATCGAACTTGGACATCTGAACTCCTTTTCTCCCCGCTCATCATGTTGCAGAATGTTCGCCTAAGGAATTGGGATTAATAATATCACTGATGCTATATATAGTATGCCTCAACAAAAGGTCAAAAGTAAAACTTGACGTGTAACCCGTTACAACGTTTAAGCTTTTTTTATCAGCCTGTTGCTTGATTCCATTTCAAGTGCTTCAGGCAATAATCACTTTTTTATTCGTTTAACCAATTTGACTACTGGAGTGATACAGAATGAGTAATGCTCAATTTAACTTCCCAGAAAACTTCTTATGGGGTGGCGCAATCGCAGCGAACCAAGCTGAAGGTGCATACAATGAAGGTGGTAAAGGCTTATCCACGCAGGACGTAGCTCCTAGAGGTATCATGGGGCCAATCACAGAAGAACCAACAGAAGATAATATGAAACTGATCGGCATCGATCTATATCATCGCTATAAAGAAGATGTGAAGCTTTTTGCCGAAATGGGCTTCAAAGTATTCCGTACCTCTATTGCATGGTCACGCATTTTCCCAAAAGGCGATGAATTGGAGCCTAATGAAGAAGGTCTGCAATTCTACGACGATCTCTTCGACGAGTGTCTTAAATATGGAATTGAACCGTTGGTAACTCTGTCCCACTATGAAACACCACTGCATCTCTCCAAAGAGTATGATGGGTGGGTTAATCGTAAAATGGTTGGATTCTATGAGCGTTATGCTACTACAGTATTTAAACGCTACAAAAACAAAGTTAAATACTGGCTGACATTCAATGAAATCAATTCTATTCTTGAAGCTCCATTCATGAGTGGTGGTATCTACACACCAAAAGAAAAATTGAGCAAGCAGGACTTGTTCCAAGCGATCCATCACGAGTTGGTAGCGAGTGCGTCTGCAGTGAAGCTCTGTCATGAGATCATTCCAAGTGCACAGATTGGCTGTATGATCCTCAGTATGCCTACGTACCCATTAACACCAAACCCGGATGATATGATTAAAGTGATGGAATTCGAGCATAGCAACTATTTCTTCGGGGATGTACATGTAAGAGGTCGTTACCCAGGATACATGAAACGTTATTTCCGTGAAAAAGGTATTGAGATTAAAATGGAAGCTGGCGACGAGGAAATGTTGCTCAACACGGTTGATTTCATCTCCTTCAGTTATTATATGAGTATCTGCCAAACAGCTGATCCGGAGAAACAAAAAGCAGGTGAAGGCAACTTGCTTGGAGGCGTTCCGAACCCTTATCTCGCAGCAAGCGAATGGGGATGGCAAATTGACCCGCAAGGACTTCGCTATGTATTGAACATGTTCTATGATCGTTACCAAAAACCATTGTTCATCGTAGAAAATGGACTTGGTGCTGTGGACGAGCTTATTACTGGTGCTGATGGTGAGAAAACGGTTGAAGACGATTACCGTATCCAATACCTGAATGATCACCTAGTACAGGTTGCTGAAGCGATCGAAGATGGCGTTGAAGTCATGGGTTATACCTCATGGGGATGTATCGATGTCGTTAGTGCTTCTAGCGCTCAACTGAAAAAACGTTATGGCTACATTTATGTCGACCGTCATGATGATGGATCAGGTACACTTGAACGTTATCGTAAGAAATCGTTCCACTGGTACAAAGATATCATTAGCACTAACGGAAAAAGCTTAAAACGTTAATTAATCTATACTAAATCGCTGGACGATTGTTGATTCAGCGTATCGAAGTGCATGAATTTTCAAGAAATGTATTAAAGCGCAAGCTTCGCGGTGAAATCAACCCCGTTGCTTGCGCTTTTCTTTATCTGCCAACCTTACGTTTGCTAGAGTTGAACTACAGCTACCTAACATATTGAACACACTGAAGCTGATCTATCGTTCATCTCATCAATCACCTGTCATTGCGTTAAGTTTTATGGTTTGAATCAGGATTATGATAGGCTAAGCAACTCTGCCTCTAACGCATCCCAGTTCGGTGTGGACACATCCGATAAAGTTCTCCAACCTGCGAATGAGTTATTCAACGCCTTGAGCTCTACTACTGTTCCATCAATCAATCGACTAACCGGAAGCGCTAAGAATAGCTTTAGCGCCCAGCGGATGAAGTGAGGATGTTTGGTAATCCACGATGCTTGCCCCGCAGGAATTAGCGGATACCCTAATGAATCTAATACACGGAAGCCCTCCCCCATCGCCGCCACCATCTGACGCATGCGCTTGTCATCACGCACAACCTCTTTCATCCGAAAGCCATGGAATAGAATGACCATGTTCATCGGCACAACCAACACCATGTGATTTTTCAGCCAAGCATCGATTTGTTCATCGAAATCAAGCTTGTATTTGGTTCGCATAAATGCCTGCTCCAGTAGGGAACGGAAAGGAATCGTGCTATCCAATCCCCCGATGACCATCTGACCGTGCCCGCCACGGATACAAATAACTTTTCCGTCAGCACGTGTACCAGCAGTAGTCTGGAACCCAAAAGCAACCTGTTTAGGTGATCTCTTAGACTTGCTTAAATAGTCCTGCATCGCGTATGTATCCATATTGTTACCGACGAGCACGATATGGCGGCTATCGTTATCCGCGAGGATCGGCAGCACAGCCTCGAAGTCGGAATATTTCATCATGACGAAGATTAAGTCATACACATCTTCCGGTTCTAATGTACGAATCACCTGAACGGAATCAACCGTTGTCTTACGCTGAAGGTAATGTCGGATGACGACTCCCTCCTTTTCCAATTCCTCCGCTCGCTTACCTCTTGCTAACACAGTCACGTCATGCCCGCCTTGAACGAGAACATGCGCTAGATAGCTTCCCTGCACACCCGCACCATACACGAGTATCTTCAATAGAATTCCCCCTCACATAATTAACAGATGTTGTATATATAACACCTGTGTACTACAATCAAGGTATCATTGAGAACAATGCACGCGCAATGGCTAATCACATTCGCTATTGTTGAAAATTGAACATTGAACACCGGATGTGTTCAAGAAAGAAGGAGAAAACCATGGATCGACGCATTATGCGATCAAGACAAATGATTATGCAAGCGTTTATTGAGCTGTTAGGAGAGCAGGATTTTGAGAAAGTTACGATACAGGGGATTGCGGATCGAGCTAATGTCAACCGGGGAACAGTTTATTTGCATTTTACGGATAAATACGACTTACTAGAGCAAAGCGTGGATACATATCTGATGATGTTAGCAGACAGTTGTATACCGGAGGAAGGAACCACCACCGAACTGTCCCGGGATCTGTTAATTCGTGCGTTCACGTATCTGAAGGAGCATGCAGCGATCTATAGCGTACTGATTACGAACAAAGGTATTCCCACGTTCAGACACCGTATGACACAGATGATTAAGGGGAATGTCACTATGGTGGTGAACCATATGAAACTAGAAAGCGATATTCATAGGGATGTACTCGCCCAATTTTTATCCGTTTCCATTACAGGATTGATTGAGTGGTGGGTCGTCGAATCCATGCCGTATACACCAGAAGAGATGGTCGAACAGATGAATAAGATTCTTGAGGCAAGGCTGCAGCTATGGTGAAGACTTCCTTATATGCACGATCGTCTAGCCACCAATATCTCTCCTTACTTCTATAACCACTAACTCTTGTACAACAAAAAAAACGCCGATCTTTGGCAGATGGACGGTTTCAAAAGCAGAGTGAGCTCATTATGTTCGTGTTAAATAAATGAAACAAGTCACTATAGTAGTGACTTGTTATTTTTTTGTATACATTTTATGGTCACCTTTTGATATCTTCTATCTACGTTTTCCTCTTGTTTTTCTTTGCTTCTCTTTTTTACCAGTTTATATCCCTCGTTTAGACGTTTTATCGCTAAAAAGTGAACATGCTGTTTGGATGAAAGCATCTGTAGCATTGGATATGTCATTCATGTCTGGCACGGCTATATTAATATCTCTGAACATATTGGGCTTTAATTCACGTAATATTACTTGTTCCGGTAGAGATGAGAGCGCTCCTCGAGTTGTAATAATAATCCCTAAATCTTCTTTGACCATACTGAGTGCTGTATCTAGATGATCAACTACAAACCGTACTTTAGGTTTCATTTTAAACTCATTAAATATCGCATGTACTGGTGACTCATATCCACCTCTTCCAAGGATTAAATTCTCACCTTCCAATTCAGGAATCTGTATGAATTCGTTCTGAACTAAAGGGTGGTTTGAATGAATAACTACAATGAACTCATCCTTCACTAATGGAATAATATCAAAGTCATGGTCTGGAGATATCGTTATTCCTACATCAACAGATCTAGTTCGTAACCATTCTTTAACTTGATCCACACTGCCTTCCGAAAGCTTGATTTCAAGACCTGGATGCTTTTCTTCCATTGTGCGTATAATTTTGGGGATAAACCTTGTACATGCTGTAGGGTAAGCTCCTATATGAACTTTTCCAATTTCTAACCCTTTCTCGGCTGCAACTAATTCATCCACTTTTTGTAATTCACCCAGGACATTTCTAAAAAGAATTAATATACGTTCTCCCACATCAGTAAAAACTACTCCCTTTCTCTTGCTTCTCACAATCAACTTTGTACCTAATTCGGATTCAACAGCTGCCACAATGCGACTTACTGCTGGTTGCGTCATATGCAATTCTTCGCCTGCTTTTGTAAAACTCCCTGTTTCCGATATCTTAACTAAGAGTTGAATTTGAGTCTCATTCCATACCATATATGATATCTCCTTCATAACAAATATGCATTTTATAATATGTAAAATTCAATGTAACATAAAAGAAAATATTTCATCAAGAATTCACAGGAGGTATTTCGTGCATGGCAAATCGTTACAAGTTATTCTTTTTCGCACTCATACTAGCTTCTTTCAATCTTAGACCTGGGATCACTTCAATCAGTCCAGTCTTACACGGTATAACCGATGACTTAGGCATGAGTTCAACTTCAGCCAGTTTACTGACTTCAATCCCTTTATTATGTATTGGGTTGTGCTCATTATTTGCTGGGCGCTTAGCCAACCGTTATCAATCTGAAAAGATTATTGCGATCTTCATTGCTTGCATTGGTATTGCAACATTTCTAAGGTTCTTTACGAATTCTCCCATATATCTATTAATTACCGCTTTATTCATTGGTGCAGGGATCGGTATTGTAAGTCCATTAATGTCTGGATTCATCAAAAGTTACTTTCCAGATAAAGTGCCGCTTATGATCAGTATGTATTCTACATCAATGGTCGTTGGTGCATCGATTGCAATAGGGCTAACAACACCTATACAACATTGGTATAATGATTCGTGGAAAATCGGACTAGGATTCTGGTCTATATTTGCACTCATGGCTGTCCCTCTTTGGTTTAGGGTTATCAGGCATCCCCATACGCTCAAATATAAAACAGCTCAGCAAAACAGAGCTTCCTTACCAATAAAAAATAAACAAGCCTGGTTATTAACCTCTTTTGTCGGAATTGTCATTCTTTTGTTCTATTGTTTTGCAGCTTGGCTTCCAGCAATTGTAGAAGATAAGGGATATGCTTCATCATATGCCGGTCTTACAGGTACCATTTCGATGATTGCACAGTTGCCAGCTACGCTGTTGTTACCTCTTCTCTTAAGAGCCGTTCCGAGTCGAAGATTCTGGATTACATTTTTCACACTTAGTGAAATTATAGGTTTAGCTCTTCTGAGTTTTACAAATATTACACCTATTGTAGCAAGTATTTGTTTAGGAATTGGTGCCGGTGGTCTTGTTTCATTAACCTTATTATTACCCATTGATAAAACAAACTCCCCCATTGAGGCAAGTACGTGGTCAGCCATGACACAAGCCATTGGGTATATGATAGGTGCAGTTGGTCCTTTTATCATTGGATTATTGTATGACTACACAGGCAGCTTCCTCCCCACGATGTATTTGTTAATTGGCATTGGATTCATTGTGATATTCTTAGGTTGGAAACTTACCGAACCATCTTCTAAAAATGTAGGATAAAATCATTGAAATCGTAAAATAGCTACTCCTTTTCAGTTTCGGCTATATGGTACACCAAACGAATAAAACAGCTGATCACATAGATCAACTGTTTTTTTATTCGTTTTTTATTCTAACCGCAATAACGTTTCCCATAACCTCATAAACGATTCTAATCTAGAAAATGGTATTACATATTTTTAAAAGAAATAAAGGATATTAAACCCAATAATTTATTTGATATGCGTCTAAAGTAAGTATTTACAACTGAACATTAAAGAGGTATTATCTATTCCATAAGTAAATACAAATCGATTGAAGATTGTTACTGATCATACAGGCAAGACTTCAGCAAAAATGGGGATAATATATCCTATATTTTGTTGAAGTCTTTTTTTATGTCTTCGTTTTGGAGGGAGTTTAGTGGTAATAAAACAAGTCATTAATAACAATATTGCCATAAGTGTGGATGCCCAAGGGGATGAAATCATACTGATTGGTAAAGGTTTAGCATTTAATAAAAAAAAAGGCGAGGAAATTAATGCTGAGCTTGTGGAAAAACGCTTCTATTTAGAGGATAAAGGACTGTATGCTAAGTTTAAAAAACTTCTCAAAGAAGTTTCCGTCGAAGATATCAATATATCTGATGACATCATCAGTCTTGCTAAAAGAAGACTTAAAAAAGATTTAAATGAAAGTATTTATATCTCATTACCGGATCATATTAACTTAGCCGTAACACGAACAAGAGATGGATTGGATGTAAAGAACGGACTACTCTGGGAGATAAAGAAAATATATAAAGAAGAGTTTATCGTAGCCAAAGAAGCTGTTATTGATGGAGTGGAACTAATGGGTTACACCTACTGGGGGCCGATTGACATTGTCAGCGCCGGAACTGGAGAATTGAAGAAAAGATACGGATTTATTTATGTTGATCGGGACAATGAAGGAAAAGGAACATTCAAAAGAACAAGAAAGAAAAGTTTCAATTGGTATAAGAAAGTGATCGAAACCAATGGGGACGATTTAACCTAAATAAATTCATATGTGATAACTTATTCTCTACACTTTGTGTGGTGGGTCGTCGAATCCATGCCATATACACCAGAAGAGATGGTCGAACAGATGAATAAGATTCTTGAGGCAAGGCTGCAGCTATGGTGAGCATCTGTTGGTACAGTAAATGATAGATAACCTCAGAGATAGGCATACAAAAAGGGACGTTAAGAGCAACGTCCCTTTTTACTTATCTTCTAACTGTCCTGCATTACCAAGGTATTATTCCTTCTTCATTAGAGAATGTTCCTGTAGGGCCGTTCTCATCCATGAGAACAAAACGAAGCGCTAAAGCAGAAGCCTGTTCGACAGAGTTCGTACCTTGGAAATTGTTCATATCTGTTGCTGTAGATCCAGGACATATCGCATTGACTTTGATGTTAGTTGAGGCAAGTTCTTTGGCGAAGGCAACAGTAACTGCGTTAAGACCTGTCTTGGAGGGACCATAGTAACCGTAAAATAATCCATCAGGTTCAAGGGTGCGCGTTAAGGAACCCAGTTCACTGGAGATATTCACGATACGTCCAGCTTCAGCTTCACGAAGCATTGGCAACATTGCTTGCGTAACAGCGATGACTCCAAATACATTGGTCTCGAATAATTCCCGAATCTTATCCAGAGGCACCAAGCTTGCGGTAAATGCCCTCCTAATATCCTCTTCAGTTGTAAGTGATACACCATTAAAAGAGATGCCCGCGTTGTTAACAAGAACATCCAGTCGTCCAAATTCACGCTTGATCCGTTCAGCGGCTGCGTTAACTGATGAATGGTCAGTTACATCTAACTGGAGATTATAGGCTTCCGTTCCTATATTTCTCGCAGCTGTTTCACCATTTTCGTAATTGCGGGAACCGATTAATACAGTGAAACCTTGTGATACGAGGTCTTTGACAATTTGATACCCAATTCCTTTATTAGCTCCAGTAACCAAAGCGACGGGTTTATTATGCATTGTATTTCTCCTTTGACTTCTTAAGTTGTATTTAGTCCATTTAGTGTTGAGCGAAATCCTTAAACGGAACCATGTTCCGATTATATACGGAACATGGTTCCGATTTCAACACTTTTCTATTTTTTTAGAGTCTCAGGGATCAGGTCTGCATCCTCAGTTTGTTGAGTAAGCGAATTTTAAATAGTATAATGCTCTGATGGATATGGTTTAAATTTGAGAGGGGCATTTCGTATGAGCCAGAAAGAACAAAATACTGATAATAATGTGGAATCCCAAGATCATAAAGATCGATACATACGTGCAGATGCAATGCGTAACAATTGCGCCCTGCTCCAATCTGCTCTGAATGTATTCACAAATTCTGGAGTCGATGCGCCAATCCGGGAAATTGCCAAGCAAGCAGGTGTGGGAGTTGGGACAGTATACCGCCATTTTCCCCAAAGATCGGATTTGATTCTGGCTGTTATTGAACAGAAAATGGATAAGTGTGCAGAGGCTGCAATCACCTTGGCTTCTAACCATTCACCTGGTGAAGCTTTAGCTTTATGGATGCAAACATATGTAGACTTCATTTTGTCCATACCCGGACTTGCAGCAGCATTACATTCAAGTGATCCTGCATATGAAGCACTGACAAAGTCTTTCGATAGACGTTTTGTTCCTGTATTAGAAAACCTAATTGATACTGCATCAAAGTCTGGTGAGACATGCCCCGATATAAGCTCAACCGGTTTGTTGAATGCAGCTTCCAGCCTATGCCTTAAGATCACTAACTTTGATCCTGCAGTAGCCAAAGATTTGGTATCTTTGCTCATAGATGGGATGCGATATCGTTCCTATATCAACCAACAATCCTCCAAATGAGCATGTGGATAAAAGACTGATTCTCATTTCGCGGTATCCCTTAGTAAAAAGGACTTAATAGGAAATTAACTCTTCAATAAAATAAAAAAAGTCCGCCATCAATATGATTGGCGGACTTTTGTTTGTATTAGACTCAATAATCAGTTTAGATGAACGTTAGATAACAATGCATTGCCATGAGTGGAAGACAACTATTAGTTCATCTTCACGTTATCTTCAATATGTTCTTCTATACTCTGTCGGATTCATATTTTTGTATTTCTTAAAAAGTCGACTGAAATACAGTTGATCTTCGAATCCCGTTGTTAGTGCAACTTCTTTGATACTTAAATTTGTGTTACTGATAATTTCACATGCCTTTTCCAATCTAATATGGATCATATATTCCTTAGGCGTATATCCCGTGATCTCTTTAAATACATTGATATATCTGCTCACACTCAATCCACTAATCGCTGCAAGCTCCACGACGGTTATCTTTCGATTGTAGTTCAGATACATATAATTAAATGATAGATTAATTAATTCGCTGCTTTTGCTTTTGCGAGCAGTTAGCTCTTGTTTACCGTCTTTACTTGAAATGTAGTGCAGAAGTTGAAGCAACATAGCGGACAAGAGAATATGATTGTTACTGGTTTTCTCTGTAATCTTGTGGATGAGCATGTCGAATGTAGCTGGCAGCCAATCGTTAATTCCAGTTGTAATTACATTTCTATGATCGAAATTTAATTGTTGTAATAGCCCTGGAATGCCATACCCCGAAAAGTGTATCCAATAGCAACTTAATGGGTCATTCTCTACTTGCCCGTAGTAATGTTCCTCACCCGGCTGATAAATAAATATTTCACCAGCTTCGATACATTGTTCCTCGCCCTTAAATCGAGCCAACGAACGCCCCGAATGAGTATACACAAGCATATAATCTTTCCTACCACTTTTTCTATGTGTTGCAGAATGATACGTGTTGTCAAATCCATAATAGCCCGCGCTGTTTACCTGGACATATTCATTATTGATTGGTTGACTTTCAACGTATTCATCACTATGTACATAAGCTGAGTAGTATTTCATACATCCTCCAAATACTCATTTTGTCCATATTATTACTCATTTTATTTATAGTCGTAATCGACATTATAATTTATACTCATCACCATAGCAAGTGAGTAATAACACCACAAGATATGGACGTGATCTGTTGTGAATTTCCAGCAAACCATTTTGGAGACCCGATGCTTGAGCTCACTCACCAAGGTTTTTCCCGATACCGAAATAACGGATTCGACAGTTGCCAGCGCTTCTGGACTACGGAATGAAACGGTATCCTTTCAAGTCGCGTATCGTGCCGCAAAGTTAGTGAAGGGACTTAAAGTTACTGTTGATTCTGGCGCGCTTAATAATGTTGTAGTTAGACAAGTCGGTCTCGTCCCTTCAGAGCTTCCCTGCTATCACAATCATGATGACTTTATCTTGCGAGACACGCCTGGTCTATTTCCCGATCCACTGTATCCTTTGGTGGAAGGTGAAGACATCATTGCTTTTCCGGGACAGTGGCGTTCCCTCTGGGTCACCATCTTCATTCCGGAAAACTGCGAAGCCGGACATTACTCCATTTCGGTGTCCATTCAGGACGATGAGAAAACATACAGCAGTATGGAATCTTTTACGCTTGAGGTTATCGCTCACAAGTTACCTGATCAAAAATTAATCCATACGGAATGGTTTTACACCGACTGTCTGGCAACATGGTATGAAGTAGATGTCTTTAGCCCCGAGCATTGGAAGTTGATCGACCGTTATATGGATAATGCAGCGAAACACGGCATTAACATGCTGTTAACACCGCTCTTTACACCGCCGATCGAAACTAGAATAGGAAACGAGCGATTGACCACACAACTGGTGGGAATTCAAAAGGAAGGTGATAACTACCATTTTGATTTCAGTATGCTCGATGTTTGGATTGAAAAATGTAAATCGCATGGCATACCATATCTTGAAATGGCGCATCTGTTCACCCAATGGGGAGCACATCACGCACCCAAAATCCTAGTAACAGAAAATGGTACACTGAACCAGTTATTCGGTTGGCATACCGATTCTCAAGGCAGCGACTATACCCATTTTCTAAAGCAATTTTTGCCAGCACTTGTGCAATATCTGGATGAGAAAAACTTGCAAGGGCGTGTATAATTCCACATTTCAGACGAACCCAAGCCCGACCGGCTTCAGGAATATGCAAGTCTCAGCCATTTGGTAAGTGATTTGATTGATGGCTATCCCATTATGGATGCCATTTCAGACTTGGAAGTTTTAGAAGCAAGCGCAATGAATAATCCGGTGCCTTCTAATGATGAAATCAATGATTTCCTTGAAAACAAGACCGAAAATCTATGGACATACTATTGTTGCATGCAAGGGGAAGATTATCTTTCCAACCGATTCTTCAATATGCCCTCCAATCGCAACAGAATCATAGGCTTGCAGCTTTACAAATATGATATTAAAGGGTTCCTTCACTGGGGTTACAATCATTGGTATACAGGCCTCTCTGTTAAGAAAATCAATCCTTATTTGAATACCGATGCTGGGTATTGCTTCCCTTCTGGTGATGCATTTCTGGTGTATCCTGGTGAAGACGGTCCGATCGATTCCATCCGTTCAGAAGTTTTCCTCGAAGCGCTGCAAGATTTGCGTGCTTTGCAGCTTCTTGAACAATGGATCGGAAAAGAGAAGGTGCTTCAGCTGCTCGAAGAAGATTCCGGATCCATAACTTTTGAGAAATATCCGCAGGATCTGCAATGGTTGCTTAACATCAGACAGAAAGTCAATAATTTGATCAAGGAGAATATATAATGAAAAAATTTGATATGCTCGTCAAACTGTATGAATTACCCCAACTCCATACCGAGAACCCTTCACTCCAGGCTAACGGAATTATAATTCGCAGGCCAATGGCGCTTGATAAAGACAAGGTCATCCATTTCATCAAAACCAACTTTAGCACGATTTGGGCCAATGAGTGCGACGTCACGTTTACGAACACACCGTTCTCGTGTTTTGTTGCTGTTAAGGATAATCAGGAGATCATTGGTTTCTCTTGTTATGACGCAAGCGGCAGAAATTTCTTCGGACCGATTGGTGTTAAGGAAGAATATCGAGGATATGGTTTAGGGAAAGAACTGCTGCTACGCACGCTGTATGCTGTTAGAGAGCAGGGCTATGCATACAGCATTATTGGAATGGTTGCCGAAAAGAATGCTGCATTCTATCAAAAGTCTGTTGGTGCAGTTGAAATTCCGGACTCTTACCCAGGTGCGTACAAGGATGCGTTAGGAATTGAAAGCTGGGAGTAGTGGTCTTTACCCTCTCAAGCAATCAAACGATGTAATCAATGATGTTATTAAATTTATCGTAAAAGAGAAGCAAAATAAATATCTTAAAAAACCCACGTTGATTCGTTCAACGTGGGTTTTAGCCATACAAATTTAGGAGTGAACTTGTTTGGCGTGATCCCTTTTCACAACTACATTTTGAGCAGAAACTGCATCGTTTTGTCCTGAAAACAAGGAAGGTGCTCATGCCCAAAGTCAGGATATAACTCCAAGGATTTTGGAGCCTTGATTTTGTTGTATGCCGCAAATTGTGTAGAGGGAGGACAAATGGTATCCATTAAGCCTACAGCCATAAGTACTTCTGCTTCAATTCGTGGTGCAAGATGCTGGATATCAATGTAACCTAGACGTGTAAAAATAGCTTCTTTGCGTGTATGCTGTGGATCGAATTGCCGAAAATAGCTCCGAAGCTCCTGATAGGCATCCTTTGCTAGATCCATCTCCCACACTCTTTGATAATCACTGAGGAATGGATAATAGGACGAAACACGTCGAATTCGTGGTTCCAGTGCAGCACATGCAAGTGCCAAGCCTCCACCTTGTGAACCTCCAATAACGCCTATACGATTCGGGTCAATTTCAGTTCGATTCATGGCTAATCCAGCCAGTTGAACAGCATCCAGAAAGATATGACGGAAAAGCAAATCTTCTGGCTTTGAGTCTAGTCCACGGATGATGTGTCCGTTATGCGTTGTCCCCTTTACATTACCTACATCTTCTGATAATCCACCCTGCCCCCTGCAATCCATAGCAAAAACGGCTATGCCAAGTGAAGCATAACTCAACAGCTCCGACCAATCGCTGCTACGCCCTGTATAACCGTGGAAGCTAATGATAGCCGGATGCGGACGTTGAACATGTTTCGGACGCACATACTTCGCATGAATGCGAGCCCCACGTACACCTGTGTAATACAGGTGGAAACATTCCGCATGGGGAACCTGGAAGGAACTCGGCACCAGTTCCACTTGTGCGTTCGTTAATTTCATTTCATGCAAACCTTGCTCCCAGTATTCATCAAAATCAGTCGGAAGAGGATTTCTACCTTGATACTGGTATAGCTGTTCTAAGGGCATATCGATTAACGGCATAAAGTTTCTCCTTTTGACAACGTAGTAGTCTACACATTCATCTGATCACGATTTCATCGATTCCTCCTAGAACCGCAATACAAATGAAACTCCGGAACTGGTTGTCCCGGAGTTCACTCCATTTAACGATTCTAGCTACAATAGCTTTCAATCACGTTGTGCTGCCTTGAAACATTAATGCTTTAGCATAATTCCAAGTGAATTCTGGCTCCCTGGTGGTTAGGTTCCAACTGTATCGCTTCATTGAATCGTTTTTTGGCCTCTTCTTTTTTACCGAGACCCAGTAATCCAAGACCAAGCATGAACAGGCAGTGGGTTTGATTACGCTTGTTCAGATCGTCTTCAAATACCAGAAAATCAGGTAACGATACGGCAAAGTAATCAATTTTAACATCATCAAACAGATGTCTTTCTGCATAATCAATCAGCTTGTTGAAGCGACGCTTTGCTTCTTTTGAATTGTTCAGTTGATCCCACGCTAGCCCTTGATAGAATATCATCTCTGGCGGCTGATCATTATAATACATCGCACTAGCAGGTTCTTCTAACCCCTCTGAGGCAAGTTGCCAATGGACGATGGCCTCTTCTTGCTTGCCAAGTCCCTGATAGGCGAGACCCAGTTCATAGTGCACATTGTTTTCTTGTGCGCCTTCGAGCTTCCCTTCGCCCAGATTCTCAGGATAATGGAATGCCCGCTGTAGAAGTGAAATAGCATCTTGATACGATTCTCGTTTGTTCTCCTGCTTCGCAAGCTCAACTAGCGCAAGCGTATATTGTCCTGTCGTTTTCCCTTCTCCCCCTTCCCAAGGATGGAAACGTCGACCTAACAACAATGACAAGGCTTCATTATAGTTGCCCAAAGTATTCAGCAACGTAATATATTCGAGATAAAGGTCGTCACGATGTTCGACAAGATACATATGTTTCTGAAGTTTCGTCAACCGTTCCTGTGCAGAAACGCCAGTCTTTTTATATAACTGATCTAGCTCATAAAAAACGCGGGCATCTTGTTGATCACATTCAAATGCTTGGTTAAGCGATTTCAATGAAGCAACTGCATCATTTTGTTTATTGTAATAAGCCAACGCAAGATTGCGGTGTGCTGTTGCGAATGTACTGTCAAGACGAATAGAGATTTCCCAATGATGAATGGCGTCTTCTGCTCGTTTTTTATCATAATAAAGGTTTGCTAGATAATAATGCGCTTTACTATCTGATGGATTTTGGTTAACCGTATGCAGCAATACGCTCAGATCGAACAGGCTATTCGGGAAACAATAATCCGGAGCAGCCTTCTCTCCAAGGTTACGTTCTTGCCCTGCTTTATCGCTCTGTCCCAACTTGTCATAGACATAAGCTAGTGTGTAATGAACCATCGGATATGTCGATCCACCCTGTAACGAGCGTATTTCTTCTAACACATGAGCTGCTTCCTCGAAAAAGCCACTTCCTGCATAATCCCAAGCCAGATTCAAGAAGTTATGTGCATCATCTCGCATGAACTGGTATAGCTCAGTTTGTACGGCATGAGCCTCCTCGCTTTTAGCTTTTGCTTCAAGATTCATGAATTTTTCGTATCTTGCACCGAAATCGGCAATATCCATCGTTAGCGTTTCATCGGCAAAAGCAATGGCCTCTTCGTGACGGCCTAATTTGCGAAGCAGCGCCGTTTTCACCAATCTTGATTTGTAGTTTCTAGCATTACGAACCAGTGAACGTTCTACCAGATCTAGCGCTTCCAGATAGGCTCCCCGCTCGGATGCAATCTGGCTTAATGCATAGTAACCACTATCCTGATAAGCCGAAGACCACACTGCCTTATAAAATGCCTTGAAGGCTTCTTCATTTCGTTCTTGAAGTCGAAGCGTTAAGCCAAGTTGGTAGTAAGCTTCACTATCGTATGGATTAGGGTTGCGCCAGGTCAATGATTGGATAGCCGTACGGAAATGGGTTTCCGCCTCTTCCAGTTCTCCTCTTCGAAGCAACAGCGTACCATAAGCGACATTCAGACGGATGTCAGTACGATCTCTTCTTAAGCCTTCCTGATAGTAGTCTTCCGGTTCGAAGGTAGCATGTCGATATTGCTCCAAATGAAGTCCGGCAAGATACAATTGTTCTGTGCTTTTCAGTTCTTCTGGAAGAGGCAGCGGCTTCGCGGCATCTGGAATCTGTTCAATGGATGGCTTGGCTGGTCTATAGCTGATGAGTAAGTTCTGTTCAGAATCACGTACTGTTAAAAGTAAATCATAAGGCTGGTCTCTATCATCCAACGTAATGACCGATTTATAAGTTAACTCTGGAGATAAGGTTACATTTTCCTTCACATACGTACGTTTATGTCCCTTTAATTCGACTGTCGCGCCTTCAAATACAGATGTAGCATAGGCCATGACTGTCGCAACTCGAAGTGCTTCATCCACTTCCAAATTTACTGCAGCATCGATGGAAGCGTTCTTAACGACTCCAATATTTTTGTAAGGCATGAAATACTGGGTAAACGATTTTTCTTCATATGGCTGGAGCCATGTAAAATCAGGTTGGTTGTCGGTGAATACACCAGTCATCAACTCAATGTAAGGTCCATCTTCATCCGTTAAACTTCGATCCCAAGCTTGACCGAATTCGCCATTCCCCCATGTCCATTGCTTCTTACCTGGAGAAACATGATGATTGGCTACATGCAGCAGTCCTGCCTGGACACTATGGTCATAACCTCCCACAAAATTATAGTCAGACTTGTACGCCATGTATGAAGTAGGAACCGGTATATTTTTGTATCTAGAGATATCGACACCCTCAGAATAATCCATTTTGTAATACGTACCTGTAGCAATAGGGAATTTCGACACATCTCGTTTGCCGTGATCAAATACAGCTGTCACATCTGGAGGAAATACCGTTTGAGTATGGTCATTCACTGCTACGGCAGGATTTGCCCACCATAAGAACGTTTGCGGTTCAGACGTACGATTGTACATCTGTGCAGTAATTTCGATATAGGCTTTGCCTGGATACAATGTGAAACCTGTCGTTACTTTAGTACCGTACATTCGATCGATCTCACTAACCCACACCGTAGCGCTACCATCTTGGTTCTCCGTAACCGTGTGTTGTACAGCTCCAAATGTATTAGGTCGGTGATGCTGCGGCCAGTTAAACTCGATGCCTCCTGAAATCCATGGACCAGCAAGTCCAACAAGTGCCGGTTTAATGACACGATTATAGTAAACGAAATCATAATTGTTTGTTTTATCTAATGCACGGTAGATTCGACCACCAATTTCCGGCATGATCTCGATTCGAACATATTCATTTTCGAGAATAGCCATTAAATAGGTCTGAGATACTTTTTCATCCAGAATCTTATCAATAACCGGAAGTGGGTATACTCGTCCAGAGCTGCCCTGGTATACTCGCTTCTCCAGAAACATGGGATTCTTGTCGGGTTTACCTGTTCCGTAGGTAGGGATTTCAACTTTTTCCTCCCAAACACGAACCTGATTAGATACAGCCGATGATGAATCATTTGTACTCATATGTGATCCTCCTTCGTATTTATAGCTTTAATTTAATGCCTTTCTAGCCGTTATACAATTAACGAAAGTCGGTAGTTAATGGATTATATTCTTATAAAAAGTTTCAAGCGATCCGTATTTAATCAGGGATTATATGATAACATCATAAAATATTCTTAAGAATGGAGGATGTTTGAGATCGAGAAGGATTGGAATTTGAAACCAGATGGGTTTGAAGAAGAAAAAATATTTATCCAACCTGAATTCATGCTCAGAGAATTACAGAATGAAGCATTAACAAGTCAATTCCATGTTAGTGATATCGGCTTATTTCCAGCAGCTAAATTTCATTACAGAGAAAGACCTAACGGTTGCCCTACGCATATCCTCATGTATTGTGTCCAAGGTGAAGGCTGGGTGGAGACCCATAAATTAGTTCACATTCAAGCTAGGCAACTTATTGTTATTCCTGCTGAAATGCCACATCGATACGGTGCATCTAACGAAAATCCCTGGACCATTTACTGGATGCACCTTACTGGAAAGGATGCAGAATCGCTGATCCGCACATACGCCTTGGACTCAGGACCCCTGCCTTTTACATTAAACTTACACGCTAGATGGATAGATGATTTTGAACAATGTTATGGCATGTTGTCCGATAAACCGTACGCTATGAACAATCAGATTTATGTATCACAATGTATCCGGCACCTTATTAGCCACGTCGGTTTGAGTTTGATCCATTCTCTTCAAGATATTAAGGGTGAACGATACATGGACCAGGCTGTGCAATACATGACTGATCGAATTACGGATTCTCTTTCGCTTGTAGATTTGGCAAGCCATTTAGGTTTATCGAAGCAGCATTTGATTTACTTATTTAATAAAGAAATGGGCGTTCCTCCTATTGAGTTCTATCTCAGACTCAAAATGCAACGAGCTGGGCAAATGTTGTCGTTATCAGATAAAAGTGTAAAGGAAATATCCGGAACTGTAGGGATCAAGGATCCTTATTATTTCTCGAGATTGTTCAAAAAAATAATGGGATGCTCCCCGACCGAGTATCGGAGCATCCCAAAAGGTTAATCTAAACCGAGAAATGAAATCACAGTATTCGAGATATATTCTTTACTTTGCAGATTCTCGCAGAAAACTCATTTTTTTCGCTTGCGAAATGCAGACGGGGTCTCTCCAAATGCTTCGCGAAACTTTCTTGTAAAATGAATTCCACAATCATAACCTACATCTGCTGCAATCTCGGAAATTTGCCGATTCGTACCTGTTAGAAGCTGTGCTGCTTTTTCAAGTCTAAATTTATGGAGCGTATTCAAAATGGTGTCGCCAACCTCTTCCTTAAACAAATGCAACAGCCTTGACGTTGATAAGCAGCTTCGACTTGCAAGCTCCGGAATACTAACCTTCTGAGCAGGATAGGTCTGTAGTTCATGTAATATGTCCACGATTCTAGGATCCATAGAGTTAGGTGTTTCTGAGGGGAAGGTTTGTTTGATATGAATTAACGTCTCCTCCAAAGCCAACTCTGCCAAACGACGATAGATTTCGGAGCTTGCACCGGGCAGTTCGTGTCGAATCAGCCGTCCCAATGCTTCCTCTACCTGCGCTTTAGCTTCGTCAGAAGTCAGCTGAGAATAAACAAATCTTTCCTCCAATTCAGGCAATCGAAGCCAAGTACTCCAATTCGGGTCAGGGATAAAGTGAACCCATACAAATTCCCAATATTCATTTTTAGTACCGTAATGATGCGGATGACCTGGCATGATGATCGCCACATCTCCCTTTGTACAAGTAATCTTTCTGTTGACAGTATGTAGAACCCCTTCCCCAGATATGGTATAGATCAACAACCAATCACGACTTCCTGATGGCCGATAAATCTCATAATCCTTCTGTTTATGATAATGCCCCGAGATTAATATGCCGTAAGGGCGGATATCGTTTATAGCATAATCCACATGTTTTTCAGCCATTGGAACACTACCTCACCGTATTCATTTTTTGTAAATTATAGATGTATCTCAAAACTCATAAATTGTACAGAACATATCACAAGGAGGAAGATTCAACAATGAGCACCCTCTCCAAGCTAGATTTAACAAACATAGCCCAAAAAGAGATTCACCAAGGAAAGTTAGGTATCCATGGTGGCTTTAACCCTGCAGGAGATTCATTCGGTTTTACAAACTTCTATATGACACGTAACGAGCAGCCCTTCATCCCTATTGTTGGCGAGTTCCACTTTTCTAGATTCTCCTACCTTCATTGGGAAGAAGAATTGTTAAAGATGAAAGCAGGTGGTATTCATATCGTAGCCACTTACGTATTCTGGAATCACCATGAGGAAGAAGAAGGTAAATTTAATTGGGAGGGAAATCGCAATCTTCGGCATTTCATTGATTTATGCGCTAAGCTTGATTTTCCCTTAATGATCAGAATTGGCCCGTTTTGTCATGGCGAAGTCCGCAACGGCGGTATTCCCGATTGGGTATTTGGGAAACCGCTTGAAATTAGATCCAACGACCCTGAATATTTGAAGCTGGCTCGTCGTTTATATCGAGAGATATATAGTCAGATAAAAGGTAGTTTTTTCCAAGAAGGTGGACCCATTATTGCTGTGCAGCTAGAGAATGAGTTCATGCATTGTGGTGCACCTAATGATGCTTGGGGGTACAAAGCTGGCAAGTTTCTGTCTTCAGGAACAGGCGGCAAAGCGCACCTAGCTGAATTGCAACGGATTGCAGAGGAAACTGGAATCAGCCCACTATTCTTTACTTCAACAGCTTGGGGCGGAGCGGCAGTTCCCAATGAGAAATTCCTGCCCATGCTGGCAGGTTATGCCTATACGTCATGGATTCCGAATCAACCACCGAGCACCGAGTTTCTTTATCGTGACCTACATGCTCACCCTGCAGAACCCGTAGATTTTGAGATCTCACAATACCCTGTAGCCTATTGCGAGATGGCTGGTGGGATGCAAGTGAGCTACAACGCACGCCCGTATGTTCCGGCTGACAGTATTGAAGCTATGACACTCGTGAAGCTGGCAAGTGGAAGTAACTTACTCGGATACTACATGTATCACGGTGGCTCCAATCCCGTAGGGAAGAAAAGTTATCTCAACGAACAGTTCCTTCCTAAAATCACGTATGATTATCAGTCTCCACTCGGTGAGTTCGGCAGAGTCGGAGCTTCCTATGACCGAATCCGCTCAATTTCATTATTCCTAGAATCTTTCGGCTCTCTCCTTGCACCGATGAGAACGGTATTACCTGAAGGTCAATCTACGATGGACCCAACAGACAAGGATTCGTTACGTTGGTGTGTTAGATATGGAAAGAATTCCGGATTTGTCTTTTTGAACAACTTTCAAGATCAAGTTGAGCTTCCACAGCGTCCTGTACGGATCGAACTGGAAACGCATGAGGGAAGTATTGCTTTCCCTGACAGTGGAGAATTAGATCTCCCCGCGGGACTTGGACTCATGCTGCCATTTAATCTAGATCTACATGGAGTTTCACTTCAAAGCGCTACTGCGCAGTTATTAACTGAAATTGAAGCAGACAATGAAAGAACGATTTTCTTCTATGCTCATGAAGGATTAAAGCCAGAGTATGTGGTTCGCAAAGAGAACCTAACCGATGTACACGTTGGTGAAGGTACGCTACTCGATAAAGAAACGTACTATGTGATAACTCCCACGGTGAATAAGCATGACGCGATTACATTCATTACTGCCGACGGTACTTCTATAAAGTTTGTCACCTTGTCTAGAGATGAGTCACAGAAAGCATATCGATTCCAATTGTGGGGACAAGATACACTTGTGATTAGCGATTGTCAGGTTACTTATAGCAACCATCAGCTTCGTTGCAGCTCTAAGGGATTATCTCGTTTCGAACTTTCTCTGTACCCTGCGCCTAAACAGGGTCTTCAAACCTTAGGAACTGACACGATATCTTCTCAAAAAGCAGGGAAACTGGAAACGTATTTAATTGAATTACCTGAGTATACTCCAGGTATTTCGATTACTAAGCCCGTGGAAAAATCAGCCGTATTAGAATTTACAGGAGATTGGCCTGCTCACGTACAAGACGTCTGGCTCGAAATGGATTACGAAGGTGATGTGGCAGAGGCCTTTCTCAACGGAGAATTAATTACTGACCATATTCAATACGGTAACACATGGTCGATTGGTTTAAAGGAATTTTACACCAAGCTCGAGGCTTCCACCCTTCACTTGGCCATTACTCCTGTTCGCAAGGGCACTGTTCATACCTTCGTCAACCAGGCTCAAGTAGAACGGTTCGAGGGAGTTGAGATAGCCGAATTCCACCGAATTGAAGCCATCCCACAATACGAGCTTTCTCTATTCCCAGCTAGACAATAAACGGGATGAACACATACAGCATTCAACGGGGTGAACGCTTATTGCTTCATCCCGTTTGTGTTATGTTCTCACATCTTAAATAATAAACATGCCCATGGACTACATGACATCTGTGTCCATGGGCATCTTTATTTTTACTGCAGTGATAAGATCTGGCTACGCTGTTGAATCAGCTCGTAGACCATAACTGCCGCTTGAGCCCGGGTTAAGCTCAATTTCGGAGCAAATTTACCATCCCCCATACCTTGTAGTATTCCAGTAGATTTTAACTGATGAACAGATTCGAGTGCATAACCACTAATGTCTTTTTCATCACTAAATTTGCTGTTAACATCGAAATTTTCAAAACTTGTTCCACTTGTTTGGAGCATGTTGTACAACATCACAGCTGCATCCTGCCTTGTTAACTGATCGTGAACGCCGAAAGTGCCATCTCCACGTCCAGTAATCACACGAGCCTGCTCCGCTGAAACGATAGCTTGGCTATACCATTTTCCAAGACTAACATCGCTAAAAGCTGAATTCGAGGAGACCGCTGGAAGTTCAAATGCACTCACAAGCATCTGAACAAACTCTGCCCGAGTCACCGTTTTGTTCGGTGCGAATTCCCCATTAGGTAATCCATGAATCATATTTCTCGCGGATAAGCCTTCAATGCTTGGTTTCGCCCAAGTGATACCTTCGATATCCCTATAAGAGTGCTCAACACTAGCAGGTACAATAAGACCAAGCTTATGAGTAACAAGTTCCAACCGAGCTCGCTCCGGATTGTAGTTGACACGTTTGATTACTTGCGGAGCTTGCATTTCATTTTGAACATAAGCTACCATCGTATGTTCACGCTCCCCTTCCTGAAGTGCAAACGGAAACGTGAGCTGAACTTCAGATTGATCTGGTAGCGGTAGTTGCTTTCCAGCGATAAATAATTGTACGTGATATGCTCCATGTTGAGATGTGGCCTTTTGAATTGCCCATCTCTCAGGTAAGGACTCTTTCGCAATTGAAACTAGAAGTGGGGATGACGCATCATCATCGCTCAATTGTGTTAACACGCTTATAGGAATGTGAATAGATGAAATGGGTGTCACAATGGAAAAAGACTGGATTTTACTATCAAGTAGACTTTTTATAGGTAGTTCGAGTTCAGCCTTTTGTATCGCTGTCTTAGATTTCATTTGAATGATAATGGTTTGCTGCCGACTGGACTGTACTGCCGACACAATGTCAGCCGCTTTAATACTGGCTTTGATCAGGCCATTTCGATCTGCTTCCGCTTCAATAGAGAGCGTATTTCCTGAGATTGCTGCATCTGGTCCATCTGCCACATTATTTGGCGCAGAAGGTGCGGCTCCTCCGGCGCTTGTACCCCCGTTAGATCCGGGATTGGATACAGGTGGAGTTTCCTGACCAGGATTCGCCGGGTTCGATGGGTTCGATGGGTTTGACGGATTTGACGGTGTCTCCCCCGCGTCTTCACTTCCCTTATAACCAAGTTTGACATCGTCAATAAGTGACCAATTTCCGGCTCGTGCATCGCTATAAAAGCCTATGGTCAGTTTGCCTTTCGTTACACTTGTATTCAGACTTACCTGACTCATACCATGAGTGCTAGGTATATCCATCTTCACTGGCTCAGAATCACCGTCCTGCATGAACATATAGTACTCGTTTTGCCCGCCCCCATTATAAATCCAAGCGCTAACGACATACTCACCTGCAGGAATATCAGATATGGTTTGGGTAATTTGGGTCTTATATGGATCATCCATCCAACTTGTCAATACATACTGCCCTTCTTTCACCGCACTATGCGCCTGGGCATAGGAAGCATACGGTGTTCCAGTTAATGTCCATCCAGGAACATCATAAGAATCTGCACCTTGCTCCTCAAAACCGTTGTTTACAATCTGAACTTCTGTTGCAAGCCGTAGATTGATACGCTCGGTTGTCTGTTGTAGGGTGACTTTGATATCATTCACTTCTGCACTCATATATCCATTTTTTGTCGCTTTTAGAATGTATGAAGCACCCGTAGGAACTCCATCTAAACGGTAGCGTCCATTGGCATCAGATATGGTTTCATACTTTTGATTATCCAATACTGCAACGACAGTAGCACCAGCAACGGATTTACCCTCAGGTTCACTTACTTCACCGGCTATACTACCGATGTTCTCGACAAGTTCAAAATTAACTTCAGTTGTTGTTTCTCCAATACGCACACTCACTGAAGATTTTTCGGCTGTCACGTATTTTTCTTTAGAGACAATGACGGTGTGATCCGATCCTTCAGGAACATGTAAAATAGTGTATTTGCCGTGTTCATCTGTAAGAGCAGAGTATACTGTACTCCCCACTTTAACTCGTACATCAGCAGATGCTAATGGCGCATTATTCGAATCTCGTACCACACCATGAATACTGCCCGAATTCAAACGCACGACAAAGTCTACACCTGTAGATGTCTCTCCAATAACGACGTTAACTCCGGAGCGCTCGTCAAGCGCGTAGCCGATTTTCTCTGCCTTCAAAGTATAATTAAGACCTTCTGGCAGATCAGCCAGTCTATATTCTCCATTGCTATTCGTTTCGACTGTATGTTTGATGCCGTTTTCCATGAAAAACACGTTTACCTGTTCTAACGGTCGGCCTTCCTCATCAACCACAGTGCCTGACACTGCTCCTCCTTCAAGAGTAAAATCACTTGTGGCCATCTCACCATAGACAATTTCAATAACGCTATTCGATGCCTCAGTGTAACCCGGTTTGTAGGCTCTAATGTTGTACTCTTCACCAGGGAGAACATCTGGAATGAAGTAATGCCCGTATCGATCAGTTATACCTGATTTCCATTCACCTTCAATTTGGACTTCAACCTCCACGCCCTCCAGTGGTTTTCCCTCGCTGCCTGTCACCACTCCAGAAATCATACCAACAGTTGTTCCACTGATGTTATAACGGTAGGCATCATGAACAGGCAGTGCTTTGCCGTCAAAATCAAACAGTGTCGTATTGGATACAGCATTTATGTCAGGCTGATCATCACTTTCTTTTAACGCCCAGCCGATCCCTGGTACATCAATCATAATGGGATCCCAGTACAAGTTGCCGATTACTCGACCTTTGTCGACAGACTTCAATCCATTAAATAGCTCAATCATAAAGTCTCGTTGACCTTCTGGCGTACTCAATTCAATAGGATACGGCCCAATATCGGTTAGCTGACCCGTTTCACCATTAGGGAGAGTAGGATTCCAGTTGTATCCTGACTCCATAATCATGATATCTTTATCGTACTTTTCACTAATTCGTTCCGTAAATTCGAGAATAGGTTCTATTTTCTTTTTTGTCCAAAACGGATAATATGAAGATCCTATAATGTCATATGGAACATCATAACTTTCTACACGATCGAAGAAAGCTTCATATTTATCGTAGTTTCCAGCATCATCAAGATGCAATATCACTTTTGCATTAGGAGCAACCGCTTTCACGGCATTGGAGCCAGAAGTGAGGAACTTTGCCAGTGTTGGCCAAGTCGTACTTCCTGCCTTACCATACGGAAACAGTAATCCACCATGCATTTCATTCCCCAATGAAACGAATTCTGGTGTAGTACCTTGGTCTTTCATTGCCTGCATCACTTCTGTTGTGTAATCGAACAGTAACCGATCTAAAGCTTCAATCTTCGCATTTTCGTCCGGTAATGAATTGATCTGATCTCTCCACTCTTCTGGAATGATCTGATGTTCACCATTCGACCAATAATCACTATAATGAAAGGTTAGTTGAATTTGGAGCCCAGCGTTTTTGGCACGTTTGGCTAGCTTTAACATATCTGCTTTATCCATAATTCCTTCGGGGACATAATATTTCCCATCTCCCCGCCCTTTGCCGGGATTGTTATACACACGAAGCCGTACAATATCCTGACCATTTTCTTTGATAATCTGGAAAACATCCTTTTCCTTTCCTTGCTGATCAAAGTACCGTGCCCCATTAGATTCCATATAGGTAAGCTGGGATACATCGCCTCCTTTTAGAAATTGGTACGGGTTGTCATCTTTCACAAGCTCGATGTGATCTAGACGTGACCATTGATTGGAATCTCCTTCGGAATGTAATCCAATAGTAAGCGTACCGCTAGTTACATGAATACCTCTAATTGTAACTTTGGTCCACGCTTCAGATACAGGTAATGCTGTCCTTTCTTCCGATGCCCCGTGATCTCGGGCAAAAATATAGTTCGGCTTTTCTCCGCTGCTGTTCTGTGTCCAAGCTGTGAGAACGTAATAGCCCTCCTCTAGGTTCGCAACTGTCTGAAAGGTTTCCACGACATAAGCTTCATTAGAAGCATGTTGTAGGCTATGCCCGCTTTCATATCCCGTCTCAGTGATTCGGGAGGCCTCCTCATTCCCAGCGTGACTCCACCCATCAATCCCTTCTGACGAGTCAACAGATTCAAAATCAGGATTTATCAATTGATGAGTAAGTACCTTTGGTTCGCTAGATTCATCTTGAGCAGCAGAAGCTGCTTCTCCCCAAATTCCGAAAGCAATTCCAAAAATCAAACCTAATTTCAGACTGTATTTCACCAAGTTTAGTTGCCTTATTGACACAGTTTCACCCTCCAGTCGATATGCTAGTGATGATTTACTCCGTTGCCCTATATTCATCAGCCTGCCTCTTAGCTTCTTGCAATATTTCATGGTAGCCTGCTTTTAATGCTTCCGATTTAAACTTCTGAAAAGACTCGTCCACGTCGTGTACCATTCCGCTCTGAATCGGCGTTAACCATTGAATTGCAACTCGATTCATCTGTTCCAGCTGACCTCTAACGGTTGTAGCGTTAAAATTAAATCCTGCGTAACGATTGGACACCAGTTTATCTTGGAGATTAGCCTTATGAGCCTTGTAAGCTTGACTCCATTCTGCGTTAGGGGGAAATGTACTCTTATTAGTAAACCAAAAACCAGATGCATCCGGAGGGTAATCATTGGCTTCCGGAGTGATCCCTTCTGGGAGCGTTATTAATCCATCACGTATAACGTAGTTCTTACTCTCAATCCCAAAATAAACTAACCGGCTGTAATCTGGGTCTTCCATAATTAAATCCAGCACTTGCATCGTAAGCCCTGCGTGCCGTGAATTAGCTGGGATAGCTACACCGTTATTGGAGTAAGGATCCATCAGATAGGTGCCCTTTGAGGAGAGATTCGGAATAATCTCAACCTCCCAACCATTTTTCTCAGCTTTTATCAACGTAGTTTGAATATCATTGGTATTACCAAAGGCAACGGCGGAACGACCTGCTTCAAATGCATCTTTGCTACGTTCCTTATTCACGATTGCATCTTGATTGATATATCCTTTGTCATACCAAGACTTCACAATTTGAGCTGATTTCAGGAAACTACTCTGTAATGGTTCTTCAAATACAGACAAGATTGTTCCTTGAGGATCATCCCAACTTGTAAAAACACCAGAGAAACCGTTGGTGGTTGTAATCGCATCTGCGACTGCTGGCCCGAATTCCCACTGCAGATTGGAATGAATTTTCGTTAAATCATATTGTTTGTCCACTCGGATAGGCGTCATCGACGTTTCACTCTGCTTAATGGCTTTTAGATAGGGTTCAATCTCAGAGAACGTATTTATTGCAGGAACATTGTACTTCTTTCTCAAGTCACCTCGAATTAATGTCACTGGAACCTTTACATCAGGAGCGGATGAGGGAATCATGTACATCTTCCCGCCAATTTCGGCTTCCTTCCAAGCCTTTTCTTTTTGCACCGCGTAATATAGTGGCATATTCTTTTGGATCATAGGTTTACTAATCTCGAGAAAACTTCCCTGTGCTACTTCGCGGTTGTAATAGGTCCAGTTACTAGCAAAAATGAAATCCACACTCTCATCCGAGGAGAGCACCATCGGGTACTTGGTTATAAGCTCATTCCAAGCAATATACTTCAGACGAATGTTCACTTGGAGATCTTGTCGCAAGCGTTGATTCAGTTCCTGCAAGACATCATTCAGACCGGCTGGTGGGCTTCCTATTAGATAGCCAGTGATGGTTGTAACTTCATTGTTAAACTGGTCTTTTCGTTCCATATCGTTGTTACGAAGAACTATGAAAAAGATGAGAGCCAAAGTAACGCCCGCAATCATACTTGCTAGAACCCATTTGAATGTCTTCACTAGAAAATCCCTCCCTGGTCATGTTACATGCTTTCTGTCCATGAAGGGGAAATACCTTTTTTAGTTGCTATACTAAAAACAAAATGGCAAACTACACAGGATAAGCTACACCTCCTAGAAAATCAATTTCAAACGAATGAATGTATGCGTTTTCAAGTTGTTCGTTTCATTATAATGTAGCTTCTAACGATGCAGAATAATGCTGGATTATGATTTCCTTGGTTAGATTATGGAGTCTTGCGCAAGAAAAAAAGAAACCCTTCAAAGACGAATGAAGAGTTTCTTTGGTCTGATCGAACGTGCAGCGAATGCTGTGCTGAGTTATTTCTTTTTTTCATGGAACTGTTGTGTCTGCTGTTCCGCTTCGGCAAGGACTCTATCAAAGCCGGCTGCTTTGGCTTTTGCTTCAAGTTCTGCATAAGCCTGTTCAACATCCTTGACAACGCCACCTTGGATTGGTAATTGATACTGCGTAGCAACCGTATTCAGATTCGCTAGTTCCGTTTTGATCGTTGAGGTATCTGCCGAGAAGGCATTGTATATATAAGGGACTAACATATCATCTAGCGAATCTTTAAGAGTAGTATATTGTTCAGTCCAATTTGCCATCGGTGGAAATTGGGATTTATTCGTAAACCAGAAACCAGCTGCATCGGGTGCATATGTGTTGTTATCTGCTGTCACTCCATCTGGAAGATCAATTTTGCCATCCTTCTCCACATAGTTAACCCCTTCAATACCGAAGTAAACTAACTTGTTATACGATGGTTCCTCCATGATTAAGTCCAAGGCCATCATCGCACGGTCTGGATTTTTGGTTCCAGCCGCAATGGCAATCCCGTTATTAATGTAAGGGTCTTGCAGGTAAGTACCTGTTGGAGATAGATTCGGTATAATTTCGACTTCCCATCCCTGCCCTTGAGCTTTGGCTAGCGTCGTCTGAATATCCGTTGTATTACCGTATGCTACAGCCGATGTGCCTTGTTCAAAGGCATCTTTGCTTCGTACTTTGTTTGACATGGCATTTTTGTTAATATAGCCTTTGTCATACCAGTCTTTTACGATCTTAGCAATTTGGATCTGCTGATCCTTGATATGAGGATCGAACTGGGAATACACTTTTCCATCTGGGTCATCCCATTCCGTATGTGTTCCAGACCAACCATTGGTAATCAGCATCGTATCTACAGTAGCAGGACCCATTTCCCACTGGAGGTTATAGAATGTCTTGGCGAAATCGTACTGACTATCTGCATTAATAGGGATTATAGCTGGTTCATTTGCTTTAATAGCTGCTAGGTAAGGCTCAAGATCCTGAAAACGTTTAATTTCCGGAATGCCATATTTCTTACGAAGATCTCCTCTAATAATTGTCACAGGTACCTTTTGATCCGGTGAAGAAGTTGGAATCATATAGACTTTATCGCCAATCTTCGCTTCATCCCATGCAACTGGATTGGTCGCTTCATAATGTTTAGGCATGAATTTCTCAATTTCTTCCATCGTTATTTCACGGAATGCGCCTTTGGCTGCTTCCTGGTTATAGTAAGCCCAGTTAGCTGTAAAAATAAAGTCTACGTCATCACCTGCTGCAAGCACGAGAGGATATTTGGATGCAAGATCCCCCCAGCCAATGTAACGGAACTCAATTTCAGCGTTAATATCTTCTGTTAGTTTTTTATTAAGTTCTTCCACAACTGCATTCATTCCTGGCGGAGCATCTCCCAGCAAATAACCTACAAGCTTAACATGACTTGACGTATCACCATCATTTCCTGCAGTGGAACCGCCTGCCTGTTCCCCATTCCCACTAGTACATCCTGAGACAATTACAGTTATTAATAACAAGCATGTCAACATTCGCAACCAACGAGTTTTCTTTACATTTTGCATGGATACAACCTCCCTTTTGTTTTTCGGAAAATGACCGTTCAATCTTGTTACATCAAACGATAGCCCCCATCACCTCCCTCGATCGTTAACCACGTAATTATCCTTTTACTGCTCCAACCGTAATTCCAGAAACGAAGTATTTTTGTACAAATGGATATAACAGAACAATCGGTCCTGTCGCAACGATGGTCAGTGCTAACTTTAATGACTCTTTAGGCATGTCTACCCGTGGGATGCTGTTGACCATTTGGGAAGAGAAGTTGGCACTGGATAGAATTTGATAAAGTGTGTATTGCAATGGATACAGTTCCTGTTTCTCAATGAACATCATTGGCGTCCACCAATCGTTCCAATAAGCTAGCGCTGTAAACATACCAATCGCAGCCATCGCCGGCTTGCATAATGGAAGGACGATTTGCAAGAAGATCCGAACGTCTCCTGAACCGTCGATTTTTGCTGATTCAATAAGCGCATCGGGGACAGAGCCATTCAAGAAATTGCGGAGAATCAAGATGTTAAATACGCTGAACATGCCTGCTAGTAGAAGAATGAGAATATTATTTTTCAGGTGCAATTGTTGTACGACTAACAGGTAAAAAGGAACAAGTCCTCCATTAAATAATGTTGTGAAGTATAAGAAGAAGGATAATGAGTTTCTATACTTTACATCCTTTCGAAACATGACGTATGCAGCCATCATAGACAAGAACAACGAGCTCGCTGTTCCTACGACAGTTACAAAAATGGTTATTCCATAAGCGCGAATCATCTTATCAGGATTTTGAAAAACCATCTTGTACGCTTCCAATGAAAATTCTTTAGGAAAGAACGCATATCCGTTATATATAATGCTGTGTTCGGAAGCGAAGGAGTTCACCAACACAATAAAAAATGGTACAACCGCCACAATGGCAAACAAACCTACAACGATATAAGCAATAATATTCAGGAGTACCATATCGGGCGTGCGAATACTTTTTCCTTTTCCCATCTCTTATCACCTCGTTTTTTCTAAAATAGTGCTTGATCCCGGTCGTACCGCTTAACAATTCCATTTGCAATGATAATAATGACGAAACATAATACGGACTGATATAAACCACCAGCTGAAGCCATTCCGAAATCTTGGCTTACAATGAGCGATCGGAAGACTAGCGTATCAATAATGTCGGTTGTATCCATTAGGATGCCGTTGTTACCAACAAGTTGATAAAACATATCAAACTCCCCGCGCATGATCCGACCAATACCAAGCAATAAAAGAATGATCGTTGTTGGTTTCAGGAGAGGTATGGTGAGATAGCGAATGCGTTGAAATACGTTAGCACCATCAATTTTGGCAGCTTCATATGCAGATTGATCTAGACCCATGATGGCTGACAAATAAAGAACGCTACCAAATCCAACCCATTTCCATACATAAAAGAGAGGAAGAATAACATACCAATACGAAGGAACAGAATAGATATCGACTGCATTAAAACCTAAACTCTTAAGTAGTGTGTTAACTAGCCCAAAATCAAAGCTGAACAGGTTATACACAATAGCTGATACGGCAACCCAAGACAAAAAGTATGGTAAAAACAAAAACGTTTGAGCCGTTTTTTTGAAAATTTTTCCTGCCATTTCAGCAATTAATACCGCTAGCATAATGGAAAAGAATAGATAAGCAATTAAGAAAACACTATTGTATAAGAATGTATTTTTCGTAACGAGCCACGCTTTTCCAGATGTGAAGAAATATTCGAAATTCGCCCATCCAACCCATGGACTACCGAACATGCCGTCACGATAATTAAAACTTTTGAAAGCAACAACCAGCCCTGCCATCGGAACATAGTTAAAAATAATGAAGTACAGTGCAATCGGTAGAAACATGAGATACAGAACTTTGTTCCGAAATATCTCCCGGAAGAAATCAGTAACTCGATGACTCGTTCTCGTATTACTGCCCGCCTTTTTAGCAGCAACTTTCATTTCAGTCGCCATACTCTCCCTCTTTTCTCTATTTTGTATCCGTTTACAATTTGGATCTAATTGAATTATAGGTGAGAGTCTGATGTATCAACAGAATGTAGAATTATGATTTTCTTGGTTAGATTATGGAGTCATGAATTACTTAAGAATGTTTATTGCTAAGGAGACACCCCTATTTTAATATGGAGTTAACTGTCGAGACGTTAGAGGAGGAAATTCAATGAAAGCATTACTTGTTGATGACGAGCCACTTACAATTGAAAGTCTGCGGAAGTATATTACGTGGGACGAACTTGGAATCGATGAGTTAGAAAGTGCGAGTAACGGAAAAGAAGCACTCGAATTAGCGAAACATTTCAAACCACAAATTGTTGTGAGCGATGTTCGTATGCCTCGTATGAACGGGATCGAATTTGCCACACGACTCAAAGAGACCTATCCTGATTCTAAAATCATATTTTTGAGTGGTTATTCGGATAAAGAATATTTGAAGTCAGCCATTGAATTAAAAGCGGTTCGATACGTGGAAAAACCCGTTAAGTTAGATGAATTAACTCTCGCCTTACGCGAAAGTATCTCTCAGTATAAACTAGAGCAACAGACGCGATACGTAACCAAAGACTATATGGAGCAGCAATGGATTTCGAATTGGACTCAGACGCAATCCAACACACCCACTTTTGTAAATATCACCAACTCTCCCTCCTACGCATTTATGAACAATAGAATTCTGCCTATCACTGTATTAGCAGCGCCATTAGGAGATGAAATAGAAGAAATGGATCAAACGTTACATGGCATTGTTCATTGGATGCGGGATCATGCAGCACATTGTTCAATAACAGGCATTGTAGACTCCCGAACGATTATGGCCATATTGCCTGCAGATGATTCATCAATGGAAACTCACGCGGAGCGGGCAGCATGGATCTTGCAAGAGTTACAACATATATACGGGTCAACATTTGATTTTTCCATTGGAATTGGAAGCGTTATCGATAGAGAATCTGGTTTTGTTGAATCTATACAAAAATCGATTGAGTTATCACACTTGGCATTCTACAAAGGTTACCGAAGAGTATTTACTGGAAACTATGAAATGTTAAATGATACTGCAATCTCTGTGCTTGACGAGGACCTCTTCAACACCTATCGTATTCATTTACGAAGTGAACAAGAGGACAAAGCGTGCCAGATTATCGAGCAGCAAACCATCAACCTTAGACGACTTATGGATTGTAACACGCAAAGGGTGGCTGGCATCTACTTTCACTATCTGCTTGCTCTTCATGAATTTGCAATGGATAAAGGATTAGCTCTAACGGATCGTCATCAAGAACGAATATATATTTGGAAAGAGATTGATAAGATTACAAGCCTAGAAGGACTAAACGCTTATGTGGTAGATAACGTAAAAGCGGTGTTTGCACAATGGAAAGCGAAACATGCTGTTAATGCGCGGATATCGGAGGTGTACCAATTTATTCAGGATCATTACCACCTAAGCCATCTGACGACACGTATGATCTCAGATCATGCTTATTTAAGCAAAACGTACATGTGTGCTCTCTTTAAGAAGGAAACGGGCAAAACCATTAACGAGTATATTACCGAGGTTCGTATTACTAAAGCCAAGGAGTTGCTACAAGATCGCCGCATGAAACTGTATGAAATTGCTACTTCGATCGGATTAACCGATTCTAATTACTTTTCTTCTATGTTTAAGAAAGCAACCGGGCTTACTCCCACGCAGTATCGGGAGAAGTTATGACTGGATGGAAGAAGCTAACAAGTAAATTCCGAGACCTCAGCATCCGCCAAAAGCTGTTCATTACTTATCTACTCTTGCTGATTGTATCGTTCACTATATTTATTTCCGTAAACTCATATATCACCTCCAGGAATACAGAAAAACAAGCTAGATATTCGCTGGATTCAATGATGCAACAGACGGGTTCTTTCCTGAATTATAAAACAAGCTCCATCCGCAAAATAATTGATATTATGGTGACTCACGATACTATTCAGACGATATTAACTAAGGACACGGAGCCTTATCAACAGAATATTGGAAACTGGCTCCTTGATGAGTATTATTTCAATCAGCTTATTTTCAACGTACAGACCAATCCAGATATCCAAAATATTAGTCTCTATATGACGAATGGCATGGCGGCTATTCAATCGACAGATCAATTTAAGTTAATTCAAGATGTTGACCCTTCTTGGATGCGGCGCGTCGAGCAAAACCGTACTCCCTATCTCTGGTTGCCCCCAGGCATGGCGGATCGTAACTCTTCTGGCGAAACAGTTACGTTCATACGAAAGATTGATGATCCGCTGAACGACGTTCCAATATCGGGTATGTTACGTGCGGAAATTCCAATCAAAGCGTTGCAGCACGTATTGGATCAGGCAATGTATACCGAGAAAACCATAGCTGTATTATCTAACAGCCACGATGAATTAGTTACGACAAGTAGTCATGACACGAGCATCGACCCACAAGAGCTTATTCAAGCGTCTCATCATGGACAATTAACAACGGGTTACACGACCATAACACTCGGCGATGATAAAGCTCTGATGGCAGCCATTCCTGTTGAAAATACAGATTGGAAGTTGATATTAGCGGTGCCCTACCAAGATATCGTAGAGATAGCTCAAAAGGCGCGAAGTCAGCTGTTCTGGGTGTTTCTTCTTGTAGCGTTACTCGCCTTTCCACTCGCTTATGTTGTCTCGACTTCTGGTACACTACGGATTCGTCGGTTAAGCAAAATGATGCTTAAGGTAGGGCATGACGATGTGAAAATCAAACTTAATCCAATGAATAATGATGAAATCGGTGAACTCACCCGCTCTTTCAATCTCATGCTACACCGCATCGAAACTTTGGCTGAAGATAAGTTCAAACTCGGGCAAGATATGAAAACCATGGAACTGCGAGCACTCCAGGCGCAGATTAACCCTCACTTTCTATACAACACGCTGGATATGATTAACTGGCTCGCGTTAAAGTATGACGCAAAAGATATATCTAAGTTAATTACAGCACTATCGGACTTTTATAAAATCAGTCTTAGTAATGGCGAAGATATCATTAATATTCGTTCTGAATTAGAACATATCAAAGCCTATGTGGATATTCAAAATATGCGATTTCGCAACCCCATTGAGCTAGTGATGGACGTTCCAGAGGAAGTTAAGGAGCAACGTACGCTGAAACTCATTCTTCAACCATTGGTTGAGAATGCGATTTTACATGGCATTTTGGAGAAGGATACGCAGAACGGCCGAATTACGGTGAGTGGTAGGATACTCTCTACACATCTGGAGTTATATGTAGAAGACGATGGGATTGGTATGAATCATCAGACCACTCAAACCATTCTGAGCAAACCATCGTCGAAAGCATATGGTGGTTACGGCATGAAGAACATTCATCATCGCTTGGAAGTAATGTTTGGATATCCATATGGGCTTAGTGTCAGCAGTACAGTCGGTGTTGGCACAAAAGTAACCGCTCGATTACCGTTAGACATCTCAATGGATGATGAACAGTGATCTTATTGTCAGCGTTAGAACTGAATAGTTACAACATGATACGTAGTGAAAAAGTAGTTTCAATTGAATTGGGACTACTTTTTCACTTATCCGCATACTCAGCCATATAATTTCCTCAGATTCTTCGTCGTCAACCTTAGTTTTCATGCTCGCTTCGGTATTCGGTTGGAGACAACCCGTTGCGTTTCTTGAACGTTTTACTAAACTGGTAGACGTCCGAATAACCGCATGCTCTAGCGATATCGGAGATGGAATCACTGGTGAACCGGAGCCGGCGAACTGCATGCTCATTACGAAGCTGATTCAGATACTCCTTGGGGCTGCACCCGTACCGGGCTGCAAAAGTTCTCCGTAAATAAACAGGTGAGAATCCCTTCTGCTCAGCCAATTCGGTGATCCGTAACTCGGTAGCAAATTCTGTATCTAACTTCGCTTTGAAATCTCGTAGTGCCTCTATTATTCCGTCCTCATCACTGTGCTTTCCTCCTGCTTCAGCGGCTTCATGGATCTCTTGTATCAATCGATACCAGACTGACTTTACTCTAGCCTCTCGCACCAGATCTCCAGGCACCCATTCCCTCTCTGCTTCCCGGAATTGTTCCCCTATCCTGCTCGTACGCTCACTTTGCAGAGGCATCAGAAATGGAAGTCTCAGCCGCTCAATCGGCGTAGGTTTATCCCATTCATTTTCATTTTTAATAAGCGAGGCACAATCGAACAGAATCATTGTCATACGAAGTGGATGTGCAGCAGACGATTTCATGTAAAGAGGCAAGCCCGGCCATAGGTATACTAATGTTCCTCCGCCAACCTCGATATCTCTCTCCTCACAACGAAATGTTCCCTTCCCACTGTAAATGTAATAAAAGGTATGCCCCGTTACCGTCTGCCTTATATCTTCCCATCCTGGCAGTGGCGGCTTGGCAAGTACCCAATGAATGTGTACTACCATATTTCCCAAAGCGTAGTCCATAACATCCCCCCTTTCTATAATAGTATCATTTTTGACAAATGATGAAGATTGTTTTTACCATTGTCGCTACCTTGGTTCGAATGCTACACTCCCAACATACAGACCATCCAAGATGTTCTATTGCAAAAATATAATGGAGATGATGATTATGATTCGAACGTTTCAGCAGCATCGACTTAGGGATTCGCAACAGCTTGATGGATTATGGGATTTCGTTTTTGACAAGGACGATGTCGGATTAACTGAAGGGTGGAATACGAATTTCCCTGCCAATCCTGATCGTGTACCTGTACCAGGTTGTTGGAATAACGAGCTCGGTAAATACGAATACGAAGGTGTGGCATGGTACCGTACCTGGGTAACCCTTGACAATCCTAGTCACCTGCGTCTGCTGTTTCACGCTGTAATGGGACATGCCGATGTCTATTGGAATGGACAGCATTTAGGCTATCACTATGGTGGGTTCACTCCGTTTGACTTTACAATTCCTAACGTTACTCCGGGTGTACACGAACTTATTGTCCGCACAGACAGTACACTTGGAACGAACACGTTGCCCTATCATATTGTAGATTGGTTTCACTACGGGGGGATCATTCGTCCAGTAGAGATACAACGTTTGTCAGAGGTATGGGTTGAGGGTATGCGCATTACCTATGAAATGACAGGCGATTCTAGCGCAAATGTCCGAATCTTACTTAAGCTTAATTCATTATCTGATAAACCCCTTGAAGTCCCTGTTTCACTCTATCGGAACAATGATATTTTCCAAAATGAGAACGCTTACTTGCCAGCAAAGGGAAGCACGGAACTTTTGCTGGAACAAGAATGGTCAGACATTCAACGTTGGGAACCCGAAGACCCTACCCTGTACCTATTTCGAGCAGTCGTTGGACAGGACGATCTGACTGATCGCATTGGTTTCCGCACGATAGAGACCCGTGACAAGAAGATTATACTAAATGGCAAGGAGCTATACTTACAGGGTGTTAACCGGCATGAAGAGCATCCCGAGTGGGGGTTCGCTTTTCCTAACAAATTGATGACCAAGGAACTGGATATCATCCGCCAGATGGGATGTAACACAGTACGTGGGTCACATTATCCTCAGAGTGAATACTGGATCGACCTGCTTGATGAGCAAGGCATCCTGTTCTGGAGTGAAATACCGATATGGGGTGCTGCTTTTCCCGCCAAGGAAACGGATGATCCTCTCTTCGTGGAACGCGCATTAACCATGATGGATGAGATGATCGAGCGAGATTTCCACCACCCTTCAATCCTGTTCTGGTCTGTTCATAACGAGATCGATACACGCTCTCAGCAGGCTTATGATCTATCCGTCAAAATGACTGAGCTGGTTCGGAAAAAAGATTCATCTAGACTTGTCGCTTTTGCCACGATGCACCCTATGACTGATATCTGTCTTGGACTATTCGATGTTATTGGAATTAACTATTATGGTGGATGGTATTTCGGTCATGTTGAGTTTGAAGAAATGCTCCAAGTCTTTCATGAACGTTGCAACGAATATGGAGCTGAACATACCCCGGTGCTCATGACTGAATTCGGCGGAGCGGGAGTCTATGGAGATTCTGGTTGGGAACCACGCTTATTTAGCGAAGACTATCAGGCTGATCTACTCGGCAAGTCGCTGAAGCTCTTCCGAAGCGATCCTAAGATTAGCGGAACTTATGTGTGGCAGTTCGCTGATACGCGTGGCCAACTCCTAAGCCATCAACCGCACTTTAGAGACAGGGCACGCTCCTTCAATAACAAGGGGCTGGTTAACGAATATCGAAAACCCAAACTTGCTTATCGTGTGGTTAAGGGGATTTACACCGACCATAACGATCCGTACAACTGGGGTTCTACACTGAACTAGATACCGTCATTCCAATGATATAAACATCATTAAGGATAATCAGGAGGGCGATGGGTTTATGATCAAGCACACAAAAAAGTTCAACAGGTATACTGCTGTATTCATTATCACAGTACTATTCACAACGACTTTAGCCGCGTGTAGTGGTCAACAAACCGATTTAACCAAGCAAACAGATCCAGACCAACCCTTAACCAAACTAACGTATTGGGTTGACTTGTTCCCCGATGCCGCTGCGATTATGAAAAGTTATGGAGAAGTGACGGCTTGGAAAGAAATTCAAACCAAAACCGGCGTAGAGGTCGAATTCCAACACCCCGCGCAAGGCCAACTTGGAGAGCAATTCAACTTAATGGTTGCATCAAACAAGCTGCCTGATGTTGTTGATTATGGTTGGAATGCATACCCTGGTGGAGCGCAGAAGGCGATCAGAGATAAGAAGCTTGTCCCTTTAAATGATTACTTGGAATATGCCCCAAATCTGAAGAAACTTCTTGAAGATAATCCTGAGTGGAGAAAAATGGCTTCTACTGACAATGGGGACATCATTGGCTTCCCTTTCATCCGTGAAGATGTCACCCAACAAGTGTTCCTCGGGCCTGCGATCCGTCAAGATTGGCTGGATAAATTGAATCTCGACACACCAACGACCATTGACGAATGGTATACCGTTTTGAAAGCGTTCAAGGAACAAGATCCTAACGGTAATGGCAAAGCCGACGAGATTCCAATCCTTATGCCGGCAGGCGAGCTAGCTTTTGCAGGTGCATTTGGCGCCCCTAATGATTTCTTCCAGGATAATGGGACTGTCAAATACGGCCCGATTGAACCTGGCTACAAGGAATACTTGACCACTATGAATCAATGGTATAACGAAGGTTTACTCGACAAGGATTTTGCAACCAATGATGCCAAAATGACAGATGCTAAGATCACAGGCGATCAGGTGGGATCGGCGGTGCTATTTCTCAATGGCGGAATCGGAAAATATATGGACTTAATGGCGAAGAGCCAGCCTGATTTTCAAATCGTCGGAACCCCCTACCCAACGCTAAATCCAGGGGAAAAGCCTGTATTCGGACATATGGATAATCCCGTCACGGGTATCTTTGCAGCCATCACAGGTAGTAATCAAAATGTGATTGGCACTGTGAAATTCCTGGACTACCTGTACAGTGAGGAAGGCAAACGCATCATGAACTTTGGTAAAGAAGGTGAAACCTATACACTGGTGGATGGCACGCCCAAGTATACGGATGTTATTTTGAAAAATCCTGACGGACTTCCCATTTCTCAAGCCTTCCGAAAGCATATTATGGGTGCTACCTCCGGGCCATTCGTACAGGATGTACATCACACGGAGCAGTACCACAACGAAACCACAACAAAAAGAAGCAATGGCATTGTGGTCAGACACAACACAGGTCAAACGAATGCCTCCCGTTAGCATCTCTGTGGAAGACAGTAGCCGCTACTCCTCCATCATGACCGATATTAATACGTTCAAAGACGAAATGGTGCTGAAATTCATCATGGGTTCAGAGTCGCTCGACAACTTTGATAACTACGTGGAGATGTTAAAAGGCTTGGGCATCGAAGAAGCGATTCAAATTCAGCAATCCGCTTTGGAAAGATACAACAATCGATAGGTATGGCTAACCATCCGGAATATGGCGGACGATCGTCTGCCTTATTTCGGGCATCCGGGAGGGACAATTTCATGCCTGAATTAAACAGTAACCCTGTGCAAACAAGCACAATACCTAATGAAAGTAAAAAAAGCCTTATCAAAAAGGATCTTGTTCGCAATCGTTTTATCTATTTGATGCTTGTTCCTGTCTTGATTTATTATGCCATTTTTCATTACGGGCCAATGTATGGTCTGTTGATTGCGTTCAAGGATTACGGTATAGCAGATGGAGTATGGAACAGTCCTTGGGTTGGTCTGGCTCATTTTCAGAATTTCTTTGAGAGCCCTTACTTCTGGAGACTTCTGCGCAACACGTTAATGATCAGTCTGTATGAATTACTGTTTGCCTTCCCTGCCCCGATCATTCTAGCACTGTTACTGAATGAAATTCGTGTCATGATCTTCAAACGCGTTGTGCAGACGATTAGTTATCTCCCACACTTTATATCCATTGTGGTTGTGGCTGGTATGATGGTCGACTTTTTTGCACGCGATGGCTTGATTAATAATTCCCTCGGTTTTTTTGGTTTAGAACCCACGGCATTCCTACAAGAGTCGGAATGGTTCCGCTCCATTTATGTATCCTCTGGAATCTGGCAAGGTATAGGATGGGGTTCCATTATCTATCTCGCTGCAATGTCTTCCATTGATCCAACACTGTATGATGCAGCTCGTATTGATGGTGCAGGGCGCTGGAAGCAAACGCTGCATATTACGATTCCAGGCATTATGCCTACGATCGTAATTCTGTTCATTCTGAATGTAGGTGCGATGCTTGCTGTCGGAAGTGAAAAAATCATTTTGCTATACAACCCGCTCACTTACGAAACAGCTGATGTCATCTCTACCTATGTATATAGAAAAGGTATTCTTGGTGCCGATTTTGGATATTCCGCTGCAGTAGGCCTGTTCAATTCAGTCGTCAGCTTCATTTTACTTATACTCGCCAATACCGTCAGCAAGCGAGTAAGTGAACATAGACTTTGGTGATAAGGAGGTCGTGAAGAATGCAATATAAACGTTCTCTGGGTGAAACTATATTCTCATGGTTTAATATCTCCTTTATGCTTTTGCTATGTTTTGCTACGCTATATCCCTTTATTTATATCCTCTTAGCTTCCATAAGCGACCCAACCGAGATATCCAGGTTTCGCGGGATGCTCCTCTATCCAAAGGGATTTAGCATGGATGCTTACACAGCCGTACTACAAAATCCTATGGTGCTCACAGGATATCGGAATACGCTCTTCTATGTCATAGCGGGTACAGCCATCAATCTAATTATGACCACCCTCGGCGCTTATGCTCTTTCCCGTCGTAACGTTTATTTCAGAAACCATATTATGCTCTATATTGTGATTACCATGGTGTTCAGTGGTGGACTTATTCCCTCTTTCCTTCTCATTAATAATCTAGGCATGTTAAATACACCTTGGGCTCTACTCTTGCCGGGAGCGATTAATTCATTTAATTTAATTATTATGCGAACCGCGTTTCAGACCATCCCTGCAAGTTTAGAGGAATCCGCACGCATTGATGGAGCGAATGACTGGGTCATTATGACCCGAATTATTATTCCGCTCTCGATGCCAGTTATTGCCGTCATGATTCTATGGTACGCTGTAGGGCACTGGAACTCTTATTTTAATGCTCTAATCTACTTACGTGACCGTGAACTGTTCCCACTGCAACTCGTGCTCAGAGAGATCCTCATCTCTAATAGCACAGACAATATGATGACAGGTGCAGCTACCGGTGATCGGATGGATATAGGCATTACGATTAAGTACGCAACAATCATTGTATCGACGTTACCCATCTTGGTTCTTTATCCGTTTCTGCAAAAATACTTCGTACACGGAGTTATGATCGGTGCACTCAAAGAATAACAGAATAACAGAGTCTCATAGACATTAGCAGTTAAGCAACATCATCATAAAACAAAAACGAGGGACAACCATCCGTAACGAGATGTGTTGTCCCTTTTGACATTTGATTTTGCTTTGTACCTTAACGTCTGCTTTGTACCATAACGTTTGCTGTATACCGCACTACATGGGCATGGCTATAGCTATATCGCTTATTGGGCTACAGCCTGAACGCTATGCTCTTTGCGAGTGATCGCATATATTGCTGTAACAAGTCCAAGAAGAATTAGAATTGATCCAACCCAGCCTGTGTGTTGAATGGCTGAATGATCAATGACCATGCCACCAATGTAAGTTCCTAGCGCAATACCCGCATGGGCAATACCAGAATTGGTACTGATCAACGTATCTGCTGTCTCGGGCGAAGTTTTGATAATTAGACTATTCTGCACAGGTGTAACCGTCCAGCTCAGAGCACTCCATACACTCAACAGCAGTAAGAAAGCTATTAGAGGCAACCCCACACTGACTGGAATCAGTGCCATCGTAATCATAAACGGAACTAATACAATAATGATTGCTTTGGCTGGATGTAGCCGATCGGATAACAAACCTCCAATACCTCCTCCAGCAACTGCAGCAATACCAAACATGACATAGATGAATGTCACCATCGTAGAACTAGCTCCAATCGTCGCCTGAAGGAAAGGTGTGAAGTACGCATACAGCGTTAAGTGACCTGCAAGCACTAATAATGTCGTGGCATGAATTGCCAACATACGCGGATTCCATAGTGCAGACAATTGTTTCTTGAGCGGTACGACTGGAATCGGCTGTACACGTTCCATCGCAATACTAATCGCAACGATCACAAGGGCTGTCAAAATAGCAATAAAGATAAACACTTCCCGCCATCCAGCCAGATTACCTACGAAGATGCCGAGCGGTACACCCAGAATGAGTGATGCACTCCCCCCCATTGTAATGATTCCAACGGCTCGCCCTTTATATTGTGGTTCCACAATACGAGCAGCAAGAGTCAGAGAAAGAACAAAGATTAATGAACCCGTTGCAGCACCAAGTGCCCTGCCTGCCATCAGCATGTAAAAGTTCACACTGAACGCGGAGATTAAATTACTCATTAGAAACACAACTAATGTGCATAAATACACCTTTTTACGTTCAAATCGGGCTGTTACATTCAACAGAATAGGTGCAGATATCGCATAAACTAATGAAAATATAGAGATCAAATATCCCGCTTTTGCGTAGCTCAGGTGTAAATCTGTTGCAATCAAATCTAGAATTCCACCCAAAATAAGTTCAACGGTTCCGACAACAAAGGCCGCAATCGCTAAAACATATACTTTTTTATTCATGTTCCGAATCCTCCTCAAAAGTTACAACTACGATAGTAACCCATGAGAGAAAAGATTTCAATAAAAAAAACTATTCTGCAATAGAATAGTTTAGAAATGACATTGACGCCTTGGATCACTTGCTTGGTTCAAGAGTTATTTCACAATCATGTTCACAGTTGTTAGTTTGCAAACTGATCTTTAGTCTTCGTTAAGTCATTCATTTTTAATAAATCAGTCGGGCAAGTAACTTGGAAATCTCTTCATCCTGTAAGAGCTGATCGCCATACTTTTTCGTAATTTGTGTGAGCGCAATATCATGATAGAAATAATCTGTTAGCGCTTTAACGATCGGTTTAGAGGTCGTCTTGATGGCTTTCCATGCCTCATTCTCAATCCCTGCAAAGAGTAAATACGCATGATCCACAATCAGCAACTGAGAAGGTTCGAGATGGTTTCCCTCCAGCATCGGAATTAAGGAATATCTGCGGGAAAGCGACGTCTCCAATCCACCGACCGCAAGCACCTCTACGTATACTCCCTGCTGCTCTTTTTGCTCTAATATTGGACGATACTTCTCCATCTGTTCACTCCAGGCAAGCAATAAAATAGATGAATCAGCCTCTTCAATCAGCTGCTCTATATTGGAGGATATAGAGGTTTCGTCCTTTAACGTCCAGATGTGTTCGTCCGAATACGTTCGCTTAATTTTATAACTCTTCAGCTCTTCAATATCCTTCTCAAAATCTGCTCTGATCTTGAGAATGATTGACTGGAGATCCACAGCCAAATACAACTTTTTCTTTCCGTTCATGGTTGTGAGAACTGCCCCTTTATCAATCAATCGATTCAATACCTCATATATTTTCGCTTTAGGTACATTCGAGTGGTTAACAATGGATGTCGCATCAAGGGGTTCATTTTGAGCAAATATTGCCTCGTAGACTTGGCTTTCGTATTGGGTAAATCCGAATTTTTGTAACATGGACCGATCTCTCGCATCCTTTCTCTTCAGACAAAGTACAGCATGAATGATAGCACTTTCTCAAGTTTAGTCTTACTTTCAGTTTAGTCGCCCAACCTTCCTCTGTCCAGTTCCTGCCATGGGCATATTACCAGTAGAATCCTCATATTATGCAGGCTCATTGGTTATATTAAACACCAGGTTGCACATTTCCCTTATACCTAAGGAGCTGATCTGATTCATGGAAAGCACGAAGGAATTTGTTAAAAAAGTGAATGAGAATGCCGAGAAAGCGCGTCATAACAAAAACAATGGCAAAGGTACGCCGGGTGACAAACTGCCTAATAAGCAACACAGCACGAATAAATAAACAGGTTAGATCTACTGCACATGAAGATTCAATCCGGTTTACCATATCAAAAAAACAAAAAAGGATCTCTGTCTAGAGATCCTTTTTAACGCATGTATTATTTATTCGCATTAATAATTTCATTAACTTCCTGTGTAATTTGGTCGCCACCAAGCTTTTTCCAATTGGCAACAAAATTTTCAAACTCGTCGATGGACAGATTACCATAAATAATCTTCAAGAACGTTTCCGCTCTTAATTTATCCAAGGTTGCCTGTTTCGTGTTCATCGTTCTTGTCGGTGCGTAAATGAACTCATTCATGACAATCAGATCGTTGTCACGATAATGTTTAATGACTGCCTGGGAGCTCTCTGGACCAAAGATTCGTTCCATATGCCATTTATCCAGATTGCCATTACGGTAATCCATAATATCATCATAGAAGAGTTTGGCTTCCAGCTCTAATCCGGATGTATCGCCTGATTCTAGCGCTTGCTCTACTTCATCTTGAGCTTTTACATTTTTGTTTGCCGGCAGATTAGATACCGTTGCATTATGGAAACCAAGTCCGGTTAGACCATTCAGGTATTTTTCACGCTCGGTCTTGGCAGACTCGCCAAACATCTTCTCTGCTTGAAAATTCAACAGCTTAACGACTGCCTCAGGATGCTCATATCCTTTGCGGACAGCAAAGATTCCACCAAGACTCAGGTGATTTTGTGTCTTTGCAGGTTCTGTATCAATGGATTGCACTGGATACGGCAGCCAATCGACGTTCTTATCCTTCTTGATCATACTGCTGACCTGGAACGGAGCCCATTGAGGCAGGAAGAACATGCCTGACTTGCCTGCGTTCACATCCTCCATCATCTTCGCAAAATCCTTAACCCCGAATTCAGGGTCAATTACACCTTTTTGATATAGATTTTGCAGTTCACGCAATCCTTCTTTCACTTCTGGTTGAATGGTTCCATTCACGACTTGACCTGAACTATCCTTAATCCACGTTTCCAGATATCCGTGATACCCCAGCAAGAATGCGTTAATCGGTAAATCTTTGTTCAATGCGATACCGAAAGTATCGTCCTTCCCATTACCATCCGGATCTTCAAACGTAAATGCCTCTGCAATCTTAATCACATCTTGCATTGATTTTGGAGCTTCCAACCCTACGTTATTGAGCCAGTCTTGACGAATCCAGATCATATCGGAAGAATCAAGTGACCCTGGGAAACTGACCATGGCGTATATTTTGCCATCTTTGGTTACCGGCTTTAATCCCGCTCCATCCTCAGCGGACATAAATTCTTTAACCAGATCTGATGCATATTTATCATACACCTCTGTGAGATCCTCAATCATACCTGCTTCATACAATTGCTCGAATTGCACAGCACTAACTTTCAACACATCGGGTAAATCACCACTAGCGAGCGTAACGTTCATTTTATCATTGTAGTTAGCATCAGGAACAATCCATTCGTACGATACGTCAATGCCTAGTTCATCCATGTAGCCTCTCGTCCAGATGTTCTTGGCATGTGTATCTCCAGAAGCTAATGATTCTTTGCCTGTCTCATTCATGGTAGAGGTGAGCTTAATCGGTGGATCATATTTGGTAAGCGGCCCTCCAGCATCTTGCTGATTACTTGGCTTGGCCTCTTCCTCCCCGCTACCTGCACCCGATGAGCACGCAGCGAGTGTTGCCGCCAAAACCATGGATAAAGTAAGTAATGAGAATCTTTTGAATGACACTTTCATGCGAATCCCCCTTTTTCTCCTCCGTGAGGTATATGTTCATTTTATTAAGAAAGCGCTATCACTTCGAGTGGACGCCGTTTACATCTGGTATCTTTAATTGACTACTTGATAGGGATATACTAGTTTTTTTGGTCTCGAAACTCCTGAGGCGTACAACCCGTAGCTTTTTTGAAGAACCGGTAGAAATAATGCTGATCACTGAAGCCCACTTTGGCGGATATTTCATGCATTTTACACGCAGAACCTAGCAGCAGTTCCTTACTAAGCTCAATTCGCCGTTCATGGATATAGTCCGATATCCCCTTACCTGTAACCCGTTTGTACCACCGTGATAGATAGGAAGGATTTAATGAAACTTCTTGTGCGATTCGAGTCAGGGATAGATCGTCTGCTAGATGATGCTTGATATACAGATGAATGGTCGTTAGAATCTGAGACTGATCATGTAGACGTGTATTGCTCCTTTTAGAAATAATCCATTCGAATGCCGAGCGATAGAAGATAACTAATTCGTGCCAAGGCGTTTGGATATCAAAATGCAACATTTGAGTCAACTCCATTTCCTCCATCGCGGATTCATACAGTCCCATCTCTTGCAGCACTTCAATTAATGCATTCGCTGCTCCGGTATAAAGCTTCATGCGGAAGAACGGATCTTGTAGTCCCTCGATGGATACCTCCGTCCACTTCTCGAATGAATCCATCCACTCCTGCTCCCCTGCTACAATCCGAGCTTTGATCTGATCCATATGCAGTGCTGCAACTGCCTGACGGTTTACGACATTGGGTGTGTAATTAAGTGCATGCTGCACCTGCACACGTAATAATTTTTCCATACCAAGTCCAGGGCCAGCATGCACCGACAAGCGTAACTGAGCGATCGCCGTATTGAGATCCATCCAGTCCACCACCTGATCACTGACCATAATGGATACCGACAGATTCAAGCAATCTGCACAAGACTGCTGTACAGATTCCAGGGTTCCATATACGAAACGGAGTGTCTGCTCTCGTTTCTCTTGCTGGTTGTTCGCAAAGTGTGCATCCTGAACGGATGGCTGAATGATGCAGGCAATTACTTGTAGATCGAGATCAACGGACTTTACAATCGTTTTGTCCTGGAGCAACTCCTCTGCGACGTTAGCCACTGCATAACGAATCAGGCTCCGATCCGCATGAGATTGATAAGTGTTCCACTCTTCAACACGTATAATGATAGGAATAACAGGCTCTTCCGATCGGAAAGGAAGCTGCACGGCATCCAATTCTTCTTGAAGCGAAGCCAGTTCGTACCTTTCCGTTCGTTTCATAACATCAAGTAACAGTTGGCGTTGCAATTGAGGTAAAGCTCTTGGCAACTTACTGCGGAACCAAGCATTCTGATAGCGAAAGTCATTTTCTTCTGCAATTTGCTGCAAAGCCCGGTCTACAGCAGCACGAATATGACTCATACCTTCCGTTTTCAGTAGGTAATCTACCACACAAGGATTACGAATGGCTTGGTGCGCATAATCAAATTCATTGTGACCTGTGAGCAGTAACACCTTGCATCTCGGCCAGCGATCTACAATTTTATCGATAAGCTCCATGCCATCCATACCAGGCATGCAAATGTCACTCAGCACAAGATCAATTTTGACCGAATTCAACCATTCGATTGCTTCATAAGCTGAATAGGCCTTAATGATCTCCATATCATGCAAATTCGCTTTCTGAAAGAATGCATATAATCCATCCAGAATAACAGGTTCATCATCCACTATAAGCATCCGCTGCATATATTCATTCACCTCTCCACGGCAGATTTATAATGATGCATAGACCACCCAAACGACTGCGCTCGGCAGCGAGGCCATAGTCTGCACCAAACTTAATTTGTAATCGTTGATGCACATTAATCAGACCCGTAATCTCTTCATGTTCATGACGTAGAACGGATTCTTGAAAAGTGCTCTCTAAGGAATGTTGCAGATCGTGCAGAGCGCCATCGGTCAACTGATCCCCATCGTCTTCAATTCGGATAGCAAGCCTGTCCTGCTCGGAATGATATGATAATTTCAGTAATCCCCCGCGGCTGCGCTTGGATAGCGCATACTCAAAAGCATTTTCAACAATCGGCTGAATGATCACCCGCGGAATTACAATCGCATTATAAGCTGCATTCATAGGCTCCACCTCCAACTGTATCCTTGAACCGAATCGGATCTGTTGAATAGAAGCATAGATCATCGCATGTTCAATTTCAGCACCAAGAGAAACCTCGGATTGTGAATCTCGTGTCATATATCTGAAATACTGGCCTAGATAGTCGGTGAATTCCTGAATTAATTCAACATGTTCAACCTCTGCCATCTGTTTAATACTAAACAGGCTGTTATACAGAAAGTGGGGCTGGATCTGTGATTGAAGATGCTTCAACTCAGCCTCACTGGTTCGAATTCGAGCAACATAATTCTCTTCAATCAGTACATGTAAGCGTTCTATCATGTGATTGAAGCGAGAGTACAAATACCCAAATTCATCCCCTCTTGAATGCGGAATCCGCGTTAGGGTGTGCCCCTGCTCTGTCATTCGAAATCCCTTAACTAGAGCAGATAAGGGCTTGTGAATTGATCGATATATGGAAAATGAGAAGATCATTATGATGACAATGGATATAAGGGTCGAGATCCACAACCATAACTTATATTGTTCAAGCGGTGCTTCCAGCACATCTTCAGCAATGCTGGACGTTAGGGTGAACGAATGATCTGCGTCATATAGAGCATAATGCAAAAAATCGTCTGAGTGATATCTCGTAATCTGTGATGATTCAGAGGTAGGTCCTATCTGTGATGGTCGTTTCTGAACGGATGCCGCTTGGTCGGAGGAGGAAATCACAACCTGCTGTTTATCTCCAAAACTCAGCGTAATATCACTGCCACCCGTTTCAGAGAGTTGCTGCAATCTCTGCTTCAGTTCTCCAGACGATAAACGAATGCCTAATATGAAATTGGGAGCTTCCTCATAATTCATGTTGTATGGATTGCTTTTGAGAAAAAAAAGATCGCTGCCCGAATAGGACAACTCCCCATTCAGGTTACCCATGGTTGTCAGTAGGTTCTGCCATTCCTGATCCTCTACATTTCGAATACCATCAACGGCACTTACACGCTTGTGTAAGGTGGGCACGTAATAGACAACATCGCTTATGTATGGGCTTGTCACCATAATCTGACTGAGCTTCTGATGAATGTCGTTCAAACTAGACGTTACTTCATACCTGCTCATAATGGCTGCACGGGTGCTTAGTGTAGACATCAATTCATCAAATGAAAATTCATTGACTAAGCCACTCATACGTTCTAACTCAAACTGTAAGTGATTGTGGTAAAAGTGTAACTTCGATTCATGAGCACGCTCCACTTCAGATTGCATCTGAGTAGAGCTGTAATGTGTAATCATGATGCTCATTCCGTATAACGGAAGAATAACAAGCACAAATGCCACGATAAGTTTGACAACAATGGATTGGTTTTTCCATCTGCCACTGAAGATTCGCATGTTTCTTCTCTCCTTTCCTCCAAGGAAAAAAAGGAGCCGACAATCGGCTCCTCCACATCAGTGTTCCTCTTCACAAATCTTATCCCTTCACACTTCCAACAACAAGCCCATGAACAAAATATCTCTGTAAAAATGGATACACAAGCAAGATGGGAATGACAGACAAGAAGATCTGTGATGCTTGGGTTGTTCTATCCGACACTTGACTGAGCAAGGTTGCATCTTCCAAAGTCATCATCTCACTCTGTATCATGGTCACTTGCTGCAGCATGGATTGTAGATACGTAGCTAATGGGTAATGTTCCGGGCTCTTCATATAGATCATGCCATCAAACCATGCATTCCAGTGGCCGACCATCCCGAACAACGTAATGGTTGCAATACTTGGCAGTGAAATAGGCAGATAGATACTCCATAGCGTTCGTGCATGTCCCGCTCCATCCATCCATGAGGCTTCTTCCAATTCCTTCGGCAAACCTCTGAAAAAATTCAGCATTAGCAATACATTAAAGATCGGAACTGCACCTGGCAAAATCAATGCCCAGATAGAATCGAGCAACCCGGCTTCCTTCACAACGAGATATCCTGGGATAAGCCCTCCACTGAATAACATCGTGAAGACAAATATCCAAGCATATGCCGTTCTTGCCCTAAATTTAGTTGCTTCCTTAGAGAGTGGATAAGCTACCAGAATCGTAAAGATCAGGTTGACGGAAACACCCAACACGACGCGAAGTAGACTTGTACCGAAGGAATTAAGGAATTGTTGATTTTCCAAAATGTATTTATACGATGATAGAGTGAAATCCACAGGCCAGAAGGTCACACTGCCTGCTTTTACCGCATCGCTAGAGCTAAACGAAATAGCTAGTATATTCACGATCGGAAATAGACATAGCAAGGCAAGAATCGTAAGAATGACGTAATTGAATCCCAGAAACCAGCGATAAGCTCTCGATGCATGATGCATGTTCTTGCCTCCTTTCTAGAAAATCCGATAATTCGCTAAGCGGTAAGCCAAGAAATAACCAAGCCCGATAAAAATGAAAGATACAACGGATTTAATGAGTCCTAATGCAGTGGAAACTGAATATTGCGCATCTTGTAAGCCGATTCGATAGATCATCGTATCCAGGATATCCCCTGATTCATAAACTAGCGGATTGTACAGGTTGAACACTTGGTCGAAACCACCATTAAGCACGTTGCCAAGACTAAGGGTGACCATCAGGATTACAATTGGACGAATCCCAGGTAGCGTGATATGCCATGTCTGTTTCCATCGCCCGGCACCGTCCATAACAGAAGCCTCGTAAAGTGACTTATCTATATTGGTAAGTGCTGCTAAATAGATGATTGTACCAAACCCGAATTCTTTCCACTGATCCGTGATGACGAGTATGTAGGGAAACCATTCGTTGCTGGCCAAGAATTGGATCGGTTCTACACCGATCGCTCGCAGTAACATGTTAACGATACCACTGCTCGGTGACAGCACATCAACAATGATCCCTGCTAAGATAACCCACGAAAAAAAGTGAGGCATGTAGATCACCGTTTGAATTGTTCGTTTGAAGCCCGTTTTCCGTACTTCATTCAGTAATAAAGCAACCAGGACGGGAATGACAAGACCAGACACAATCTTCATCACTGAAATAAATACCGTATTCCATACCACTTGACTGAAACCTGGCAGATCAAATAAATATCTGAAATTGTCCAGTCCAACCCAACTCGTGTTTTTGAAGCCACCGATCGGTGAAAAGTTTTGGAATGCAATGGACAGGCCTGCCATCGGAATGTAACCGAATACAATAATAATGATCAGACCCGGAAGAATCATAAGATGAAGCGGAATGTTTCGTATAAATTGTCTGTAGTTGGAACGCATATGCTGTCTCCTCCTTCAGCTTAATTATAGGAGTAGGCAGAATCGAACCATAGTGTAGGCTATTGACTTTAGGTATCTTTTGTTGACTCATCACTTACAAATAAAAAACACCCCCATCCGTAGAAGAACAACCTATTCTCTACACGATGGAGGTATAATTTAACGTTGAATCGCCTTATGTTTTAGCTGTTTATACGAGCTTCATAACTAATACGTTCACTGAATTCGCCGGTAAGCGAAGTACGGTGGTCTCTCCCTGTAGATTAACTTTCTGTTCGACCGGGATGACCTTCTCATCATTCTTTTGGTTAACATTCGGGATGTGAACTAAACTCTCGTCCCCACTGACTGTAATCCATGTTGCCTCTGATGCTACTTGAAGGTGTTCGAGCTGAAGCTGCGTTGCTTTCTCTACAGGATCAGCATTAACCATTTTCACATACACATGCTCATCATCTCTCGTAACAGAGTGGAACACCTCGCGATTATACGCCTCTAACTTGTAGTCGAGCGTCTTGCTGGATGTATGTCCGTCTGTATAGGAGCAGAGGAGTCGATCACCCGTCTCACCACCATAATTGACTGTGATCGTATACAGTGTGTCATCCGTTAGTGGTTCATAGTTCGCAGCTCTGAGATTGCCTGCTGCCGAGCTGGAAGAATAATCGCCCAGTGTGTAGCCTTCGATCCCCTGTTTGTACACTTTAACTCCGGTTGCACGCCCATCATACGCAATAGCATACTCTGTGACATCTTTGTTCTCAGGTGTGATATCGGTTAGACCTACACCAACATAGAAACCATCCTCACCCGATACTCGCCGAGCCTGCACCTGTACTTGGTAATTGGTCCATTCCTCATTGAGCAAATAAATTCCGTTTAGGCCGCTTTCCTGCGCCTCTAATCGTAATCCGTTACCTGGTTCCAGCGTATATCCTACCGATCCAGGAATAAGTGACCATACTTCGCTAAGCTCGTTCTGTTCTCTAAAGTCCTCTTCGAGCAGAACGCTGCCATCTTGATTGGAAGTGACTTTAATGCTCTTAACTACGATATCAGCATTACCCGTCGCAATCTCAATTCCTCCACGCGGGATCAGCTCTAGCTGTTTGCCTTTGTTGTACGTTCTGAATGAAGTACCCAGCACTTCTTTTCCTACATGCTTCGCAAAGAGCTGCTGCACATAATAATTGGGTGTGAACCATACCGTCTCGTCATCAAACCAAATGCAGTCCGGTGTCCAGCGATAGGTTCCATCGGTTAACACTTTATTAAATAACGGCGCATAGGCTGCCAAGCGAACGACATCCGCATTATTTTCGAATCCGGTCATCACTGCAGCTTCAGCAACAGCGCCAGCAAGTGTATTTTTATCTGTCGATGCATATTCACCTACAAACACCTTGGACGTCTGTTTCCAGTCGATACGACCATCCGCATGGTAAGCTCGATCATAGTAATTATAGCGATCCGCATTGTTCAGCAAATATTCATTCGAACGATAGTAGTGCTCATCTGCAATCGTATCCATGTAATCCTGCTGATGTTCATACCAATTCACTGTCTCTGTAATTACTTCCGAACCATCTGCAAATGCAACTTGTGCCGACCCGGTGAGATTTCCACTTAGGAATTTCCATCCCTCCTGATACGCATCATCATCCGCTTGAGCACCAACCGTTGAAATGATATGCAGCTCATGTTCTGGATAGTGAAGCTTCATGTACGCATCAATGGATGTTTTGAACACTTCAAAATTAGCAAAAAACTCGGTTCCCCAGTTTTCATTACCTACCCCCAGGTAACGAAGATCGAACGGCTCAGGATGTCCCATCTGCGCACGTAGCGAAGCCCATTCATTATTCTCCACATCAACACTTAGCGCAAAATCAATAAGATCCGTAAAGTTCTTGATATAATATTCCCGCAGTGCACCACCAGCTGGATGAGCATAGTCCGAACGCGCCTGACAAAGGACACCACAAGCCATCACCGGCACTGGCAAAGCATTCAAGTCCTCCGCTAGTTGGAAATACTCCATATAACCGAGACCCATGGTCATCATATATCCCCAGACATTGTAGTTCTCTTTGCGTAGCTCAACTTCACCTACGGAGTCCTTCCAATCATAGACATTCTCCCATATAAATGAGCCTTCTGAGATACAGCCTCCCGGAAAACGTAGAAATGTCGGATGCAGATCCACAAGCGCCTGAATGAGATCTTTCCGAAGCCGGTAGTTTGGATTCCCCTTATAGTTCGCATGTGCAGAACTGGAATCACCTTGTTCGTTCGGAGCTGCTCCCCATACATCCTGTGGCATTAAAGACACCATGTCGATGGAGAGTTCACCTGCAAAGCTCAGTACCAATTGTCCCATCGCAGTTGCCGTTCCGGTTAAGACGAGGTTGGCTGAAGCCTGTTGCGCACCTACACCATATTTCTTCCACGTACCTCCCCCTTCTACATGCAAAACGACGGGTTCACTGATGGAGTGTTGATCTGCGTCCTGCAACTGCACGGTTATCGTGCCTGGAGCATCCGCTTTGGCCCAGATTGTGAAGTTATAGCGCTCCCCTTGTTGGATCGACATTGCGCAATGCTGATTGGAGTCTGAGAAACCACGGTTACGAATGGTAGCGCCATCTTGCACAGTCACATAGTAAGCATTCGTCTCCGGATCATCTACACCAAAGTGCTCATTCAATCCACCGTTGTGCTGTACAAGCATACGATCTGTGTCCCCGGACCAAGCAAACAAAGGCTCACGATTACGCCCCGTCGAACAACCACACTCTCCAGATGCATGTGAGTACGTATCGAAGGCAAACGATTCAAACGAACGATTCTGCACCAGTTCTGCGTAAATGCCCCCATCAGCAGCATTGTTGATGTCCTCATAGAACAAACCATACATCACTTCACTGATATCAGCGACCTTCTGATCCCCATGAATGGTGATGGAATATGGAGGTAAATGTTCAGGCAAAACGGAAACATCATAATGCTTGCTGATTGTACTGCTGCCCTTCGTTAACAAAGCGCTTAAACGAACTTCTTGCGGCGAAGTAACCGTCTGGATCTTCCCATCATGCGATAGAAACTCAGGCTGGTTAGACTGCCATTGTACATCCACCTTGCCACCCAGTAGATTCAAGGGCAATGAAATATCCTTCGTAATAATTCTGGTCGGGAACGAAAGATATTTATCCCCTGCGAGCTTGATAATCTCCTCATCTGTCAGTGACTCACACATCACCTCAATCACTTCATCCATGGTTAAGCCTGCGCGATATATACGCAGATCGGAGAGCGAGCCAGCAAAGTCAACATCTGCCGCATATTGAGAACGTCCGATATAGTTCTGGCTGTAGTTGGAAATATCGCTAAAGGTATCAAACCATTTACGCAGCTTCGCATAATTCCCGCTAGAGGTTTGGCTAATGGAGCCATCCGCAACCTTCTCCCCATTCATATAAACGATTGGCCCCGCACTACTCTGCTTGCCATTGTCTGTTCCCGAGATCGATAATGCAATATGCATCCATTCCCCACTGACGAAGCCACGACCTGGATCGGCCACGAGATCGTCAGCCGCATACAGAGAGCTTCGTAACTGACGTGTTAGAAATACATATGGGCCTTGATCGCCTTTACCAAAATCAAAAATTCGTTCCCACACGTTGGCACCCTTGCCGAAGTTAACCCATGTTGAAACCGTCAACCCTGTGTTATCGCTTACATCTTGGAGTAGATTGGAAGGCAGCTGAAGATAAGATGATCCATTGGCTCCCCCTGCAAACGTAGCAGCAGTTCTGCCTTGAACGGTAGAAATGTTAGGCTTCTGATCTCCAAAAGCTACTCCATCATGACCATTGCCCGAGGCGTCCTGACCTATGTTCGTCGGTTCATCAAACGTATAATGTGCGATCATCTGATTCTTAAATGTACTCATGGTAATCCTCCTATGTAACCGGAATTTAATTCATATAAATATAAAATAGTTAATAAACATCTAAACAATATACATACACGTTATACTACCTAGTTGTAACCCATTTTTCAATAATAAAATGAAAATATATCGCATTCAGCTGGATATTGAACGATTAATGGGATTAAATTCTTGATGGATATTCAATCCATATGTCATAAACATTATAGTTTACAAATATATGAATTAATTGATACTATAACAAATGAAAGCGGTTAATTGTAAATTTTATCAAGGAGGTGTAGCTGAAGTATTCGGCAATAGGTAATGAACAAATAAACTATCATTCGGCGTTTGATGAAAGGGGAATTTTATGAAGCGTTATATGGCTATCGCACTTAGTGCTGCTCTACTCACTTCACCAAGTTTATTGCCAGGCTCAGCTATGGCGAACAGCTCTACCTCAGACGTGATCCAACCACAATTGACTACTCAATCTACGCTTAACTCGATACCTGGATTTACGGATGTTTCTGTTCACGATCCTTCCGTTATTAAGGTTGGCGATACCTATTACGTATTCGGTTCACACTTACAAGTCGCTAAATCCAAAGATCTTATGAACTGGGAGGCCGTAGCATCAGGCGTTACGGACAATAATCCAGTCGTTCCTAATGTGACGAAGGAGTTTGGAGAAGCTCTAGCATGGGCGCAGACGGATACACTATGGGCGGCCGATGTTATTCAATTGGCTGACGGCAAATTTTATATGTACTACAATGCGTGCAAAGGCGACTCTCCTCGTTCTGCACTTGGCGTTGCTGTCGCTGATAACATTGAAGGGCCTTATAAGGATCAGGGGATATTGCTGAAATCGGGTATGTGGGATCAGATTAGCGAGGATGGTACCATATATGATGCAACGAAACATCCCAACGTTGTTGATCCCGATGTGTTTTTTGATAAAGACGGCAAGTTATGGATGGTGTATGGCTCATATTCCGGAGGAATTTTCATTCTGGAGATGGACGAAACGACAGGTAAACCTCTGCCGAATCAAGGTTATGGCAAAAAACTGACAGGTGGTAATCACAGCCGCATTGAAGCACCTTATATGCAATATAGCCCAGAGACGGACTATTATTATCTGTTCCTCTCCTATGGTGGACTTGACGCTGTTGGAGGATACAATATTCGGGTAGCACGCTCGAAGACACCGGACGGTCCATTTTACGATGCTGCGGGGAACGATATGATTCAAGTTAAGGCAGATAAGGACAAACCTCTCTTCGATGACGCATCTATTGAGCCATTCGGCGTTAAGCTGATGGGTAATTACCTGTTCCAAAGACAGATCGGTGATCCGGGTACAGGTCAGGGTATCGGTTACGTATCACCCGGTCACAACTCTGCCTATGTCGATCCTGAGAGTGGCAAGCACTTCTTGATCTTCCATTCTCGCTTCCCAGGACGCGGGGAACAGCATGAAGTCCGTGTACATGAAATGCACATGAATGCCGATGGATGGCCAACAGTGTCTCCGTATCGTTATGCCGGATTGGACGAAGCTTCTAATGTTATGCCAAGTCATTCGGTGGCTGGTCAGTATAAGTGGATTAATCATGGAAAAGATATCTCATCTGCAATCAAAACATCTCAAAATGTTGTCCTTTCTCCTAATGGTCAGATTAGCGGCGCAGTGACAGGCACATGGAGTGTTACAGATGATCATCGCAATCAGATTACCATCACGACAGAAGGTGTAACTTACAAAGGGGTACTTACCTATGAGTGGGAACCGAATCTTCAGCGCGAGATTCTGACCTTCAGTGCCCTCTCCTCTACAGGCGTTGCGATCTGGGGAAGTCAAGATGTTGAGCTTACGGATCGAGCCGTTGTTGATGCGGTTAAAAAGGATTTGAATATTGGCGACACCAAAAATATATTCTTCAATGTATCCCTTCCCACATCAGGTGCACGGGATAGTAAGATCACATGGAGTTCGTCCAATTTAGGTGTGATCTCCAATACCGGGGTTGTGAATCGTCCCCGTGCAGGCAAAGGCGATGCCAAAGTAACATTAACGGCTAACATCACAAAAGGAAATGCATCTACTACCCAAAAGTTTAACATCACCGTACCCGAGCAAGCGAAAGGGCCTTTACTTGGTGAATACAGATTTGATGGCAGTAAGCTCGCCAAAATTGCACAGGATTCCAGCAAAAATGGATATCATGGACAAGCCTTTCACGTGGAGAGTTCAGTCGTAGGTAACAAGAAAACCCTCGCTGCTGCTTTTAATGGACAAAACAGCTATATTGAATTACCTGGACTTATCACAGATACGACAGACTTCACATTCAGCAGCTGGGTCTACTGGGATGGTGGTAACCCATGGCAACGGATTTTCGATTTCGGCAATGGCTTGACGCGTCATATGTTCCTAACGCCTTCTCAACATAACGGAGCGCTACAATTCACCATTCATAATGAGGGTAAGGATCAAAGTCTGATCGCATCCCAAGCATTGCCCACCAACCAATGGGTTCATGTTGCTGTTACACTCCAGGGTGACACAGGAACGTTGTATGTGAATGGCCAATCTGTGGCGAGTAGTACCGACATCACCTATAACCCCAAAGATTTACAAGTTACTGACGCATACTTAGGCAAGAGCCGATATACTGCCGATCCGTATTTCAAGGGCAAGATGGATCAGGTCAGCATTTATAATAAAGCACTGACTGCGAAAGAGGTTCGACGCTTAGCTGGTGAACGGCCAGAATAATTGAACCGGTAATTTAAATAAATCGAAAGAGACCACATTCAATGGTTAGGTACTTGAATGTGGTCTCTTTTATTGTCCTGAATAGAGAACAACTGTAGCCTAATCAATTAAGAGCTACAGTTGTTCTTGTTCCTGCTTTTGTTGTTATTGCATGATTGCAGAGTAATCATGCGTCAGTCTTTCTTTTTCTAACCGTATGAGTAGTACTTACACAAGCGTAGCATACGTATCACGAGCAAGTCGTGTTGCCTCAACCATGTTTTGCAATGATGCAACCGTTTCGTCATAACCACGTGTTTTGAGTCCGCAATCTGGGTTAATCCAGAACAATTGTGCCGGTAACACACGCAAAGCCCGCTGAATCATATCCGTCATTTCCTTCACACTAGGTACACGTGGACTATGAATATCATATACGCCGAGTCCAATGCCAAGCTTGTATGTGTTCAGCTCAAAGCTATGAATTAATTCACCATGACTCCGTGAGGTTTCAATCGAAATGACATCTGCATCCATGGCTTCAATCGAACCAATCATGTCATGGAATTCGCAATAACACATATGCGTGTGAATTTGTGTCGTTTCATGCACCGTACAAGTCGTGATTTTGAATGCCTTCACGGCCCAAGCAAGATACGCCTCCTGCTCATTTACCTTAAGTGGTAGCCCTTCACGCACAGCCGGTTCATCCACCTGAATCATGCCGATGCCTGCTTGTTCCAGCGCCTCGACTTCTTGTCTGAGGGCATAAGCCAGCTGGTATGCAATATGTTCTCGCGGGATATCGTCACGGACAAATGACCAGTTCATGATGGTAATCGGGCCAGTCAACATGCCTTTCACCGGCTTCTTCGTCTGAGATTGAGCATATACCGTCTCTTCCACCGTCATGTTTCCGTCAAATGCCACATCTCCGAAGATGACAGGTGGCTTCACACAGCGTGATCCATATGATTGCACCCAACCATTCTGCGTGAAGGCGAACCCAGCCAGCTTCTCACCGAAAAATTCAACCATATCCGTGCGCTCGAATTCCCCATGCACCAGCACGTCTAAGCCAATCTCTTCCTGAAGCCCGATCCAAGTATCGATATGTTGATGAATGAAATCCGTGTAACGCTCTTGATTCCACTCCCCTTTGCGCCAGCTCTGACGCGCTTTCCGAACCTCAGCAGATTGAGGGAAACTTCCAATCGTTGTCGTTGGTAGCAAAGGCAGCTGCCATTTTTCCTGTTGTGCTAGATGTCTCTGGGCAAATGGCTCAGAACGTACGGGCTCTTGTACCCGGAGCTTCTCCACCGCTTGCTGAACATCACTACGATTGCGCTCATTGGACTGATGAAGAGCCAGAATCGCACGTGCACTCGTATCCAGTTGTGTAGCAATAGCTCCAATACCTGACGTTAGCGCTTGGGTTAAGAGAACCAATTCATCGAGCTTTTCATCCGCGAATGCCAATGCATTTTTCAGTTCAGATGTAAGCTTAGTTTCACAATACGTTGTTACCGGAACATGCAATAGGCTACATGAGGATTGGATGATGAGGCGATCTGGTGATACGATAGCAGACAGTTCATTCAGAAGATCCAGCTTTTCTTGCAGAGAAGATCTCCAGATCCCACGACCATCGATGATACCAGCTCCCAGTACCTTGTCCTGAGGAAAAGCAAACGATTGGAGCGATTGTTGGTTCCCGAGCCGTCCATGTACAAAATCGAGTCCAATACCTTGAACAGGCAACGCCACAATATCTTGATAACGCTCCACAGCTTCAAAATATGTCTGTAACATAATGTTGATTGCAGGTGCTGATGCATGTAATGTGTCATAGATGGTTCTCAGATGTTGCAGATCTTCATCGCTCACTTGTGTAACAAGGATGGGTTCATCAATCTGTACCCACTGCACACCTTCCTGCTGCAATTCTTGAAGAATTTGAACATATAGAGGTAAGAGGCGATTAAGCCACGTCCCCGCCTCAGAGGCACTGTACCCTTTTGATAGCTTCACAAATGTAAGTGGGCCGACTAGTACGGGTTTCCCTTCAATCCCTAATTGCTCCTTCGCCTCACGGTACGCCTCTAATGGTTTATTCTCCGTAAGTACGGGTGTGAGGCCTGACAATTCCGGTACGATGTAATGATAATTGGTGTTGAACCATTTCGTCATCTCGCTGGCAGCGGCATCCTTCGTTCCACGCGCAATCCCATAATACACAGACAAAGGTACTTTGCCGCCCTCATATGCAAAGCGCTCAGGGATCAAACCAAACATCGTAGCTGTATCTAATATATGATCATAATAACTGAAGTCGTTGACAGGAATGTAATCAATACCTTTTGCTTGCTGTTTACGCAAATGATTCAAACGAATTGCTTGCAGCTGGCTTTCAAAAGCTTCGGTGTCAATTTTGCCTGCCCAATATGCTTCCAATGCTTTCTTCCATTCACGATCTGCTCCAATACGCGGATATCCAAGAACACTACTTTTCACCATGTGAGATTCCCCCTCTGCACTTCGATTTGTTATATCAAAAGTTATCACAGAAAGGCTTGCGCCATGTAATTCCATAAAATTATACCCAGCTATAGCTTAAGGCTATAGCTAAGCGTATTTTTTACTGTGCATTAATTACGCTGGCAGTGTAGGTGAAATTAAACAAACATTCACAATAGTACAAATAAACTATCCAGTTAAGCTAGAATTAAGACTGTGTTTTTATATACATAAGCTTGGGCAGTTATACTGAGGAAAATACAGCGAGAGAGTATGTGATTACATGAAAAAATGGAGAAAACGACTACGAATTACAGCCATTGCGGGACTTGCGTTGATTCTGCTTCTTCTGGGATCAGGCGTGGTTTATCAGCAGGTAGAGACAAGAAAAGATTTGAACAATTTCACACCCCCAGGCAAGCTCTACAAAGTACATGGAGAAAATATGCACCTCTATACGGGTGGTCAAGGTGATGTTACAGTGGTCATGGCATCCGGTTGGGGTACGGCTAATCCCTATGTAGATTATTATCCTTTATATGATAAATTATCTCCCTACACCAAGTTCGCGGTGTATGACCGCTTCGGTTATGGTTATAGTGATGTAACCGACAAAAAGCGAGATGTGGATACCATTGCGGAGGAATTACATGAGCTATTAACGACATCTGGACAACAACCACCTTATATACTCGTCGGGCACTCCCTTGGGTCGCTTGAAACGCTGCGATATGCTCAGAAGTACCCGAATGAAGTAAAAGGCATTGTGATGATCGATGGGGGTAGCCCGGAGCATTATGCAAAAGACGAAGATAATTTAGCCGATGTCATTGGTGGCTTTATGAATCAATTCCGTATACAAACGGGGCTGTTCCGATTGTCTCTACAATCCGAACCTGTCTTGGAAGCAACCCGTGCTAATCGTAACAACTTGAAATTTGTACCTGATGAGTTGAAACAAGTCGATACAACGGCTCTGCTGCTTAACTATGGGAATGCCAACACCGTAGATGAATTACGTGAGATGAATGCCAATGCAACAGTCGTAATGAATAACACCAAGCCTCTATCTGTACCACTGACAATTCTAACTGCAGATTATTTGGGAGCTAGTGAACCGATCTGGGACCAAACTCAAGCTGAATTCACATCTTGGTCAACACAAGCCAAACACGTGACGGTGAAAGATTCTGAGCATTATATTCATCAGTACCATCCAGAGCAAGTAGCTGACGAAATATTAGAATTAGCAGCCCAATAAGTAAAGCTTCATATCAAAGATATTCATAACATAATAATCACTTAATATTTATAAGTGTCCATTCACCCTCGACGATAAGTAAACCGTTGGGGGTTTTATATCTTTTGCCGATTATCCAATCAGGGATAAACCATTTCTATGAGATAGAAATTGGTCTAGCGCCTCTCGCATATCCTTGGACGTAAGTCCATGTCGGTTGAAATAGTTGTGAATATGCTCGAATCCACTCCAATCCTGATTGTAAATCTGCTGTACTTTGCGATTGAACTTCTCTTCTTCATCTTCTCGCTTAGAACCTATAGGCTCACATAACCAGAAATCATTTCTTTTCACTTCACCACACTTCGTCCACAGCAAGTTTTCATACTGGATGACATCCCAATCCTGATAGCCTGCTCGGATCTGCCCGATTTCTGTTGTGAGGATATCATTCAATAATTGAGGTGGAATGTGTCCATACGTATCTCGATACTCTCTCAGATTAAGCGCCTCCACCCATTGGGTGAGCACATACTTTCCTGAAGAATATGCGTATAGCTTAGGAACGAATGCATAGTTTTGCATTTCCAATATCGCCGCACACTCCACCTCTCCATCTATTTTTCCACGTGTACTATACACTTTCAGGCTATAGTCTTTAATTCTATACACCACAGAACGCTGACCGATTAAGGAAGCTTGCATGGTTAGATGTCCATTTGCATCATAGTGAGCAAGTAACTCTTTCATATTCGAAGGTATAGGATTCACAATGTTCATAATCAGATCTCCTTGTTGTTCTATTCAGACTAAAACGTTTTCAAATTAACAAGTTTACCTTGGTACATACTATTTTATCTTTAATAATTGGTATGAACATATACAATATGGTCAAAACATGAAGTATTTGCTCTGAAAATTTCGGAGCCATCCAACTTACGTCGTTTATAAATCCACTTTAAGGGTTGTGCTCAATTCTATCATATCAGGTACCGCCGGAAAGTTTGTTCTATTTTAGCCATGAGAAAATCCCCTGCAGTAGGCAAGATTAAGTCCATCTTAACAGACGTCTTTTTTCTCTTGTCTACTAAAAGGGGATCATACCCAAATATCGACTTTTTCAATTGCTGTGATAATCCACGCATAACTTCATTGTCGTAAGAATTAAATAAGGTCAATACTCCATTAGCTGAATTTCCCGTACGTTTAGTATCGGCTTGCTATGCCTCTCTCCTGTTGGTTCCATTTTGTTAAGTTAGGCTGTCTCGGAATGATCCGAGATCCTCATTAATACCGTTATCTTACAAGTTGTTTGCCATTGCTTTCCTCCTCAGTATGGGGAAATAAAGCGTTATAGACTCCGTCAAGTTGCAGTAGTTCCGCATGTGTGCCGTCTTCTACAATTTGCCCCTGCTTCATAGCGATGACTCTGCTCGCGTACTGGACTGCGGATGCTCTATGTGTGACCGCAATCACCGTAATGTCAGGCATGGCCTGCAGAATAGATTTCAATACTTGTGCCTCTGTGAGTGTATCGAGTGCAGAAGTTGCCTCGTCTAATAGTAATAACTTTGGACGTCTGATTAGTGCACGTGCTAGCGTAATCCGTTGTCGTTGCCCGCCGGATAGCGTTTCTCCCCGCTCCCCTACCAGTGCGTCATAACCTCCATCCAGTTTCTTGATAAAGGAATGAGCACCCGCAGCTTGGGCCGCCCAGATGATATCCTCCTCACTCGCCTCTTCCAGTCCCAGCTGAATATTTTCTTTCAATGTCCCGGTAAAGAGATAGGGCGTCTGCGGAACATAACTCAGCTTTCGAAGCTTCTCGGTTACATCTGGATGAGCATTCAATTGGTTATCAAGTATCATCGCCCCACCAGTCGTAGGAGAAATCAAGCCGCTACATAACCTAAGCAGTGTTGACTTACCGGCTCCGCTCGGACCTACAATGGCAACGAACTCTCCTCTATTCACTGTCAGATTCACTCCGTCGAGCAGAACGTTTTTCTCCTCCTCATTTAGTTCTAACGACACTGTGGCTTCCTTCAATACAACGAGAGGCTTCCCGCTTTCCTTCTCCACTTCAACTGCCCTAACTGTACCCTGCTGCAGTACGTTGACCGCTTCCTCTGTCTCATGAGTGTCCTTCTGCTCAGGTTGCCCCGGTCCCTCTTGCCTACGTTCCTCCGAAGGTTTGAAGAGAGCAAAAATACGTTCCGCAGCGCCTAGTCCCTGTTGCAGGTTTCCCCAAGTGTTAATGACGCTAAGCAACGGGTTTTGTACACGGCTGATTAGTACGAGAAACGCTAGTACCTGACCGGCTGTCAACGCTCCCTGAATCGCTGTATAGGCTGTGAAATACACACATAAGATCATCACAAGTTGGTTGGTAAGGTACACGGTTTGGTTCATTGAGGTTCGCTGTAACATATTGGAAACATGCAGACGATTCTGTTCTTGCCGCTTCTCTTCATACTTGGCCAGCAAGGACGACTCCATCTGGAATATACGCACAATATGAAGCCCTTGCAACATTTCTTGAAGAAACCCCCGAATCTCGGCGTCCTTTTGCTGAAGTCGGTTCCCATATGTCCGCAGCTTACGATCAAACCATCTACCAACCGCAAAGACTATCGGGGCGGATAGAACGACCAATAGCGCCAGCTTCCAGTTCATCGTAGCTAGATAAGCAAAGGCAACCGCAAACAGCGCAACATTGTAAGTAAGCTCGTACACAATGTTAGCGACCATCCCATTGGACTGCTGGACATCTCGGGTCGTGCGGGAGACCAGATCGCCCGAATGGAACCGGATTAGTGATGAATACGGAAGCGAGGCGATCTGCCGGAATACATCCGTCGAGAAATCCCGTTGCATCCACGATTGAACTGAGTTACGCAGGTAAAATTGAAGCATGAAGAACAAGATAATCCCAATGCCCGCAGCCAAACTTGCTCCCGTCAGAAACAACAACGTATCCAGATCTCGTCGCCCAGCGGCATCAATGAACAGTTGTTGAACCCACGCATAGCCTACATCGTAAACAATATCTGCCGAGAGCAACAACACGGAAAAGATAAAAGCGATTTTATACGGCTTGGCATATTTCATAATTGAAAAAAATGACGAGACTGCCTTTGGCTCCGTTTGCGTTTCTGTACTCAAACTGCTCCCCCCTTCCGCTCAAGGTTGCCTCTCTCGTACAGCTCGCGATAATAGTTGCTGCTTTCCATCAATTCCTCATGAGTCCCTTCACTTACGACTTGACCTTGATGCATGCAGAGAATACGATCCGCCCCCTTAATTGTAGACAAGCGGTGGGCAACAATAACTACGGTCTTCCCTTTGGCAGCTTGCTGGATTGATTCCTGAATCATGCGTTCATTTTCACTGTCAAGAGCAGAGGTCGGCTCATCCAGTATTAAAAGCGACGGGTCTTTGATGAGCGCCCGCGCGATGGAAATGCGCTGCCGCTCGCCTCCAGACAAGGTTGCTCCGCGCTCGCCAATAACTGTCTCGTAGCCACCGGACAATTTGCTTATCCAATTATGAAGGTTGACCGCCTTTGCCGCTTGCTTGACTTCCTCATGGCTCGCATCAGGCATCCCCAACCGGATATTCTCCCCAATCGTTCCTGTGAAAAGATATGGTTCTTGGGAGACGTAGGAAAGTGATCCGCGCCAGTATCTCAAGTCTATCTCAGCCAGATTGTGATCACCTACCCATATTTGTCCTTTATCGGGCAGATGCACACCCAGTAAAAGACTGGTGAGTGTGGATTTGCCCGATCCGCTTTCCCCGACAATCGCGGTTACTTGGCCCCGAGCAATCGTGAAACTGACGTCATTTAGTGCAGCCTCGGCTCCTTCTGCATAACGGAACGAAACGTTCTCGAAACGGATATCACTCTTCAGGTTTGATCCTGGATTCATCCCTGTAGCCTCCGCCTCCTTTTCGCTGGGCAGATCCATCACCTCAAAGGTTCTCGCTGCGCTGGAAATTGCCACCTGTAGTTGAGGCCAGAGTGAGGACAGATTGGAGATCGGTCCGGACAGACGTTCGAACACTACCAAAAACGCCGCAAGTGCTCCAACATCCAGCCTACCTTGCACAATCAAGTAGCCACCGTATCCGAGAATGTACATCAAACCGAGTATATATACAAATATATTCACCCGGTAAAATACAGCTTCCAGTGCCAGTGCTTTTAAATGATACATAAGGTAGTGGTCCCACTTTTTTCGTAGTAGTGCCGTCATTTTGTCTTGCACCGAGAAGCTCTTGATCACTTCAATTCCTTGTATACTGTCCATTAGAAAGGTATCCTGCTGTGCCCTCGCTTCCTGCCGCTTCGTATACGTGTCGCGCATTTTTCGGGCCAGCGGATTGGCGAAAAGTGGAATAACGAGAGTAATGATCAGACTCCCCATCGCTAGGCCGACATGAACGATAGATAGATAAGCCAGCAAAAAGAAAAGCTGCATACAGTTGCGAAATAGGTCCATCGTCTTGTTATTGATAGCCGCCTGTGCCTCCGGCGCAGCATCATGGATGCGGGAGAGTAGGTCGCCACTATGATAGTTGTTTAGCTCCTTCTGGCGGATCTTCATTGTCTTATTCAATAGCCTCGCCTGATAATGCAAGGTAGAGCGATTTTGCAGTTTGGTATTAACATATCCGTTTAAAAAGTTGCCTCCAGCTTCCGCCAGCGCCAGAACACCCAATAGCAAGCAGGCTACGGTCATCGCGGACAACTGCTGATCAATAATCGTATTCACAATCCGACGCATCAACTCAGCATAGGCAGGCGTCATTAGTGATAACAAAACAGACAGTAGTACGATGCCCAGATACCAAGGCCAGTAGGATCTAGATGAGCGTAGTAATCTGGTTAGTGTAGCTGACACTCCCGGTTTGTGACTTTTTTTCAAGCGACTTTGCCCCCCCTGCAATGCAAGATAAAGGTGGAAGACGGCACTAGCAGACCATGGCCGCCCTCCACCATGTGTTTATCCGTGAGCGATTTCTCTGTGGCTCAAATAATGTGCCATCTCACGAATAGTATGAAAGCGAAATACGATCAAATCCTCTGGGTCAAGGTCATGTTGCTCCATCTCAACCTCCAAGAGGACAGCCTGAATGGAAGTTCCACCTAACTCGAAAAAGTTGTCTGTGACTCCAATCGGTGATACACCAAGAACCTGTTGCCAGATGAGGACGAGCGTTTTCTCCAGCTCGCTCTCAGGTGCCACATAGCTTGCCCTGTCTTCTACCGGTAGGCTAAGCTGAATGAGCTTGCTTTTATCTGTCTTCCCGTTAGCGTTCAGTGGGATCGACTCGATGAATAGGATCTGATCCGGTATCATGTAATCGGGCAACGTGAAGGAGAGCAACATCCTCACCATCATTACATCTGGCTCGATATCAGCTACGATGAAGCCGATTAGCCGCTCCTCCTTCGCCAGCACGACTGCTTCTCTTACAAATTCAATCTCGCACAAGCAAGCCTCTATCTCGGCGGGCTCAATCCGATACCCCCGAACCTTCACTTGTTCATCGATCCGTCCCAGATACTCTATATCCCCATTAGGCAGCCAGCGTCCCATATCACCTGTACGGTATAAGCGTTCTTGCGGGTTGTAAGGATGGGGGATGAACCTCTCTTCCGTCAGTTCCTTGCTACCAACATAGCCCTTCGCCAAGGCTACTCCCCCAATATACAGTTCTCCCTTCACGCCGACAGGCTGGAGCTTGCCATCACTTAACACCCATAGGGTAGTGTTATCAATCGGCTTACCAATTGGCACTGACACAGAAGTTATATGCTCGGGACATTCATATGCTGTTACATCAATTGTGGCCTCGGTCGGGTCGTACAAATTGATTAGTTTTGTCGCTTGAATATTCAGCAGAGAATAGAAGCATTCAACATGACTCGGCTTTAGCGGCTCCCCGCTAGCAAACACATATCGAAGTGAGCGCAGGCGAGTCGCAGCATTGTGGACATCAACATAGCTTAGAAAAGCTCCCAACATCGACGGCACATAATGAACAACCGTTACCTCATGACGCTCTATTGCCTCAATGATCGCCTTTGGCTCCCGTTCACGTCCAGGCTCCAGCATGATCACACGTGCGCCATACATTATGCCCCACAGTAGTTCCCAGAGCGAGACGTCGAAGGTAAACGGTGTCTTCTGCAGCAATACATCACCCGAGCCAATCGGATATGCCCGTTGCATCCATTGCAGCCTATTGAGTAGTGAGCCGTGTCCGATCTGTACTCCCTTCGGCTTACGGCTTGTTCCCGAAGTGTACAGCAGATAGCAGGCATCATCCGGCCCGAGTGACACCTGTTCATCGTACTCGCTCACATGTGGCGTAAAACTATCTAACTGCTCTAGAAGCAGGATATTCACAGCATGATCAATACTCATGCTAAAGCTCTCCTTCGTGACAACGTAGCTGCAACCACTGTCGAGTAGCATGTACTCGATTCGTTTTTTAGGGTATGTTGGATCAATTGGCAGATAGACCGCACCGGCCTTCAATATCCCGAGTAACCCCACCAGCATATCCGTCGAACGCTCGACCATCAGTCCGACAATATCACCTTTACGAATGCCATTTGCGCGTAGCCAACTGGACATATGATCAGCCCGTGCAAGTAGCTCCGCATAAGTCAGCTGCCCCGTATAAGGTTCGGCATTTGAAGCAAGCACTGCAACCTGTTCCCCAGACATCCAGGCTTGATCTTCGAAGCGACTCACTACCGTATCACGCTCATGAAGCGGCTGTTTCGTTGCATTAAACTCTTCTATGACTTCATATCTCTCCGCCTCCGATAGCATCACCATACTCTGAAGATTTTGCCCCGGATTCTCAGTAGCGCTTCGTAGTAGCTGCATGAAATGCTTCGCCATGCGTTGGATCGTCTCATGACGGAACAAATCGGCGCAGTATTCTAGGCTCCAGAAGAGCTGTTGATCTTCAGTTAAGGTAACGACCAGCGTCAGGTCGAACTTAGCAACACGATGCTGAAAACCTCCGTACGGAAAGAGCTTTACGCCATGCCCCAGATTTTTCACTAGCTCCCCTTTGCCATGATTGTGGAGCACAAACATCGTATCGAAGAGGGGATTGCGGCTGACATCACGCCGTGTATTTAATCGGTCAACCAATTCTTCAAACGCGTAATCCTGATACTCGTAGGCTGCCAGTGTATTACGTTTTACTTGCTCCAACAGCTCCGTAAAGGAGTTTTCGCCCCGCGGCGTATTACGTAGTGCCAACGTATTAATGAAAGCTCCGATCATATGGGCTGTATCTGCATGGTTGCGTCCTGCAATCGTCGTGCCAACCACAATATCCTCTTGCCCGCTGTACCTGGAGAGCAACACATTATACGTAGCCAGCAAAATCATGTAGAGCGTGGATCCTGTCTCCTGAGCAAGCTGAAATAGAGCCTCTACGGTGTGTTCTGGTACTTTGAAATCGACCCTACCGCCCCTGAAGCTCTGAATCGACGGACGGGGATAATCGATCGGTAACTCAAGAAGCGGACCCGCATCAGCGAACGCGCTGAGCCAATAGGCCTCTGCCGCCTTCTTGCGCTGCTCACCCTGAGCGGAAAGTTGCCAGAGCGCATAATCTTTGTATTGAATGCTTATCGGAGGCAGTGTCTTACTCGAGTAGAGAGCCGCAAGCTCATCACCGAAAATCTCCATCGAGACACCATCTGTAATGATATGGTGCATATCAGTGAGCATGAGATGCCTTTCCTCGCCCAGCTTGATGATTTCCATACGTAGTAGTGGAGCAGTCTTAAGATCGAAAGGTCTTACAAACGCTTCAATCCGCTCCTCAATCTCCTCCTCCTCCTCAGCCTCGGAGTATGGGATTGTGATCGTAGTATCCTCATGTACCCGTTGAACAAGTTCACCATCGACCCAACTAAACGAGGTGCGCAACGTCTCATGCCTGTCAACCAGCGCTTGTACAGCGCCCTGCAGTCTGGCTAAATCCAGCGGGCCGCGAACAAGCGTAATATCAGGTACATTATAAGTGATGTCTGCCAAATGATTGAGAACGTAAAGACGCTTCTGTGCAGTTGAGGCTGGATAGTACGTCCTAGCTGCGGTAACTTGAATTCGTTCAAAGGTTGGCAATAATGATTTGTCGTCCAGTCCACTCTGATTCTCTTCGGAGGATTGCATCACCTCCGTCATTCCGTGTTCGATCAGATATGCTGCCAGTCCGGCAATCGTCGGCATGTCAAACAGGGTCTGCAGCGGTACGGTAACGCCGAACTCCTTCTGCACCTTCGACAGCATCAGGATCGCCTTCAATGAATGACCACCATGTTCGAAGAAGTGATCCGTCCGTCCAATCTGGTCCACTCCGAGTACTTGTTCCCATAATAACGCCAATCGCTTTTCCGTCTCTCCCTGCGGCTTAGCATGGACAATCGCCTGCTCCGGTCGCAGCGGAGCCTCCATCAGCTTCCTCCGGTCGGTCTTGCCGTTCGGTGTCAGCGGTAGCTGCTCCAGTTGCACTATACCCGTCGGCACCATATATTCTGGCAACCGTTCCTTCAGATAACGGGATAATTCACTCGTCTCCACAGGTTGATCTGCGGTTACATACGCCCACAGGCTAAGGCCCGCTTCGCCTTCTTGCCGGGCAACGACAGCTACTTCACGCACACTTCCTTGTTCCAGTAACTGCGCTTCGATCTCGCCCGTTTCAATCCGGTACCCTCGCACCTTAACCTGCTCGTCTTCCCGGCCCAGGTACAGTAGCGTCCCGTCCACCAGCCTACGCGCAAGGTCGCCAGTTCGGTACATCCGCCGCCCTGTTATGAATGGGTCGGCTACGAATCGCTCCGCGGTCAGCTCCTCCCGATTCCAGTAGCCACGCGACACGCCGTCACCAGCGATATAGAGTTCCCCGACTGCTCCATCAGGTACCGGTTGCAACCAGCGATCCAGTACGTATAGGCTCACATTGTCTCCCGGAAAGCCGATCGGCACCGTTGCGTTCAAGTCGCGTGAGGGGTCATAGGCATGCAACATACAACCCACCACCGTCTCTGTCGGCCCGTACTCGTTGTAGATGGTGACTCTTCCCTCAAACTGCTCGTGAATCCTCCGCGCTAGCTCCGTCTCTAGCGCCTCGCCGCCTACAATTAAGCTCCGTAACCGCTTCGGACGATGACCGCTGAGTAGCAACAGACGTAGATGCGTCGGCGTCAGTTTCAGTAGTTCCACTTCGTCCGCTGCGGCAATCTCGGCAATAGCAACCGTTCTATCTGCGTTTGCATGGATAACGATGCTACCCCCGGTCAGTAGCGGCACATACAGCGACGTCACCGTCAGATCGAAGGCAATCGATGAATACAATGCCACGTCTATCGGCTCTCCACCGGCATACACCTTGCACGCCCACCATACATAGTTCACTGCGCTCTGATGCGCAACCATGACCCCCTTCGGTTTTCCTGTCGATCCAGAGGTATAGATCATATACATGAGTTGCGACGATTTTACATCGATGCCCACATTCACAGGTGCTTGATGCCCGTCCGTCTCGTTCATTTCTCTGCTTCCAGTAACAACTGCTGCACCAGCTTTGGATTCCTTAACGAGATGAACTTCCGCTCCTGCGTCGATGTCCAGCCAGACCACGCCTGCAGGAACCTGCGATTCCAGTCGTGCCTCCGTCAGTAATAACGCCATTTTACTATCTTCTACAATGTATCGAATGCGCTCCTGCGGATACGACGGATCGATCGGTACATAAGCCGCCCCCGCCTTGAGTATGCCCCAGATTGCCGCCACCAGCTCCGGCGAATGTTCCGCCAGTAGCCCGATCCGATCCTCGGCAGCTACGCCATATGACAGTAGCTTTTCCGCTATGCTATTCGCCCGTTCATTCAGCTCGGCGTAGCTCCAGCTACGCTCTCCCGCGCGAATTGCGATTCGTTGCGGGGTCTGCCTCACTTGTTGCTCGAACAGCTCGTGCATCGCTCGCTCCCGTGGATATTCCGCTGCCTTTCCATGCCAGGACTCCGTTGTCCCTTGCTTCTCCTGCTCTGTCAGCAGGCTAATGTCGCCAATCAACATATCAGGCTCCGTTGCAACTATTTGTAACAACTGTGCAAAATTCGCCGACAGTCGCTCTATGGTTTCCTGGCGAAACAAATCAACGCTATACTCGAACGACCATTGAAGACTATTGTCTCCTCCAGTTGTCACGACCAGCGTCAAATCAACTTTTGCCGGCTCATGCTTCAAGTCGTTGTATTGGCGCATCACTGTCCGTTTGTCAAGACGTAGCTCCGAGACGTTACCCTCATGGTTATGCAGTACAAACATTACATCAAACAATGGGTTGCGACTAATATCTCGGCGGAGGTTTAGACGGTCAATAAGTTCGTCAAATTTTATTTTTAGTTAAGGCTAGCACACTTTTCCAACAACGTTAACCTGATAGATTATATGTCTTTAGAGGTCGGAGCCAATGATCAAAGAGAGTTGAATGGGTCTGAAAGGAGGAGTCGCTAAGAAAAAATAAAGTTTCCTGAGCAATTTAGACGGCCAACTAGTCAACAGGAACTATGACTTAGCGATAAGATCGGGTTGAGAACAGCTTTCCTTAGACTTTGCGGTAAAACTGGTGATGAAAGAAGATTAAGATGAGAACAGAGTTTCTACATGGCAAAGGTCCTAACTTGCACCAGTTCCACGGACTTCCACCCCCAAGAGATTAGCCGGTTAAAGACAGAGTAAGTGATTACCAGCAGAAGTAATATGTGAAGCGACAAGGGTGCCTGAAGTGGGCCAAATAATTATATTCTTGGCGAAGGGGATTGTTGGTGTCAAGCAGGCTTTCTTTCCTACAAGTTACAAGGGAGTTTGGTTAATAAATTGAAGAGTATCGCCCTCATTACAAACCTGAATATGATCTGATTCATATGTTATCGTATTACTATGTTTGTAACATTCATGAACAGCTAAGAGAAGCCCAGCTTGAAGATTAAGAAGTAAACAATAGTATGTCTGCCGTCTGGATCGACATACATCAGGCCATTATGCATAATCGACAGTTTAATAAAGTAAAGGGACCAAACTCTCTCCCTAAACAGGGACAAGAGTTTGGGCTTTATAATTAAACTAATCTGCCTATTAGTTTAATGGATTAACAGGCAAAATAACGATTAGATAAACGCCTAATCGGCAATGAGAACATGTTCTTGTCTAATTCAGGTAATCGGTACAAGTTCTTGTCCTCAGCGGCTAGTTCTAATGCCAATATTTCGCTTTTTTAATACGTACCCGCCCATTTTTATTTCTATCGAGCTGTTTATTCCATAAAAAAATTGATAACTGTGCTACAATATGCTGCCTGTTGAGTCTTAAATCACATCGTTTTTTTTGATGCTCACCTAATCGGCAATCGGACTATGTTCTTGTCCATTTCGGTAATCGGTACAAGTTCTTGTCCTTGGCTCGGGACAAGAACTTGTACCGATAAAATAAAAAAGCCGCTAAAATAGCGACTTCAATGGGACAATGTTCTTGTCCCTCGACAGGTTGAAACCCGTTTCACGTCAAGACACAAAAAAAAACGGCACCTCCCTGCATAAACAGGAAGTGTACCGTTTTTTTGCGTTTAATATCTAATATACATTAATGCATAGGACCTTGCTGACCCTGTTGGTTACCTACTTTAACACGTTTAATGAAGAAGGAAGTGACCAGTCCGATTAGCGCAAGCACTAGTGCAAAAACAAAGGCATTTTGTACACCGGATGTGAAGCCTGCCAATTGATTCTCAGGACTTTCAGGGTTCGCCACTCCGCTTAAGAATCGAGTCTGACCAGCACTCAGAATACTTACAGCTACGGCCGTACCAATCGCACCCGATACTTGTTGGAGTGTGTTCATGATTGCTGTACCATGAGGATAATATGCTGGTGGCAATTGGTTCAAACCATTTGTTTGAGCAGGCATCATGATCATCGAGATTCCGACCATCATAAATACATGTAATGTAATGATTGTACCCAGCGCTGTGGTTGCAGTAATAGTTGAATACATAAATAGAACAACCGCAACAACTGCAAGCCCAATTCTAACGAGCCATTTCGGGCCGAATTTATCGAAGAGACGTCCCATCACTGGAGACAAGAATCCATTGAGCAAGCTACCCGGCAACAATACAAGTCCCGCAGTCAATGCTGTAACTGCCATACCTTGCTGCAGATACATCGGAAGAATCAACATGGAAGACAACATCATCATCATACAGATGAAGATCAAGATCAGACCGATTGTGAACATCGGATATTTGAAAGCTCGCAGATCCATCATAGGTTGCTTCATTTTCAATTGGCGGATGCTGAAGATTAACAAGGACAGCACACCAATAACGAGCGTAATCACTACGACTGGACTTGTCCATCCACCGCCGGTATCTCCATGACCACCTGCACTACTGAATCCATATACTATACCGCCGAATCCAAGTGTAGATAGAACGATGGAAAGCACATCAATTTTTGGCTTCGTCAAGGTCGAAATATTCGGCAAGAACAGCAAACCACAAATTAAGGAGATTACGAAGAACGGCAACGAAATCCAGAAGATCCAGTGCCAGCTCAGATTAGCCAAGATCAGACCCGAGATACTCGGACCACTGGCAGGTGCGAACATAATAACGAGACCGATCAGACCCATAGCTGCACCGCGCTTCTCAATCGGGAAAATAACCAAAATGGTGTTGAACATGAGCGGAAGAAGTAATGCTGTACCGACCGCTTGTAATACCCTAGCCACTAATAAAATTTCGAAGCTAGGTGCAAGAGCAGCTACAAATGTTCCTGCTATGGAGAATATCAGAGAAGTTGTGAACAACTGTCTCGTTGTAAACCATTGTAATAACATACCGGATACCGGCACCAGAATACCTAGAACGAGCAAATATCCTGTAGTCAACCATTGGATCGTCGTTGGGCCAACTTCCAGCAATCCCATCAGTGGCGTTAGTGCCACATTCAATGCTGTCTCGCCGAACAATCCGATAAATCCACTTAATAACATAGCAAATAAGATTGGAAACACCTTATATTGCTTTGTTTCTTCCTGGTTCTGTACAGAACCGCCTTTCATGGAAGCCTCCACGATCCCATCCTCCTCAAACGTTTCAAACTATTTCTCTCTTTGTCTATATAAATGAACTTACGCATATTACACTTGCCACTCCGATGACAGAATAACTTTCCGATCGCTGTTATCCCCAGATTTTTTTGATTCCCTTCTCCAAAGGGAAAATCCGGTGATAAAGGCGAACGCTTTGCTTCTTCATGTTATTTCTGTCCCCTCCGTTCCCGTGTAATGACTAAGTTCGATTTATATAGCTTACTTATAGGGCGTTTTTCGCCGCTACCGACAAGTAATCAGCAGCCGTCAGCAGAGGCTGTTTGTCCTGATTCGTCAGGCTGATAATCAGTGCTCCCTCCATCATGGAGATGATCAGAAGTGCTGTATCACGTGCCTTTTCTTCATTCATGCCATCCAATAACAGATGTTTCTTGATGATCTGCTGCCAATCAGCGAATACACCCTGACACGCAATTCGCAATTGATGACTGATACAGGAAGTCTCTACGGCTGCCCAGAAACTAAACGGCAAAAAACCCGTAAATCCTGCAGCTTCCGTCTCGTCAGCCAAGTCATGGATGAATTGCTGAATGGCGTCTCCCGTGTTGTCATGTGCAGCAAACGTCTCTTCAAACACCTGTAGGATATGCTGATTGGCTTTCTCAATGCATACGTGTGCCAGCTCTTCCTTGCCGCTTGGGAAATAGTGATACAACGATCCCTTCGGCGTACCGCTCTCCTTGATGATCTGATTCAGACCTGTCGCATGATATCCTTGTGAAAAAAACAGTCTCGCTGCTGTGCTGACAATAAGCTCTCTAGCATTGGACTTTTCACTCATGGAGCCACTTCCTTCAAAAAATTATAACAATCGGTCTATATAATTAAAACCGCATTTGAATGCATTGTCAATCATTTGTTTTAATTTTTAACTTCCTTATTTTGAATAGTGAATTACCATACTCATTTTCGTCGTAACCGCTCCAGAATGTTGGTATGCATGCGGTCTATTCGCTCGGAAACGAATGGATTCCCCCGCTCGAACCATGTATTCTTCTTCCTCTATGCGAATGACAACTTCTCCTTCGAAGACCGTAATAAATTCCTCACTTCCTTCAATATGAGGCTCTGCTTGTAGATCAGCTTCCAGATCCATTTCCATCATATACATCTCAAAGTGACGTCCATCCTCAAATGGAAAATGGGGATAGATTCGTATTTTTCCATTGTCCTCAATCCATGGCTGGACATCCGATCGTTTCACAAGAAGAGTATCTGAAGCCTGTTCATGAATTAATGATGTAAAAGAGGTCTTCAATCCGTTAGCAATCTTCCATACGGTTGCGATGGTTGGATTAGATACACCACGCTCAATCTGTCCTAACATTGTCTTACTGATCCCCGTTAATTCAGCTACCTTATCTAGACTTAACTTTCGTTCTTCCCGGATTGATTTCAAATTTTGCGCCAGGATCGTATTAACCTGGTTCTTCACCATGCCTCACTCTCCATTCTTTTTCTTCTGTACTCTATTATAAACCTATTGTGCGTTATAGAGCACATATTGTACAATAAAATAAATTCGTGCATTATAAAGCACAAAAATACTTTATATGGCACACGAAAAGGATATGGAGGCTATATGTTTATTATTCCGTTACTGATCTATGCTATCGTATCTTCCTTCAGCCCAGGACCTAATAACATTATCGCAATGACAAGCGGACGAGATCACGGGTTCAGCAAGACACTTCCTTTTATAGGAGGAGTCGCATTAAGTTGTATGATCATTATGTTACTCTCCAGTTATTTCAGCCTCATGCTTCATCAATTCATTCCAACCGTCCGTCCAATACTTAATCTATTGGGATGTATGTACATGCTATATTTAGCTGTAAAAGTCATGTTAAGTCATTCCAAAAAGGACAACGCTTTACGTACTTCTCCCTATAGCTTCAGTTTTGGTTGCGTGCTGCAATTCATCAATCCCAAGGTCATCATATATGGTCTGACTGCCATCTCCATGTTTGTCATTCCACTAGGACAATCACACCACCATCTAATCTTATTCTCGTTGATACTAACGCTGATTGGGATTAGCGCCAATATGACATGGGCACTCTGTGGTTCGTTATTCCAGAACTTATTATTGAGACATGAAAGGCTGTTCAATGTGTTGATGGGGATCATGCTTATCTACAGCGCCGTATCCATCTTAGTTTCTAAGTAGAACACAGAACACAAGCAAGCGTTCAGCCCCCATACCGGAGTTGAACGCTTATATCCTTGTATAATAGTCATATTTCGTTTAGATCATTTGTATCATTTCATGCATGTTAACTAGTTCATTATCTGTACTTCCCTATTTTTAACACGTCATTCAATACCTCGTTTATTCCACGCCTCCATAGCTAATTCACTGTTGATACTCACTGCCGAAAGTGCTCCTAAGGATGCAGCCGCAATCGCTTGATGATATTCAGATGCAGCGTCGCCCGCGCTAAACACACCTGGAACAGAAGTTTTCGCTCGTTCATCCACAACGACTGTACCTAATTCATTTACTTCACATCCTAAAGATTGCGGCAGGTCTGATCCGATAGACAGCTTCGGTGCGAAGAAGATACCACTGCACTCAATCTGGTTGCCATCTTGCAGGATTACGCGTTGTACTATCCCATCCTGTGATTCAATGCGCCCAACTGGTGATTCATAGATCGGAACGCCGTGCTGCTGCAATTCCTCACGTTGTTCATCCGTCATTTCATCTGGTCCATTCGTACAAATTGTATATTGGTTCGTCCAGCCTGCGATAATTTGAGCTAAGTGTAAGGCTCTCGCTCCATTTACAATTAATACGAGAGGTTGATCCCTCAGCTCCCATCCATCACAATAAGGACATACAAATGCGGTCTTGCCATATACTTCAGACAATCCATCAAGATCAAGTGGGAGATCCTTCTTACCAACTGCAAACAGAAGCTTTTTACCTTGTAGCACTAAACCATCCGAAGTCGTAATTCGAAACGAACCATCGCTTCCTTCCACAGAAGCTGCCGTATCTTCTACAAATTGTACTGAAGGAAAAGCACTAATCTGCTCTTTGGCAATCCGTCGAAATTCACTAGGGCTAACTCCCTCTCTTGTCAGAAAATTATGAGCTTTTTGCGTAACCCGATTTCTTGCCTGCCCAGCATCAATTACAGCAACACTTCTTCTTGCCCGACCTAATACCAAAGCTGCATTCAGACCCGCAGGTCCTCCACCAATAATTATCGCATCCAAAATTTCTTTCATATCAATACACCCTTTCCAGATATATTATGTCTCTAATTTAATCAAAAAAATAACTGCCTAAGCAGATGTTAATCTACTTAATAGAAAATCAGTGATACAATGAATCGTTATTTCTTAATTTCTTCCATGTAGACCGAACTATAGAAAGCTGTGCAGGTAACCGTATGTACAGCGATAGATACGATCGCGACATCGATGAACTTATTTAATGGTACAGGATCGATAGTGAACACCTGCTTTAATCAAACTATTAAAGACCCCTTATATCGATAATATACATTCAATTGATCTTTGGCAAGATAAATTTTGTAGCACCATCTTAAGATTCTCCCCAGTAACACATAAATTAATTTTTCACAATTAAAAAAGCTCTTGTTTTTAAATTGTTCACAATCAATTGACAGTATTTTTAATACTAAAAAGTTGCTTATTTCACATAGTAAACGGAATGCTATAATAAGTTCACAAGATATATAAGTATAGATATAGGACGTGAGTACTTGAAAACATTGAATAAAGGGTCTCAACCCAAAATTGAACTAGAGTTCAACTCTATTCCCAAAGTCTTCTTTGACACGATCAAAGTTGGAATTATCAAGTCCAATTTAATCGCCATGTTGGCAGGTTTATGCTTGGCTCTGTATGTATTCGATGCTTCATTCTTGGCTAACATTGTACCGATTATTCTTTCGGTCATTGGCTCCTCTCTCATTATAGGAGCTGCCGGCGTATTCAACAATTTGTATGATCGTGACATTGACGCCATCATGGAGCGCACCAGAACACGTCCAACTGTAACTGGACAAGTCAACACTAAGTCTGGACTAATTCTAGGTATTACCATCACCATTATCGGCGGAATACTTCTCTACATTGCTTCCCCGTCGGCTGCTGTCTTTGGTATTCTAGGTCTACTGCTCTACGTGTTCCCATACACAATGTGGACCAAACGCACAACGATTTATAACACTGAAGTAGGAAGCTTGTCTGGAGCTGTACCTCCTCTTATCGGTTGGGCAGCCATCTCCCCAGAACTTGGTCACTTTGAAATCTGGGCGCTAGTGGTGACTATGCTGTTGTGGCAAATGCCTCACTTTTACGGTATTGCGATTCGCAGATTTGATGAATACAAAGCAGCAAATGTTCCAATGCTTCCTGTTGTAAAAGGAATCAGACGTACCTACATCCAGACAAATGTTTATCTGGTATTACTGATGGCTTCCAGCTTCTTATTCTGGCCATTAAGTCCATTTGTTGCGATCGTTGCCTTCCTTGTAAGCTTGGCATGGTTCATTTTGAGCGTAGCTACTTTTGACAGAAACGAAATGAAGAAATGGTCACAAAAAATGTTCATCTTCTCCATTAATCACATTACGATTGTTTTCCTTGTTATCATTGCTTATTCTCTAATTGCTCAATTAATCAAATAATAATAGATAGATAAGCAAAGAGCCATATCGACCAACTCAAGACGAGTGATTGATATGGCTTTTTCATGTGACGATAAGCTAGTTAAGTTAAATCATTTACTTTAACAAGCCTTCACCAGTTGCATTTCAAATTTTGCTTTTCATTCTACCTTATCCAACCTTAGCAGGTGTATGTTCACCTTGCCAGAGCAGTTGCATCTCTTCACTCGTTTCAAGTAAGTGATTCAAACTGCCTTCCGCTTCAATGCGTCCATCCTTCATTACAATGATATGATCGGCTCTAGATAATGCGGCTCTACGATGGGAGACCGCAATACAGGTTACCTCTCGCTCACTGGCCAATCCTTCCCAAACTAATTGTTCTGTTTCCACATCTAGCGCACTGGATAAGTCGTCGAAGATAAACAGGTCTGCCTCGGTCATCAGCATACGCGCGGTAGACGCCCGTTGAATCTGTCCGCCTGACAGCATAACGCCCCGAGGACCCACAGATGTCTCAAGTCCTTCATCGAGATTTTCAATATCCTTCTTCATTACGGCTAATCGAATCGCTTTTTCCAGCGATTCATCTACCGATTCTCGTTTACCTTGAACAATATTCTCACGTAATGTATCGCTGAATAAGCGTGGAACCTGCGGTGTATATGCTGCTCTTGGAGGCATCAGAAATGTAGCTGGATCTACCTCTTTTCCATTCCAGCGGATCGTTCCCTCCTGTTTCGGCAGAAGACCCAGAAGCGTGCGCACCAAGGTTGATTTCCCTGATCCAATACGCCCTGTAATGACAAGGAATTGCCCTCTCTGCAAGCGAAACTCAACATTCTGTATCCCGTTCGTGGAATCTGGATACTGATAACTCAGATTACTCACTTCTAACTCTTGGAGTTCATCTCCTGGACTTCGCTCGATGTCAGTCAGCTCAGGAGGATCTTGATTCAGATAGATTTCCCGATAATCCATAATTCGGTTTTCCTCGCCAGGGCGAAATAATTTGCGCATCCGATCAAAGGACACCTTTAGCCGTTTATGTTGGAATACCATATACCCAAACAAGGAAATACTAAAGCCGATGTTGGCAAGATAGGACGTGAAGAGTGCAAAATCACCCACCGTAAACTGCCCTGCTCTCATCTCCGCTGCACACATCAGCAGAATTAAGCCAGTACAGATACTAAGAACGTGTTGATTCAGTGATCTCATCCACTGCTTGAACAGATTATCCCGCAGTGCTGCTTGGCGGCGTTGTTCATTCAAGGTATTGAAGCGGGATGAGACATGCTCTTCTGCTTGCCCGAGCTTCAGCGCCTGCACAGCTCCAAATGTCTCAGCAATAAAACTGGTGATCCGACCGGTCGATTCACGATTGACTTGAGCATACTTACGAGCCCGATTGCCTGACAGGTTATTAAGCATTGTAACGATAACCAGTGGAAGTACAGCAACCAATGTAATCTTCCAATTGATATTAGCCATAATGATGATTGAAACGATGGCAAATACCAGCCTACCCCAGAAGTCGACCCAGGACTCTACATACTCAACCACTTCATCGACATCATCGCGGAACCGACTCATCGCCTCACCTGGTGAAGCCGGAAGATTCCGACCAGGCCAGCGCATAATACCTGCAAGCATATTCGTTCGTAATATCGCTTGTATGTGATACACATAGGTAATCCAAGCATAAAAAGCAGTAAAGAATGTGCCGATTCTGGCCACTCTAACTAGTGCAAGAAAGATTAATGGAACCGCAAGCCACAAGTAATCGGTAGATCCGATGGTCACACGGTCAAAAAACCATTGCATACCAATCCCGATGGCAAGCGGAAGGGAATGAAATATACACCATAACAACCCATTGATTATAAATAATAATAATTTGAATCGAAATAAACGACCTATAAATCCTGCGACATTCAAGCCAACTCCTCCTCTCTACCCGTCATGCGCAATCTTGCATAATGTGAATCCGGATTATTCGCGAGCTCTTCTCTCGCTCCAAATTCGACAATCTCACCATCACTCAGCACCATAATCTGATCTACTTGATCTAGCGTAGCTAATCGATGTGCGATAATTATGCCTGTGCATTGTTTCATTAGTTCATCAACCGCTTGCTGCAGCAACATCTCTGTAGCAGCATCCAGACGTGAAGAGGGTTCATCTAGGATAACTAGACTTGGCTCTGTCAGAAATACACGTGTTAGTGCAAATAGCTGCGCTTCTCCAGCCGAAAGCGAAGAACCGCCTGCTTTCAAGTGAGTGTCTAATCCTTCCGGTTGTGTATCGATCCATTGACGCAGCCCGAGTCGCTCTGTCGTTTCCATAATCATGCTGTCTGAAACTTCCGAGTTAAATAACGTCAAGTTATCCCGTAGCGTACCGTCAAACAACTGTACATCCTGCGTAACCATTCCAACCCGGCGGTATAAAGCAGGTAGTGTTAGCTCCGTGATATCCTGGCCTCCGACCCGGATTACACCCTGATTCAGATTATACAAACGAAGAAGAACACGACTCAGACTGGATTTCCCACTACCCGTGCGTCCGATAATACCAAGACGTTCCCCAGGCTTAATTTTAAAAGAAATATCTCGCAATACCGGTTTATCCTCGTTATAGCTAAAATGCACATGTTCGAACTCCAGACCCAGTGCACCTGCAGGAAGTGTATCTCGGTTTCCGTCTCTAATCTCACTGCTCAGGGAGAGCAGTTCTCGTGAGCGAAGCATGCCGGATTTGGCTTTCTGAAATTCTTGCACCTGATCTCCCAGCATCTCAATTGGATCATTCAACATCTGTGTGTATTGATATATGAGGAACAACGTTCCTAGACTAATCGCCCCTTGCATGTAATTGTGAACACCAAGCATGAGTACCGCAGTTACAGCTATGGCAAACAAAATCACCGTTGTATTCCACGGAATAACGCGAAGCATCCAAGCTCTGCGCCCTTTCAAAAACACGATTCGCATCAATCGATAGAAGCGATTCATCACATAAGGCACATGACCGTTTGCCTGCACATCCTCAATACCAGCAATACGCTCCTCAATCATACCGAACAAGGACGCACTTGCTTCTCGCTCGTTTTTGGATGACTGCACACCCATATTTCGAATAAAGACCATAAACAGAATCGATACCAGTGTGAACACCGTCATTACCAGTGCAATCGGTGTATTAATCGTGAACATGAAACCAAGGATTCCAGCAAGAAGTACAAAGCTGCCAATAACCTGCACAATAAACATCGCAAAGAAATTAGAAATGCTCGTGACATCGCCATCCACCCGTTCGATCATCTCTCCAGGCGTTTTCACATTATGGAACCTCATATCAAGTCCAAGGCAATGCTTCAGCAGATCACCCCTTAGTTGATTCGTTGCCCGCCATGCGACATCATTACCTAAATAACTTACAGCTACAGTTAACAGTTGATTGAAGATCGCAATAATTAGAAATATACCTGCAAGCTGAATGAGACTAGAAGCTACGCCCCCACTCGCTGCTGTATCAATAAACCGCTTGATGATCTGCGGATTGAGAAGCTGTAATCCCGTCGATGTCAGCAAAATAATTAACAACAGAACCAGTCTCATTCGGACTGGCTTTAGATACCTCAATAGCCATGACATCGATTTTTTCTCTTGTTTAGGCACCTCGCCCCACCTCCAACGTACGGATCACTTTGTTAGAACTATTAAATACATCATCTCAAACTCTGCTTAACTAGGCTGAATCATATATAATTTCGCTAAACCATACATGAATTCTATGATTGTATTGATGTTGTACCATTTTACATTCTCCTACCTATTATTTATTTTGTTTCTGGATGATTCTGAATGATTACAATAATTCCAAAACCTAACCAACTCTAAACTTGACCCTACATCTCTTCACGAGCCAACACGAACAAACGTATACCTAATTCACATGCTTGATCGCCCCCTTTCTTATGAAACTTTTGCTTGCAGTGCACGACAAAAAGCCATAGATGAACTAAGTTCATCTATGGCTTCTATAACAAGAAGAATACCATTAGATTATGTAACGTTACTGGCCTTCTCCTTGACATTCGCACTACGGATGAGCGTCCATGACAGGATGCATAAACAGGACTGCCAGACGCTATCTTTCAGAGGTCGTTCAAAAAGTCGATTTCTTTCTAGTTTCATCCCATCTTCTCGGTATGGAAACCCGTCTTCTTGAACATGTACTCTAACGCAAATGGTTGTGTCATCATGCTCATGCGTATTCAGTTATCGATTAGATATCAATTTTGGCATGAACATCATTACTACACCCACCCGTCTCACATATTTGTTGTTTATTGTATTCGTTAAAAGGTCAGTACGTCAAGAACATATTTACTGAATTGTTATTTAATTCATGTGATTAATAATGTGAACGTATGCTACGCACGCTTAATAACCTAAGTATGGAATATCTCTGAGGTAGACTTTTATCTTATGCACCTTCCATATTCCTCTGCTGTATAATAGCTCAACATTTCGATCATATACATAATGGGAGTCACCGGTTAATGTATTCCCAAGAACATAAGATTGAGACAATGTTGCTGTTGTACTGCTCGTATAATGAATGCCGGTTTCTGGAGCACCGAATCGCACGCCTTCACCCTGCAACTGCAGTCCATCCAGAATGGATTGAATCAATTGCTCCGTAAAATAGGGCTTAAAATACGCCCTTATTTGTTTAATATCTGGCATATTAGACGTTGCATCTAACTTGGTTAACAGTTCATTCAATCGGGCTTGAGTTAGTTTCTGAGCATCAGCAATCTGAACGGGATCAGGTTGTATGCTAATCATGATATGGTGATTATCAAGACTAACATTTGCCTGCTTGGCTTCCTTGTTCCATTGTAGCTCGGCTCCTAACGTTTGGCTGACAAATCGGAGCGGAACATATGTTGTTGCATGGATCAACTCAACGGGTGAATCCATAGATTCAATGTAATCATTAACAATGGCATTTTTGAAATTAACGGCCAGAGCAATCTTCTTATCATTTTTGGTCAATAGAATGCTCTTCGAATACTTATCCCATTTTACATTTGCACCCAGATGCTGTGATACCACCCGCAGTGGAATGAGCACCCGATTATTCACAATGACCCCCGTATGAATCTCCGCTCGGTTCGTTTCTGCAAATCCAGGTACTGCCATTATGCCAAAGAGCACGGATGCAACGCATACGGATACGACCTTCTTAAACATATTCAACCTCCTAGGTATAGATGATCGTTTTTCACTTTTCTCTATCCTAAGTAACACTTCATGCCCCCTAGAAGTTACTGTGACACATTTAAAAAAGTGCTGATCACTGTAAACAAACCACACATACATTCGTGATGAAATACATTGGTTTATGCACTCTGCTGTAGCGCGTGAGCCTCCCGCTCCCTCGTGATCAGCCGCTTGTGAGCAATCCATAGAAAAGGAAGCCCAAGTGCCGTGATCAACGCAAGCGGAAGAAATACAGCTATTCCATGTCCTCCGAATTGGCTCAGTAATAAACCACCCATAATCGGTGCCATAACGTTACCAAAATTGTTAAAACCAATTGTGCCAAAGTACGTGCCTTTCCATTCTGGCTTCGCAATTCGATCAATCAGCATATCCATCATTGTAAATAACAACACTTCTCCAACGGTGAATAATACAACACTGACCATCAGTAGTGCTGCGCCACTCGCCATACCGAACAGTAACAAACTTGCTGCCACCAAGAGATTACCCCAGATGAGCGGTACAAGCGGCGGTGCATTTCGAAATGCACGCACGATAGGATACTGCACGATTAGCACCGTTACAGCATTGAGCGATAACATATAGGAGAACAACTGACTTCCATTATCAAACATTGTACTACGCTCCATGTATTGGGCAAGCGTTGAACCAAAATGTCCATAACCAAGTACACAGAATGTCGTTCCAATCAGTACTGGCAAAAATACACGATCACGTCCAGCCGTAGCCAATGCATCGCGTAAGCGTGGTGCCTTCGCCTTCGAGGGCTGTGGTAGATTAGCATGTTGAAGCTGGAATTGTACAATTAACACAAGACCATAAACAATGTATACGAGCCCAGAGATCAGAAATGGAAAAGTCGATTGCGCTGACCCCAATTGAAATCCAATGATTGGACCAAATACAACCCCAAGATTAATAGCGGCATACCTCAGATTGAATACGAGCAGTTTGTTCTCCGGTGGAGTGATGTCCGATAACAGTGCCCGTGACGTTGGCTCAAAGACAGCGCGACATAACCCATTGAGCGTATTCGCCACAAAGAACACCCATAAATACTCTGCCTCGGAAAAGATGAAAAAGACCCCTGCCCAGCAAAAAATGGAGACCAACATAACCAGTTTACGACCAATCCGATCTGAGATATAGCCTCCATAAAAGCTCACCATCACTCCAGCCAATGAACTGACAGCGACTGTGAATCCAGTTTCCGTCGGTGTTGCTCCAAGCACACTCGTTAGATAAATCGATAGAAACGGAATGCTCATCGAGGTTACCAAACGTCCAAACATCGTTCCAACAATGATTGTCCAAGCTAAAGGGTGAATCTGCCTTAAATGTTGCTTCATTCGTATGTTCTCCTGTTCTCGTTGTTAACGTCTAGAAGGTCTGCCCTTCGTCTGTTGAATTATGTATAATTGTATAGAACAAAGGGGGAAATAAAAGTGTAAGAAATTAAATAGACATTTCACCTTTTATTGAACTCTAATTTGAACAACATTTTTTATAAAGGAGATTATCTTTTCTTGGACACAACAACCGCTCATTATATGCGACTTACAACAGCGAATGAGGTTACATTTAAACTACATACACCGGTTCCCGTAACGATCGATACACTATCCACTGTCCTATGTTGCACGCCTCGAAATGTTAAATTCATTTTGCGAAAGCTGGAAGAGAAAGGCTTTATCCACTGGCAGCCAGGGATTGGCAGAGGTCATCATTCTACATTAACCTTGCTCCACAGTGAGAATGAGGTCATGGAAGATCGCTTCACGGAACTCATGAGGAAAGGTAAGATGAAGGAAGCCATTGAATTCATTGGCACTATGGAGAATAATGAGACTCTTCGGGAACAATTGTTAGATTCGTTGTATAAACAAATGGGATTTCACAGCCATTCGGAAAGCTCTTCGGGTCAGGATGTTCTGCGTATGATGCGATCTCGTAGATTGGCAGATCTGGATCCCGCATTTGTATACAATGCTTTTGAAACCTACTTGCTTGGGCAAGTGTGTAGTACATTGGTGACCTACGATGCCAAAACCGATACGTTCCTGCCTGATCTGGCTCACATGTGGGAAAGTAGCAAGGATCATCAAGTATGGACTTTCTATTTACGTAAGAGTGTGCGCTTCCACCACAATAGAATGTTGACATCTGAAGACGTTGAATTTACATTACAGCGTTTACGAAGAGTAAATAGTCCAGTTATTTGGTTATATCGTGACATTGAACAAATCGAAGTTGCTGGAGATTACTGCATTCGCTTTTATTTGAGCCGTCCCAATCAATTCTTCTTGCATTTGTTCAGTTGTATTCCAATGACGATCCTCCCATACGATGTTGATGTATCCAAACAACTCATTGGCACTGGGCCTTTTCAGATTAGTGAGATCAATGAGGATTTATTGAAACTTAGCGCATTTGATAACTATTACGGTATTCGTCCTTACCTTGATCAAGTCCATTTTTGGTTTGTACCAGACCTTGAGTCCAATGAACGTCACTATGAACTACCCGGAACGGATCGGTTGGAGCAATCTACTCATTACGCACAAACTAACAGTTTCAATTATCCTGCTCTGGGCTGCCAATATATATTGTTCAATTTTAATAAACCTGGTATCTTTCATCACCCCAAGTTTCGGCAATCAATGAAAATGGTCTATGATCCTGTTTCACTGGTAGCAGAACTGGGAGGCAATCGCATTACGCCAGCAAACAGCCTTTTGCCCTGGAAAAGTGCCGAGCATCATTGGACTCCTTCCTCACTTGAGCAAGCACGTGATCTGCTACACAGCAGCGGATATCTGGGTGAGACGCTCATATTATCGTACTCGGAGAACAAGGATGTCTTAGCTGCCAACTGGCTTCAACAACGAGCACAGCAAATTGGCTTACATATCGAACTGTCTCCGACGAATGAGTGTCTGTATCCTACTAATGCGATGAATGCCGATCTAATTTTAGCTGAAGAAATTTTGGAGGAGGATTGGCAATATGGGTTGATTCATTTTTTTACGAATCGGTCGAATCACCTTCATATCTGCATGGCGCCACATTCACTAGACGAGTTAGAACAGAAACTGGATTCGTTTGGACAGCTTGATAAGCAAGCACGCGCACAACTGTTAGATGAAGCCGAGGATTTGCTCAGGGACAATTACTGGATTTTACATGGATGTCACATGAACAAACGTGCTCAGCTGAACCAAAGTTTATTCGGCATGCAAACAGCTGATTTTGGCTATATGGACATTTCCAAGCTGTGGATTAAGAATCAATAGGTTTTGCGATGATCACATTTATACCCTAACCCTCACATACACGCACATCTTAAGTTGTATCCATTAAAAAAACCGCCTTCATGTTAAAGACGGTTCTTCACTCTATTGGTGTTGCTACTGTTGTTGCTTCTATGACTCAACGCTCTCGCCCAATGATATAATCTAACAAATGTCGGAGAAAAGGAATGTTCTTACGCATCTCATGCAAGGCATCCGTTGCCTGGCAGTAGTGTTCCCACATCTCCTTCTTCGCACCTTCTTCACCAAGAATGGATACAAAGGTTGAATTATTGTTCCGCACATCCTGACCTGCTGGTTTGCCAAGCAACAAATGATCTCCAACCAGATCGAGCAGATCGTCCTTAATCTGAAAAGCGATGCCTGCATGATAGGCAAATTTTTTCAGTGTGTTGATCTCAGATTCAGGTACCTGTGCCAAAATAGCCGGCATAACGAGTGCAGCTTCAAACGCAATGCCTGTTTTGTAAAAACAGATCTCGTTCAGTTGCTCCAGGTTCAGCACTTTGCCTTTGGAATTCAAGTCCATCGCCTGTCCCATACACATATCCTCCGCTTTTTGTGCAGAGTAGCGAATGAGTGAAAGTACCGTTTGGGGATCGAAACGATCCAACGAGGATTGCTCTCCAATGGCTCTTTGGATCAAGTACAGACCCGTTAGCTCAGCTGTTGCACTGTTATGCAAGTGATGCAATGTAGAGCGGCCGCGGCGTGTCGATGCATTGTCCTGTGTAGGCAGATCATCGAAAATAAGCGAGGCAGTGTGCATATATTCGAGCGATCGCAAGAGCGGTACAATCGCTGCTTCCTGCAATCCGTATTCACGTACTCCCATTACCCACGTCAGAATGGGCCTTATTCGCTTACCATCCCCCTGAAGGCTGTAGTTCGATGCATCAATAAGGGTTTCTTTCATTTCATGAAGTCCGGTTGGCTTAGAAATCTGTAGCTCCTTATTGATCTGTTCACGAACCGTGCGAATCGTATCTACAAACTCCTGCTTCTCCTTCTTGTCCTGTCGTAGATGAATGACGACCTGATCACGAAGTAATTTATCCAGGAAATCGACATCATCGGCTTTCTGTACCATTTTCTGTACGAGTCGGTTGAACTCCGGTTGGCCGGATGCCAGAATGTCCATAATTTCATTATATTTAGGCTGACCCAGACGTTCTCTACAGCGCTTAAGTCCATTGATGGCACGGTCGAGTATGACTTCACGTGTCTGATCATCTGAATGATATACGTCATGGATCAGGTGAGAGATTACAGTCCAATACAACTCATAAGGATTAATAAGATCCGGTCGCTGATCGCGATACGTCAGATAATATGTGTATGGGGTGACCGCACCCTCCTCCAGATCGTCAAACATATCAGCAAAGTCATCCGCAAGTTGATTATAAATCCCATAATAGAAGGTACGTAGATCAAACCCTTCATCTTCTGGCGCACTAAGCACCGAACGAACAATCAATCGTGAAGAAGAAGACTTGATAATAATCGGAATGTATAATTCCTCATTTGAGTAATGAGCGTTTGATAACGTTTTGGCGCGATCTATCTCTTGGGATTGGAAGAACACATAAGATTGCTGCAAAAAGGTGCGCTGTGTCTCGGGTCGCTGATAATTATGAATGTACTCAAATGCCTCGCGTAACTCCGCATGCACATATTGAATGACATCATGATACTCCCCCTTCCACTCTTCGATGTCTGGAACGACACCTGTCAGAAGTGCTTCACGGATCATAAGAGAATACTGCTCCTTCTCTTCTACAGTGAGTGCCTGCGAGTCCAGCAAATCATCGATAAAAGGATAGGTTAATCCGTAAGAATAGCCCAATCGAATTGCCGCATCTAATCGCTGAGCGCGTTCATCAGAGGGTGTCTCTGCATTCATATCATCCGTAACGTGCAGCACAACACCAAGTATGATTTTGATCAGCTTGCGCTGTGCATTCTCTGCATCCAATTCCTCAGGAATGTTGGCTGCCACGCTCTTCAGTTTGTTCATTACCCAGATGATTGCAGATTCTACATTCTCCTTCTGAGACCAGCGATACAAGGCAGCCAAACTGATGTAATCCGGCTCTCTGTTCGATTGGGACGCAGATGATAAGAAGTACCGTTTTGTATCTTGAACAACTCGCTGAATACGAGCTTGAGTATCCGCAGAATCCAGTGCTTTTCCTAAATCTCTCATATAAATATAAGAAATACTGCGATCTAGATAATCGTCTAATTTCCCCGACACATTCAACCGGTGAATATAACGCTGAACGTCTTGAGGGTCTGGTTTTCGTTTACTTCGTGATAGGAAGGACAACCAGGGATAGCGGTGAATGTGTTTCTTTTGCCATAAATGAATGTCTTGTGTAAGTTCAGTCGTATACGTATGATTCATAAGCTGTTTATGGAGGGAAGCAAAGTACTGCGCTGCCTTTTGCTCGGCTTGCCCATACTCTGCATCAACTCGCTCAATCAATGCGTTATTCATAGGATGAAATACCTCAACTTCTATTAGTGTTAATTTCGTCAGCTCATGTTCTTAATTGGTATACGGCGAAATCACATTTTGGTTACGAAATTGATACGTATTGTTCAACCTACTGCAGATCACATTTATAAAATGGTAGACCACACCTTCACCGCGGTAAATGCGATGAGCACAATTAATCCATATCTTAGCAATTTCACATTAATCATCGAACTTACTCTGGAACCCAAGGCAGCGCCAATCAAGCTACCAATGACAGTATATATGATGGGCTCAAGCGGTATATTCCCTCCTGTGATTTTTCCGAGAACGCCCCCAATAGCTGATATGAATACGATCGCAAGCGATGAGGCAATTGTTATTCGGATTGGAATACGGAGTACTGTAAGCATAATTGGAATAAGAATGAACGCCCCACCTGCTCCTACAATACCTGAGACGATACCAACTGCTCCAGCAGTAACTGAAGCAATGCCTTTGTTAAACTCAAGATCATCAGAGCTATCGATTGTTCCTCTGCTAGGGATCAGCATAAGAACAATCGCAATCACCGCCAAAATTCCATAGATCAGATTAATCACTTGCTCGCTCAGATAACCGGATACCGACCCTCCGATTAGACTGCCCACAAGAATGCTGCTCCCCATATATCCAACTAGACCTCGATGAATATACGACTTCTGATGAGGTGTACGTCTTTGTTTTCGCTGATAGGCAATCACCCCAGACAATGAGGCAAAAAACACCTGAAACATGCTAATTGAAGATACTTCATGTGCCGAGAAAGGCTGCAAGCCTACGAGTGAAGGAACATACAGCAAAAGTGGGTAATTTATGATTGCTCCACCTATACCTAACAATCCAGAGAAGAATGAACCCGTTAGACCCAGTATAAACATGATGATAAAAAGCATAACATCCATCGGTTTTTCTTCCTTTCAAAATTCCGCAAAAAATATAACGAAAACAGTATACGTCTGCCCCAAAATCGGATATAATAATTCCAAGTAAATTAATCCGAAATGAGTGATTAAGCATGTTCAACGTGTTGAAGACTCTTTTTGATAACAATTGTCCGCACTGTAACGAAAAATTACAAGTTCAACACGATGCCGTTTGCTCAATAAAAGCTTGCTCTAATTGTCAATACAAGGAAGAGAGCTATGGCTCTCTTGGTGTACGCATTGTTTATGACACCACAAAATGATAAAACACATCTGTTTATTGTATCATGATCGATGATGACTACGTAACATTTCTTTCAATATGTATAGGATTAAGATAAATAGAAAACGGTGCGAACGATTAATCGTTCAGCACCGTTTTTTGGTTCTTCTTTAGGAAAGTGTGTTTGCCAAAGCTAACGAATTGAATAACCCCTTAAGGTAAGCCTTACACATTACCTCGTTTTAAAGCTTAGGAACCCATCATCGACAGCAACTGTTGATCCATTTACTGCACTTGCTGCATCGCTGAACAGAAAGGTAACGACACTTGCAACCTTCTCAGGCTGAATGAGTTTACCACTCATATGTTGCGAAGCGAGAGCATCCTTAACCTCTTGGTTGTCACCAAGAATCGGTGTATCAATGTAGCCCGGGGCAACGCCAACAACACGGATGCCATGCTCTGCGAGTTCGAGCGCACCGGATTTAGACATCATCACAACAGCCGCTTTGGCCGCATTGTAGTTGAAGCTCCCTACTGCCGCCACGCTTCCATAGATGGAGGCTGTATTCACAATGGTTCCTGGCACGTTCAATTCAACCATCTTCTTCGCACCATAGTACATCCCATAGTACACACTATGTTGGTCTACATCGATGACTCTGTGATATGATTCTGGATCCATCTCTAGGAAAGGTTTTACAAGCCCAATTCCGGCATTATTGAAAATACCGCTGAGTGTACCGAATTTATCAACTGTCCAATCGACAAGAGCCTTGATCTCATCGCCTTTGGATACATCCACTTTGTATGCCGCCGCTGTTCCACCGCCTGCTTCAATCGAAGCGGCAACCTGCTTCGCACCCTCTTCGTTGAAATCCGCTACGACAATCGTTGCTCCCTGATCTGACAGTTGAAGTGCCGTTTCTCTACCAATACCACTTGCTCCACCAGTAATAATAATAACTTTCCCATGATGTTCAGCCATAAGTAGGTCTCCTTTGGTTACATGTTCTCGAATACAAATTACATCTTAGTGTAACTTTTACCCAAAATTAATATTCATGTATCCCATACAAGCCAATAAAGGGTAAGATCATAAGTGTTTTGAATTAGAGCATATAATGATGAAGCATTCCCTTTTACTCACTCTGAAGGCCACTTAACGGATCACTCAAACTGTTGATGTTGGAGATTAATTCAGGTATCCCTGTCTTCTCCCAATTTTCAGTTGTGAAGCCTTGCTCAGCAATTGTCGTTTCCCATTGGTTGATGACTTCCGTAAGTTGATTATTATAACCCACCAGATTCTCATGAATGCCCTCTCCAATTGCAGGTGCAGTTAATTGTGAGAACTCACTAGCTTCAGCTTGAATGTGGTCGATCTTCTCTTGAATCTGAGTGGTTACTTCTGCATTGTTCACCGCTTGGGAAGCAAGTTGCTGAAGTTCTGCTCCCGCGCTTGATACTTGTTCTATATATTCTGTAGCTCCACTGACGTAATTCAAACTTTCATTCGCTTGTTCAACGACAGAGCAGGCGGAAATTACGAAAAGACTCGAAGCAAGAAGCCCTGTCAGCATCCAGCTACGTTTTCTAATTTTGATCATGAAATCTCTCCTTTTTTCTAAAATTTAAAATAAAATTAAAGTCATTTTCACATCCATGATAGCTGTTTAACCCACCTTATGGCAAATGTAGCCTCCATTTATGTCATTTAAGATGTATAATATAATCATCATACGATAAAGGGATGTCTTGCATATGCTTCAAGCTTTGAATCAACGCTTGAACCGCATTATGCCACTCATTACTCCAGTCAGTATTGTTATTGGTGTACTATGCGGTAGTTTTCTTTCTTCTTATACCTTTTTGTCACCATGGTTGTTTGCCTTCATGACCTTTGCGGGAAGTATCAGTCTGGGGATACGAGATTTTCTAAATGTCCTGAAGAAACCTTTTCCGTTATTTGTTTGTTTGTTTATTTTGCATTTAGCAATGCCTGTAATAGCTTTAGGTATGGGGCATTTGGTTTTCCCAACAGATGCATATACGATTACCGGGCTTGTTCTTGCCGCAGTTATTCCAACAGGTATCAGCAGTTTCATCTGGGTCAGTATCTATCGAGGCAACATTGCATTAACTCTTTCGATTATTCTCATTGATACAATGCTTGCTCCCTTTGTAGTTCCAGGGGTGCTGTCACTGTTGATCGGCACAAGTGTATCATTGGACACGGCTGCCATGATGAGCAGTCTGTTCTGGATGATCGTTGTCCCTTCACTGGTCGGCATGCTGTTAAATGAATGGACTAAGGGCAAAATCGTTCCCATCTGGGGACCAAGATTGAATCCGTTATCCAAACTATTCATGGCAGCAGTCGTCGCGATTAATGGCTCTGTGGTTGCACCTTACTTAGCTAATTTCAATTGGAAATTAGCTGGTCTTGCAGTGATTATTGTTTTTCTCGCATCATTCGGCTATGCCCTAAGTTATTTCATTGCCCGAGTACTAGGCTGGGATGAGGCCGATCAGGTGGCTCTGGTCTTTAACGGAGGCATGCGTAACATTAGTGCTGGCGCGGTACTGGCTGTTACTTATTTCCCACCGCCCGTTGCCGTTCCCGTTGTCCTCGGTATGGTGTTTCAGCAAATGCTCGCTTCCTTGTCAGGTTATCTATTGGGTCGCCGTTCTCAACTGCTGCAGAAGTCAGATAAGACATCCGCTGCGTAACAACATCGTACGACGATGTATCATAATGCCAAACGCCGACAATACATGTCGGCGTTTTTTATTTATTTTGAAGCAAGCATATTTATGGGTCTGTCTATAGACTTTAGCGGATCAGGTAATTGGATTGGTTGAATTTAAGAAACGCTGGTGATCTGCTCCTGCATCGCTGCTGGGCATTGACCCGATGCTTCAACAGCTGAAAGACTGTTATTGGCCGAACGAGAGGCTGGGCAATCAGCCGGCTCCTCCCGATTTGTTTCCCAAGTACGAGGGTTGGTCATGTCCGGAATGCCTCGCTCTAGGATGGCTTGATAGTGGAGAGTCTTCTCTTCCAGATGCGCAACGCGCTGCTTCGCCTCTTCCAGCTGAATTAACGCGGCCTCCTTATACTCCATCATAAGTGCGAGACGCTGCGGAACGGTTGAATCACCTTCCAGGCAGAGATCGACATATGTTTTGATGTTCTCGATTGGTAGTCCCGTCTGCTTCAAACATCTAACCCCGTGTAGCCAATTAATGGATTCCTCGTCAAACAGCCGGACATTGTTTTTATTCCGTTGAACGCTAGGCACCAGTCCTTTATCTGTATAGAAGCGCACAGCATGCTCAGTAAGCCCCGTAATTAATGCCGCATCTTGAACCGTATACATATGTAATCCTCCTCACAAAAAAATTTAGGATACCCGCTTGACTTCGTGTTACACGAAGGTAATAGGCTTATTGTAACGCAAGCAGATCAGTAGTGAAAGCCCTTCTACAGCGCCCTGACACTCGGGTGATGTAATCTGATCATTTGTAGTTAATTCACAATATCCTTAGGAGGAATCTATATGCAAACTGTAACCTTGAACAATGGCGTGAACATGCCAATCATCGGCTTTGGAGTGTATCAAGTCCCTGATGCTGAAGAATGTGAGAACACGGTATATGAAGCACTGATGGCCGGTTATCGCCTAATCGATACCGCTGCGGGTTACATGAATGAAGAGGCTGTTGGACGGGCAATTCGGCGCAGCGGTGTGCCACGGGAAGAATTATTTATCACAACGAAACTTTGGATTCAGGATGCAGGCTATGAAAGTGCCAAGCTCGCCTTCCACAAATCCCTGCAGAAGCTGCAGCTTGATTATCTTGACCTGTATCTGATTCACATGCCCTTCGGTGATTACTATGGCGCATGGCGTGCAATGGAAGAGCTGTACCGCGAAGGCAAAATTAAGGCAATCGGCGTTAGTAACTTCCTGCCTGACCGTTTGATGGATCTTATCCTTCATAACGAAATCGTGCCTGCAGTCAATCAGATTGAAACCCATCCATTCCAACAGCAGATCGTAAATGCTGCTTTTATGAAAGAACATGGTGTTCAGCATCAATCGTGGGCACCGTTCGCCGAAGGTCGCAACAACTTGTTTAGCAATGAGCTTCTGACCACAATTGCGGATAGACACAATAAAACGGTGGCTCAGGTTGTACTGCGCTGGCTAGTGCAGAATGGAATTGTTGTAATCCCCAAATCAGTCCGCAAAGAACGTCTAATCGAGAATTTTAACATTTTCGATTTTGAATTAACCACGGAGGATATGGCAGCTATCTCTACACTTGATGCCCGTGAAAGTCTCTTCATGTCAGTCGATGATCCTGAAGTTGCCAAAATGCTGGGCAATCTAAAGGTTGATCTGTAAACGACAAAAAACCATCACCAAGTGATGGTTTTTCTTCATTCTTCTATAACAATTTGCTTCCGAATTATTTCGGCTGAATGTAACCTTCAGCTTTGAGCAACTCAGCAATCAATACCGCACCACCAGCCGCACCGCGGAGTGTGTTGTGGGACAGTCCAACGAATTTGTAATCGTAGAGGGAATCCTCACGCAATCTACCTGTGGATACACCCATTCCACGCTCGATGTCACGATCCAGCTTCGTTTGTGGTCTGTTTTCTTCTTCAAAGTACGTGATGAACTGTTTTGGTGCACTTGGCAGAGCCAGTTCTTGCGGACGACCTTTGAATTGTAACCAACGCTCCAAGATTTGCTCTTTGCTTGGTTTATTCTCAAAGTTAACAAAGACTGTAGCCAAATGTCCATCGGTTACTGGAACACGAATACATTGCGTTGTGATCAGTGGTGCAGATGCTTTCACGATCTGATTGTTCTCAACGCTACCCCAGATGCGAAGTGGCTCCTGCTCACTTTTCTCTTCCTCGCCACCGATGTAAGGAATGACATTATCCAGCATATCTGGCCAGTCTGTAAAGTTTTTGCCTGCTCCCGATATTGCCTGATATGTGGAAGCTACGACTTGTGTTGGGCCAAATTCACGCAAGGCATGAAGTGCTGGTACATAACTTTGAATAGAGCAGTTCGGTTTCACCGCAATGAATCCAGTCGAAGTACCCAGGCGTTTTCTTTGCGCTTCAATGACTTCCAGATGACCTGGGTTAATTTCAGGAATGACCATCGGTACATCTGCTGTCCAGCGATGAGCGGAGTTGTTAGACACTACAGGTGTGCCTGTTTTGGCATAAGCTTCTTCAAGCGCTTGGATTTCATTTTTCTTCATATCAACCGCACAGAAGATAAAATCAACCTGACTAGCGAATGCTTCGACTTGGGAAGCGTCTTGAACAACAATATGTTTAACACCTTCGGGGATCGGAGCTGTCAGTTTCCATCTACCTTGAACCGATTCCTCGTAGGTTTTACCTGCGGAGTTTGCACTTGCTGAGATTGCTGTTACTTCAAACCATGGATGACCATTAAGCAGATCCACAAAACGCTGACCTACCATTCCTGTCCCTCCGACAATGCCGACTTTCAATTTTGCTGACATAATATCATCATTTCCTTTCGGTGTAAGTTGAATGTTGGGTCTCTGATATTCGTTAATTGGTTGCTCTGACGCCGTGATTCTTCCCTTATTAAAACCTATTCAGGTATTACCAAAACGTGTAAACTTCACGCTGGAAAAACCAAAAAAATCCCACCCCCAAGACCGAAGTCTCAGGGACGAGATTGGATCACTCGTGGTACCACCCAGATTCGCCAATATGTCGCCATACTAGCCTCTTCTTTGAGTTAAGAACGACAACGGCAATGCACGTGTGCCTACTTATACTCTAGCTCTGTAACAGGAGCTCCTGTCACACCATCCCTTTACAGATTCATAAAGTTCCGATGTGCTGCTCTGAGTCTTTATTCAACCAAAAATTCTTTACCCCTTTTCAGCTACCGGAGCTCTCTGCCAAAAGAATACTTTAGTCTACTCGTCTCTTCAATGCATTTGATATTGCGACTATAATATCAAAAGATCGGTTATGAAGTAAACACTTTTTTATTATTTGTCTAAAAACGACAGATTCTACATCTAGTTTCTCCCAAATGATCATGCCCACTGCGTTGCAAGGCTGCGTAGATAGGGAGCCAGCATGGGCTGTAACTCTTGGCGCATTAAGCCGATTTCCAGTATAGCTTGAATGTATCCGAATTGATCTCCAATATCGTACCGACGACCAGTAAGCTCCAATGCCAGCAGATCATCCTCCTGGCTGACTTCTTTTAGAGCATCTGTTAGTTGATACTCTCCGCCTGCTCCAGTCTCGATCCGATCTAATATGGGAAAGATGGATGGCTTAAGGATATAACGTCCCATCACAGCCGTGCGAGAGGGTGCATCAGCAATGGAGGGCTTTTCGACTAGATCTGTAACCCGATGAACACCATGCTCAGCCCCCTCCGAAGCTATGATCCCATACTTGCCCACATCTGCTGTCTGCACAGAACGTACACCGATAATCTGGTTATTCGTTTTCTCGAATAGACGAACCATTTGTGCCAATGCAGGCGGATCGGACACCATAATATCGTCGCCTAGCAACACGGCAAATGGATCATCTCCAACGAATTGACGTGCACATCCAATCGCATGACCTAATCCTAACGGTTCCTTTTGCCGGATAAAATGAATACTTGCAAGCTCACTTATCGCTCTCACCTCATCTAACAAGGCCTGTTTCCCTTTGGCGTATAATGATTGCTCAAGCTCAACCGATTTATCAAAATGATCCTCAATGGATTTTTTGTTGCGCCCCGTGACAATGATGATATTTTCAATGCCGGATTGTACCGCTTCTTCTACGATATACTGTATAGCTGGTTTATCTACAATCGGCAGCATTTCTTTCGGCTGAGCCTTCGTCGCTGGTAGAAATCGTGTACCTAGACCGGCTGCAGGAATGACCGCCTTTTTAATTCTCATAGAAATGATCTCTCCTTTCATTTGTTCCAATGGATACGTCGTTAGCTGCCTCAGATGATGATCTGAACACCCAATACCGACTAATAAGATAGTTGATCAACATGCCAAGCAGCGTTGCTACCACTTTACTGCTCATAAGATTCCAGCTCCACAAGCTATGGGCTACATATATAATGAAGGATGACCATATTAAAACGAACAGATTGGCAATCACGAATCGTACGATTCGTATACGCTGAGCCTGACTCTTCACATCACGGAAGGTCCACCGATTATTCCACCAGTAGCTGTTCATTGTCCCGCAACTGTATGATATCGCTTGGGCAACCATCGCCGGCATACCTACAAAAGCAAGAATCGCAAATACTCCAGCATCGACTCCTGTGTTCAATATGCCAACAATACCGAATTTGAATATCGTCGTGAATCGCTTAATCATGCTGTGCAATTCTGCCTGTCAGATGTCCTTGTCTGGACGTTGTCTCCATCTGATACACATCTCTCACGATGTATAACGGACGGGATTTCGTTTCATCGTAGATGCGCCCAACGTACTCACCAAGAATACCCAACATAATGAGAATGAACCCATTAAACATCAGCATGATGCTGACAATGGAAGCCCAACCCTTCATAGTCGAATCTGTAAAGATAGCAGACCCAATGACGCTAACCATATAGATAAATCCAACGATAGATAAAATCACTCCCACATACCCCGCAATCTTAAGTGGTTTGTAGGAGAAGGACGTAATACCGTCCAGGCTAAGCTTCAACATTCGCTTCAGTGGATATTTCGTCTCTCCAGCTAGGCGTTCATCCCGCTCGTACTCAATCGCCGTCTGACGAAATCCTACCCAGCTCACTAAGCCGCGCACAAATCGATTTTTCTCTGGAAGTCGCTTCATCTCATCACATACTTTGCGATCAATCAGCCTAAAATCTCCTGTATCTACGGGAATATCCGTATCCGTTGAAGCGCGCAGTACACGATAAAACAGGCTTGCGGACCACCTCTTAAAGCGAGTCTCCCCGCTTCGTCTCGTACGGCGGGCGTAGACGACCTCATAGCCTTCTTTCCATTTAGCGATCATATCTATGATAAGTTCAGGGGGATCCTGAAGATCAGCATCAATGATAACTACTGCTGATCCAGCTGCATAATCCATGCCTGCTGTTATCGCGATCTGATGCCCAAAATTTCGGGCAAAATCAATCAATTTCACACTTTCGTCCCAACGCGCATAATCCCGAATCATCTGAGCGCTTCGATCCACACTACCGTCATTGACAAATAACAGCTCGTAGGGTTCACCTGTACTGCTCATGACCTTTTTCAGACGGCGATATGTTTCCTCTATGACCGCTTCTTCGTTGTACATCGGGATGATGACACTGTAGTGAATGGCTCTACTCATGTTCGTTCCCTCCTTTTGATCATTACACGTCTATATTCTCCAGGGCAGATCCCTCGCTGTTTGTTCCTTAACGTTCATTTCGTTTGTAAGCTCACAATTTCACTTCATATAACGTAGACTGATTACCGAAGCCGCCACCTTCATCTGAATTGGATCTCCACTCGGATGTAGGTACTTCCGTCCCATGCTCCATAATCCAGTTCGTAATCTCGGAGTTACCTCCACGGCCGCCCATTCCTCCGCCAATCATGAAGTATTTCACTTGTCCGCTCTTCACAAGCTGTTCTAATCGCTCTGTTGTATACACTGGATCGGAACCAGAGAAACCGCCTAATGTGATGACCGCTTCATTCTCGTCAATAATGTATGGGGCTGCTTGATTATAATCTGACGTTGCAAACAGATAAGTCTCACCTGTATTATGTTCTCGCAAATACTGAAGAGTCGTGCTGTCTATCTCTTCATTACGATTACCAAAGCCGCCACGTCCACCACCAGTAGGTATACCTTGTGCACTGCCCATACCGTTCATGCCACCTTCCATAAATGAGGGTGTTCCGGTATTTGAATTATTCGGGCTCGAATCACCAGTCGAAGATGGAGACTGTTGCTCTATATCTCCTTGCCCACTCGGTGGAGTCATTGCATTGTTGCGATCACCCTGTCTACCACCCATAGTCATGCCTCCAAACATGCCATTGGAACCGGTAGGACCTGCGGCTGGGATCATACTATTGCCACCATATGTAATTGGCGTAAATGCCCAATACACAGGGCCGATCAGGGTAACCATGAAACCTGCGACAACCAGTGCCTGTTTCCAAGGATGCGTGCGATTCATCATGACGGTCAAAACAACTGTCACCACAATTCCAGCGATCAGCTCGCTGATTGACCATCCTGCACCAATGGTTTCGTCAAAAGGCTGCATAATGTACCATCCGAAGATAGTCGTTAATAGCACAGATAGCGGCAATAGCCAAGCTCGCCAACCGGTTCGTTCCTGGTACGCTTTCCACATTGCTACGAACCCAGCACCACTTAATGCAGCTATTGGAGGCGCAAGCATGATCAGATAGTATTGATGGAAGAATCCTGCGACACTGAAAAATGCCGCTACCGGTAATAACCACGCCAGCCAGAATATCGCTTCTTTCATTTGATTCGAGCCGTTTCTTCGCCTTAAGCTTGTCATAATTGCAATACAACCCAATAGAGCCAACGGTAATAACCAGCTAGCTTGACCAGATAGTTCGGTTTGGAACAGACGTAATGGCCCTGCCTGACCTGTGCCAAACATGCCACCCATTCCTCCTCCACCACCGAATCCTCCCTGAGGCATAGTGAAGCCATTGGGCATCTCATTTCCTTGTGGGAGGTTCATTCCGCTGTTACCGTTCGTTCCGCCGCGCGGGTTCGATGTCTGTACCGATGTCGAATCGCCCCTGTCTCTTTGGGGATTGGTTACATTCGATGCGTCAGGCATACCCGTATTAGCTGCAGTATTCTGCCTACCAGTGAGACGGGACAGACCGTTATAACCAAAGGCAAGTTCAAGCACCGAATTCGTTTCACTACTGCCGATATAAGGTCGTTCATCAGCCGGAATAGAATCAACAGTGACCGCCCACGACAAGGAAATAGCCGCCATTATAGCTGTACTCCCCACGAGCAAGAGCAGTTTCTTTCGCCATTTCGCTTGAAAAGCGAGCAAGTAAAACAGATAAAATGCCGGAAGAACCATATAGGCCTGAAGCATTTTCATATTAAAAGCAAGTCCGATCAGCGCAAAGGCCATCAAAATTCGCCATGAACTACCTTGTTTTGCACCTTTAAATAGAAACCACGATCCGAGCAGCAAAGTAAACACGAGCATACTATCAATATTGTTCGTCCGACTGACCGCTGCAACTACGGGTACTGTCGCCATGACCAGTGCAGCAATTCGTGCTGCTGCAAGTCCATAAGAAGGCTTAACAATGAAGTAGATCAACAGTACCGCACCAATTCCTGCAAGGACTTGTGGTAAGATCACACTCCATCCATGCAGTCCGAATACATAAGCAAATGCAGTCTGAATCCAAAAAACAACAGGCGGTTTATCGACCGTTACTGAACCAGCCGAGTCAAGGGATGCATAGAAGAAATTATGGAAGCTTCTCAGCATACTCCCCACTGCAGTCGTATAATAGGAATTGGCATATTGATCGTTCCAGATGCCGTATGCGTTCAAGATTGCTGCAAGAATTACAATCGGTAGAAGGACAAAATCAATCCTTCGTTTAGCAATATTCAAACTCAATCACTCCTTTAGATTGTTCATGTCTAGTATTGTGACATGCCAAAATAAATTTGGGATGAGTGCCCGCTGAATGTTGCCTGAGGATAACCCACCAACCTTTCAGCTAATTTTCAGTTTCGTGAGTCATAATAGTGCATATAAACAGGAGTGAATAAGGGGAGATCGTCCACCTATGAAAATTAGTACAGGCATCAGAATACTACTTGTTGATGATGAACCACATATTTTACAGTTTCTAGAGCTTGGTTTGAGAAATGAAGGATTTGAGGTGCGTGCGGCAGAACACGGAGCAGAAGCGCTCGAGATTGCACATGAATTCCAACCGCATATGGTCATTCTTGATGTAATGATGCCAGAGATCGATGGATTCGAGGTGGTTGAGCGACTTCGCAAGACAGGTACTCAAGTCGGGGTCATTATGCTGACTGCCAAGGATGAAGTGGAGAGCCGAGTCAAAGGTTTGTGGCTTGGTGCTGATGATTATATGATTAAACCATTTGCGTTCGATGAGCTGCTTGCTCGAATTCAAGCGAGGCTACGTAATCAATTTCCACTCTTAATGGGTGCTGTCACATACAGCGCATTCCGCATTGATGATCTGCGTAAAGAAATTACCTATGACCATCGTGTGCTCGAGTTATCGCCGACAGAATATGAACTATTAAAATTTATTGTGACGAATCATGGCATTGTTCTAAGTAAAGCAACTATTTTAAGCAGAGTATGGGGTTACGATTTTGGCGGAGAAGAGAACATCGTAGAGGTCTATATTCGTTCCTTGCGTGAGAAACTCGGGGATAAAGAGCATAAGCTCATTCGTACACTCCGAGGCGTCGGCTATAGGGTTGATCTATAATGGCGGCTCCAACCTCAGCACCGCAACCAAAATACTGTTATTTCCATCAGCTGCATCAACGATTCTCGCAAAACTCTTCTCTACGCTCACAGTTACTCACCCGCTCTCTATTCGTGTTAGCCGCTCTGTTGTTGTTCATTGGTATTCTTCAGTTTTGGATTATGGAAAGCTTCCTCTATCGTAACCAGGCTAAGACGATGGAAGAACAACTGATGTCTATGCCGCCGGTCTGGCTTGGTGTGCAAGCACGTAACGGAGCTTCAAATCTGCCCTTTGGCGGACAATCTTCATCCGACGGACGGGGGTCTAATAACCGTTTGTTGTATATTCCAGATCGTTCACTGGCTCTTTTTGATAAAGATGCAACGTATGAAGATGTATTTGGTGAGGATGGGTTAGCCTCCCCTCGCCTAACTGCAGCTGCTTATCAAGACATAGCAGATCGGTTAAACGCTCACGAACATGTGCCCTATCAACTGGTGAAAGACAACGAGGGCAATGAACAGCTCATCGTATTTGCCTCACCCGGCCCGCGTAATCGAGCGGCACCTATGGTTCAGATGGGTGTAGCTACTCAGCCTATACACGACTTAGTGATGAGACAATTACTTATTTTCGTCGGGTTATCTCTGCTTGCCATGATTACAGGCCTCATTCTGTATGCCAAGGTTCTTCGGCGGACGTTACATCCATTATCCAACATCGTGGAGACCGTGCAGCGTGTCGATGCCGGCAGTTTAGGTGAACGATTACCTGTCATCCAAGGACAACAGGAGATTGATCAATTAGCTTTTTCTTTTAACGGCATGCTTGAACGTTTGGAGGATTCATTCGAAGCAGAACGAGAATCCAAGCAACAAATGCAGCGTTTCCTGTCCGATGCCTCTCATGAACTGCGTACGCCCCTCACGTCTATTCACGGGTTCATTGAGGTACTCCAGCGCGGGGCAGCAACCAATCGTGAACAGTTGAATAGCGCTCTGAGCAGCATGTATGGTGAGTCTGTGCGAATTAACAAATTAGTTGAAGACCTGCTGCTGTTAACCAAGTTAGATCAAGCACCTGAACGAATTCAAGAGGTCATTGCTCTGGATGGTCTCTTATATGAAATGCAGCCGCAACTCGTCATGATGGCTCAGGATCGAAAGGTACATCTGGAGCTGACAGCTAAGTTATATATCGTTGGTGACCCTCACAAGCTGAAGCAAGTCATCCTAAATCTGTTTCAGAATGCTGTACAGCATACCGATCCGCAGCACGGTTTCATCACAATTACATGTTTTGCGAATCAGGATGTGGCAGAGCTGACCGTGAAGGATAACGGTACGGGCATTGAGCCAGAGCACATTGATCATATTTTTGAGCGATTTTACCGAACCAGTTCATCCCGTTCCAGAAAAGAAGGTGGTGCAGGGCTCGGTCTTGCCATTACTCGTTCCATCGTAGAATCACATGGTGGGAACATTAATGTGTATAGCCAGGTTAGCATTGGAACAAGCTTCATAATTACATTGCCCCTGTGTAAAGAAAGCAAACCTACTACTGTTTCCAAGTCATAACATATCGATCGCTTAGTTAGTTGGTTGCTGGAATAAGCAAGACCCCAAGGAGCCCTAAATCCATTAGAGCCTCTTGGGGTTAATCATTTTATAAGCAACACATTAGTAATGTACGAAATAAACGTTTACGAACCCTTTACCTTCTGATAATGATTGTACTGTTCATGGTCTATTTCGATGATATCTACATAGTTGAAATTACATTTCTGTATGACTTTATTGGAAGCAGCATTCTCTAATAATGCAATAGCATGTAGTAATTCCACATTTGTATGAGTGAACAAATATTGCGTTATTCCATTAACGGCCTGTGTTGTATAGCCACGGTTTCTATAGTTCTTGGAGATGCCGTACATAATCTCTCGATTAGGCTCGGGCAGCTCTTCTTTTATCCCTGAGCAACACCAGCCTACAAACTCATCCGTTTCCTTATGAATGATAGCCAATCGTAGATAGAGCGAGCCGATGTCTCCCCCAGCCTTGACGGCTTGTTTAAACTTCTGATTTTCTGGAATCTCGTATTCAGCCAACCAATGCGCCCGATCTTCGGCCGAAGCATTCCATCCTGGAAGAAATTCGTAAACTTCTGGCTGCCATGTGATCTCTTGTAATTTATCCAGATCTTCAAGTCGATACTCACGCAAATAAATATCCTGACACTCAATCGTTAACTCACTTAACATTTCGTTATGATGCATTGTTATTTCCTCTCTATTTCACAAATTAAATTTATGTAGTCTATATAGATAACACTAGCCAATTTCTCTCATGACGCCCCTCCTAACTACAGCAATTTTAACCTAATTTGTGGAATTCATCTATATGTGCGTGTTCAAAAAGGTCGGTTTTCAGTACCAAGAAGGCGGACTTTTTGAACCACCTCTATAGGCTAAAATAGCCCCCAGCAACCATCATGCCGGAGGCCTATCATTTATAAATGAATTAGACTAACTTAAACGTATTTACTCTGGATATTGAGGTCTACTAACCTTATCAGGTACGGATTCATCAAATACATCCTGACCTGGGTAATCTCTAATATCACCTTCGTGAAGCTCATGGTTCTCATAGTCAAACCGATGTGCCGTTCTCTGATCCACCCGCCAAGGCGAGCTTTTCCCCAGTGATTCTGACATTAGTGATGATCCGTACGGCCCCTCCGGGAATTCTTCAAGAAACAGATCATTTCGTTGGGATTCTACGGTAGATAGATCTGTTGATTCCTGTCGATCCTCTTGCAAAAATTTGTCCTTCATTGTCCAACCTCCTATCCGCTTCGAACTAGTCAAAGCATGATTAGATTGATCAAGCAGTACAAAATTTATGCATGTTTTATAAGGAAGTCACAGAATCATTAGAGGTCTCGAATCCAAATATAACTTATAAAAATCAGTAGTCCGATTACACCAATCCACGTATCCTGTTTAGACCACTTTAGTAAGGAAGTTGTTGATCCAACACGATAATTCTCTCTAACCTTTCGCATCTCCATTGCAATCGTCATATCCTCTGCCCGTTGGAACAAGGACATAATTAGTGGTATAACCATTGGTCCGAGGTCACGTACACGTACTGTCTTAGGTCTTATTGCAGCTTTGCCTCGTGCGCGTACAATGAGCGAGAATCGCTGCCATTCACTCCAGATCATCGGGATAAAACGGAAGATTAAAGACACAGCCAGGGCAAACGAAGTAACAGGCAACTTGATCTTTTGTCCGATTGCCAGCACCCAATTCAAGCCTTCCACCATCCGCCCATAAGGTGTTGTTAGTGAGAACCATAGACTCGCAAGGGTCACGATAAACAAACGATATACATTAAGCAGTGTAGCTTCTGCCTGAATAAGAGAGAAACCCAGTTGCAAACTTCCACTTGCTGTGGAGAGTGTTGTTCCTGATAAAGCGGTAGAAATGATGAAAAAGAACAGCAGCGGTTTCATTAACTTCATACAACTTACAAGTGCCTGACGGGGTAAGATTCCAAGTGCAAACACGACAGGCACTAACGTTAGCGTTAGCCCCCACCAGCGATGCTGTAGCATCGTTGCCGTCACTAACAAAATATACAATATCCATTTCAAACGTGGATCCATGACACGATACAGCCCATTCGAATGAATGTATTGATTGTAGTTGTTTGTCGCTGAATGAACAGGGACACTCGCTGTGCCTTCATTACCTTCATTAGTCTCCGAATTCAATTGAGTATACATCTGGTGTTTAGTAGACTCATTACCAGTTGAAGCAGACTTCCCAGTGTTATTCCTCACTTCCTGTCCTTCTGCCTTCATTTGGATTATACTCGCTGCCATCGCCTCTGGTGTTAGTGCCGTCGATGACAGTGCTGCCCCCACTGCCGCAAATTGCTGCGTTAATTGCATAGAAGGCGGCAGACCCATTCCGACCTGGATCAGAAGCTCAGGCTGCGCATGAAGCTCTCTTGGCGTCAAATCCGCTATCAGCTGGCCATCTTGCAGTATCAAAACCCGGTCTGCTATAGGTAGAAACGTGTCCAGATCATGCGTTGCTACCACTGCTCCTCGTTCATCCAGTCGATGTTGAGCAAGAGCATCCAATAGTAATACAACGCTACTTGCTTCTAGCCCAGCACTCGGTTCATCTAGCAATAACCATTCAGGATCAACTACAGTTCCCAAGGCAAGCCCCAGCCGTCTACGCTCTCCTCCACTCAACGCAAACGGAGATCCATCCAGGTCGAATTGCCGTGAATCTGTTTGACCTTTTGCAGTATCCCACTGTTCAAGTGCTTGTGTGATTAATTGCTTCTGCTGACTCTCGGTATACCGATAAGGACGCATGGAATAAGCGAATTCTCGCTGAATTGTCCGGGCAAAAACCTGTTGCTCTGGAAATTGAAACACCATCCCCATTCGTAACAACATCGACTGCGAAACCTTACCTTGCTGCCAGATCAGCTCATCTCCAAGTCGAATTGCCCCTTGATCTGGAGGCTTCAGACCAGCCAACATCTGCAGTATTGTCGTTTTACCTGATCCAGTCCGACCTAATAGCAGCGTAATTTCTCCACTGCGTAGCGTGATAGATATATCATGAATTAAATTCCGTTGATGAAGTTCTACACCTTCGACGCTCACATGATCTAACTCAATATTCAAGAACTTACCTCCCTTACAAGCTGCTCAGGTCGGAGAGGTGTCGCTTGGGAAAGCATTCCTTGTTGTTTAAGAAGCTGTGCGGTCTTCACCGTAAATGGTGGGTCGAGCCCTAACTGGCGGCAAACGGATGTTGTCTCTACTTTCCTCGATGCATCCCCTTCAACCTCAGGTGTATAGAAGAACGCAACCGGGTCACCATCATAGACACAGCCCCCTTTGTCCATGGCAATAATTCGATCACATAAGGTCGCTTCTTCCAAATGATGCGTAATCCAAATTACAGCGGTTCCTTGCTGGATAATCTGCTCAACTATACTTTCAATCCGTTCACGAGCACCAGGATCAAGCATTGCCGTTGGCTCATCTAGCACTAAGATATCCGGCTTAGCCGCAAGCGCCACTGCAATATTTAAGAGCTGCTTCTGACCACCAGATAGCCGTGCAATGGCTGAATCGGGTGACATCTGAAGTCCTACGATATGTAAAGCTTGTTCTCTGCGTCTACGCTTTTCTTCGGCAGACACGGAGAGCGAGGATAGCGCAAAATGAAACTCTTCTTCTATGGTATCTCCAAGTACCTGTGCATCTGGATGCTGCAGCACCCCACGAATAGTAACATCTGGTTCAACTAGTCTTGATCCACTGGAAAGTGGTGTAAAACCGATTAACAGCCCAGCAATTGTACTTTTCCCGCTGCCATTGGCTCCTACAATGCTGATCCATTCTCCCTTATGAACATGCAATGATACACCATCAACAGCTTTTCGAACTTTCTCAGGCGATGAAGCATAATAAACCCGGACGTTGTCCAGTGTAATTAAAGTTGTTCCATCTTGCATTGATATTTTGTCCTTCCCCTTTTGATTCTTTTGTGATACGATCCGAATTGTTAACCAGATCTCCATTGTTGGTTAACAATAAGATTAGCAAAATTGAAAGGATTGTTCAAACATGAAATTATCTTTGCGTGGAATTGTTTTTAGTGCCCTTATGGCAGCCATACTTGTTCTGTTTGGTTATATTAGTATCCCCATCGGATTCTCACCTGTACCCATTACACTGCAAACCCTTGCAGTGATGCTTGCTGGAGGGCTGCTCGGTCCACGCTATGGATTCTTGAGTATCGCGCTTGTCGTTGTACTCACAGCGATTGGCTTTCCTCTGCTTCACGGTACAGGAGGTATGGCGGTTATTCTAGGTCCAACAGGCGGATATGTATGGATGTGGCCTTTCTCCGCAATGCTCATTGGTCTATTTCTTGCGCGAATTAAGCTGAATGGATTCGTCAGTTACTTCCTTGCGTTCATTGTACTTGAATTGTTCGGATCATTATTGATTTACGCCTCTGGTGTACCATGGCTCGCGTATCAATATAAAATGTCTTTTACTGAGGCCATGATTCAAGGATTCTACCCTTACATTATCGGCGATCTAATCAAGGCTTTGTTTGCGGTCATCATCATTGCACCTGTTCGAATGGTCTTTCCTCCACAGCGCCTGACGGGACAGATGAATTCATCTGTTGTGAAAGTAGACGCGTAAATTGCTCCGTATCTCTTTCATACTTACACTTGGAAGTTCGACGATCTTGTCCGTCTTCCGTCTATGTAACTATGTAGCAAGGTCAAAGCTGCCCAGATAAACTGGACAGCTTTGGTTTTATTTCATATAAGACTGTAATTCATCACACTATACACTATGATATGGTTATTTTCCGATGCTCTATATGCAGTGCCATATCTGCTGTATTTCTGATAAAGGTTTGGTCATGACTAACATATAGGATCGTTCCTTCATAACCAACTACAAATTGCTCCAACGCCTCCAACGCCTGGGTATCTAGAAAGTTTGTCGGTTCATCCAACAGCAAAATGTTATATTGCCCTAGAAACAACCGACATAATTGAAGACGAATGGCTTCCCCACCACTTAACGATCTAACCTCTTTATTGAGATCAGTGCCGGTAAATTGCATTGCATGTAGACAACTTCGCAGCTCCGCGACATTATAGTCAGAACGTTTCATCAGAAACTCCAGTATAGTTTCGTTCCCTTGGAACCGATAGCTCATTTGATCCAAATAACCAATCTGGGCCTTGGGAGATAAAATAATCTCTGTGTTAGCATCTAGGATATGACGAAGCAGCGTGCTTTTCCCACATCCATTAGAGCCAGTAATGGCTACCTTCTGTTTCAAAGGAATTTGAAAACTGACTTGATCCAGTAATACGTTGCTCTGCACTTGAAGAGTTAAACGATCCGCCATTATCGGAAATTTGTTATGCAGCTCCAGCGCTTTGGATTGTCGAAAATGAATAGGACGATTCTCCTGTACTGCCTCAACCTCATGAAGCTGTTCCATTCGCTGTTCTATGGCCTTAGCCGCCCGATGCACAGCTTTCTGACTCGTTCCCTTAGACTTGGTTTCAAACATTCGGTTCGCCTTAGCCTTCGTTTCTCGTTTAGACATACTGCCTGCTTGCGTTATTTTCTCAGCTTTTTTCATTTTGTCTTGTGCAGCATGCATAAGCCGTCTCTTCTCTTTCAAGAATTGCTCATGGGCTTGATTCTGTTGATCTCGCTCCAATCGCTGCTGAGCCTTGTAATCACTATAGTTGCCCGAATACACCTTAACGGCGCCATCGTTCACTTCCCATATCGTCGTGACAAGCTCATCTAGAAGAGACCGATCATGACTGACAATCAACAGCGCACCGTAGTAATAACGCAATTCGTTGACCAAAAAAGTAATTCCCTCTTGATCCAAATGTGTCGTCGGTTCATCGAACAATAGCGCTTCATGGTAGTTCGCGAACATGCCCGCTAATTTCAGCCTCGTCTGCTCCCCTCCACTTAACCGTTCATGATGGACAGGAATACTGAGTCTGCCCAACCATTCCCCATCCGTCTCCATATGTTCATCAGGATGCGGAGCCTCCATTTGTTCGAAATAGCTATGATCAACATATCGTTTAATCCTACCCGCGCTCGGCTGAATTTGTCCGGCAATTAGCTTCAATAATGTGCTTTTACCCTGACCATTTCCGCCCACAATACCGATCCGATCCAACTGATGCATAGCCAAACGCTCAATGTTTAATATCTCTTTATCTAAAAAGGTCATTTTGACCTGTTCAAGTTCGTAACAACATTTTTCCATATTCGCTACCTCCGAAATTTATAATGATTTCGTATCGATAGCGTTGATCGATACGAGCAAGTCAACCTCGCTCGTATCAATAGAAAAGTAACATGGACATACGCGAACCTCCTTATCCCACCAGACTCACAAGAGCCCTTCAATTTCCAAAGTAAAAAAACAAAAAAATCACAGGCTACGGCCTGTGATTCAGTATAAACAGGAATATATGATTTGCGCATAGCGCCTACCTGAGAATTGTCAAAAATGGACAGACTGCTCCTGTTTACTCTGAACGTTACAGAGCCTTTGAACGTATTTAGTTAACGGTTCAAGGTCAGGAAACGCAATCTGATCGCATGTATCATATTCAACAATTCTCCTCCCGTTCTAGTATAAATTAACAAGATTAATTATAATTTCCCACCCTTTAAAAGTCAAAAAGCCGCACCCCATTAACCAAGATTTCTATACTTAACGTAGGCACGGCTATAAGAATTGTAATGTGGATTAGGCAATGTAGATTAAGTAATCTATGAACGTTCCTTAGCACGCTCTTCTTTCTCTAAGTTACGTTTGAGGCTGAGCACTATGCAAAGTCAACAATGCTTCCTGCGCCCGGACTTCACCGGTTGCCATGGGTACAACTTTCTCATAATTAGCTGAATTCGTTACAATGATCGGTGTCACCGTGTGATACCCTGCAGCCTTGATCTGAGCGATGTCGAACTCTAGCAATAGATCACCAGCTTTGACACGGTCACCTTCTTGGATGTGAGATGTAAAATGTTGTCCATCCAGCTTAACCGTATCCACACCCACGTGAACCAAAATTTCGGCTCCTGTATCCGATACAACCGCAAGTGCATGTTTCTTCTTAAAGGCAACCGTTACCGTTCCGTCAAACGGAGCGACCACTCTACCAACTGTTGGCTCAATCGCAATTCCGTCACCCATTGCTCCAGAGGAAAATGCCGGGTCAGGAACTTCTGTCAAACTAACGATTGTACCTTCGATCGGGCTAAACACTTGTTCATCAGAAACGGCCGACGTACGAACCGGTGCTTCCTTAGTAACAGTGGCAGTCGTAGTGGTCGTTGCTGATGTTTCTTCTTCAACCGGGTCTTTGAAGCCCATAATGTACGTTAATACCGCTGAGACAACAAAGGAAGCTGTGATACCAAGAATCAATCCTGGGAAACCTTCACCACCTGGTCCATAGAAAATAGGCAAAGTTAACAATCCTGGCGCTCCAGATGCAAACGCCTGTGTTCCTGCTTGCCCGATAATAGCACCACCAACTGCGCCCCCAATTACACCAGCAATGAATGGACGTTTAAGTGGCAACGTAACCCCGTAGATCGCTGGCTCTGTAATTCCGAACAGTGCGGTTAATGTCGATGAACCTGCTAACGTTTTTAGCTTTTTATTTTTTGTTTTCAACATTACGCCGAAGGCAGCTCCCGTCTGAGCGAAGACAGATGCAGTTGCAGCCGGCTTAACACCATCTCGTCCATAAACAGCAACGTTGTTAATAAATACAGGAATCAGACCCCAGTGTACTCCGAAAATTACGAGTAACTGCCAGCTAGCTCCCATGATTGCACCTGCAAGCAATGGACTGAATCCAAAGGCCGCAACAAGTGCGGATGCAATTGCATTACCTACATAAACTCCAAATGGACCGAACACAATTAATGTAAGTGGTACCATAATAACGAGTAGGATTAACGGTGTAACAAAGTTTTTCACGCTATCGTGTAGCGTTCTATTGAAGAATTTCTCTACCTTACTCATGACAATGACAGAGAGGATAATAGGAATAACGGTAGATGAATAAGTCATTAATACGACAGGGATTCCGAAGAAATCAGTCGGAGTTCCCTCTGTTTTAAGCCCAATTATGGTTGGATATATCAAGGCACCCGCAATCGTCATGGCTACAAAAATATTACCTTGGAACTTACGAGCCGTTGTAACCGCTAACAACAGGGGCAAGAAATAAAATAAACTGTCAGCTGCTGCAAATAAGATGATATAGGTGGTGTCCGTTGTTTCTAACCACCCCAAATTACTAGCGATAAGTAGTAACCCTTTAAGTATACCCGCACCAGCCATAACTCCTAGTAGTGGTGCAAAGATGCTTGAGATGACATCAATGATGCCACCAAGACCTTTAGCTGATTTCTTCGGCTTTTCCTTGTCCGATGAATCATTCAGAATGTTGCTAATTTCACCGATGGCACTATACACCTCCGGCACTTTGTTACCTACGACAACCTGGAACTGTCCCCCATTTTCCTTGACTGCAATAACACCATCGGTTTTCTCCAGCTTCGCTTTGTCAGCCTTACTATCATCCTTCAATACAAACCGCAGTCGTGTTGCACAATGAACCAATGACACTACATTTTTCTCGCCGCCGACTAGCTCTACGATCTCTTTAGCCAGTTTTTGTTGACTCATGATTGCACCCCCATATTTTCTGAACTCACACTACCTATTGCATTGGTGCAAAGTTCTCTCACAGGCCTCCTACCGATTTTTTTGCACGCAAAAAACCTAAGCCTTGAGGAAGGGGGACACTTTCATCCGTGCCTTCTCATGACTTAGGTTTTGCCTGCATAACCAGTAACAATCCCAGTTAAATCGTATTCATTTCCTGTTAATATAATAATATTATAATTTAACCAAATTTGTCAACATTTATTATCCACAAACATTTATGCTCGATCATATGTGATATTGTTCCTAGTTTTCAACGATTAACTACTCGCTCAATATGAACGGTTAAATATAGTTTTTCCTCGTTGGTAAGCTGATGATTGTATTCTTTGTTCACAAACATCTCTATTTTCTCTGTACAAGCTGCCGCTTCAGGATGTTTCACCTTAATCAAGTCATAAATATGGTCGTAGTTATTATCATAATGCGTACCGCTCAGTACCCTTTGGGAGAAAAACTTCAGATGTGTGATGAATCTAAAATAGCTGAGTGACTCTTCATCGAATTCCATTTTGAAATGATATTTGGCAATATTAATAATTTGCTGAATAAACTTCGTAATATTCATCGTGGTAATCACTTCTTCATTCATCTCTGCATTCACAATATGAAGGGCAATGAACGCTGCTTCATCTTGCGGAAGATCAAGATTCATCTTGGTTTTAATATTTTCTAACGTCCTTAAACCTAAGCTGAACTCCGCTTTATACAGTTGTTTGATCTCCCACATCAGAGCATTTTTTATCTCGACTCCTTCGCGATAACGTTCAATCGCAAAATTGATATGGTCGGTTAGAGATACATAGATATTTTCATTCAAATTTCTGCCTAACTGATCTCTAGCGTAAGTAATAATTTCTTCAACAATCTCAATAAGCTCCAATGGTACTTCACGAAGCAGCATTTTGAAATTATCCGATGTCTGCTTGTTTTTTAGTGCAAATACTTTCTGAATACGGGTCTCATCTACTATATCTCCCGGTTTCTTCTTAAAGGCAATCCCACGTCCCATCACCACAAGCTCTGCTCCATCGGCTTGATATATGCTGATCACGTTATTATTGATAACCTTAGCTATTTTCACTTCAATCCCCCCGTCACGTTCCACGTATATCTGTAATTTATCATTTTTGGGCACAAAAAAACCTGAAGCAACACAAAATAAACAAGACAACATGTCTTCTTTTTTTGTTGCTCAGGTTTTGCCTACTTCGTGTAGTAACAATCCCATAAACGATATATTTGCGTCAAGTATAGCGCGAAACGTGTCCATATGTCAACGCTTTCAATGAGGGGACAACCGGAAGTCCCACTGTTCTGGTTCTTCCGATTGCCAAGCTAAGGTATTATTCTTCGCCAAGATTGGTTCCGTCAGATTGAATTACATTTTGATACCAATAAAAGCTCTTTTTCTTCACACGTTGCAGAGTTCCGTTCCCTTCATTATCCCGATCAACATAGATATAGCCGTAGCGTTTTCTCATCTCGCCTGATGAAGCACTAACGATATCAATTGGCCCCCAGCTCGTGTAACCAATAATGTTCACACCGTCTTGAATTGCTTCACCCATTTCGGCAACATGACGTTTCAAATAATCAATCCGGTAGCTATCGTTTACTTCACCTTCTACTGTGACTTCATCATGAGCACCGAATCCATTTTCTACGACAAACAGTGGTTTCTGATAACGGTCGTGCAATTGATTCGCAGTGATACGGAATCCTTTTGGATCAATTGTCCAGCCCCATTCGGATTTTGCCAGATACGGGTTCGCCACAGAGCCAAATACGTTGCCACTTGTCATATTTTTGATCACTTCTGGATCAGTGCTCGTTGTACGGCTTGAATAATAGCTGAAGCCAATGTAATCCACAGTATGATTCTTCAGGATTTCGGCATCGCCTGGCTGCATTTCAATGTTCAAATCGTGATCCTTGAAGAAACGTTTGGCATAACCAGGGTATTCACCACGTGACTGAACATCAATGAAGAAATATGACTCTCTGTCCTTTTCCATGCCTTGGAACACATCTTCCGGATTACATGTATATGGATAGAAGCTGCCGGCAGCAAGCATACAACCAATCATGGCATCTGGAATAATCTCATGACAAGCCTTTACAGCCAGCGCACTTGCAACCAACTGATGGTGAGCAGCCTGATATTGAATTTCCTTAACGTTATCGCCTTCTTCAAACGCTAACCCAGCTCCCAAGAATGGCAGATGCAGCAACATATTGATCTCATTAAAAGTCATCCAGTATTTCACTTTATCTTTATAACGTGTAAACACGGTTGTTGCATAAGTTTCGAACAAGGTTACCAGCTTCCGACTTCTCCAGCTGCCATACTTCTGAATGAGATTCACAGGCACATCAAAATGTGCGAGCGTAACGACAGGCTGAATGCCATGCTTCAACAATTCATCGAAGAGATCATCGTAAAATTTCAGACCAGCCTCATTCGGCTGTGCATCTTCACCCGATGGGAAAATGCGCGCCCACGCAATGGATACACGCAGTGCTTTGAAGCCCATTTCAGCAAACAAAGCAATATCCTCAGGATAACGATGATAGAAATCAATCGCCCCATGTGAAGGATAGAATTCGCCTTCCAGCGGTTCAAAACCTGGAACATTCCCCTTCATAATGCTTCTACGATTCTCACCAGTTGGTAAGAGATCAACAATACTCAGTCCTTTGCCATCTTCCAGGTAAGCACCTTCCGCTTGATTGGCAGCAATGGCTCCACCCCATAGAAAATCTGCAGGAAATTTAAAGTTAGTCATCATTATGCTCCTTCCGAATTATGTAATTCATCATCTACCACGATTCTGCAATCTAGGATAAATAAATAGAAAAAACCCGAACCAGCCTGGTTACACTTTGACGTGTAAGCAAGCCAGCTCAGGTTATGCCCGTATCGGTAACATTCCCAGATCACAATTATGCGGATTGGATAAAACTTTAGCAAGGAATAGAGGAAATGTCAATTTTAATGTAGATTCTTTTTTTAGAAATAATAATAATGAGAGCGGTTTCACCTTGCTTGCACGGCTGCACAGCTGGGATTTTCCAATGCTGACCTTCAGTACCAGTGCAGTAATCTACTCTTATCGCGAGGTGTAACCAGCATCAGCATGTATTGTCGTGCCCGTTACATAGGACGATGCATCCGATGCCAACCAGAGGCTCGCTTGTGCGATTTCATCAGGTTGTCCAAAACGATTCAGCAAGCTAAGCTGAGGAGCATATTCCTCGGCAGTAAAGCCGAATTGATCCAACGCCCCACGAAGCATCGGTGTGTCAATCGCACCTGGTGCTACTGTGTTTACGCGAATGTTATGTGGGCCATTTTCCATAGCAGCTACCTTCGTCATGCCCACGACTCCATGTTTGGCAGCAACATAAGCAATGTTATTAGGTTGAGGACGGAATCCACTCACGGAAGAGATATTAATAATTGAGCCACCATGCCCTTGTTTCAACATTTGCTGCAATTCATACTTCATACACAGAGCGGTTCCTGTTAGATCGACGGACATCAAACGATGCCAGTACGCTTCGTCAAACTCTGCGGCTGGTTTATCATCTGGTGTAAGTGCCGCATTGTTGACAGCTACATCGAGTTTACCATAAGTATCTACGGCAAACTTCACCATCGCCTGCACTTCTTCAGATTTTGAAATATCAACTTTGTAAAAAGCAGATTCGCCACCAGATGCTTGAATCGCTTCAGCTACGGCACGTCCCTTTTCTTCATTAAAATCTGCAACAATCACTTTAGCTTTGGCCTCTGCGAACAGCCTCGCTGTTGCCTCTCCCATGCCCATTGCTGCTCCTGTTACAATAGCTACTTTGCCTTCTAGTACGGGAAATGTCATTAGAATACCTCCAATTTTATTGTATTTAACCCTCTCAACTCCCAATATATAAACTATTTGAATCACCATCAATCCGTAATCTACCAGCATTTGTACGTTACTGTACATATGCATATGATTTGTACAGTAAGTTGCAGGAATAGTGATATTCGACCATACTGAATTTGAGGTGAACATACGATGACAGATTCATTGGACAAGCGTGTTCTACGCTCCAAAACCGCATTGAAAGAGACGTTTGTGCATTTGTTATTCCAAAAGCCGTTCCAGCAACTATCCATATCCGAAATTGTGCGAGAAGCTAACTATAACCGGGGAACATTTTACGCCCATTATGCCACTAAAGACGAACTGTTACACGAAGTCATTCAGGATGTATTGGATGAGTTCATTAGACAAATACAGCATCCCTATCAGTCGATTAGCAAAGTGAATTTGAAAGAAATGCAGACGGATGATATCACGTTATTTACATATCTTAAAGAGCATGCCGCTCTTTATAAATTGCTGTTAAGCGATCATATCCAGGTCGATTTTAGATACCAAATCGCGCGAGCCATAGAGAATCTATTTCTATCGGAGTATGAGTACGAACTGGAGGAAGGAACCTTAATTGACCCTAAGTGGCTGTACATCTATCGTGCGCATGGTGTCGCGGGTCTCTTGATTCGTTGGATTGAAGAAGAATTCCCCACTTCCCCGCAGTATATGAGTACTCAGATTGTGGAGCTGATGCTGTTATCCACTGAAGTTTTCCATGTGAAACGGGAGAGAACATAATTTTAAGCTTACTTCTATTTACAAAATTGGTGTCTATACCACTAATTTCTACATGATTTTTAACCTAATTATTGGGGTACTTTGATTTTGGTAATCATGATATATTTCAATTCAGAAAACGCTTTCAATCCTTTATTTGGAGGTGGTTCCTTTTTTGGACATTAAGTAAAATGTTACTTCTTGAACCTAGATACCCCGTATTTCGTTGGTTCATTCGGTAGTACACACTCATTTTCTAGAAAAGGAGATTATGATTAATGACTAAACGTAAATCTGTTCTCTCTCTTACCCTCGTCACGGCGATGATTGTATCACTTTTCTCCTCGGCCATCGCATCAGCGGCTAGTAACGAACAAGTTCAGCCTTCTGTGACTGCCGCACCTTCGAGCATTCAATCGTATGTGTCAGCGATGGAACCTGGATGGAACCTCGGTAATTCACTGGATGCCATTGGAGCAGATGAGACCGCTTGGGGTAATCCCCGCATCACCAAAGAGTTGATTCAGAATATTGCTAACCAAGGCTACAAAAGCATTCGTATCCCTGTGACCTGGCAGGCTCACATTGGAGGAGCACCTAACTACACAATTGATGCCGCTTACATGAACCGAGTGCAAGAAGTGGTAAACTGGGCGCTCGATGCCAATCTCTATGTGATGATTAATATTCATCATGATTCATGGCAATGGATCAGTTACATGGAGAATGATCGCACGAATGTTCTTGCTCGATACAATGCGGCTTGGACTCAGATCGCCAATAAGTTCAAGAACAGCTCGAACAAGCTGATGTTCGAAAGTGTCAACGAGCCTCGCTTCACTGAAGGTGGAACAACAGATCCTGCAACTTCATACCGTCTATTGGACGAGCTAAATACGTCATTCCATAACATTGTGAGAACATCTGGTGGTAACAACGCTACTCGCCCTCTCGTTCTCCCAACGTTACATACAGCTTCTAACCAAGCTGATTTGGATGCCTTATTACAGACCATTTCCAAATTAAATGATCCGAACATTATCGCTACAGTGCACTATTATGGTTTTTGGCCGTTCAGTGTAAACATTGCAGGTGTGACCAAATATAACGCTGAGGTTCAAAAAGATATTACGGACACATTTGACCGCGTCTACAATGCATTTGTAGCTAAAGGCATCCCTGTCATTGTCGGCGAATATGGCTTGCTTGGATTTGACCAGCATACCGGTGTCATTCAACAAGGTGAAAAGCTGAAATTCTTCGAATTCATTGGGCAGTACCTTCGTCAAAAGCAAATGACAACGATGTTATGGGATAATGGTCAGCATTTTGGCCGTACATCCTTCACTTGGTCTGACCAAGATCTCTATAATACGATGAAAGCAAGCTGGACTGGACGCTCTGCAACAGCAGAATCAGATCAAGTCTATCTGAAAAAAGGCGCTGCAGTACAAGATAAAACCGTAAAATTGAACCTGAATGGCAATACCTTCAACTCTCTTGTTCATGGAAATACAACCCTTGTTAAAGGGTCAGATTACACTATTAGCGGTGATGTCCTCACATTGAAGTCCAGCTTGTTAACTAGACTTACCTCTTCAGGCAACCTTGGTGTTAACGCGAAGCTCACAGCAAAATTCAACAAAGGGGCTAACTGGCATTTCAATCTTATCAAATATGACACGCCTAAATTGAACAGTACAACAGGTACTACAAGCTCATTCGCAATTCCAACAACATTCAATGGCAACCAACTTGCCACTATGGAAGCAACCTATGTCAATGGCGGTAATGCAGGGCCACAGAACTGGACATCGTTTAAAGAGTTCTCCTACACGTTCAGCCCGAATTACAATAGTAATGTAATTGAGTTGAAACAAAACTTCTTCAACGAAACCAATGATGGACAAGTCATTCTTAAGTTCCATTTCTGGAGTGGAGATATCATCACCTACAAAATCACGAAAAATGGGAACAGCGTTGTTGGCACAGCTTCCTGATCTCGACATAACCTGACTCACTTCAATTAAAAATCGTTCAATACGGCGTCCTGTCAGAGCACTTCGCTCTAACAGGGCGTTTGTGTATATTTAGACTTGTGTCACTCCTACCGTAGATGACCTTATCTGTATTTATTTTTGGATGTTTCCGATAGTTCCGAATAACGTACAAGTAGCGACTCATACCTATACTGTAATTTGGTTAGAGGAGGTAACACCATGTTTAAACGTGTCGATCGTTTGGCGATTGAGCTTCCCCTCTCAGGAAGTCCTGATCCCAACGGAGCGAGTGCTGTACAGGAACTACTGGGTGGACGATTCGGGGAAATGTCAACGCTCAACAATTACATGTTTCAATCTTTTAATTTTCGGGGAAAAACAAAGCTTCGTGCCTTCTATGACATTGTCGCAAGTATCACGGCGGAAGAATTCGGACATGTTGAATTAGTTGCCAATACGATTAATCTCATGTTAGTGGGTTCTACATCTCCGGGCGATCCAGATTCCACACCTTTACGCATCGGTAAAGATGCACGTATGACCTCCCATTTCATCGAATCTGCCCAAACCGCACTCCCATATGATTCCATGGGTAGACCTTGGAATGGTTCATATGTTGTAAGCAGTGGCAATCTGATCTTCGATCTGCTGCATAACTTTTTTCTGGAATGCGGTGCACGTACGCATAAAATGAGAGTCTACGAAATGACGGATCATCCTGCGGCTAGGGAGATGACCGGTTATTTGCTTGTCCGCGGAGGCGTACATATCTTGGCTTATGCAAAAGCACTACAGATCGCCACTGGGGTTGACGTGACTAAATTATTTCCGATTCCGAAACTCGACAATAAAGTGTTTGATACCACTCGTAAATGGGAAGCGATGGGTGAACATCGCAGGCTTTATACATTTAGCGATAAGGATTATCAGAACATCGCACAGATCTGGAAAGGTGTGCATCCTATTGATGGAGGCAAATTGGAAGCCTATGCCGGCCTACCTGGTCATAGTGGAAGCATTCCTGATCTGCCTGATCTACCCGAAGAATTCGCTCCAGGCATCTCTGCAGAAGATCTTCTGCTGATTGCTTCAAGGCTAAAACGAGAAGCGGGTCTATAGGTTGGAATAATCATCACTCTTAACATGCAAAAAGGAACCTGATAGACTCACCAGGTTCCTTCTGAATATTTCCTTATTGTGGTTCCGTAAATGTTACAACCATAATAGCTTCACCATTTGCTTGCACGCTACCCGTCATGGATGTTTCCACGCGTTCAATCGTTTCATTTCCATTTGGAATCAATACAGGTGTAATCATCGGTAGACCGGCATTCTGAATGAAATCCATATCGAATTCAATCAATAATTGTCCGGCTTTTACCACATCCCCATTGTTGACGTGCAGGGTAAAGCCTTCACCTTTGAGTCCAACCGTGTTGATCCCAATATGCACAAGCATTTGTACTCCAGTTTCATGTTCTAGAATGATTGCATGTTTGCTCTTGATCATGACATGGGCGATCGTGCCATCAAACGGTGCAACTACACGACCTTCGGATGGCTCAATAGCGATTCCTTCGCCCATATGCTTCTCTGAGAAAGCAGGATCAGGAACCTGCTCAAGATCAACCGCCGTGCCTGTCATAGGTGACAAAATGGTTAGCGATTCTACCTTTTGACGGCTGCTTGTTATCTCATTCGTATGAGTACGATCAACCTCTGATTGATCTACTGCTACTGCTGGATTCGTGCTAATCCCATTGGCACCGCCTGAATGCGTAGACGTAGCCGTTTCCACAACAGGTGCATCCTTATAACCAAAGAACCATGTCAGTGCAAATGCGATAGCCATCGCAATCAGATTGGACAGAATGTACAATGGAAGTTGGCTATTCAGGTACAGCAATGTTCCTGGAATTACGGTGACAGCCATACCTGTGCCTTGTAGGTGGAACAATGAAGCGATGAAGCCACCAACAGCTCCCCCCACAAGACCCATAATGAATGGTTTCATGTAGCGCAGATTCACACCGAAAATGGCCGGTTCTGTAATACCGAGAAATGCAGACAATGATGAAGGTAGTGCAAGTGCTTTTAACTTCATGTTCTTCGTTTTTAATCCTACAGCTAGACAAGCCGCACCCTGAGCAGCCATAGCGCAGGTTATAATGGCATTAAACGCATTAAAGCCTGTTTTCTCCAACAACTGAATTTCAAGAAAGTTGAAGATATGATGCACGCCGGTAACAACGATAATTTGATGAAAGAAACCAATGATGATTCCCGCAATACCAAACGGCAGATCCAATACAGCTGTTGTTCCCTGAAGTACCCATTCTTCAAGGGAGTGGAATACTGGCCCGATTGCAAACAATCCTAGCGTAATCATGACTGTAAGCGTAATGAACGGTGTTAGGATCAAGTCGAGCGCCTCAGGCACACGTCTGCGGAGTACCTTCTCGAACTTCGCTCCAATCAATCCCACGAAGAATGCCGGAAGCACGGAGCCTTGATACCCTACCACCGGGATAAATCCAAACATATGCAGCGGTTGTGCTGATCCATCAGCTACTGCGTAGGCATTCGGCAACGCTGGGTTAACCAACATTAGACCCAGGACGATACCGAGGACTGGACTTCCGCCGAATACACGGAATGCTGACCATGCCACCAGTGCAGGTAGAAATGCAAATGCAGTGTCCGTCAGAATTTGAGTGAACAGCAGGAAATTCGGTGAAATATCCTCTGGCGTCGCACCGAACAAGGATAAAATTTCATTTTGTGTAAGCAAGCCACGTAGACCCATGAATAGACCTGTCGCCACAAGCACAGGGATAATTGGAACAAAGACGTCACCGAACGTACGGATGCCACGTTGAAACGCATTGCCTTCCTTTTTCCCCTGACTCTTCACCTCTTCTTTGGAAGACCCTTCAATGCCAAGCTTCTCAACTTCTTCAAAAATGCGATTGACCGTACCTGTACCAAAGATAATCTGATATTGACCTGAATTAAAAAAGGCACCCTTGACCTTATCAATATTCTCAATTTGCTTCTGATCGATCTTTTCTTTGTCATTGACCATGATACGTAAACGTGTCGCACAGTGGGCAAAGGAAGCTATGTTCTCCTTGCCTCCGATGGCCTGAATGACTTCTTCGGCAATTTTTTTGTTCTCCGACATCCTTATTCATTCCTCTCAATAAATCCATATTCGCCGCCTGAGATGCCGACAGGTATCCTTCGTAATCAAAAGCGTACTTTTTGAACAGCCTCTCTAATAATTCCATTTGCTCACTTTGAACTCTGCCTTGCCTGCATGTGCAAAAAAGCGAATGCCCACACTATCTCTGCTTGGGAATATGCGGCTAGTGAATACCTCTTCCCCATCATTCACGAATATTTCCACTGAAGATGTATCAACGAACATATGAATTTTGATGATATCCCCAGATAAAGCGCAATTTCTAATATTTCCATTGTTTGAATCTAATGTAGCACCAGATAAAGAGCGATCCAGCGTCAATTGTTGTTGCAGTCGATCGTACTGTACCACGGTTTTCTCATCTTCATTGGTTCGAAACTCAATACCGAAGCGCTCCGCATCAAAATCTGTAATTTCACACTCTATCTCATACGCGATACCTTCAAAACCTGCAAAAGATCGAATCTCATCATCCATAATGACATGTAGCTGTTCAACTGTTTCAGACGCTCGCAGCTTAGCCATTTCCGCAATGGGTTGCTGAATCAGCTTCCCATCCCTCAACGTCAATTGCCGAGGAATCGTCAAACAGTGTGCCCATCCACTATCATCTGTGGGATACTCCAGATCAGGAAGCCCCATCCAGCCCACAAGAATCCGTCTACCGTCTGGTGCGTTCATCGTCTGAGGTGCATAAAAATCAAACCCTCGGTCTAGTTCCTGAAAAGCACCGTGGTTGAACACTCTTGTCTCTAGATCTAGCGGTTCACCAACAAGATATCCTGACTGATAGATATTGTTGTACAAATCCCCTTCAGGCTGAATTCCTTGAGGTGAGAAGATCAGAACCCCCTGCTCATCGATTGACATGTAGTCAGGGCATTCCCACATATAGCCGAAATTCGGGAGTTTAGTTTCAACCTCACCAAGAAATTCCCAATGCTTGAGATCTGCTGAACGATACATAACAGTACATCCCGTTTCATTCGTCCGTTGAGCTCCAATCACACAGTAATATAGCTCCCCATCTTGCCAGACCTTAGGGTCTCTATAATGTTCGGTATAACCTGAAGGTACTGAATCAATCACAGGCAGAGGCATTTTCACCACTGAACCGCTCTCATCCATAATGGCTAAGCATTGATACGGATGCCTGATCCACTCTTCATCCCTCGAGTTACCGGTGTAGAGAAGATGCAGCTTCCCATCCTTCTCAATGGCGCTGCCGGAGTATGCTCCATGTGAATCATATGGCTCCCCCGGGCTTATACCGATGCCTACATTTTCCCAATTCACAAGATCCGTTGAACGGGTATGGTACCAATATTTCATTCCATGCACGGTTCCTAGAGGGAACCACTGATAGAATAAGTGATAGTGACCTTCATAGTAGGAAAATCCGTTAGGATCATTCAGTAGTCCTGTAATGGGTTGAATATGATATTGCTGTCTCCACGGACACGCAGATATCAATGCTCTAAGCTTGTCCACTTCACCTGGTTCTGCTTGTTCTATCCGCCGATAACGCTGTTCTCTATTCATTTTCATAACCATTCCACCCTTGCGTTGTAAATCAATATGTGGCTACACACCACAAAAAATGTGCATGAACTATTTTGCACATAGGAACCGGTTCCAAAACTAACAAAAAAATAATTCCACCTGCGTTTCTCCGCCGGTGTCGATTCGATGTACTTATAAAGCAATCGAATGGAACCGGTTCGATGGAATTATCATAAAGGAACCTTTTATAGTTTGTCAACGCTTTCTCTTGGAATAATCTCTACATCAAGCACAGTCTGCTTCTCCACAACGCCGCCTTGAACGAGTCGAATAATGTGATCCGCCGCCAATTTACCCGCTTGTAAATAGTGAAATTTCACTGTTGTCAGCGTTGGGTGGATCATCTCCGTAATATCATATCCGCCAAACCCTGTAACGGACAATTCCTGTGGAATTCGTATTTTGTTGGAAAAGGCTGTTTTCATCACACCAAGCGCAATGTTATCCGTTGCTCCTACGATGATGGTCGCTTTGCGATCTCGGACAATAGCTTCTGCCGTTGCAACCGCCTCCGACATTTTAAAGCTTGTTTCATGATATGTAACTTGACATTCACCACATTCAGCAATGGCACGCTTGAAACCTTGCTTACGATGAATACCTACTGCCTGATCTCTCTCGGTAACGCCCATATATACAATGTTTCGATGGCCTTGTTGAACGATATATTTCCCCATCTCATACCCTGCTTGATCATCATTATGGACTAAACTATGGATATTCGGATGTTGTTGTCCAACTAATAGAACTGGAATACCAATCTCTTCAATAGCTTTGAGATGTGCTTCGGTTACTTCCGCGGCAAGAAGAATAATACCTGACACTTTCTGTCTAGCAAAATCATATATGCCATCAATTTCTCGTTTCATGTCCTGACTTGTATTGGCAATTAACATCTGATATTGATTGTTGCGCAATTCTTCATCAATCCCGATTAAGGTCTGTGAAGTTGCAAACGAATCAAGCCTTGGCACAACTGTTCCAATAATACTAGTTTTCTTCGCCTTCAAGCTCTGTGCAAACGTATTGGGGACATAGTTATATTGTTTGATGATCTGCTCAATCTTATGCCTTGTGTTCTCGCTAACCGACCCTCCGTTTAGGAACCGGGAGACAGTACTCTTCGCAACACCTGCCATCTGAGCAATATCAGAAATGGTTTTGTTCATATTTACCCCTTTGAATTCATTAAAATGTAAAGTAATATCTGTTCATATTATACTTCGAAGCTTCGCGTATGGCGAATCTGTTCTATACTGTTCAACTGAAGCGCGTAACACTTATCTCTTCTATGACAGAATGACCTTTAAACTTGTTTTAGTTACACATCTGTGTCATCAGGCTAAACACCAAAAGCCCAATCCATGTGAATTCATACCTTGGTATGATTACACATCAATTGGGCGTTGCTTTACGAACAATCAATATTCAGATGGGAAACACGCTCCAACCCGTCATTATAAAGGATTTGTGAATGTTGTTTACTTCCTATACCTCGATAATGATGGGAAGGATCATCGGTCTACGTTTGGTCTGAGCATAGATGTAATGACCGATCTCGTCTTTAAGCTTTCGTTTGATTACATTCCACTGGTTCACACCGGCACCCGTTAGCTCCTCCATTTTCCGAAGAACCAGCTCATGAATCTCATTCATAAACTCTTCCGAATCCTTCACAAAGACAAACCCTCTGGAAATGATCTCAGGAGAAGTAACCATATTTTTATCGGTTTTACTTAGTGTCGTCACAATAACCAGCATTCCGTCCGAAGAGAGTTGTCTCCGATCTCGCAGCACAATATTACCAACATCGCCCATGATAAGACCGTCCACAAGGCTGTTGCCCGAAGCAATCTTAGGTCCGCGTGAAGCAACGCCATCTTTGTACTGAATCATGTCCCCGTTGTTAACGATAAATACATGATCATTCTCGATTCCGACCGATTCTGCCAGCAGACGATGCTGATACAACATACGGAACTCCCCATGGACAGGGATTAAATAATCAGGTTTCATCAATGTCAGCATGAGCTTAAGCTCTTCCTGGCTTCCATGTCCGGATACATGCATGCCCGAAGCACCGCTTGAGCCATAGATCACCCGTGCACCCAGGACATACAGATTATCAATCACATGAGCAAGATCTCTTTCGTTACCCGGGATTGCCCCTGCTGCAATGATGACCGTATCTCCAGTCGCAACCCTCACATGAGGATGCTTGCCTGCTGCAAGTCTAGACAATGCCGCCATCGGTTCGCCTTGACTTCCCGTACATAACACAACGACTTGCTCAGGAGGGAATTGATCCGAGTCAATCGCTTCAATTAATAATCCATCAGGGACATCTAGGTATCCAAGTTCAGTCGCTACAGACACGACATTCACCATACTCCTGCCTAATAAAGCCAGTTTACGACCTGTTTCAAACGTAGCATTTACAATTTGCTGAACTCGGCTCACATTGGAAGCAAAAGTAGAAATAAATATTTTTTGCTTTGCACGGATAAAAGCATCTAAGATGTGGTCACCAACCACACGTTCAGAAGGTGTAAATCCCGGTCGCTCAGCATTGGTACTCTCAGATAACAGGATGTTTACGCCTTGTTTACCGATCTCACTCATGCGATGCAAATCCGGGTAAGGGCCGTTAACCGGTGACATATCGAACTTGAAATCCCCCGTATGAACGACGTTTCCTCCAGGCGTTTGAAAGAAAACACCAAGGCAATCCGGGATACTGTGACTTGTTGCAAAAAAAGAAACATCGATCTGCCCAAGCTTAATACTCGAATGTGCATCGACCGTATGCATATCCGTATTGCGGAACAGTCCGTGTTCCTTAAGCTTTAACTCGATTAGTCCTCGGGTTAAACGCGATGCATACACGGGAATATTCAGTTGTTTTAATAAATAGGGAATGCCCCCAATATGGTCTTCATGTCCATGTGTGACGACCAGCCCTCTTACCTTGTCCAAATGCTCTAATAAATACGATACATCCGGGATTATTAGATCAATACCTAATAGTGTCTCATCCGGAAACTTAGAACCACAATCAATCACGATGATATCCTGATCGTACTGTATGATGTACATATTCTTTCCAATTTCATTCACGCCGCCGAGCGCTGCAACGTACAATTTGTTGTGTGCAAGGTTCAAATCAACAGATCCTCCTCTACAATAACTGTGGTGGTTGGTCTAAACATAAGATCGAATTCATTACGCTTCTTCCTATTATGGAAGTTCTCCCTTCTCTTATACATGAGATGCTGAATTCGATGTCACAATTAAATATAGAAAAGAGCCCCTGATGAACATTGAAGTTCAACAAAGGCTCTTTCACATCTAACTTGCTAATGCTAACAAACTACACAAGCAAGGTTTGACGTTGAAGCAGTACATTTTGCTCATAATTTTTGATTTCAGTAATCCATTGTTCACGTACCGGCACACCTTGCTGAGCACAGTAATAATCCCAGATCGCGCCGAATGGATAAGATTTGAATTCTTCTGTTAACGCCAGACGCAGCGTGTAATCCCCTTTAAGTTCAGCATCCTTCAATGCTTCAATCGGTTCTAACATCGCGCGAAGCAGTGCTTTGATCGTGTTCCGCGTTCCAACCACCCATGCAGCCACCCGATTGATACTTGCGTCAAAGAAATCCAGACCGATGTGTGTTGTAGATAACAGATCATGACGCACAAGTTCACGTGCAATCTCCAGCAGCTCATCATCCATAATAACGACGTGATCACTGTCCCAGCGCATAGGGCGGCTTACATGAAGCAGAATGCCACTCGTGAACAGAGCTAACGAAGACAATTTATTCGAAATGACTTCTGTTGGATGGAAATGTCCAGCATCCAGACAGATTAATGTATCATTTTGCAAGCCGTATCCCATGTAAAACTCATGTGAACCTACCACATAAGCCTCAGAGCCTAGACCGAACAATTTGCTCTCGACTGCATCCAGATTATGCTTCGGATCAAGCTTCTCAGCAAAAACCTCATCCAGAGCGTCTTTCAACCGTTTGCGCGGAGCCATACGATCTACAGGGTTATCCTTAAAGCCATCAGGAACCCATACATTGGTCACACAGGTCTGACCTAACTGTTCTCCGAAATAAGCTCCGATGCGACGGGAAGCCTTACAATGATCAATCCAAAATTTACGAATTTCCGAATCAGGGTGACTCAACGTGAATCCATCACTTGATTTTTCATGGGAGAAGCATGTTGGATTAAAGTCTAAACCGAGCCCTTGCTCTTTAGCCCATGTAACCCAATTCTCATAATGCTTTGGCTCAATTTGATCCAACTCAACGCGTTCATCTGTATCTGCATAGATTGCATGCAAATTCACTTTATGTTTACCAGGAATGAGGGCAAAAGCTTGCTCCAAATCTGTTCGAAGTTCAGTTGGTGTCGTAGCAGCTCCAGGGTATTGACCTGTTACGGAAATTCCCCCAGTTAACTCGCCTTCTTGATTCAAGAAACCTTTAACGTCATCGCCTTGCCAACAGTGCACAGAAACTTTGATCTCTGCGAGCTTCTTCAGAACTTCATCAGTATCAATCCCGTGCTGTGCATATAGAGACTTAGCCGCTTCGTACGCTTGTTTGACTTGATTATCCATCAAGAACCCTCCCTATACTATTTGTCCATGTTCATAAGATATACGGGTTATTCAAAGTGAAACTATGAGATGATTTCTATCAATTTAACGTGTAAATGCTGCTGGAACACCGCCATCAATAGTCATCATGCATCCGGTTGTTTTCTCTGATTTGGAAGAAGCAAAGAAAGCAATACCTTCTGCGATATCTCTTGGATAGATATTAACAAGTAGCGTGGTGCGCTTACGGTAGTACTCTTCTAATTGATCCGGTTCAATGCCATACGCTGCCGCACGTTCATTTCTCCATGAACCGTTCCAGATCGCTGAGCCTTGCAGAATAGCATCTGGTAGAATCGTGTTTACACGAATGCCATACTCTCCGCCCTCAGCCGCAATACAACGAGCAAGATGCGCTTCAAGTGCTTTAGCAGAACTGTATGCAGATGCGCTTTTCCCAGCATATACCGAATTTTTGGAACCAATGAAGACCATGCTGCCCCCAATTCCTTGCTGCTTCATCAGCTTGAAGGCTTCACGAGCAACGAGGAAGTAACCTGTACCCAGGACATTCATGTTCAAGTTCCATTCCTTCAAGGATGTCTCGTCAAACGGACTGGATGTCGCTAGTCCCGCATTGTTCACAATGATGTCTACACCGCCGTATTGGATGGCAACTTCCGCATAAGCCGCTTGCACCGCCGCTTCATCGGTTACATCCATTTTAAGTGCATAAGCACGATTGGCGCCATATTGGTCATTAATCTCTTGTGCAACCTTTTGTGCACCTTCAAGATTCAGATCAGCAAGGACAACATGCGCTCCTTCGGATACGAGTCTACGTGCTGTTTCACTTCCAATGCCTCCTGCGCCTCCTGTAATAAAGGCAACTTTACGAGAGAATTCCGTTTCCGCTGGTGCAAGCGAGAGTTTGTACAGCTCAAGTGGCCAGTATTCTACATTGTAAGACTCATTGGCACTGAGAGATACGAATTGTCCGAGACTGGTTGCCCCACGCATCACGGCGATAGCTCTATGGTACAATGCTCCACTGACTTGGGAAAGCGCCCAGCTCTTACCTGTATTAATCATACCTACACCCGGAATCAAAATAACCCGTGGTGCAGCTTCGAACATCACATCGCCTTCATTTTTATTGCTCTCAAAATATTGTTGATACTGCTCTTTATACGCTGCTACGCCATCGACCAGCTTCGCTTGAAGGCCTTCAATATCATCTGCATTAGGTGTCCAATCAATAAACAATGGAACCACTTTGGTATGTACCAAATGATCCGGGCACGCTGCTCCAACTTGGGATAATTGCGGTGAGTCTGCTCCACCTACGAAGGCAAGAACGTCATCTTGATCGTCAAAGGACAAAATCATTTTTTTGCCATCCGATACTGCTCCTCGAATCGTTGGCATCACACGGGATACGATCTCACGACGAACCTCAGCCGCAAGTGCTGGATGCTTCACACCACCAAATAGGCTTGCTTCATCTACCCGTGCTTCAATGAATGCTTCTGCTTCGTTAATGATTTTGATCGTCTGTGCATAACACTCTTCTGATGTTTCTCCCCAAGTAACTAATCCATGCTTCTCCATAAGTACAAGCTCTGCATTGGGATTCGCGAATACGCTTTCAGCAATCATTTTAGACAATGTAAAACCAGGACGTACATACGGTACCCATACGAATCGGTCTCCGTAAATTTCTCTTGCTAATTCTTTTCCGTTATCTGCACAACACAAACTGATTATGGCATCTGGGTGTGTATGGTCAACATGTTTATATGGAAGGAACGCATGCAGTAGTGTCTCAATGGAAGCACGTGGGTGCTTGGAATCAATCATGCAATGTCCTAAGTACTCTACCATCTCTTCATCTGTCATCGATTCCCGTTCAATTAATGGACGAATGTCTTCAAGGGCAAGTCCTGTAAAATGCTTCGCTTGCATGGAGCCCAAGTCAGAGCCACTGCCTTTAACGTACATAACTTCGATCTCACGACCACGGAAATCCTGTACTGTCGTTTTGGTAGATGTGTTACCGCCGAAAATATTGCACACACTGCGATCAGCACCAATGAGGTTGGAGCGGTAAACCAACTGATCTAGTCCTGTTGTTTTCTCTGAAGCCTGCGCTGAATTCCATAAACTCTGTACCATTCGTTTCCCTCCGATAATGTTTGTTTTATTCCTAATCAGAGTTTAACATCTTTGTTTTGTTTTGAAAACAAAAAGATTTTAAATATAAACGGAAAAATTCAAAAACACATAGAAGTGATGATCATTTCCACCTCGAACGTAGTATGCTGTTCCTCATTTCGCACTTTAACACAAAAAAAGCACCCATCCACATCCAAAGATGCGAACAGGTACTTCTCAGGTTTAGACCTCAATCCTACTCAACGACGTCGGGCAAAATCAACAAATTTAAACTTATCAGGACGATGTCTAGATTCCGTATACTGGAACGGACTCGCATCCTCAAGATACACTTGGCTCCTCACCACAACTACGTTATGGAACCCATCCAGATCAAGCCATTTCCGATCCTCTTCCGTAGGCTCTTCAACCAATATTTCCTTCTTAGCAAACGAGATGGCGAGACCCAGCTCTCCTTCAATGTACTCGTAGATCGAGTTATTGCAGATCTCCTTACTAAGTCCTGGAACAAGCTTCTGGCTAATATAATCCTTATCCAGAATGACATGCTCCCCGTCTACATTACGTACACGCACGATCTCCCATACGTTCTCGTTCAACGCGAAGCCAATCTGCTTGAATAAGTTCTGATCTACTTCTCGATCTTCGAACACGTTCACATACGTCTTCGCACGATGGCCCATTTTTTGGGCTAACTCTTTGAAGCTCACAAGACCCGAGATAGGAAAGTCGATTTTGCGAATGTCCAATACAATAGAGCCTTTACCCTGAATCTTCTGGATGTATCCTTCTTCATACAACATTTTCAATGCTTTGCGGATGGTCTCTCTGGACGTTTGATATTGCTCAGACAGATCCAGCTCAGATGGAAGCAGTGTTCCTGCCTCAATTTCCCCTGTCCGAATATCCGCTGCGATATCCTCATAAATCCGGATAAATTTATTATTCATTCGTCATCACCACTGTTCATTACCCTTATTATTAACTTATATAGCAACTCATTATAGCATGAGCGTTTTCGTTAGCAAAGGTAATGAAGGATTATGCACTGAAGCTCTTCATGCGCTGCCTGATATTCTTCCCCGTGCCAGTGGTTATGTTAAGACTCCATTCATCTCAAGCGTACTTAATAGCTTCTGCAATCGATAAATTAACGCAGCGGCTTCTGCTCTGTTCAAATGCTGCAAGGGACGGAAGCTGCCATCTTCATATCCTGTTAATAAGTATAGTCCCGCGAGCTCTTTTACTTCCTCTGTCGCCCAATGGGATACATTGACTTGGTCTGTGAAGGCAATCAAGCCCGATTTCGGTTCTGCACTCGATTCTGAATTCAGGCTGCGAACTACATTGGCAATGATCTTGGATGCTTGTTCACGGGTCACAAGTGCATGGGGCGCAAATTTTCCGTTACCCATCCCGTGAACCATATCATGTCTGATTGCAGCTTCAATCTCCGGAGCAAACCAATCTTCTTCGTTAACATCCTGAAAAGCATGATCATAATCTGCTGACGTATCCAGCTTCAATAAACGAACAATGAGCGCTGTGAACTCTGCCCGTGTAATCGGACGCCGAGGTTCAAACCGTGTTTCACTCACACCTTGAATGATGTTTTGTTCAGCAAGCAATGTAATCTGTTCCTTATTGAATGTGTGGTCTATGTCTACAAACTTTAATTCCTTTTTGATAGGCAGTGGCGTTTGCTTGTCCTGTTCCTGATTGTTATCCTTGTCTGCTTCTATAACAACCGATGCTGAGTTATCCGACTTGTCAGATGAATTCCCGGAAGCACTTCCGTCACCTACGTTTGAAGATGGATACGGTAGTGTCGTGGCAGACGCGATCTGTCGCTCACTTTGCTCACCAGCCTCATTTTCAGTCCAGACGTGTACTTCATAATGCTGTCCACCAGTCAATCCCATCCAAGTATAGCTTCGCTCTTTCCCGCGATAAAGTTCCCGCCCGTTATACTCAACAACAATCGTCTCATTACGGGAATCCAAATTCCATCTAAGCAGAATATCACTTGTCCCGCGAGCTGCAGCTGAGACCGAAAATTTGTCTGAAGGTAGTGTATCGAATTCTGGCACACTGATCTGTGAACCGTCTCCGGCCTCATTATAAGGAATGATTGTAAAGCTGCTATAACGTTCAGCAGTATTCAGCCCTGACAGATGCACGGATGTTTCGGTTGTTGTTGTAAGAAGTTCATCATCGTGATAGATTCGGTATCCAGACGCACCGGGAATGATGTCCCATAGGACATCTGCACCATGCTGTGTACGATCCTGAACGATTGGCTGAGTTGTTGGATTTCCCGGCAACGTGACTGCATTCAGTTGATAGGCTGCTTCACTTATCCCAGATTCGTTCGATGTACGGATCGCATAGCTATAATTGGTTCCAGGCTCCAGACTCTGATCCTCATAAATTAACGTATCTGCAGCTACACGACTGATTTCTTCGCCATCCCTTTCAATGATGAACTGATCTGCTCCCACTACATGACTCTTATCAAACAAAAGTCGAATACTATCCTGTGTTGAACGATAACCAACTTCCGGTGGTGCATCCGGTTTCGTCAGTAGATCATATGATAGCTTCGCCGAAACATCGCCTTGCTCATTTTCCGTGTACAGTTCAACGGTATACTTCGTCCCAGCATCGAGTTGATCCAACACCAGCTCCTTCTGCTTGCCTCGATGAACCTCTATTCCATCTAACAACACCACAAATATTTCGTTCGAATACGGAAATTCCCACATCATACTTGCCTGTGTTGTCTCTGGACTCCATTTCATTTCAATGGATTCCACATGAGGCTTGGTATAAAACGGTGAAACGACAATTGGACTACCCTCACCAGTCGCATTATACGGAACAATCTGAACATCAGTATATGGTGCAGCACTCGTAAGATGTGTGAGTTTGAACTCCGTTATCTCACGATCATCTATTGTATTGATCACTTGATCTCCAATACGAATGATATACCCCTCTGCACCTTGCACCTTCTGCCAAGCTAGCACTGCCTCCGTTTCTCCAACCTCTTGTGAGAGCACAGGATCCAGCGTGGTAGCAGGTAGCGTTTGTACCCCTAAGTCAAAGCCGGATTCACTCTCCCCTGATGCATTGGAGGTTCTAATTGTATATGTGTATTTCTCTCCTGGCGTTAGACCATGATCTTCATACGAAGATGTGCCTGCCTGAACTCTCCCTACCTCGATACCATCACGCAAAATGATTAACTCTCTCGCTCCCTCCGTAGAGCTACCTGTTAGATCAAGAACTACCGATTCATCGGTAATGTCGGAGACCGATACCGTCTGGGGAGATAGGGGCTTGGTTAACACTTCAATCTGAACCCCTTCTGATCGTTGACCATCCTCATTCAATACGACAAGCTCTAGTGTATAACCTGTTCCACTCTCCAGATTGACGAGCTGAATCAATGATTCAGTCACCGTCTGCGTCTCACCTGTAACCTTGTTTCGAACTTCATACGCGGATGCTCCCTGCACTGGCTCCCACTTCAAACCCATCTCATGTGTTCCATTATTCGTCGTTATAGCCGTGGCAAGTATGGGTGCAGTTTGTGTTGTTACCATGTAGTTAAGTGGTTTCCCCTCACCGCTATTGTTAAATGCCCGAAGCGAATAGACATATCTAGTACCCGGAAATAAATCTGTATCCTGAAAAACAGTTGTACTAGATTCGATTCGTGCAATAACCTGCCCATCACGTTCAAGAATATATCCATCTGCTCCTCGTACACCTGATGTGGTCCAATCTAAATGCAACCCGGTTATATTCACATCGAATGTTTTTATTTCAAGCGGCTGTGCAGGTAAAGTCAGTATAGGCACGTTCACCACTTCGGAGCTAGTTCCTTGTCTATTCAGGGCTCTCAGGGTATAGCTATACTGCGTTCCTTCCAGTAACCCCGGTATGATTACCCGAGTATCGCGTCCACGATATATCTCTTGTCCCTCTCGTTCAATCACATATACGGATGCTCCCTTAACTGCCGACCAGATCACTTCCGCCTGATGTGCCTCAGGCTTAATGACAAGTTCGTCGGGCTGAGTAGGTTGGGATAGATGGATCAGCTGAGCGGACTCTCCCACGCCTGATTCATTGACTGCCTGCACTTCTAACACGTATTCCATCCCAGGAAGTAGATTTGCTGCCGCGTATTCAGGTTCAGAGGTTCTTCCCACCTCAGCACCATCAACACTCACAATGTAGTTGTTAGCCGTATCTACAACATCCCACTTCATAGCTATGCTCGTCTCATCTGTACGTGTAACTGAAAGTCCACCAGGTCTGCTTGGTAGAGTAAGCAGATCTCCCACGGCATCTGCACCATATCCAGCAGCATTTCCCGCCTCTACCTGATATGTATAGTGCTTGCTAGCTTGGAGGTGACGTAAGGTCAGACGTGTATCGGATATCTCGTAGCTCTGACCATCGATTGTCACTCGATATTTGGTCGCCCCAGATACAGCATTCCAGCTTACAACCGCACCTGTCTCCGTTAGTTGATCAGCACTTAAACCTGAAGGAACTTCAGGGCGTGTCATGCCCGTAACGAAAGTTGACACTCCCTGCCCACTAATATTTACTGCCTGCACTTGCAGTTCATATTCCGTTCCAGCAACAAGTCCTGTCACAGCCCATTCCTCTGTTCCAGAAGGAATTGTATCTTGCTTAACTCCATTCACTAAGATTGCATACTGATCGGCGCCTCTAACACCATCCCAACTCAAACGTAAACTAGTCGTTGTCGAATCACTAATTCTCAACGCTGTAACTGCGTCAGGTAACGTCATTAATGTGCGAGTTGTTGCTGCTGGCCCGAGTCCAGTTTCATTCTCAGCAACTAACTCGTAACTGTACGCTGTGCCGCTCTCTAACCCCTTATCTTCATACTCTGTCTCTATCCCTTCGTAGACGTTCATTCCTTCACGGGAGAGAAGGTAAGCTGTCGCAGAAAGCACATTGTCCCAAGATAGAGATATTTCATGCTCTCGAATCTGCACAGCGCTCAACTCGCCAGGTATCCCAGGTAAGGTAAGAAATCCTACCCTGCTACTCCGCCCAGCACCACTTCCATTACTAGCCGTCACCGAAATGGTATGCACTGTACCCGGGATGAGATTCGTTAGGTAAGAAACATGAGTTGGATCGGAAACGGACTCATCATATACGAGTTGACCTTCTAAGCTTTCAGCAGTAACCCGATACGCTGTTGCACCGTCCACAGGTTCGAAGTAAAGCTCTGCCATGTCTGGCTGGGACTCAACCTTGCGAATGTGTACAGATTGAGGGGCTGCTGGAAGCGTCAATACCTGTAACGATACTGTCTCACTTATGCCTGTATGATTTCGGGATACCACTTCATACTCATACGTATGACCACCACTTAGACCAGTATCGATCATGGTATGACTTGGATAATCCAACGTCCACGACTGACCTGTCGTTTTATTTAAAATATGGTACTGATAGCCGTCCGTGTACGAATCTCCCGTGGGTAAATCGATCATAAGTTCTGCTGACGTTTCGCCAACTTGTACCGCACGTACACGTCCAGGCTGCTCTGGTTTACGCTGAATCTGATACGGTGCTGATACGGTCTGATATGTATTTCCTGCATAATCCGTTGCTCTTACATGGATATACCAGACTCCTTCTGACGCTAACTGAACGGTTTGCTCATCTGATAGAGCCTCAATCCAGTCGTCTGGTGGAGTATCACTACCCGTTAGTTTATACAATCTTTTTGACTCATCAATGCCTGAATCCGCATCCTCAAACCGGATCGTCGTCGTGATATCATTGTCCGTCCATTGATGTCCGTTGGATGAGAATGTAACGGTTGGAGCAACCTGATCAATATACACCTCACGTGTGCTGACCTTACCGATATTACCAACGGCATCTATCGCTCGGGCTCTTAAGGTTGTCATTCCATTGGTACTTATGACACCCCGATCTCCAGCAATAAATGTCTCTCCATCAAGGCTATATTCATACGTTATGTCTTGTTTATCGATGCTTTCACCAAGTGTGAATTCTACAGGATCCTTGCTCCATCCGGTTTGTGCTAATGTAATTGTTGGTTCCGTCGGAGCAGTTTTATCTATACGAATAGTTGCATTTGCGACACGACTCACGTTACCAACTAGATCCAATGAACGTGCATAGATGGTCGTCTCTCCTTCATGAGAAACCATAACTTCGCCAACATAGTCGATCCATGGTCCATCTTCGTTTAAACGATATTGAGTCTTGATTAGCCCGCTTCCGTGATCTTCACCGCCAGTAATCACAATTGTAACGTCATGGTTCGTCCAGCCCTCATCACTCAAATCAATCTCGGGTTCATCCGGTCCGGTCTTGTCAATCCTCACATTAGATGATGATAGAGAGCTAATATTGGCAGCATGGTCTACACTACGCGCTTGAATCTCGGTAATACCTTCTATATCAATCGTAAAAGGTTCATCATAAGCAATCCATGCTCCTTCACTGCCTAATCTATACTCCGTGACGGCAATGCCACTTGCTTCATCTCTACCTTCCGTCAAAGTTACCGTTACCCCAGACTTCGTCCACCCTGGAGGATTTAATGAGATAACAGGAGGTGTTGGAGCAGTACGATCTACTCTTGCCCACACCGAGCTCTCCTGTCCGATATTACCGAATGTGTCAATGCTTCTTGATGTAATGACCGACTTTCCTTCAAAAGAAACGCTAAAAGGCTCGTCATAATCTCGCCAATCTTCTTCTAGACCAACCTTAACCTGCGTCTTCATAATACCGCTTAACGTGTCGCTTCCTGGCGTAATCGTGATCCGTACATCATCCTTAGTCCATGAAGAAGGATCTATAACAATCGTTGGAGCTGTTGGCCCTGTCGTATCCTTCATGATCTGACCAGCTGACTGAAAGGCTGTCTGAATGCCAGCACCGTTGACAGCGGCAACAACAACCTCATACTCACCATCAGCTAATCCGGTCAACGCAAGGTCTGCTCGCATGTTGGTCGTCTCTCCTGTTGCGAGTACTTGCCCACTTGATGTGCGAATTTCAGTTTTGTATTTCGTCCCAGCAGGATTACCATTGGCACTCCAACTCGCTGTAACGGAGTTTCCTGACTGGACTACACTTGCATCTACTGGAGTATTGGCATGTGTATATACATTAGATGGGCTTGAAAAGCCTGTATAGGTACCGCTTGAATTTTTGGCACGTACCGCGAAACTATAAATCGTGTTCGGTGTCAGTCCTGTGATCTGCCGACTATGTAGTGAACCTGTGTCGTAGCTCTGATTGGTTGTTAGATTCTTCAGTTCGTATGTTACTGATGAGTCATTCGCCTTTTTGTCCCAGCTTACTAATAGACTATTATTGTTGATCGAGTTAAACGTCGGTGTCCCGGGAACGACGAAACTCCGAACCGTAAAATGTACCGTTCCTGCCGAAGACACGCCTCCTTTGTCATCCATAACCCATACCTGCAACGTGTGTGTCCCATCGCTCAGTGTATTAGGCAAAGTATACGTTGTATTAAAACTCTGATTAGCTCCCGTAGCTCGGATCTGTGTCAAAGTATTCTCTTCTCCTCCGTCTATCGACCATTTGACCGTCAACAAATCTCCAACATCGGTATCTCGGGTTGTACCAACAATCTGAAGCTGTTCTCCCTTATAATACGTCTGACCCGTTGAAGGTGCAGTCAAGGCAAACGAAGGTGGGGCATTCTTGGGACCAATGCCTACAATGGTTGAAAATTTGCGTGAGCTTTGATTAGCTACTGCCTTACCATCCCACCAGAATTGTGCAGCTGTATCACTCGCCGTTACGGTTTGTCCTGAGACAAACGTCGAAGGGTGCTGACCTCCTGTAAGCCGGGCACTATCTGGACTACTGTATTGACCCATATAGATTCGATCTGCATCCACCACATTGTACGTATTGGCATAAAAGGCTGTGACCTGAACGCCTCCACTATAATTGCGCCAACCGTTCTCAATCACCTCAAACGGCGAAGCATCATTGCCATTCACCATCGTATCCCAATAAAACGTACCTCCGAGATTCATTGTCGAACCACTGCGATTAACGGCTTCCAGCTCAACTTTCATATAGCCCCCTTGCGAGGTTGCATTAACGATGGATACCCGCAAAATATACTCCACGTTATCCTTTTGCCTTGACATCTCGATTACATTATTCTGGACTCGATAATAGTTGAGCGGTAAGGATTTGAAGTTAATAGCTGTGCCATTATGGTCAATAATAGTGGATACATTGCCTGTATCTCCGCCATAAAAGACATTGGTATTAGGTAGCAATACAATTCTGTATTTGCCCTCACTATTCATCTCCACCTTCACTTTGGAGGATTGAACAGCCTTCATACTAGCGGTATCTGATACAACACTGATCGTCTCTACAGCTTCCGCCATCACAGCAGTTAGACCAATCTCATACATCAAGGCATGAGGAGATAATAAAGCAAATGCAAGCACGACTTTGGTAAGCTGTTCTGCTTGTTTCTTTACCCGTTTATTCAATTTAGCCAAGCTTCTGCTCTCCTTTGGATACACCAAAAAAAAGGAGGCACCCCAACAAAGGACTGAGTCCTCTGCTGGGGTGCCTCCCCTAAACAGTGTCATTTTTTCTTGATTATAACGATTCATTTAACGAATGTAAATACTTAATCGTTGGGTATTCAACTCATATATAACTAGAATCAGTTACAACGAATGTCGAAGAAACCACTTGTACAGATCAGGATTGTTGTACGTTTCAGTCCAAGCATCGTGGTCACTTTCAGGGTAAACCGTAAGTTTAACATCAGCGTTCAAAGCAAGAAGTGCATCCACAATGCCTTGTGATTCCGAGAGCGGTACCACGTCATCCTTGGCGCCATGAAAAGCCCAGATAGGCAATCCCTGTAATGCCTCCGCCTTAGCCGGATTACAACCTCCACAGATTGGTGCTACAGCCGCAAAAACGTCCGGAAAGTCCGCCGGAAGATGCCATGCACCATATCCTCCCATGCTTAAACCGGTGAGGTATACTCGCTTCGGATCGGCCGCATAATTGGCCAGCACGTATTCTACAATGCCTATAACAGCTTCTTTTTCATTTGCCCAAAATTCGTCCTCTGGACATTGAGGCGAGATAACGATAAAGGGGAAACCTTCATCCTTTTCTACAATGTGAGGAAGGCTGTGCAGCCGCAGCTTGTTCAGATCTGTTCCACGTTCACCGGAACCATGGAGAAATAAAATGACGGGCCAAAGCTCATTTGTCTCTGTAACAGAGTTGGGAACATGCAGTAAATAATCCATCGTTACAGTCTTCTTAATTTCTTTGATTAATCGATGGCTATTCTGGGTCATGTCTATCCCCCTTACACTTCGTTTCTGATCTTCAGTAACGCTTCATCCAGTACATCGACAACCTTGTCGCACCATGCATCGAACTCTGGATCTTCTGTTTGGAGCTCAGGATGGGCAAGAATATGCTCAATAGTATCTCTAATGCCTTGATCTGCGCGCGTGGTTGCTACGAACTCAGGAACCAACCTTTTCAGCTTGCTGTTATCAAAGACAACGGTATTCGCCTTATCGCCAAGCAATCCTCCTCGAAGATCCTGATCACTACAGGCAGCCAGAAACTCAGAGGATACATGTACGGCATGAAGCTTAACGCCCAGCGCATTCGCAATGATCTCATAAATTTGATTCCACGTGACGGATTCGTCTGACGTAATATGTACCGACTCTCCGATTGCATGGATGTTGCCCATCAGACCGATGAAGCCTTTAGCAAAATCGCGATTGTGCGTTATAGTCCATAATGACGTACCGTCCCCATGAATAATAACCGGCTTATTATCAAGCATACGCTTAAGCACCTGCCAGCTTCCTTGCGCACCATGTACACCCAAAGGTACGGATCGCTCGTTATAGGTGTGGCTTGGACGTACAATCGTTATTGGGAATCCGTGCTCCCGATATTGTTTCAATAGGTATTCCTCACAAGCAATCTTGTTGCGAGAATATTCCCAATACGGATTGGATAATGGTGTACCTTCCGTGATCCGATAATCTGCAAGCGGAGTCTGATATGCTGATGCGGAGCTAATAAATATAAATTGTTTTGTTTTATCTTTGAACAGACGATAATTTCGCTCCAACTGCGCGGGTACAAATGCAATAAAGTCTGCCACCACATCGAAATTCAGATCGACAATCAGCTCTGCTACTCTTGCTTCATCATTAATATCTGCTTGCAATACCTTCACTTCCGCAGGAAGGTTTGCATTACGATTCCCTCGATTGATGAGATATAGCTCCCATCCCTGCTCAGCAAGTTGAGTTGTAATCGCCGTACTGATTGTTCCTGTGCCTCCAATAAATAGCGCTTTCATATTTGCACCTCCAGATGGAATATATGACTCTACCATGATATCATGCATGCAAAAGAGGAGCAAAGCTCCGGGGTCTCCGAAACTTTGCTCCTTTTATTTAGGACGTGTGTGAAACTCACTGAAGTGCAACTTTTACCACCTTGTCGCCCCCTGCTGCGTCACTTTCCCTTGACGTGCCTCGGCACGCCTGCGGAAAACATCCTGGCCTGGAACGAAAATCCTGTTAAATCTGCGTCCTTCGGAGTTTTCAGACATGCCTTAGACAACTTTAATTTTCCCGTAAATCATATACATTCCGCAATTAATCTGGTATTCACCTGGTTTTAAATCAGGATCGACCGTGTAGTAATTATCTCCCTTTTGCATGTATAGATCCATGCCAAGATCACTAGATAGCAATGACTTAACATGTGTAACTTGCCGAGTAAGGATAAAATTAATTTTGGTCGGAACCCCTGCCTTTACTTCAATGACATCAGGACCAAAACCGTCGTTACTTACACTCACATCAATAACTTCAAATCCCTGCAGATCTTCTGCTGTCTCGACTTTAGCTGCATTAGCGGCTTTGGCGCTTTCCGAACCCGGGGACATATCTTTACCCATAAAATACACTAGAAACGAACCAAGTAAAACAACTACAGCAAGACCCAATGTTAACATTGGCCATGCTTTACGGATCCAACTATTCATATCAACGCTCCTCTTTCCATCATTCATAGCTCAAGCACACGTTCTAAGCATACCTGATTCATCTCAAAATTAAAATGACTCCAGTGGGCTATAGCCAGCTTCAATGCCGGAGCAGTCACACATTTCCAATCAAATTTTAAATTTACATATCAAAAAAAGCCTGATTTCTCAGGCTTCGTAAGAAAAACTCGTTTCATTTTAATAAAAATGACTATTTCATGAATATGAAGGCGAAGTTCGTTTTACTCTTAGCTTGTGCAATTCAGGTAAGGCAACGCCAAGTAACACCACAATAACCCCGAACCATTGCAACAAGCTAACGTGCTCATGAAGTACGATAGCTGAGAGCAGCACCGCAACCGGAAGTTCTACCGCACCTAGTATGCCTGCCATGTCCCCTCCAATATGCGGAACGCCAATGGCGAACAGTACTGGTGGGATAAAAGCTCCGAAGAATCCGAGCAATAAACCGAAGACGAGCAGCTGGCTCCAGATCAAGCCATTAAACAAGAACGTCGGTGGGAACAGGATGCATAGCAGAACCAAACCTCCAGTCACCATCCATGCGCTGCGAAATGCGGGATGCGCTGACGGAACTGCTTTTCCACTAAATAGAACAAATAAAGAGTAACTTACAGCTGCCATAAGTCCCAGCGCAATCCCTAGACCACTAAATTCAGCAAGTCCCTGTTCGAGGAAACCAGCAGCCAGCAATGTCCCCCCAAAGAGTATAACTAGTGTGAATAGGGTGACTTTATTCGGACGCTGCCGCTTGCTTACGGCCTGAATCAATACGCTAATCCATGTGAATTGAAACAATAGAATAATGGCAAGCGATGCTGGAATGTATCGCAGTGATTGATAATACACTAATCCGGTAATTACGGTCGGTGTGCCGGCCGCCATGAGCATTAAACGCTGTTTCCACGTTAATTTTTGAAAAACATGAGTCGATGCAGTGGATGATTTACCTGCTTTATTATGTTTGCGTTTCATGTTAAATCTTGTGTATAGTGCCAGCATCCACGAAAGAATGAATCCTGTAATCAGTTGCGTTCCCACAACCTCACCTAACTTATAGCCTTCACCATAAGCCAAGACCACGATCGTGGATAATATGCCGTAACTCATTGCTCCCGCAAGAACAGATACATAATATTTCATTGATGAACAAACCTCCTGATGTTCCAACAATATCGATTTCAATAGAATAAAGTCTCTTTACACTTGTCACTCGGGGACAGAACAATCTTGAATGACAACTGTTCTCTCCAGATTCCTAAGAATCCCTGCTTAGAAAGAAACATCCAAAATGCAAAAAATCCTAACTACGTGCAAGGAATACATGAATCCCTTGGCATCGTAGTTAGGAAGTATAGGCTTCCCGTAGAGACCCTCGCCCTGTGTACACTTTCGGCCTGCGAGGTTATACGAAATGAATATGCTTTTGTGATGTGTTCTTCTGTGACGACTTTTCATATATTACATGGGAGGTGAGATGGTGTCAACCCTGTTTCACAAATTTAGAAATGGAAACTGAAAGTTGTATAACCTCTTTCGCCTTACATACGTTATACATCCGTTGTATTCCATTCCAGCGTATGCTGTAAGCCTGCTTGTAGTCCACGCAGATCCAAACCATCCACCGCAAAGGCATCGCGAATTAATGGCGGAGCTACAAACTCATCGTATTTACCAAGGTATGGCGATTCATCCTCAGCAAGCAACGCAGATGCATCTTCAGCTGCACGACATTCACTCATAATTTCAGCTAACAATGTGCGTGCATCCACTTGACCAGAGACTACAAAATAATAAGGCTCCATAGGCACCACAGACCTTAACGCTAGCTTGGTTGATAGATTATGCTTCATAAGTCGCTCCAGTGTACGGAATGCTTTGCTACCCACCCATGGCAACACATAATGAGAATCGCCGCCTGCCGGTATAACGACTTGCTTCAGTAGTCCAGTCTCGCGAGCCAACCTACGCGCCCGCTCTAGTCGATTTACTGCCTGCGGTGACAGGTACGGATAGATGACTGAACTAGATAACACTTCTCTCATTTTCTGAATCACCATCGTATGAATATCGCCGCCTGCGCCGAGCCATAATGTATCCACTTTGCCTTTCGCAGACTTAACATATACCGACTTATGTTTGCGATCCACCTCTTCGACCTTCCACAGTTTCCCTGCAAGAGAGAAGCAGTAGCCTGGTGGCGGCACAGTCGTAATGGAGCCTATTTCTTCAGAGCCATTCAACACTTTATGCTCTTCATCATCCTTGAAGACGGCGTAGAAACGATAATTATTCACCGTTTTCTCACCCGTTAGTCCAATAATTAACGTCTGCTCTTCTGTCCACTGCAAATGATCGGTATCAATCAGATAATTTAAAAATACATCATACTGACTGCGGTTGATTTGGGCAAAAGGTGCAAGCGAGAGGACAGCATCTGCCAGCTCTCTTGGTTCGGCTTCCCCCATACTTTTGAGCATACTCATCGTTTGGTGGTAGAGTACCCCCATCGGCATTTTACGAGCCTCAAGTGGTTCAACCCACTTCGTCTTCACATATAATTCAATGACTGCAATCGCACGAAGTAACGTCCACGGCATACATGCAGGAAGCTCAGCATCCTCCGCCTCTTCCTCTGGGCACACGAATAACATCTCTGAAGCCATATCATCCCGGCGACCCGATCGTCCTAGTCGTTGAACAAAACTCGACGCACTGTAAGGCGCACCAAGCTGCACAACTCGCTCAAGTTCTCCAAGATCTATGCCGAGTTCCAGTGTTACGGTTGCAGCGGCTACCGCCGGTCCTGCTCCTGTGCGTAACGCAGCCTCTGTCTCTTCTCTTAGCATCGCTGAAATGCTGCCATGGTGTACGTGGAATACATCACGCTCCTGCCTTCTTGCTGCAACTCGCCGTAGCTCAAGAATGGTAACTTCCGCATCTGTCCGACTGTTGGTGAAGACTAAAGCCTTCTTCCGATGGGTACTCTCGTAAATAAAATCATAATACGCTTTACGGGCATTATGCAGATGTTCTGCCTGTTCTTCATCACGCGCATCCGGAAACGAGAAATGTTCAACCCGAAGACGCAATTTTCGACCACCGGGTGAAGACACAACATCTACACCCTGATCTGTTCCAGCGGCAAGCCAGGCAGTCGCTGCCTCATAATCGCTGAGAGTTGCGGACAAGCCAACACGGCGAGGCTTACACCCTGCCATACGTTCAATGCGAGCCAGCTCACTCAGTACCTGTATTCCCCGATCCGCTCCCATGAAGGCATGCACTTCATCAATAATGATATACCTCAGGTCATGAAACAGAGCTGGGATGGCATTCGGTCGATTCATCAACAGACCTTCAAGTGATTCCGGTGTAATCTGGAGTACACCCGACGGATTTCGCACCAAACGTGTTTTCTCCGCTTGAGCTACATCTCCATGCCAATGCCACACTGGAATATGACCTTCAGACAACAAATCCTTCAACCGCTCAAATTGATCATTAATCAAGGCTTTCAGAGGCCCAATATACAAAATCCCAACCGATTTGGATGGACGTTCATACAATTCGGTTAACGCAGGAAAAAAAGCTGCTTCCGTCTTGCCAGAGGCTGTGCCCGCCGCAATCAACATATGATGCGGAGTATGAAAGCAAATATTGCACGCTTCGATCTGGGCTGGACGAAGAGACTCCCATCTTTTTTTATATATAAATTCCTGTACAAACGGCGCTAAGCGATAAAAGGGGTTCGTTTCACTCATAACTCAAATTCCGCGAGAAAGTCATCCAGCTCATCCGTAGATGATGAACCGCCTGCTTTACCCGCTCCTTCGGGTTTAACAGCTCGCTCTCCAAGCAATTGAGTGTACGTCACTTCCGGATTCTGATGCAGCGTGTGCAACACATCCATAAAATCTCTCACCACTTCACGGGTCGTGAGCATCTCATCGGCACCAAGTCGGTTAACTGCCATTTGCATAAAATCAACTAATTCTTCATCGCGCAAACTTGCAGTATATCCAAAATGTAAGGCATGAATCTGGCGAAGCTTCTGTAGCAGAATTAGAATTTCTTCATGAGATAACATGGATAGCTTCAAAATAGGCCCTGTATAATTCGCATAATCTCTTGCTGCATACCGGCCGTCAATGAGTCTGGAGCGAAGCGCCTCATAACTAAATAACCCTCTACGTTCATCCTCCACAAACTGTGGAGTTCCTCCTACAAAAATGCCCAGATGCTCGGCCTTACCTTGCATCGTATCATTAAACATCGTGAGCAGCTTCTCATAGTTACTCTGACGCGATACGCTATTTGTAATTTTGTACAGATTAACTGCCTCATCGATAAACAGCAGCAAACCTTTATATCCGATCTTGGCAATAAATTCAGACCATAATTTGAAGTAGTCATACCAGTTATCATCGTCAATGATCACTCCAACAGACAGTTCTTTCTTAGCTTCTGTCTTGGTTGCATACTCCCCTCTTAACCAGCGCAGAGCTGCTTGCTTCTGGTCATCGTCACCGAGCTTATAGCCGTTCCAGTACGAAGCCAACACTTTAGCAAAATCAAATCCATGAACCAGATTCTGCATCTCATTCGTTACGGCATAGATCTGCTGTTCTACTTGCAAGGCAAGTGCTGGATCGTCTGGTCTTAATCCGTTATTTTGCATCGTTTGTTGTTGTAATGCTGCAATCCATTTCTGTAAAATTGGCTCCAATGCGCCGCCATCCGGTCGTGTACGCGTAGACAGACGGGTCATCAGCTCACGATATGTAGCCAATCCTTGACCTTTGGTTCCCACAAGTCTTCGCTCAGGGGACAGGTCGCCGTCTGCCACGACAAACTCACGATCCATCGCATAATTGCGAATCATTTGCAGAAGAAAACTTTTGCCACTACCATATCGACCTGTAATCAGTTTAAAAGCAGCTCCGCCTTCTGCGATATTATCCATATCTCGCAAAATAGCCTCTACTTCAGGCTTCCGCCCAACCGCAATCTGCTCCAATCCAATCCGCGGCACAACACCAGCCGTTAAAGAATTGACAAGAGCAGTTGTGATTCGTTTCGGTATTTTAAGTTCTGTCATAACATATCACCTCTTCACATGTTCAAACACGGTTATATAATCCGGAACAATCCGGTCGTTATCAATGAGTAGATCGCCGATCGTTTCCATAGCTACATCGTTGATCTCATCAAGCATAAGCGCAGGCATTGTCCCATTCCGCTCAGCCACCTGCATCAGTTCACGGTCAGGTTCATCACCTAATAATGCATATATCGCCTGCACATGTCGCGGAGCTATCTCATTTGCGAAAAGAACCCATTCCTCATCCAATTCAGCGATGAAAGAATCCTCCCATTGTAAAGTGAAGTCTTCTTCTTTTGTCTCCATATCGGTACGACCATCGTAGAATTCCATAGTTTCCGTTGTACGCTGTACGTTGACATCCTCTGGCTGAGGAGATGTACTGAATTCGTCTTTCTTAGATGTGACTTGTTCCCCGATTACTTGCATTCCTTGATGTTGATTCAGAGGTTGGTTGTCTAGCGCAAGCTTGTCATCCGAATATGCTTCCTCGTCTATCATAAGAGCTTCTCGAACATAGTCGCTCTCCTGCTGTAGAACGGCAAGCTTCTCCAGATCAATTCGAACCGTTGGCTTCTCCTTAAGGTCTTCCTGCTCAGCAGCAAATACCTTATCTAAATATCGCTCAATGACTTGAGCAAACTCCGTATCGAGGGTCTTGCCACGCAATCTGCCTCTGAAACCGAGTAATTCCCGTAGTTTATTCTCAGTACAGCGGAAAACCCTCGTAACCAATGAACAGAACGGAGCACTTTCACCAACAGGAACAAAAGTAAGGTCAATCGATTTCCCATATAACGTATCATCATAAACAGCCTTGCGAAATAACGTACGTTGAATGCTCTTCTCCTTCGTCAACTGCAAATGATCAATCAAGCCTATTCCACGCGTTCGTTGCAGATAGGATTCCATTACAACCATCACTTGTGGAATATATCGTTCCAATGCAATCTGACCTTGGTCTCTATAAAATTTACTGAGTGTGATGTCATACTCATAATATCTGCTAAGTAATTTTAACGATAATTTCGACATGTCGCTCGTCAGCAACCGATGAAGCTCCATATCCGATATCTCCATTGGAAGAAAACCACTCGTGATATCCATAATCTCAGTGAACGACATATGCACTTGATGCACGAGCCCATAATCGACAAGCCAATCCTGCATGTATATATCAAGTTGAGGGAATCGTTCCCGATAATTAACCCATAATCGTTTTAATTGCTCATATCCCCACTCTGGATCTTGCCATCCAATACCATTAATTAACTCGTAGATGTGTACAAAAAGATACGATAAGTCCGTATCCGGATATCGTTCGGCACGTACTTCAGTTCGCCAGTAGA